>NZ_JAOWGS010000011.1:0-294 GCF_030333035.1 Citrobacter sp. Cpo015 | reverse complement strand
GCAGGCACCCTGGCCGCGGACAGCACCGATGCCGTTAACGGCTCCCAGTTGTTTGATACAAATGAGAAAGTGGATCAGAACACTGCTGATATCACTACCAATACCGACAGCATTAACCAGAACACAACCGATATCGCCACCAACACCACCAATATCAATAACCTGAGCGATTCTGTTACCACGCTCGCCGATGATGCCCTGCTGTGGGATGCTAACTCTGGTGCATTCAGCGCTAACCACTCGGGAAGCGCCAGCAAGATCACCAATCTGGCGGCAGGCACCCTGGCCGCGGAC
>NZ_JAOWGS010000010.1:0-205 GCF_030333035.1 Citrobacter sp. Cpo015 | reverse complement strand
CCCTTCGGGCAGCCCACTCACTCCGTTCGCGGTCTGTCCAGCTGGCTGCGCCAGCAGTCGAACCCCGGTCGGGGTTTCTCTTCCCCCCGCAGATGTGCAATATGTGAAAAAAAAGCCCGTACTTGCGTACGAGCTCTTCTTAAAATATGGCGGTGAGGGGGGGATTCGAACCCCCGATACGTTGCCGTATACACACTTTCCAGGC
>NZ_JAOWGS010000009.1:0-281 GCF_030333035.1 Citrobacter sp. Cpo015 | reverse complement strand
CACACTACCATCGGCGCTACGGCGTTTCACTTCTGAGTTCGGCATGGGGTCAGGTGGGACCACCGCGCTACAGCCGCCAGACAAATTCTTTTCTAAGTGCCGAACTTTAACCGAAAAACTGGTGCTGATACCCAGAGTCGAACTGGGGACCTCACCCTTACCAAGGGTGCGCTCTACCAACTGAGCCATATCAGCACACTAAATTTGATGCCTGGCAGTTCCCTACTCTCGCATGGGGAGACCCCACACTACCATCGGCGCTACGGCGTTTCACTTCTGAG
>NZ_JAOWGS010000001.1:0-203 GCF_030333035.1 Citrobacter sp. Cpo015 | reverse complement strand
AATCGCAGGATTTCGAATTGCGACAAGGCGGCAACTGAATGAGTCCTTAGGAGCTTACTGAAGTAAGTGACTCAGGCGAGTGAAGGCAGCCAACGCAGTAGTGGTTCGAAAGACGAAGATTAAGCGGGAATAGCTCAGTTGGTAGAGCACGACCTTGCCAAGGTCGGGGTCGCGAGTTCGAGTCTCGTTTCCCGCTCCAAATT
>NZ_JAOWGS010000008.1:0-234 GCF_030333035.1 Citrobacter sp. Cpo015 | reverse complement strand
GGAGCGGATTTGAACGTTGCGCAGCAACGGCCCGGAGGGTGGCGGGCAGGACGCCCGCCATAAACTGCCAGGCATTAATTAAAGTGAAGAAGCCCATCCTGCCGGATGGGCTTTTTTGCGTCTGTGCGGGGTGAAAACCGCCGGATGCGGCGTACCGCCTTATCCGGCCTGCAGGGGCCGGGCTGAACGTATTTTGTAGGCCTGATAAGCGCAGCGCATCAGGCACATCACAAC
>NZ_JAOWGS010000007.1:0-815 GCF_030333035.1 Citrobacter sp. Cpo015 | reverse complement strand
GTGCATCTTTTACAGCCTCATCACGGGCAATTATGCGCCCTTGCTCAATCATGCGGGCGGCGGTCTGCGCGTTCGCTGTTTGCGAGGATTCCGCGCTATCACGTTCCGCCCACTTTTTTTCCCAACCCCGATCGCTCCAGACATCACCAGCTATAAACGAACAGACCACCAGCAAGAGAACTGCAGCAGGTTTCCACCAAGTCTTTATCGCGGCAAGGATCGTAGCTGGATTCACTGGTTTATCCCCCAGCAAGCCAGAGCGCTTTCCTGGTCTCGCCTTTCTACCTGCCCATAGCAGCCATTTTTCTGGCCTTTGGTCAGACGACAATCGCGGCCACCGTCTTTAATCCACCAGCGAATAGCTTCACAGGCTCCTTTACGGTCGCCCGTATTGATCCGCTTATAGAACGTGGACGGGAAACATTTTCCGGGGCCGATGTTATATGGGCAGAAAGACGCGATCCCGGCTTTCTGCGGTTCGGTCAGTGGTACCTTGATATTTCGTTCAACCCACGCCAGCGCCTTGTCGCGTTCTATGGCGTTCACCCGGGCGCATTTCTCAGCAGACAGCTTCATGCCCTGCACTACTGGCTTACCATCAACCATCGTGGCACCACGGCAAATAGTCCAGATTCCGCCGCCGTCGCGATATGCTGTCAGGCTGTTACCCTCTTTCTCATCCAGAAACTGATCGAGAATAACGGGCGCGGATGCCCCGGCAAGAATCAAACCAATGACCGCTGCGCTCAGTTTATTCTTCAGCTTTGGTGACATTGCCATTAAGCCGGTCCTCCCTTTCCTTTTTCCTGTAATAC
>NZ_JAOWGS010000039.1:0-434878 GCF_030333035.1 Citrobacter sp. Cpo015 | reverse complement strand
GGTTCTTTAAGGTAAGGAGGTGATCCAACCGCAGGTTCCCCTACGGTTACCTTGTTACGACTTCACCCCAGTCATGAATCACAAAGTGGTAAGCGCCCTCCCGAAGGTTAAGCTACCTACTTCTTTTGCAACCCACTCCCATGGTGTGACGGGCGGTGTGTACAAGGCCCGGGAACGTATTCACCGTGGCATTCTGATCCACGATTACTAGCGATTCCGACTTCATGGAGTCGAGTTGCAGACTCCAATCCGGACTACGACATACTTTATGAGGTCCGCTTGCTCTCGCGAGGTCGCTTCTCTTTGTATATGCCATTGTAGCACGTGTGTAGCCCTACTCGTAAGGGCCATGATGACTTGACGTCATCCCCACCTTCCTCCAGTTTATCACTGGCAGTCTCCTTTGAGTTCCCGGCCGAACCGCTGGCAACAAAGGATAAGGGTTGCGCTCGTTGCGGGACTTAACCCAACATTTCACAACACGAGCTGACGACAGCCATGCAGCACCTGTCTCAGAGTTCCCGAAGGCACCGAAGCATCTCTGCTAAGTTCTCTGGATGTCAAGAGTAGGTAAGGTTCTTCGCGTTGCATCGAATTAAACCACATGCTCCACCGCTTGTGCGGGCCCCCGTCAATTCATTTGAGTTTTAACCTTGCGGCCGTACTCCCCAGGCGGTCGACTTAACGCGTTAGCTCCGGAAGCCACGCCTCAAGGGCACAACCTCCAAGTCGACATCGTTTACGGCGTGGACTACCAGGGTATCTAATCCTGTTTGCTCCCCACGCTTTCGCACCTGAGCGTCAGTCTTTGTCCAGGGGGCCGCCTTCGCCACCGGTATTCCTCCAGATCTCTACGCATTTCACCGCTACACCTGGAATTCTACCCCCCTCTACAAGACTCTAGCCTGCCAGTTTCGGATGCAGTTCCCAGGTTGAGCCCGGGGATTTCACATCCGACTTGACAGACCGCCTGCGTGCGCTTTACGCCCAGTAATTCCGATTAACGCTTGCACCCTCCGTATTACCGCGGCTGCTGGCACGGAGTTAGCCGGTGCTTCTTCTGCGAGTAACGTCAATCGCTGCGGTTATTAACCACAACGCCTTCCTCCTCGCTGAAAGTACTTTACAACCCGAAGGCCTTCTTCATACACGCGGCATGGCTGCATCAGGCTTGCGCCCATTGTGCAATATTCCCCACTGCTGCCTCCCGTAGGAGTCTGGACCGTGTCTCAGTTCCAGTGTGGCTGGTCATCCTCTCAGACCAGCTAGGGATCGTCGCCTAGGTGAGCCGTTACCCCACCTACTAGCTAATCCCATCTGGGCACATCCGATGGCAAGAGGCCCGAAGGTCCCCCTCTTTGGTCTTGCGACGTTATGCGGTATTAGCTACCGTTTCCAGTAGTTATCCCCCTCCATCGGGCAGTTTCCCAGACATTACTCACCCGTCCGCCACTCGTCACCCAAGGAGCAAGCTCCTCTGTGCTACCGTTCGACTTGCATGTGTTAGGCCTGCCGCCAGCGTTCAATCTGAGCCATGATCAAACTCTTCAATTTAAAAGTTTGATGCTCAATGAATTAAACTTCGTAATGAATTACGTGTTCACTCGTTGAGACTTGGTATTCATTTTTCGTCTTGCGACGTTAAGAATCCGTATCTTCGAGTGCCCACACAGATTGTCTGATAAATTGTTAAAGAGCAGTGCCGCTTCGCTTTTTCTCAGCGGCGCGGGGTGTGCATATTACGCCACCCCGCTACGAAGTCAAGCATTTAATTTCGCTTTCTTCGCCGGAGTTCTCAGTGGAACTCCGCTGACCCGGCGGCTTGTAATCCGTTGTTCCGTGTCAGTGGAGGCGCATTATAGGGAGTTATTTCAGGCTGACAAGGGGAAATTTAAAATAACTCTCCGAGTGCGTGTTTTTTCACCAAAACAACCATTAACATGCCATAAAATAAGCAAATTGCCGTTTTTGCAGCCGCAATCACACTTCCAGGTGGCATACTAATGAATAAGAAAAAGAGTAAGGAAGAACATTCATGCCGTTAAATGCCCAACAGCTAGCCGCACAGAAAAACTTGTCCTACGTTCTGGCCGAAAAGCTGGCTCAGCGAATATTAAAAGGTGAATACGCACCGGGTGCGATATTGCCTGGCGAAATAGAGCTAGGCGATCAGTTTGGCGTGAGTCGCACCGCGGTAAGAGAGGCAGTAAAAACATTAACGGCAAAAGGTATGGTATTACCGCGCCCACGTATTGGTACACGCGTCATGCCGCAAGCAAACTGGAACTTCCTTGACCAGGAGCTGCTCACCTGGTGGATGACAGAAGATAATTTCCCGCAGGTCATTAAACATTTTCTGGTGATGCGTATCAGCCTGGAGCCTCAGGCGTGCTTACTGGCAGCGACTATAGGTACGGCTGAACAGAAAGCGCACCTCAACACGCTGATGGAAGAGATGGTCGAGCTGAAAAGAAACTTCAGACGCGAACGCTGGATTGAGGTTGATATCGCCTGGCATGAGCACATCTATGAAATGAGTGCGAATCCGTTCCTTATATCCTTTTCATCTCTGTTCCATTCGGTTTACCAGACCTACTTTACCTCTATTACCTATAACGATGTGGTGAAACTGGATTTGCACCAGGCCATTGTCGATGCAATAGATGATAACGATGGCGATCGCGCCTTTGCTGCCTGTCAGGCATTGCTGATAGCACCGAACGTGCTACCGGATAAATAATATGTCAGAAAAGAAATCACGCAGTATGGCCGGGCTACCGTGGATAGCAGCCATGGCCTTTTTTATGCAGGCACTAGACGCCACGATCCTCAATACCGCCCTACCCGCAATAGCACATAGTCTTAACCGCTCTCCACTCGCCATGCAGTCGGCCATTATCAGCTATACCCTGACTGTCGCGATGCTGATCCCGGTAAGTGGTTGGCTGGCAGACCGATTTGGTACCCGACGCGTCTTTATGATTGCCGTTAGCCTGTTTACGTTGGGATCGCTGGCCTGCGCGCTGTCCAGTTCCTTAAGCGAGCTGGTGATTTTCCGTGTCATTCAGGGGATCGGTGGCGCCATGATGATGCCCGTTGCCCGTCTGGCGTTATTGCGTGCTTACCCCCGCAGCGAACTGCTTCCCGTGCTTAACTTCGTCACCATGCCAGGACTTGTGGGGCCGATTTTAGGTCCGGTATTGGGCGGTGTACTGGTTACATGGGCCAGTTGGCACTGGATCTTCCTGATTAATATTCCAATTGGCATTGCCGGTATCTTCTATGCCCGCAAATATATGCCGAACTTCACCACGCCACGCCGCGGTTTTGATATGACCGGTTTCTTTCTGTTTGGTTTGAGCCTGGTGTTGTTTTCCAGCGGCGTTGAATTGTTCGGTGAGAAGCTTGTCGAGACCTGGGTCGCACTCGGTATTATTCTTGCCAGTGTGTTGTTACTACTCGCCTATATTCGCCATGCGCGTCGCCACCCAACGCCGCTGATATCGCTTCCGATATTTAAGACTCGGACCTTTTCTGTTGGGATCGCCGGAAACCTCGCCACTCGCCTGGGCACAGGCTGCGTGCCCTTCTTAATGCCGCTGATGTTGCAGGTAGGATTTGGATATCCGGCTCTGATAGCCGGCTGCATGATGGCGCCAACAGCGTTGGGTTCAATTCTGGCAAAATCCATGGTGACGCAGGTTCTGCGCAAACTCGGCTACAGGACCACATTGGTGGGTGTTACGGTATTTATCGGCCTGATGATTGCGCAGTTCGCTTTGCAATCTCCTGCCATGCCGATCTGGATGCTAATCCTGCCGTTGTTCATTTTAGGTATGGCGATGTCCACCCAGTTTACTTCAATGAATACCATCACTCTGGCGGATCTGACCGATGAAAACGCCAGCAGCGGCAACAGCGTATTGGCCGTTACTCAGCAGTTATCAATCAGTTTAGGGGTTGCCATCAGCGCCGCCGTTCTGCGTATCTATGAAGGTATGGAAGGAACCAATACGGTCGAACAGTTCCACTATACCTTTATGACGATGGGCGCTATCACGGTAATATCCGCGCTGATGTTCATGCTGCTAAAAGCCAAAGATGGACGTAACCTGATCAAAGATCGGCACAAACCTAAACCGACCCCCGCTCCATCAGAACAGGAGTAAGCTGCAAACGCTGTTGCTGTAATGCGGGCTGCGCCATCCGGTGAATTAATACATCGATGGCCAGTTCGCCCAATTCATCTTTTGGTTGGTGGATGGTCGTCAGGGGCGGCGTCATATAGCGCGCCAGCTCGATATCATCGTAACCCACCACAGCCATATCCTGCGGAATGCGCAATCCTGACTGGTACAGAGCCTGATACGCGCCAACTGCCATTGCATCATTGCCGGTAAAAACAGCCTGCGGTCGCTGTTTATGCGACAGCAACGTTTTCATAGCTTCAAAGCCGCCGCCGAACTCAAAGTCACCGGTAATCTCGTAGCCTTCCGGGACAGACAACCCCGCCCGCTTCATTGCTGCCCGATATCCTTCCAGACGCAAACGCGCCGGGGTTTTATCCAGCGGCCCGGTGATGCAGGCAATGCGCGTAAACCCTTTTTCGATAAGATGTTGCGTGGCTAAATCCCCGCCCAGCAAGGAGTTATCCTGAATCAGATCGCTTTCACCATCAAAAGGCGACCAGTCCATCATCACGGTCGGTATAGAAGGATAACGCTGCATTATCTCTCTGGAAGGCTGATGTGTTTCGGTGCAGAGCAGCAACAAGCCGTCCACACGTTTTTGCATCAGAGTTTCCAGGTTACGGTTCATGCGCTGTTCATCGCCTTCGGTATTGCACAGCACCAGGCTGTAGCCGCGCTCAAAACAGCTACGTTCAACGCCGCGCACTAGTTCAGAATAGAAGGGATTGGTACTGGCAGTGATTAACATGCCAATCGTGCGGGTCTGGTTTAACTTGAGGCTACGCGCCAGCGCGGAGGGCGCGTAGTTAAGCGCTTTAATTGCAGCTTCTACTTTGTCAGTGACGGACTCACTGACAAAGCGATCTTTATTAATGACGTGAGAAACCGTCGACGTGGAAACACCCGCCAGGCGGGCGACGTCCTTCATTGTAGCCAAGCGTTACCTCTGTTGACTTAAAAACGCTTCTATTTCTTCGCGCCACGGAACGGAAGGCTGTGCGCCTTTACGGGTAACCGCAATCGCCGCAGCGGCATGCGCAAAACGGATCGCTTCAGGCAGCGGAGTCTCTTCCAGCAACGCCGTAATTAACGCGCCATTAAAGGTGTCTCCAGCGGCAATAGTATCAACGGCTTCCACTTTAAAACCGGGCACACGCTGTCCTTCGCCATTAACACTGGCCCACACACCGCGACTACCTAAAGTAATCAGTACAGTATGGATACCTTTAGCGTGCAATGCCTGCGCCGCTTTGGCCGCGTCTTCATCATTTTCGACCCGGATCCCCGTCAGCTTTTCAGCCTCGGTTTCATTCGGGGTAATAATATCCACCAGCGCCAGCAGTTCATCAGAAAGTTCACGTGCCGGTGCCGGGTTCAGGGCGACCATGGTCTTATTTTGATGTGCAATCTTTGCTGCAGTCAGTACGCTTTCGATCGGCGATTCTAACTGCATAAGTAAGGCGGACGCCTGAGCAATACGCTCATGCTGTGCTTCCACCAACGCTGGCGAAAGAGCTGCGTTCGCTCCGGCATGAATGCCGATAACGTTCTCACCTTCACCATTCACAAAAATCAACGCCACTCCGGTCGATTCCCCCGAAATCACGCTAATCGGCGCGATATCGATGTTGTCTTTGGCTAACTGTTTACGCACACTTTCGCCAATATCATCATCGCCCGTACAGGCAATGAATGCGATATTCGCGCCACTACGACCCGCAGCAACAGCCTGATTCGCGCCTTTACCGCCAAATGCGACCTGATAATGGCTACCAGTTACGGTTTCACCAGGTGTCGGGAAAGAGTTAAGGTTAAGGATGTGATCGGCATTGATACTGCCAAGAACAACGAGGTTGCCTGCGGTTTTCATATTTGGTGTTCCAAGTCAAAGTGCGCCACCGGGTTAGGGTGGCGCGTGCCCTGCTTTTCTTTTTACGCTTTCATCCCCAAAATCAGATACGGGGATGGCGTATTTATGTCTCCATCAGGCCGCGAGCGACCTGAATCGGTATTACTGCTTGATGACCAGCTTCAGGTCAACCGGATATTTAGCCTGAACCTTCTCGCCTTTCAGGACTTTATCTGCAGTCTCAACGCCTTTCGCGCCGATCTGATCCGGCAACTGAGCAATGGTCGCAGCCAGTTTGCCATCATTTACTGCTTTTTCGCCATCTGGAGTGCCGTCAAATCCAACCACCATCACATCAGATTTACCCGCGGTTTGCAGTGCGCGCAGCGCACCCAGCGCCATTTCATCGTTCTGGGCAAATACGGCCTGCACATCAGGATGCGCGGTCAGCAGGTTCTGCATGACGTTCAGACCTTTGGTGCGGTCGAAGTCTGCCGGCTGGCTGGCCAGTACGTTAAATTTGTGTGCCGCAACGGCCTGCTGGAAACCTTCGCCACGCTCACGCGCCGCTGAAGTTCCGGCAATCCCTTGCAGTTCGATAACTTTCGCGCCTTCACCTGCTTTCTTCGCGATGTAATCACCCGCAATTTTGCCACCCAACACGTTATCAGACGCGATGTGGCTTACCACTTCGCCTTTGGAGGCAACACGGTCAAGGGTAATAACC
Organism: Citrobacter sp. Cpo015; assembly: GCF_030333035.1. Lineage (NCBI taxonomy): Bacteria > Pseudomonadati > Pseudomonadota > Gammaproteobacteria > Enterobacterales > Enterobacteriaceae > Citrobacter > Citrobacter sp. Cpo015. The sequence continues at coordinate 428,112 of NZ_JAOWGS010000039.1, read as the reverse complement.
GGAATTTTTGCCTGGTTAGCCATCTTCACAGCATTACCAACGGCATCAGAGTCAGTCGGGTTGATCAGCAGAATTTTAGTTCCACGAACCGTTAAGTCCTGAACGTTAGCCAGCTCTTTCGCCGGATTGTTCTGCGAGTCCAGAATCACCAGGTTGTAACCCAGCTTATCCGCCTCTTTTTGCGCCCCATCCTTCAGAGAAACAAAGAACGGGTTGTTGAGGGTGGAGACCACCAGCGCAATGGTATCTTTCGCCATCGCATTCGCGCTCACGGTGGCGCTCAGCGCAACAGCAGAAACCAGGGTAGCCAGTTTTTTCATGTTCATATTTAAGATGTCCTGTAATCGTTGTTACTGCTTTTTGTTGTCTACCAGTACCGCCAGCAAAATCACCACCGCTTTGACGATCATCTGGTAATAGGAGGATACACCTAACAAATTCAAACCATTATTGAGGAAACCAAGAATCAATGCGCCGATCAGCGTCCCAACAATACGTCCTTTACCACCCGCCAGGCTGGTACCGCCTAACACCACCGCTGCGATAGCATCCAGCTCATAGCCAGTACCTGCCGTCGGTTGTGCGGAGGAGAGTCGTGCGACCTCAATGATGCCCGCCAGCGATGCCAGCAGACCGCACAGTGAGTAAACGATAATTTTGATTTTACTGACGCTGATACCGGACAAACGCGTTGCCGCTTCGTTACCGCCCAGCGCGTAGATATAACGGCCCAGACGAGTGTGGTGCAGCATGTACCACGCCGCGAGGAAGACAATCCCCATGATCCACACTGGCGTAGGGATGCCTAACGGACGACCAATACCAAACCAGCCAAACAGATCGGCATTGTCAGTAAATCCGGTATTAACCGGACTGCCGTTGGTGTACACCATGGTCACGCCGCGCAGCAACAGCATCATCACCAGCGTTGCAATAAACGCCTGCACCCGGCCTTTCGCAACAATCACCCCGGTGACTGCGCCAATGGCAGCGCCGAGCGCCAGGGCCGCAGCAACAGCCACCAGCGCATTGACCTCAATCCCTACAATTGAAGCCGCAACCGCGCCGGTAAGCGCCAGCAAGGAACCGACGGACAGATCGATACCCGACGTCAGGATGACCAGCGTCATGCCAACGGCCATGATGGCGTTCACCGACGTTTGCTGGAGAATGTTGAACAGGTTATTAACGGTAAAAAAGTTAGGGCTCATGGTGGAAACAATCGCGATCAGCACTAACAGAGCGATGAGCGACTTTTGCTCCAGAAGCCATGCTTTAGTGAAATAACGGCGACCAGAAACAGCCTGGGTAGTCATCTTTTTTACTCCTGATTCACGCGATTAAGCTTGCCCACAGCGGCAGCCATTAATACTTCCTGAGTGGCCTGCTCGCGAGTGAACTCACCGCCGAGATGCCCTTCATGCATAACGATAATTCGATCGCTCATGCCCAATACTTCTGGCATCTCAGAGGAGACCAGAATGATGCTCAGCCCGTCAGCCTTAAACTGGTTGATAAGCTGATAGATTTCTTTCTTGGCTCCAACGTCAACGCCGCGCGTTGGTTCATCAAGGATCAGCACTTTTGGCCGGGTCATCAGACCGCGCGCAATCGCCACTTTCTGCTGGTTACCACCGGAAAGCAGGCCGATAGCCTGTTCCATTGATGGTGTTTTAACATTGAACAGACGAATAAAATCACCCACCGCCTGCTGCTCATCTTTATGTTTCAGGCTTCCACCGGCGCGGCTGAAATAACGCAGCGCGGTCAGTGACATGTTCTCTTTCACCGACATGCCCAGCACTAAGCCATCGCGTTTACGGTCTTCAGAAATATAGACGATGCCGTTAGCCAACCCATCCTGCGGCGAACGGGTAACCACTTCATGGCCATCAAGCGTGACGTAACCGCTGGTGCGCGGCAATGCGCCGTACAACACTTTCATCAGTTCGGTACGTCCGGCCCCCATCAGCCCGGATACGCCAAGGATCTCGCCTTTACGCAGCGTGAACGAAACATCGTTTACGCCAGGACCGCACAGGTTATCGACCTTCAGGCGAATATCACCCGGCGCTTTTTCCAGGCGCGGGTACTGATCTTCCAGCTTACGTCCCACCATCATTTCAATCAGCGAGTCTTCAGTCAGCGAGGCAACTTCACGTTCGGCAATAAACTGCCCATCGCGGAAGACGGTTACGTCGTCGCAAATCTCGAAGATCTCTTTCATACGGTGAGAAATATAGACAATGCCGCGTCCCTGGGATTTCAGTTCGCGGATGACGCGGAACAGGGATTCGGTTTCAGTGTCGGTGAGGGCATCCGTCGGTTCATCCATAATGATGACCTTCGATTCAAAGCTCAGCACTTTGGCAATTTCGACCATCTGCTGATCGCCAATCGACAGCTCACCAACCAGTCTGTCGCTTTTAAAGCGCAGATTCAGTTTGGCGAGCAGCAGATCGGCTTCGGCGTACATCTTCTTCCAGTCAATTTTGCCAAAGCGATTCACAAACTCACGGCCAAGAAAAATGTTCTCGGCGATAGTGAGTTGCGGGATCAGGTTCAGCTCCTGGTGGATGATACCGATTCCGGCTTCCTGGGAGGATTTAGGGCCGTTAAAGGTGGTCTCTTTCCCCAGCCACAATAAAGAACCAGCATCACGGGTATAGATCCCGGTCAGCACTTTCATCATGGTGGATTTGCCCGCGCCGTTTTCGCCCACCAGCGCCATTACGCGGCCAGGGTAGACATTCAGCGCGGCGCCGGATAGCGCTTTTACGCCCGGGAACGCTTTATCGATCCCTTTGAGTTGCAGTAATGCGTTCATGATGGCCTCAGAACGTGACGCCAGCACAGAGAATGATATTCGCATACGGAGAACATTCTCCGCTGCGAATTACCGCCTGACTGTCTGCGGTTTGTTTTTTGAATTGTTCATGCGTGGTGTAACGAATTTCTATGGTGTTTCCCTGGTGTTGTTGCAGTTGCTCAATGTGGCTGAGCAACGTTTCGTGGAGTTGCGGATTATGTTGTTTAATTTCCGACGCGAGAATGGCTGCCTCGACCTGCATTTCACGTGTGACCACATCCAGTACCTGCATAAAAGAAGGTACGCCCTGGGTTAATGCCATATCAATACGCGTTGTGCTGTTCGGGATGGGTAAACCTGCATCACACACCACCAGCGTATCGGTATGCCCCAGACGGGAGATCACCGTTGAAATTTCAGAGTTGAGTACCGTGCCTTTCTTCATTTTCTTTCCCCACTAGCGAAACGTTTCGCTGGAGATAAGTGTAGTGCGAAGAGTGGACAGAAAACCACCGCGACGTTACGAAAATGTGATCGCCATCGAAACGTTTCGCAAGGATTATCATTTGATGAAATGAAAACTGAGAGGGGCAAAACAAAACGCCCCCTTTCGCGATGAAAGAGGGCGTCGATGAGATTAAATCTCTACCTGAGTACCAAGCTCAATAACCCGGTTCGGTGGGATTTCAAACTGGTCCGGCGCGCGCAGCGCGTTGCGCTGTAGCAGCAGATACAGCTTGCCGCGCAGACGCAGGTACCATGGCCGCTTGCCTACAATCAACGACTCATGCGACATGAAGAAGGACGTTTCCATCATCCTACAGCTTAAGCCTTCCAGACCGCAGCGATGGAACACTTCCTCCACGTTCGGCGTTTCGCGCCAACCGTAGCTGGCCACCACGCGCCAGAAGGTGGGCGATAACTGCTCAATCTGCACCCTACGCACGTTGTGAACATAGGGTGCATCTTCCGTACGCAGCGTCAGCAGAATAACGCGCTCATGCAGCACCTTGTTATGCTTGAGGTTATGCAGAAGCGCAAACGGGATGACGTTCAGTGCGCGGGACATATACACCGCCGTTCCCGGCACGCGTACCGGTGGCGATTTCTCCAGAGAAGCAATCATCGCCTCCAGAGAGTTACCGTGCTCATGCATGCGACGCAGCAGACGGAAGCGTTCGCTTTTCCAGGTGGTCATGATGGTGAACATCACCAGACCCAGCGTCAGAGGCAGCCAACCGCCAGAAATAAGCTTATCGAGGTTCGCGGAGAACAGCGGAACATCGACGCACAAGAACGCCACCAGGATCAGGAAGACGAAGTATTTATTCCAGTGCCAGTTTTTGCGCGCCACGGTGGTAGACAGAATAGATGTCAGTACCATTGTCCCCGTTACCGCAATCCCGTACGCCGCGGCCAGATTACTGGAGTGTTCAAAGCTCACAATCACGATAACTACCGCAAAATAGAGCATCCAGTTAACGAAAGGAATGTAAATCTGGCCCGATTCCATTTCCGAGGTATGGATGATACGCATCGGCGATAAATACCCCAGACGTACGGCCTGACGCGTCAGCGAGAAGACGCCGGAGATAACCGCCTGAGAGGCGATGACCGTTGCCAGCGCGGCGAGGATCAACAATGGAATTAATGCCCAGTCCGGCGCCAGCAGGAAAAACGGGTTTTTGATCGCTTCAGGATGCTTTAACAGCAACGCGCCCTGCCCAAAATAGTTCAGCACCAGTGAAGGCAATACCACGGAGAACCATGCCAGACGAATCGGCAATTTACCGAAGTGGCCCATATCCGCATACAGCGCTTCAACACCGGTAATCGACAGCACCACCGCACCCAGCGCGATAAAGGACAGCGTTTTGAATTCGAGGAAGAAATGCACCGCCCAATACGGATTGAGCGCCTGCAGCACTTCCGGATTGCCAATAATACTGCGCACACCTAATACCGCGAGCGTCAGGAACCATAGCAGCATAATCGGCGCGAACAGCTTACCGACCATGCCGGTACCGTGTTTTTGAATCAAAAACAGCAGGGTCAGCACAATTATTGAGAGCGGAACAATCCAGGTATCCAGTTGCGGGGCAACTATCTCCAGACCTTCAATTGCAGACATCACCGAAATGGCTGGCGTAATCACCACTTCACCATAGAAGAAGCTGCCGCCTATCAATCCCATAATGACCAGCATGGAGGTTGTTCGCGCCGAGGTATTACGCCCGGCCAATGACATCAGCGTCAGGATCCCGCCTTCTCCGGCGTTATCTGCGCGCATGACAAACGTCAGGTATTTAATGGAGACAACAAAGATCAGCAGCCAGAAAATCAGCGAGAGAAAACCAAATACGGCATCACGTTCAACGCCAAAACCAAACTGGCCGGACAAACATTCACGAAGCGTATAAAGTGGGCTGGTACCAATATCACCGTAGACAACCCCAATGGCCGCAAGGGTAATCGCAGACAATGATTGTTTATTATCAGTGCTCATAGACTCGTCTTTCGTTTATACACATCATCTTTCAAGCCACTCCGTGTGGGCTGCATTCGTTATTCCCCCCATCCCAGAAGAAAACTCCATTGCCGCCTTGGTGCAGCTTGATTGATTTGGTGTATATATAAGAAATGTGTGCGTCGTCCCTTGGCCCACAAAAAGGCGCACAGTATGCACGATTAATCACAAAATCGTACCCCTAAATGAGACCAGATTAATCTGGCTCAAAGAAAAATAAGCGCACCTTCAGTCTATTACTGCAATGGTGTGAAGCATCTATACTCGCAGTTTATGCAGTACATTTGGCGAAAGGACGCCACTTCATTATGGCTCACCCACATTTATTAGCGGAAAGAATTTCCCGTCTGAGCAATGCGCTGGAAAAGGGACTTTATGAACGTAGCCACGCCATTCGTCTGTGTCTGCTGGCAGCACTCAGCGGCGAGAGCGTTTTCTTATTAGGCCCCCCGGGGATCGCAAAAAGCTTAATTGCCCGCCGACTGAAGTTTGCCTTCCAAAACGCACGCGCCTTTGAATACCTGATGACGCGCTTCTCTACGCCCGAAGAGGTGTTTGGTCCGCTGTCCATTCAGGCATTAAAAGATGAAGGTCGCTATGAACGCTTAACGGCGGGCTATCTTCCTGAAGCTGAAATCGTTTTTCTCGATGAAATCTGGAAAGCAGGCCCGGCAATCCTTAACACCCTGTTGACCGCCATTAACGAACGTCACTTCCGTAACGGCGCGTATGAAGAAAAAATTCCGATGCGTCTGCTGGTGGCGGCTTCCAACGAACTGCCTGAAGCCGACAGCAGCCTGGAAGCGCTGTACGACCGTATGCTGATTCGTCTGTGGCTGGATAAAGTTCAGGACAAGGCTAATTTCCGCTCCATGCTGTTAAGTCAGCAGGATGAAAGCGACAATCCGGTCCCGGCATCATTGCAGGTGACGGATGAAGAGTATCACCAGTGGCAAAAAGACATTGGTGCCATCAAGCTTCCCGATCGCGTGTTTGAGCTCATTTTCACGCTGCGCCAACAGTTGGATGTGTTACCGAATGCACCTTATGTGTCCGATCGTCGCTGGAAAAAAGCGATCCGCTTACTCCAGGCCAGCGCTTTCTTTAGCGGACGCGATGCGGTAGTACCTATCGACCTGATCCTGCTGAAAGATTGCCTGTGGTACGACGCACAAAGCCTGAATCTGATGCAACAACAGCTTGAAATATTGATGACCGGACACGCCTGGCAACAGCAAGCCATGCTGACGCGCCTGGGCAGCATTGTGCAACGTCGCATTCAGCTCCAGCAGCAGCAAAGCGACAAAACGGCGTTCACGGTGATCCGCCAGGGCGGAATGTTCAGCCGTCGTCCTCATTATGATTTACCGCCAGAAGCCTCGTCTTCTGTCGTGACATTACTGCTGCAAAAGCCTTTAAAACTGCATGATATGGAGGTTATCCATATAGCTTTCGAACGTGGCGCGCTGGAACTGTGGCTAACAAAAGGCGGGGAGATCCGCGGAAAACTAAACGGGATCGGCTTTGCCCAAACGCTGAATATGGAAGTCGATAGCGCACAGCATCTGGTTGTACGCGATGTCAGTTTACAAGGTTCTCGCCTGGCGCTGCCGGGTGCTTCGCAAGAGAGTATGCCCGCAGAGATAAAACAGGAGCTTGAAGCGCTCGATAATGAGTGGCATCAGCAGCACAGCGCATTCAGCGAACAGCAAAAATGCCTGTTTATTCATAGCGACTGGTTAGGCCGCATTGAGGCCAGCCTGCAGGATGTCGGGGCGCAAATCCGCCAGGCGCAACAATGCTGACCCTTGATACGCTCAACATCATGCTGGCAGTCAGCGAAGAGGCAATGATCGAAGAGATGATCGTCGCCCTGCTGGCTTCCCCAAAGATGGTGGTATTTTTTAAAAAATTTCCTCGCCTTAAAAAAGCGATCACTGACGACATTCCCCGCTGGCGCGAATCATTACGTAGCCGCCTCAAAGATACCCATGTACCGCCGGAGCTGATGGAGGAGGTTATGTGTTATCAACAAAGCCAGCTCCTCTCTCATGCGCAGTTTATCGTTCAGCTACCGCAAATATTATCGCTATTGCACCGCCTCCATTCGCCTTGGGCCGGGCAAGCGCAGCAACTGGTCAATGACAACAGCACCTTTACGCCCGCCCTACATACGCTTTTTCTCCAGCGCTGGCGCCTGAGCCTGGTAGTGCAAACCACAACGCTGAATCAGCAACTGCTGGAAGAAGAGCGCGAGCATTTGCTCAGTGAAGTACAAGAACGGATGACCCTCAGCGGGCAACTGGAACCTGTACTGGCAGAAAATGACAACGCAGCAGGGCGGTTGTGGGATATGAGCGCGGGCCAAATCAAGCGCGGTGATTATCAGTTGATGGTGAAATACGGCGAATTTCTGACGCAACAACCCGAACTCCAGCGCCTGGCCGAGCAGTTAGGTCGTTCCAGAGAGGCGAAATCCGTGCCGCGTAAAGATGCGCCAATGGAAACCTTCCGTACCCTGGTGCGCGAACCGGCAACCGTCCCGGAGCAGGTGGATGGCATCCAGCAAAGTGACGATATCCTGCGCCTGCTACCGCCAGAGCTGGCCACGCTGGGCATTACCGAACTGGAATACGAGTTCTACCGACGGCTGGTGGAAAAGCAACTGCTCACCTACCGCCTGCACGGCGAAGCATGGCGTGAGAAAGTAACGGAACGTCCGGTGGTGCATCAGGATTTTGACGAGCAGCCGCGCGGGCCTTTTATCGTCTGCGTTGATACCTCGGGATCGATGGGCGGATTTAATGAGCAGTGTGCGAAAGCCTTTTGCCTGGCGCTAATGCGCGTTGCCCTTGCCGATAACCGGCGCTGTTTCATTATGCTGTTTTCAACAGAAGTGGTGCGCTATGAGCTTTCCGGTCCGGAGGGCATCGAACAGGCGATCCGCTTTTTAAGTCAGCGCTTTCGTGGCGGCACTGATATTGCCAGCTGTTTTCGCGCCATAATTGAGCGCATGCAGGGTCGGGAATGGTTTGATGCAGATGCGGTGGTGATCTCAGATTTTATCGCTCAGCGATTGCCCGATGAGGTCGTCAGCAAAGTAGGGGAATTACAGCGGGTACACCAGCACCGTTTTCACGCGGTGGCGATGTCAGCACATGGCAAACCCGGCATCATGCGCATTTTCGATCATATCTGGCGCTTTGATACCGGGATGCGAAGCCGCCTGCTCAGACGCTGGCGGCGTTAATTGTTACAGCAGAGATGCGACGCTTTCACGTACCTGGGCCGGCCATACGCCACACTGAACCTGACCAATGTGCGGTAATTGCAGCAACAGCATGGTCAGACGCGACTGCCCAATGCCGCCACCAATTGTCTGAGGCATTTCACCGCGCAGCAGCGCCTGGTGCCACTCCAGACTCAGGCGATCTTCATCACCGGTCAGAGACAGCTGGTGTTTCAGGGCGTCAGCATCCACACGGATCCCCATAGAAGACAGCTCAAACGCATCTTCCAGAACCGGGTTCCAGACCAGAATATCACCGTTCAGACCGGCATGACCCAGCTCGGACGCTGAACTCCAGTCATCATAATCGGGCGCACGTACGTCATGACGGTGACCGTCACTGAGCTTACCGCCGATCCCCACCAGGAATACCGCACCCAGCTCTTTAGCGATCGCACGTTCACGACCTTTTGCATCAAGATCCGGATAACGAGATAAAAGCTCCTGGCTATGAACAAAGTGGATCTGCTCTGGCAGGAACGGTGCCAGACCAAACTCTTTGCTAACCGCAGCTTCGGTGGCCTTAATTCCCGCCCAGATAGCCTCTACCGTGCTTTTCAGAGTGGAGAATTGACGCTCACCGTCGCCCATCACGCGCTCCCAGTCCCACTGGTCAACGTACACTGAGTGCAGCGGGGAGAGGCGATCTTCATCGGGACGCAGGGCTTTCATGTGCGTGTACAGCCCCTCGCCTGCGCTAAAGTCGTGTTGTCCTAACGTTTGACGCTTCCACTTCGCCAGTGAATGAACCACTTCGAATTGAGCGTCTGGCAATGCTTTAACCTTCACCTGCACCGCTTTTTCGCAGCCCGACAAGTTATCCTGCGTGCCATCTCCAACGCGACTGAGGATCGGCGCCTGAACTTCGATCAGGCCTAAACGCTCTTCCAGCTGGCGAGAAAAATGAGATTTTACGAAGCTAATTTGACGTTGTTTGGCAATGTAAGCGGTTTTCATTATGTGTACTCCTGTGTCCTGTTGCCTATGATTAAGCAACAGAATGGAGGTAATATTCAATAATCAACAAACAAAAAGCCGACTTCGATTTTGATTCGTTAAAAATTACGTCTAAAATAGAGTGAATCATTAATCTACATAAGAAAAACCTATGGAAAATTATCAGATCGACAATCTGGACCGCGGCATTCTTGACGCCTTAATGGAAAATGCTCGTACCGCCTACGCAGAATTAGCCAAACAGTTCGGCGTCAGCCCAGGAACAATTCACGTTCGCGTAGAAAAGATGAAGCAGGCTGGGATTATTACCGGCGCGCGGATTGATGTTAGTCCCAAACAATTGGGTTATGACGTCGGCTGCTTTATCGGCATAATCCTGAAAAGTGCGAAAGACTATCCGTCAGCGCTGGCCAGACTGGAAAGCCTCGATGAAGTGACCGAAGCGTATTACACCACCGGGCACTACAGCATCTTTATTAAGGTGATGTGCAAGTCGATCGACGCATTGCAGCAGGTACTTATCAACAAGATCCAAACAATTGACGAAATTCAGTCCACGGAAACGCTGATCGTCCTGCAAAACCCGATCATGCGCACCATCAAGCCATGATCGCTTTTTTTAATCCCCTATTTTTCCACAGGTAGATCCCAGCTCGCTCACAGCGTACAATACGCCCTCTTTATAAAGGTGGGCGATCATGGCAGACATCACTCTTATCAGCGGTAGTACGCTTGGCAGTGCGGAATATGTAGCAGAGCATCTGGCTGAAAAGCTGGACGACGCCGGTTTTTCCAGCGAAATACTGCATGGGCCAATGCTTGAAGAGGTTCCGACTGACGGGATCTGGCTGATTATCAGCTCCACGCACGGTGCGGGAGATATTCCTGACAACCTGCAGCCTTTATATGATGCGTTACGCGAGCAAAAGCCGGACCTGTCACAAGTGCGCTTTGGTGCAATCGGGATCGGCAGTCGTGAATATGACACCTTTTGCGGCGCAATCGACAAGCTGGAAGCCGAATTGAAGGCCTGTGGGGCAAAACAGATCGGCGAAACACTCAGGATCAACGTGCTGGAACATGAAATTCCGGAAGATCCGGCTGAAATTTGGCTGGGATCGTGGCATCCGTTGCTCAGAGATTTGTAAAGATCGTACTTTTTTATGTGGATAACTCTGGTTAAAAGCTTGGATCAACCGGTAGTTATCCCAAGAACAACCGTTGTTCAGTTTTTGAGTTGTGTATAACCCTTCATTCTGATCCCAGCTTATACGGACCAGGATCACCGATCATTCACAGCTAATGATCCTCAGCAACCTGTTGATCTTACTTAAAGGATCGTCCTTATCCACAGAAAGGTGCGATCCTAATAAGAGATCACAATAAAACAGATCTCTAAATAAAAAGATCTTCTTTTTAATACCCAGGATCCCAGGTCTTTCTCGATCGACTAAAGTTGAGTAGAATCCACGGCCCGGGCTTCAATCCATTTTCACACCGCGTTATGCGAGGCAATCACCATGTTTTATCAGGATCCTTTTGACGTCATCATCATTGGCGGGGGTCATGCAGGCACCGAGGCCGCAATGGCCGCGGCGCGAATGGGTCAACAGACTCTGCTTTTGACACACAATATCGACACTCTGGGGCAAATGAGCTGCAACCCGGCGATCGGCGGTATTGGGAAGGGACACCTGGTAAAAGAAGTGGATGCGCTTGGTGGATTGATGGCAAAAGCGATCGACCATGCCGGTATTCAGTTTAGGATACTAAACGCAAGCAAAGGGCCAGCCGTTCGCGCTACCCGAGCTCAGGCCGATCGTGTGCTCTATCGCCAGGCGGTACGCACTGCGCTGGAGAATCAACCCAACCTGATGATCTTCCAGCAGGCGGTTGAAGATCTGATTGTCGAAAACGATCGCGTTGTGGGAGCAGTAACCCAAATGGGACTGAAGTTCCGTGCCAAAGCGGTCGTATTAACCGTGGGGACTTTCCTCGACGGCAAAATTCATATTGGTCTGGATAACTACAGCGGTGGCCGCGCTGGCGATCCGCCGTCCATCCCGCTGTCACGCCGTCTGCGTGAACTGCCGCTGCGCGTCAGCCGCCTGAAAACCGGTACACCGCCGCGTATCGATGCGCGCACGATTGATTTCAGCGTGCTCGGCCAGCAAAACAGCGATAACCCGATGCCGGTCTTCTCATTCCTGGGCGATGCTTCTCAGCATCCACGCCAGATGCCGTGTTACATCACGCATACCAATGAGAAAACCCATGACGTGATCCGCAATAACCTCGATCGTAGCCCAATGTACGCTGGCGTGATCGAAGGTATCGGCCCACGCTACTGCCCGTCGATCGAAGACAAAGTGATGCGCTTTGCCGATCGTAACCAGCATCAGATCTTCCTCGAACCGGAAGGACTGACCTCTAACGAAATTTACCCGAATGGCATCTCCACCAGCCTGCCGTTCGATGTGCAGATGCAAATTGTCCGCTCCATGCAGGGGATGGAAAATGCCAGAATCGTCCGCCCAGGCTACGCGATTGAGTATGATTTCTTCGATCCGCGTGACCTGAAACCTACTCTGGAAAGCAAATTCATCCAGGGTCTGTTCTTTGCGGGCCAGATTAACGGTACAACCGGTTATGAAGAAGCTGCCGCACAAGGCATGCTGGCTGGTCTGAACGCCGCACGTTTGTCTGCTGAAAAAGAGGGATGGGCACCGCGTCGCGATCAGGCTTATCTTGGCGTGCTGGTGGACGACCTGTGTACGCTGGGCACCAAAGAACCGTACCGAATGTTCACATCTCGCGCTGAATACCGTCTGATGCTGCGTGAAGATAACGCCGACCTGCGTCTGACCGAAATTGGTCGTGAACTGGGTCTGGTGGACGATGAGCGCTGGGCTCGCTTCAACGAGAAACTGGAGCGTATCGAACAGGAACGCCAACGTCTTAAATCAACCTGGGTGAATCCGTTAGCGGAGTCCGCAGCAGAAGTGAATGCTCACCTGGCTACACCTCTGTCACGTGAAGCGAGCGGTGAAGATCTGCTGCGTCGCCCGGATATGACCTATGCTCAGTTGACCTCTTTATCTGCGTTCGCACCCGCGCTTGATGATGCTCAGGCCGCAGAACAGGTTGAGATTCAGGTGAAATACGAAGGGTATATTGCCCGTCAGCTGGAAGAAATTGAAAGACAACAGCGCAATGAAAACACCCTGTTGCCTGCAACGCTGGATTATCGTCAGGTCTCTGGCTTGTCGAATGAAGTTATCGCTAAGCTGAACGATCACAAACCCGTTTCGATCGGTCAGGCATCGCGTATTTCTGGCATAACGCCTGCCGCCATCTCCATTCTGCTGGTATGGCTGAAAAAACAAGGTATGCTGCGCCGCAGCGCTTGATAACACTATTTTGGCGGGGGCGCTTCGCTTGCCCGCCGTACAAATTTGTAGGCCCGATAAGCGAAAGCGCATCGGGCATTTGATTATTAACAGGTAACGACCGTGCTCAACAAACTCTCTCGTCTGCTGGCTGATGCCGGTATTTCTCTTACCGATCACCAGAAAAATCAGCTGATTGCGTATGTCGATATGCTGCACAAATGGAACAAAGCCTACAACCTGACGTCGGTGCGGGATCCAAACGAAATGCTGGTACGCCATATTCTGGACAGCATTGTCGTTGCACCGTATCTGAAGGGTGAGCGTTTTATCGATGTAGGTACGGGACCGGGCCTGCCGGGAATTCCGCTTTCTATCGTGCGCCCTGAAGCGCATTTCACACTGCTCGATAGCCTGGGAAAACGCGTTCGTTTCTTGCGTCAGGTGCAGCATGAGCTTGCGCTTACTAACATCACTCCTGTGCAAAGTCGGGTTGAAGAATTTCCTTCAGAACCCCCGTTTGATGGGGTGATTAGCCGTGCTTTCGCTTCACTCAATGATATGGTGAGCTGGTGTCACCATTTGCCGGGCCAGAATGGGCGTTTTTATGCGCTAAAAGGGCAGTTGCCTGCAGATGAAATTGATTCGCTGCCAGCAGAATTCAGCGTTGAGTCCGTCGAAAAATTACGCGTTCCGCAGTTGGATGGTGAACGTCATTTGGTGGTTATTAAGCCAAACAAAATTTAATTTTTATCAAAAAAAATAGAGAAAAAACGGCTTTTCAGGTGTTAAAAGTCATAGGTAATAGTGTGGTTAAATGTCGTTACATTTCACTAGTGCCTTACGGTTTTGCATCATAACTATAACGTACCGTTTTTTGTTAAAAGCGAAACAAGTCAGCTGTGAAAATATCAGTCTGCTAAAAATAGAACGTAAGAATCACTGTTCGTGTTAATTTTTTATTATAAATGTCAATGAGCGGTTTTTTTGTTGTTAGGCGTTGTTTTTGAAATAGTGGCTATTTTTACGCTTAAATATCAAAAAGATGAAAAGGCATCAATTGCCACGTAAATAAATTATGCGAAGGTGAATATGTTCAATATGTGATCTGGTGCACGCTTTGACGCCAGTGTTTTCGCGGCATTTGCAGTTTTGCATGATCGTTCACAGTTTGCCTAAAAGTAATAAATGTGGGGCAGCGAAAAATATTTAAACATTTATTCACTTTTTAGCTACTTATTGTTTGAAATCACGAAGGCGCACCGTATAATTTGTCCGCTTTTTGATGCTTGACTCTAAGCCATAAAGAACGTTTTATACGACACGCGGCATACCTCGAAGGGAGCAGGAGTAAAAACGTGATGTCTATGTCGCTCTTGAGTCGAAACGTTGCTCGTAAGCTTTTGCTCACACAGCTTCTGGTTGTAATAGCAAGTGGATTGCTGTTTAGCCTCAAAGACCCTTTCTGGGGCATCTCCGCGTTGTGTGGAGGATTGGCAGTGTTACTGCCTAATGTGTTGTTTATGATATTTGCCTGGCGTCACCAGGTACATACACCAGCGAAGGGCCGAGTAGCCTGGTCGTTCGCTTTCGGCGAAGCCTTCAAGGTATTAGCTATGCTGGTGTTGTTGGTGGTGGCGTTGGCTGTTTTGAAAGCGGTATTCATGCCGCTGATCGTTACGTGGGTTTTGGTGCTGGTGGTTCAGATACTGGCGCCGGCTGTAATTAACAACAAAGGGTAAAGGCATCATGGCTTCAGAAAATATGACGCCGCAGGATTACATAGGACACCATCTGAATAACCTTCAGTTGGACCTACGTACATTCTCGCTGGTGGATCCGCACAACCCCCCAGCCACCTTCTGGACGCTCAATATTGACTCCATTTTCTTCTCGGTGGTTCTGGGTCTGTTGTTCCTGCTTATGTTCCGTAGCGTAGCCAAAAAGGCGACCAGCGGCGTACCAGGTAAATTTCAGACCGCGATTGAGCTGGTAATCGGCTTTGTGCATGGTAGCGTGAAAGACATGTACCATGGAAAAAGCAAGCTGATTGCTCCGCTGGCCCTGACGATTTTCGTCTGGGTATTCCTGATGAACTTGATGGATTTGCTGCCTATCGACCTGCTGCCGTACATCGGTGAGCATATCTTTGGCCTACCGGCTCTGCGTGTGGTTCCGTCTGCTGACGTGAACATCACCCTGTCGATGGCGCTGGGCGTATTTATCCTCATTCTGTTCTACAGCATCAAAATGAAAGGCATCGGTGGCTTCGCGAAAGAGTTGACGCTGCAGCCGTTCAATCACTGGGCGTTCATCCCTGTCAACTTAATCCTTGAAGGGGTAAGCCTGCTGTCCAAACCAATCTCTCTTGGTCTGCGACTGTTCGGCAACATGTATGCCGGTGAGCTGATTTTCATTCTGATTGCTGGTCTGTTGCCGTGGTGGTCACAGTGGATCCTGAATGTGCCTTGGGCCATTTTCCACATACTGATTATCACGCTGCAAGCCTTCATATTTATGGTTCTGACGATTGTCTATCTGTCGATGGCATCTGAAGAGCATTAATTTACCAACACTACTACGTTTTAACTGAAACAAACTGGAGACTGTCATGGAAAACCTGAATATGGATCTGCTGTACATTGCTGCCGCTGTGATGATGGGTCTGGCGGCAATCGGTGCTGCGATCGGTATCGGCATCCTCGGGGGTAAATTCCTGGAAGGCGCAGCGCGTCAACCGGATCTGATTCCTCTGCTGCGTACTCAGTTCTTTATCGTTATGGGTCTGGTGGATGCAATCCCAATGATCGCTGTAGGTCTGGGTCTGTACGTGATGTTTGCTGTCGCGTAGTAAGCGTTGCTTGAATTAAGAGCAATATCAGAACGTTAACTAGATAGAGGCATTGTGCTGTGAATCTTAACGCAACAATCCTCGGCCAGGCCATCGCGTTTGTCCTGTTCGTTCTGTTCTGCATGAAGTACGTATGGCCGCCATTAATGGCTGCCATCGAAAAACGTCAAAAAGAAATTGCTGACGGCCTTGCTTCTGCAGAACGAGCACATAAGGATCTTGACCTTGCAAAGGCCAGCGCGACCGACCAGCTGAAAAAAGCGAAGGCGGAAGCTCAGGTAATCATCGAGCAGGCGAACAAACGCCGTGCTCAGATCCTGGACGAAGCTAAAACTGAAGCAGAGCAGGAACGTACTAAAATCGTGGCACAGGCGCAGGCGGAAATTGACGCCGAGCGTAAACGTGCTCGCGAAGAGCTGCGTAAGCAAGTTGCTATCCTGGCTGTTGCTGGCGCCGAGAAGATCATCGAACGTTCCGTGGATGAAGCTGCTAATAGCGACATCGTGGACAAACTTGTCGCTGAACTGTAAGGAGGGAGGGGCTGATGTCTGAATTTATTACGGTAGCTCGCCCCTACGCCAAAGCAGCTTTTGACTTTGCCGTTGAGCACCAAAGCATTGACCGTTGGCAGGATATGTTGACGTTCGCCGCTGAGGTGACAAAAAACGAACAAATGGCAGAGCTTCTCTCTGGCGCGCTGGCGCCGGAAACGCTCGCTGAGTCGTTTATCGCCGTGTGCGGTGAGCAGCTGGACGAAAGCGGCCAAAACCTGATTAGGGTTATGGCTGAAAATAACCGTCTGAATGCGCTCCCGGATGTTCTTGAGCAGTTTATTCACCTGCGTGCAGCCAGTGAGGCTATCTCTGAGGTAGAAGTCACTTCTGCCAATGCACTGAGTGATGAACAGCTTACGAAGATTAGTGCTGCGATGGAAAAACGTCTGTCACGCAAAGTTAAGCTGAATTGCAAAATCGATAAGTCTGTAATGGCAGGCGTAATCATCCGAGCGGGTGATATGGTCATTGATGGCAGCGTACGCGGCCGTCTTGAGCGCCTTGCAGACGTCTTGCAGTCTTAAGGGGACTGGAGCATGCAACTGAATTCCACCGAAATCAGCGAACTGATCAAGCAGCGCATTGCTCAGTTCAGTGTTGTGAGCGAAGCTCATAACGAAGGTACTATTGTTTCTGTAAGTGACGGTGTTATCCGCATTCACGGCCTGGCCGATTGTATGCAGGGTGAGATGATTTCCCTGCCGGGTAACCGTTACGCTATCGCACTGAACTTGGAGCGCGACTCCGTAGGTGCAGTTGTGATGGGTCCATACGCTGACCTCGCCGAAGGCATGAAGGTTAAGTGTACGGGTCGTATTCTGGAAGTTCCGGTTGGCCGTGGCCTGCTGGGTCGTGTGGTGAACACTCTGGGTTCCCCGATTGACGGTAAAGGTCCGGTTGATAACGATGGCTTCTCGCCAATCGAAGTTATCGCACCAGGCGTAATCGAACGTCAGTCCGTCGACCAGCCAGTACAGACCGGTTATAAATCTGTTGATGCCATGATCCCAATCGGTCGTGGCCAGCGTGAGCTGATCATCGGTGACCGTCAGACAGGTAAAACTGCGATGGCAATCGATGCCATCATCAACCAGCGTGATTCAGGCATCAAATGTGTGTACGTGGCTATCGGCCAGAAAGCGTCCACCATTTCCAACGTGGTTCGTAAACTGGAAGAACACGGCGCACTGTCCAACACCATCGTTGTTGTGGCGACCGCGTCTGAATCTGCTGCACTGCAATACCTGGCACCATATGCCGGTTGCGCAATGGGCGAATACTTCCGTGACCGCGGTGAAGATGCACTGATCGTTTACGATGACCTGTCTAAACAGGCTGTTGCTTACCGTCAGGTTTCCCTGCTGCTGCGTCGTCCGCCAGGACGTGAAGCATTCCCGGGCGACGTATTTTACCTCCACTCCCGTCTGCTGGAACGCGCATCCCGCGTAAACGCGGAATACGTTGAGAAGTTCACCAATGGTGAAGTTAAAGGTAAAACCGGCTCCCTGACCGCTCTGCCGATTATCGAAACCCAGGCGGGTGACGTTTCTGCGTTCGTTCCGACCAACGTAATTTCAATTACCGATGGTCAGATCTTCCTGGAAACCAACCTGTTTAACTCCGGTATTCGTCCGGCAGTTAACCCGGGTATCTCCGTATCTCGTGTTGGTGGTGCAGCGCAGACCAAGATCATCAAGAAACTGTCCGGTGGTATTCGTACCGCTCTGGCACAGTATCGTGAACTGGCAGCGTTTTCTCAGTTCGCTTCCGACCTGGATGAAGCTACTCGTAAGCAGCTGAGCCATGGTCAGAAAGTAACTGAACTGCTGAAGCAGAAACAGTATGCGCCAATGTCTGTTGCACAGCAGGGTGTGGTGCTGTTTGCGGCTGAACGCGGTTACCTCGAAGATGTGGAACTGGCGAAAATCGGTAGCTTCGAAGCCGCTCTGCTGGCTTACGTTGACCGTGACCACGCTCCGCTGATGCAAGAGATCAACCAGTCCGGTGGCTATAACGATGAAATCGAAGGCAAGCTGAAAGCTATCCTCGATTCCTTCAAGGCAACCCAGTCCTGGTAACGTCTGGCGGTCTGCTTTAGGGCGGACCGCAAGGCATTGAGGAGAAGCTCATGGCCGGCGCAAAAGAGATACGTAGTAAGATCGCAAGCGTCCAGAACACGCAGAAGATCACTAAAGCGATGGAGATGGTCGCCGCTTCCAAAATGCGTAAATCGCAGGATCGCATGGCGGCCAGCCGTCCTTATGCAGAGACCATGCGCAAAGTGATTGGTCACCTTGCGAATGGTAATCTGGAATATAAGCACCCTTACCTGGAAGAACGCGACGTTAAACGCGTGGGCTACCTGGTGGTGTCGACCGACCGTGGTCTGTGCGGTGGCTTGAACATTAACCTGTTCAAAAAGCTGCTGGCGGATATGAAAACATGGTCCGATAAAGGCGTTCAGTGCGATATCGCAATGATCGGCTCTAAGGGCGTGTCTTTCTTTAACTCCGTTGGCGGAAACGTGATCGCTCAGGTAACCGGCATGGGGGATAACCCTTCCCTGTCCGAACTGATCGGTCCGGTTAAAGTGATGCTGCAGGCCTACGATGAAGGTCGTCTGGACAAACTGTACGTTGTCAGCAACAAATTTATTAACACCATGTCTCAGACGCCAACCATCACTCAACTGCTGCCTCTGCCGGCATCAGATGATGATGAATTGAAGCGTAAATCCTGGGATTACCTGTATGAGCCAGACCCGAAAGCGCTGCTGGATACCTTGCTGCGTCGTTATGTCGAGTCTCAGGTTTATCAGGGCGTGGTAGAAAACCTGGCCAGCGAGCAGGCCGCACGTATGGTGGCGATGAAAGCCGCGACCGACAATGGCGGCAGCCTGATTAAAGAGCTGCAGTTGGTATACAACAAAGCTCGTCAGGCCAGCATTACTCAGGAACTCACCGAAATCGTCGGTGGTGCATCCGCGGTATAACCAGGTTAATTCGTAGAGGATTCAAGATGGCTACTGGAAAAATTGTCCAGGTAATCGGCGCCGTGGTTGACGTCGAATTCCCTCAGGATGCCGTACCGCGCGTGTACGATGCTCTTGAGGTTATGAATGGTAAAGAGAGCCTGGTGCTGGAAGTTCAGCAGCAGCTCGGCGGCGGTATCGTACGTACCATCGCCATGGGTTCTTCCGACGGTCTGCGTCGTGGTCTGGAAGTTAAAGACCTCGAACACCCGATCGAAGTCCCGGTAGGTAAAGCAACCCTGGGTCGTATCATGAACGTCCTGGGTCACCCGATCGACATGAAAGGCGATATCGGTGAAGAAGAGCGTTGGGCTATCCACCGCGCAGCACCTTCCTACGAAGAGCTGTCCAGCTCTCAGGAACTGCTGGAAACCGGCATCAAAGTTATCGACCTGATGTGTCCGTTCGCTAAGGGCGGTAAAGTCGGTCTGTTCGGTGGTGCGGGTGTAGGTAAAACCGTAAACATGATGGAGCTGATCCGTAACATCGCGATCGAACACTCCGGTTACTCCGTGTTTGCGGGCGTAGGTGAACGTACTCGTGAGGGTAACGACTTCTACCACGAAATGACCGACTCCAACGTACTGGACAAAGTGTCCCTGGTATATGGCCAGATGAACGAGCCGCCGGGAAACCGTCTGCGCGTTGCACTGACCGGTCTGACCATGGCTGAGAAGTTCCGTGACGAAGGTCGTGACGTTCTGCTGTTCGTTGATAACATCTACCGTTACACCCTGGCCGGTACAGAAGTATCTGCACTGCTGGGTCGTATGCCATCAGCGGTAGGCTACCAGCCGACCCTGGCGGAAGAGATGGGTGTTCTTCAGGAACGTATCACCTCTACCAAAACCGGTTCTATCACCTCCGTTCAGGCGGTATACGTACCTGCGGATGACTTGACTGACCCATCCCCAGCAACCACCTTTGCTCACCTGGATGCAACCGTGGTACTGAGCCGTCAGATCGCTTCTCTGGGTATCTACCCGGCAGTTGACCCGCTGGACTCCACCAGCCGTCAGTTGGATCCGCTGGTTGTTGGCCAGGAACACTACGACACCGCGCGTGGCGTACAGTCCCTGCTGCAGCGTTATCAGGAACTGAAAGACATCATCGCCATCCTGGGTATGGATGAACTGTCTGAAGAAGATAAACTGGTGGTAGCACGTGCGCGTAAGATCCAGCGCTTCCTGTCCCAGCCGTTCTTCGTTGCGGAAGTATTCACCGGTTCTCCGGGTAAATACGTTTCCCTGAAAGACACCATCCGTGGCTTTAAAGGCATCATGGAAGGCGAATACGACCACCTGCCAGAGCAGGCGTTCTACATGGTTGGTTCTATCGACGAAGCCGTGGAAAAAGCCAAAAAACTTTAACGCCTTAATCGGAGGGTGATATGGCAATGACTTACCACCTGGACGTCGTCAGCGCAGAGCAACAAATGTTCTCTGGTCTGGTCGAGAAAATCCAGGTAACGGGTAGTGAAGGTGAACTGGGTATTTTCCCGGGTCACGCCCCGCTGCTCACCGCCATTAAGCCTGGTATGATCCGCATCGTTAAACAGTTCGGTCATGAAGAGTTTATCTATCTGTCCGGCGGCATTCTTGAAGTGCAGCCTGGCAGCGTGACCGTACTGGCTGATACCGCGATTCGCGGACAGGATCTCGATGAAGCGAGAGCCCTGGAAGCGAAGCGTAAGGCTGAAGAGCATATCAAGAGCTCTCATGGTGACGTGGATTACGCTCAGGCATCTGCGGAACTGGCCAAAGCGATCGCGAAACTGCGCGTTATCGAGTTGACCAAAAAAGCGATGTAACACCGGCTTGAAAAGCACAAAGGCCAGTCTGGTTTCCAGGCTGGCTTTTTTTATGGCTTGGTTACAGGAAATATGTAAATAAAAAGCAGTTTTATTGTTTCGTGATTTAGATCATAAAAATATTGATTGGTTAAAAAATGAGGCGTAGACTCTTTTTTTGTGTGATGTATGTCACATAATGAACTCAGATAAAAAAAGAGATACCAACATGAAATTGATCAACAAAATCATCGCCCTGTTCAGCAATATGAGTTTTTAGTCTTTCCCCGCCAGCTCTGTGGCGCGAAGCTTAATGCGGTTTATCAGCTAGCGCCATCGTTATTAAATCCCCCCTCCTTCGCTGTATCATTTGTTCTCTATCATTCCTCCCCTCAATTTTCCCAACCCATTTTTCTGCTTCTCACTGAATCACATAAATAAAATCGTTCTATGCTGATGTAATGCTTTATTCATGCGGTAAAAAAATAGCAAAAACATTAACCTAAGGCTTTAATAAGAGCAGACTCCTGGTTTTTGGGAGACAAAAGACGCAGATATAGACGAAAATAGTGAGTTATCAGATGGGGAATCCCCCCTGTTGAACGTTTTATCTTCGGTCCATTTCACGCTGAAAAAAATGTAGTATTTTCAATGTGAAACGGTATAAATTCGTTCTCAAATTACAGTCAGGACGTGTATGTTGAATAATGCTATGAGCGTTGTGATCCTTGCCGCAGGCAAAGGCACGCGTATGTATTCCGATCTTCCTAAAGTGCTGCACACCCTCGCAGGAAAGCCGATGGTTCAGCATGTCATTGATGCAGCTAATGAATTAGGTGCGACTCATGTACACCTTGTCTACGGACACGGTGGCGATCTGCTTAAGCAAACGCTGAAAGATGGCAATCTGAATTGGGTTCTGCAGGCTGAGCAGTTGGGTACCGGCCATGCAATGCAGCAGGCGGCGCCATTCTTTAGTGATGACGAAGACATTTTAATGCTCTATGGAGATGTGCCGCTGATCTCTACCGATACCTTACGTCGCCTGCGTGAAGCCAAACCGCAGGGTGGTATCGGTTTGTTAACGGTAAAACTGGACGACCCATCCGGCTATGGGCGTATTACCCGTGATAACGGCAAAGTTACTGGCATTGTTGAGCATAAAGATGCAACCGACGAGCAGCGTCAAATCCAGGAAATCAACACTGGCATTCTGATTGCCAACGGCGCTGACATGAAGCGTTGGCTGTCTAAACTGACCAACAACAACGTGCAGGGTGAATACTATATCACCGATATCATCGCGATGGCGTATCAGGAAGGACGTGAAATTGCGGCAGTACATCCGGCACGAATCAGTGAAACGGAAGGGGTAAATAACCGCCTTCAGTTATCCCGTCTGGAACGTGTGTATCAGTCCGAGCAGGCAGAAAAACTGCTGCTGGCGGGCGTGATGCTGCGCGATCCTGCACGTTTTGATCTTCGCGGTACGCTGATTCACGGGCGCGATGTTGAAATTGATACTAACGTTATCATTGAAGGTAACGTAACCGTTGGAGATCGCGTCAAGATTGGTGCTGGCTGCATCATCAAAAACAGCGTGATTGGTGAGGGTTGTGAGCTTAGCCCGTACAGTGTGGTGGAAGATGCCCATCTGGAAGCCGCTTGCACCATCGGTCCATTCGCGCGTCTGCGCCCGGGTGCTGAGCTGCAGGAAGGCGCACACGTGGGTAACTTCGTCGAAATGAAAAAAGCGCGTCTGGGTAAAGGCTCTAAAGCTGGTCATTTGACCTATCTGGGCGATGCGGAAATTGGCGATAACGTGAATATCGGCGCGGGTACGATCACCTGCAACTACGATGGTGCCAATAAGTTTAAAACCATTATTGGTGATGATGTGTTTGTGGGTTCTGATACTCAGCTGGTGGCACCTGTCACCGTGGGTAAAGGTGCGACGATTGCCGCAGGAACCACCGTAACGCGTAATGTCGCCGATAACGAATTGGTATTAAGCCGTGTACCTCAGGTCCATAAACAGGGCTGGCAGCGTCCGGTGAAGAAGAAGTAATTTATTTTTGCCGGATGGCGGCCTACGTGCGGTGACGTTCTGTAGGCCTGATAAGCGTGAGCGCCATCAGGCAGACAAGAGATGAGGGGATAATATAATCCTCCGCTCAACAAGCAGTACCTATAAAAATAACCCCACTCTCTACAAGGCTCGGGGCGCCCGAAATACGGGTATCAGGTTGACCGACAACGACAGGCACAATGCCTAAATTCGGAATCAAAAAATATGTGTGGAATTGTTGGCGCTATCGCGCAGCGTGATGTAGCTGAAATCCTTCTCGAAGGTTTACGTCGTCTGGAATATCGTGGTTATGACTCTGCTGGTCTGGCCGTTGTCGATGCTGAAGGCAACATGACCCGTCTGCGTCGTCTGGGTAAAGTGCAGATGCTGACTGCTGCTGCGGAAGAACATCCGCTGCATGGTGGTACTGGTATTGCTCACACCCGCTGGGCGACACACGGTGAACCTTCAGAAGCGAACGCGCATCCCCATGTTTCTGAACACATTGTTGTGGTGCATAACGGCATCATTGAAAACCATGAACCACTGCGTGAGCTGTTGAAAACGCGTGGCTACACCTTTGTTTCTGAAACCGACACTGAAGTGATTGCTCACCTGGTGCACTGGGAGCTGGAACAGGGGGGTACGTTACGTGAAGCCGTGCTGCGTACTATTCCGCAGCTGCGCGGTGCCTACGGCACGGTGATCATGGATACCCGTAACCCAGAAACCCTGCTGGCGGCCCGTTCTGGCAGCCCGCTGGTGATTGGTCTGGGTATGGGTGAGAACTTTATCGCTTCCGATCAGCTGGCACTGCTGCCGGTAACCCGTCGCTTCATCTTCCTGGAAGAGGGCGACATCGCGGAAGTAACCCGTCGTTCGGTCTCAATTTTCGACAAGTCTGGCGCGGAAGTTAAACGTCAGGATATCGAATCTAATCTGCAATATGATGCGGGCGAAAAAGGTATTTATCGCCACTACATGCAGAAAGAGATTTACGAACAACCGAACGCAATTAAAAACACGCTGACCGGCCGTATCAGCCACGGTGAAGTGGATTTAAGCGAGCTGGGTTCGCATGCCAACGAGCTGCTGTCTCAGGTTGAGCATATCCAGATTATCGCCTGCGGTACGTCGTACAACTCCGGTATGGTGTCCCGCTACTGGTTTGAATCGCTGGCTGGCATTCCTTGTGATGTCGAAATTGCTTCCGAATTCCGCTATCGCAAATCCGCCGTGCGTCGTAACAGCCTGATGATCACCCTTTCCCAGTCTGGTGAAACGGCAGATACCCTGGCGGGTCTGCGCTTATCCAAAGAGTTGGGCTATCTGGGTTCGCTGGCTATTTGTAACGTACCGGGCTCTTCTCTGGTGCGCGAATCCGACCTGGCGATGATGACCAATGCCGGTACCGAAATCGGCGTGGCCTCCACGAAAGCATTTACCACTCAGCTGACCGTTCTGCTGATGCTGGTGGCGAAACTGTCTCGTCTGAAAGGCCTGGATGTGGCTATTGAGCAGGAAATCGTTCACGGTCTGCAGGCGCTGCCGAGCCGTATTGAGCAGATGCTGTCTCAGGACAAACGCATTGCCGCTCTGGCTGAAGGTTTCTCTGATAAACACCATGCGCTGTTCCTGGGCCGTGGCGATCAGTACCCGATTGCGCTGGAAGGCGCGCTGAAGCTGAAAGAGATCTCGTATATTCACGCTGAAGCATATGCCGCAGGCGAACTGAAACACGGTCCGCTGGCGCTGATTGATGCCGATATGCCGGTTATCGTGGTTGCGCCGAACAACGAACTGCTGGAAAAACTGAAGTCCAACATTGAAGAAGTTCGCGCCCGTGGTGGTCAGCTGTACGTCTTTGCTGACCAGGATGCTGGCTTTACCAGCAGCGAAAACATGCACATCATTGAGATGCCGCATGTGGAAGAGGTGATTGCACCGATCTTCTATACCGTTCCGCTGCAGCTGCTGGCGTATCATGTGGCACTGATTAAAGGCACCGACGTGGATCAGCCGCGTAACCTGGCGAAGTCGGTTACCGTAGAGTAATCCGTACCTAACTGAACTGAAAAATGCCCTGCTATGAGCGGGGCATTTTTTTAAACTTGTTCTGTTTTTAATCAATTATCCCGCCTGTTTTATGTGACAAACCGTCATCTTCAGCTACTGTTTGCAGTGTCATAAAAAGAAAATTTTAGCGAAATGTTATTGTCATGGTAATAGATAACATTTTGTTTTAAATGAATTTTTAGATAAATAACTTCCCGTATTTTTCGTTGTCATAAAACTGTCATATTTCGTACATTTAACTGTCACCTGTTTGTCCTATTTTGCTCACAGTAGCAACTCAAACAACGATTTACGAAAACCGTGCAGGAGACATTATGAAAGTTATGCGTACCACTGTCGCAACTGTTGTCGCCGCGACCTTATCCATGAGCGCGTTCTCTGCGTTTGCAGCAGCGAGCCTGACAGGTGCAGGTGCAACCTTCCCTGCGCCAGTGTATGCCAAATGGGCAGATACCTATCAGAAAGAGACCGGTAGCAAAGTAAACTACCAGGGTATCGGCTCCTCCGGTGGTGTAAAACAAATTACGGCCAATACCGTTGATTTCGGCGCTTCTGATGCCCCGCTGTCTGACGAGAAACTGGCACAAGAAGGCCTGTTCCAGTTCCCGACCGTTATCGGCGGTGTGGTGCTGGCGGTGAATATCCCTGGACTGAAATCCGGCGAGCTGGTGCTTGACGGTAAAACGCTGGGCGACATCTACCTCGGTAAAATTAAGAAGTGGGATGACGAAGCCATCACCAAACTGAACCCAGGTCTGAAGCTGCCTTCGCAAAATATCGCCGTTGTGCGTCGCGCTGATGGTTCTGGTACTTCCTTCGTCTTCACTAGCTACCTGGCGAAAGTGAACGAAGAGTGGAAATCTAAAATTGGTTCCGGCTCTACCGTTAACTGGCCGACCGGTCTGGGCGGTAAAGGTAACGACGGTATCGCCGCATTCGTACAGCGTCTGCCGGGTTCTATCGGTTACGTTGAGTACGCTTACGCTAAGCAGAACAACCTGGCGTACACCAAGCTGGTCTCTGCTGATGGTAAACCGGTAAGCCCGACCGAAGAAAACTTTGCCAACGCCGCTAAAGGCGCTGACTGGAGCAAAACCTTCGCTCAGGATCTGACTAACCAGAAAGGTGACGATGCGTGGCCAATCACTTCCACCACCTTCATCCTGGTCCATAAAGAGCAGAAGAAGCCTGAGCAGGGCGTTGAAGTGCTGAAATTCTTCGACTGGGCATACAAAAATGGTGGCAAACAGGCTAATGACCTGGATTACGCCAGCCTGCCGGACAGCGTGGTTGAGCAGATTCGTGCTGCGTGGAAGACCAACGTGAAAGACAGCAACGGTAAAGCGCTGTACTAATAGAATATCTTTAACGAGTTGGCGGATGGCGCTACGCTTATCCGCCCTACAGTTCCGACTGTAGGCCCAATTTGTAGGCCGGATAAGCGTAGCGCCATCCGGCAGGGCAATTTCGTAAACGCGTTTAACTTAAAGAGTGATTTATGGCTGCAACCAAGCCTGCTTTTAACCCACCGGGTAAAAAGGGTGACATGATATTCAGCGCGCTGGTAAAACTGGCTGCGCTGATTGTGCTATTGATGTTGGGTGGCATTATTGTCTCTCTGGTTATCTCCTCCTGGCCAAGCATACAGAAATTTGGTTTCTCCTTTTTGTGGACCAAAGACTGGGATGCGCCGAACGATATCTACGGCGCGCTGGTACCGATTTACGGTACGCTGGTCACCTCGTTTATTGCATTGCTGATTGCCGTTCCGGTGAGTTTCGGCATTGCGCTGTTCCTGACTGAACTTGCACCCGGTTGGCTGCGTCGTCCGCTGGGTATCGCTATTGAACTGCTGGCAGCAATTCCGAGTATCGTATACGGCATGTGGGGCCTGTTTATCTTTGCCCCGCTGTTTGCGACGTACTTCCAGGAGCCGGTCGGAAACATCCTTTCCAACATTCCGTTTGTTGGTGCACTGTTCGCTGGCCCGGCGTTTGGTATCGGTATTCTGGCGGCTGGTGTGATCCTCGCTATCATGATCATTCCGTACATTGCTGCGGTTATGCGTGATGTGTTCGAACAAACGCCGGTGCTTATGAAAGAGTCAGCCTACGGTATCGGCTGTACCACCTGGGAAGTTATCTGGCGTATCGTCCTGCCGTTCACCAAAAATGGTGTGATCGGCGGTGTGATGCTGGGTCTGGGCCGCGCGCTGGGTGAAACCATGGCGGTCACCTTTATCATTGGTAACACCTACCAGCTCGATAGTGCCTCGCTGTACATGCCGGGCAACAGTATTACCTCTGCGCTGGCGAATGAATTTGCCGAAGCGGAATCTGGCCTGCACGTTGCTGCGTTGATGGAACTGGGTCTGATTCTGTTTGTGATCACCTTCATCGTACTGGCGGCGTCTAAGTTCATGATCATGCGCCTTGCGAAGAACGAGGGGGCACGCTAATGGCTACGCTTGAAATGCAAAACACCACTGCGCTGGCGGAGTCCCGCCGTAAAATGCAGGCACGTCGCCGTCTGAAGAACCGCATCGCGCTGACGCTCTCTATGGCGACCATGGCGTTCGGTCTGTTCTGGCTCATTTGGATCCTGATGTCCACGATCACCCGTGGTATTGACGGTATGTCGCTGGCGCTGTTCACCGAAATGACGCCTCCGCCGAATACAGCGGGTGGTGGTCTGGCGAACGCCCTGGCCGGTAGCGGACTGTTAATTCTGTGGGCGACCGTGTTTGGTACACCGCTTGGCATTATGGCGGGTATCTACCTGGCAGAGTACGGACGTAAGTCCTGGCTGGCTGAGGTTATCCGCTTTATCAATGACATTCTGCTGTCTGCGCCATCAATCGTAGTCGGTCTGTTCGTTTACACCATTGTGGTAGCAAAAATGGAACACTTCTCTGGCTGGGCGGGCGTTATCGCGCTGGCGCTGCTGCAGGTGCCCATTGTTATTCGTACCACGGAGAACATGCTCAAGCTGGTGCCGGATAGCCTGCGTGAAGCTGCCTATGCACTGGGTACGCCGAAATGGAAGATGATTTCTGCAATCACCCTGAAGGCGTCTGTCTCGGGGATCATTACAGGTGTTCTGTTAGCGATTGCTCGTATCGCAGGTGAAACGGCTCCGCTGCTGTTTACGTCGCTCTCCAATCAGTTCTGGAGCACCGACATGATGCAGCCTATCGCCAACCTGCCGGTCACTATCTTTAAGTTTGCTATGAGCCCGTTTGCTGAGTGGCAGCAACTGGCCTGGGCCGGGGTACTGATTATTACCTTGTGCGTACTGCTGCTGAACATTCTGGCGCGCGTCATTTTCGCGAAGAAGAAACACGGTTAATTTTTACGGCGTGGCTGATGCGGCGCCGGATGAGGAAGAGATTGAAATGAGTATGGTTGATACTGCCCCGGGTAAGATTCAGGTTCGTGATTTGAACTTCTACTATGGCAAATTCCATGCCCTGAAGAACATCAACCTGGATATAGCTAAAAACCAGGTAACGGCGTTTATCGGGCCGTCAGGCTGTGGTAAATCGACGCTGCTGCGTACGTTCAACAAAATGTTTGAACTGTACCCGGAGCAGCGTGCGGAAGGTGAAATTCTGCTGGATGGCGACAATATTCTCACCAACACCCAGGATATCGCTTTGCTGCGTGCCAAAGTGGGCATGGTATTCCAGAAGCCGACGCCGTTCCCGATGTCCATCTACGACAACATCGCTTTTGGTGTGCGTCTGTTTGAGAAACTCTCGCGTGCCGATATGGACGAACGTGTGCAGTGGGCATTGACCAAGGCCGCACTGTGGAACGAAACCAAAGATAAATTACACCAGAGCGGGTACTCTCTCTCCGGTGGTCAGCAGCAGCGTCTGTGTATTGCGCGTGGTATCGCCATTCGTCCGGAAGTGCTGCTGCTTGATGAGCCGTGTTCAGCGCTCGACCCCATTTCTACCGGGCGTATCGAAGAGCTGATCACCGAGCTGAAAGAGGATTACACCGTTGTTATCGTAACCCACAACATGCAGCAGGCTGCACGTTGTTCCGATCACACGGCGTTTATGTACCTGGGCGAGTTGATTGAGTTCAGCAACACGGACGATCTGTTCACCAAGCCCGCGAAGAAACAAACTGAAGACTACATCACCGGTCGTTACGGCTGATTCAGGAGCTTGTTGTGGATAACCTTAACCTTAATAAACATATTTCCGGCCAGTTCAATGCAGAGCTGGAAAGCATCCGTACCCAGGTGATGACCATGGGCGGCATGGTCGAGCAGCAGCTTTCTGATGCGATTACCGCCATGCATAACCAGGACAGCGAGCTGGCGAAGCGCGTCATTGAAGGCGATAAGAACGTCAACATGATGGAAGTGGCGATTGATGAAGCCTGTGTGCGTATCATCGCCAAGCGTCAGCCAACCGCCAGCGACCTGCGCCTGGTGATGGCGATTATCAAAACCATCGCAGAGCTGGAACGTATTGGCGACGTGGCGGATAAAATCTGCCGCACCGCGCTGGAGAAATTCTCGCAACAGCATCAGCCGCTGCTGGTAAGTCTGGAATCA
Organism: Citrobacter sp. Cpo015; assembly: GCF_030333035.1. Taxonomy (NCBI): domain Bacteria; kingdom Pseudomonadati; phylum Pseudomonadota; class Gammaproteobacteria; order Enterobacterales; family Enterobacteriaceae; genus Citrobacter; species Citrobacter sp. Cpo015. The sequence goes on along the minus strand of NZ_JAOWGS010000039.1, from coordinate 398,200 downwards.
CTGGGCCGCCACACCGTACAAATGCTGCATGACGTGCTGGATGCGTTTGCGCGTATGGATCTCGACGAAGCGGTACGTATTTATCGCGAAGATAAGAAAGTTGACCAGGAATATGAAGGCATCGTGCGTCAGCTGATGACCTATATGATGGAAGACCCGCGTACCATTCCAAGCGTGCTGACCGCGCTGTTCTGCGCGCGTTCTATCGAGCGTATCGGCGACCGTTGCCAGAATATCTGCGAATACATCTTCTACTTCGTGAAGGGACAAGACTTCCGTCACGTGGGCGGCGATGAGTTGGATAAGCTGCTGGCGGGCAAAGATCCGAAAGAGTGATAAAAACCCAGAAAGTAGGCCGGATAAGCGTCAGCGCCATCCGGCAATTGCCCGGTGGCGCAAGCTTACCGGGCCTACAAAAAATTAACGGGTAATATCCCAACCCCGCGCCTTCCACAATTCCGGCAACTGTGCCAGATCGGTAAACGTCGTGACTTTTGGATGATCGATCGGTTTGTTATGCGGATCGGCGCAGAAGTAGAACACTTCCATCCCGGCGGCAATCCCCGCCTGCGCACCTGCGCTGGAATCATCAACCAGAATGCAGTTCTCAACGTTAACGTCCATCGCTTTCGCCGCATGGAACATCAGGGCCGGATCGGGCTTCCAACGCTGAATATCGTAGCCGCTGAACAGTAAATCAGGGAAATGGTGCAACATGCCCAGCTTACCCAGCGAATGCTGCATTTTGCTGACTGGACCGTTAGAGACCACACACATTGGTACGGCCATGCTGTCCAGTAGAGCATTGGCACCGGCAATCACCTCCAGTTCCGTATCGAACAGACGTGCGACCTCAGCGCGGTAAACCGGTTCTAAATCGGCTTTTGCCAGTTCGACACCGTGCTCTTCGTTGATAATGTCGATGATCTCGTACAGCTTTACCCCCTTGAAGCGTTTGAAAATTTCTTCAAGATCGAGCGTAATGCCAAACGCCTGGAACATGCTGACATACGCGCGAGAACAAATCACTTCACTGTCGACAAGGGTACCGTCACAGTCAAAAAATACGGCTTCTATCTGGGACATGTCATTTCCGTTTTAACAAGTTTAACGTTTTCGTAATGCATTATTGGGCGACGCAATCGTTGCCGTATAAGCAAAATCAATGAAAAAAGTTGCTCATAACCCAACCCTATTGTCGCATTTTGGTATAGGATAGCGACGAATTTTCCCTCCTTGTTCGGAAATTGATAATGAGTCAACAACACACAACCCAGGCTTCTGGCCAGGGGATGCTGGAACGCGTGTTCAAACTGCGCGAACATGGCACGACGGCACGGACCGAAGTGATCGCCGGTTTAACGACCTTCCTGACGATGGTGTATATCGTTTTTGTTAACCCGCAAATTCTTGGCGTGGCTGGCATGGATACCAGCGCTGTCTTTGTTACCACCTGCCTTATTGCTGCATTTGGTAGCATCCTGATGGGCCTGTTTGCCAACCTGCCGGTCGCACTTGCGCCTGCTATGGGCCTGAACGCATTCTTCGCTTTCGTGGTCGTTGGTGCGATGGGGCTGTCATGGCAGATTGGTATGGGCGCTATCTTCTGGGGCGCTGTTGGTCTGCTGCTGCTGACGATTTTCCGCGTTCGTTACTGGATGATTGCCAATATCCCGGTTAGCCTGCGTGTGGGGATCACCAGCGGTATTGGTCTGTTCATCGGCATGATGGGGCTGAAAAACGCCGGTGTTATCGTCGCCAACAAAGACACGCTGGTGTCTATCGGTAACCTGACGTCCCACAGCGTACTGCTCGGTATCCTGGGCTTCTTTATCATCGCGATTCTGGCGTCCCGTAACATTCACGCGGCGGTGCTGATTTCTATCATCGTAACCACGCTGCTGGGCTGGATGCTGGGCGATGTTCATTACAACGGTATCGTTTCTGCGCCACCGAGCGTGATGTCTGTTATCGGACATGTCGACCTGGCCGGTTCGTTTAACATTGGCCTGGCGGGTGTGATTTTCTCGTTCATGCTGGTTAACCTGTTCGACTCCTCCGGTACGCTGATTGGCGTTACGGATAAAGCCGGTCTGGCGGATGCGAAGGGCAAGTTCCCGCGCATGAAGCAAGCGCTGTATGTGGATAGCGTGTCGTCGGTTACCGGGGCGTTTATCGGGACTTCTTCCGTTACTGCGTATATCGAATCTTCTTCCGGGGTTTCGGTCGGTGGACGTACCGGTCTGACCGCCGTGGTCGTTGGCCTGCTGTTCCTGCTGGTTATCTTCCTGTCGCCGCTGGCGGGGATGGTACCGGGTTATGCGGCCGCTGGTGCGCTGATTTACGTTGGCGTCCTGATGACATCAAGCCTGTCGCGCGTGAAGTGGGATGACCTGACAGAAGCGGTTCCGGCGTTTATTACCGCCGTGATGATGCCATTTAGCTTCTCAATTACCGAAGGTATTGCGCTGGGCTTTATTTCTTACTGCGTGATGAAGATTGGTACCGGACGTTTCCGCGATCTCAGCCCGTGCGTCATCATTGTCGCGCTGCTGTTTGTGCTGAAGATTGTGTTTATCGACGCGCACTAATCGCTGTTTATTTGCCCATATATCAACAAGCCCGGCATATCGCCGGGCTTTTTCTTTTACGCTTTCACGCGCTGAATGTAGTCGCCAAATGCGGTCAATTGACCGGTCAGATGGTCCAGCGTGCTTTGGTCGATCACTTCACCTGTCTGCGGGTCTACTTTGTTCTGAATGACGCCGCCCATAAATTCCGGCTTGTTCATTACCATGGCGTCGAGGAATACCAGGATCTGACGCAGATGATACTGGCAGCGCGCGCCGCCAATAGCACCCATAGAACTGGTCTGGATCAGCACCGGCTTACCCGATAATGGCTGATCGGGCAGGCGGGACAGCCAGTCGATGGCGTTCTTCAGTCCGCCCGGAACAGAATAGTTATATTCAGGTGTTACGATGACGACACCGTCAGCCTTTCTGATTTGCTCAGCCAGCGCTTCTACGCTGGCCGGAAAACCTTCTTCCTGTTGGAGGTCGGCATCGTACAGAGGGATATCACCAATCGACGGCAGCGCGTTCACTTCCATTCCCGCTGGAGCAATCTTGGGCAGCGTACGGGCAACCATTCCATTAAACGAACCTTTGCGCAGACTTCCCAGTAACGTAACAACATTCAATGTTTCAGACATGGCGACTCCTGTTTCATCATGAAGGTTAAATCAAAGCGTATGGCTCTTCGCTGCACATAATTGAGAGAACCGGATCAGACGACCCGTTGGCTCATTGGCGCGAGTCTGGATATCAGGCAAACTTTTCCAGTCCTGTTTACCATCAAACTCCCAAACCTTGAGTTTTTCAATGGTTGGCGTAACTGCAACTGACCACACCAGTACATCTTCCGCATCGCAAATGGCTTCAACCTGCGCCACATGGGCACATTTCAGGCGCCCTGCGCCGGGTAAAAGCTGGAGCTCGCGCGGATCGTCATTGCACACATCGCCAGTGAGTTTGAGTACGCTCTGGCGCAATGTAATGAGCTGCGCGCGTGCTTCGTTGGGGTCGTTTTGGTTATTGATCCACAGGTTTTCGTTACTGGAGAAGCGCCACGTTTCCGCTGAATTTGGATTGTGAAACCCGCGGGTGGCCCGCTGAAGTTCCATATCCAGGCCGCACGTTCCTTCAGTTGTTAGCACAACGCCGACGATATTCCCGGCATAGGAAATCGAAAAACCCGGCAGGTTCTTATCGCGAAAAACGGGCTTACCTTTGGCCTGAGTAACAATTTCGGGCAGCGTGCTGGTGCCGTAAAGCATAAACATCAGTTCAGCGAGAAGACTTCGGGAAGCCAGGAAACGTGTCCGGCGATGAGCGGGTAGATCTCTTGCTTCGATATGACATGGAGAAGGGAGGCGAGCTGAAACCAGGTGTCCCTCCGTAAGAATCCCTCTGGCAAAATGTGTCGCCATTTGTCGCTCCGTGATTAATGGTCCGTGATTATTACCAGAGTAACATTTACACGGCTTCCGGGCAGGCTTTGCTGCCCAAAAACTAAGCGAAAATGGGAGACATTACGCGATATTTACATTTCTGTTGCCAGAATGGTCGATTTAGCAACACCAAAATGAAGGATCTTCAGGAGATATCGCGATAAAGCGCCTTGATCGTGTCTTTTAGCCAGACGATCTTAGGATTGTGGCTGTTGCGTTTATGCCAAAGAAGAGTGAACGGTACGCGCATTTTTTCCAGTTGCGCCGTATCAAATGGCATTGGCCGTGCAACGAGTGGAAGCTGGTGGAGTTGGTTATAACGCTGGCAATAGACCGGTGCGGTGGCTATCAGCGCGTGATCCGGCTGCGCGGCCATAAACAGCGATTGCTCAAAACCGGGCAGACATAACGCGATATTGCGTGCGCGTCCCATTTCTTGCAGGACTTCATCCAGCGCCCATGTATCGCTTTGCTCCCAGCTAATGCTGATGTGCGGATAGCGCAGAAAGGTGTCCAGATTCCACTCTTCCTGCAGTGCGGGATGATCTTCACGTAGCCAGACGCAGGGCAGATCGGAAAACAGCACTTCATGGTCGATCGACAATGGCAACAAACTCAGCAGTTCGCGCGAACGCGGATGGCTTTCGCGCCCGGTAAAGCCAATATCCACTTCACCGCGAATAATGGCATCCAGCGAGTCATAGTCCCAGTTGCGTATTTTGATTGTTGCCTGGGGATAGCGCTGATAAATCTGCTGGGAGAGCGCATTGAACATGATCATCACTAACGGCGTTTCGGCCGCCAGATCAAACTTCAGCCCGCGTGGAGACTCATGGTGCGGCTTATCGAGCAACTGATTGCCCATCTGCATCCATTCAGCAAGGCTCTGCTCCATGCTGACCATCAGCGGCGTCGGTGATAGCCCCAGCGGGGTGTTCACAAACAAGGGATCGTCAAACCAGGTCCGCAGCTTCGACAGCGACTTACTGACCGCCGACGGTGTGACGTTCATCCGTTTGGCGGTTTTAGTGACGCTGCGTTCCTGCATCAACAGCTGCAGGCAGAGCAATAAATTAAGATCGAGACTGCTGAGGGATTTCTTCATGAGTTGGCGCGGACCGGTTAGGTGCAACAGTGATAATCAGCATGATACTCACTATGCTACAGCCAATCAGAATCCCGATCAGCATATTCAGCGCATCAAGGCCAAGAACCGCCGCCAGCCAAATCCACAGCGAGGAACCGCAAACCTGGGCAATACCTAATGCCGAGCTGGCGACGCCCGCGCGCAGCGAGAACGGCCCAAGCGCCTGGCTCATCGCAACACCGAAGCCGACCGAGAATCCGGCGCAGATTAACGTCAGCCCGAAAAGCGTTACTGCGTGTGAAGTGGCAAGGGTTAACACCACGCCGGCACACAGAAACAGCACCTGTGAGGTCAGCATCAGAACGCGGGGCTTAAATACGCTCAGAGCAAATGGCGTAGAGAAAGAGACCGCCATACTGATGCCTGCGGTCATGGCCATCGTGGTGGCATACTCACCACGGTCGAAGCCCATCACTTCCATCAGCAGCACCGGAGACGTATTCACGAAGGTCAGGATCACCGACACGCTGAGGGTGGTAATGGCCAGACGGCTTAAGAAAAAGCGGTTTACCAGTGATTCGGTCGTGTGGTTCTTTTCCGTCGTCGCCATAAGCGTTGCTGGGCGCGATTCTCGCAGCACAAACACCGATAGCAGGCAAACAGCCACACCCATTCCCATCATCGTGTAGAACAGGCTCTGCCACGGGTATTTGAGCATGATCAGATGCCCCATCACTGGAGCCAACACCGGCACAATACAGGTAATACCGTTCAACAACGACAGCACCTTCGCCCGGCGGCGATCGTCGAGCGTATCGCGCAGGATAGCGAAAGCCACCACGTAGCAACAGCCCGCACCTACGCCCTGAATAAAACGACCTATGAGGAATGGCGTACCGCTTTCGGCGAAAGAACATAGCGCAGAGGCGAAAATAAAGATGAGTGCGCCGACTATGGCGACCGGTTTGCGACCTGACTGGTCGGCAATTTTACCGGCGAACAGCATCGCCGTCGCCATTCCTGCCAGATAAACCGAAAACGCGATATGCAGTTGCGCCTCGCTGGCCTGTAAATCGGCAGCAATACGGGGCAGCCCCACCAGATACATATCAATACCGGCAGGATAAAGAAGAACCAGGGCGAAACTGCAGATTAGAAAGCGTGTCATAGCGACCTCATAAGAAATGTGGCGCTAAGCATACGGTCAGAGAGTCAACTGCACGAGTTGCCATTTGGACAACAGTGATTTCCACATGGGAAATAGTTGTTGCCGGATGGCGGCGTAAACGCCTTATCCGGCCTACGGGGCCTGTAGGCCCGGTTAGCATCGCGCCACCGGGCAACACAACGTTACTTACCAATACAGAAGCTGGAGAAAATCCGTCCCAGCAGATCGTCGGAGGTAAACTCTCCTGTGATCTCACTGAGGTTCTGCTGCGCCAGGCGTAGCTCCTCAGCCAGCAATTCTCCGGCCCATGCTCCGAGCAGTTGGGCTTTACCCTGCTCGAGATGCTCCGCCGCTTCTGCCAGCGCCTGCAGGTGACGACGACGGGCCAGGAAGCCGCCTTCCATATTGGTTTCAAAGCCCATGCTCTGTTTGAGATGATTACGCAGTACGTCAACGCCTTCACCGGTACGCGCAGAGAGGCGAACCAGTGAGTGGCCATTTACTTCGCTAAGGCCCAGCGTCTCACCGGTAATATCCGCTTTGTTACGCACCACGGTGATCGGCAGTTTGGCTGGCAGACGGGCAATAAAGTCTGGCCAGATATCTGCCGGGTCCACGGCGTCGGTGGTGGTGCCATCAACCATAAACAGTACACGGTCGGCCTGTTCAATTTCCTGCCAGGCACGTTCGATACCGATGCGTTCAACTTCGTCGCTGGCATCGCGCAAACCGGCGGTGTCGATGATGTGTAGCGGCATGCCGTCGATGTGAATATGCTCACGCAGCACGTCGCGAGTAGTCCCGGCGATATCGGTGACAATGGCCGCCTCACGGCCAGCCAGCGCGTTCAGCAGGCTTGATTTCCCGGCGTTTGGCCGACCGGCAATCACCACCTTCATCCCTTCGCGCAGCAGGCTGCCCTGACGCGCTTCCGCACGCACGGCATCAAGATCGCTGATAACGCTGTTGAGTTGCGCTTCAATCTTGCCGTCAGACAGGAAGTCGATTTCTTCATCCGGGAAGTCGATCGCTGCTTCAACATAGATGCGCAGGTGAGTGAGCGCTTCCACAAGATGATTTACCCGTGCGGAAAATGCGCCCTGCAACGAGTTCAGCGCCGAGCGAGCGGCTTGCTCTGAGCTGGCATCGATCAGGTCGGCAATCGCCTCGGCCTGGGCTAAATCGAGCTTATCATTGAGAAACGCTCGCTCGGAGAATTCACCCGGTCTGGCAATGCGCAGCCCGGGAATGGTCAGAATACGTTTGAGCAGCAGGTCAAGAATCACTGGACCGCCGTGGCCCTGAAGCTCTAAAACGTCTTCGCCGGTAAAGGAGTTTGGGCCGGGGAACCACAAGGCAATCCCCTGATCCAGCGCGCTGCCATCCGCGTCTTTGAACGGCAGATAATCGGCATAACGCGGTTTGGGCAGTTTCCCAAGTACGGTTTCTGCGACCTCACGCGCTTTCAGGCCGGAGATACGCAGGATACCCACGCCACCACGTCCCGGTGGGGTGGCCTGAGCGACGATGGTGTCGTTATGGCTCATGGTTTGTCTCTTCTTAATGCAATAAAAAAGGCGGTCTAATGACCGCCCTTTACTTTATGTTCCGTTTGCCGGATGGCGGCTTCGCCTAATCCGGCCTACACCGAATCAGGAGTTTTTCTTCTCGCGGCTATGCAGGCCACGTTTCTCCAGACCACGGTAAATCAGCTGCTGCTGAATAATGGTTACCAGGTTGCTGACGATATAGTACAGCACCAGACCTGACGGGAACCACAGGAAGAACACGGTGAAGATGACCGGCATGAAGGTCATGATCTTCTGCTGCATCGGGTCGGTTACGGTGGTCGGAGACATCTTCTGAATGAAGAACATCGTCACGCCCATCAGAATCGGCAGGATGTAGTACGGGTCCTGTGCAGACAGGTCATGGATCCACAGGGCGAACGGCGCATGACGCAGTTCAATGGAGCCCATCAGCATGTAGTACAACGCCAGGAAGATTGGCATCTGGATGATCAGCGGGAAGCAGCCGCCCAGCGGGTTTACCTTCTCAGCTTTGTACAGGGCCATCATTTCCTGGCTCTGACGCTGTTTGTCATCGCCCAGACGTTCACGCATAGCCTGAATCTTCGGCTGCAGCATACGCATCTTCGCCATGGAGGTGTACTGCGCTTTGGTCAGCGGGTACATGATGCCACGAACGATAAAGGTGATAACGATGATGGAGAAGCCCCAGTTACCCAGGAAGCTATGGATCCACTTCAGCAGTTTAAACAGCGGCTGAGAAATGAACCACAACCAGCCGTAATCCACGGTCAGATCCAGGTGCGGTGCAACGGCCGCCATTTTATCCTGAATTTCCGGGCCGACCCACAGGGTGCTGGTCATCGCGCCAGTCTGGCCAGGCTGTACCAGTACCGGCTGTGATTTATAGCCGATAGCGGCAATGCCGTTACCCAGGTTAGCGGTATAGAAGTTGTTGGTGCCGTCGTTACGCGGAACCCATGCCGTTGCGAAATACTGTTGCAGCATTGCGACCCAGCCGTCTTTAGCATTGACGTTCAGGTTTTCGTTTTCAGCAATGGTGTCGAATTTGTATTTCTCATACTTCTCATCCGGCGTGGAGTACGCCGCGCCACGGAAGGTGTGCAGCGCAAAGTTGCTGCTACCGGTGTCGCGATGAGATGGCAGATTGATGGATTGCTTCAGCTGACCAAAGGTGGAGATTTCCAGCGGTTTTTCGCCGGCGTTCTGCACGCTGTAGTTAACGTTGACAGCATATTCACCACGCTTAAGAACAAACGTTTTAGTGAATGTGTTACCCGCTGCGTCAGTATAGGTCATCGGGATCTGCAGTTCGTTCTGACCGTCAGCCAGTACAAACGCGTCTTTATCGACGTTGTACAGCGGACGTGGGCCGTTAGCCGGGTTATCCGGGCCGTCACGACCTGTCAGGCCACTCTGTGCCTGGTAGATGAACTGTGGCGTGGTTTCCAGTAACTGGAACGGTTCGGTAGAACCGAGTTCTTTCGGGTAAGCTGGCAGTGAAGCCTGTTCCACATCACCACCACGGGTGTTGATGGTCAGATCAAGCACGTCAGTTTTAACCGTAATCAGTTTCCCCTGGCCACTGGCCGGTACGCCCTGGTCTGCGGCGCTACCCGCTGCGGTGGTCGTTGTCTGCGTGGTCTGTTGGGCCTGAGGTTGCGGGTTTTTATCCTGCTCCCAGGCTTGCCAGATCATGAAAGACACGAACAGCAAAGCGATGACTAAAAGATTGCGTTGCGAATCCATCGTTAGTGTTCTCTGGTATCAAATGGTCCGGGCGGGACGGGATCGTCACCACCAGGGTGTAAAGGGTGGCATTTTAATACGCGTTTCACCGTCAACCAACTGCCTTTTATCACTCCAAACCTGCGCAATGCCTCAATTCCGTAGCTCGAACAGGTTGGAGTGAAACGGCAATGCGGCCCAAGCAGCGGACTGATCAGGCGTTGATAGACCCGAATGAGGGCTATCAGGACCCGCGAGCCAGGCGACAATGGCGACGCCATAATTTTTCCAACGCTTCCGAGAGAGCACGGTTATCGAGGTCAGCAACCCCTTTTTTCGCCACCACCACGAAATCCATTGCTGGAAGCTCGTGCTGACGTAAACGGAAGCTTTCACGCGTCAGACGTTTAATCCGATTGCGTTCATGCGCACGTTTAACATTTTTCTTGGCGACTGTAAGACCGATACGGGGATGCCCCAGCGAATTCAGGCGGCCGAGGATGGTGATTTGCGGCGTGCCAGCCCGTTGTGGCTGCTGGAAGACGAATGTGAAATGAGTGGGAGTTAACAAACGTAACTCCCTGGGAAATGCGAGCTTAACCACTCAGGGGCTAGCTTTTATTACTTAGAAACGGTCAGACGAGAACGGCCTTTAGCACGACGACGTGCCAGAACCTGACGACCATTTTTATTAGCCATACGAGCACGGAAGCCGTGAGAACGGTTGCGCTTCAGTACAGACGGTTGAAAAGTGCGTTTCATGGCGATTTCTACCTAAACTTGAATAAATTCACTGACTTTTGCGTATACCCGAACGAATTTCGAACGACTTACGCCACAGTGTGGGTGATTAAAGAGGCCGGATTGTAATAATTGTACACTCCAGAGTCAATTCTCTTTCCTTATTTCCCGCTTTTTTCCGCATGGTTTCGCGTAAAAAACAGGCAGCGTTGACGCCGTAAGGCGACCGTTACTCGCTGGGGGTAAGAATTATACGGGCTGGTGGATAAAGCGCAAGGATCGCACGGGATCTTTATTAGATCGTTTAAGCAGTAAAGCATCTTTACTCATTAATTTTTTCAATATGCGCGCTAAAACCTGCAGCACTTCTCCAGGATCGTTTACACTTAGCCGATTCTGGATCATCCTGTGGATAAATCGGGAAGAATCTGTGAGAAACAGAAGATCTCTTTCTCAGTTTACGCTATGATCCGCGGTCCTGATCGTTTCAATGGATCCTGATCGGGTAAAAATTGCAGATAGCAATTCGCACGTCACCCTTTGCATAGGGTCTTGTCGATGTGCGTCAACAATCATGAATGTTTCAGCCTTTGTCATTTATCGACTTTTGTTCGAGTGGAGTCCGCCGTGTCACTTTCGCTTTGGCAGCAGTGTCTTGCCCGATTGCAGGATGAGTTACCAGCCACAGAGTTCAGTATGTGGATACGCCCGTTGCAGGCGGAACTGAGCGATAACACGCTGGCTTTGTATGCGCCAAACCGTTTCGTGCTCGATTGGGTAAGGGATAAATACCTTAATAATATTAATGGATTACTCAATAATTTCTGTGGAGCGGATGCCCCACAGCTGCGCTTTGAGGTCGGTACTAAACCCGTCACGCAAACGCTGAAAACGCCGGTCAACAATGTTGTTGCGCCCGCCCACGTGGCTCAGCAAGTGCAACCGCAACGTGCTGCTCCGGCGGCGCGTCCAGGCTGGGATAACGTCCCGGCTCCGGCAGAACCTACCTATCGTTCTAACGTCAACGTCAAACACACGTTTGATAACTTCGTTGAAGGTAAATCTAACCAACTGGCGCGCGCGGCGGCACGTCAGGTGGCGGACAATCCTGGCGGCGCCTACAATCCGTTATTCCTTTATGGCGGTACGGGTCTGGGTAAAACCCACCTGTTGCACGCTGTCGGTAACGGCATTATGGCGCGTAAGCCAAACGCCAAAGTGGTGTATATGCACTCCGAGCGTTTTGTGCAGGACATGGTCAAAGCCCTGCAAAACAACGCGATCGAAGAGTTTAAACGCTACTACCGTTCCGTTGACGCGCTGCTGATTGACGATATCCAATTCTTCGCGAATAAAGAGCGATCGCAGGAAGAGTTTTTCCACACCTTTAACGCCCTGCTGGAAGGCAATCAGCAGATCATCCTGACCTCGGATCGCTATCCGAAGGAGATCAACGGCGTTGAAGATCGTCTGAAATCCCGCTTTGGCTGGGGACTGACTGTCGCGATCGAACCGCCTGAACTGGAAACGCGTGTTGCGATCCTGATGAAAAAAGCCGACGAAAACGACATTCGTCTGCCGGGTGAAGTAGCGTTCTTTATTGCCAAGCGTCTACGCTCTAACGTACGTGAGCTGGAAGGCGCACTGAACCGCGTGATCGCCAACGCCAATTTTACCGGCCGGGCGATTACTATCGATTTCGTGCGTGAAGCGCTGCGCGATCTGCTGGCTTTGCAGGAAAAGCTGGTCACCATCGACAATATCCAGAAGACGGTGGCGGAGTATTACAAAATCAAAATTGCGGATCTGCTTTCTAAGCGTCGATCTCGCTCGGTAGCTCGCCCGCGCCAGATGGCGATGGCGCTGGCAAAAGAGCTCACTAACCACAGTCTGCCGGAAATTGGCGACGCGTTTGGTGGGCGTGACCATACTACCGTGCTTCATGCCTGCCGCAAGATTGAGCAGTTGCGTGAAGAAAGCCATGATATTAAAGAAGATTTCTCCAATTTAATCAGAACATTATCTTCGTGACGCTATGAAATTTACCGTTGAACGTGAACATTTATTAAAACCGCTTCAGCAGGTCAGCGGCCCGCTGGGTGGACGTCCTACACTGCCTATTCTCGGAAACCTGCTGCTGCAGGTTGCTGACGGCACGCTTTCGCTGACCGGTACCGATCTCGAAATGGAGATGGTGGCGCGCGTGGCACTGATCCAGCCTCATGAACCTGGTGCGACCACCGTTCCGGCGCGTAAATTCTTCGATATTTGCCGTGGATTGCCGGAAGGTGCGGAAATTGCCGTTCAACTGGAAGGCGACCGTATGCTGGTGCGTTCTGGCCGCAGCCGTTTCTCGCTGTCTACGCTGCCTGCTGCCGACTTCCCGAATCTGGACGACTGGCAGAGCGAAGTCGAATTCACCCTGCCGCAGGCGACGATGAAGCGCCTGATTGAAGCCACGCAGTTTTCGATGGCGCATCAGGACGTACGTTACTACTTAAACGGCATGCTGTTTGAAACCGAAGGGGAAGAGCTGCGTACCGTGGCGACCGACGGTCACCGCCTGGCGGTTTGTTCAATGCCTGTTGGTCAGCCGTTGCCAAGCCATTCGGTGATCGTACCGCGTAAAGGTGTGATTGAACTGATGCGTATGCTCGACGGCGGCGATAACCCGCTGCGCGTGCAGATTGGCAGCAACAACATTCGTGCGCACGTTGGTGACTTCATCTTCACCTCTAAGCTGGTTGATGGCCGTTTCCCGGATTATCGCCGCGTATTGCCGAAGAATCCGGACAAACATCTGGAAGCCGGTTGCGATATCCTCAAACAGGCGTTTGCGCGTGCGGCGATCCTCTCGAACGAGAAATTCCGCGGCGTGCGTCTGTATGTCAGCGAAAATCAGCTCAAAATCACCGCCAACAACCCGGAGCAGGAAGAAGCAGAAGAAATTCTGGATGTCTCCTATCCTGGTACAGAACTGGAAATCGGCTTTAACGTGAGCTACGTGCTGGACGTTCTGAACGCGCTGAAGTGCGAGAACGTGCGTATTCTGCTGACCGATTCCGTATCGAGCGTACAGATTGAAGATGCCGCATCACAATCTGCAGCCTATGTCGTCATGCCTATGCGCTTGTAAAGAATATCGGGCTATCTTACTTGTTATTCTGGCTCCGGGCAGTGCTCGCAATCCTCACGTACTTCAGTACGCTCCGGTTGCTGTGCGCTGGCCGTAACCAGACTAACTGCGACGATAACGCCCTGGTTATGAGTTGATATGTCGATATCCCGACTCCTGATTAAAGATTTCCGCAATATTGAAAATGCGGATCTCGCTTTATCCCCCGGCTTTAACTTCCTGGTTGGCGCGAACGGCAGCGGCAAAACCAGCGTACTGGAAGCTATCTATACGCTCGGCCACGGTCGGGCGTTTCGCAGTTTGCAGATTGGCCGCGTGATTCGCCACGAGCAGGAGTCGTTTGTTTTACACGGGCGTTTGCAGGGTGAAGAACGTGAGACGTCGATTGGCCTGACGAAAGACAAACTGGGCGACAGCAAAGTGCGCATTGACGGCACTGACGGGCACAAGGTCGCAGAACTGGCGCACCTGATGCCGATGCAGCTGATCACGCCAGAGGGGTTTACTTTACTCAACGGCGGCCCCAAATACAGAAGAGCATTTCTTGACTGGGGATGCTTTCACAATGAAGCCGGATTTTTCACCGCCTGGAGCAACCTGAAGCGACTGCTCAAGCAGCGTAATGCGGCACTGCGCCAGGTGAGTCGTTATGAGCAACTGCGCCCGTGGGATAGAGAACTTATCCCGCTGGCGGAACAAATCAGCACCTGGCGCGCGGAGTACAGCGCCGGTATCGCGCAGGATATGGCGGATACCTGCCAGCAGTTTCTTCCCGAGTTTTCGCTCTCCTTCTCATTCCAGCGCGGCTGGGAGAAAGAGACTGATTATGCCGAAGTGCTGGAACGCAGTTTTGAACGCGATCGCATGTTGACCTACACTGCGCACGGCCCGCATAAGGCGGATTTCCGCATTCGCGCCGACGGTGCGCCGGTGGAAGATACGTTGTCGCGTGGGCAGCTAAAGCTGCTGATGTGCGCCTTACGTCTGGCGCAAGGGGAGTTCCTGACCCGTGAAAGCGGGCGGCGCTGCCTGTACCTGATAGATGATTTTGCCTCTGAACTGGATGACGCGCGTCGCGGACTGCTGGCCAGCCGCTTAAAAGCCACGCAATCTCAGGTCTTTGTCAGCGCAATCAGCGCTGAACACGTTATAGACATGTCCGATGAAAATTCGAAGATGTTTACCGTGGAAAAGGGTAAAATAACGGATTAACCCAAGATAAAATGAGCGAGAAACGTTGATGTCGAATTCTTATGACTCCTCCAGTATCAAAGTCCTGAAAGGACTGGATGCGGTGCGTAAGCGCCCGGGTATGTATATCGGCGACACGGATGACGGCACTGGTCTGCACCACATGGTATTCGAGGTGGTAGATAACGCTATCGACGAAGCGCTCGCGGGTCACTGTAAAGATATCGTGGTAACGATTCACGCTGACAACTCCGTGTCCGTTACCGATGATGGCCGTGGTATCCCAACCGGTATTCACCCGGAAGAGGGCGTTTCGGCAGCGGAAGTTATCATGACCGTTTTGCACGCAGGCGGTAAATTCGATGATAACTCCTATAAAGTTTCCGGCGGTCTGCACGGCGTGGGTGTTTCCGTCGTTAACGCCCTGTCACAGAAGCTGGAACTGGTGATTCGTCGTGAAGGCAAAGTGCATCAGCAAACTTACGTGCACGGTGTGCCGCAGGCGCCGCTGGCAGTAACCGGCGAAACAGAATTGACCGGGACTCAGGTCCGTTTCTGGCCAAGCCACGAAACCTTTACCAATGTTGTTGAATTTGAATACGACATTCTGGCGAAACGTCTGCGTGAGCTGTCATTCCTGAACTCCGGCGTCTCTATTCGTCTGCGCGACAAGCGCGACGGCAAAGAAGACCATTTCCACTACGAAGGTGGCATCAAGGCGTTTGTTGAATATCTCAACAAAAACAAAACGCCGATCCACCCGAATATCTTCTACTTCTCCACCGAAAAAGACGGTATCGGCGTTGAAGTTGCGCTGCAGTGGAACGATGGTTTCCAGGAAAACATCTACTGCTTCACCAACAACATTCCACAGCGTGACGGCGGTACTCACCTTGCAGGCTTCCGTGCGGCGATGACCCGTACCCTGAACGCCTACATGGACAAAGAAGGCTACAGCAAAAAAGCGAAAGTCAGCGCTACTGGTGACGATGCCCGTGAAGGTCTGATTGCCGTTGTTTCCGTGAAAGTACCGGATCCGAAGTTCTCCTCACAGACCAAAGACAAGCTGGTCTCCTCTGAGGTGAAATCGGCGGTAGAACAGCAGATGAACGAACTGCTGAGCGAATATCTGCTGGAAAACCCGTCTGACGCGAAAATCGTTGTTGGCAAAATTATTGATGCTGCACGTGCTCGTGAAGCTGCACGTCGTGCGCGTGAAATGACCCGTCGTAAAGGCGCGCTCGACTTAGCCGGTCTGCCGGGCAAGCTGGCGGATTGTCAGGAACGTGACCCGGCGCTGTCCGAACTGTACCTTGTGGAAGGGGACTCCGCGGGCGGTTCTGCGAAGCAGGGCCGTAACCGTAAAAACCAGGCGATTCTGCCGCTGAAGGGTAAAATCCTCAACGTCGAGAAAGCGCGCTTTGACAAGATGCTCTCCTCTCAGGAAGTCGCGACGCTGATCACCGCGCTCGGCTGTGGCATCGGTCGTGACGAGTACAACCCGGACAAACTGCGTTATCACAGCATCATCATCATGACCGATGCCGACGTCGACGGCTCGCACATTCGTACGCTACTGTTGACCTTCTTCTATCGTCAGATGCCGGAAATCGTTGAACGCGGCCACGTTTACATTGCACAGCCACCGCTGTACAAAGTGAAAAAAGGCAAGCAGGAACAGTACATTAAAGATGACGAAGCGATGGATCAGTATCAGATCTCTATCGCTCTGGATGGTGCTACGCTGCACACCAACGCCAGCGCACCGGCCCTTTCCGGTGAGTCGTTAGAGAAACTGGTTTCTGAATACAACGCGACACAGAAAATGATTGGCCGTATGGAACGTCGTTTCCCGAAAGCGCTGCTGAAAGAGCTGGTTTATCAACCGACGCTGCCAGAAGCTGATTTGGCAAATGAACAGGCCGTTACCCGCTGGGTGAATGCACTGATTACCGAGCTGAACGAAAAAGAACAGCACGGTAGCCTGTGGAAGTTTGATATCCACCACAACGCAGAGCAGAACCTGTTTGAACCGATTGTGCGCGTCCGTACTCACGGTGTGGATACCGACTACGTTCTGGACCACGAGTTTGTGACCGGTGGCGAATACCGTCGTATTTGTACGCTTGGCGAGAAGCTGCGTGGGCTGATCGAAGACGATGCGTTTATCGAACGTGGCGAGCGTCGCCAGCCGGTTGCCAGCTTTGAGCAGGCGCTGGAATGGCTGCAGAAAGAGTCTCGTCGTGGCCTCGCTATCCAGCGTTATAAAGGTCTGGGCGAGATGAACCCGGAACAGCTGTGGGAAACCACCATGGATCCGGAAAGCCGTCGTATGCTGCGCGTTACCGTGAAGGATGCGATTGCTGCCGACCAGCTGTTCACCACGCTGATGGGCGATGCCGTTGAACCGCGTCGCGCATTTATCGAAGAGAACGCCCTGAAAGCGGCGAACATCGATATTTAAGCCAATCTGTAGGCCGGATAAGGCGGTTTACGCCGCCATCCGGCAAGACGTTGTATTGTGCCTGATGGCGCGTTGCTTATCAGGCCTTCAAACGACAACCAATCTACAAAAAGGGGAATCTCGATTCCCCTTTCTATCCCCCTTTTCGTAGCTGTTTTTTGAGCGGAATCGCGTTAGCATGAGGACGGACTCATTTAATCCGGGGAACTCATGGCTATCAAACTTATTGCTATCGACATGGATGGCACACTTCTGCTGCCCGATCACACCATTTCACCAGCGGTCAAAACGGCGATTGCCGCGGCACGCGCGCGTGGCGTGAATGTGGTGCTGACCACGGGACGCCCGTATGCCGGCGTTCACAGCTATCTGAAAGAACTACATATGGAACAACCCGGTGACTACTGCATTACCTACAACGGTGCGCTGGTGCAGAAAGCAGGGGATGGCAGTACCGTGGCGCAAACCGCGCTGAGCTATGATGATTATCGCTACCTGGAGCAGCTTTCCCGGGAAGTTGGCTCGCATTTCCACGCCCTCGATCGCAATACGCTGTATACCGCGAACCGTGATATCAGCTACTACACGGTGCACGAATCGTTTGTCGCGACCATCCCGCTGGTGTTCTGTGAAGCCGAGAAAATGGATCCCGCAACCCAGTTCCTGAAAGTGATGATGATTGACGAGCCGGAGATCCTCGATAAAGCTATCTCTCGTCTACCTGCGGAAGTAAAAGAGAAGTACACCGTGCTGAAAAGTGCGCCGTATTTCCTCGAAATCCTCGATAAACGCGTCAATAAAGGGACGGGCGTTAAATCGCTGGCCGATGCGTTAGGCATTAAAGCCGAAGAGGTGATGGCGATTGGCGATCAGGAAAACGACATTGCGATGATTGAATACGCAGGGGTGGGCGTTGCCATGGATAACGCTATTCCGTCAGTCAAAGAAATCGCCAACTTTGTGACGAAATCTAACCTTGAAGATGGCGTCGCCTGGGCGATAGAGAAATACGTCCTTTCCTGATGCGTGTTATGCCTGGTCTCGGCTGGGCATTAACATTAAAATGTTATAAAACATATATTTATATTATCAGATGTGAAACCGCACATTAACACCTCCACATAGTACGTAACTTCTATACTCTCCCTTCTTCTTTTATATCTGGGCAATTCTTGCCTGCTACTAAACTTTCTTATGACAAACACAAGCATCCGCGTGGTGTTGATAACGTCTTCCTGTCTGGTTTTTCATGCCAGTGCCGCGACGGATTCCAGCTCAACTATTACACCTCTCTTTGGCTATCAGGATGACGGTCTGTCTGCGCCTGTACCGGAAAAAACGACGGTTAAACCTGCCGAAAACCACACCATTTTGCCCTTTTTAGGCGATGAAGCGCGTAAGCGCGGATATGAACTACCGGCACCATTTGGCGTGAATATTAACTACATGAATATCCGACAAAATATTAATGTTGATAGTATTAACTTCAACGGTCTTTCCCTCGGTGGCCGCTCACTGGATAACGCGTTTAAAATTAGCGTCGGCAATACGCGTGAACGCAGTAAAACCGAAACGCTGAAGCTGGATGCCTGGCTGCTGCCGTTTATGAACGTCTATGGCCTGATTGGCTATACCGATGGCCACTCCGTTTCGCAAATAGGCGTCGGGATAAAAGGCCCCCTTAAAGACCGCACACCAAGCAGTTTGCAGAATCTGGCGTTTCAGCTCGATTTTAAAGGCACCACCTACGGCGTAGGGACGACGTTGGTCGGCGGTATAGGCAACTGGTTTACTGCTTTTGATGCCAACTACACCCAGACGCGGTTCGATATTCTGGATGGGAGTATTGACGCCTTAACTCTTTCTCCGCGCATCGGATATCGCTTTACCACCCCCAGTGTGGATGCGCTGCACCTGCCATCCGGAAAGTTGAATCTATGGGTTGGCAGTATGTACCAGGACGTGCAGCAAGAATTTAGCGGTAGCCTTAACGACCTCACCATGCCGTCTGAAACGCTGCAAAGACTCGTTGATATTGCCAACAAAGACGGCAATGGTCGCTTTGACGTTAAACAGCATCTGCAATCCCCCTGGAACGTGCTGGTGGGCGCACAGTATGAAATTACCCGGAACTTCAACGTCACGACCGAAATCGGCTTTGCTGAACGTAACAGTTTCTTCATGGCGGGAGAGTATCGCTTTTGAGCCGTCTTACCCTCTTCCTGCTGTTCAACCTGCTCTCCTGTACAGTGCGGGCAGCGTTGCCGAGTCGAGGCGAAGTTGACGGTTGGCTAAATAAGTTGGGTGCCAGTGATAGCTTTGACGCCAGCAAAGGCATTGACTGGGGCGTAATGCCGGGACCGTTTTATACCCCGGAGCTGGGGTTCGGGATCGGTACAGCGGTGGTGGGGATGTATCGCCCTGACCCGAATGATACGGTAAGCCAAAACTCGACGCTGACGCTCAGCGGCTATTTTAGCTCAACTGGCGCATTCGGTATCACGATGCAAAATTACGCATTTTTTGCCGACGATCGGTGGCGATTTTTTCTCAATGGCGCATTAACGGATACTCCAACCTACTACTGGGGGCAAGGTTTTAGCGCTGGGGATAAAGATAACCAAAAACAGCAATACACCGCTCAGGTTCTGGAGTTGCGTCCAACGTTGTATCGCCAGTTGGCACCCAATGTTTATCTGGGGCTTGGCTGGTCGCTGAACGCC
This sequence comes from Citrobacter sp. Cpo015, assembly GCF_030333035.1. Taxonomy (NCBI): domain Bacteria; kingdom Pseudomonadati; phylum Pseudomonadota; class Gammaproteobacteria; order Enterobacterales; family Enterobacteriaceae; genus Citrobacter; species Citrobacter sp. Cpo015. The sequence continues at coordinate 378,400 of NZ_JAOWGS010000039.1, read as the reverse complement.
CAGCACGCTACCCAAATGGACGATAACGATCCGCCCAACATTGAGCATACCGGGCAGGGGGCGTCGGTTCTCAGCTCCGGAAGTAGTGTCGAACTCAGCTGGGACGATCGTGATTTCGTTCCCAATCCGCGTAAAGGACAGTATGCCGATGTGCGCTATACCCGATTCACACCAGAGGTGGGAAGCGATACGCGATTTGATGAATATCAACTGCACTACAGCCGCTATCACTCGCTGGACGAGAACAATGTGCTTGCCTGGGAGATGGACGGCGCGTTTACCCAGGGCGATGTGCCGTGGAGCATGATGCCGCTGCTTGGCAGCAATCAGCGTATGCGCGGTTATTACGAAGGGCGCTACCGGGATAAAAACGCCGTCAGCGGGCAACTGGAGTATCGGCGGAAACTTGACTGGCGGCATGGTGTGGTTGGTTGGCTCGGTGCGGGCACGATGGGACCCTCTTTTCATGCGCTGGACGATGGACGCTGGTTACCGTCCGCCGGTGTGGGCTACCGCTTTGAATTTAAGCCCCGGGTGAATGTGCGTCTTGATTATGGGATTGGCAAAGGGAGCAGCGGTTTTTATTTTCAGGTTGGAGAGGCATTTTGATCAATAAGGTGGTGTTAATAGCGCTCTTATGGCTGGCAACGGCGATAGCCCGTGCGGCAATACCTGTAACTTTGCAGCTTGTTTCTGCAGAGGATAAGGCCCAGGGTACTGCCTGGCCGGTAGTTTTGCCCCTCCCTGCACCTCAGGGATTACGTCCGTGCTGCGCGTTTGGCTACGACCTGCACGCACAGGTACTGCATATGCCGGTGCCATTTTATGAACTTGATAATGTTGTCACGATCGATAGCATCGGCGAGCACCGCTATAACGATAGCCTACTGTTAGGGCTAGCGAATCTGGCAGGGATCGGGCATGAGAATAACGGCATAGTGTATACCGCTCGCGGTGGCTTCATTGATACCGCACATGTCCGTGATACCGCAGACATGACGGCCTGGCTCTTTAGCCATCTTCTTCCACGGCTTGGTCAATCATTTACGCTGCGTCTGGATGATGAGCTTGCGCAACGGCATGTCGTATTTAACGCTTTCACCCCCCCCACAGAGCCTGCTGATCGTTACGCGCTGGCGGCATGGATGGCCGCGCATCTGGCGTTTCAGCTCGCTGCCTGGCATGAAATTGCGCAATGGTATGGTTTTGAGTCCGTCCCTGGATTTTCAGAGGAGGTTTCTGCATTTTCCCCGGAAGATCTCTACTCAAATTTGTTGGGTGCCAGAATTGCGGTATCGCTGATCCTCAATGGGCAACTGGCAACAACGGAAATGTACGATGCGGCGATGAACAACGCGCTGCGCCAGGCGTTGATGCAATTGGGGGCAAAACCGGAAAAAATCACACGCTTTCAGTTTGATATGCTGGATGGCAAATGGTGGAACAGCCAGCGTCGGGTACCAGAGAAATATTTGGTTCTGCACAGAAACTATGATGTGAGTGACTCGCGTTTACCGACGTCGGTACCGGGTGAACAAGCCTCGCCATTGAGACTGATGTTGCCACATCACTGGCGAGAATATTCCCTTGATGCGTTGGCACAACTCGAACTTTGGCCTGGCCGTACAATGGAGCGACTGCCTACGCCTGGTTCCTGGTACACCGCCGCCAACTTTCCCGCGCTGGCTACAGTGGCACAATGCCGTGACAGCGAGGTGAACTCAGTCCCTTAAGAAAACGCGCCACAATGTCATTGCCTTACTACGTTTTCTCTCACGTTTTTCTTTCGCTGGCGGGTGACTTTCAGATTTTGCCAAGGGAATATGCGCAACGCCGCTACGCATAATCCATTTACGGGAAAATGCCGACGTCAGGGCCCGGCTTTTCAGGATTTTGCCATACAGTTTGAGACGTAACTTGTGGGTGGCTTTACGGTAAGCGTGATTCATATCTGGCGTATCCCGCAGCAGTACCGATTTGAGGATCTCCGCGCTGTCCAGCGCATAGCTAATCCCTTCCAGCGAGCTGGCGCTGATAAAACCGGCCGCTTCACCAATCAAAAATGCGTTGTCCTCGCCGCAGACGAAGTCTTTCCAGCGTGAGGGGAATAGCACCGTACATTTTTCACTTTTCACCGGTTTGCCGAACTGGAAATGGAACGCTTCCAGCTTCTCTTTCAGCGCGTCAAAGCGTGCCTGTCCGTCCTTCATGGGGTAGGCGCCACCAAAGATAAAATAGCCATCTTTGCTGATACTCCAGGAATAACAGTCAGTTGCATCGTTATCAAAAATACAGGAATAGAACGGCACGGGATGCTTTTCCGCAAACCATTGTTGAATAGCGACATATTTACGGATTTGGTGCTGTGGATAGAGATGACGGCGCACCAGTGAGTTCGCACCGTCTGCCCCCACCAGATAACGTGCAGTTATCTGCTGTTCCCAACCGTCGGAGCGGAAGATAACATGCCATTTATCGCCCTCGCGCCAGATTTTCCGGCACAGGCTGTCGTGATACACCTGCACATCATCAGGGATGAGAGATTTAAGCCATAAATCAAAAGCATGGCGGTTGATATTAATGTAGTTGCGCTGGTAGTTACGCGTCAAAGAAGCGGCAACATCAACCGTTTTAACGCTAAAAATCTGCGGGTTGGCGATGACATCAACGGGTAAGGTTATCCCGTCGCGGATAAACGAACGCTGGGCGTCCGGGGCCAGCAGACCGCCGCAGGGTTTAGTGAAACCTTCGTTGCCGCACTGGCGTTTTTTATCCAACGCAATCATGCGCATTTTTCCGCTCAACTGTCGCGCCAGCGCTGCGCCTGCCGGACCTAAACCGATAATCGCTACGTCAAAATGTTCCATCTTTCTGTCCGCAAAAATGAAGATGGCGATACGCTAAAGCCTGAAAGTGAAGTGCTTGTGAAGTATGATTGTTTTAATCGTCTTGTATCAGGGCATCTCATGAAGCAAATCACCTTTACGCCGCGTAATCATCAGCTTACCAATATCAACACCTGGACATCGGACAGCCAGTGGCTGGTCTTTGATGTGCGCCCTTCCGGCGCTTCCTTTACCGGTGAAACAATTGAGCGCGTCAATATCCATACTGGCGAGCTGGAGGTGATTTACCGGGCTACTCAGGGATCGCACGTTGGCGTGGTGACCGTTCATCCAAAGTTGGAAAAATATGTATTCATTCACGGGCCTGAAAATCCTGATGAAACATGGCATTACGACTTCCATCATCGTCGTGGGGTGATTGTTACGCAGGCTGGGGTGGAGAATCTGGATGCAATGGATATTACTGTGCCCTATACGCCAGGTGCGCTGCGCGGCGGGAGTCATGTGCATGTTTTTAGCCCGAACGGTGAGTTTGTCAGTTTCACCTATAACGACCATGTTCTGCATGAGCGCTCTCCGGCGCTCGATTTACGCAACGTCGGTGTGGCTGCACCGTATGGTCCGGTGAAGGTCTCCGCGCAGCATCCGCGTGAATACAGTGGCAGCCATTGGTGCGTGCTGGTGAGCCAGACGACACCAACGCCAAAACCGGGTAGCGATGAGATTAACCGCGCCTATGAAGAGGGCTGGGTTGGAGAAAACAGGCTGGCGTTTATCGGTGATACGCTATCAGCCACTGGCGAGAAAGTACCGGAGCTGTTTATTGTTGATTTGCCACAGGATGAAAGCGGCTGGAAACAGCCGGGGGACGCGCCTCTGGAGGGGACTGACATGACCATGCCTGCGCCACCATCCGGTATTCGCCAACGCCGTCTGACGTTTACCCATGAGCGCGCCTTCCCGGGGCTGGTGAATCAGCCTCGCCACTGGGTACGCAGTAATCCAAAGGCATCTGAGATTGCGTTTTTAATGCGTGATGACAACGGTATTGTACAGCTATGGCTGATTTCCCCACAGGGTGGATCGCTGCGTCAGCTTACCCAGTGCGCTACGAATATTCAGTCAGCCTTTAACTGGCACCCATCGGGGAAATGGCTGGGATTTGTACTGGAGAACAGAATTGCCTGTTGTGATGTTCAAACGGGCGAGATTTATTTTTTAACGGAACGTCATGATAACCCGCCGTCGGCCGATGCGATCGTCTTCTCCCCTGATGGTCGACAGGTTGCGTGGATGGAAGACGTCGAGGGTTTCCGCCAGCTGTGGGTGACTGAAACCGGGCGTTAATTTATGGAGCAGACATTTCTGCCGGGGGAATAACGGCGTTCGTGGCCTGAGTTCTCTCCTCGCTTTTTTCTACGCGGGATCTCACCGAGTTATCTTTGCGAAAGAGATCCCAAGGTAGCAATACCGTATCGAGCACCGCGGTAAAAGGCATATCCAGAATCGCCAGCGACTTGGTTCCCCAGTTTGTATCACTTTCGCTAATCATTGTGGCACTGGCTCGCGTGCCAGGATACGTCCCTTCTTTGCCACCTGTATGCGACATGATGCTGGAACAACCGCTTACAAACGCCATCCCACTACACATCGTCAGTGTTACCAACATTTTTTTAATCATCATTTATTCATCTGTATTTATCGTGTTTGCATGGTGAGTTAAAGCGATCCGTTGCGAAAATAACATCACCATTTCGTCGCACTGTGGCGGCCATCGCGATTTAACGAGAACAACTGCTCCCCCAGTGTATGCAATAGACAACAAACTGCAAAAAAAGTCAGATGAATACGCTTGAAAAGTTTGTATTAAGACCCATTTTTAGAGTGTAGACAAATGAAGGGCATGCCTGATGGGTGTCCTGGCTACCTGACCTGTCCATGATGGAAGGTCAATTATTCTCGCTGATTTCAGGAGCTATTGATTATGCGTAACTTTGATTTATCCCCGCTGTACCGTTCTGCTATTGGTTTTGACCGTCTGTTTAACCTGCTGGAAAACAATCAGGGCCAGAGCAATGGCGGCTACCCTCCGTACAACGTTGAGCTGGTAGACGAAAACCATTACCGCATTGCAATTGCCGTTGCCGGTTTTGCTGAAAGCGAACTGGAAATTACTGCCCAGGACAATCTGCTGGTGGTAAAAGGCGCCCATGCGGACGATCAAAAAGAACGTACTTACCTGTATCAGGGTATTGCCGAGCGCAACTTTGAACGCAAGTTCCAGTTAGCGGAGAACATTCATGTTCGCGGCGCAAACCTGGTAAATGGTCTGCTGTATATCGATCTTGAGCGCGTGATTCCTGAAGCGAACAAACCGCGCCGCATCGAAATCAACTAATTCTGTAGGCCGCTTCAGGCGGCCTTGCTAAGTCATCGGCTTGCCGTCAGGGAGCCGAAAGGTACCTACTCGCTTCTTAGAAGGAGATTATTATGCGTAACTACGATTTATCCCCACTGCTGCGTCAATGGATCGGTTTTGACAAACTGGCCAATGCCTTGCAAAACACCGGTGAAAGCCAGAGCTTCCCGCCTTATAACATCGAAAAGAGCGATGATAACCACTACCGCATTACCCTTGCGTTAGCCGGTTTCCGCCAGGAAGATCTGGATATTCAACTGGAAGGCACGCGCCTGACCGTGAAAGGTACGCCGCAGCAGCCGGAAAAAGAGACCAAATGGTTGCATCAGGGGCTGGTCACTCAGCCGTTCAGCCTGAGCTTTACGCTGGCTGAAAATATGGAGGTCTCCGGCGCAAGCTTCACTAACGGCTTGCTGCATATTGATTTGACCCGGAATGAACCTGAAACCATTGCTCCACAACGTATCGCCATCAGCGAACGTCCTGCATTAGATAGTTAAATAGCTCCATGCCTTTGCCCCGCCAGAAATGACGGGGCTTTTTTGTGCTTTACCACCCATACATTGCGACTGTACTCTGCGAGAATCCATTTACTTAATGATGTTATTCACAGGGAACAGGATATGAGTGATATAGCATTGACGGTCAGCGTTCTGGCATTGGTGGCAGTTGTCGGGTTATGGATCGGCAACATAAAAATACGTGGTGTGGGTTTTGGCATTGGAGGCGTGCTGTTCGGCGGTATTATCGTCGGGCATTTTGTCGATCAGGCAGGGATGACCCTGAGCGGCGACATGCTGCATTTTATTCAGGAATTTGGCCTGATTCTTTTCGTCTACACCATTGGTATTCAGGTGGGGCCGGGCTTTTTTGCTTCTCTGCGCGTTTCGGGCCTGCGGCTGAATCTGTTTGCTGTGCTGATTGTCATCATGGGTGGCCTGGTCACCGCGATCCTGCATAAGATTTTTGCCATTCCTCTCCCTGTGGTGCTGGGAATATTCTCTGGAGCGGTCACCAATACCCCGGCGTTAGGTGCGGGGCAGCAAATTCTGCGAGATTTAGGTACGCCTGGCGACGTAGTTGACCAGATGGGGATGAGCTATGCCATGGCTTATCCTTTCGGCATCTGCGGAATTTTACTGACCATGTGGCTGATGCGCCTTATTTTCCGCGTTAACGTCGATGCTGAAGCCCAGCAGCATGAATCCACGCTGACCAACGGGCACGCACTGATTCAGACGATGAACATCCGCGTGGAAAACCCAAACATCAACAATATGGCGATTCAGGATGTCCCGATTCTGAACAGCGACAAAATCATCTGCTCGCGTCTGAAACGTGACGAGACATTGATGGTGCCGTCGCCAGGGACTGTTATCCAGATGGGCGACCTGCTACACCTGGTCGGACAGCCTGCTGACCTGCATAACGCGCAGGTGGTGATTGGGCAGGAGGTAGACACATCGCTGTCTACGCGAGGTACCGATTTACGCGTCGAACGCGTGGTGGTGACCAACGAACAGGTGCTGGGTAAACGTATCCGCGACCTGCACTTTAAAGAACGTTACGACGTGGTGATTTCCCGCCTGAACCGTGCGGGTGTTGAGCTGGTAGCCAGCAGTGACGCCAGCCTGCAATTCGGGGATATCCTCAATCTGGTGGGGCGTCCCGCGTCCATTGATGCCGTTGCCAATGTTGTGGGTAACGCGCAGCAAAAACTGCAGCAGGTGCAGATGCTGCCGGTATTTATCGGTATCGGGCTGGGTGTTCTACTGGGTTCAATCCCGCTGTTCATCCCGGGGTTCCCGGTGGCGTTGAAACTGGGGTTGGCCGGCGGGCCGCTGATTATGGCCCTGATCCTGGGGCGTATTGGTAGCATCGGTAAGCTGTACTGGTTTATGCCTCCCAGCGCTAACCTGGCGTTGCGAGAGTTGGGTATCGTGCTGTTTCTTGCGGTGGTGGGTCTGAAGTCAGGCGGTGATTTTGTCGATACCCTAACACAGGGAGATGGCCTGAGCTGGGTGGGTTACGGTATTTTCATTACCGCGATTCCGCTCATTACCGTGGGCTTGCTGGCGCGAATCTTTGCCAAAATGAACTATCTGACGCTGTGCGGCATGTTGGCTGGCTCAATGACCGATCCCCCGGCTCTGGCGTTTGCTAATAACCTGCATGCCACCAGCGGGGCAGCAGCGCTCTCCTACGCGACCGTTTATCCGCTGGTCATGTTCTTGAGGATTATCACCCCGCAACTGCTGGCGGTGCTCTTCTGGGGATTAGGTTAAAACTGACGTATCCGGCCTGCATCTCCTGTAGGCCGGATAAAACGCAACTCACCATCCGGCATTACAAACACCCTCTCTCTTTCCCATTGTCTCATCACCCGACTCGCCCTCTCGTTTGAGAATCAGGTTCATACTCCTTAACTGTTCCGGTATAACGACCAGACAACAATATTTAAGGAGCTGTCATGAAGATTTCTCGCCTTGGAGAAGCACCGGATTATCGCTTCTCACTGGCAAATGAGCGTACTTTTCTGGCGTGGATCCGCACCGCGCTCGGATTTCTGGCGGCGGGGGTTGGCCTTGATCAACTGGCCCCGGATTTTGCCACGCCGGTCATCCGTGAGGCACTTGCCTTGTTGCTGTGTCTGTTTGCCGGCGGTCTGGCGATCTACGGCTACCTGCGCTGGCTACGTAACGAAAAGGCGATGCGACTGAAAGAGGACTTGCCCTACACCCACAGCCTGCTGATTATCAGCGTCATGCTGACTATTGTGGCGGTGATTGTCATGACGCTGGTGCTGTATGCCGGATAGCCGCAAATCCCGACGCATCGCTGACCCAGGGTTACAACCGGAGCGGACTTCACTGGCCTGGTTTCGCACGTTGTTGGGCTATGGCGCGTTAATGGCGCTGGCGATTAAGCACAACTGGCACCAGGCGGGAGCGTTGTTCTGGATATCGGTAGTTGTGCTGGCGATAGTGGCGATTATCCTCTGGCGCTACACTCGCAGCCGTAATCTGATGGATGTGAGTCATAGCGATTTTTCTGAATCTCGCGCGGTGCGTGACAAATTTATGATCTCCCTCGCGGTGTTATCCCTCGCAATGCTGTTTGCTGTAACGCATGTTCGCCAACTTATCGTATTTATCGGGAATTTTGCATGACAGGATGTGAGAACATGGATGTTAGTGATGATGTTTTAAACGTGGTGATTGACCATCAGAAGTGTTTACAACCGGTTGAAGTGTACCGTGGTTTGCAACAAGGAAATGTTCGCCTGGTACAGTTTATTCCGCTGGTTAAGCACGATGGTTCAGGTCATCTGACAGACGAATCGGTTACGTCTGAGGCATGGGGCCGATTTTTAATTACGATATTTGATATCTGGGTACGTGAAGATATTAATCAGATATCTATCCAGCTTTTCGATAAAACGCTTCGCCAGTGGTGTGGTCTGACGGCACAGATTGAACGACAGACCATGTCATCAATGAATACGCGTTGCCAGACATGCTCATTGTTTCAATATTACCATGGTGATTGTCCTGCGTACTGCGAGGAAAATGGAAAGGGCGTGCTGTGTGCAGGCTATCAGGCTTTCTTCAGCCACACCGCACCGCATATGCGCGTGATGCGTGACCTGCTTAAGCAGCATCGCTCACCGATGGAGCTGATGGCGATGCTGCGTTAAGCTCAGCGGTATTTAACGTCCTTTGGCCAGATACTGCGCCATTTCATCTTCCGGGACCATTCCACCGCCGGTCGCCCACACCAGGTGGGTGGCGTTATTGAGCTGATCCGCGCTGAAGCCGTGCATGTGCTGATAGTCAGCAGAGGCGCAAACGTGTTGCGGACCGGCCATCCCTGCCAGCGCTGACGGTTCGAGGCGAATACCTTCTTCCTGCGCCAGCCAGCCCAGCATATCGTACATCGTCTGATCGTCCAGGGTGTACAGACCGTCGAGCAGACGTTCCATTGCCCGGCCAACAAAGCCAGACGCACGGCCGACAGCCAGCCCATCAGCCGCAGTCAGGTTGTCGATGCCAATATCCTGCACGGAAATCGTATCGTGCAGCCCGGTATAAATCCCCAGCAGCATGCACGGTGAATGGGTTGGTTCTGCGAAGAAGCAGTGCACGTTATCGCCAAACGCCAGCTTCAGGCCAAACGCCACGCCGCCAGGGCCACCGCCGACGCCGCATGGCAGGTAAACAAACAGTGGATGGTCTGCATCCACCACGCGCCCCTGCTGGGCAAACTGCGCCTTTAAGCGCTGTCCGGCCACCGCATAGCCTAAAAACAGCGTGCGCGAGTTTTCATCATCGATAAAGAAGCAGTTTGGATCGGACTCCGCCGCCTTACGGCCCTGTTCAACCGCCACGCCGTAATCTTCTTCATACTCCACGACCGTCACACCGTGACTGCGCAGTTTGGCTTTTTTCCATGCGCGGGCGTCGGCCGACATATGCACCGTCACCTTAAAGCCGATACGGGCGCTCATTATACCGATCGACATGCCGAGGTTACCGGTGGAGCCTACCGCGATGCTGTACTGGCTAAAGAACTGTTTGAATTCGGGCGAAAGCAGAACGCTGTAATCGTCTTGTGTGGTCAGCAGACCGGCTTCCAGCGCCAGTTTTTCCGCGTGGGTCAGTACTTCATAAATGCCACCACGGGCTTTAATCGAGCCAGAAATTGGCAGGTGACTGTCTTTCTTCAGCAGAATTTCGCCATTGATGCGCTGCCCGTACTCTTTCTCCAGCCGCTTTTGCATGGCCGGAATCGCGGCCAGCTCAGATTCAATAATGCCGCCGGTGGCCGCGGTTTCCGGGAATGCCTTTGCCAGGTACGGCGCAAAGCGCGTCAGACGGGCGTGAGCATCCTGAACATCGTGCTCAGTCAGGCCAACATACGGTAAACCTTCCGCAAGAGAGGTGGTGCCAGGGTTAAACCAGGTTGTCTCCTTGAGAGCAACCAGATCTTCCACTAAAGGATACTGGGCGATAAGTGTTTGAATGTTTTCCATAGTCAGTCTCTTTGCGCTTAGATAATAAAGGAAAGCAGGAATGTGCAAGCCAGTGCAATCACGGACGCGATAAATGTCGCGGTCGTATAGTATTTAAACGTTTCATTCAGGGTGGCACCGCAGTATTGCTTCACCAGCCAGAAGAGGGAATCGGTAACGATCGTGCAGCCAATAGCGCCGGAACCGATAGCAATGGCGATGATCTCCGGGCTGACGTTGGGATAGAGCGGCAGCATCGGTGCAACGATTGCCGTGGCGCCCATCATTGCCACCGTGGCGGAACCCACCGCAGCATGCAGGATTAACGCCACCAGCCACGCCAGCAGAATCGGGTGCATATGCATGTTCGAGAGGATCAGCGCAAGAGTATCCGCCAGCCCACTGCTCTTGAGGATAGCGTTGAATGCGCCGCCTGCGCCGATAATCAACAGAATGTTAGCGATGGAGCCAAAACCGTTTTCAGTGTGGGTCAGCAACGTACCCATACCGATGTGCTGACGCAGGCCGAGAATGTAATAGGCAACGAAAACGGCAATAAACATCGCGGTGATCGGGTTACCAATAAACTCCAGCAGCGTATATACCGTGCTGCCTTTCGCCATGTTCAGCTCAGCGACGGTTTTTACCAGCATCAGGCCAATCGGTAGCAGAACGGTAAACAGCGTAGCACCCAGCGACGGTAGCGTACTTTCGTCACGTACTTTAAGGTCAGAAAACTCAGCCGGAACCGGTTTAAACGGCAGACGGTTACCCAGGAATTTCAGGTACAGAGGACCACCGATCAGCGAGGCCATCAAGCCGACCAGTAAGCCGTAGACAATCACGGTGCCAATGTCTGCGCCCAGCTTGTTCGCCACGAACAGGGCAGCCGGATGCGGTGGTACCACGCAGTGCACCGCCATCAGCGCCGTACACAGCGGAATCGCCAGCTTCAGTAATGAAGTATTGGTTTTCTTGGCAATTGAAAAGGCCAGTGGAATCAACAGCACCACGCCGACTTCAACAAACAGCGTGATCCCGCAAATCAGCCCAACCAGAACCATAATGACGTCGGCGGATAGCCAGCGGCAGCGCTGCAGCGTCAGGCCAATGCGTTCGGCTGCGCCGGACACTTCCATCATTTTGCCCAGAATGGTCCCAAGGCCGATAACCGCGGCGAGGAAGCCCAGCGTACCGCCGATGCCACTCTCAATGGCATTGACCATATCCAACGGCCCCATGCCCATCATCGTACCCACGAAGAAGCTGGCTAACAGCAGCGCCAGAAACGGGTGGAATTTGAACTTCACGATGGTCAAAACGATTAACACGATGCTTATCAGCAGCGTGCTCACAACCCAGATTTGAGAGTGCATAACTCACCTTGCCCTGTGATTAATATAGGGTTATTGGACAAAAATAAGGCATGGTCTGACAAACGATATAAATCCCCCTTCACATGAGCCAGATTGCATCAAATGAGTGATTTATGTCTAATTGCGCTTTGTTTATGCGATATGGTTCACTCTGATTCACCTTTGAGCTGATTTTTGCAGCGAACTTTTTTACACTCCAGCGCATGAATCAGAAGGAAAGGAGGTGAGAATGGATCCCCTACGCGAAGTCAGAAACCGGCTGCTCAACGGCTGGCAGTTGTCAAAGCTGTATACTTTTGAAGTGGCGGCCCGGCATCAGTCTTTTGCGCTGGCGGCAGACGAGCTGTCATTGAGCCCCAGTGCCGTCAGCCATCGCATAAATCAGCTTGAAGATGAGCTTGGTATCCAATTATTTGTTCGTTCTCATCGCAAAGTGGAACTCACTCATGAGGGCAAACGGGTATTTTGGGCGCTGAAGTCGTCACTGGACACGCTCAACCAGGAGATTCTTGATATTAAGAATCAGGAGCTCTCGGGGACGCTCACCGTCTACTCACGACCTTCTATCGCCCAGTGCTGGCTGGTTCCGGCGCTCGGCGACTTTACCCGTCGCTACCCGTCAATTTCGCTAACCATGTTGACCGGGAACGACAACGTCAATCTACAGCGTGCGGGTATCGATCTCGCCATCTATTTTGACGATGCACCCTCCGCGCAACTCACGCATCACTTCCTGATGGATGAAGAGATCCTGCCGGTGTGCAGCCCGGACTACGCCCGCCGCCATGACCTTACCGGTTCGCTGGTGAATTTGCCGCACTGTACGTTGCTGCACGACAGACAGGCGTGGAGTAACGATTCCGGGACCGATGAGTGGCACAGTTGGGCGCAGCATTTTGCGGCGAATTTGCCGACATCGTCGGGGATTGGTTTTGATCGTTCGGATTTAGCAGTAATTGCGGCAATGAACCATATCGGCGTGGCGATGGGCCGAAAACGGCTGGTGCAAAAACGCCTCGACAGCGGAGAGTTGATTGCGCCTTTTGGCGATATGGCGCTGAAATGTCATCAGCATTACTACATCACCACGCTGCCCGGCAGGCAGTGGCCGAAAATCGAGGCGTTTATTGGCTGGCTACAGGAGCAGGTTAAATAAGCGGGTCGCGAATATTTTTTACGCTTTCGCTCTACACTGAAAGTGAAAAAGCGTGCTAAATACGTGATATCACTCCTGATGATTTGCGTAAGGACGACCGTGTTAAAGCCGATTGTTTCCCTTTTACTGTTGGCCAGCGCCACCGTGTGTGCCGCGCAACCTGCGTTGACGGCGGCGCAGTATGTGCAGCAGCTTGGGGTTGGGATGGACGTAGATTGGGCGCGTACCGATCGGGGCATCCGTGAATTCGATCCGCTGGTGGTGAGGGATTATAAGGCGAAAGGGTTGACCCACGTGCGCATTCGCGTGGCGGGTGAGCCTACGGAGGCGCGGCTCATTCATCTGCGCAAGCTGGTGGAAGCCTGCGAGCAGTATGGCGTGATCCCGATAATCGCCTATCAGGCTGACGAGTATAAAAAAGACCCCAGTGCCAGTAACGAAAAAGAGGTGGTTAACTGGTGGGTGGCAGTGGCGCATTACTTTGGTCAAAGTTCGCCGTTGCTGGGTTTCGACCTGATTTATGAACCTGCCGATAAGCTCAACCATAATCAGGCGTCGCTCAATAGGGTGTATGACAAAACCATCCGTACCATCCATGCCATCGATCCACAGCGAATGATATTTATCGCGCCGAAACTGCATGCCGCTCCGGAAGATTTGCCCAACCTAAAATTGCCGCCGCAAAGTCAGAATACCGTGCTGGCCCAATGGCATATTTTCCCGTGGGGGCCGCTGAAAAATAACGGTAAATACCCGTGGACCTCAGGGACAGCGGCAGAAAAGGCCGCCATTCGTGCCCGTATCAATACTGCCATTCACTGGCAGCAGAAAACCGGTCATGTTAGTTGGGTAGGAGGCTGGTCGCCGGGAGAAACCATCAGGAATGCGCCTTCTGCCTCGCAAATGGCGTTTGCCCGCTTTATGGCTTGCGAGCTGAAGAAAGCGAAAATTCCCTATGCTATCAATGCGGATACGCAGTTCTATGATGGTGAGGAAGGTGCATGGAGACCGGCGCTGGAGCCGTTGTTGAATACCATGATTGCCCCTGAGTGTGAAAAGCCCGGCGAGAAGCCGGGCCATCATACGCTTAAACCGCCTGTCCCTGATGCGACACGCGTGACGCCAGCGGAAGCCAGCAAACAAAAATCAACAGCCCCATAAGGGTCATCAGCAGGCCCAGACTGGCTTGCCCGGTCTGCGGCAGCATGGCAGAGAACCACGCCAGCACGCCGGAACCAATGTTCTGTAATCCACCAACCAGCGCACCAGCAGTACCGGCCAGGAACGGGAAAGGCTCCATTGCGCCGCTGGTTGCCAGCGGAAACAGCATCCCGGCGCCGAAGAAAAACAGTGCGGCGGGAACCAGCAGCGTCCAGACGTTCATCACGTCGAACAGACCAGGGATCCACATCATCAAACCGGCGACCAGACAGCAGATAACTGACTGCCACATTAGCGTCGAGAAACGCTTATTCGGGCGACCGGCGAACCAGGCACCAAAAAACGCCGCCGGAATGGGCAGAATAAACAGGATACTGACCACCATGCTGCTTAAGCCGAGACGCGCGCCTAACAACACCCCGGAACAGGCTTCGAAGACCGCAACGCCCGCCAGGCCGCCGATCAGCATCAGCACGTAACAGGTGAAAGAGCTGTTGCCAAACAGCGTTTTGTAGCTGGCGATAAGCCGTGGACGCGGCGCACCTGCGGGGCGCGTTTCCGGCATCCAGCGCGCTATGCTAAACGTGACGCCTGCGCACAGCACCAGCAGGAAGATGTAACAGGCACGCCAGTTCCACAGGGTATCCAGCATACCGCCAATCAATGGTGCCAGCAGTGGGCTGACCAGAATCCCCATGTTTAACAGGCTATTAGCGTGGCGTAACTGCGTGCCTTCATACAAATCGCGCGGTAACGTTCGCGCCATCACACCGCCGACGCCCGTTCCCATCCCCTGTATTGCGCTGGCGATAATCAATACCGTCAGGCTGTGGGTGGTTATGGCGACCAGCGTAGCCAGCATAAAAATGGACATCCCGGCGAGGATCACCGGGCGGCGGCCAACGCGATCGGAAAGTGGGCCGTAAATCAGTTGTGACAGGCCGTAGGTCAACAGATAGGCGGCCATCACGCTTTGCACCGCCCCTTCGCGAACGTTCAGTTCACGCGCCATATCAGCAATCGCGGGGATATAAATGGTTTGCGCCATCTGACCTACCGCCACCAGTAATACCAACATCAACAACAAATTGACGCTTCTATGCCTTTTCATTTCGCTGATTACTTTTCAAAAAGTGAAAAAATAAGAATAAGGTGCTGCACTTTCCCGTAAATGCGCGTGGAATCTACCACAACAGAAAAAGAAGGCCAGATAGTGGGCTGGAATGTTTAAACGATGAACGGCAGGAAATGTAAACAAAAAGCGGCAACAAATGTTGCCGGATTGCATCGGGTTTACAGAGGTCATGATAAGCGTAGCAAAACTGCGCCTATGGCAATGCCTCCAGCCGCAACAAGACGTATTCCGGCAACCTTCTCTTTCAGTAGCAGCCACGCGAGCAGCGCGCCAAACAGGATGGAAGTTTCACGCAGCGCAGCGACTACCGCCAACGGAGCCTGAGTCATGGCCCACAGCGCCAGACCGTAAGAACCCATTGTGCCAATCCCGCCAAGAATACCTTTCTTCCACTGCTGTACCAGATAGCGCGACGCTTCCCGGCGTCGGGCAATCATCGCCCAGCCCAGCAGGCAGGAGCCGTTCAGAAAGAAGGTCCACAGCGTATAACCCAGCGCGGTTTCTGATAAACGTACGCCGGTGCCATCAACCAGCGTATATCCGGCGATAAAGCAGGCGTTAATGAGCGCCAGCACGATCCCGCGTTGCGAGCTGCTGCGTCCGTTAAACGCCATGCCGAGGATCGCCAGACAGATCGTGGCAATCCCCACCCAGGCTAGAACAGAGAGGCTATCGCCAAGAAACAGGACGCTGATAATTGCGACCAGCAGCGGCGCTGTGCCGCGCATTAACGGATAGGTCTGGCTCATATCCGAAACCTGATAGGTTTTGGCGACCAGGACGGTATATACAATTTGCAACGCAGTTGAGACGGCTAAAAAAGGCAGGCTGGCGGCGGAAGGTTGCGGCGCAAAGGGTAAGAAAATCAATGCCATAATTGCAGCAGAACCGCTGACACCGATCGCTGAGTACAGTTTATCGTTTCCAGCTTTAACAATGGCATTCCAGCTGGCATGCAGCAGCGCGGCGAACAGCAAAATGCAGAAAACAGAAAGCGTCATGGTGGAATTCTTCCCTGAGAATGTCATAAAAACGTAACATATTGGCGCGACACAAGCACCAGGGAGAAGGTGAAAGGGGAGCGGAGTGTTACCCGCCCCCCTTAGGTGCGACTTGAATCCGAATTACTTAACGTATTTCAGAACGGCATCAAGTAGTTGCAGTGCTGCAACAATGAGTTTGAGGATAAGAATAGCGATATCCACGAGGCTCATACGCTCTCCTTTTGGTACAAGGAGCACGGTGCTGACGTACCTCGCCGCTGCCTGTTGCCAGCACCTTTGTTGACATAACACAGTGTGCTCACACGGGGGTTAAGGCGCTGACGGCACCACCCGTTTCAGCCAGGACTTTGATGCGCCGGTTTACGATGCGGCCCCCGCATAACACATTGCGTACCGAGACATTATAGATAAATACTGTATAAATTAACAGTATTTTATAGACGTTACGCTATTCATGTTCCATACTCAAAACCATCAAAATTCGTGCCGAAATTGCGTGTTCTTCGCAGAACGCGTATACTTTTTTCGTTGACATAACACAGTGTGTTCGGCGGCTACCAACCGCACAGCACTGAAAAAAACCTCGCTCCGGCGGGGTTTTTGTTTTTCAGCAATGCACAACGAAATGTGATCGTTGACGCATTTTTATGCAGATGAAAATTTTTCCATTGTCACGCTGAAAAACCTGTGTTTGTATAAATCCAGTTAATCAACAAACAGACAGGTCCCTAATGAACCCTTCCATGCTGACTGCGACCCTACTAAAAACTGCGCCATCTCGCGCAGCGGTCGTCGTGCGTGTGGTGGTGGTCGTCGGCAATGCGCCGTAGGGTCCGAATCAACACACGATTCCAAAACCCCGCCGGCGCAAACCGGGCGGGGTTTTTCGTTTCAGAGACCTGCCCGGAGCAAAGGCCCAGAATAAAAGGACTGGAGCATGGCAAGTTCGGGCATAACATCCAAGCGTACGCGTTTTACGGGCGCAGAATTCATCGTTCATTTCCTGGAACGCCAGGGAATTCAGGTTGTTACCGGTATTCCCGGCGGATCGATTCTTCCCGTCTATGACGCCTTAAGTCAAAGCACGCAAATCCGTCATATCCTGGCGCGCCACGAGCAAGGAGCAGGGTTTATCGCGCAGGGAATGGCGAGAACCGATGGCAAACCCGCCGTCTGTATGGCCTGCAGCGGACCGGGCGCAACCAATCTGGTGACCGCCATTGCTGATGCGCGTCTGGATTCCATCCCGCTGGTGTGTATCACCGGGCAGGTTCCGGCCTCAATGATAGGCACCGACGCCTTCCAGGAAGTCGACACCTACGGCATCTCTATCCCCATCACTAAGCACAACTATCTGGTCCGCCATATCAGTGAATTACCGCAGGTCATGAGCGATGCGTTCCGCATTGCGCAGTCCGGACGTCCAGGCCCGGTGTGGATAGACATTCCTAAGGATATTCAAACCGCCGTTTTTGACATTGAAGAGATGCCGGAGCCTGCACAGAAAATGGAGGCACCAGCGTTCAGTCAGGACAGCATTCGCGATGCCGCAGCCATGATTAACGCCGCACAGCGTCCGGTGCTGTACCTCGGCGGCGGCGTGATTAACGCACCTGAGCGCGTGCGTGAACTGGCGGAAAAAGCGATGCTGCCCACCACTATGACCTTAATGGCGCTCGGTATGTTGCCGAAAGCCCATCCGCTGTCGTTAGGCATGCTGGGCATGCACGGCGCGCGTAGCACTAACTTTATTCTGCAAGAAGCGGATTTATTGATTGTTCTGGGCGCACGTTTTGATGACCGGGCGATTGGTAAAACGGAGCAGTTCTGCCCGAACGCCAAAATCATTCACGTAGATATCGACCGCGCGGAGCTGGGTAAAATCAAACAACCGCACGTGGCGATTCAGGCGGATGTCGATGAGGTTCTGGCGCAATTGATCCCATTAATTGACGCGCAGCCGCGAGAGTCGTGGCATCAGACGGTGGCCGATTTACAACGTGAATTCCCTTGCACTATTCCGCAGGAAAGCGACCCGCTCAGCCACTATGGATTGATCAACGCCGTGGCTGCCTGCGTAGACGATAGCGCCATTATCACCACCGACGTAGGCCAGCATCAGATGTGGGCGGCACAGGCTTATCCGCTGAATCGTCCGCGTCAGTGGCTGACCTCCGGCGGTCTGGGAACTATGGGCTTTGGCCTGCCAGCGGCAATTGGCGCGGCGCTGGCCAATCCAGACAAGAAAGTGCTGTGCTTCTCCGGCGACGGCAGCCTGATGATGAATATTCAGGAAATGGCGACAGCCAGCGAAAATCAGCTGGATATTAAAATCATCCTGATGAATAACGAAGCGTTGGGTCTGGTGTATCAGCAGCAGAGTCTGTTCTATAAGCAGGGTGTTTTTGCCGCGACCTATCCGGGGATGATTAACTTTATGCAGATAGCCGCCGGGTTTGGTCTCGAAACCTGCGATCTGAATAACGAAGCGGACCCACAGGCAGCGTTGCAGGAGATTATTAATCGTCCTGGGCCTGCGCTGATCCACGTGCGCATCGATGCCGAACAAAAAGTGTACCCGATGGTGCCGCCGGGTGCGGCAAACACAGAAATGGTGGGGGAATAAGCCATGCAACAGCAGACTCATGACAACGTAATCCTGGAACTCACCGTACGCAACCATCCGGGCGTAATGACTCACGTTTGCGGGCTGTTCGCCCGCCGCGCGTTCAACGTAGAAGGCATTCTCTGTCTACCGATTCAGGACAGCGATAAGAGCCGCATCTGGCTACTGGTCAACGACGATCAACGTCTTGAGCAGATGATAAGCCAGATCGACAAGCTGGAAGATGTGGTGAAAGTGGCCCGCAACCAGTCCGATCCGTCGATGTTTAACAAAATTACCGTGTTCTTTGAGTGAGTTAGTCGCCGTCTGAATCCGGGGTGATCACTTTGACAGAGCCGTTCCGGCAGTGGGTTGCGTAATCTGCCGGTAACGGACGGTCGCTTATCAGTACGTCAAAGGTGGAGAGTGGACCAATGCTGGCGGGGGCGACCTCATCGAACAGGGCGTGGCGCGTCAGCAGAATTTTGCGTAATCCGCGTTCCATCGCTTTGCGTTTTGTGGCCAGATCGTCCGGATTGAACCAGCTAACGCCGAAATGCTCATGGACTCCGCTGGCGGAGATAAAGACTTTCCGTGGGTTGAGTGCATCCAGCGGGGAGGGATTGCTGGTGTCGTAAAAGGCGTCACTTTTCGCCCGGTAGGTCCCCCCGCAAAGAATCGCTGTGGCGTTGGGCTTTTCATTTAGCGCTACGAACACCCGGTGCGAGTAGCAAATCCCGGTAAAGGAAATATCGTCCGGGATCATGCTGACCACCAACGGCATTTCCGCACCATTATCAAAAAAGACCAGATCATTTTCACTCACCAGTCCCGCAGCCAGAATGGCAACCGGTAAATCGTCGCGGTGATACTGTTTTTGTGCGGGGAGTGGCGCGTTAACGATGGCAGCAGGTTTGTTCACCATCACAATGTAACCACCGAGCAGCGTGAGTGGTAACGGTTCGTCATCCTGACTGAGATCCCGACGAATAGTCATCACGGAAACTTCCAGCATTCGTGCCGCCTCTTTCAGATGGATTCGGTCGGTCTTCTTCAACAATTCCATCAGACGTCGAATACGTTCTTTTTGCTTAGTTTCCATGTGCTTCTCCACGAATCATGTTCCCATGTTCCTTCAGTAACATTTTTGTGTTTCTGAGAACATGACATTGCCGCATTACTATACGTCTGACTATCCGGAAATAAAAGCGTGTTTTTTCACGTTTTATTGATTATATCCAGTTAATTTTCAGTCAATTGTAAGCAACTTTATCATTTGTATTGTGATGTGGGTGTAACATTTAGTGCAATAAATAAACAATAAAATGATCTTCCAATCGCGATCCTAGTCACAAATGATACGAAAGTAACATGATAATGTTATTTTAATATCATTATTGTGTGATTGTTTCTGAGAGGTAGTAAAATGGATATCGCGGTTATTGGCTCCAACATGGTGGATCTCATCACCTACATCAACCAGATGCCCAAAGAAGGGGAAACGCTGGAAGCACCGGCGTTCAAAATTGGCTGTGGGGGCAAAGGCGCAAATCAGGCCGTTGCGGCCGCTAAGCTCAATTCCAAAGTGCTGATGCTGACAAAAGTCGGTGATGATATTTTTGCGGATAACACTATTCGCAATCTCGAATCCTGGGGAATTAATACTACCTATGTCGAAAAGGTACCCTGCACCAGCAGCGGTGTCGCACCGATCTTTGTTAATGCCAACTCCAGCAACAGTATTCTGATTATTAAAGGAGCGAACAAATTTCTCTCCCCGGAAGATATCGATCGTGCGGCGGAAGATCTGAAAAAATGTCAGCTTATTGTCCTGCAACTGGAGGTGCAGCTGGAAACCGTTTATCACGCGATTGAATTTGGCAAAAAATACGGTATTGAAGTGTTACTGAATCCCGCCCCTGCATTACGGGAATTAGATATGTCTTATGCCTGTAAATGTGATTTTTTTGTGCCGAATGAAACCGAGCTGGAAATATTAACCGGTATGCCAGTAGATACTTATGACCATATTCGCGCAGCGGCACGTTCTCTGGTTGATAAAGGTCTGAACAATATTATCGTCACCATGGGTGAGAAAGGTGCGCTGTGGATGACGCGTGACCAGGAAGTCCATGTTCCAGCGTTTAAAGTGAACGCTGTCGATACCAGTGGCGCAGGCGACGCTTTCATCGGTTGTTTTGCTCACTATTACGTTCAAAGCGGTGATGTGGAAGCCGCCATGAAAAAAGCCGCTCTCTTCGCTGCTTTCAGCGTTACCGGGAAAGGCACTCAATCATCTTATCCAAGCATCGAACAATTTAATGAGTTTCTTACCTTAAACGAATAATACTCCTGCACTGTAAAAGGTAGCACTATGAACGATAAAAACATCATTCAGATGCCTGACGGCTATTTGAATAAGACCCCTCTGTTCCAGTTTATTTTGTTATCCTGTTTATTCCCGTTATGGGGATGCGCAGCCGCATTAAATGATATTCTGATTACGCAATTTAAAAGCGTATTTTCACTCAGCAACTTTGCCTCGGCATTAGTTCAGAGTGCCTTTTATGGCGGTTATTTTTTAATTGCGATTCCAGCATCTCTGGTGATTAAAAAGACCAGTTATAAAGTCGCCATCTTAATGGGGCTGACCCTTTATATCGTTGGGTGTACGCTCTTTTTCCCGGCATCGCACATGGCCACCTACACCATGTTCCTTGCGGCGATTTTCGCGATTGCGATTGGTCTGAGCTTTCTGGAAACAGCAGCCAACACCTACAGCTCAATGATCGGCCCAAAAGCGTATGCCACTTTACGCCTGAACATCAGTCAGACTTTTTATCCTATTGGTGCGGCTGCTGGCATTCTGCTGGGTAAATATCTGGTCTTCTCTGAAGGTGAAAGCCTGGAAAAACAGATGGCCGGGATGAACGCTGAGCAGATCCATAACTTTAAAGTGTTGATGCTGGAAAATACCCTTGAGCCATACAAGTACATGATTATGGTACTGGTTGTGGTGATGGTGTTATTCCTGCTGACTCGCTTCCCGACCTGTAAAGTCGCGCAAACCACGAGTCATAAACGCCCGTCAGCGATGGATACACTGCGTTATCTGGCCAGCAATGCCCGTTTCCGTCGTGGAATTGTGGCGCAATTTCTTTATGTGGGGATGCAGGTCGCGGTATGGTCATTCACCATCCGTCTGGCACTGGAATTAGGTGATATCAACGAGCGCGACGCCTCAACCTTCATGGTCTATAGCTTCGCCTGCTTCTTTATCGGCAAGTTTATCGCCAACATTTTGATGACGCGCTTCAATCCGGAAAAAGTGCTGATTCTCTATTCCATTATTGGTGCGCTGTTCCTCGTCTATGTTGCACTGGCGCCAAGCTTCAGCGCTGTGTATGTCGCAGTGCTGGTGAGTGTCCTGTTTGGACCCTGCTGGGCGACAATCTATGCGGGTACGCTTGATACCGTGGATAACGAGCATACCGAAATGGCGGGTGCCGTCATTGTCATGGCGATTGTCGGCGCGGCGGTGGTTCCGGCGATTCAGGGCTATGTGGCCGATATGTTCCATTCATTGCAACTTTCGTTCCTGGTTTCCATGCTGTGCTTCGTGTACGTCGGTATCTACTTCTGGCGTGAAAGCAAAGTGCGCAACAACCTGGCTGAAGCGACAGTTTCCTGAGGAGAGCGATCATGACAACACGTATAACGCTGTGGCGAGAACTCTTTGCAGAGCATCCGCGAATCTTACTGAAGAATAACGACTTCACAGTTACCGCATTTCGTTACGCCAGCGGAGTGGAAGGGCTGAAGGTAGAAAACAGTCGTGGACATCTGGTTATTCTGCCCTGGATGGGGCAGATGATCTGGGATGCTCAGTTTGATGGCCATGACCTGACCATGCGTAACATGTTCAGTCAGCCGAAACCGGCGGCGGAAGTGGTGGCGACCTACGGCTGTTTTGCCTTCCACTCAGGTCTGTTGGCAAATGGCTGCCCATCACCAGAGGATTCACATCCTTTGCACGGTGAAATGGCTTGTGCCACGATGGATGAAGCCTGGCTGGAGCTGGAGGGTGAGAATTTGCGCGTGGCTGGACGCTATGAGTATGTGATGGGGTTCGGTCATCATTATCAGGCGCATCCTGCGGTGGTAATGCACAGAGCGAGCGCGCTGTTTGATATTCAGATGGCGGTTACCAACCTCGCCTCAGTGGCAATGCCGTTGCAGTACATGTGCCATATGAACTATGCCTACGTACCGGAAGCTACCTTCAGCCAGAATATTCCGGATGAGGCCATGAAGCTGCGTGAGTCGATACCCGCGCATGTTAAGCCGACTGAGCAGTGGCTGGCGTTTAATCAGCGGATTGTTCAGGGCGAGGCTTCTATGGCGCGGCTCAATGAACCGCATTTTTACGATCCGGAAATTGTCTTCTTTGCTGACCAACTGGACAGGTACACCGATAAGCCAGAATTTAGCATGATCGCGCCTGATGGCACCACGTTCGTTACGCGTTTCTCCAGCACGGAGCTGAATTATGTGACGCGTTGGATCCTCTATAACGGCGATCAACAGGTTGCGGCATTCGCCTTGCCTGCAACCTGTCGACCTGAAGGATTCCTGGCAGCACAACGCAATGGCACCTTGATTGAAATAGAACCGCAGCACACCCGGACATTTACAGTCACAACTGGCATAGCCTGATCGCTCAAGGCTTGAACACCAAAGCACTTATCGTTAAGGTAAGCGCTTTTGCCGGATGGCGGCATTAATGCCTTATCAGGCCTACAACGGCACCCGCCCGTAGGCCTGATAAGCGTAGCGCCATCAGGCATGCCTTAGCGCCAGGATGAACCCATGATTACCGTTGCCCTTATTGACGACCACCTCATCGTCCGCTCCGGCTTTGCCCAACTGCTGGGGCTGGAACCTGATTTGCAGGTGGTCGCTGAGTTTGGCTCAGGCAGTGAGGCGCTGGCGGGATTACCGGGGCGCGGCGTGCAGGTGTGTATCTGCGACATCTCGATGCCTGATATCTCCGGTCTTGAACTGTTAAGCCAGTTGCCAAAAGGAATGGCGATTATCATGCTCTCTGTCCACGACAGCCCGGCGCTGGTGGAGCAGGCGCTCAACGCGGGCGCGCGTGGTTTCCTTTCTAAACGTTGTAGCCCGGATGAGCTGATCGCGGCGGTGCATACCGTAGCGACTGGCGGCTGTTACCTGACGCCGGACATCGCCGTCAAACTGGCGGCCGGTCGTCAGGATCCGCTCACCAAACGCGAACGTCAGGTGGCGGAAAAACTGGCGCAAGGTATGGCGGTCAAAGAGATTGCCGCTGAACTGGGTCTGTCGCCGAAAACGGTGCACGTGCATCGCGCCAACCTGATGGAAAAGCTGGGGGTCAGCAACGACGTCGAACTGGCCCGCCGGATGTTTGACGGCTGGCAATGAACACGTTCTGTTCCCGGTTAATCACCGTTGTTGCCTGCTTCTTTATCTTCTCTGCCGCGTGGTTTTGCCTGTGGAGCATCAGCCTGCATCTGGTTGAGCGCCCGGAGCTAGCGGTACTGCTGTTTCCGTTTGGCCTGCGTCTGGGACTGATGCTGCAATGTCCGCGCGGCTACTGGCCGGTGCTGCTGGGCGCGGAATGGCTGCTTCTTTTCTGGCTGGCGCAGGAAGTGGCGCTGGTCCATTTACCACTTTTGATGATCGGCAGCTTCCTCACGTTACTCCCGGTGATGTTGATTTCGCGATACCGCCATCAGCGCGACTGGCGCACGCTGCTGTTGCAGGGCGCGGCGCTCACGGCGGCGGCGTTGCTGCAATCGCTGCCCTGGCTTGGGCAAGGTGAAGAGGCGTGGAACGCGCTGCTGCTGACGCTCACCGGCGGATTAACGCTGGCGCCGATCTGCCTGGTGTTCTGGCACTATCTGACCAGCACGACCTGGCTGCCGCTGGGCCCGGCGGTGGTGTCGCAGCCGGTGAACTGGCGCGGGCGGCATCTGGTCTGGTACCTGCTGCTGTTTAGCGTCAGCCTGTGGCTACAGCTCGGTTTACCCGCCGAGCTTTCGCGCTTCACGCCGTTTTGCCTCGCGTTGCCGATCATTGCGCTGGCCTGGCACTACGGCTGGCAGGGGGCGCTGATTGCGACGCTGATGAACGCCATCGCGCTGATTGCCAGCCAGACCTGGCACGATCATCCCGTTGACCTGTTGCTCTCGCTGCTGGTGCAAAGCCTGACCGGGCTGCTGCTCGGTGCGGGTATTCAGCGTCTGCGCGAACTTAACCAGTCGCTGCAAAATGAATTAGCACGCAACCATCGTCTGGCGGAACGCCTGCTGGAGACCGAGGAGAGCGTGCGCCGGGATGTGGCGCGCGAACTGCACGATGATATCGGCCAGACCATCACCGCCATTCGCACCCAGGCGGGCATTGTCCAGCGGCTGGCGCCGGAAAACGCAGGGGTGAAGCGCAGCGGGGCGCACATCGAACAACTTTCTCTCGGCGTGTACGATTCGGTGCGTCGCCTGTTAGGCCGTCTGCGACCACGTCAACTGGACGATCTCACGCTGGAGCAGGCCATCCGCTCACTGATGCGCGAAATGGAGCTGGAAAGTCGCGGTATCGTCAGCCATCTCGACTGGCGAATTGATGAATCTGCACTTAGCGAAAGCCAGCGGGTGACGCTGTTTCGCGTCTGTCAGGAAGGGCTGAACAACATCGTTAAGCACGCCAACGCCAGCGCGGTGACGCTTCAGGGCTGGCAACAGGATGAACGGCTAATGCTGGTAATTGAGGATGACGGCAGCGGCCTGCCGCCAGGGTCGAATCAACAGGGATTTGGCCTCACTGGGATGCGTGAACGGATTAGCGCCCTCGGCGGATCGCTCTCGATTTCCTGTACGCATGGCACGCGGGTCAGCGTGTCGTTACCCCAGCGATATGTGTAAGGCGCGGTCATGTTTTCGTTTTTAAAAGCTCCGGCCAGTGCGCCGCTCATTACTGATAAGCGTGAAGTGGATGCCCTCTACCGCTACTGGCGGCGGCATATCCTGACCACCATCTGGCTCGGCTACGCGCTGTTCTATTTCACACGCAAGAGCTTCAATGCTGCCGTACCGGATATCCTCACCAGCGGCGTGCTGACTCGCAGCGACATTGGGCTGCTGGCGACGCTGTTTTACATCACCTACGGCCTGTCGAAGTTTGTTTCCGGTATCGTCAGCGATCGATCCAACGCTCGCTATTTTATGGGCATCGGACTGATTGCCACCGGCGTGGTAAACATTCTGTTTGGATTCTCCACCTCGCTATGGGCCTTTGCGGTGCTGTGGGCGCTGAACGCCTTTTTCCAGGGCTGGGGATCGCCGGTCTGCGCGCGTTTATTGACCGCGTGGTATTCGCGTACTGAACGCGGCGGCTGGTGGGCGCTGTGGAACACCGCGCACAACG
This sequence comes from Citrobacter sp. Cpo015, assembly GCF_030333035.1. NCBI lineage: Bacteria > Pseudomonadati > Pseudomonadota > Gammaproteobacteria > Enterobacterales > Enterobacteriaceae > Citrobacter > Citrobacter sp. Cpo015. The sequence goes on along the minus strand of NZ_JAOWGS010000039.1, from coordinate 352,223 downwards.
TCGGCGGGGCGCTGATCCCTATCGTGATGGCGGCGACAGCGCTGCACTACGGCTGGCGCGCCGGGATGATGATCGCCGGGCTGCTGGCGATTGTGGTGGGGGTTTTTCTCTGCTGGCGGCTGCGAGACAGGCCGCAGGCGATTGGTCTGCCGCCAATTGGCGACTGGCGGCATGATGAACTGGAAATTGCCCAACAGCAGGAAGGTGCTGGGCTGAGCCGCAAAGAGATCCTCACCCGTTATGTGCTACTGAATCCTTATATCTGGCTGCTGTCACTGTGTTATGTGCTGGTGTACGTGGTCCGTGCCGCGATTAACGACTGGGGCAATCTGTACATGTCGGAGACGCTCGGCGTGGATCTGGTGACCGCCAATACCGCCGTGACCATGTTCGAACTGGGCGGCTTCATCGGCGCGTTGGTCGCGGGCTGGGGCTCGGACAAGCTGTTTAACGGCAACCGCGGTCCAATGAACCTGATTTTCGCCGCCGGAATTTTGCTCTCCGTTGGCTCGCTGTGGCTAATGCCGTTCGCCAGCTATGTGATGCAGGCCGCGTGCTTCTTCACCACCGGATTCTTCGTCTTCGGCCCGCAGATGCTGATCGGCATGGCGGCGGCGGAGTGTTCGCACAAAGAGGCGGCGGGCGCGGCAACCGGATTTGTCGGGCTGTTTGCTTATCTGGGGGCATCGCTCTCCGGCTGGCCGCTGGCGAAGGTGATGGAGGTCTGGCACTGGACCGGATTCTTTGTGGTGATCGCTATTGCGGCGGGAATTTCCGCGCTACTGCTGCTGCCGTTTTTAAACGCCCAGGCTCCGCGCGAACTCAACGAAGCGTGATGTACCTCACCTTTTTGCCCCGAGTGGAGCAAAACTAAGAAATTTTCCCGGTTTCACCTGGACGCTGTCTCAGGCGCGTCTTCCGGCTGATTTTTACAATGCCTGCCATTCGCAGGTATAAAAATTAGCTCGGGAGTGTCAAATGCTGGCCTTTCTAAACCAGGTGCGCAAGCCGACCCTGGTTCTGCCGCTCGATGTGCGGCGCAAAATGTGGTTCAAACCGTTCATGCAGTCCTATCTGGTGGTCTTTATCGGCTACCTGACCATGTACCTGATCCGCAAAAACTTCAACATCGCGCAGAACGACATGATCTCCACCTACGGGCTGAGCATGACGCAGCTGGGGATGATTGGCCTGGGCTTCTCCATCACCTACGGCGTGGGTAAAACGCTGGTTTCCTACTACGCGGACGGTAAAAACACCAAGCAGTTCCTGCCGTTTATGCTGATCCTCTCCGCCATCTGTATGCTCGGCTTCAGCGCCAGCATGGGCGCGGGTTCAACCAGCCTGTTTTTGATGATCGCTTTCTACGCGCTGAGCGGTTTCTTCCAGAGTACTGGCGGCTCATGTAGCTATTCCACCATTACTAAATGGACGCCGCGTCGCAAGCGGGGTTCCTACCTCGGCATGTGGAATATCTCCCACAACCTCGGCGGTGCGGGTGCGGCGGGCGTGGCGCTGTTTGGCGCTAACTATCTGTTCGACGGTCACGTCATCGGTATGTTTATCTTCCCGTCGATTATTGCTCTGATTGTTGGCTTTATCGGCCTGCGCTACGGCAGCGACTCCCCGGAATCTTATGGCCTCGGTAAAGCCGAAGAGCTGTTCGGTGAGGAGATCAGCGAAGAAGACAAAGAAACCGAAGAAAACGAGATGACCAAATGGCAGATCTTTGTTGAGTACGTGCTGAAAAACAAAGTGATCTGGCTGTTATGTTTCTCGAACATCTTCCTGTACGTAGTGCGTATCGGTATCGACCAGTGGTCCACCGTCTACGCTTTCCAGGAGCTGAAGCTCTCCAAAGAAGTGGCGATTCAGGGCTTTACCCTGTTTGAAGTGGGCGCGCTGGTTGGCACGCTGATGTGGGGTTGGCTCTCCGACCTGGCTAACGGTCGTCGTGCGCTGGTGGCCTGTGTAGCGCTGGCGTTGATTATCGCCACTCTGGGCGTTTATCAGCACGCCAGCAACCAGTACGTTTATCTGACTTCGCTGTTTGCGCTGGGCTTCCTGGTGTTTGGCCCACAGCTGTTAATCGGCGTTGCGGCAGTCGGGTTTGTGCCGAAAAAAGCGATCGGCGCAGCCGATGGGATTAAAGGCACTTTCGCTTATCTGATTGGTGACAGCTTCGCCAAGCTCGGTTTGGGGATGATTGCCGACGGCACGCCGATTTTCGGGCTGACCGGCTGGGCAGGCACTTTCGCCGCGCTGGATGCTGCCGCTATCGGTTGTATCTGTTTGATGGCCATCGTGGCTGTGTTTGAAGAACGTAAAATTCGCCGCGAGAAAAAGATTCAACAATTGAAAGTAGCTTAAGTTAAGTGTGCATTGGTAACTTTTGCCCGCCTTAATGGCGGGCTTTTTTATACTCTAAACTGGCTGGTTTCATGTACCAGATTGCGCAGCCACTGATGAGCGGCATCGCGGTGCGTGCGTTCATGCCAGGCCATGCTTTTTGTAAAACCGGTTATGGGCAGCGGGGGCGGTAAAACGTGCATACGGGTGTCGTCATACGCCAGACGGGCAGGAACAACGGCAATCATATCGCTGATAGCGAGGATGTCCGGCAATACCAGGAAGCTGCTAACCGACAAACCAATCTGCCGTTGGCGTCCGACGCTTGCCAGTGCCTCATCGGTGACGCCCCAGAAACTTTCACCCTCATAAGAAACCAGCACATGCTCCAGCGCGCAGAAGCGATCGAGCGTCAGCGGTTGCCCCGCATCAGGATGCGCATGACGCATGAGACAAACGTACTCTTCATCATATAACGCCCGGCTATGCAGGTTGTCGGGCGTGGAATCCGGCGTCAGCAATGCCAGGTCGATTTTCCCCTGCTCAAACTGTGTGGTGAGCAGCACTGGCTCAACCGGGATCACTCGTACACGAATGCCCGGTGCGCGCACGCGAAGCGCGGCAATAAATGGCACGATAACCGCTTTGAGCGCGTAATCCGTAGCGGCGACGGTAAAGGTGAGAGCTGCGGTGAGCGGGTCAAATTGTGTCGGTTTAAGCAGGATATCGATATCGCTGAGGATCTGTTTGACCGGGGCGGCCAACTGTTGGGCACGCAGCGTCGGAACAATGCCATGCGGTGTGCGACTAAACAGCGGATCGTCAAAATAGTCGCGCAGGCGGTTGAGCATACCGCTTACTGCAGGCTGGGTGAGCGACAGCCGCTGTGCCGCCCGGGTTACGCTGCGTTCATCCAGCAGGGCATCCAGCGTTTTTAACAGATTGAGATCCAGCGTTCTGATATCAGATTTCATGATGTCTGCCTGCGAGTTCGATAAGTCACATTATGACACGTTCAGTCGTCGACAGAGGTGAATTTGCCGCTATGATGGGTGTCCTGTCTGGTAATGGATGTGCGCATGATTTGGATAATGCTGGCCACGCTGGTGGTTGTTTTTGTGGTGGGATTTCGGGTGCTAACGTCCGGGTCGCGGCGGGCAATTCGCCGTCTGAGCGAGCGGCTGAACATTGATGTCGTGCCGGTAGAATCGATGATCGATCAGATGGGAAAAGTACAGGGTGAGGCTTTTTTACAGTACCTCCACCGTCCTGATGAATCGCATCTACAAAATGCTGCCCAGGTGCTGTTGATCTGGCAAATCGTTATTGTCGACGGCAGTGAGCAGAACTTGTTGCAATGGCACCGCTGGCTGCAAAAAGCCCGGCTGGCTGCACCGATTACCGACGCGCAGGTGCGTCTGGCGCTCGGTTTTCTGCGCGAGATGGAGCCGGATATGCAGGAGCTTAATGCGTTCCAGATGCGCTATAACGCCTTTTTCCAGCCCGAGGATGGCGTGCACTGGCTGCACTGATATCAAAATTTATGATGACGACTATTTTGAATCGTCATTATCTTTATATCTTACGCGAAAGCATGATGTACCTCGTTAACTCACACGACGAGGTACATCATGAATCAAGCGACTCAACAACGTGCAATTATCTGGCCTGCAGCGTATCTGCCGGGGACGACTGATAACTTTGCCTCAAATGAAATTATCGTTGCCGGACTGAGCGCCCGTGCCGTCTGGGCACAGCTTAATGACACAACGCGCTGGCCGACGTATTACAGCAACGTGGCGGATATCCGTTTTCACGACGGTTCCGGTCTATTGTTAAGCATGGATGCCCGTTTTCGTTTTACGACTTTTGGTTTCCCCATCGAAGCGCAAATCACCGAGTATGTGCCGCCGGTTGACGGCCAGGCCGCGCGTGTTGCCTGGCATGGCTGGGCGGAAGGCGATGCCACTACACGTCTGGATGTGATCCACGCCTGGCTCTTTGAGGATTTACCCGGCGGGCGCGTACGTATTCTGACCCAGGAATCACAAATTGGCGTTCCGGCACAAGAACTGGCACGTACGCTGCCCAATCCGATGATCAACGGTCACCAGGAGTGGATAACCGGCCTGGCCCGGGCTGCGCGTGACGCTTAATTGAGCCAGAAAGGGCTCTCTGTCCTGGGCCGGATAAGGCGCAGCCGATCTCTGGTGAATAGTTGTCAAAACGTTAATTACGTCACAAATTTAATGTTACACTGCGTAACTTTTCTACAATAACCCCACGCAGGTAACAAAATGAGTGAAGCTGTTGAACAAAAATCCCGCGCTGAGGCAAATTCCCGACCTAACTGGTCGGCGGTATTTGCCGTGGCGTTCTGCGTTGCCTGCCTGATAACCGTTGAATTTCTCCCCGTTAGCCTGTTAACGCCGATGGCGCAGGATTTGGGGATTTCTGAAGGCGTGGCCGGGCAATCGGTGACCGTGACGGCATTTGTCGCCATGTTCGCCAGCCTGTTTGTGACGCAAATTATTCAGGCGACCGATCGTCGCTACGTGGTGATTCTGTTTTCGGTGCTACTGACGCTTTCTTGTCTGCTGGTTTCCTTTGCCAATTCTTTTTCGCTGCTGCTCGTTGGCCGCGCCTGCCTCGGTCTGGCGCTTGGCGGCTTCTGGGCGATGTCGGCGTCGCTGACCATGCGTCTGGTTCCTGCACGTACGGTGCCGAAAGCGCTGTCGGTTATTTTTGGCGCGGTCTCCATCGCGCTGGTAATTGCCGCGCCGCTGGGGAGCTTTTTGGGCGGCATTATCGGCTGGCGTAACGTGTTTAATGCGGCGGCGGTAATGGGCGTGCTGTGCACGATTTGGGTGGTGAGAGCGTTGCCTTCGCTGCCTGGTGAACCTTCGCATCAGAAACAAAACATGTTCAGCTTGTTGCAGCGTCCAGGGGTGATGGCCGGGATGATTGCCATCTTCATGTCCTTTGCTGGTCAGTTCGCCTTCTTTACCTATATTCGCCCGATCTATATGAATCTGGCGGGCTTTGACGTTGATGGCCTGACGCTGGTGCTGCTGAGCTTCGGTATTGCCAGTTTCGTTGGTACGTCGTTCTCGTCGATGATTTTGAAGCGTTCGGTCAAACTGGCGTTAGCCGGTGCGCCACTGGTGCTGGCGCTCAGTGCGCTGGTCCTGATCCTGTGGGGCAGCGACAAAGTGGTCGCGGCGGGTATTGCGATTATTTGGGGGCTGTTGTTTGCGCTGGTACCGGTCGGCTGGTCGACGTGGATCACCCGTTCGCTTGCCGATCAGGCAGAAAAAGCCGGATCCGTCCAGGTCGCCGTGATCCAGCTTGCCAATACCTGCGGGGCAGCGGTGGGAGGCTATGCGCTCGATACCCTCGGACTGCTGTCGCCCCTGATGCTTTCCGGCAGCCTGATGCTGCTGACGGCGCTTTTGGTGGCAGCGAAAGTTCGCATAAAAGGTATGCAATAATCTCGGTGTTGTTCGCCGGATAAGGCGTTCTCGCCGTATCCGGCACTTCACGACTCACTAATCAGAACCATGCTTCCCACATGGCACCAAGGTTAAAGTCGTCCAGCGTTTCATCCTGCGTGCCGTTGACCCGCGCGGTGCGATCGTTATCCACCTTGCCGCCGGTGACGTAGAAGCGCAACATCGGGCGGAACTCCGGTCCCATGGCGATCGACATGTTCTGCGACAGCGTCAGTTTCCAGCCGTGGTTATCCCCGCCGTTGTCGTAATCTACGCGCTGATAGCCCGCTTCCAGCCAGGTGGAGTGAACGTCGTTCCAGAAGTACATTGGACGCACAATCGCGCCGTAGTTCTTACGGTTATCGCTCTTATCGGTGCTGTTGTCGTAATCATGGAACGCTAACAGGTATTCCACCTGCGCCTGGCGGGTAAACTTATGACTTCCCTCGAAGCTGGCGTAAACCGTAGTCAGGTCGTCGGTTTTGTTATAGACGCTGTTGTCGGAGTTATCAGAATAACGGGCAATCACTTTATTCACGCCGCTGTCGTTGGTGTGGCTCAGCACGAATGCGCCCTGCCAGGCTTTCAGGCGGTCATCGCTCTCGACGGCTTTGGAGTCAAAACCGTAGTTGGCGTAGATCTCCAGATCCAGCGGGCCCACTTTCATATTGTGAATTTTTGACGTCACAGCGTAGTTGCCTTTATCGCCGGTACCGGAACCGCCGGTACAGGTAATACGCGATGGGTTGGCTTCGTCTTCCATCACTTCCGGGCTGCACGATTCAACTGCGGCAACGGTGGCGACATCAAACTGTACGCCGCCGATGTCGAAGTTCTTCACCCCGGCGCCCTGGCCGTCGTGGTTCATCCAGAAGTAGTCGTTGATACCCTGTTGCGGACGCTGGTGGAAGTCGCGGCCTGCCCAGATATAGGCGTTGGGATTGGATTCCAGTACGTTGGTGACGCCCGCGTAGGCTTTTTTCAGGTTAACTTCGTCGCCCCAGTGGTCGATCATCACGTTGATGTCCCAGATGGCGCCGTTATCGCTTTTGAACGCTTTTGAGAGCTGGAACTCGCCGCCGTTGCCTTCGTTACCCAGGCGACCGATAGCGGAAGCACCGTTGTAGGAGCCATCAACGCCAACGTATTTCTGATCGCCGCTCTGGAAATGCGCGCCGTAACGCGCATAGCCGCTGAATTTCACACCGAACGGAATAGCCATATCCGGCGATTGCGCCGCGCTTTGCGGCTCGTTAATGACATCGGTTTTTTTCGCCACGGCGGCGTCCATTTTAGCCTGACGCTCAGCCAGCGCTTTATCGACGGCTTTGGCAACGATGGCATCGATTTGTTCTTGTGTGAATTCCTGTGCGAGGACAGAAATTGGGCACAGCGCGGCGACGACCGCCAGCGTGACTGGAAGTTTTTTTATCATGTTCATGGTTATCTCATCGACACTTTACCCTTCAGTTTGCGTAGAGCATTCTGAATAAGCGTGTGCATTAATTTATTTTAAGATAATAACCATCCCGTCTTGGTTTAATTTGCTATCACCAAAACAAGTTGATTTGTCTATTTAATAACGGGTACAGGGCTGCTTTATTTAATCGTAATGCTTTCTCCGTTGTTGAATGTGTAATTAACGATTAACGCTGATACAGATGAATAATTTCTTCTGACAGTTCGCGGGCTAATAACGACGTCATTAAGTGGTCCTGCGCATGCACCATAATTAATGTCATTGGTTGCCGGGCTTCCCCGGCGTCCTGTTCGATCAATTTGGTTTGCATGTGATGAGCCTGACGGGCGTAACCGTCAGCCTCACGAAGCAGGCTTTTTGCCTCGTCAATATTGCCGGCGCGCGCGGCATGCAGCGCTTCAAAGCACAGACTGCGGGATTGCCCGGCATTGACGATGATTTCCATTACTGCTTCTTCTAATGCAATCATGTTGTTCTCTTCCTAATCGAATCCGTTATTTTCGGCGGTCTGGGCAAACCATTCGCCGCTTTTTTTCACCGTACGTTTTTGCGTTGCTAAATCTAACTGAACAAAACCGTAGCGGTTTTTATAACCGTTAAGCCATGACCAGTTATCAATAAAGGTCCACATATGGTAGCCAAGACAATTACAGCCTTCGCTAATTCCTTTATGTAGCCATTTTAGATGATCAGAGACAAATTCAATACGGTAGCTGTCGTTGATTTGCTCTTGCTGAATAAAACGCTGCTCATTCTCGACACCCATACCGTTTTCAGAAATAAAACAGCGCGGGTTGCCATAATTATCACGCAGATTGGTAATAATATCGTAAATACCCGGCTCATAAATTTCCCAGCCACGGTAGGGGTTCATTTTCCGCCCCGGCATTTCGTAATAATCAAACAGCCACTCCGGCATAAACGGTGCATCCGGGTTGACGGCGCTATCACGACATTTAACGCGACGCGGCTGATAGTAGTTGATGCCGAGCAGGTCGATTTTGCCCTCGGCGATTAACTGGCTGTCGCCTGGCTGGCATGTTGGTAACTGATCATACTCTTTCAGCAGTCCAACCAGATCCGCTGGATATTCACCCTTCAGCACCGGGTCGAGGAAGCTGCGGTTAAACAGCAGATCCGCATAGTGTGCGGCTTTTACATCCGCCGGATTTTGTGAGCGCGGGTAGGAAGGCGTTAAATTCAGCACCACGCCGATTTCACCGTCATGGTTTGCGGCACGATATGCCCGAACCGCCGTCGAATGCGCCAGTACGGTGTGATACGCCACGGTGGCTGCACGTTTGAAATCCACCACATTAGGGTAATGGAAGTCATACAGATAGCCGCCTTCAACCGGGACAATTGGCTCGTTAAAGGTAAACCAGTGCTTAACCCGGTTGCCGAACAATGTAAAACACGTTTGTGCATAGCGGCCAAACGCCTCGACCACTTCACGGTTTTCCCAGCCACCTTTCTCCTGCATCACCATCGGCATGTCGAAATGAAACAGGGTGATAAATGGCGTAATGCCTTGTGCCAGCAGCTCGTCGATGACGTTGTTATAGAACTCGACGGCTTCAGGATTAACCTCGCCGGTACCGTCCGGAATCAGGCGCGACCAGCTCAGAGACGTACGGAAGCTGTTGTGCTTCAGCTGTTTGAGCAGTGCGATGTCCTGTTTCCAGTGCTGATAAAAGGTCGAGGTAGTTGCCGGGCCAACTCCCTGATGGAAACGACCTGGCTGACGGTCGAACCACACGTCCCACGTGGTCTGGCTTTTGCCGCCGTTCAGGCTATCCCCTTCGGTTTGCAGCGCTGAGCAGGCACTGCCCCACCAGAAGTTTTCAGGAAAACGGTATCTCATTGTTCTGACTCCTTGATTCATTATGAGTTGCTACGGGCAGCGTTCGCCACGGAGACGGCATCCTGTGCTTTTTGCTCTTCGGTTTTCAGCAAAGAACGTTCGTAAGCACGCAGGAATGGAAGGTACATCAGCGCTGACATCGCCATACAGATAAAGCACATCACCACCGGACTTAATGCCCAGTTTGCGGCCCAGGAAGCACCGATTGGCGCAGGCGTAGTCCACGGCGTCAATGAAACAACCTGTGCCAGCCAGCCGAGTTTGGTGGCGCTATAGGCCAGCACGGCGTTAACCAGCGGGACGCAGACAAACGGGATGAACAACATCGGGTTCATGATGATTGGCGCACCAAACAGAATAGGCTCATTGATATTAAAGAAACTAGGCACAATTCCCATTTTGCCGATAGTACGCAGATGGGCGACGCGACTGCGCAGCAGCAGGAATGCCAGCGGTAAAGTTGAACCGACGCCGCCAATCAGCAGGTAGTGATCCCAGAAACCTTGCAGATAGACATGGGGCAGCGCAGCGCCCGCTGCCAGAGCGGCCTGGTTAGCGGACAGGTTCGCCATCCAGAATGGGTTCATGATGCCGGTTACGATCAATGAGCCGTGAATGCCGGCAAACCAGAAAATCTGGCACAACAGCACAGAAAGCAGAATAGCGGGCAGTGAGTCAGAAGCGGAAACCAGCGGCTCCAGCAGGTGCATAATCGCCTGCGGGATGATCATCCCGGTTTGTGCTTCGATAAACAGGTTCAGCGGATGCAGGGTCGCAATCACCACCAGTACCGGAATGAGGATCTCGAATGAACGCGCGACGCCGGTCGGGACTTCCTTCGGCAGGCGGATTGTCACGTTATTCTGCTTCAGCCATGCATATATACGGGTGGAGTAAATGGCGGTGATGAGGGCGGTAAAGATACCCTGACCGGAAAGATACTGCGTCGAGATTTTACCGTCGGCATAGGGCGCAGCAACCAGTAAAAACGCCATAAAGGCCAGCAGGCCAGACATCACCGGATCGAGGTTAAACTGACGGCCCAGGCTGGCACCAATGCCCACGGAGATAAAGAACGTCATAACACCCATGCTGAGGTTAAACGGCAGCATCAGCTGTTCACGATAAGTTGCCGAGAAATCGAGCCAGCCCCGGGCAAAGCTGTTGGTAGTATCGGCAGAGAACGGCGGAAAAATAAACACCAGCATGAAGGAGCCGATGATCATAAACGGCAGCGCCGCCGTAAAACCGTCACGAATTGCAATCACATACTTCTGCTGCCCTAACTTGCCAGCGAGCGGGGTGATGGATTGTTCAATGACGGCAACCATTGACTGATATAACGAACTCATAATGACACCTTTCTAGTGTGTCGCTTCAATCAGCGACAGAGCATAATCCAGCACTTTGTCACCGCGTTGCATACCGTAATCCATCATATCTATGGCTTTTACGGGTATACCCTGGGTGGCAGCCTTTTCGGAGAGCGTATTAAGCATGTACTTTACCTGGGGGCCGAGTAGCACCACCTGGTAATTTGGAAACTGAATGTCAAATTCGGAAACGCCGTAGGCCTCAATCTTCACAGGCAATCCGCGAGACTCTGCCTCTTCAACCATTTTGCGAACCAGCAAGCTGGTGGACATCCCTGCCGAACAACACAACATAATCCTGAACATAGTGAACCATCCTTTAAATGTAAAAACTTATTGCGAGTCTGATTTGATATCATACGGAAACCGGTTTCCATTCATGGAAAACAGAACTGTGACGGCCATCAAGATCTTATTCTTATAAGACTAATTATTTGGATTTAGCTCACGAAATTAGCTGTGATGATCTCTTTTTGAGTCCAAATGGAAAATCGGTTTCCATGAAAAACGGAAACAGCTATACTGCGGATGGCGATTATTTGAGCCAATGTTAAATTCAGGATGGAAAGGGCCAGGCGGGTCCTGTCAGGGGAGAATGATGTCTACTATCAACGATGTATCGCGTTTGGCTGGCGTGTCAAAAGCCACTGTGTCACGCGTGTTGAGCGGATCGCGTGGCGTAAAAGAGGCCAGCCGCCTCGCCGTGTTGAAAGCGGTGGATGAACTCAATTATCGTCCGAACGTGATTGCGCAGTCGCTACTCAGCCAGTCTACGGGCTGTATCGGCGTGATATGCGCGCAGGACAACATTAATCAGACCACGGGTTATCTCTACGCGCTGGAAAAGCATCTTAGCCAGCATCAAAAGCACCTGCTGCTGCGTTTTGCCAATACCAAAGCGGAAGTCATGAGCGCTCTTGATGAATTAAGCTGCGGCTTGTGCGATGACGTCCTGATTATTGGCGCGCGTTTTCCGCTGAACATCAATCAGGAGAATGTCATTCTGGTGGATTGTCTGGATTCCGGCGATGACGTCAACAGCATCCAGTTCGATCATGAGTTCGCTACCGAAACCGCCTGTAACTACCTGATAAGTCAGAACCGACGCCAGATTGCTTTAATTCATCCGGACGGGATGGGTTTCTCCGATCAGGTGCTGTTGGGCTATAAACACGCGCTGGAAAAAAACTTCCTGCCGTTTAACCGTAACCTGGTATTTATGGCTGCAACGTCATCGTCAGTGGCCTTGCAGGAGCTGCTGAACAACGCGTCCACGCTGAATTTTAACGCGCTGCTGGTGGCGGATGAACAGCAGGCACAGCGGGTGATCCCGCAGTTGCAGGCGTTTAATAAATCAGTACCGCAAGACATTATGGTCTTTAGCCTGGCCGGTTCGCTGCATCTGCCGGGAATCCCTACGATCCCGGCGATTGAATATTCCATGGACGCCATGGCGGCGCGGATCGTCAGTTGGCTCAACGAGAAAACCCAGAGCGTGCTGGGGTCGTACGTGCTGCGCGGCGACTTAATTATTCCTCAGCGTTAACGCTTTCCCTCTGGCGTGGGGCTATTTCGCTTCACGCCTATAAATCCGGGCATTCAACTTTGCCAAGCGCTTCCCAGTAGTTGTTTTGATTGTTTCTTTGAATTGCCAGAATGGCTTCGCGGATGTGCTGCTGATTACGCGTATCAGCCATAATCGTTTTTTCCCACACCTCATCAGATGGCGACCCTTGCGGGGTGCAAATCTTACGCAAATCCTTCATAACGGTATTCTTTTCGTGTACAGCCTGCAGACTGCCATAAGCCGAGTCGGCTTGCGCCAGACCAGGTAGCGTGAAAAGGACGGCAATAATCGGAAAAATGACTCGTTTCATGATAATAATCCTTGTTGTCTATGCGCATCATCTCAAGAGTAAGTGTAGACGGCATACGACTCACTCATCACCCTGTGTTAATGTCTAAAAATAAATCAGCCAGAAGTTGTAGTTATTTCAGGAGGATAGGATGCAAATACAGATTACAGATACGATTACCGAAGACGATCAAGATGCCCTGCTTGCCGGATTGCGCGCTTACAACCGGCAGTTTCTGAGAACCACCAATTTTGGCGACCTGGCGGTGTACTGGCGCGATGAGCGCAATGACATTCTGGGTGGGCTGATCGGCAAAATCAAAGGCGAATGGCTGTGCATTGATTTTCTGTGGATGCATGACTCGCTGCGTAAAGGTGGTTACGGCACAAAATTGATGCAGGCCGCAGAACAGACGGCGCGTGAGAGAGGATGCCTGCATGCGCTGGTGGATACCATGAGTTTCCAGGCGCTGCCGTTTTATCAGAAAAACGGCTATCAGCTGCAAATGACCCTCGATAACTTCCCGGAAACCGGTTCCGCGCGCCATTATTTGTCGAAAACGTTTTGATGACCGGAAGGTCTGGATGCTGCCGCCAAAGAGGATTCAGGTACTTGCCCGGAGGTGATCACGCTTACCGGGCATTTTTGCGAGCGTTATTCCCTGAAAATGAATACATTGCAAAAGTATGTATTTATCCGCCAAGCCGCCTCGCAGATAGAAAAATTCCCAGATGTTGTGTGTGCGACTGGCGAGTAAGGTTCCGTCATCTTGTTCTTCTGGTGACGGACCGCCATGAAAAAACCAACAACTTCTACGCCGCATGATGCGGTATTTAAAAAATTCTTAAGCCATCCAGAAACCGCACGGGATTTTCTTGATAGCTATCTCCCCGCACCATTACGTGAACTTTGCGATCTGAACACACTGAAGCTGGAGCCTGGGAGTTTTATTGAGGAAGACCTGCGTGCCAGTTATTCCGATGTTCTGTGGTCGCTAAAAACGAGAACTGGTAAAGGCTATATCTACGCGTTGATTGAACACCAGAGTTCACCGGATGCTCATATGGCATTCCGAATGATGCGTTACGCCGTTGCCGCGATGCAGAATCACCTTGATGCTGGCAACAAAACGCTGCCGCTGGTGGTTCCGATACTTTTTTACCATGGCGTTGCCAGCCCGTACCCTTTTTCGCTGTGCTGGCTGGATGAGTTTGACGATCCAGAGACTGCGCGGCAGCTTTATAGCGCGACCTTCCCGCTGGTCGATATCACGGTGGTGTCTGATGATGAGATTATGCAGCACCGGCGAGTGGCACTACTGGAACTTGTCCAGAAGCATATACGCGAGCGCGATTTGATGGTGCTGGTCGATAAACTGGTTGCCCTGTTGATTAAGGGACACGCTAATGACAGTCAGGTAGAAACGCTATTTAATTACCTGGTGCAGTCTGGCAGCGCACCGCGTTTTGAGGCGTTTATTCGAGAGGTTGCCCTGCGCGTTCCCCAGCATAAGGAGAGATTAATGACGATTGCAGAATGCTTACGTGAGTCGGGGCGAAGGACAGGGTTGCTAGAGGGCAAACTCGAAGGCAAACGCGAGGGCAAAAAGGACGAAGCGTTGCGGATAGCCCATGCCATGCTTGAGAAGGGGATCGATCGTGAACTGGTGCTAATTATTACCGGGCTTGCAATTGATGAACTAACAGTATCTTCCGACTAATTTATCTTAGCCCCATTATGCTTTTTTCTTCTTGCTGATGCTTTTTCGTTTTTTAAACCGCAGCGGCCTTCCCGCTATAGTCATTTCATTACTCATCAGGCGGTTATTGCAAAAGGATAAAACGTGAAGCTGAAGATACCTTATTTCGGGGCCGGGGCGGCGGTATTACTGGCGGGATTATTGCTGGCAGGATGCGATCAACAGAGCAGCGATGCAAAGCATATCAAAGTGGGTGTAATTAACGGTGCAGAGCAGGATGTGGCGGAGGTCGCGAAGAAAGTCGCTAAAGAAAAATATGGTCTGGAGGTGGAACTGGTGGGTTTTAGCGGTTCTCTGCTGCCCAACGATGCCACCAATCATGGTGAGCTGGATGCCAACGTCTTCCAGCATCGCCCGTTCCTTGAACAAGATAATAAAGCACACGACTATAAGCTGGTTGCGGTGGGCAATACCTTTGTGTTCCCAATGGCTGGTTATTCGAAGAAAATCAAAACTGTCGCTGAACTAAAAGACGGTGCAACGATTGCGATACCTAACGATCCTACCAATCTGGGCCGGGCGCTGTTGCTACTGCAAAAAGAGAAGTTAATTACGCTGAAAGCGGATACCGGCCTGCTGCCAACAGCGTTGGATATTACTGATAATCCTCGGCATCTGAAAATTATGGAACTGGAAGGTGCGCAGTTGCCGCGTGTGCTGGACGATCAGAAAGTGGATGTGGCGATTATCAGTACCACCTACATCCAGCAAACCGGGCTTTCCCCGGTACATGACAGCGTATTTATTGAAGACAAAAACTCACCGTATGTGAACATTCTGGTGGCGCGAGAAGACAACAAAGATGCCGAGAATGTGAAAGAGTTCCTGCAATCTTATCAGTCACTTGAAGTGGCGAAGGCGGCAGAAACTATCTTTAACGGTGGCGCGGTTCCGGGCTGGTAATCATGACCTTTTGCCGCGCCGGTTGGTGTTAAACCGCTCTGGCGCGGCGACGTGAGTCCATTGAGATAAGTATTACCGAAGAGAGGATCAAAAGCGTGCCCAGCCAGTCTGGCAGGGTAAAGGTAATACCTAACAGCAGCAGGGACAGCAATGCGCTGCTCAACGGTTCCGCGCAGCTTAAAATGCTCGCTTTCGGTCCACCAATCATCTGCGCGCCTTTCAGGTACAGGCTAAACGTCAGCGACGTGCCGATGACCACCAGATAGAAAAACGCCAGAATCAAACTGCCATTCACCACGAAATTAGTGCCCTGTCCGGCATAAAACGGCAGCAGGATCATCCCGCCGATTAACATACTCCAGCCGACAACTGGCAGCGTGCCGTAGCGCGCGATAAGCGTTGAGGGGTAGGTGGTGTAGAACGCGGCGGCAAACGCCGAGGCAATTCCCCAGAACAGCGCGGCAGGTGAGATAGACAGCGACGTCGGGTTACCGTGGGTGACCAGCAAGAAGGTGCCGATAAGCGATGTGAAGATCGCAGTCAGCACTAAAATCCCCGGTCGTGCTTTGCGCACCACGGAAAACCACGCCACGATTATGGTCGGTGACAAAAATTGCAGCACCGTCGCGGTGGCGGCGTTGGATTTTTCAATAGTCAGCAGAAAGGTTAGCTGTACGGTGAGCGCCCCAACCACGGAAAAAATCAGCAGGCTGATGGCGTCTTTGCGGTTTTTGATAATGGAGAACACTTTGTCGCCGTGAACGAAAGAGAGCATCAGCAGAATGAGCCCGGCGAAAATCAGGCGCGTCATGGTCAGAAACTGCGACGACATCTGGCTTTGCTCCATGATGTATTGCGCGCAAACGCCTGAACTTCCCCACAATACGGCGGCAATCAGGACGTTCATCATCCCTCTTCTGGTGGAACTCATCTTTCCCTCGGCATGTTGTTTTGTTTTATTTGTGTGCAGGCATCATAGCAGAGATGGTTGCGATTTCTGCCAGCACATCCGCAATCAGCCAGTCATTAAAGACTTTTACCTCCGGACGCATTACCGCGTGCTGTGGCGTAACAATGTAGTAAGACCACGCCAGAGGCCAGCGGGTGTTGGGATGAAGCTGAACCAGTTGTCCGTCTGTCAGTAACTGCTGCACCAATGCCCTACGCACAATGGCGACACCTTGACCGCTGAGCGCCGCCAGAATCACTGCAGAGGTAGAGTTGATGTGCAATCCACTGTCGCGAACGGCAGGTGCCTGGGTGGCGGTCAGGACATCATTCCAGCCCGGGAAATTGGCGCCGGGGTGGGGAGTGTCATCATGGATAAGCTTCTGTGCGGCCAACCATTCTCCACAGGATATTTTATCTACTGGCACAATACGTGGGCTACAAACCAGAACCGCTTCTTCATCCATCAGCCAGGTTTTATTTACCCCAGGCCAGTCGCCTTTACCGCAACGTACGCCCAGATCCGCTTCGCCATGAGCAACATCCATCAGCTTTTCCGTCACGTTCAGGCGTAATTCAATGTTTTCATGCGCTTGTGAGAAGCGATTGAGGCGGCTCATCAGCCAGTTCATCACCAGTACCTGAGAGGCCGTGATAATCACCACCGAGCGTGCTTGCCGACCGCGTAACTTGTTCAGCCCGGATTCCAGACTATCCAGTCCCTGGGTTATCTCGCGCAACGCGTCCTGTGCTTCGCTGACCAGCGTGAGACGCTCTTTACCTGAACGGGTTCGATGCAGCAGCGGGTGGCCAACCCAGTCTTCCAGCGCACGAACCAGTTGCCCAACGGCAGCCGGAGTGACCCCCAGTTCCTGCGCCGCACCAGTAAAACTGCCGTGGCGGGCTGTGGCCTCAAAAGCGTGTAACCATTTAAGCCGATTAAGCGAGCGCATCAGGTCATTTCCCGTTTTGTGAATATCTTCAGTATATGCGATCGAGATAGATTTTCTTTCTCGGTTCGCTATTTCTTCTCATTCGTCAGCGCCTCAGGGGAGTGGCATTGTTAGCGCATTAACGAATACTTGAAACGAGGCTAGCGATGAACACATTATTTGTCGGCAAAAAACTGTTAGTGGTGGGCGGTACCAGTGGTATCGGATTTGAAACCGCAAAACTGATCCTCCAGGGTGGTGGTCGAGTGGTGCTGGTTGGCAATCGTGCCGAGAAAGCGGAACGGGCCCATCAGGCGTTGGCGGAGCTGGGTGACGTCTCTGTCATTGTGGCGGATCTGATGTCAGAAGTGGGCGTTAAGCAGGTGATGGCAACGGTGAATGCTGAGCACAAAGACATCAACCTGTTAGTAAATGCAGCTGGGGTTTTCTTCCCAAAACCTTTCACTGATCATGAAGTTGAAGATTATGAACTGTACATGAGCCTCAACCGCGCGACGTTTTTTATCACCCGCGATGTCGTGCGTAATATGGTGGCGGCTAACATCCAGGGTGCCATCGTGAATATTGGTTCGATGTGGGCGCAACAAGCAATTGGCGCAACACCTTCTTCAGCGTACTCAATGGCAAAAGCGGGCCTGCATGCATTAACTAAAAATCTGGCCATCGAGCTGGGGGCGAATGGGATCCGCGTCAATGCCGTTTCGCCAGCAGTCGTGCATACACCTATCTACGAAGGATTTATCCCGAAAGAAGACGTACAAGGTGTGATGAGTAGCTTTGACAGCTTCCATCCGATTGGTCGGGTTGGTACGCCGCGTGATGTGGCTGAATCCGTCGCCTTCCTGTTGTCAGACAAAGCGCAATGGGTAACTGGCGCCATCTGGGATGTGGATGGCGGTGTTATGGCCGGACGCAATGGCTGATGTAAATCCCCCGCATAGCTGCGGGGGCGCGTCGAGACATTAAGGCTCAATCGGCGTCAGATAATCCAGCCGTAGCGGTTCGGCTAGCAGATCGTTCATTTGTAGAATGAACGCCTGGAAATGTGGCAGAGCGATATGCTCATCCAGACCGGCCTGACCGCGCCAGGATTCGCGCACGTAGAACACATCCGGCGTGTCGCGTAACTGGAACAGGGCATATTCAATATTGCCCGGCTCCCGGCGCGTGGGCAGCAGCAGAGCTTGTAGCGCCTGTTTCAGTGCGTCGATTTTCCCCGGTTTGGCTTTCAGTACCGCAATAATTGAAATCACGTCAGAATCAGACATGTTAAAACCCCTCCAGCACAATCTTGCCGACCGAGCGACCGGTTTCAATTTGCGTGTGGGCTTTTTGCAGATTTGCCGCGGTAATCGCGCCAAAATGTTCGCCCAGCGTGGTACGGAGGGTGCTGTCGTCGATCAGCTGCGCCACGCGGGTCAGTAACTGATGCTGCGCAATGATGTCGTGGGTGGTAAACATCGAACGGGTAAACATAAACTCCCAGTGCAGCGAAATGCTTTTGGCCTTCAGCGGGCGCGCATCGAGAGATTGAGGATCGTCAATCAGCGCCAGTTTGCCCTGCGGCGCCAGTGCGGCAATAATTTGCGAATAGTGCTGCTCGGTATTGTTCAGGCTGGCAACGTGCGTCACCTCTTTAATGCCTATCCGTGCCAGCTCTTCCGTCAACGGCTTGCTGTGATCAATCACATGATGAGCGCCCGCTTCACGTACCCATTTCTGGCTCTGCGGACGTGATGCGGTACCGATGACGGTCATTTTGGTCATCTTACTGGCCAGTTGTGTCAGAATAGAACCGACGCCGCCAGCCGCGCCAACAATCAATAATACATCATCTTCATTGCCATTTTCCTCAACGCCCAGACGGTCGAACAGCATTTCCCAGGCGGTGATAGCTGTCAGTGGCAGCGCCGCAGCAGAAGCATTATCCAGTGTTTTTGGCTTCAGCGCGGTAATACGTTCATCAACCAACTGAAATTCACTGTTACTGCCAGCGCGGCCGAGCGCTCCGGCGTACCAGACTTCATCACCGGGTGCGAACAGGGTGACGGCTTCGCCCACGGACTTCACCACGCCAACGGCGTCCCAGCCCAGCACACGCGGCACATCAGCGTTAAAACCTTCGCGGACCTTGGTATCAACGGGGTTGACGGAAATGGCTTTCACTTCAACCAGCAGATCGTGCCCGGTAGCAACTGGCATGGGCAGGTCAATCTCTTGTAAAAATTCAATGTTATTGCCGTCGGTCGCGGCGCGGGTAATGGCGATGGCTTTCATATTATCTCCGGTCACAGGAATCAGTTTATACCCGTCATACTTCAAGCCGCATGTGCGTTTGCTACGTTCGCTCACCCCAGTCACATAGTTTGCTATGCTCCTGGAGATTCACTCTCTTGCTGCCTTCATGCAACTCGAATTATTTAGGGTATATCTGTTGATATAATTTGATGGTAAACCGGTAACAGAACGGGAAAAATAGCCCTATGGCGACAGGACTTATACTCGGGGAGTGAAAATGTTCCGGCTTGAAGATCTCACGTTATTTGTCCGCGCCGCGGCGCTGAATAGTTTTAGTGATGCTGCGCGCGAAGTCGGCGTTCAGCCTGCTCA
The DNA here is from genome assembly GCF_030333035.1 of Citrobacter sp. Cpo015. NCBI lineage: Bacteria > Pseudomonadati > Pseudomonadota > Gammaproteobacteria > Enterobacterales > Enterobacteriaceae > Citrobacter > Citrobacter sp. Cpo015. The sequence goes on along the minus strand of NZ_JAOWGS010000039.1, from coordinate 332,637 downwards.
GGTCAGTTCAGCTATCAAGCGCCTGGAGTCTACGTTGGCTATCCGCTTGTTCGCTCGCTCCACGCGCAGCCTGCGCCTGACGCCAGAAGGTGAAGTCTGGTTACCCTATGCCCGCCAGATGCTGGATGTAATGCATGCCGGGCTGCAAAAAATTCAGACCCCGGAAGATGAAGTGTCAGGCACGCTGCAAATCGCCGTGCCTTCCGATCTCGGTCGTAACCTGCTGCTACCGGTCTTTCAGTCGTTTCGACGCCGCTATCCCGCGCTGCGCCTGCGGATTTTTTTCTCCGACCAGGTAACGGATGTCTTTAAAGACCCCGTCGATGTTGCGTTTCGCTATGGCAACACCGAAGACGCGTCCTACATTGCGCTGCCGGTTGCACCGGGTAACCGACGCGTGCTGGTGGCATCACCGGAATGGGTTAAGCAAAACGGCGCGCCGCAAAAACTGGATGATTTAACACAGCTCAACGCCATGACTTTCGTATTACGCGGCCGCCTGCACGATCGCTGGACGTTTACGCGCAACGGCGAGGTCAGCAGTGTGCAGGTTAACGGCACCATTATGAGTGACGATGCGGAAGTGATCCGGCGCCTGGCGATTGCCGGAGAAGGTGTGGCGTACAAGTCGTGGCTGGATGTCAGCGAGGATGTGCGTGACGGTCGATTACAACTGCTGATGCCGGATTATCAGGGAGAGAAAGTCCCGCTGAATATGATTTGCCCGCATCGGAAGCAGCTTTCAACCGCGGTACGCCTTCTGCACGAGGCGGTGAAGGCACGGTGTGAAATGCTGGCGCAAAGCTAATAAGCGCTTTACGCCAGAATACTATCGCGTCGTTACTCAGTCTTTTTTCGTTGCATTCGCAAAGAAAATATCAGACTGAATGTCTTTAGTGCGGATGGTAAAGAGCTGATTAGTCAGATCTTCCGTCAGCTTCTCGGCGTCGGCCATGATGCGCAGGTTGAAGTCATTCAGCATCTTATCCGCGGCGGGTTTATCGGTTTTCGCCATCTTCAGATACTCTGCTTCGACCTCTTTTTGCTCCTTCGCCACTTTGTCTTCCCACGCTTTGTAGGCTTTTTTGACGATTGGTGCGAGCTTCGGATAATCGGTCATCGTCAGCGTTTGTAATTTACGATATTTCCAGTAGATAGACTGATCGTCCGCTTTATCGGTACCCATCGTGTAGTTAGCCGGATACGCTTTCAGGCCGCTGTAGTACGGAACGAAGGCGGTGAGGTCAGCCATGCCCAGGCCAATGTAGGTCGTTTCACCAATCTCTTTTGGCAACCACGGACGGACCTGCATGACGTGCGCTTCATAGGTACGGAAAACGCTGACCGGACGCCATGGCTCTTTGCCGTTCAGACCGTTGGTGTACGGGTCATGGCTGGTCCCTTCATAGTGACTACGCAACACGGCCTTCACATCGTCCAGCGTCATTTTCTTCTCTGGCGTCATGAAGACCGGGAATTCGCGCCCTTTGGTCATATCCTGATTTACGGAAGGATTGAATTCTTTCTGGATGGTCCATACACGAGGGTCGTTATACGTGCGGTCACGCTCGTCATCACGGGTATAGGCTTTGGAGAAGTTGAATTTACCGTCTTTCGCCGGATCGTACAGTCCTTTTTCAGTCGCAAATTGAATCAGGTTTTTTGACGCCATCATGTCCGGACTTTTAGGATCGTAATCCTGTAAGCGGCCCTGATTACCGGTGGCAAAATACTGGTTATTCGGCAGACGCTGCGCCATCCACTGGTGGCCGCTACCGGTTTCTAGGTACCAGATCTCGTTATCGTCGACGACGGCAACGCCAAAACCTTCGCCTGCGCCGACGGTCTCAACGATATGGCCCAACAGCGCCACAGCTTCACGTGCGGTTTTACTTTGTGACAGCAGAATATCCGGGATATCGTCTTCGGTGATCCCTTTATCCTCAACGTACGGGTCGGCGGCCAGTGCTTTCGGTGAGGCAAAAATGGATTCTGTACCGCTCACGCCGACACCCAGCTCGTTAAATCCGGTCGCGCCGTGCAGTTGGGTTTTCCAGTTTGGGACAGTGGTATAACGCAGAGAGTTTTTCGGCAGTGGCCAGGTAAAATCATTCGCACCATTATGTGCTTTGGTGCTGTATACCCCGGTCTGATTTTGCTTTGCCGGATGAATGACAAAATGCTGTGCTTTCAGGGCATCGCTGTCTGCGCTACGGACGACCAGCATGGAGCCGTCCGCTGATGCTTCGTTGCCGACCAGCAGGGTCGTACAAGCAAAACCTGATGAAACAACGGCCAAATTTATAGAAAGTGCAATCAGGCACTTTTTAAAAGTAAACATTACGTATCCCTCATATGTACGCCAAAAATACACCGGAAACACACCGTTTCCTGAAATGCGATAACGCCTGAACGCTCAGACATTGCTCGCGAGAGAGATAAACGCCCCTGCCCACGTCTTCTCCAAATATCCATCCGTAGGTTGAAGTCTTCTGGGCAAAATATAACTCCCATTTCGCTTAATTATTACGCAATGGATATTATGATATTCAGGATGTTTCCTGATTCGCGATGAAGAATAGCAATGGGTTATGTGTGGATTCAGTGACCCATGTCGCGTAAGTCAATGATGAAAAATGTGAATTTCATTGAGGGGCCGTACTTTTTGTTTCCGGATATGACGCTACCTTTTGCGGCAATACAGCGAGGGCACATTGGAGCTGGCAAAAATCCATGCACCTTTATACTCCTCCATGACCAGGCTCAGGCTTCGTCCGCTTTGGCGGTAAAATCCAGGTAATGTGTCGTTAATATCCGCTTCATCAGCGGTGTCAGCGAAGGTTTTGACGACCTGCATCGCCTGTAGCACTCGGGCATCGCGCTTTTGGGTGTAGTTAAAATAGATGTTCCTGCTAATGTCTGAGGTATTACGCCCGTACAGTTTGCCGGTAATAGTGGCCAGGCCTTCACTGTTGTACATCCGAAACGATAACGTACCCGTAAAGCGGTTGCTGCCAATATTCCATTCCATGTTACCGATGCAATTCAGCGGTTTGTCGGCATAGCGTGAATGCCATAACCATCCGCCTGAACCGAGCACAGTAACCAGCCCGGCCACGAGCACTATAAGGTGGCGTGTTTTTTTCATTGCCCGCGCATCCAGTAATAATGAGTAGTACAAAATGCGTTAGCATCCACCCGTGCATCTTTATCACAGACAAATGCCACGATCCTTTCCGCTTTGCTGTAACCGGTAAGAAACACGTGCTTGTTGTTTTCACAGAGATAGGGATGTAACTGCATCAGATTGAAATAGCCTTGCTGGTCGTGTTCATTTGGTGAGTAATAGATTTTGCAATTTTGCCGCGATGGCGTCTGCATGGAAGTCTGGACAAATTTACTAAACGGCATAACAGGGCGCGTTTGATACCACACCAGCCAGATGATCAACGTGGCAATCACGACACTGGCGCTAAATAAAACCTCAAACCAGGGTATCTGCGTCGTTTGTTGTGGTGTCGAAGGAATTATCTTTGCGGGGGGGATTTCTTCAATAACCGGCGGCGGGGAAACTTCACTCTGTTGAAGCGTTATTGTCTCTACTTGCGTATTCTCATTTAATCTGAGCCCGCGTCGGGAAATAGTTTTCACCGTATCACGAGGCAACCCCACGTCCGCCAGCGCGTTTCGTAGCGTCAGAATAGCCTGGTAAAATGTGTTGGTGGTGGTCACATTATTTCTTTCACCCCAACCAATTGTCATCAACGTGTTCTGGGAAACAATGTCACTTGCGTGAGTAATTAAATAGAGAAAACAGAGCGAGGCAGGGAGCTGGAGCTGAATTGCTCGCCCGGTCTGACGATTGACCAGACTTTTGCTATCAGGATTAAATTCGACCAACTGATTGATAAGGTACAATTGCCCAGCCCTCAGTAACCAAAACGAATCACAGCGTGTGCTAACGCATCCTTTAAATTTTACATCCAAATCGAAAATGCGCCTCACTCTTTGTTCATGAACGAAGATAAGAATTTCATCAATTCATTAAAACATCTTTAAATACAATATGTTAGCAATCTTATTTCTTAGGTGAGAATTAACTAAGGTTAAATAATGAGAATTCATTACAGTTTTATCTGAATTATCTTTATATTTGTCCACAACATGACAAGGGTGATTGAGTTATCAGAATTACGTAATTAGTAAGTAACTTTTACGCAGGTTATTTTTTAGCAAATAGTGCTTTTTTACTGTTTATCCTGGAATCTAAATTTATGCATAAAATTCCTAATGCATAGGTTGTTATTCTGAGATAAAGCGTAAATAAGCTTAGCGCAATCGTATTACTCACAGACCATACATATTAGTGCATCAGGAGTTTATTACATTTTATTAGCGCCACTGTTATTAGCTGACAAGGAACGTACTACGTGTTGGATTGACACATTTATTTACCAATGAAATATTTATGGAAAAATAACAGGAGTCATTTTTGATGAAGAGATCACCGTCACAGACTGTTCGTTGCATAAGCTGTGAATTATCCTGTCAATTATTTCCGGATACTGCGGTTCGTGCCAGTTACTGTCACCGTGCCGCATTTGCGATCTGGCCTGAGGGGAATGGCTTTCTGCAAAAAGGAATTATTGAAAAGCTTCTGCTTAATAATCAAAACCATTTGTCGCGTGGGTTTATTTTTGTGGACTTTTCTTTCCCGAATCTGCGCCTGTTTGCCGACCCGCAATGGGTTGACCGGCTTGCCTACAGCGGTATGCATATTGTGTTGATAGCAGACAGGAACCTGGCGCCGTTAGCCAACTACTGGCTGTCCAAAAGCAATAAAATACAAGGGATTATATATTCTGATGATGATGACGAAGTTCAACATCAGAAAATTAGGCGACTCTTTACGGGTCATCTCGCTAACAGCAAACGTGGACGCTCACTTAACTATACTGAAATGATATTACTGAAGCGTTTTGTGTCAGGGAAAAGTATTCAGCAAATTACCAAAATAGATAATATCGATATTAAGAAAATATATGTCTACAAGCTCAGGCTTGAAGATAAGTTAGGCCATAGTATTCATCAAATATTGTCGAATATTTTATAACGTATTTTTGAATTTTATTATTTTCACATCCTTGCGATGTGGTGGACGCTCTACGCCTGAAAGCAGGAGGCTAATATGCCAAATCCCAAATCTTATTCTCGTATTGCCATAGCGGTTTCAGCCGCATTAACCTCTATGGTATTTTCAGCTCAAGCGGCATGGGTTGACGTTGATAGTCTACCCTCCACCGGACTGGTTAGCAGTATGCCCCCGGAATTGCAGGCAATAATTCCAGCGCAGGCAAATGCCAGTTTCGCTAAAACCAGCGCCATGCCGAATTATGTTTATCAATGGAGTGCGGGCACGATTCCCGTTTATGGCAATGGATTAACGATTAATGGACCCGGCGCTGAAGCTTTTGAGCACTCTGTTACCGTTATTCAGAACAGTACAACGGGTAGTCCGGGCGTTATTTTTGGGGACGACCTGACGATTCGCACGCAGTCGAAGAATGCCGCCAATAATGGTAAAGATGTTGACGGTATCCGCACGCACGGGGCCAATACGCCGGATAACCCGGTCTTTATCATCACCGGGGATCGCACCAGCATTTATGTGGACGGTCAGGATGGTGACGGTATTAACGCAGGTTACAACTCCTATAGCCAGGGTTGGAAGGGCTCGGCCAGCATTTACGTCGGCGACGATCTGTATATTCAAACCACCGGTTCCCAGGGACGTGGTATCACAGCAAACGCGATGAAAGACGCCACGCAGGCCAAAAATACAATTGTGGTCGGCGACCGGGCACACATTGTGACGACAGGTGACAGTTCAGAGGGTCTTCGCACCGGGCAGAACGGTTCCTCGATACTGCTTGGCAATGACGCCACAATTGAGACTTCGGGTGCTTCTTCAACGGGGATTTATGCCGCCTCATCGTCCAAAACGGAACTGGGCAACAACGCGACGATTACGGTCAACGGCGTCAGCGCTCATGCGGTTTATTCCACCAACGCGACCGTGAATCTCGGTGAAAACGCAACGATCAACGTGAACAGTTCGGCGAAAGCGGCGTCATACAGCAAAGCGCCACGCGGCCTGTATGCGACTTCACGCGGGGCGATAAATCTGGCAGGCGGTGCCGCCATTACCATGGCGGGCGATCACAGCAACGAAAGTTATGCCATCAGCACCGAAACGGGCGGCATCGTAGAAGGTTCTACTGGCGGGCGTTTTCTTATCGACGGCGATCTTCATGCCGCTGGCGCGACTGCTGCAACCAGCAGCCTGCCGCAGCAAAACAGTACCATTAAGCTCAACATGACCGACAACTCGTTGTGGAGCGGGGCGTCATACATCACCAGCGCCACTGCCGGGACGGGCGTTATCTCGCTGCAAATGAGCGACGCGACCTGGAACATGACTAACAGCTCAACGCTCACTGACCTGACGCTGAACGGCGGGTCAGTGGTGAACTTTGGGCATGCTGACGGCGAACCGTGGCAGACGCTTACCATCAATGAAGATTTTACCGGGAACGGCGGCAAACTGGTTTTCAATACTGTCCTGAATGACGATACCTCCGAAACCGACAAGCTGAAAGTGCTCGGCAACACTGCGGGTAATGCGTTTGTGGCGGTGAATAACATTGGCGGAACCGGGGCGCAGACCATTGAAGGTATTGAGATCATCGAAGTGGCCGGTAATTCTGACGGTACTTTTGAGAAAGCGGGCCGTATTGTTGCCGGAGCGTACGACTATAACGTTGTGCAGAAAGGCAGTAACTGGTATCTGACCAGCTTTATTCCTGCTCCGCCGGATCCGGAAGACCCGGACCCTGTTGATCCGGACCCGGTTGACCCTATTGATCCAGACCCGGTCGATCCTGTAGACCCGATTATCCCTGAGCCGGAAGAACCTGTTGCGCCTCCTGTCACTGAGCAGCAATACCGTCCGGAAGCAGGCAGTTATCTGGCGAACAACTATGCGGCAAACACGCTGTTTATGACCCGACTGCACGATCGTCTGGGTGAAACGCAGTACGTCGATATGCTGACAGGCGAGAAGAAAGTTACCAGCCTGTGGATGCGTAACGTTGGGGCGCATACCCGCTTCAAAGACGGTAGCGGGCAGTTGAAAACCCAAAGCAACAGCTATGTAATGCAGCTAGGCGGCGACCTGGCGCAGTGGAGTAGCGACGGTCTTGACCGCTGGCACCTTGGCGCGATGGCAGGTTATGCCAACAGCCAGAACCGCACGCAGTCCAGCCTGACCGGCTACCATTCACGTGGTCAGGTCACCGGTTACAGCGTGGGGCTGTATGGCACATGGTATGCCAATGACGCCGACAAGACCGGCACCTACGTGGATACCTGGGCGCTGTATAACTGGTTTGATAACAAAGTGATGGGCCAGGAGCAGGCGACGGAGAAATATAAATCCAGCGGAATAACCGCTTCGGTCGAAGCCGGTTATAGCTTCAAGCTGGGTGAAAACGAGCGCAATAGCTACTGGCTGCAACCAAAAGCGCAGGTGGTGTGGATGGACGTGCAGGCCGACAGCCACCGCGAAGCGAACGGTACCCGCGTGAAGGACAACACTGATGGCAACCTGATGACCCGTCTGGGTGTGAAGGCCTACATCACCGGTCACAACGCCATCGACGACGGTAAATCTCGCGAGTTCCAGCCGTTTGTGGAAGCCAACTGGATCCACAACACGCAGACAACCAGCGTGAAGATGGACGATGTGAGCAATGACATGCGCGGCACCAAAAATATCGGCGAGCTGAAAGTCGGCGTTGAAGGTCAAATCACTCCGCGCCTCAATGTGTGGAGTAACGTGGCCCAACAAGTCGGCGATAAAGGCTACAGCGATACCCGCGGTATGCTCGGCGTAAAATATAACTTCTGATGCATCACAGGTAATAGAAAGCCGCTGAATAACCGATCGGCGGCTTTATTACGTATGAAATATGATGCTTATTGCAGTTGTTCGGTAAAACCGAACAACTGCAATAAAAAGCCGCAATGTTGTCACTTGTTGCGTGCAGCCCGTAGGCCGGATAAGCGTAAGCGCCATCCGGCATTAAGGTGGTGGGCTACAAACGTTGTCCCAGATGTTTTGTTGGTACTCGGCTTTGGTGTAAGACTGCCAGTACAACAATATTTGTGTCTTGTGCACTGTAGTAAATCATATGGCTAACATAAGGAAAGCTGTAAATATCTTCACCAAAATCATCAATTCGATGATGCCCCATGTCTGGCATTTCAGCTAACTGAGAGAGAACGCCCCGTAATTTTCTAAGATAATCCCTGGACTGTTTAGCGCCCCAATTTCTTGATGTGTAATCACGGATTTCAATAATATCGCGCTGTGCTTCTCCAGTAAGTTTGTAACTCACTTTTTATCCTTTGTGTTGATCCATCAACTCATCAAAAAAAGCATCACCATCAACAATATTGCCCAAATGAATATCGTTTTGAGCACGCTGAATTTTGGCCTTCAGTAACTGGAGCTTCATGGCTTCCATTTGTTCATAGTCCTCAATGGAAACGACGACTGCAACAGGTTTACCGTTACGATTAATTTGCACAGGTTCTCGCTGCGCTTTAAGTAGCATATCGCCAAACTGGGTTTTGGCTTCATTTGCCGTAAGAGTATGCATATTGCCACCATTTCGCATGAATCGTTCGATTCGTTCATTATAGTCGATATCTTTCTGGGGGTCACTATGAGGTGGGTGGTCAGACAAAGGGTATTGTGAAAGTAGGCCGGATAAGCGCAAGTGCCATCCGGCACCAGGTTAACATGTAAGCGCCACTTATATGTTGACTCGTAATTCACTGAAGAGTCGCCAGCGTGCTCTCAATTCTATTTAACTTCTGATTGGCCTCTTTCAGCTCATCCTGCAACCGTTGCTCCTGCTCGCCATAGACCATCAGGACGATACAGCCATTCATCACTTTTACGGTAATCTGTTGCCCGGTATCAAACCCCGCTTCGCGTAGCCACTTGCCGGAAAGAATAATTTTGGGTGTGGATTTGTCGAAAACATTCGGGCGGTATCCCACAATTACCGAACGCTCGGTTCCGGATTGGTCGCTGTCTGGGGTAGAATGCGAAACAGCCATAATCAACTCCTTGATAGTTGGTGAGGTTAGCTTTCGCCGGGTACTGCGAATACCAGGCGAGGGCGTTATAAATCAGGTCGCCAGATATAAAGGTACGTACCTGGTTGGTGTTATACTGCTCTTATAGGTACGTACATGTCAACGGCTAAACGCGATCCAAATCAGTCTAAATCCGGAAAAGCACCAACTTTCCAGATTCGCATCACTCCCGAGTTAAAGGCGCAGTTCGAGGCTGCGGCAAAGGCCGAAGGGATGAGTTTGGGGAATTGGCTCAAAACTTTAGGGAGAAAGGAGTTGGAACGGTTAGGTATTGAGCCACAGGATAAATAGTGAATAGATTAATTGCCCTGTCTTGCGGGAATATTAATAATTTCCATTTTTAGGGCATTTTCTCCTGAGAATATTGCAGCCAACCCCTGTCTAATTTTTAATTTATCGTTTTCTATTGCCCCGTGGGCAATAGGTGAATATATGGCTGTTTGTAATTGAACTCGCTCAAAATCATAGCCAATATCTTTCGCTATCTCTGATAGCAAGTCTAGAAAAAGATTGTTGCTTGTTTGGTTCCATATGGTGCCAGATGCATTATCATTATCAGGGTAAGATGTATTTAAATGTGCAAAGTAAAGTTTCCACGAAGATAATACCTTACTTTCAGAATCGCTTCTCTTGGTTCTTCCTCTTTTTATTTTTCCGTAAAATGCTAAGTCGATCATATTTAATGCGCGAACATGTTCATTAGACAGTCGAGAGTTCTGAGATCGAGTAGCCATAAGTTGTTTGAATATATCAATTTTTAATGATTTTTTCTGAGAATATCTTTCTATAAATTTCTGTGTCTGAATGGCTAATAATGGGCTAATTACAGTAGCAGCAATGGCCATGATCGTAAGGGCAGTGCTCATATGGGATTCTCGTTAATCATAAATGAAAATAGATATTGTGGGCGAGAATTATAAAAGCATGCATATGCTGAGAATATATGGCAAATGGCTGGGATGATATGAGAATTTTGGCGGAAGATCACAGGAGTCGAACCTGCCCGGGACCGCTGGCGGCCCCAACTGGATTTGAAGTCCAGCCACCTCACCGGAGATGACGATCTTCCGCGCCTCGATTGCTACATGGAGGCGGGGCGCATTATAGCTACTTCCAAACGTTTCCACACCCCCTCACTCACTTTTTTAACTTCCGTTTCTCCATACCATGACCAGTTTCAAATAAATCCCCGCAAAATCCATTACTTACACTTAGACACATTTTTTGACGCTACTCTGATCACAGAAAACAAGAATCGTAATTTGATAACGAGATATCGGAATACCCGCGCTCACAGGGATGGTTTACAAGAACTGTAACCGGTATCAGTGCGTGTGAAAGTGCTAACAAGGATGCGTAATGAAAAGTGAGATTTTGTCCGTTAAAGAGAAGATTGGCTACGGCATGGGCGATGCCGCCAGCCACATCATCTTTGATAACGTTATGTTATATATGATGTTCTTCTATACCGATATTTTTGGTATCCCGGCCGGTTTTGTCGGCACGATGTTCTTACTGGCTCGCGCGCTGGATGCTATCTCAGACCCTTGCATGGGACTGCTCGCCGACCGCACCCGTTCGCGCTGGGGGAAATTCCGCCCGTGGGTGCTGTTTGGCGCTCTGCCATTTGGTCTGGTCTGTGTGCTCGCCTACAGCACGCCGGATCTCAGCCTGCACGGCAAAATGATTTATGCCGCAATCACCTACACGCTGCTGACCCTGCTTTATACCGTGGTGAATATTCCCTACTGCGCGCTGGGCGGTGTGATAACCAATGACCCAACGCAGCGTATCTCCCTGCAGTCATGGCGCTTTGTGCTGGCGACGGCGGGCGGCATGCTCTCCACCGTGCTGATGATGCCGCTGGTGAATCTGATTGGCGGCGAAGATAAAGCGTTGGGCTTCCAGGGCGGGATTGCCGTGCTCTCGGTTGTGGCGTTCCTGATGCTGGCGTTTTGCTTCTTCACTACCAAAGAACGTGTGGAAGCGCCGCCGAGCAGCAACTCAATGCGTGAAGACCTGCGCGACATCTGGCAGAACGACCAATGGCGCATCGTCGGCCTGCTGACCATCCTCAACATACTGGCCGTCTGCGTACGCGGCGGGGCGATGATGTATTACGTCACCTGGATTCTGGGTACCCCGGAAGTGTTTGTCGCCTTCCTCACCACCTATTGCGTCGGCAATCTTATCGGCTCTGCGCTGGCAAAACCGCTGACTGACTGGAAATGCAAAGTCAGCGTCTTCTGGTGGACGAACGCCCTGCTGGCGGTCGTCAGTCTGGCAATGTTTTTCGTGCCGATGCACGCAAATCTCACCATGTTCGCCTTCATCTTCGTGATTGGCGTACTGCATCAGCTCGTGACGCCAATCCAGTGGGTGATGATGTCCGACACCGTTGATTACGGCGAGTGGTGTAACGGAAAACGTCTGACGGGGATCAGCTTCGCGGGCACGCTGTTCGTGCTCAAGCTGGGTCTGGCGCTCGGCGGGGCGATGATCGGCTGGATGCTGGCGGGCGGCGGCTACGATGCCGCAGCGAAAACCCAGAACAGCGCCACCATTAGCATCATTATCGCATTGTTCACGATTGTCCCGGCTATTTGTTACCTGTTGAGTGCCGTGATTGCCAAACGCTTCTATACCCTGAAAACGCCGTATCTGACGGAAATCATGAGTCAGCTGGCTCAGGGTGCGCACCGCAATCAGCAGGATTTTTCGACGAAAGAATTACAGAACTAAGGAACCTACGATGAAAATTAGCGACGGAAACTGGCTGACGCAGCCTGGCCTGAATTTAACTCACCCGATTCAGGTATTCGAGGTCGAGCAACAGGGTAACGAGATGATTGTCTACGTTGCGCCGCGCGATGTGCGTGAACGTACCTGGCAACTGGATACTCCACTCTTCACCCTGCGCTTTTTCTCGCCGCAGGAAGGCGTGGTTGGGGTGCGTATGGAACACTTCCAGGGTGCGTTGGATAACGGTCCGCACTATCCGCTGAACGTGCTGCGGGACGTCAACGTAGAGATACAAAACACCGCTGAATTTGCCGAACTGAAAAGCGGAAATTTGAGCGTGCGGGTCACTAAAGGTGAGTTCTGGTCGCTGGATTTCCTGCGTAACGGCGAACGTATTACCGGCAGCCAGCTGAAAAATAACGGCTACGTGCAGGACACCAACAGCGGGAAAAACTATATGTTTGAACGCCTGGATCTGGGCGTTGGCGAAACGGTGTACGGTCTGGGCGAGCGCTTTACTGCGCTGGTACGTAACGGCCAGACGGTGGAAACATGGAACCGCGATGGCGGCACCAGTACCGAGCAGTCTTACAAGAACATCCCGTTTTATCTCACCAACCGTGGTTACGGCGTGCTGGTAAACCATCCGCAGTGCGTGTCGTTTGAAATTGGCTCTGAGAAAGTGTCAAAAGTGCAGTTCAGCGTTGAAAGCGAGTATCTGGAATATTTCGTCATTGACGGCCCTACGCCGAAAGCGGTGCTGGATCGCTATACCCGCTTTACCGGTCGTCCGGCGCTGCCGCCAGCCTGGTCATTCGGTTTGTGGCTGACTACATCGTTCACCACTAATTACGATGAAGCGACGGTGAACAGTTTTATCGACGGGATGGCCGAGCGCAATCTGCCGCTGCACGTCTTCCATTTCGACTGCTTCTGGATGAAAGCCTTCCAGTGGTGCGACTTTGAGTGGGATCCGGTGACCTTCCCTGACCCGGAAGGTATGATCCGCCGCCTGAAAGAGAAAGGGCTGAAGGTCTGCGTATGGATAAACCCCTATATCGGCCAGAAATCCCCGCTGTTCAATGAACTGAAAGAGAAAGGTTATCTGCTCAAGCGCCCGGACGGCTCTCTGTGGCAATGGGATAAATGGCAGCCGGGCCTGGCGATTTATGACTTTACCAATCCTGAAGCCTGCGAGTGGTATGCCAACAAGCTGAAAGGTCTGGTGGATATCGGCGTTGACTGCTTCAAAACTGACTTTGGCGAACGCATTCCTACTGACGTTAAGTGGTTTGACGGTGCCGATCCGCAGAAAATGCACAACCATTATGCGTACATCTACAACGAACTGGTATGGAACGTGCTGAAAGAGACCGTCGGTGAAGAAGAGGCAGTGCTGTTCGCCCGTTCGGCCTCGGTGGGTGCGCAGCAGTTTCCGGTGCACTGGGGCGGCGACTGCTACGCCAACTATGAATCGATGGCCGAAAGTCTGCGTGGCGGGTTGTCCATTGGTCTGTCCGGCTTTGGTTTCTGGAGTCACGATATTGGCGGCTTTGAGAATACCGCCCCGGCGCACGTCTACAAGCGCTGGTGTGCGTTCGGGCTGCTCTCCAGCCACAGCCGCCTGCACGGTAGTAAATCCTACCGTGTGCCATGGGCGTACGATGATGAATCCTGCGACGTGGTACGCTACTTCACTGAGCAGAAATGCCGCATGATGCCATACCTGTATCGCGAAGCGGCGCGCGCCAATGAACTCGGAACACCGATGATGCGCGCAATGATGCTGGAGTTCCCGGACGATCCGGCATGTGATTATCTCGACCGCCAGTACATGCTGGGCGATAGCGTGATGGTTGCGCCGGTGTTTAGCGAGGCGGGTGATGTGCAGTTCTATCTGCCGGAAGGACGCTGGACGCATCTGTGGCGTAACGACGAGGTGGTGGGCAGCCGTTGGCATAAGCAGCAGCATGACTTCCTGAGTCTGCCGGTTTATGTGCGCGACAATACACTGCTGGCGCTGGGCTGCAACAACCAGAAGCCGGACTACGCCTGGCACGAAGGGACGGCGTTCCAGCTGTTCCATCTGCAGGAGGGTCGGGAGGCGATTTGTGAAGTCCCGGCGGCTGACGGTTCGGTTATCTTCACGCTGAAGGCGACGCGCACGGGTAATACCATCACCGTGCAAGGAAGTGGCGAAGCGCGTAACTGGACGCTGTGTCTGCGTAATATTACGCAGGTTAGCGGCGTGAAGGGCGGCTCATCTGTGGGCAGTGAGTGGGGAACGGTTGTCACGCCGGATGCGGATGTGCTGACGATTACCCTGTAAGTAAATCTCAACGTGGGCTGGATGGCGATGCAATGCGTTTTATCCGGCCCACGCTGCGAGCAGCATTCCAGATCTGAAAATCCAAAACATCCTGAATTAAATTTTTATCTCCCCATATTTGCGAGCGATATCACTCTGAATCCCACGAAAAATGTGATCTGCGCCGTAAATATCTCACTATTTCCCGTTTTTGTCTTATTTCTGTCCGGAATACAGGACACGATTTAGTATTGTTGGCGCATCGTAGTCCTCTTATATTTATCATCACGGATTACACGTGGAGCATAAATGCTTCTTTATAACCTAAATAATTCGAGTTGCAGGAAGGCGGCGACGCAGCGAATCCCCTGAATGTACATAAGTACGTGACTGGGGTGAGCGAGGAAAGCCAACGCACATGCAGCTTGAAGTATGACGGGTATAGATATTTAATCTGGTATGTAATAAGGGTAAATAATGCAAATGATTACCTCGCGACAAAACAGATTATTAAAATTTCTTCTGTCTAAGAAGGAATATGTCACGCTGCTGAAAATTGCCGAATATTTATCTGTTTCAGAGAAAACTGTGCAGCGCGATCTGCGCTTACTGGAACCATGGTTATCAGAATGGAAAATAACTATCGATAAACGTGCTGGTGCTGGGGTGATATTAAGTGCTGATAATATTACAGACCTTTTATATATGGACCAGTTATTAGGAACGGAGGGTGATGATGCTGACGGCATGATGAATAATTCACGGCGAGTCAAGATAGCCTCACAATTATTAAGCGAAACGCCGCATGAAACGTCGATCAGTAAATTATCCGAACGTTATTTCATTAGTAGCGCATCGATTGTTAACGATCTGAAAGTAATTGAATCCTGGATTACCCCGTTGGGCCTGTCGTTGATTCGTAGTCAGAGCGGCACGCACATTGAAGGCAGCGAGAGCGGTGTGCGCCAGGCGATGGCATCGCTGATTAACGGTGTGATTAACCATAATGAACCCGGCAGCGTGATTTATTCACGCCTGGATCCGGGCAGTTATAAAGCGTTAGTGCATTACTTTGGCGAAGAAGACGTTTTATTTGTCCAGACGTTATTGCAGGAAATGGAGAACGACCTGTGCTGGTCGCTCGGCGAGCCTTATTACGTCAATATCTTTACCCATATTCTGATCATGATGTACCGCATCACGCGGGGCAATGCGCTTCCGAGAAAAGAAGAGAGCATCTCTACCTGTGATGAGAACATATTTTCCATTGCCAGTCGCATGATTCAGCATATCGAAAAACGCATTGCCCACCCGCTGCCGGAAGACGAAGTCTGGTTTATATATCAATACATTATCTCCTCGGGTGTGGTGATTGAAGAGCATAATGACGTGAGTGTGATTGGCCATATGCACTCCAGCGACGAAGCGCGTTTGATTACCCATCGGTTGATTGCCACCTTCGCCGAGATGGTCGACAGCGATCTTAGCCAGGACACGGCGCTGTATGACGGATTGCTGATCCACATTAAGCCGCTGATTAACCGACTGAACTACCAGATCCGCATTCGTAATCCGCTGCTGGAGGATATCAAAGGCGAGTTGCAGGACGTGTGGTGTCTGACCCAGTGTGCGGTGAATCGGGTGTTTAGCGGTTGGGGCGAGCGGGCCGTGTCGGAAGATGAAGTGGGATATTTAACCGTGCATTTTCAGGCCGCAATGGAGCGTCAGATAGCGCGTAAACGCGTACTACTGGTCTGTTCAACGGGTATCGGCACTTCTCACTTACTCAAAAGCCGTATTCTACGCGCCTTTCCGGACTGGACTATCGTCGGCGTGGTGTCGGCAGGCAGCCTGCCCTCTGTACTGACGGACGATATTGAACTGGTGGTATCGACGATTAATTTACCCGCGGTTGCCATGCCGGTCGTGTATGTCACTGCCTTCTTCAATGATGCGGATATTAAGCGGGTAACAGAAACGGTTATTACGGAAAAATTACATCGGGCGACGTCGCTGGTCGTTGAAAATTAATGTCTGAACTCCATGAGGTATGATTGATGGACATCACGAAAATACTCAATACAAATCGCGTTATTTTGGACATGAAGGCTACAAGCAAAACGGAGGCTATTGAGGAACTGACGGATATTCTGCAAAAAGATGGAGCAATTAGCTGTCGCGAAACGTTTATTCAGGATGTCTGGCAACGTGAGTCAGAAGGCTCGACCGGCTTCGAAAACCATATTGCGATCCCGCACGGGAAATCCTCGGCGGTGGTCAATACCACGCTGGCGATTGGGCGTACCCGCCAGGATATTCCCTGGGAAACCCTGGACGGCAGCAACGTGCGCTGCATTATTCTGTTTGCCGTACGTCTTGAAGATCAAAACACCACCCATATTCGTCTGCTTTCGCAGGTTGCTGGCGCGTTGGCAGATGACGACATTATTGAACAACTATTAGTTGAAAGTAGTCCACAGAAAATTATTGAGCTTTTTAGCCAATATGCTGAATCCAATGTCTGCTAAATAAAATGTGGAGCATGTTATGAATATTGTTTGTGTTGCCGCCTGTACGGCGGGTATTGCGCACACCTATATTGCCCGTGAGAAGTTAATTAAAGGTGCCAAAGCGCTTGGTCATAATATAAAAGTTGAAACCCAGGGCACCATTGGCACAGAAAACGAACTGCTGACAGAAGATATTTCTGCGGCTGATGTCGTGATTCTTGCTGTCGATGTAAAAATAAAAGGGGAGGAGCGATTTTCAAACAAACGCATTGTGCGAGTAAAAACTGAAATCGTCATAAAATCGCCCATTCAGTTTCTTGAAAAGGTCGAAAAATCATTAGTTAATAATAACCAGTAGCGATCCTCATTCTGGAGGGGTTTCACATGAGTGAAAATAAAATTCCGCTATCTCAGGAAATAAAAAAACATTTATTAACGGGAATTTCGTGGATGATCCCGTTAATTGTCGCCGCCGGGATCTGTATTGCTCTCGGGCAAATACTTGGCGGCACTAACGTCGGTGAAAAAACAGGAACCATTCCCTGGATGCTCAACCAGATTGGCGGCTGGGGGATGGGGTTAATCGTACCGCTGATTAGTGCGGCGATTGCGTACTCCATTGCTGACCGTCCGGGATTCGCGCCGGGCCTGATTGTCGGCTTCGTCTGCGGAGAAATTCATACCGGTTTTATCGGCGGGATGCTGGGCGGATTTCTGGTCGGTTATACCGTCCTGCTGCTCAAGCGCTATATCCGTTTGCCGCAGTCGATGCAGGGGTTGATGCCCATCATGGTGCTGCCGGTACTGAGTACCGTTATCGGCGGCCTGTTGATGATGACGCTGATTGGCAAGCCGATTGCCTGGCTGCAGGACGCGTTGATTCATCTGCTGGAGTCCATGCAGGGCGGATCCCGCTTTCTGATGGGCGCTATCCTCGGTGCGATGGCGACATTCGACTTCGGTGGGCCAGTGAATAAAACCATGTCGCTGTTTGCTGACGGCATGCTGGTCAGCGGCGTGTACGGTCCGGAAGCGGTGAAGTTTGTTGGTTCGATGATCCCTCCATTTGGCATTACGCTCTCTTTCCTGCTGACGCGTCACAAGTACACCCGTGCGGAACGTGAGGCGCTGAAGGCCGCATTCCCGATGGGGATCTGCATGATTACCGAAGGGGTTATTCCGATTGCGGCGCGCGACCTGCTGCGCGTTGTGGGCTCCTGCGTGGTGGCCTCGGCGATTGCGGGTGGCCTGATTATGGTGTGGGGTGTCGAAAGCCCGGTACCGCACGGCGGCATGTTTGTGGTTCCGCTCTTTACGCATCCGCTGCTGTTTTGCCTGGCGCTGGGGATTGGTACGGTGATTTGCGGCGTCATGCTGTCGCTGTGGAAGAAACCGGTAACCGAGCGTGATGAAGAGTTTGACGAACTCAGCGATCAAAAGCTGAAAGACGAAGAAATCACCTTCACCCTGGAATAACCGGAGGCCGTATGTTTGCCGATATGAAAAGCATGGTGACCAAAGCCTGGCGCGAGCAGTACGCGCTGCTGGCCATCAACTGTATGAACCTGGAAAGCGCCCGCGCAGCAGTGCGAGTGGCGGAGAAACACCGTGCGCCCATCATTCTGAATTTGTATCAGGGGCATCTGGAGCATTTTCCGGCCCCGATAGCGGCAGCGGTGGTCAAAACGCTGGCAGAGGAAGCCTCGGTTCCGGTCGCGCTGGCGCTGGATCATGGAAAGGATCCTGTACGCATTCGCCAGGCTTTTCGCGCCGGATTCAGCGGCTTAATGATCGACGCCTCCGCCTTTGCGCTGGAGGAGAACATTCGCCAGACCCGGGCGGTGGTTGAGCTTGCAGCCAGCGTTTCTCTGTGCGTGGAAGGCGAGCTGGGCCATCTGGCCGATGCTCCGTGTTATGACCACGCCGCTAACGCTGATTTGATGACCCAGGCCGCCGACGTGGAACCCTTCATCCAACAGACCGGGATCGATTTGCTGGCGGTGTCGGTGGGTACGGCACACGGCATGTACGCGCCGGGTATCACTCCTGCTATTGATTTCCAGCGGCTGGAGGAAATAGCCCGGTTATCAACGGTGCCGCTGGCGCTGCATGGCGGCAGCGGAACGCCGTTTGACCAGCTACAGCGCTGCCCGACGTTTGGTGTCGCCAAGATAAACGTTGGTGCGGCGGTTTTCGAAGCCGGAAAGGCTGCGCTACTGCATACCCTGTGTCGCGACACATCCGGTGAACTCGTTGATGCCCTGGCCCTGATGGAACAGGCCTGCGAGGAAGCCATTATTCCGTACCTGCAGGCCAGCGGCGCTATCGGCAAAGCCTGATTCATTTTCTGTAACGCCTTCTATGCCTCTGCGATGACGCACTGGCAGGGCTTTCTACACCCTGAAACTGGAGAATTAACATGTTAGTTTCGATGAAAGAATTACTGCAACCTACCCGTCAGCACGGTTTTGCCATCGGCGCATTCAACGTGGCGGACAGCTGCTTTGTACGCGCAGTAGTGGAAGAAGCGGAGGCGACCAACACCCCGGCGATTATCTCCATTCACCCCAGCGAACATGATTTTGTCGGCGATGCGTTTTTTAGCTACGTCCGTGATATCACCCTGCGTAGCCCGGTTCCCTTTACTCTGCATCTGGACCATGGCGCTTCGGTTGAGCATGTCCTGCGGGCGATTCAGTGTGGGTTTACCTCGGTGATGATTGATGGCTCGCTGCTACCATATGAAGAGAACGTGGCGCTGACCCGCGAAGTGGTCAAACTGGCGCATGCGGTAGGTGTTTCGGTGGAAGGGGAGTTGGGAACGATTGGCCAGACTGGGACGTCAGTGGAAGGCGGCGTGTCGAAAGTAACTTATACCGATCCTGCTCAGGCTGAGGATTTTATCGCCCGAACGGGTGCAGACACGCTGGCGGTGGCGATTGGAACCGCGCACGGGATCTACCCGAAAGGGATGCAGCCTGAGCTGCAAATGAACATCCTGCGCGATATCGCCGGGCGTGTGGATATTCCGCTGGTGCTGCACGGTGGTTCCGCGAACCCGGATGCGGAAATTGCCGAATCCGTGACGCTAGGCGTTGGCAAAATCAACATTTCCAGCGATATGAAATACGCCTACTTCCAGAAAGTCCGCGAAATCCTGGCGAAAGAAACCTGGTGGGACCCGAACGTAATCTATCCGGAAGCCATTAGCGCCGCGCGGGACGTGATCCGCCACAAAATGAAACTGTTCGGTTCAACCGGCAAAGCATCACTTTACTAACGGCATGCAGGCGGGGCGACCCGCCTCTTTCGCAACAAGGAAAAGTGGAATGAAGCGTTCACACATTAATTATGCCGTCGATAAAGCGCATGCCATCGCTGAGACTTTTCGGGTCTGTCTGCCTGATTTCGCGTATTTTACGGTTGATGCCTGGCGGCAACAGGATCAAACTCTGTGGCGTGAAGTGCGCGATCTCCAGTTGGGCTGGGATATTACCGACTTCGGGCACGGAGATTTTGCGCAAACGGGGCTGACGTTACTAACGTTGCGCAATGGTCTGATGGGGTCAGCGGATTACCCCAAACCGTATGCCGAAAAGATGCTGCAAATTCAGCAGGATCAGCAAACGCCATGGCATTTTCATCGCCATAAAATGGAAGATATCGTTAATCGCGGCGGCGGTGATTTATGTATGCAACTGGCGTGGGCCACGCCTGATGATGAGTATGACGCCCGACGCGTTGTTGAGGTTAGCGTGGATGGTCAGCGGCGTACCGTTAGCGCTGGCGAGACGCTGGTATTGAAACCGGGACAAGGAGTGTGCCTGCCACCGCGCTTGTATCATCGCTTTTGGGCGGAGAAGGCGTTTGTGCTGGGCTGGGAAATCTCGATGGTCAATGACGACCAGCATGACAACCACTTTTTGGAACCTGGCGGTCGTTTCCCGGCGATTGAAGAAGACGAGCCCGTGAAATGGCTGTTGTGCAGTGAATATATTCGCTTATGAGCGTGAGTAGGCCCGGTAAGCGAAGCGCCACCGGGCAATAAATCATTGTGCAGGTGGTGGTGCAGTGACTTCACTCCCCGAAACCACGCCCGCCTGCATGGTTTGCGTTACCTGCTGTTTCTCCACGTTCACCGCATGCAGCTGACCGTTGACCGTTGGCTTGAGCGGCGCATCGGCCTGAATATTGCCGCTGGCGGTAAGCTGGATGTTGCCATCGCCGGAAAGCGGCAGTGCGGGCCAGCCCCACTGTTGCAGGATCGTCATTGGCACGCCGCGCCCGTTCAGGCTGACCTGCGTCTGGCGCTGAGGTAGCTGCGAAATGCTGGCGGTGGCCTCCAGCAGTCCTTTTTCCGTATAGGCGCTCAGTTCGCTGATATTGATGGTGCTGCTGTTTGCCGTTAGCGCCAGAGAAGGACGACGCACATCCGTACGGTTAAAGGTAGCGGCAGCGGCGTTGAGGGTGGCGCTACCGCTCCAGATCCCCCACTGATTGTTCTGTACCAGCCCGAGGTTAGCGCCGTAGCCGTCCAGCGCGGTGAGCTGCCACGGGAAGTTGGGGTCGATATCTATCACCAGATTACGGCTGGCACTGAATTTCTTCAGCGTCAGGCTGTTTAGCCACGCTGGCAGGGGTTTCATCCACAGCTGCTTCCAGTTTTCCGGCAGCGTGTATTCCAGACCAGCAATCGCGGCATCGTCAAGGACCAGCGCTTTGTTGCTGCGCATCCAGTTTCCGGATGTTCTGACCATACCGCCTTCCCAGCGGGTGGTGAACTGGCGCAGCGCAATGCCCTGCGGTGAGAACTCGGCGTTCAGAATCGGATCGAAGAAGTGCAGAGAGCCGTAAATAAACTCGCTGGCATTCATCGACAGTTTGCCTTCCTGAGTTTGCCAGTCGTCCTTGCTGAAGGTCATGTTGCGCAAGCTCAGATCGAGATCCGTCACCGCCCAGTCGGGGCCTTGCAGACGGGCATCCGTCACTTCCAGACGACCAATTTGCAGGGAAGGAATAGTGCTTAACGGGGCAAAAAAGTCGGCCAGCGATTTGTCGCTTTGCAGCCGGATATCGTTCAGGCGCAGATTCTCCACAACCCAGCTCCCGTCGGCATTGCGTTGCGCTACGCCGGTTAATGCCCCACGCGCCACGTCAGCGCCAATATTGCTTAGCGTCACCCGGTCATGGTCGATGCTGCCTTCAATCAAGACGTTGGTAGTTGGAACATCGTTGAGCGTCAACGAACTGGCGCTGAGCTGAATTTGCGCTTTGCTCCCGAGAATTTTACCTGCCTCAGGGCTCCAGGGAATGACGCCGCCGTTAACGCGCTGGGCGCTGAGGTTCCACTCGCTGCCGGGGCTGTTAAGCGCCATATCCTGCATTTGCAGGCGATCGGCCTGGAACGGTAGCGGTGCGGTTTGCTGGGAAAGATTCAGTGTGCCGTTTTGCAACAAAATGGTGTCTACGTGCAGCGGGTCGGTGATTTGGCGGCTACTCAGCCCAATATCGACCGTTTTAGCGACCAGCGTTGCGGGCTGACCATCCCGGCCAAAGGTGACGTTTTCCAGCAGAATATGGGAAGGGGAGGAAAACCGGTGATCGATGGCATCAAACGCCAGATGGTAGCTGCTGTTCTCCGAAACCCAGGCGCTGACGTGTTCTGCCCCCCAGCGGGTTTGCAGTAGAAAATAAAGGCCGAGAATCGCCACTGCAAGGGCGATCAGCACGTAAAGAAGCAGCTTTCCAATAAATTTCATGGTCTTCCATCCCGCGAAGTGCACATAGTCAAGTTATGCACGATTTAGGCGCAATGCTCAAGGCGGGAATGGTGAAAGAGCGTTACAGCGGCGTTGATTCAGAACCAACGCCGCATTTTGCTTATTGCTTTTCTGGCGGGAATACCAGATTCAGAACGATTGCGGTAATACCGCCAGCGGCGATACCGGAAGAGAGCAGGTTTTTCACCCAATCCGGGGCGAACTGGAGAATCAGCGGCTGCTGGGAAACACCCAGACCAACGGCCAGCGACAGCGCGATAATCAGAATCGCGCGGCGGTTCAACGGCTCGCGGGACACGATACGCACACCGGATGCTGCGATAGTACCGAACATCACCAGCGTTGCGCCGCCCAGTACCGGCTCAGGAATATGCTGTACAAAACCGCTGACTGCCGGGAACAGGCCCAGCGCGATCAACATCAGCGCCACCACAAAACCAACGTAGCGGCTGGCAACGCCTGTTAACTGAATAACCCCATTGTTCTGGCCAAAACAGGAGTTCGGGAAGGTGTTGAACACGGCGGAAACAAACGAGTTCAGACCGTTCGCCAGCACGCCGCCTTTCAGGCGCTTCATATACAGCGGACCAGAAACCGGCTGCTCGGAGACATCAGAGGTGGCCGTAATATCGCCGATGGTTTCCAGTGACGTGATCATAAAGACCAGCATCAGCGGCAGTAGTAAACTCCAGTCGATGCCCAGGCCATAATACAGCGGCGTTGGCACCATCAGCAGGTCCTGACTTACCGGTGCGGTATTTTGCGGCAGCATGTCCATAAACCAGGCCAGCAGATAGCCTGCCGCCATCGCAATCACCAATGACGCAACGCGCAGGTACGGGTTGCGTTGACGGTTAAGCAGGATGATTAGCGCCAGCACCACGCCTGCCAACAGTAAATTCTTCGGCGCACCAAAGGTGTTGTCGCTCATTGCGGCATAGCCACCGCCAATCGATGTCAGACCTACCTGAATCAGCGACAGGCCGATAATCATCACCACCACCCCTGAGACCAGCGGAGTAATAATACGACGCGCCAGGTGCAGGACACGCGAGATAACCATCTCGGTGCAGCTTGCCAGCATCAGCGTACCGAACAGCGCCGCCATCATGGTTGGGACATCTGCGCCACCGGTTTTTAGCGCCGTACCGCCCATAATCAGTGGCGCAACAAAGTTAAAGCTGGTGCCCTGAATGGATAGCAGCCCTGAGCCTACTGGTCCCCAGGCTTTGATCTGAATGATAGAAGCCACGCCGGAGGCGAACAGCGACATACTGATAATGTGTTGAGTATCCTGAGCCGGTAAACCAAGCGCCTGGCAAATTAACAGAGCAGGGGTGATCACCGCGACGAACATGGCCAGCAGATGCTGACAGGCGGCAAACAGGGTCTGGGCTAACGGGGGGCGATCTTCAAGACGGTAAATCAGTTCACTGTTGTGAGTCTGCGCAACCGGTTGCGCATTTGTTGACTCTACGGCGTTAACGGACATCAGAGGCAATCCCATGGTGGAAAAGCGGTGATTTTATCTGACCAGGGCAGAAAAGCAAACGTTTGCTAGCAGGTATTCTTAATATTTAAAACGGATAAACAAACATTTTTATATAACTTTTCATCATTTTCTGCTTAAAATCCACTCCGAAAACTCAATAAGAGCTAAAAATCGGTCTGGAATGCATCGTGCGTGATTGTGCTAAACGCACTAATGGAGCTGTAAATGTTTTATCTCGATACGTTATCAACGCTGGTTGCGGCAACCCTTGTGTTGCTGCTGGGACGTAAGCTCGTCCAGTCTGTTTCCTTCCTGAAAAAATACACCATTCCCGAACCTGTTGCAGGCGGATTGCTGGTGGCGATTGCGCTGCTGGTGCTGAAAAAAAGCATGGGTTGGGAAGTGAACTTCGATATGACCCTGCGCGATCCGCTGATGCTGGCCTTTTTCGCCACCATCGGTCTGAACGCCAATATCGCCAGTCTGCGTGCTGGTGGCCGCGTGGTGGGTATTTTTCTGATTGTGGTTGTTGGCTTGTTGCTGATGCAAAACGCCATCGGTATTGGTATGGCGACCCTGCTGGGTCTGGACCCGCTGATGGGTCTGATCGCTGGCTCGATCACCCTCTCTGGTGGACACGGAACCGGGGCCGCGTGGAGCAAGCTGTTTATTGAACGTTATGGCTTCACCAATGCGACTGAAGTGGCGATGGCTTGCGCAACGTTTGGTCTGGTGTTGGGTGGGCTGATTGGCGGCCCGGTGGCACGTTATCTGGTCAAACACTCCACCACGCCAGACGGTATGCCGGACGATCAGGCCGTGCCGACCGCATTTGAAAAGCCGGACGTTGGGCGCATGATCACCTCGCTGGTGCTGATTGAAACCATTGCTCTGATCGCTATCTGTCTGACGGTGGGTAAAATCGTTGCGCAAATGCTGGTTGGAACAGTGCTGGAATTGCCGACCTTCGTCTGCGTGCTGTTTGTTGGGGTGATCCTCAGTAACGGTCTGGCGCTACTGGGCTTTTATCGGGTGTTCGAACGTGCGGTTTCTGTACTGGGTAACGTTAGTCTGTCGCTGTTTCTGGCGATGGCGCTGATGAGCCTGAAG
The DNA here is from genome assembly GCF_030333035.1 of Citrobacter sp. Cpo015. Lineage (NCBI taxonomy): Bacteria > Pseudomonadati > Pseudomonadota > Gammaproteobacteria > Enterobacterales > Enterobacteriaceae > Citrobacter > Citrobacter sp. Cpo015. The sequence goes on along the minus strand of NZ_JAOWGS010000039.1, from coordinate 307,467 downwards.
TTGTGGGAACTGGCTTCACTGGCCTTGCCGATGCTGGCAATCCTGGTTGTGCAGACTATTTTCATGGCGCTGTACGCGATATTCGTCACCTGGCGCATGATGGGTAAGAACTACGATGCCGCCGTGCTGGCTGCCGGACACTGCGGTTTTGGCCTCGGCGCGACGCCGACGGCGATTGCCAACATGCAGGCGATTACCGAACGTTTTGGACCATCCCATATGGCGTTTCTGGTGGTGCCGATGGTGGGGGCGTTCTTTATCGATATCGTCAACGCGCTGGTGATTAAGCTGTATCTGCTGTTACCGATTTTCGCGCAATAACGGCTGTGCGGCGGGGTAACGTCCGCCGCCGCTATGAATTAACTACGCGTTGGAGTAGCGTTCGGTTTCCGGCATCCAGCGCTCTATCAGTGCCACGGCCTGTTGCGGATAACGTTCGTGAATATGGCGGGCGATGCGCTGAGCTTCCGGAATAATCGCCTGATCGCGCAGTAAATCTGCGACCTTGAATTCTGCCGTTCCGGTCTGGCGAGTACCTAACAGCTCGCCGGGGCCGCGAATCTCTAAATCTTTTTGCGCAATTACGAACCCGTCGTTGCTGTCTCGCAGAACCTGCAGGCGTTTCTGCGCGGTTTTAGACAGCGGTGATTTGTAGAGCAGAACGCAGTGGGAGGCCACCGCGCCACGGCCTACGCGACCACGCAACTGGTGCAACTGGGCCAGACCTAAGCGTTCCGGGTTTTCAATAATCATCAGACTGGCGTTTGGCACGTCCACGCCCACTTCAATCACCGTGGTGGCAACCAGCAGATGCAGTTCACCCTGCTTAAAGGCCGCCATTACCGACTGCTTCTCGGCGGGCTTCATGCGCCCGTGTACCAGGCCAATATTGAGTTCTGGCAGCGCCAGTTTAAGCTCTTCCCACGTCGCTTCTGCCGCCTGAGCTTCCAACAAGTCAGACTCTTCAATCAGCGTACAGACCCAGTATGCTTGACGTCCTTCGTGGGTACAGGCGTTGCGCACGCGATCAATGATATCGCTGCGGCGGGTATCCGGAATGGCGACCGTAGTGACCGGCGTACGCCCCGGAGGGAGTTCGTCAATGACCGACGTGTCGAGGTCAGCATAGGCCGTCATCGCCAGGGTACGTGGAATCGGCGTGGCGGTCATGATTAGCTGGTGTGGATGGAAACCCTGCTGCTGACCTTTTTCCCACAGCGCCAGGCGCTGATGAACGCCGAAGCGGTGCTGTTCGTCGATGATAACCAGCGCCAGCCCGCTGAACTGCACCTGTTCCTGGAAAATCGCGTGCGTGCCGACAATCATCTGCACCTGACCGCTGGCGATAGCTTCCTGTTGCGCCAGACGCGCTTTACCTTTCTGCTTGCCCGCCAGCCAGCCCACTTCAACGCCCAGTGGCGCGAACCAGTTGCGGAAGTTACTTGCATGTTGTTCAGCCAATAGTTCGGTAGGAGCCATTAGCGCAACCTGCTTACCATGTGCGATAGCCCGCAGCGCGGCCAGCGCGGCAACCAGCGTTTTACCAGAGCCGACATCACCCTGCACCAGGCGCATCATCGGCACATCCAGTGCCATATCGCGTTCAATCTCAGCGGTAACGCGGGCCTGTGCGCCAGTAGGTTTGAACGGCAATGCTGCCAGCAGCTTATCTTTTAGCGCGTTGTTAGCACTTAACGGCTGGGCGTGAAAACGCTGTGCCCCGGCGCGTAGTGCCAGCATGCTGAGATTATGCGCCAGCAGTTCTTCGAGAATCAGACGTCGCTGCGCCGGATGTTGTCCGGTTTCCAGATCGCTGAGTTGCAGCGACGGTGGGGGGCGGTGCAATGTGCGCAGTGCTTCGGGTAGGCTCATCATGCCCTGTGACAGCTCTGGCGGCAGCAGTTCGGCAATGGCGCAGGTATCGAGCAGATCCAGTGCCTGATCGGTCAGCTTGCGCAGCGTGGCCTGCTTCACACCTTCGGTGGTTGGATATACTGGTGTGAGTGTTTCCTGCAATTCTGGCGTGCTGAGATCGCCTTGTACGCGGTATTCCGGGTGAATCATCTCTGCGCCGTATTTCCCGCGTTTGGCTTCGCCGTAGGCCAGTACCCTACGCCCGGTAGCAAGGCTGTTTTTCATCGCTGCGCTGAAGTTGAAAAAGCGCATGGTGAGAATCCCCGAGCCATCGCTGATTTGACAGGTCATCATCCGGCGGCCGCCGAAGGTGATATTGCAGTTCAGCACTTCGCCTTCAACGGTGGCATAGACACCCGGCAGCAGTTCGCCAATTGGGTACAGATGGGTACGGTCTTCGTAACGCAGAGGGAGGTGGAGCAGGAGGTCCTGCACGGTGTGCAGGCCAATTTTCGCCAGTTTACTGCTTTGCGCTGCGCCAACGCCGGTTAGAGAGTTGAGTGGGACGGCATCCAGTAAACGGCCTTTCATCGCGTTTATCTCGCAGATTGCATAGTGGCCCACCACGTTGCATCGGCTTCAATTTCGCCCTGCGTGTTTACGTGAGGGTAGGGAAGACCTTTGCGCTTAGCGACATTCGCCAGCACCGGATAACCGCCTTCAAACAGTAAGCGCTGCTGCTCTTCTTGTGGCAGCATGCTGTTTTCTCGTCGGTACATCCCCGCGTTTTGCCGCTGGCGCTGTGCTTCGTACAGAATCAGCGCGGAGGCGACAGAAACGTTCAGTGACTGCACCATGCCAGTCATGGGAATGATGATGTCCTGATCAGCCAGATTCAATGCTTCCTGAGTGATGCCGGTTTTCTCCTGGCCCATCAGGATGCAGGTGGGGCGCGTGTAATCAATCTCGCGAAAATCCACAGCTTTATCTGACAGATGGGTTGCCAGGACCTGCATGCCCCGGCTTTTTAAATGTGTGACCGCATCGCCAATGGTAAGGTGAGTTTTCACCTGCACCCAACTGTTGCTGCCTGCAGCAGAAGAGGCCATGGTGCGCATACGGCTACCCGGCCAGACGGCGTGGACTTCATGCACGCCGACCGCATCTGCAGTACGAATAATCGCAGAAACGTTATGAGGTTTGTGAACCTGCTCCATGCAGACGGTCAGATCGGGCTGACGACGTGCGAGCATCTCGCGGATACGTGCATAGCGCTGTTCATTCATAAGGCTAGTTTCGGTTACGGGTGACTTTTATCACGTCCGGCATGACGCGGATTTTGCGCATGATATTCGCCAGGTGCACACGATCGCGAGCGGTCAGGCGAATAAAGGCGCTATAAACGCGGCCATCTTTCTCTTCCGTATTCAAACTTTGAATATTGGAGGTGGTCGTGTTGATTGCCGCCGTCAGGTTCGCCAGAGCACCCTGGTGGTTAAACATATCCACCTTAATCTCGGTGATGAATTCCTGCTCCGTCTCTTTATCCCATTCCACCGCCATAAACTTCTCTGGCTCTTTCTGGTAGCCACGAATATTACGGCAGGACTCATGGTGGATCACCAGACCTTTACCCGGACTGACGTGGGCAATGATTGGATCGCCTGGAATTGGACGACAGCATTTCGCGAAGGTGATCAGCACGCCGTCAGCGCCTTTGATCGGCAGATGACCATGGCCAGATTGTGCTGGTACGTTCGCTGTTGCTTCGCCTTGCTGGAGGTTTTTCGCTACCACCACGCTCATGGCGTTACCCAGGCCGATTTCTGCGAGCAGATCGTCAAGCGTGGCGAGCTTCATACGCTCAAGCTCACGCTGGATGCTCTCTGGCGGGATCTCAGCCAGTTTACGGCTACCGCCCAGGGCATGATTGAGCAGTCGACGACCCAGACTGACGGAATCATCGCGCTTGAGGTTTTTCAACAGTTGGCGAATCTTGGCGCGCGCTTTCGAACTGACGACGAAGTTTAGCCACGCGGCATTCGGACGTGCGCCCGGCGCGGTGATAATCTCAACGGTCTGGCCGCTAAAGAGCGGTTGTGAAAGCGGGTAAGGCTGTCTGTCGACGCGCGCGCCGACGCAGGCGTGACCGATATCGGTATGCACGGCGTAGGCGAAGTCGACAGGCGTTGCACCGGCGGGCAGTTCGACAATTCGCCCTTCCGGTGTGAAAACATAAATCTCATCCGGGAAGAGATCAGATTTGACGCTTTCAATAAATTCAAACGAGCTACCGGCGCTCTGCTGCAGTTCCAGCAAGCTTTGCATCCAGCGCTGAGCGCGGATTTGCGCAGTGGTGCTGCTTTCGCCGCCGTGCTCTTTGTAAGCCCAGTGCGCTGCGACACCCATCTCTGCCATCTGGTCCATGTCTTCAGTACGAATCTGTACTTCAACCGGGACGCCATGAGGGCCGATCATTGAGGTGTGCAAAGACTGATATCCGTTCGCTTTCGGAATGGCGATATAGTCTTTCACGCGACCAGGGCGTGGTTTGTACAGGCTGTGCATCTGGCCGAGTACGCGATAGCAGGTATCGGAATCATGAACGATGACGCGAAATGCGTAGATATCCATGATGGAGTGAAAACGCTGCTCTTTGAGCACCATTTTGCAGTAAATAGAGTACAGATGCTTCTCACGCCCGCTTACGCGACACGGAATACCTGCCTCCTGCAAACGCCCTTCGATTTCCGAGAGGATTTTTTGGATCATCTCTTTGCGGTTGCCGCGAGCGGCTTTAACCACTTCTTTAATCACGCGATAGCGGTTTGGGTACAGCGCTTCAAAACCCAGCTCTTCCAGCTCGGTTTTAATGTGATGAATACCTAAACGGTGTGCCAGCGGACTATAGATTTCGAGGGTTTCACGGGCGATGCGGCGACGTTTGTCCGGGCGTAATGAGCCCAGCGTGCGCATGTTGTGGGTGCGGTCGGCAAGTTTGATGAGAATGACGCGGATATCCTGCACCATCGCCATAATCATCTTGCGAAAGTTTTCAGCTTGCGCCTCTTTCTTATCGCGAAACTTAAGCTTATCAAGTTTCGATACCCCTTCTACCAGCTCTGCAACGCTTTTACCAAAAAGCTGTTCCATGTCCTGATAGGTGGCTGGGGTATCTTCAATCACGTCATGCAGCAGCGCAGCCATCAGCGTTTCGTAGTCGAGTTTCATCTCGGCCAGAATGCAGGCTACCGCTACCGGGTGCGTGATATAGGGTTCACCGCTTGAACGTGTCTGGCCCTCGTGAGCGTCACGTGCAACGAGATACGCCTGCCGAAGACGCTTAATCTGGTCTTCCGGCAGGTAGTTTTGAATCAGTTGATTCAGGCTTTCAAACAGATACAAGGGCGACCCGCTTTGTGATTAACGACGACCTTCAGCAATAGCGGTAACGGCTTGTAATTCAGCGGCTTCCTGCTCTTGCTGTTCCTGGCGCTCACGCACGTCGAGGATCTGGTTGTTGATCAGACCTTCTTCGATTTCGCGCAGCGCGATAACGGTAGTTTTATCGTTTTCTTCCGGTACGAGCGGATCCTTTCCGCCTACCTGCATCTGACGAGCGCGACGCGCGGCGACCAGTACCAGGTCAAAACGGTTACCAATTTTCTCTACAGCGTCCTGAACAGTTACGCGTGCCATACTTAAAATGCTCCACAGGTGAAGAAATGACTGGGCATGATACTGAATGTGGGTTCAGTCTGCCAACAGTTTGCTGATTAAAGCGTCATGACGCTGCTTTTGGCGGCTCATGCGCAGACGTTCGGCGCGAATGATGGTTTTCAAATCGCCCAGGGCGGTGTCGAAATCATCATTCACAATAAGATAATCATATTCGGCGTAATGGCTCATTTCTGCAACAGCTTGCGCCATACGTTTCGCGATCACGTCTTCGCTATCCTGACCGCGGCCACGCAGGCGGCGGTCCAGCTCAATCTTAGACGGTGGCAAAATAAAAATACTGCGCGCATGCGGCATTTTTTCACGAATTTGCTGCGCACCTTGCCAGTCGATATCTAAAAAGACGTCTACGCCGGATGCTAATACTTGCTCAATGGTTTCACGCGAGGTGCCGTAGTAATTACCGAAAACCTCCGCGTGTTCCAGGAACGCGTCTCTGCCAATCATGGTTCTGAATTCATCATGGTTCACAAAGAAATAGTGTTCACCGTGCACTTCCCCCGGGCGCGGTGCGCGCGTGGTGTGCGAAACAGAAACCTGGGTGTCATACAACGGTTGGGTCTTTAATAAAGCCTGAATCAGGCTGGATTTACCCGCGCCACTGGGGGCAGAAACAATATAAAGCGTGCCTTGAGCCATGAGTATCTTAATGTATGTGATTGTCGAAAGAGAGCCTACATACGGGCTTATTATACACGTAGCCGCTATGTGACGTAGCCCTTGTCACACTTTTTGCGCATGTTTATTGCGTTTTGCGTACCAGTTTCCTGTTTTATCGGTGATTTGCAGCAATACATGCAAATGTCCGGAAAGCTGTTCGCAGGATGAATTTTTGCCGCTCTGTTTCTATTTCACTTCGCGCTATACCTGCCGGGAAACGTATCGTTCAGCGGAGATAGCATGGGATTATGGAAATGCATAGGGTTGGTTTTACTGGTGTGGCATTTACCTGCGTGGGCGGTATGCCCCGTCTGGTCGCCTGCCAGGGCAAACGAGGAAATTTCACGACTACAGCAGCAGATTACACAGTGGAATGATAGTTACTGGAAACAAGGGGAAAGTGCCGTAGACGACGGCGTTTATGACCAGCTCAATGCGCAACTAATTCAATGGCAGCGCTGTTTTGGCGATGAAGTCCCACCAGATCTGTCTGTGCCCCCAATAAGTGGCACCGTCTCGCATTCAGTTCCCCACACGGGCGTTCGAAAACTTGCTGATAAGCAAGCGCTACAGCAATGGATGCTCGCTCGCAGCGATCTCTGGGTGCAACCGAAGGTGGATGGCGTGGCGGTGACGTTAGTCTATCGCAATGGCAATCTGGTACGGGCGATTAGCCGTGGTAATGGCCTGAAAGGCGAAGACTGGACGCAAAAGGTTCTGCAGATCCCTTCCGTACCACATTCCACCAAGGGGAAACTCGCTAACAGTACGTTGCAGGGTGAGATATTTTTGCAGCAAGAGGGGCATATTCAGAAGCAGAGAGGGGGAATGAACGCCCGCTCGAAGGTTGCTGGATTAATGATGCGCCAGGGCAATCCGGAAATGTTACGCTCGCTGGCAATTTTTATCTGGGCCTGGCCTGATGGTCCGGCGGTCATGCCTGAAAGACTGGAGCAGCTCACGGCTGCCGGGTTTAGTTACACGCAACGTTATACTCAGGCCGTGAAGAATGCGGATGACGTCGAAAAGTCGCGCGCCAGGTGGTGGAGTTCAGCATTACCTTTTGTGACAGATGGTGTCGTGGTACGAACGGCAAAAGAACCACGGGCACAGTATTGGCTACCCGGACAGGGGGACTGGCTGGCTGCGTGGAAATATCCTCCCGTGACGAGGGTATCTGAGGTAACGGGTATTCAGTTCTCCGTTGGTAAAAGCGGGAAAATTGCGGTGGTTGCATTGCTGACTCCCGTCATGCTGGATGATAAACGCGTACAGCGCGTCAATATTGGCTCCGTCCGACGCTGGAATGAATGGGATATCGCGCCTGGCGATCAGATTCTGGTGAGCCTGGCCGGACAAGGGATACCCCGTATAGACGAGGTGGTCTGGCGCAGCACTCAGCGTACTAAGCCAATACCCCCCGAGGGGCGCTTCAATTCATTAACCTGTTTTTATGCTACAGCGGAGTGCCAGGAACAGTTTGTTGCCAGACTGGTCTGGCTGGGCGGCAAAGAGGTGCTGGGGCTGGAGGGGATCGGCGAGGCGGGATGGCGAGAGCTCAACCAGGTGTATCGCTTTGAACATATCTTTTCCTGGCTTGGGTTAACTCAGGAACAGTTAGAGTCTGCACTTGGTGTAATCAAAGGGGAGAAGCTGTGGCATCAGTTCAACCTGTCGCGCGATCTCCCGTTCACGCGCTGGGTGATTGCCATGGGAATACCGTTAACACAGGCAACGCTAAATGCCAGCCGGGATGGTTCGTGGCAGCAATTAAAAGAACGCGATGAACAAAGCTGGCGGCAGCTCCCTTTCATGGGAGAACGGCGGGCACGGCAGGTTATTCAATGGCTGGAGGATCGAGAGGTCACAGCGCTGAGCAACTGGTTAGCTGCTCAGCGGATCGCGGGCTTTATGCCTTAATGGCCTTCGTGGCGATAGTAAAATACCGGCAGACCTAACTTCAGGCGCAGCGCCAGTAATCGGGCGGTAAAGCCGAAGAGCAGAGTAGAGATAACCACTACATCATGACTGGAGACATAATGCTGTAGCACGATGTACAACACAGCAGCGGCGAATGATACGCCAGCATACAACTCTTTCTGGAACACTAACGGGATGCGTTTGCAGAACATATCGCGTAATACGCCACCGAAGACGCCGGTCGTGACCGCAGCGACCACGGCGATAATCGGTCCATGACCCATATCCAGTGCCACCTGAGCACCGATAATAGAAAAGACCACCAGGCCCAGCGCATCCAGTACGAGGAATATTTTGCGCAGATAGGGCATGACGGGAGCAATAATGGTGGTGAGTACCGCAGCGGTCGCCACGATAATGACGTATTCAGGGTGCTTTACCCAGCCAAGAGGATAGTGGCCGAGAAGAATATCGCGTACCGATCCGCCGCCAATGGCCGTTGCGGTGGCAATGATGATGACGCCAAATGTATCCATACGACGACGCCCAGCCGCAAGCGCACCGGTCATGGCTTCGGCAGTAATACCAATTAAATATAAAACGTGTAACAGCATGTATTCCCCCTGATTTGCTGGGGGCTAAGGTTAACGATTTGTGCGCCTTGTCACGATTGAGATTTTCTAAGGTGAAGTGATTTTAATAACTACAGCTAATGCGAGTTCGCCGAAAATGCGTGGTGATATGCGCTTTGTGTTATGAGCTTTAATAAAGAATGATGAGAAAATATAATTCGAATTGAACAAGGGAGTACCAAAGCGTCGGGAAAAATACGTAGCCTCGCCATTTATTGGCGGGCTACGTAGAATGGCTGCTTACTCGATGTTCTGAATCTGCTCGCGCATTTGCTCGATCAGTACCTTCAGTTCAATCGCGGAATTCGTCACTTCGGCATTGATAGACTTCGATGCCAGAGTGTTCGACTCACGGTTGAATTCCTGCATCATGAAGTCCAGACGACGGCCAACCGCCTCTTTTTTCTTCAGAATGTTGTAGGTTTCTTTGACGTGGGCTTCCAGACGATCTAATTCTTCTGCCACATCGATACGCTGCGCCATCAGCACCAGTTCTTGCTCAAGGCGGTTATTCTCCAACTGTACCTGGGCGTCTTCCAGTTTGGCTACCAGACGCTCGCGCTGCCATTGCAGGATTTCCGGCATATGAGCACGCACTTTTGTGACTTCAGCACTGACGCCTTCCAGACGCTGCTCGATCAGCGCCTTCAGCGCCTGACCTTCGGTTTCACGCGCAACGATGAAGTCATCCAGCGTACCGTCAAGCGCGGCGAGGATTTCGGCGGCAATGGCGTCCAGATCCTGCTCCTGGGCAGCCATTACGCCTGGCCAGCGCAGGATATCAACCGGGTTGATTTCACCTTCATCGCTCTGCATTTTGACCCAGTTAGCAGCGCTAACGAGCTGTTTAGCGAGTTTTTCATTCAGAATCAGCTCGCCTTGCGCGCTGGCATCAGGCTCAAAACGCAGCGTACATTCGACTTTACCGCGCGTCAGACGCGTGCGAATACGTTCGCGAACAACGGGTTCGAGACTACGGAACTGCTCCGGCAGGCGAAAATAAGTTTCCAGATAACGCTGGTTTACCGAGCGCATTTCCCAGGTGGCGCTACCCCATTCACCCTTGATTTCACGCCGGGCGTAGGCGGTCATGCTGCGGATCATAGACGTTCCTGTTTTTAAAGATGAGATGGGAGGATTATAGCCATCCGCGTCTTGTCAGGATAGGAATAACAGTCGGAAGTCCGTATAATGCGCAGCCACATTCGTTTCAAGCCGGAGATTTTATCATGCGTCCAGCAGGTCGTAGTGCCAATCAGGTGCGTCCCGTCACCCTGACCCGTAATTATACAAAACACGCTGAAGGCTCCGTGCTGGTCGAATTTGGTGATACCAAAGTGCTGTGTACCGCCTCTATTGATGAAGGCGTACCGCGTTTTCTGAAAGGTCAGGGCCAGGGCTGGATCACCGCAGAATATGGCATGCTGCCACGCGCTACGCACACCCGTAACGCCCGTGAAGCGGCAAAAGGTAAGCAGGGCGGTCGTACCATGGAAATCCAGCGTCTGATCGCCCGCGCGCTGCGCGCAGCTGTTGACCTGAAAACGCTCGGCGAATTCACAATTACGCTGGACTGCGATGTTATTCAGGCCGATGGCGGTACGCGCACCGCATCAATTACCGGCGCATGCGTTGCGTTGGCTGATGCGCTGAACAAGCTGGTGGCGAGCGGTAAGCTGAAAACTAACCCGATGAAAGGGATGGTCGCCGCGGTTTCCGTGGGCATTGTGAACGGTGAAGCACTCTGTGACCTTGAGTACGTTGAAGACTCTGCTGCTGAAACCGACATGAACGTAGTGATGACTGAGGACGGTCGCATTATAGAGGTTCAGGGTACGGCGGAAGGCGAACCGTTCAGCCATGAAGAACTTCTCACCCTACTGGCATTGGCCCGAGGGGGAATCGAATCCATTGTAGCGACGCAGAAGGCGGCGTTAGAAAATTGATTTTAAAGGCGACTGATGAGTCGCCTTTTTTTTGTCTGTAATAAAGTGAGATGAGGAGCGAATCCATGAAACCGTATCAGCGCCAGTTTATTGAGTTTGCGCTTAGCAAGCAGGTACTAAAGTTTGGCGAATTTACGCTGAAATCCGGGCGCAAAAGCCCCTATTTCTTCAACGCCGGGCTGTTTAATACCGGGCGCGACCTGGCACTGTTAGGCCGTTTTTATGCCGAAGCGCTGGTGGATTCCGGTATTGAGTTCGATTTGCTGTTTGGCCCTGCCTACAAAGGTATTCCGATTGCGACTACTACGGCTGTAGCACTTGCGGAACACCACGATAAAGATTTGCCGTACTGCTTTAACCGTAAAGAGGCGAAGACCCACGGTGAAGGCGGCAATCTGGTCGGTAGCGCACTAGAGGGACGTGTGATGCTGGTGGATGATGTTATCACCGCAGGTACGGCGATTCGTGAGTCGATGGAAATTATCCAGGCGAATGGCGCCACCCTGGCGGGGGTACTGATTTCTCTCGATCGTCAGGAACGCGGTCGCGGCGAGATTTCCGCGATTCAGGAAGTGGAACGCGATTATGGCTGCAAGGTGATTTCTATCATTACCCTGAAAGATCTGATTGCGTATCTGGAAGAGAAACCAGAGATGGCGGAGCATCTGGTGGCAGTACGGGCCTATCGCGAAGCGTACGGCGTTTAAGAACTGCCGGATGGCGCTGCGCTTATCCGGCCTACGTAACCCCGTAGGCTGGACAAGACGAAATCGCTACTGCAATTGAGCGGCAACCAACGGCCAGCGGGTGTCAAAATCATCCGTTGGGCGGTATTTAAATTCGCTACGTACAAACCGAGACAGCATACCTTCGCAGAAAGCCAGTAACTGGCTGGCCAGCAGCGTTTCATCCACGGTGTAGCCTTCACCTTCACGCATTCTTTTTTCTCGCAGAACCTGGCGCAACTGCGCTTCAATGCGCTCAAAAAGTTGGTTAATGCGACCTTGCAGACGGTCTTGCTCGAACATCAACGCGTGTCCGGTCAGAATTCGTGTCAGGCCTGGATTACGCTCACCAAACCCTAAAATCAGCAGAACGATCAGACGCAGACGCGCGTTGGTGTCTTTTTCATCTTTCAAAATCAGATTGATACGCGTAATCAGACTATCTTCGATAAACTCAATCAGGCTATCGAACATACGGGTCTTGCTGGGGAAATGGCGATACAATGCCGCTTCGGATACGCCAACTGAGGCTGCCAGCTTTGCTGTGGTGATGCGTTGGCTACCATCGCTGGACTCAAGCATCAGTGCCAGAGACTGAAGTATTTCTTCGCGACGATTCCTTTTCGCAGTTTGCTTTTCTACCATGTTACAAAATACCCCTGAAAATAAGCTCTTGCCAGGCAGGCATCCACACAGCGACCGCAAACTGTTGTTTGCGGTGTGTTATTGCGTTATTACGCTATGGGATGCTTTTCTGCGGGTTACTTGCGCCCGGAATGGCCGAAGCCACCTTCGCCACGATCGGTGGCTTCAAACTCTTCCACCAGATTAAATTCAGCCTGCACGACCGGTACAAATACCATCTGCGCGATACGTTCGCCCGGCTCAATAGTGAAGCTGTCCTGACCACGGTTCCAGACGGACACCATCAGTTGGCCCTGGTAGTCGGAATCAATCAAACCAACCAGATTGCCCAGCACGATACCGTGCTTATGGCCCAGCCCGGAGCGAGGGAGCATTACCGCTGCCAGAGAAGGATCGGCAATGTGGATAGCTAACCCGGTTGGCACCAGCGTTGTTGCGCCCGGCGCCAGCTCTACGGCGTCATCAAGACAAGCACGCAGGTCAAGTCCGGCAGAACCAGAAGTGGCGTACGTCGGGAGCGGAAATTGTTGCCCTACGCGCGGGTCCAGAATCTTAACGTCGATTTTTTTCATCATAACGGGTCACGATCTCGTCGAGTAATAATTGGCCCAGGAGTTCTTTACGCTCAAGCGGTAAGACTTTGTCTCCATCCTGCCAAAAAAGGTGTAATGCGTTGCTATCGCTGTTAAACCCTTGAGTTGACAGCGAAACGTCGTTCGCACAGATCACATCAAGGTTTTTGCGGATGCGTTTTTGCCGGGCATATTCTTCCACATTATTTGTTTCGGCGGCAAACCCAACGACAAAAGGACGGTTAACATCCAGTGCGGCAACACCGGCGATAATGTCCGGATTTTTGACCATTTTTACTGTTAATTCATCGCCCTGCGTCGCTTGTTTTTTTATTTTTTCGTGGGCGACAGTTTCAGCGCGATAATCAGCGACTGCAGCGCAGCCGATAAAAATATGCTGTTGTTGCACCGTAGACTGCACAGCGGCTTCCATTTCCAGCGCGGTCATCACATCAACCCGTTGAACAAATGGTGGTGTGGATAACGAAACCGGACCCGATACCAGTGTGACGTTTGCCCCGCGCTTTGCGGCAGCGGCCGCGATCGCAAACCCCATCTTCCCGGAACTGTGGTTGGAAATATAACGCACGGGATCAAGCGGTTCACGCGTTGGACCCGCCGTAATCATGATGTTGAGATGTTGCAGATCGTTGACAGGTGAAAAATGTTCTGCCGCCATATCCACAATCGTTAACGGATCCAGCATACGTCCTGGGCCGATATCACCACATGCCTGACTACCGCTGTCAGGACCCCAAATGAGCAAACCGCGTGAGGCAAGAATACCCAGATTGTGCTGGGTCGCGGCAGAGCGATACATCTGCTGGTTCATGGCTGGCAGTACAGCAACAGGAGCAGGCGTTGCCAGACAAATCGTTGACACCAGGTCGTTGGCCATACCTGCGGCGACACGAGCAATCAGGTCTGCTGTAGCGGGTGCCAGGATGACCAAATCGGCCCATTTCCCCAGCTCAATGTGGCCCATCGCGGCTTCGGCTGCGGGGTCAAGCAGGCTGTCGGAAACGGGATAACCTGAAACCGCCTGTAAACTCAGGGGAGTAATAAATGCTTTTGCCGCTTCGGTCATCGCCACGCGGACGTCAGCGCCGCGTTCCCGTAAACGACGCACCAACTCAGGGGTCTTGTACGCAGCAATACCGCCACTGACGCCAAGTACGATTTTTTTACCGGCCAGGCTCATCATGATCTTTCCTGTTGGGTTTCACCAGAAGGCGGATATTTTATCACAATCCGCAATTTGTCGTGCTTTTGACCGTGCTCCACTTTGCGAGGCGCTACGAAGAAGTGAAAACAACGCGTCGAATCACCGTCGGTGTTATGCCACTATGCGGACGCGAGAGGAGGGAGAAGCATGGAAAATACAGGAAGTATGATGCCCCGGGAAAAGCTATTGGCGCAGGGGGCCAGTTCTCTGACCGATGTTGAGCTTTTGGCTCTTTTTTTACGTACCGGCATGCAGGGTAAAGATGTGCTTACGCTGGCGAAAGAGATGCTTCAGCATTTTGAGTCGCTGTATGGCCTGTTGTCTGCTGATTACATGGATTTTAGCTATGTTCAGGGAATCGGTATCGCGAAGTACGCACAGTTGAAGGGGATTGCGGAGCTGGCAAGACGCTACTACAACGTGCGAGTGATAGAGGAGCGGGCTCTACTTAGTCCGGAAATGGCGCGTGAATTTCTGCAAAGCCAGCTTTCGCAAGAGGAACGCGAGATCTTTCTGGTGATCTTTATGGATTCTCAACATCGCGTGATTAAACACAGCAAACTTTTTTCCGGTACGCTTAGCCATGTCGAGGTACATCCGAGAGAAATTGTCCGTGAAGCGATAAAAATGAATGCTTCTGCGGTGATCCTTGCGCATAATCACCCTTCGGGGTGTGCAGAGCCGAGTAAAGCAGATAAACTCATCACCGAGCGTGTTGTGAAATGCTGTCAGTTCATGGATATCCGGGTGCTTGATCATCTGGTCATTGGGCGCGGAGAGTACGTTTCTTTTGCGGAACGCGGTTGGATTTAACGCACTTTACGCGATCCATCGGGATCTTTGTCTGTTCGGGACTTGAGCACATCGCTGACTCAGCGTATACTACGCCACCTTTGAGAATCTCGGGTTTGGCATTTGGGCCTGGCAATCGAGAGTTCGCAAATACGCAAAATCATTCTTGTTGCGTCCAATGACGAGGCAACATTGAAAGATTAAGTGTATTGAACTGCGATAACCGGGCTGAGAAGCCTGACGAGGCGCCAATACCCCATACGAAGCTCGAGCTAATTTGATTTTTGGAGAATAGACATGTCCCGAGTCTGCCAAGTTACTGGCAAGCGTCCGGTGACCGGTAACAACCGTTCCCACGCACTGAACGCGACTAAACGCCGTTTCCTGCCTAACCTGCACTCTCACCGTTTTTGGGTTGAGAGCGAGAAGCGTTTTGTCACCCTGCGTGTATCTGCTAAAGGTATGCGTGTTATTGATAAGAAAGGCATCGAAACAGTTCTGTCTGAACTGCGTGCCCGTGGCGAAAAGTACTAAGTACTAAGAGGAAATAAATCATGGCTAAAGGTATTCGTGAGAAAATCAAGCTGGTTTCTTCTGCTGGTACTGGTCACTTCTATACCACTACGAAGAACAAACGTACTAAGCCGGAAAAACTGGAACTGAAAAAGTTCGATCCAGTTGTTCGTCAGCACGTTTTATACAAAGAAGCGAAAATCAAATAATTTTCGTTTTGATGTAAAGAAAAACCCTGCCTCGGCGGGGTTTTTTGTTTTCTGGCCGTCCCCATATTAATGAGACCTGACATACCGCCGGAGATACTATGCCTGAATTACCTGAAGTCGAAACCAGCCGCCGTGGTATTGAGCCGCATCTGGTGGGGGCAACGATTATGCACGCGACGGTGCGTAACGGTCGTTTGCGTTGGCCAGTATCTGAGGAAATCTATCGTCTGAGTGATCAACCTGTCCTCAGCGTACAGCGGCGCGCGAAATACCTGCTGCTAGAACTGGCGGATGGCTGGATAATCATTCATCTGGGGATGTCGGGTAGCTTGCGTATCCTTCCTGAAGAGCTTCCGGCAGACAAGCACGACCACGTTGACTTAGTGATGAGCAACGGCAAAGTTCTGCGTTATACCGATCCCCGCCGCTTTGGCGCCTGGCTGTGGACTAAAGAACTGGAAGGACATAATGTCCTCGCTCATCTTGGCCCTGAGCCGCTGAGCGATGATTTCAACGCCAATTATCTACAGCAGAAATGTGCGAAGAAGAAAACGGCGATTAAACCCTGGCTGATGGATAACAAACTGGTGGTGGGTGTGGGTAATATCTACGCCAGCGAGTCGCTATTTGCGGCTGGGATTCATCCTGACCGTCTTGCGTCATCACTGTCGAAAGATGAGTGTGAATTGCTGGTACGCGTTATCAAGGCGGTGTTGCTGCGTTCTATCGAGCAGGGTGGGACGACGCTGAAGGACTTTCTGCAAAGTGATGGTAAGCCTGGCTATTTTGCCCAGGAGCTGCAGGTCTATGGGAGAGAAGGTGAACCTTGCCGCGCATGTGGCGCACCGATTGTTGCGACAAAACACGCCCAGCGTACAACGTTCTATTGTCGTCGCTGTCAGAAATAGTTTCATTGCTGGCCGGATGTTGCATCCGGCCTGGTGCATTACTTCAGTTTACTCATTAATGCCTGATGGACGTTTTCCGGCAAAAAGTGCGTCACGTCACCCTGGTGGCGGGCAACTTCTTTCACCAGTGACGATGAGATAAATGACCACTCTTTAGATGGCATCAGAAAAACGCTTTCCAGCTGTGGCATGAGGTGGCGGTTCATATGAGCCAGCTGCATTTCATACTCAAAATCGGCTACCGCGCGCAGGCCACGGATCAGAATGTTCGCCTGATTATCACGGGCAAAGTTTGCCATCAGATCGCTGAATCCCAGCACTTCCACATTGCCAAGATGTGCCGTTGCCTGTTGTGCCAGCTCAACGCGCTCTTCCAGAGTAAACATCGGCTTTTTACTGGGGCTTGCGGCAATCGCCAGAATCACGTGATCAAACATGCTTGTCGCACGCGTCACGATATCAAGGTGGCCGTTAGTAATAGGATCAAAGGTTCCTGGATAAATCGCCCGTTTTTGCATGACTTGCCTCAATGCGTTTTGGGTGGCAGGTAAGGTTCCAGCAGTTGCAGCAGACGCTGTAGCGCGCCCTGATTTTGATACAGAACTTCAACTGCGTGACGGCCATAAAAATTACGATAATCTGCATCGGTCAGTAAGGAAGAGACCTCTTTCACCAGCGTAGTTGCGTCGGTGACGGTGATCAATCCGCTTGCCTGTTCGAGACGGGCGCAAATATCTTTAAAATTAAACGTATGTGGTCCCATCAACACCGGAATAGCATGCGCTGCCGCTTCCAGCGGGTTGTGTCCACCACGTTCAACCAGTGAACCGCCGACAAAAGCAAGGTCGGCAATGCCATACAGCAACATCAGCTCACCCATAGTATCGCCGATCACAACCTGAGTACCTGATGATGGAACTTCACCCGAAGAACGAGTGGTATAGCTTAGTCCAGCCTGGCGTACGAGGTTAATGGCATCCGGGAACCGTTCAGGATGTCTGGGAACCAGAATCAATAAAAGATTCGGGAACTGATTTAATAACGCCTGATGAGCGGCAATGATGATGCTTTCTTCACCGTCGTGGGTGCTGGTTGCAATCCATACCGGGCGGTGAGGCGCCCATTGACGACGTAATGTCACCGCTTTTGCGGCCAGTTGCGGTGTGACGGATATATCAAACTTCAGGCTGCCAGTAACGGTGACTTGATTGCTTCTGGCGCCAAGCGTAATAAAACGTGCGCCATCTTCTTCGTTTTGTGCGGCAATCAACGTAATTCGACGCAGTAGTCTGCCAACAAATTTACCTAATTTCGCATAACCAGCGGCTGAACGAGCAGAAAGACGTGCGTTGGCAATGACCAGAGGAATGTGGCGCTTATGGAGTGCCGCGATCAGATTTGGCCACAGCTCGGTTTCCATAACTAACACCAGTTTGGGGTCAACTTTATTCAGAAAACGGTTCAGGGCATCCGGTAAATCGTATGGCAAATAAATGTGCTGAACGTCAGTGCCAAAAGCAGATTGTACGCGCTCGGAACCGGTTGGCGTCATGGTGGTTACCGTGATCGGCAAGTCGGGATAACGATGTCGCAGAGCGCGAACTAATGGGATTGCAGCCAGCGTTTCGCCCACAGAAACCGAATGAAGCATGATGCCGCCAGGTTTTAGCGGGCGGCGATAAAAGCCGTAGCGTTCGCCCCAGCGTTTACGGTAGGCCGGAGCCTTACGTCCGCGCACCCAAAGCCGTATCCAGATCAAAGGCTGAATAAGGTAGAAAAGGGCGGTGTAAAGCAATTCGAGCATAATAGTAGCTGACTTATGAATGTGCTGGGGATTCTATGTATTTAACTATGGCTTTACCATCATTTTTATCCAGGTTGTATCAAAACGATGGAATTGGTGAGGGACCGATTTCGCTGATGGCTATTTCAAAAATGCACATGGCCGCATTTATATGTCTTAACCTCTTGTGCGGTGTGCGTTTTCTGATGAACTGGTGTCTTTTTTATCTGTATGTTTTTCATGGTTTATTTTGTATTTTGTTCAAAAAATATTCATTTCGGAATGCGTGATAATAAATGATATACTACTGCGCAATTTCAGGTAGCTAGCGGGCAGAAACGTTTCGAAAGCACAGAAAGTCATCTTTGGATGCTTTAGGCAAGGATTACACGATTCTGATGCTTCAAACCTGACATGCCTGGCGACGCGATGCGGATATTAATGCATGAATATTGCTTTTTGTTTGTACAAGTATTTTCCCTATGGTGGGTTACAACGTGATTTCTTGCGGGTAGCGCTGACGGTTGCTTCTCGTGGCCATCATGTTCAGGTATTTACCCAGTCATGGCAGGGCGAGCGTCCGAAAGGGCTGGAGATTATACTCGTCCCCGTCACATCCAGAACGAATCATGGGAAAAACGAGCAATATTATCAGTGAGTTCAGAATTATTTAACTCAACATCCCGTCGATCGTGTCGTTGGTTTTAATAAAATGCCTGGGTTGGATGTGTATTACGCTGCGGACGTTTGCTATGCAGAAAAGGTCGCCCGCGAGAAAGGCTTTTTCTACAAATTGACTAGCAGGTACCGACACTATTCTGCATTTGAACAAGCTGTATTTCAGCGGGGTGCCGGCACTACGCTTTTGATGTTAACCGATAAGCAAATTGGTGACTTCAAACATCATTACCAAACTGAGAGCCAGCGTTTTTGTATCCTGCCACCAGGAATCTATCCTGACCGAAAGTACAGCCAACAACCTGAAAACAGCCGGCAGGTTGTCAGAGAAAAAAACGGTATTGGTCTCGATCAGTACTTACTCTTACAGGTAGGTTCCGATTTCAAACGCAAAGGCGTGCCAAGAACATTACAGGCGTTGGCTTCTTTGCCTGATGTCATCCGCCACCGCACGCGATTGATGGTTGTTGGTCAGGATAAGGCCGATCGCTATCGCGCTCAGGCTCGTCAATTGGGGGTTGAAGAACAAGTGCAGTTCTTCTCGGGGCGAGACGATGTCGCAGAATTGATGTCTGCTGCTGATTTATTACTTCACCCCGCTGTACAGGAAGCTGCCGGTATTGTCTTACTAGAAGCTGTAGTTGCCGGGCTACCGGTATTAACTACCGAAGTTTGCGGCTATGCGGGTTATATCAACGCCGCACAATGTGGGGTGGTGATTCCTGAACCTTTTGAGCAGGAAAATCTGAATACAGCACTTTTCGATGCGCTGCAAAATAATGAGCAGAGAAGTCGTTGGGCCGGGAACGCGCGGCATTTTGCTGATACAGAAGATCTCTACAGCCTGGCAGATAAAGCTGCAGATATCATTTTAGGTCCTAAGAATGATTGAATTAAAAGAACCATTTGCCACGCAGTGGCAAGGAAAAGACCCGTTTACTGAAGTCACTAAGCTGGATGGTGAGGTTTTTCGCGCTCTGGAAACACGGCGTACCCTACGTTTTGAGATGATGGGAAAGGGTTATTTTCTTAAATATCATCATGGAACCACGCTTAAAGAAGTGGTGAAGAACCTTATATCTCTGCGTATGCCTGTACTGGGTGCCGACCGTGAGTGGCTGGCGATTCACCGCTTAAAAGAACTGAATGTTGATACTATGACAGGGGTTGCATTTGGTCAAAAAGGTCTGAATCCGTTAGAGCGAACCTCGTTTATCATCACTGAGGACCTTTCTCCCGCCATCAGCCTTGAAGATTTTTGTGCCGGGTGGGGAGTTGAGCGTCCTGATTTTGTATTAAAACGGACCATTATTACCCGTGTGGCAGAAATGGTGGGTAAAATGCATCGGGGTGGAGTAAATCATCGGGATTGCTATATTTGCCATTTTTTGCTCCAACAACCGATGCCAGAAAATATTGCGGATATCAAACTTTCCGTAATCGATCTGCATCGTGCACAAATTCGTCAACATGTACCGCGCCGCTGGCGAGACAAGGACTTGATCGGACTCTACTTCTCTTCACTTGAGATCGGTCTGACGTCCAGAGATATCTACCGTTTTTTACGTGTCTATTTTTCGATGCCACTTCGTGAAATCTTTCGTCAGGAAGTCAGGTTGTTTGAACAGGCTGTCACAAAAGCGCAAAAAATAAGACGAAGAACAATAAGAAAAGCGCTATAAATCACATATAAAGTTTGAGGCCATTTTATTATGAACATTGATTTCCAGAAGCTAGTTATTCAAAAACACGTCATAGACAGCTCTACGCATGAGAAGAGTAAAAAACTAAGTGTTGCGTATGGTGTCGACCGTAATTTTTTATTTGGCTCTGGCATTTCAATGACCTCAGTATTAGTGAATAACCCTGATATTGATATTCACTTTTATATAGCAACAGACTATATAGATGACGATTATCTGGAGAGTGTAAAACGCCTGACCCAAATGTATAGTACGACTGTGACGGTTCTTGTGTTCGATAACGCGGTATTTCGTGAACTACCGAGTACGAAATCATGGACTTATGCGATGTACTATCGTTATCTTGCATTTGAATATTTAAGTACGGAGCTAAGCTCTGTACTGTATCTTGATGCCGATGTTATCTGTAAAGGTTCATTGCAAGAGCTTACGGAGATTAATTTCTGTGGGGAATATGCGGCTGTCATCAATGATATCGATGATGTGCGTATTAAATCCGGCAACAGGCTCGGCATTCCTGAACTGAGTAACGGTTACTTTAACTCTGGCGTGGTATTTGCCAATCTCGAAGTGTGGCGTGAACAGCAGTTGTTGACTAAAGCATTTTCCATTTTAGACAAACGTCAAAAAGAGCTTCTTTATTTTGATCAGGATGTGCTGAACATCTTGTTTGTCGGTAATGTTATTTTCCTGAGAAGAGATTTTAACTGTATTTATGGTGTAGATCAGGAATTAAAAAATAAGAATGATAAACTATATCAGAATTTCATAACCGATAATACGGTATTAATACACTATGTCGGTGTTACTAAGCCATGGCATTCATGGGCCAAATACCCGGTAGCCAAGTTTTTTATAGATGCCTATAAAAAATCAGCATGGGCGGAAAAATCTTTATTAAATGCAAATACGGCAAAACTATATAAACGCAAGTCACGGCATGAAAGGGCACAACGTAAATATATCCGTTCGGTGCTTAGTCATGTAATGTATATAAAAAATAAGCTACATAACGCACGGTCACACTAGTTAGTTGTGCATATAATTGTCAGATAGCATATTGAAAAGGTGTAGTACATGAATTTTGATTGTCATCAGTCTATCAAGGATACCATTGAGTTCTTTGGTGCTCCAAAAGAACAAAAACCACAGCTCAATATCGCCTGGGGGGTTGATCAGAACTTTATGTTTGGCGCGGCGGTTTCGATGTCGTCCGTTTTACTACATAATCAAGATATCAATATTCATTTTCATCTTTTTACTGATTATATTGACTCAGACTATCAGCAAAAATTAGAAATATTAGCAAAGCAGTATTCAACGAATATAACTGTTTATGTGATGAATGCTGAAGGATTAAAGGTTTTGCCATGCGGGAATGCGTGGTCTTATGCGACCTATTTTAGGTTTATTGCATTTGAGTATCTTAGTGAAAAAATTGATAATTTATTATATATAGATGCCGATGTGGTATGTAAAGGGTCGTTGATTGAATTAACAAAAATTCAGTTTGAGCATCATGTGGCTGCAGTTATTCAAGATATTGATGACAGTCGTTCATATGCTGCCACTCGACTTAACGTTCCGGAATTTGTTGAGCAATATTTTAATGCTGGTGTTATTTTTGCTAATTTAAAGAAGTGGAAGGAACAACAGTTTTTCGCTAAAGCATTTTCTATTCTGTTGGACAAAACCAAGAAATTTGCGTTTCTTGATCAGGATGTTTTGAATATTATGTTTTTAGGGAAAACCATTTTTCTACCTAGAATCTACGATGCAATATATGGCATTAAACAAGAGTTAAAGAGTAAAGACACTTCTCGATATAAAGAATACATCACCAATGACACTATTCTTATTCATTATGTTGGTGTAACTAAACCCTGGAATTCATGGGCTAACTATCCTTCAGCACAGTACTTTGTTGAAGCCTGGAAGGCTTCTCCGTGGGCGACAGTTCCACTGCTACCTGCCAGAACGCCAAAACAGTACAAAAAGAAGTCACGCCATGAAAGGTTACAAGGGAAGTATTTCGCCTCAGTAATCAGTTATATTGGTTATTTGCGTGAAAAATTAAAAAAATAATAAAAAACTCCCGTAAGGGAGTTTTTTATTAACGTAATTTAGTCTTAAGGTATTTCATATACCATTTGAGAGAGGCATAGTAATTTCCCTTTTGGGCTTCCTGACGTGAGTAAACACGATAATCAGTAGGCCTCATACGTGGAGCATAAGACCGTAGTTCAGTATTTCGCCATGGCGTGAAATGATGGTAGAAAAGATAAAGTTGCTGTGAAAGCCCAGTGTGTTCTTTATACCAGGGTTTCCTTCCACCGGTGAAATGGATAATACGTGGTAGAGTATCTTTTTGAAAAAAGAAGGTCTCTTTCTGTTGTTCAGTAAACCAGTTAAATAAAAAATTCCATTTGTTATCAATAAATTTAACATTGCCATTAATAGCAATGTTCAGAGCATCTTGATCCGGATAAGGGAGATTTTTGACCCGATCGAACAATATTTGGTTAGCTTTTATTTCAATATTGTGTTCAGTCCATTTTTTGATATTAATATACATAAATCCGGAGTTGAAATAAAAATCTGTCGTTAAATTTAATCGTTTCGCATTTTTGTTGCTACTATTATCAAACGAATCATGACTGACGGCACAAATAACTTCACTAATGTCAATGTTATTAATTTCATGAATGCTGTCGAAGCACAGTGTGTCTGCATCTAAATAGATAAAAGACTCTACCTTATCCCTAAGCAGTCGTGGGACCGCTAATCGCATATAGATTGAACGGTTCAGGTGTTTGATTGCAAAGTCATTGTTATACTTTTCAATCTCTTCCTTATCGATATTGATAACCTGAATTTTATCACTGGTAGAACGTAGTTTATTGATTTCTTCATCTGTAACGTCATAGACAAAGACGAAGAATGACAGATCCTGCCCCGGGTTGTTCATTATGACAGACATAATGGACACTGCTACATATTCCAGATAATTGGCATCTGTACAGTAAGCAATGTTAATAACGTTTTTTTTGCTGTCCATTTATGCTTTCTCATTACCTTTTATATTGTCACTATCATGAAGTACCTTATCGATAGCGTCAATCACAGCTTGCTCCGGTATCCATGTTAGATATTTTTTAGATCTGTCGAGTTTATCTCGAGAAGGCATCGGATGATAATCGCCAGCCCAAATCAATAAAGCTTTATCCGACCATGGCTTCCACTGTTGATAATTGGTGGCGCCAAACAGGCAGACCTGCGGTGTCTTTAGCGCCGCTGCCATATGCATAGGAGCAGAATCGACGCCAATGTACAGAACGGCATGATCGATCAATGCAGCCAACTGTAAAAAGGTGGTTTTACCTGCCAGCGTCAGATCAGGGGAAGATTGACACAGTTCAGCAATGCGCTGAACCTGCTGCTGCTCACTTAGCGCTGGCCCACAGGTAAGATAAACATGCAGACCACGCCGATGAAGGTGGTCTATAACATGCGCGAATTTTTCATCGTCCCAGCATTTAAACTCTTGTCTGGCAGTGGGTTGAATAACGACATATTTTTGTGAAGGCAATTCCGGGAGTAGGGTAACTAAATGTTGATAGTCGTCAGGGCGATAACAAAGAGACATCTCTTTCTTCAGTTCTGTTTCGCTAAACCCGATACCTTTTAGAATAGATAAATTTTGTTCAACAATATGTGTTCCAATGGATGGCGTTACTCGCGTAAAAAGTCGGTTCCACTGATCTTTTTCGCGCTCAAAAGCAATTGAAGGGCAACGCAAAGACGCTATAAGAGCGCCGATCGGCCATTGTTCGGTGAGGTTAACGATCAGGTCGTAGTGATTTTTCTTCAGTTGTTTACGTACTGAAAGGTAATTTTTCACTGTTGACAGCAGGCCTTGCTTTTTCTCAATCAGATAAAAATTATTGATATCTTTATGGGCGGCTAAGATTGCTTTGGTATCTTTATAGAGCAACAGATCGATCTCCGCTTGTGGATAACGTGCCCGAATGCTGGCAATGACAGGCGTAGTTAGCAGAACATCCCCATAAAACTTGAGCTTGCAAATAAGAATCCGGTCAACTTTTTCAAACATGTTAAAATCCCTTTCGCAAGAATAAGCTTTTGCAAGCAGATATTATCTTATATCTTGTTTCAGAAATAGAACGATCGATATGGGGATATTTCATCTTCAGAATTATTTTCTTCTTAACGATTTTCGTATCGCAGCATGCAAGTGCATTCTGAATGTCATTTAGCATACTCTCGCTATAGCGATAATAGCCTTTTTTCTTGCGTAACAGTTTACGTCCTTCGAGAAAGCAATTGATAATCATAAATGTCGCAACAGTACGCTTGGATCTATTTTCATTAATATAGTTATACATTTTTCGCATAGCAAAGAAGATGCTGTCAGCGTCACTATCAATAATGTTCTCGGTAATACTTTTATCGTTTACTCGGTAGTAATATAACTTATTCTCGATTTTTAGAATCTTATGGCATTTAAAATACTGGAATGGGCAAAAAATCATGTCTTCGTAGCGGCGATGTTCCTCGAACTTATCGCTACCAATGATATTGCGGTGAAAGATTTTTGTCATCAGATGCCATTGCCCTGCCTTGAATGTTGGTAATAGAGGGGCGTAATTGTCATCTGATAAGATTATTTCGCGCTGGGTAATGTTGTTTTCCATTTTCGGCGCGTTCTTATACAAATTGTTTATATCTCGAGTTAAGTTAAATTCGATGATGTCATATTTTTCGTCTCTTAACTTAGGCAGGAGAATTGTAAAATAATTCTGGCAGACAATATCATCACTGTCTACAAAGCCAATATATTTCCCTGTCGCATGAGCAAGCCCAACATTACGGGTGATTGCAACACCCTGATTTTTTTGACTTATATACTTAACGTTATGACAATCTTTTTCGCGGTAAAACGCATTTATACGCTCTTCGGTTAAATCCGTAGAGCCATCATTAACAATTATTACCTCCACATCATCTGTGATGCTCTGATGTATAGACGCCAACGTCGCTGTGATGAGTTCAGCGTTGTTGTATGTAGGTATAATAATGCTCAGTAAATAACCGGAAGCGTTAACCATGGCATCGTTCTCTTGTTGGATTCGAGCTCAGTACTGCTGCTACACATAACGCCAGCACGCTGCTCAGGGCTTCACCTTTGGCATATAATAATAAATCACTCAAGCCATAGACTGCGATAGCGCCTGAGACGACGGACAACAGAGGACTACGTTGCCAGTAAGCTATTAAAAACATGGCAGTATAGAGCAAGAGTAGCACAACAACACCAGGGATGCCTTTTAGTGAGAAGGTATCAACCATTTCGTTATGCAGGTGGACATCAATGAAGACCAGTGCCCCTTGCAGCGAGGTGTCCTGCACCGCAAGTCGCTGAATTTCTGCTCCGCGTTGTTCGAGTGACTGTCCCCAGTGGTGCACTTTCCCGGCTTCAATACCTGCCCGTTGCATCGCCAGTCTCGCGCCGATAGAAGTATTACTATTGTTTTGATTATAAGAGTGCAGATCAACCAGGAAGTTCTGATAGCGGCTTTCAATGACTGGTTTTAAGGGGATTGCAGCAGCCCCCACCAGTATTACAAAACCCAGCAGTGCCCTTAATAGCATGGTGCGGTTGTGACGATAGTACATCAGGAATAGGCCGACACTCAGGATCGGGTATACCAAAATAGCGGCTCGAGTTTGCGTTGTGATGATGACTGCCAGCGATATCAAAAAATGTAACAGATAGAGTGCAACGGTGTGTTTTAGACGCAGATTAATAATGGCCTGAGAGGCTAATAATGCAATTAGCGTCAGAGCGTAGGCTGTGCCGGTTTGGTGTTCAAAGCCCAGCGCAACACGGTAGGTCATAATATCTGGTGCCCTGGCGACCTCGTAGCCTGCGAAAAGATACAGACCTATTGCTGTAAGAATTGTCCAGATACTGGTGATGCGAGTTGTGTTGGCACATGGCTCTCGCGATGCCAAAGCGGTCATAACCAGTGCGGCAAAAATCATCACTTTGCCACCGTTCTGGTATGACCTATAGGCTCCGGTAAAAGCAGAGCCTGGCTGTTTGAATATTTCTACCCAAATAATCTGGAGTAAACCGAAGAGCAACAACATAACAGGTAAAACCAGGTTTTGTTTGTTACTGCACACATGTTTTATATTTTTTCCTATAAGCGGTAGAGATAGCGCCGTGGAGAAAATAAATACCTTCAGCGCTTCATCTGGATTGACCAACACCATCGCAAGCGTTGCCAGGATCCCAGCGTAAAATAAGAAGTATATAAAATCGAATGGATTATTTTTTATACTATAAATAAAGCGAGAAAACATGTGTTGGCGAAGCATGGTTCATCTCTTAAAGTTAAAGCAAATTATTATCAACTAGCGATATGTTGACTAAGTTAGCATCCAGGTCCTGCAATTTTCCGGAATGGCTTTGCTGTGTGTATTGATTCTTCCCATATCCCCCAATCAGTCCGGGGTCTGTTGGACCATACAACGTAATATTGGGGCGATCCAGTGCGGCGGTTAAATGGCTCAATCCTGTATCAACCGACACCACAAACTTTGCCCCCGCCAGAATGCGAGCCACATCTTCCAGACTCATTCGCGGCAGGACATCAACGTAGGGAAACCCTTCTGCCAGCCTTTTGGCGCGCTCTTCTTCATGAGGAGCACCCCAGGGCAGTTTAATACGGATGCCGGTATTATTTAACAGGCCAATAAGCTCCCGCCAGTTGGCTTCTGGCCAGTGCTTATCATCACGTGTCGTGGCGTGCAGAAATACAGCATACTGGCCTGCATCAGCCTTATGTTCATTCATAAAATGCTGCGCAATCGCGTAATCACCCTGCAACTGCGGTTTAGCATACCCCAGACTTTTGGCGAACAATTCACGCGTACGTTCTACCGCGTGCTGCTGTTTGGCTATGTGATGTTTGCGATTATAAAACAGACTCGCCAGCGGTTCGCGGGCTGTGCTCCAGTCCATACCATGCTTGATGCCACGTGCCAGACGTGTCACCAACGCGGCGCTCTTAACTAAACCCTGAGCATCGATTATTGCGTCATAATGCTGTAAACGCACCGCATCGTGAAACGCTTTACGCTCGGCTTTAATCGGCGCTGAAAACCAGGCTTTACGCCAGCGACGGATCGCTACTGGAATAACCCGGTCAACAGCTGAATGCCAGGAGGGGATTTGAGCGAACCCTTCTTCCACCACCCAATCAAATTGAATACCCGGAATAGCCTGCTGCGCATCGGTTAATGCGGGCAACGTATGCAGCACATCGCCCATAGACGACGTTTTAACGATCAGAACCCGCATCCGTCAGGCTTCCTCTTGTAACAACAGGTCGTTGAGTTCTTCCAGCACGCGCTGCGGCGTGATGTCAATCAGGCTCTGGTGATAGCCTTCTGCCGCATCGCCCTTACGCACTTTGTGATACCCCGTAATCAGGCGAATGACACGTGCCTTGTGGGAAAGCGGGGGCGTAAAGTCCGGGCTGCTTGGACCATACAATGCGACCAGTGGACGGTTCAGTGCTGCGGCCACGTGCATTAATCCAGAATCGTTGGTGACGACCGCTTTGCAGGCGGCGAGCAGAATGACGGCCTGTTCCAGCTGTGTTTCGCCCGCCAGATTACGGCACCAGGCTTGCTGTTCAGTGCTCAGCGTTGCCAGGATCTCATTGCCAGCTTCATGGTCTTTTGCTGAGCCAAACAGCACAATCTGATGGCCTTCATCGATCAACTGCTTCGCCAACTCTGCGTAGTGGTAATGTGGCCAGCGTTTCGCTGGACCAAATTCCGCACCTGGGCAAAAACCGATGATGGGGCGTTCGGCTGAAAGGGAGAACTGGCTACAGGTTAGCGATTTTTCACCCTCGCTGACCTGCAACTGTGGCCATAGCAGAGGCTGCGGCAAATCTTTGGCCGTCAGCATCACGCCTTTATCATAAGCCAGAGCCACATAGCGCTCGACCATCAGTGGCCATGCGTCTTTATCCAGTACGCGCGCATCGTTTAGCAGACCGTAGCGCATCTCGCCACGCCAACCGGTACGATGGGGAATACCCGCAAAGAATGGCACCAGAGCGGATTTAAACGAGTTAGGCAGCACATAAGCGCGGTCATAGCGCTTCTCACGCAGACTGTGGCCGAGTTTACGGCGCTCGCCGATCTCCAGCGCGCCGTGCCCCAACGGCATGGCGATAGCTTCGTTGACTTCTGGCATGCGCGACAATAACGGACGGCACCACGCAGGTGCCATCACGTCGATTATCGCCTGGGGATAGCGCGCCTTGAGCGTGCGATAGAGACTTTGCGACATCATCATGTCGCCCACCCAAGACGGGCCAACCACCAAAATTTTCATACTTACGCGTCGCGGTTCAGCCAAGCCATATATTCCGTGACGCCTTCGGCGACGGTTTTAAACGGCTTGTCATAGCCCGCTGCGCGCAGGTTCGTCAGATCTGCCTGGGTAAATGCCTGGTAGCGGCCTTTCAGTTTTTCCGGGAATGGAATGTACTCAATGCTGCCTTTTTTGTGGTACGCCAGCGTAGCATCGGCAACGGCCTGGAAAGATTCCGCACGACCTGTACCGAGGTTAAAGATGCCGGAAACCCCGTTTTCCAGGAACCACAGGTTTACCGCAGCCACGTCGCCTACGTAAACGAAATCACGTTTGAAGTTTTCACTGCCTTCAAACAGTTTTGGCGTTTCGCCATTGTTAAGCTGGGTGTTGAGGTGGAAAGCAACGCTTGCCATGCTGCCTTTGTGGCCTTCACGCGGTCCGTAGACGTTGAAATAGCGGAAGCCAACAATCTGCGAATTGGCTTCTGGCAGGATCTGACGCACGTACTCGTCGAACAGGAATTTTGAGTAGCCGTAGACGTTCAGCGGTTTCTCATATTCACGGGATTCGATGAAATCAGAAGTGCGACCGCCGTAGGTGGCGGCAGAGGACGCGTACAGGAACGGGATTTCACGCTCCAGGCAGTAGTGCAGTAGCTCTTTGGAGTATTGATAGTTGTTGTCCATCATATACTTGCCGTCCCACTCGGTGGTGGAAGAGCATGCGCCTTCGTGGAAAATCGCTTCGATATCGCCGAAATCTTCCCCGGCCATAATCTGGATCAGGAAGTCTTCCTTGTCCATGTAGTCAGCAATATTCAGATCCACCAGGTTAACAAACTTGGTGCCGTCTTTCAGGTTGTCCACCACCAGGATGTCGGTGATGCCTTTATCATTCAGGGACTTAACGATGTTGCTGCCGATAAAGCCCGCGCCGCCGGTAACGATGATCATAAATGTAACCTTCGAATTATGGAGTCAGAGACAATCTCAGACACGAATACTTCTATCATATCACTACATGGCTTAGGCTTCAGCCATTCACCGATAAGCCGTGCGGGTACACGTGATTTATGCTTCATTTTGAAGAAGTGATGATGCGTCATCTCGTATCAACGTATAGCTTTGGGTAATATGTGCTGAAATTTGCCCAGTCTGGAGAATTGAAATGCGTGGGGATTTTTACAAACAGTTAACGAACGATCTCGAAACCGCACGTGCGGAAGGATTGTTTAAAGAAGAACGCATTATTACATCTGCCCAGCAGGCGGATATTACCGTGGCGGATGGAAGCCACGTTATTAACTTTTGTGCGAACAACTATCTGGGGTTGGCTAACCATCCGGAACTGATTGCTGTGGCAAAAGCGGGTATGGATTCTCACGGATTTGGTATGGCTTCGGTTCGCTTTATTTGCGGTACCCAGGACAGCCATAAACAACTGGAGCAAAAACTGGCGGCATTCCTCGGTATGGAAGATGCCATCCTTTACTCTTCCTGCTTCGACGCCAACGGCGGCCTGTTTGAAACGCTGCTGGGCGCAGAAGACGCAATTATTTCCGATGCCCTGAACCACGCTTCTATCATTGATGGCGTGCGTCTGTGTAAAGCAAAACGTTTCCGTTACGCCAACAACGATATGGTGGAACTGGAAGCTCGCCTGAAAGAAGCGCGTGAAGCGGGCGCTCGTCATATCCTGATCGCCACTGATGGCGTGTTCTCTATGGATGGGGTAATCGCTAACCTGAAAGGCGTTTGCGATTTGGCGGATAAATACGACGCTCTGGTCATGGTTGATGATTCCCATGCCGTCGGTTTTGTCGGCGAAAATGGTCGTGGCTCCCATGAATACTGTGACGTGATGGGTCGCGTGGACATCATCACCGGTACGCTGGGTAAAGCACTCGGCGGCGCATCCGGTGGTTACACCGCAGCGCGCAAAGAAGTTGTTGAGTGGCTGCGTCAGCGTTCCCGTCCTTATTTGTTCTCCAACTCATTGGCACCGGCGATTGTTGCGGCTTCCATTAAAGTGCTGGAAATGGTTGAAGCTGGCAGCGACCTGCGCGATCGCCTGTGGGCGAATGCACGTCAGTTCCGCGAGCAAATGTCTGCCGCAGGCTTTACGTTAGCCGGTGCGGATCACGCGATCATCCCGGTTATGCTGGGTGATGCAGTAGTGGCGCAGGCATTCGCCCGCGAGCTGCAAAAAGAGGGGATTTACGTTACCGGATTCTTCTATCCGGTGGTTCCAAAAGGCCAGGCGCGTATCCGTACCCAGATGTCTGCGGCGCATACCCCTGAGCAGATTACGCGTGCTGTTGAGGCGTTCACACGCATTGGTAAACAACTGGGCGTTATTGCCTGAGGATGTGAAATGAAAGCGTTATCCAAACTGAAAGCGGAAGAGGGCATTTGGATGACCGACGTTCCTGAACCGGAAGTCGGTCATAACGATTTGCTGATTAAAATCCGTAAAACAGCCATCTGCGGGACTGACGTTCACATTTATAACTGGGATGAATGGTCGCAAAAAACCATCCCGGTACCGATGGTCGTTGGGCATGAATATGTCGGCGAAGTTGTTGGCATCGGTCAGGAAGTTAAAGGCTTTAAAATCGGCGATCGCGTTTCAGGCGAAGGTCATATCACCTGCGGGCATTGCCGTAACTGCCGTGGTGGACGTACTCACCTGTGCCGCAATACGACAGGTGTCGGTGTAAACCGCCCTGGCTGCTTTGCGGAGTACCTGGTGATCCCGGCATTTAACGCATTTAAAATCCCGGACAATATCTCCGACGACCTGGCGTCTATCTTCGATCCGTTCGGTAATGCAGTGCACACGGCGCTGTCGTTCGATCTGGTTGGGGAAGATGTGCTGGTTTCCGGTGCGGGTCCAATCGGTATTATGGCGGCAGCGGTCGCGAAGCACGTTGGCGCACGCCACGTGGTGATCACCGACGTTAATGAGTATCGCCTTGAGCTGGCGCGCAAAATGGGTATCACCCGCGCGGTCAACGTGTCGAAAGAGAATCTGACCGACGTGATGGCTGAACTGGGTATGACCGAAGGGTTTGATGTGGGACTGGAGATGTCCGGGGCGCCGCCAGCGTTTCGCGCCATGTTGGACACCATGAACCACGGTGGCCGTATTGCTATGCTGGGTATTCCGCCATCTGATATGTCCATCGACTGGACCAAAGTCATCTTTAAGGGGCTGTTTATTAAAGGTATCTACGGTCGTGAGATGTTTGAAACCTGGTACAAAATGGCTGCACTGATCCAGTCTGGTCTGGATTTGTCGCCGATCATCACCCATCGATTCTCCATCGATGAATTCCAGCAGGGCTTTGACGCGATGCGTTCAGGCCAGTCAGGGAAAGTGATCCTGAGCTGGGATTAACCGTATCCACCCTGTGGATTCTGTGTGTTGTCCCCGGATGTTGATTATCATTACCGTCCGGGGCTTTTTTGCTTCCTCCTGCCCGGCGCATTTTCCGCTAAAGAATTAATATTTTTTTCTGAAAATCTACCGCTTAATATGCTAAAAAGTGCCGATAACTCTACTGTTTGGCAGGATTTGATATGACCTATACCCCTGGTCTCCTGAGCGTCATTATGCCGCTTTACAACACGGGTGAGCCGTTCATTGCGTGTATGGATTCACTGATTGCGCAAACCTGGAAGAACCTGGAGATCATTATTGTTAATGATGGCTCTACGGATAACTCTGCGGAGCTTGCTCAGTCTTATGCGGATCGTTATCCGCACGTTCATCTGCTGCACCAGCGCAATGGGGGCGTTTCTGCGGCGCGCAATACCGGTATGAAAGTTGCCAGGGGGGAGTACATCGCGTACGTAGACGGCGATGATATTGCCTACCCGGAAATGTATGAAACGCTGATGAATATGGCGCTGAAAGACAACCTGGATGTTGCGCAGTGCAACGCTGACTGGTGTATTGCTGAGACGGGCCACACCTGGGCATCCATTCCTACCGATCGTATTCGTTCTACCGGCGTGATGACCGGGCCAGACTGGTTACGCAAAGCGTTAGCCAGCCGCCGTTGGCGGCACGTTGTCTGGATGGGCGTTTATCGTCATCAGACTATCCGCGACGCGGGGCTGACCTTCCTGTCTGGCCTGCACCACCAGGATATTATCTGGACAACGGAGTTTATGTTTAATGCGAAGCGCGCGCGTTACACGGAAGTCCCGCTGTACAAATACTTCCTGCACGGCGCATCTGTTAGCCGTCTGCCGCGCACCGGGCTGAAAAACCTCGCTTACCAGCGCCACTACATCAAAATTACCCGTCTGCTGGATAAGATGAATCACGACTACGCCGGACGCATTCCAATTTACCCGGAATTCAAACAGCAGGTGATTTACGAAGCGCTACGCGTTTGTCATTGCATACGTAAAGAGCCGGACGAGAAAATCCGCCAGCGCATGATTGCTGAAGTATTTGTATCGGGTATGTTCAAGCGTATGGTGAGTAATATCTGCAGCGTTAAGCTGGGTTATCAGGTGCTGTTGTGGGCTATCCGTTTTAGCCAGTGGCGCGATAAATCATTGACGCCGCGCCGCCTGGCCCATTTAACGCTGGATAGTAAAGACTGATTATTGCCAGCCCTGCCACTGCAGGCGCATATACTGCACCAGCGTGCTTTGGGTGATGCTTTCGCCGAGCACGCTGAAGAAGCGGCTGGCGTACACCGGCTCTAACGGCTGTTTCGGTTTGCATAATTTCACCCCGCGGAAAGGATTACGCGGAGCATCTGGCGTACCGTTCTTCGGTGGCGTGAGGTTTGGTCTGGAGGTATCCACCTGTGGTTCATTGAGCAAGCTGCTTGGGCGAACCAGCGTGATGTCGGCTGGCAGGCTATACAGCATCTGCTGCAGGACGCGAACCGTAGACGGGTGAGGGTGGCCAATGGCGATTGCGGAACCGTTGCGGCGCGCAAGCTCGACGGCACGATTAAACTGACGGCGAATATCGGCTTCGTTTTGTGTGTCATCCAGGAAGACTTTGCGTTTGATGACCTTCACACCGGTGCCTGACGCTGCGCGCATTGCCTGGCTGTTACCGATGGTCATGCTGTCCAGGAAGTAGAGGTCGTAGCGTTCCAGCGCCTGCATCACCTTCTGCATGCCGAAAAGACTGGATGTCATCGCGCTGCCCATATGGTTGTTCAGACCGACCGCATTCGGTACTTTGCTTACCGCGTCGCGAATGATCCTCTCAATCTCTTCGCTGCTCATTTCAGGGCGTAACGTGTCTTTCTCTAACGGCTGCTTGCTCAGCGGCGCCATTGGCAGATGGATTAAGACTTCATGCCCGCTGTTATGCGCTTTGATTGCCATTTCGCGCGCATGTGGGGCGTTAGGCAGAACGGCAACGGAGATGGTAGAAGGCATCGCCAGTACCTGGTTTTCAGTGTGTGGGCGATAGCCGAAATCATCAATGACGATGGCGAGTTTGCCAGCAAATACAGGTGTTGCGAAGGCCAGCAGACTGGCGAGAGAGAGTAGTAGACGACGAAAATGTTGTGGCAAAACTTATCTTCCCAACCACGGCTGTGGATTGACCGCCTGACCCTGGCGACGAATTTCGAAATAGAGTGCCGGCCTGCCCTGACCGCCGCTGCTACCCACAAGTGCTATAGGCTGCCCGGCGCGAACCTGCGTACCGACGCTGACCAGTGCGCTCTGGTTATAACCGTACAGGCTCATATCGCCTTTACCGTGTTCAACGACGACCACCAGGCCATAGCCCTGCAGCCAGTCCGCCAGAATGACACGACCATCGGCAATGGCTTTAACTTCGGTGCCCTCGGATGCACCAATAACCATCCCCTTCCAACGTAGCTCACCCTGCAGCTTTTCGCCATAACGATGTAACGTTGGACCACGAACGGGCCAGAATGCCTGACCGCGTGGCGAGCCCAAACCGCCGGTACGCGACATCAGTGATTTTTCACTTTCGGTCGGTTTATAGGTTGAGCCTTTTCGTGACGCATCCTGTTGCTTATCGCGCACGGCCTGCGCCTCGCGTGCTTCACGTTCCGCACGCGCTTTGGCTGCGGCTTCGGCACGGGCAATGCTGTTGCGCAGACGGGATTCGTTGGCGCGCATTTCGCCCAGTTGCTGTTGACCCTGTTGAATCGATGATTCCAGACTCGAAAGCGTTTTTTGACGTTCGTTACGTGCCTGTTCCAGCTTAGCCTGCTGAGCGCGCTGTTCGTACAGTAGCGTCTGCTGCTCGCTCTGCTTATCTTCCAGCTCGGCTTTTTGCGAGTCGACCTCTTCGCGGGTTTGTTTCAGCTGCGCGATGGTTTCCTGTCGCGCCTGGTTCAGATAGCCGAAATAGGCCTGCAGGCGTTGCCCACGCTGGCTTTCTTCACCGCTAAGAATGAGCTGAATGCCGGTGTGTTCGCCCTGGCGAAAAGCTGCGTCGAGTTGGGCTGCCAGGCTGCGTTCTTGCGCGGCCCGCTGTTTTTCCAGCTTCGCGAGTGCTGCGTTCATCTCTGCGATTTGCGCATTCAGCTGTGCCAGTGAGTTTTGCGTTTCGCGCAACTGCCTTGCGGCAACGGCGATGGCTTGTTCCTGAGCTTTAAGCTGAGCGAGGAGGGTGGCGCGTTGTTGTTGCTGTTGGCGTACCGCGCGTTCTTTTGCCGCGATATCAGCCTGAATAGATTTGAGCTGGTCGCGTTCGTCCGCGTGGGCGGAAAAGGCGCACAGCAATACGCCAGCGCTAAGCGCGCTGGCGTAGAACAAGGGCCTGACTGAAAACTTACGTGGTTTCACGGCCCGAGTGATGGTATTAATCGCCTTTCCCCTCATGGGGAGGGATTATTCCACGATGAACAGCGGCTTACCAGTCATCTCTTGCGGGATTTCCATACCCATCAGCGTCAGCATCGTCGGGGCGATATCAGAAAGTTTGCCGCCTTCGACTGCTTTAACGTTCTTGCCACCGACATAAATCAGCGGAACGGGCAGGTTGGTGTGCGCAGTGTGCGCCTGACCGGTGGACGGATCGCGCATCTGCTCTGCGTTACCGTGGTCTGCGGTGATCAGCAACTGGCCGCCAACGGATTCAACCGCTTTCGCGACCTGTTCAACGCAGTGATCCAGCGCTTCAACCGCTTTAACCGCTGCTTCCATCACTCCGGTATGACCAACCATGTCGCCGTTCGGGTAGTTACAAATGATGGTGTCGTATTTTCCGCTCTCAATCGCCGCAACCAGTTTTTCGGTCAGCTCAGCAGAGCTCATTTCCGGCTGCAGATCGTAGGTCGCCACTTTCGGCGAGTTGATCAGGATGCGATCTTCGCCTTTGAACGGCTCTTCTACGCCGCCATTGAAGAAGAAGGTCACGTGCGCATATTTTTCGGTTTCGGAAATACGCAGCTGCGTTTTGTCGTTTTTCGCCATCCACTCGCCAAGGGTGTTAGCCAGAGACGCTGGTGGGTAAGCAACCGCAGTTTTGATGTCGGCCGCGTATTCGGTCAGCATCACAAAGTTGAGGTTAACGACTTTCTTACGGGCGAAGCCGTCGAAATCAGCATTAACAAACGCACGAGTGATTTCACGCGCGCGGTCAGCACGGAAGTTCATGAAAATCAGCGTATCGCCGTCTTCCATGGCGGCTTCAGCCTGGCCTTCAGCACGGATCACGGTCGCTTTCACGAATTCGTCGTTTTCGTCGCGGGCATAAGCAGCCTGCAGGCCTTCAACCGCCGTAGCGAACTGGAACTCGCCTTTGGCCAACGTCATCAGGTCATAAGCCTGTTCAACGCGATCCCAACGGTTGTCGCGGTCCATCGCGTAGTAACGACCGATGATGGACGCTACGCGGCCTTTGCCCAGTGCGGCAAATTTCTCTTCGAATTTCTGCAGTGAATGTTCAGCGCTGCGCGGCGGGGTATCGCGGCCATCAAGGAAAGCGTGCAGATAGATTTTTTCCGCGCCGCGTTCAGCAGCCAGTTCTACCATCGCCATGATGTGATCTTCGTGGCTGTGAACACCGCCCGCAGAGAGCAGACCCATGATGTGAACCGCTTTGCCGCTATTTTTTGCCTGGTCGACCGCATTGGTCAGCACCGGGTTAGCGAAGAAAGTACGCTCTTTAATTTCTACATCCAGACGGGTCAGGTCCTGATACACGATGCGGCCCGCGCCCAGGTTGACGTGACCGACTTCGGAGTTGCCCATCTGGCGATCGGGCAGGCCAACTTCCAGGCCAGACGCATCAATCAGGGTATGCGGACGTTTTGCCCACAGGGCATCCATTACCGGGGTTTTGGCATTAAAGATGGCGTTATCCTGGCTGTCTTCGCGATAGCCATAGCCATCCAGAATCACCAGTACCATAGGTTTTTTAGAAACCGACATTGCGACAACCTCACACTTAATAGATAAAAATAATTGCGTAATTTTACTACAGCTGAATCGATAAAGTAGCCCCGGAAGATCAAATAATCGACCAGAGCGCGCCGCAGAGGGCGTGGTTTTAGGTTTTTTTTTCCGTAGCGCCCCGCAAAAATGCAATCCAATGCACGCTCTGGCTGTATTTGCGTCAACGCGCAGGTATACTCCTTTCTTGGTTTTTTTAATCACTGAGTCGGGAGTTGTTACCCCCCATGCAAGAAATTATGCAATTTGTTAGTCGCCACCCTGTATTGAGTATCGCCTGGATTGCGTTACTGGCGGCTGTATTATTTACCACGTTTAAGAGCCTGACTTCCAAAGTGAAGGTGATTACGCGCGGAGAAGCCACACGTCTCATCAATAAAGAAGACGCCGTTGTCGTGGATTTACGTCAGCGCGACGACTTCCGCAAAGGTCATATCGCTGGCTCCACGAACCTGCTGCCGAGCGAAATCAAAGCCAACAACTTTGGCGAACTGGAAAAACACAAAAACAAACCTGTTATTGTGGTTGATGGCTCAGGCATGCAATGCCAGGATTCAGCGACTGCGCTGATCAAAGCCGGTTTTGAGCAGGTGTCTGTACTGAAAGATGGCGTAGCGGGCTGGAGTGGTGAGAATCTGCCACTGGTTCGCGGCAAGTAATTTACCCGTCTTCTTTCATGCCGCAGGGTAAAAAGAACACTGGAGATAAGTCATGGCCAATATTGAGATCTATACCAAAGCAACCTGCCCGTTTTGCCATCGCGCAAAGGCGCTCCTGAACAGCAAGGGTGTGAGTTTCCAGGAGCTTCCGATTGACGGCGATGCCGTGAAGCGTGAAGAAATGATCAAGCGCAGTGGCCGTACTACGGTTCCGCAGATTTTTATTGATGCACAGCACATTGGTGGTTGTGACGACTTGTATGCGTTGGATGCGCGTGGTGGACTGGATCCGCTGCTGCGTTAAGGCGTACCGAAGTATTTAAAGGACAACACTAAAGGGTTTTCTCAACATGTCAGAACAAAATAACACTGAAATGGCTTTCCAGATCCAACGTATTTATACCAAGGATGTGTCTTTCGAAGCGCCAAATGCACCGCATGTTTTCCAGAAAGATTGGCAGCCAGAGGTTAAACTGGATCTTGATACCGCATCTACCCAACTGGCAGATGACGTGTATGAAGTAGTGCTGCGTGTCACCGTAACGGCTTCCCTGGGTGAAGAAACTGCGTTCCTGTGCGAAGTTCAGCAGGGCGGTATTTTCTCCATCAGTGGTATTGAAGGGACTCAGATGGCGCATTGCCTGGGCGCATACTGCCCGAACATTCTGTTCCCGTATGCCCGCGAATGCATCACCAGCCTGGTTTCACGCGGTACGTTCCCGCAACTGAACCTTGCGCCGGTCAACTTTGATGCGCTGTTCATGAACTATTTACAGCAGCAGGCTGGCGAAGGTACTGAAGAACATCAGGATGCCTGATGAACCAAAGTAATGCTTCAATGACTGTGATTGGTGCCGGCTCGTACGGCACCGCTCTTGCCATCACCCTGGCAAGAAATGGCCATCAGGTTGTCCTGTGGGGCCATGATCCTAAACATATCGCGACTCTCGAGCACGATCGCTGCAACGTCGCGTTCCTTCCTGATGTGCCTTTTCCCGACACGCTGCGCCTGGAAAGTGATTTAGCCACTGCACTGGCCGCCAGTCGTAATATTCTGGTGGTGGTGCCGAGCCACGTCTTTGGCGAAGTGCTGCGTAACATCAAACCATTGATGCGTCCTGACG
This sequence comes from Citrobacter sp. Cpo015, assembly GCF_030333035.1. Lineage (NCBI taxonomy): Bacteria > Pseudomonadati > Pseudomonadota > Gammaproteobacteria > Enterobacterales > Enterobacteriaceae > Citrobacter > Citrobacter sp. Cpo015. The sequence goes on along the minus strand of NZ_JAOWGS010000039.1, from coordinate 268,342 downwards.
CACGACTGGTCTGGGCGACAAAAGGTCTGGAAGCGGAAACAGGGCGTCTGCTGCAGGACGTCGCGCGTGAAGCGCTGGGGGACTCAATTCCACTGGCGGTTATTTCCGGCCCGACTTTCGCCAAAGAGCTGGCTGCGGGCATGCCGACGGCGATTTCTCTGGCCTCGACGGACGACACTTTTGCTGACGATCTCCAGCAGTTGCTGCACTGCGGCAAAAGCTTCCGCGTTTATAGCAACCCGGATTTCATTGGCGTGCAGCTTGGCGGCGCGGTGAAAAACGTCATTGCCATTGGTGCGGGGATGTCTGACGGCATCGGTTTTGGCGCGAATGCACGAACCGCATTGATCACCCGTGGGCTGACCGAAATGTCTCGTCTTGGTGCGGCGCTGGGGGCCGATCCTGCCACCTTTATGGGGATGGCGGGTTTAGGCGATCTGGTGCTGACCTGTACCGACAACCAGTCGCGCAACCGTCGTTTTGGCATGATGCTCGGCCAGGGGATGGACGTGCAGGGTGCGCAGGACAAGATTGGCCAAGTGGTTGAAGGCTATCGCAATACGAAAGAAGTTCGTGAATTGGCGCACCGTTTTGGTGTTGAGATGCCAATAACCGAGGAAATTTATCAAGTATTGTATTGCGGAAAAAACGCGCGCGAGGCAGCATTGACGTTATTAGGCCGTGCACGCAAGGACGAGCTGAGTCGCCACTAGCTGTAAGGAACTGTTGAATATAACGACCCGATCCGCGAAGAACGGATCGGTCGTTTTGCTACCTTCTGGAGTACGCAATGCCGTGTGAAGAACTGGATATCGTCTGGAAAAACATTAAAGCGGAAGCCCGGGCACTGGCGGAATGTGAGCCAATGCTGGCCAGTTTTTACCACGCAACGCTGCTCAAGCATGAAAATCTCGGCAGTGCGCTAAGCTATATGCTGGCGAATAAACTCGCTTCTCCAATCATGCCCGCCATTGCGATTCGCGAAGTCGTAGAAGAGGCCTACGCGGCCGATCCTGAAATGATTGCCTCAGCGGCCTGCGATATTCAGGCAGTACGCACGCGTGACCCGGCTGTCGATAAATATTCCACTCCACTGCTGTATCTGAAGGGCTTTCATGCGCTTCAGGCCTACCGTATCGGTCACTGGCTGTGGCATCAGGGGCGTCAGGCGCTGGCGATCTTCCTGCAAAATCAGGTGTCCGTTACCTTCCAGGTAGACATTCATCCGGCGGCAAAAATTGGCCGTGGGATTATGCTCGATCACGCCACCGGTATTGTGGTGGGTGAAACCGCCGTAATTGAAAACGATGTCTCTATTTTGCAATCCGTTACGCTTGGCGGGACCGGTAAAGCCGGCGGTGATCGTCATCCAAAAATTCGTGAAGGGGTGATGATTGGCGCGGGCGCAAAAATTCTCGGCAACATTGAAGTCGGACGCGGCGCAAAGATTGGCGCAGGTTCGGTCGTGCTACAGCCCGTACCGCCGCATACCACCGCCGCAGGCGTTCCGGCACGCATCGTCGGTAAGCCAGACAGCGATAAGCCGTCCATGGATATGGATCAGCATTTCAATGGGATACATCATACGTTCGAATACGGCGATGGAATCTGATTTCCGAGCTATCTTACTTGTCATCTTGAACCCGGGCTGTGCTCGCCATCCTCACGTACTACGTATACGCGCAGGTCGGCAAGCGCAGTCCGTGTCCAACCTGACTGCGCCGATAACGCTCGAAAAATAACGGTAAATTCTTTCGTAGGTCGGATAAGGCGTCAGCCACCATCCGACAAAAATCAACTACGCAATATCGCGCCGGGATAACCTAACTGGCGCCAGGCCTCATACACCACCACCGACACCGCATTCGACAGGTTCATGCTGCGACTGTCCGGCATCATCGGAATACGAATTTTTTGTTCGGCAGGTAGCGCGTCGAGGATGCTGGCTGGCAGACCGCGAGTTTCCGGGCCAAACATCAGATAATCCCCATCCTGATAGCTTACCGCGCTATGCGCTGGAGTACCTTTGGTGGTCAGGGCAAACAGACGTTGCGGATTTTCTGCGGCGACGAAGGCGGCGTAATCAGGGTGGCGTAGCACAGCGGTAAATTCATGGTAATCCAGCCCCGCGCGACGCAGGCGCTTGTCGTCCCAGGTAAAGCCCATTGGCTCAATAATATGCAGACGAAAGCCGGTGTTGGCGCAAAGACGGATAATATTGCCGGTATTTGGCGGGATTTCTGGTTCGAATAAAACGATGTTTAGCATGCTGCCCCCTTAAGTACGGGGCAGCATAGCAAATTAACGTTTACGCCGCATTTCCACGTTTGGGCTGCATCGGATAGTCAGCCACCTGTTTACCCAGTTCCTGTACCAGCGAATCACGGCTGATTTCGCTAATCGATTTCGCCCCGGTCAGGGTCATTGCCACCTTCATCTCTTTCTCGATCAGAGTTAGTAGATTCGCCACCCCGGCCTGACCGTGGGTTGCCAGCGCGTACAGATAAGCACGTCCCAGCAGAACACTATCCGCGCCCAGCGCAATCATACGTACGACGTCCAGACCGTTGCGGATCCCACTGTCTGCCAGAATGGTGATATCGCCTTTTACCGCATCGGCAATAGCGGGTAACGCGCGAGCTGAAGACAGCACGCCGTCTAACTGGCGGCCACCGTGGTTAGAGACAACAATACCATCCGCGCCAAAGCGTACGGCGTCTCGGGCATCTTCGGGATCGAGGATCCCTTTGATCACCATCGGGCCATCCCAGAATTCGCGGATCCACTCGAGGTCTTTCCAGGAAATCGACGGATCGAAGTTATTCGCCAGCCAGCCGATGTAATCCTCAAGACCGGTAGGTTTACCAAGATAAGTCGAGATATTACCTAAATCATGTGGGCGACCGTTCAGGCCAACGTCCCATGCCCACTGTGGATGGGTGACTGCCTGCCAGTAGCGGCGTAGTGCGGCATTTGGGCCGCTCATCCCGGAATGGGCGTCACGGTAGCGTGCGCCAGGGGTTGGCATATCGACGGTAAAGACCAGCGTAGAGCAGCCCGCCGCTTTGGCGCGTTCCAGCGCGTTGCGCATAAAGCCACGATCGCGCAGAACATATAACTGGAACCACATCGGACGTTTGATGGTTGGGGCGACTTCTTCAATCGGACATACGGATACCGTGGAAAGCGTAAACGGAATGCCTTTGGCATCAGCGGCGGCGGCGGCCTGAACTTCGCCCCGGCGCGCGTACATGCCGCACAGACCGACAGGTGCAAGGGCCACCGGCATGGAGAGCGTTTCGTTGAACAGCTTTGTCTCCAGGCTCAGGTCGGACATATTCTTCAGCACGCGCTGGCGCAGCGCCACCTCTGACAGGTCTGCCACGTTACGGCGCAGAGTGTGCTCTGCATACGCCCCTCCGTCTATATAGTGGAACAAGAAGGGGGGTAGGATGCGCTGGGCTGCGGCGCGATAGTCGCTGGCTGCTGAAATAATCATGTGTTGTTCTCCCTGCTATTCTCACCAGGGTCACCGGGCAGGCGGGTGATACGCGCCTGGCGGGCCTGATCTTCATCAAATCGTTTAATCGTGGTGTGGACAAAACTGAGGTGCGCCATCATTGCTTTACGCGCTCCGTCGGCATCTCCGGCAACAATCGCATCCAGGACGGCCTGATGCTGCGCCGTCAGTTGCGAAAATACGGGCGGCACAAGGTACATTCGCTGGCGGCTCTGTTTCACCGAAGACTGCAATACGTCGAAGAAACCGCGCATGGTCTGTAACAGCACCACGTTGTGCGAGGCCTCCGCAATGGCGAGATGAAAGCGAACGTCTGCCTGCGAGGCGAGATCTGGATCTTCGCTTTGTGTGGCCTCGAAACAGAGTCTGATCTTCTCTTTGTCGGCAGCAGTGGCACGCATAGCTGCATGCCAGGCGGTGCTGGCTTCGATGGCGTGGCGGGCTTCCAGAATATCGAAACTGTAATCAGGGTCGTCTGCCAGTAGAGTTTTCAGCGGCTGAACGATGTTTTGTTCAGACCATGCCTCATGCTGCCAGCGGATAAACGTCCCGCCGCCACGACGGCTAATCAACACGCCTTCGCTCACCAGTTTCGCCAGCGCCTCGCGCAGCGAGTTGCGCGATACGCCGAGCTGTACGGCCAGTTGGCGCTCAGCGGGCAACTTCATGCCCGCCTCCAGCTGTTGTTCTTCAATCAGCGCCCGCACACGAGATGCGACTTCGTCTGACAGGCGTCTGGGCATCACTATCATGGAATCATCCAGGTTAAGACATAGGCCTGCAGCGTGGTAATCACACCCACCATGCAGGTGAAAATCAGACTGTGCTTCACGGTAAAGCGGAACAGATCAGACTCTTTCCCCACTAATCCCACTGCCGCACAGGCGATAGCGATAGATTGTGGAGAGATCATCTTGCCGGTCACGCCGCCGGTGGTATTTGCGGCCACCATCAGCACATCAGAAACGCCGATTTGCTGAGCGGCCGTGGCCTGCAGGGCGGCGAACAATGCGTTTGATGAGGTGTCGGACCCGGTCAGGAATACCCCCAGCCAGCCAAGGAACGGCGAGAAGAAGGTAAATGCGCTGCCGGTATGTGCCAGGGCCAGTGCCAGGGTGGATGAAAGCCCGGAGTAGTTAGAGATAAACGCGAACGCCAGCACCATCCCGATGGAGTAGATAGGCAGCGCCAGATCTTTCAGCGTGCTACCAAAGGTCTGCAGCGCAGCAGATGGCTTCATCTTCAGCCAGACGATAGACAGCAGGGCGGCAAACAGAATCGCAGTACCGGTCGCGGAGAACCAGTCAAATTTGTACACCGCCGCGTAGGCTGTGGCTTCGTGTACGACCGGCGGCATACGGGCAACCAGCTTGTCGAGGAACGGAACCGGAATGTTGACCACCCAGTGGTACATCGCGCCGCCTGGCGCAAACAGCGCTTTAAACGGCGGTATGCTCCACAGTGTGACGGTAGCTGTCAGGAACAGGAACGGTGACCAGGCGCGTACCACCTGCCCAGCGGTGTAGCGGGTGCGCGACAGATCCATATCGACCTGCGAAGCGCCCATATCGCCAAAACGGAAGATACGTACCGGCTGCCAGCGTTTCAGGAACAGCGTCAGACACACCAGTGAGACCAGAGAAGAGATGATGTCCGGCAGTTCCGGCCCGATAAAGTTAGAGCTGAGGTACTGTGCGATAGCAAACGAGCCGCCAGCGACCATCACCGCAGGCCAGGTTTCTTTGACACCACGCCAGCCATCCATAATCGCCATAATCCAGAACAGCACGATAATGGTCAGGAACGGCAGTTGACGACCTACCATCTGGCCAATCTCGAAGCTGTCCAGTCCGGTAACCTGACCGGCAACCAGAATCGGAATGCCCATTGCGCCAAAAGCGACCGGCGCGGTATTTACGATCAGGCACAAACCTGCCGCATACAGCGGGTTAAAGCCAAGACCAACCAGCAGTGCGGCGGTAATCGCTACCGGAGCACCGAAGCCTGCCGCTCCTTCGAGGAATGCCCCAAAGGAGAAACCGACAATCAGCATTTGCAGACGCTGGTCTGGGGTAATCGAGAGTATCGATGATCGGATAATGTCGAACTGTCCGGTCTTCACCGAGATTTTATAGACGAATACCGCGGCGATAATGATCCAGGCAATTGGCCACAGACCATAGAAGAAACCGTACACTACGGATGCCAGCGCGTGATCGACCGGCATTTTGTAAAACAGCAGGGCGACTGCCAGAGCAATCACCACCGTCCACGACGCCGCAACATAGCCTTTCAGCTTGAGCTTAATCAGGGCGAAGAAAAAAAACAGGATAGGGAGCGATGCGATCAGGCTGGAAAGCCAGATATTACCGGCCGGGTCGTAGTTCTGTTGCCAGAGATTCATTGCAGGTCTCCTGGGGGCCGCCGACATAATGGAATGAGTCTTTGCTCAAATCTTCGTCACACTATGTGTAAAAGTGGCCCTGCCAATATTGTTGTGTAGGGGTAATGACAATGAATGGTTAATCAAATGTTATTTATTGGCAACGGTATTGTACTCACATTTTAATGAAATGTGAGGTGTTGGTATGATCTGGCTAAAATTGGTAGGGCCAATTGAGGGGTGAGGGCAACAAAGAGAAGTGAAAAGGCAATGGCATGATGCCATTGCCTTTGATGTCGGGAGTATTGTTACTTCATTACCACTGGAAGCCAGCACCAATGGCTGCAGAGTAATCGCCCTGGCTGTTGCTGGTTCCTTGCAATTTATACACCCAGCCCCCGCTTTCACTTACCATGGAGACACCAATGGCGACGGCACTTTCACCATTAAACGTACCCCCAGCAATCGAGGTCATGTTGGCTCCCGGTGCGTAAGCTTGTGGAAGACCAGCCATGGCCATTGCTGAGGCAATACCGCCGCTCATCTTGTTTTCTACTCCTTTGATTTTACTGTTCATTTCACCCATTTTTTGATCGGTATAGGTGTTTGCTTCTTCTACGCTGCGTTTCAATTGCGCATAGTTCACCGCATCCGTATCGTTCACCGCCGCTGAAACATTGCCGATCCGAGTGGTACCGCCACTCCCGTCTCCCAGGTTGAGCACACTGTAGTTAACCGAGCCATCGGTATTGGTTTCATAACGAACGGAACCTGCTTCTGAGGCTTTCAGTTGCGCCACATTAACCGCGTCAGTATTGTTCACCCCTGCGGCAACATTGGTAATACGACGTTGTTGAGTAGAAGAACCGACAGACACCGTATTCGCTTCATCTGCGACTGAATTTGTACCTAACGCCACGCTGTTTTCAGCAGCCGCAATAGATCCGGAACCTATCGCGACGCTGTCCGTACCTTGGGCATTTGCATCTACGCCATCGGTGTTGGTCTTGAAGTACTTGGTGCTCCCCGTAGTGACAATATCGCCGACAGAATTTTCGATATTGGTGACACGGGTATCAAGGCTACTCACCTGCGTATTCAGGTTATTGATGCTTTCGGTATTTGCGGCAACGTGGCTGTCGGTGACTTTCAATTGACCAACGTTTACGGCATCGGTGTCTGCGCTTCCTGCTGCAACATTGGTGATCTGCCGCTGGCCATCTTCACTGCCTACAGAAACTTCGCCCACCGACGTTTGTGGCGTATCCATGTTGTAAGCGGTATAGCTGCTTTGTGCGCCGACGGTGGTTTGTGAATTGCTGCCGAGCGCGATACTGTTGGCGTGATTTACCTGTGCGCTTGAACCAATGGCAATGCCGTTGAAGGCAGATTGATCCACGACTGCGCCATAGCCAATACCGACTCCTGAATCGCCATTGACGATGGTTGTAGCACCAACAGCAATCGCGTTTTCACCCACCGCCAGGGAATCTTCCTCATCCGAGTTGGCATGGAAGTATTGTGTCGGCGTCGTGGAAACGGCGGCGATAGCATTTTGTAACTGACGAACTGTTACTGCATCTTGCGCTTCAGAGCCGTCCGCAACGTTGGTAATTTGACGATAGCTTTCTCCATCCGTCCCCAATGACAACGCGCCCAGCAACTCTCTGTCTGTTGTATCGTAACCAATGACGACGCCATCGCTTGTTACGCTCGTTGCTTGTGTACCGGTTGTAATAGCGCGGTTAGAGCTGGAGCCACTGCCCAAGGCGATGCTGCCCTCAATGCTGCTGCTGCTGTTCTCTCCAAGAGCCAGACTCGAAGCACCGGATGCGACGGCGTTGTAACCCACTGCTGTTGCGCCGTCACCCGTTGCGTATGCATCCTGGCCTTCAAGCCCGCTATCATTCGTGCGGATGTATTTCACGCCGGTACCATTTTCCGTGATATAGGTTTCGCTGGTATCGCCGGTTATTTGGCTAATAGATTCGTTGTACTGAGAAATCAGCATGTTAGTTTCATAGAGCTGAGAGCCATTAACGGCGTCAGTACTGTCACTGGCGATTTCACCTGCTGCTACATTGGTTATCTTATTGGTACCGCTGGTACCGTGGCTGGCGCTGAACGCACCCTCTTCGTCATCCCAGCTCAGTGCATCGGTACCAAGGTTGGTGATGGACGTATTGATATCCGCGATAGCAGAGGTGTTTTGATCTACCTTCTGGTTGGTTTCATACAACTGTGAGCCGTTTACCGCGTCGGTACTGTCCTCAGAAAGCTCCCCGGCGGCGACATTGGTGATTTTACTGGTACTTCCACCGTGGTTTGCGCTGAAAGCTCCGATGTCTTCGTCCCATAACAGAGCGTTATCAGTGAGGCCGGTAATGGACGTATTAATGTCGGAGACAGAAGTATTCAGGTTCTCAATCGCGGTGCTGTTCTGAGTGATGTTGGTGGTATTGGCGGCGATATCGGTCGTGTTCTGATCCACTTTTTCATTGGTTTCGAACAACTGCGAGCCGTTAACCGCGTCGGTACTGCTCTCAGAAAGGTCCCCGGCAGCAACGTTGGTGATTTTGTTTGCCGTACTACTTCCGTGGCTGGCAGAGAACGAACTCGTTGTTTCATCCCAGCTCAGTGCATCAGTGCTAAGGTTGGTGATCGTCGTATTGATATCTGCAATATCTGATGTGTTTTGATCTACCTTCTGGTTGGTTTCATACAGCTGTGAGCCGTTCACCGTGTCTGTACTGTCTTCAGAAAGGTCGCCGGCGGCGACATTAATGATTTTGCTGGCGCTTCCGTTGCGGTTAGCGTTGAAAGCGCCAGAGGCTGCATCCCACAACAGGGCATCATCGGTGAGCGTGGTAACTGAGTCGCTCAGGTTGTTGATATTGGTGGTGTTGGTGGCGATATCAGTGGTGTTCTGAGACACATTTTCGTTGGTGGCAAACAACTGGGAGCCGTTAACGGCATCGGTACTGTCCGCGGCCAGGGTGCCTGCCGCCAGATTGGTGATCTTGCTGGCGCTTCCCGAGTGGTTAGCGCTGAATGCACCAGAGTCAGCATCCCACAGCAGGGCATCATCGGTGAGCGTGGTAACAGAGTCGCTCAGGTTATTGATATTGGTGGTATTGGTGGCGATATCAGTGGTGTTCTGGTTAATGCTGGTCGTATTAGCGGCGATATCGGTTGTGTTCTGGTTAATGCTGTCGGTATTGGCGGTAATATCGGCAGTGTTTTGGTTGATGCTGTCGGTATTGGTAGTGATATCAGCAGTATTCTGATCCACTTTCTCATTTGTATCAAACAACTGGGAGCCGTTAACGGCATCGGTGCTGTCCGCGGCCAGGGTGCCTGCCGCCAGATTGGTGATTTTGCTGTCGCTTCCACTGTGGTTAGCGCTGAATGCGCTTGCGCTGTCATCCCACAACAACGCGTCATCGGCTAACCCTGCGACAGAGGCCTCTGTATTCGTGATAGAAGTGTTAAGTGCGCTTAACGCACTGCCTACGTTAATGTAGATGCCTGTGCCTACCTCGTAGAGGGGCGCATTTACTGTACCATCAGAATTAACGGAAGCTCCTCCGCCGAGTCGGTCGGCGACGGATTGACTTAAAGAATAAATTTGCGCACCTGTGACTGCATCTGTACTGCTGGAATTGATGTCGCCTTTAGCAACGTAGGTGATCTGCCGCTGCGTGGTGCTGTTACCCACGGCGACGGAATTGTCTTCCTGGGCGGTAGAGCCTGCGCCAAGAGCAACTGAGTTGGTGCCTATCGCTTTTGCGCCATTACCAAATGCAGTGCTGTCGTCGCCGCTCGCAGTGGATTGATTGCCTAATGCAACGGATGTAGCTCCGCTCGCAGTGGCTTTATTACCTAATGCAACCGATTTTTCACCGCTCGAATTGGCATTAACACCCATTGCCATTGAATAACTTCCCGCGGCTGAAGATGAGGCACCCATCGCAATGGCACGGTTGCCGGTTGAGCTTGCTTTTACGCCGAGCGCTAGGGAAGAGTCACCGGATGAATCACTGTATGAACCAATAGCGGTACTCCATTTCCCCATCGCGGAGGCGTGATAACCCATTGCGGCGCTTGCGCCATCAACGTTGGTGTAAGTATTGGCTGTGGCATCGGTACCAATTGCAATCCACCCTGTTCCTCCTGTCTGGGTACCCGTTGGAGTAACGCCGTCGCCAGTATCTTTACCTGCATTGGCCAATACATCCGCAGAAACCATAATACTGCTAAGACCGATGAGTGCGGAAACCGCCAGCTTTCTACGGCCGTTTTTTTTCCCGCGGCTTTTTGCGGTTTCGCTGGTGACAATAAATGTTCCCGTAGCGGCATTCCAGAGGACTTTAAATATTCTGTTCATGGATAAATGCTTTCCTTTTCTAAAATAGTTGTATCAATAGCTATTATTTTTTGGGCTTCTTTTTTGTATCGTTAATAGGTTGTGTGCTTTCGAAAATAACATTCTTCATGTTAATGCCTATTTTTAGATACTTAAGATTATTGGGCGATACGCCTTTTAATGTCAGCGTGACATTGGTCCATGCTCCCGGTAAGAGTTCGATTGTCGAATCCATTTGCGTGTTGAGCAGGAGTTGTCGCCAGCGAGGTAGATCTTTTGCCTCGGAAGGTTTTTTCGTACCCCACGTCATATTAAACGCCAGGTTTGATACGGGAACGCTGAGTAAGTTAACCAAATCAAGATGAATAACACTTCCATCATCTATTGGCTCAATAGATAAAATACGCCCGGCTAATCCAATATTGCCGTTGTTAATAATAAAATAGTGCGTTTGTGATGGGTCCAGTTCTGTGTAGTCGAATAGTCGTTGTTTACGTTCAATGCGGCCAACGACTTCGGCGACCTTTTGGGTCGCCTGGATAAGCGTAGTTTGTTGTTTTTCTAAAAGGTCTATCTTTGCTTCTTGTTCTTTTTGCTGTTTTTTTAGTTCTTCGACAAGGTGTTTATCTGCAAAGTAATCACAACCAGATAACAAGAATGTGAATCCCAAAACAATCAGGGGAATAAATTTTCCATTTTTGTGCATATAAAATATCCTTATTAATTACTAATGTAGTATAAATAGTTAACCTATTATTTATACAGCTAACTCATCATCCTGCGAGTATTATCAATAACCCGTTAATGCATGGTTATAATGAACACATTCATTGCTTTTATAGGATTGAGCCAGTGCTCGATAATTTTTATCAATTACCCATGGCAATGCCTTATAAAAATATAATCATAATATTTATGTATGGGGAATTATTTTATAGATGATAATGTTATTTAATTTTGTGGGTCAATTATATTCTGCGGGTCATGAGAAAAGTGGAAGAAAAAATTCATTGTATAAATACAAATGGACATGGTGGAGTAATTTATTTTCATGAAAAGCAGGGAGGGCCGTTAAAAATGAACTTGTATATAAGCGGTGTAAATATTTATGGGGAAAAATTCGGAATATAGCCCGATGCTCTCAAGACACCCGCTGTACGACGGGTGTCTTGAGAGCCTGTGATACGAGAGTGTTTAGAACTCGTTCTTCGCAAAGCCAGTCATCTCTTTCAGGCCCATTTCACGGCCAAGCTCGGTCATCGGGTGGACGACGATCAGGCCGCGCACGCTTTTCTTCAGTTTGCCCATGTCAGCCTGCTCTTTTTTGGTGATGGCCCGACGGAACGGAAGTTTTGTCAGCTTTTGCGCTTCTTTGCTCAGCTTCTGGCTGTGAACTTCACGCAGGCGTGCGATCTCGGCTTCCAGAGTTTCTTTCTCTTTTTCCAGCTCCGCGTATTTGTCGGCGGCTTCAACCAGGGACAGGTCTGCCTGCTGGTGGCGAATAGCGTCCAGACGATCGCTCAGGCGTTTAATTTCGTTTTTTTCGACTTCTTTCATAGGATAGCTTCTGATAAAAATAGGATGAATGCCCTATAGTATGCGCGCAGAGCGGGATTATTCACAACTGCTCGAAGATAAATAATCAAATACCGTAAGTATTAATTAGCTAATGATAATGTTACTGCATTGATTAACAAGGAATTTTAAGCGATAAGATCGGCCGTGGTGCTTTTTATTGGCGTGTTCGTGGTGAAGCACGTTTTCCTCAATATAAACACCCAACTGATCCTAAACTTAAATGATCAACCGCACAGGCTGAGCGCGGTTAATACATGGAGGAGGGAAGATTATGGCGAAAATAGGTGAGAACGTTTCAATCCTGATTGATAAAACTGTCGATTTTATGGCTTCAAGCCAGGCTTTTCGCGAATATTTGAATAAAACACCGCCGCGCAACGTTGTCCCTTCAGAAATACCGCAGGAAAACGCGCAGCTGTATCTGCAACGTCTGGCGTACTATCGGCAGCTGTATCGACCGCAGCAGGAAGAGAAATAAGCAAACATCGTCTTATTTTTGAAAGGCTTTTTTTAAGCTGATTTTAGAAATCAGCTCGGTCAGGGAAAGGACCATGGTGGATCGTACCATCTGCTGGTAACGCTGGATCTGCATGGCATGCAAACCAGAGTCTGAGGTATCAAACTGGGGTGGCGGCGGGAGTGCCGTCACGCAGTGAAGTTCACCAAACGGTCCAAGAATTTCGTCGTCGGTGAATGCGTATTCATTGCCGTCGTGATTCAGCTCCTCCCGCAGCGCCATCAGCAGCTCCGCATCTTCGTACTCCGGGCGACTGAGTACGCCCAGGCCGTAGATTAACTTCAGACGAACAGAAAGATCGCCCAACGGACCATCGCCATCGAGCAGCGGTTCTACGGCGTATTTCACCGCATAGTCGTCTTTGCGAAATACCTGAAGCACAAGGATATTCACCGCCTCGGTGAGCAGTTCTACGGCGGTGATGAGGAAGCTGCGTACGGTTTTGCCAGCATTCAGACGCTCAAGCACACGATTTTCAAAGGCCTGCGTTTGTTCCATTATTGCCTGCATATCTGACAATCTATTATTCAGGCGCAGGATATCCTGCGCCAGGTCCTGCATCATTTCTTTGCGTTATACGCGTTAACAGCCTCAAGCACGACATCACTATTGGCATCCAGCCCGGAAACTTGCGCCAGCGCGGCCTGTGGACCTTTTTCGTCAATCAGCGCGGCCAGTTCCTGTGCCTGCGGATCTTCTTCGCTGCGATAGTGCATCGCTGCCGCAATACCGGTAACCAGATTCGCATGCGGCAAACCATACTCCAGCGTACCCAGCAGCGGTTTAATCAGGCGGTCGCCTGCGCTCAGCTTACGCAGCGGCTGACGACCTACGCGCTCAACGTCATCTTTCAGATACGGGTTTTCAAAACGACCGAGGATTTTCTGAATGTATGCCGCATGTTTTGCTGCATCAAAGCCATAGCGTTTGATCAGTACCGCGCCGCTCTCTTCCATCGCACCTTTTACCACTGCGCGGATTTTCTCGTCGAGAATCGCGTCACGGATGGTCTGATGACCGGTCAATTTTCCGAGGTACGCGGTTATAGCATGCCCGGTGTTCAGCGTGAAGAGTTTACGTTCGACAAATGCCATCAGGTTATCAGTTAATTCCATTCCTGGGATATTTGGCAGTTCACCTTTGAACTGTGTTTTGTCGACAATCCACTCACTGAAGGTTTCGACGGTAACTTCCAGCGGATCGTTGGTTGCTGAAGCCGAAGGCGGAACAATGCGGTCCACGGCAGAATCGACAAAGCCAACATGTTCTTCAACCCAGGCTTTATCTTCATCTGCTAACGCGTTCATTACATGGCCTTTCAACTGGGTCGTTCCGCGCACCATGTTTTCACAGGCGATGATATTTAGCGGAGTAGCGATGCCCTGCGCCTTGCGTTTAACCAGCCCTTTGGCGATGGCCGGAGCGATACGCTCAAGCACGACCGGACCGACGGCGGTAGTGACTAAATCTACGTGGGCAATCAGTTCAACAACATCATCGCCGATGCTGCTCACGGCGTTGACGCCAGAGACGGTATCAATCTGCTCGTTTTCACCCACGACATGAACCTGATAGCTATGACGGGCATTCAGGGCATCGAGCACGACCTGATTTACATCCGCGAACGTCAGCTGTATCCCCGCGTCCGCCAGCAGTTTGCCGATAAAGCCACGACCGATATTACCTGCGCCAAAATGTAATGCTTTCATAGTATTAACCTTCATTAATGTTTTTACCCAAGAGGGCTGGGGTGAGGGACTGCATTGATTTCCCCTCAACCTAACCCTCTCCACAAGGGAGAGGATTTTGTAGGCCCGGTAAGCGTGAGCGCCACCGGGCAATAACGCTTACTTACGACCTGCCAGCAGTTCCAGAACTTCATCCACGCTGGTGGTATGGGCCAGACGTTCGATTACGGATTCATCATCCAGAGCGTTGGTCAGGCTGGTAATCACTTGGATGTGCTCGTTGTTACGCGCTGCGATACCAATAACCAGACGGGCAATATCGTCTTCTTCTTCACCGAAGCGAACGCCTTCCGGGTACTGGCAGAACACCACACCGGTTTTCAGCACGCGGTCTTTGGCTTCAACCGTACCGTGCGGTACTGCGATGGACTCACCCAGGTAAGTCGGGGTCAGTTTTTCGCGGTCCAGCATCGCCTCGACGTATTCTGGCTCAACGTAACCACCTTTCACCAGTTGCTCACCAGCAAAGCGAATCGCTTCTTCTTTGTTAGCCGCTTTACGGCCAAGGAAGATGTTCTCCGCACCCAGTTTGAACAGGTGGGTATCACCCTCTTCAAAGCTGTCTTTCAGGTGGTCGCGAACTTTCTCCTCGTTCACGTTGTGGCGCTGCGCAGCGACCAGACGTTCGGTCAGGTTGGAGTACAGACCGCTGTCGAGGAAGTTGGTCAGCGAAATGTGCTGTGCCTGAGGCACCTGGCGCATCGCGCGTTCGGTCAGGTCACGGTGGGTAATGACCAGATCCACATCCGGCGGCAGATTATTAATCGCGCTGTTAGTGACGGAAATCTGAGACAGCCCTGCATCCTGTACTTTCTTACGCAGTACGCCCGCACCCATAGCGCTGGAACCCATACCGGCATCGCAGGCAACGATGATTTTACGCACATGGCTCAGGTCGTTGGTGACGTCGCCAGCCGCCAGCGGGGATGCGCCTTTGGATTCCGCTTTCATGTCGTGCATACGACGGGTTGCGGCATCAATGTCATCATCTTCTTTCACTTTGCTGGTTTTCAGCAGAATGGCTGAGACCACAAAGGAGACTGCCATAGCCGCACAGATAGCAGCGATGTTAGCGAAGTAAGCTCCCTTCGGTGTCATTGCCAGCACGGCCAGGATAGAACCCGGAGACGCCGGAGAAACCAGACCGCCGTTCAGGATAGTCAGGGTAAATACGCCAGTCATACCGCCGAGAATAACGGCCAGGATCAGGCGCGGGTTCATCAGCACGTACGGGAAGTAAATTTCGTGGATACCACCCAGGAAGTGGATGATAGCCGCGCCGCCTGCAGATTGCTTAGCGCTGCCGCGACCGAAGAACATGTACGCCAGCAGGACGCCCATACCCGGACCCGGGTTTGCTTCAATCAGGAAGAAGATGGATTTGCCCATCTCATGGGACTGCTGAATACCCAGCGGTGAGAAAATACCGTGGTTAATGGCGTTGTTGAGGAACAGGATTTTCGCCGGTTCAACGAAAATCGATGCCAGTGGCAGCATGTCATGGACAACCATGAAGTTAACGCCTGCCGCCAGAATTTTGGACAGTGCTTCAACCAATGGACCAATGCCAAGGAATGCCAGAATGGCGAGGATCATACCGATGATGCCAGCGGAGAAGTTATTCACCAGCATCTCAAAACCGGATTTGATCTTACCGTCTACCCAGTTGTCGAAGTGTTTGATCGCCCAGCCGCCCAGTGGACCTGCAATCATCGCGCCGAGGAACATTGGCATGTCCGCGCCGACGATAACGCCCATGGTGGTGATTGCACCAACTACGCCGCCACGCTCGCCGCCAACCAGTTTACCACCGGTATAACCGATCAGTAGCGGCAGCAGATAGGTGATCATCGGGCCGACCAGCTTCGCCAGCGTTTCGTTCGGCAACCACCCTGTCGGAATGAATAATGCGGTGATAATACCCCACGCGATAAACGCGCCGATATTTGGCATCACCATGTTGCTGAGGAATCGACCAAAGCTTTGCACCTTGATCTTAATATCGGATGACATAAAAACACCCCTTCTTATGTTTGCTATCACGCAGGCTGAAAGCCCGAGGTTTGTTAATGTAGCGGCAGGAGGTAGCCGGACCCTGTAGATACTGCGAAATCTGGCACTGAATCGTTCAACTGTCCAGTCGACGGCCTTTTATGTGACATTCGTCACGTAAATATAGGGTGTATGGCGTTAGTTAATGTGATTTTCATCACAAAATACCGGTACAAAAAAACATCGCAGTGCAATAATTCGCTGAAAATGAGGATTAAATGTGAAGTGATTCACATTTTTTCTTTCCTTGTTTGTTGGATTTTTGTGATGTGAATCGCAAAGTATTTTCATCTGAAATTTTTCAGATGTGATCTGCGGCAGGTTCTACCCCCGACATTTTTTATTGCAAAACAAAGCAACTTCTCACCAGAAAAAATATTTATTTTGTGGTATGGCAAAAACCCTTAACTCCAGTTATGTTCAAAACATCAGCCAGGGTGCATACGGCTGCCGGCATAAAAAAACTCTAATTAGCGTGAATTCGAGGCAGGTATGTTTCTAAATTATTTCGCGTTGGGCGTGCTGATCTTCGTTTTTCTGGTTCTGTTTTACGGAATCATCGCCATTCACGATATTCCCTATAACATGGCTAAAAAACGTAACCATCCCCATGCCGATGCCATCCATACTGCAGGATGGGTGAGCTTGTTCACTCTTCATGTTATTTGGCCGTTCCTGTGGATCTGGGCCACGCTCTACCAGCCTGAAAAGGGATGGGGAATGCAGTCACACATCACACCGACCGGAAAGGAGTCAGACCCTGAGATTGCCGCGCTGGCAGCGCGAATCACCCAGTTGGAAAAAAGACTGGATGGGGAGAAAAAAACCGATAACTCCACCTTTCCGGAGATTTAATCATGGATTTGTTGATAGTCCTGACCTATGTGGCCTTTGCCTGGGCCATCTTTAAAATATTCCGTATTCCGGTAAACCAATGGACGCTTGCTACCGCTGCATTAGGTGGGGTGTTCATTGTTGCGGGATTGATTTTATTAATGAACTATAACCACCCATATACCTTTACGGCGCAAAAAGCGGTTATTTCAATTCCGGTCACTCCGCAAGTCACAGGAATTGTTAGTGAGGTAACGGATAAAAATAATCAGCTAATTAAAAAAGGCGATGTGCTGTTTAAGCTCGATCCGGTACGGTATCAGGCGCGTGTCGACAGGCTGCAGGCTGATCTGGTTACCGCTACGCACAACATCGACAACCTGAAAGCACAGTTGTCGGAAGCGGTCGCCAATACCACCCGTGTATCTGCTGAACGTGACCGTCTGTATAAAGATTATCAACGCTATTTGAAAGGCAGTCAGGCGAAGGTTAACCCGTTCTCTGAAAGCGATATCGATAACGCCCGGCAAAACTATCTGGCACAGGATGCGCTGGTCAAAGGCTCTGTTGCAGAACAGACGCAGATACAGAGCCAATTAGACAGTATGGTCAACGGTGAGCAATCTCAGGTTGCGTCCCTACGTGCCCAGCTTGCCGAGGCTAAATACAATCTTGAACAGACGGTAGTTCGTGCCCCCAGCAACGGTTATGCCACGCAGATTTTAATTCGTCCGGGGACTTACGCAGCAGCATTACCTTTGCGTCCGGTAATGGTGTTTATTCCTGAACAAAAACGGCAAATCGTGGCGCAATTCCGCCAGAACTCGCTGCTGCGCCTTAAGCCGGGCGATGAAGCGGAAGTGGTGTTTAATGCGCTGCCTGGACAGGTTTTCACCGGCAAGCTGACCAGTATTCTTCCGGTCGTTCCGGGCGGTTCTTATCAGGCGCAGGGCGCATTACAGTCCTTAACGGTGGTGCCGGGTACCGATGGCGTGCTGGCCACGATTGAGCTGGATCCGAATGCCGATGTGGATGCGCTGCCGGACGGTATCTATGCTCAGGTTGCAGTCTATTCCGACCATTTCGCCCACGTGTCGGTAATGCGTAAAGTACTGCTGCGCATGACCAGTTGGATGCATTACCTTTATTTGGATCATTGAGACTGCCATCACCTGCCATTTTCAGTGACCTGAGCCATACTAAGCGGTGTCCCACTATCGTTGGGCACCGCTTTTTTGTTGGTAAAAAGGACCCGGCATGAAACTCATTGGCAGCTATACCAGCCCTTTTGTGCGTAAAATTTCTATTCTGTTACTGGAAAAGGGCATCACCTTCGAATTTGTGAATGAACTCCCCTATAACGCGGATAGCGGCGTGGCGCGCTATAACCCGTTAGGTAAAGTACCCGCGTTGGTCACCGATGCGGGCGAGTATTGGTTTGATTCTCCTATCATCGCGGAATATATAGAGCTACTGGATATTGCACCAGCCATGCTGCCGCGTGATCCGCTGGCTGCGCTGAAGGTACGCCAGTTGGAAGCGTTGGCAGACGGCATTATGGATGCCGGTTTAGTTTCGGTGCGCGAACAGGCTCGCCCTGCCGCGCAGCAGTCAGAAACTGAATTATTACGTCAGCGTGAGAAGATCACCCGTAGTCTGGATGTGCTGGAAGGCTATCTGGCGGATGGTACGCTGAAAACGGATACGGTTAACCTGGCAACCATTGCGATTGCCTGCGCCGTCGGTTATCTCAATTTCCGTCGGGTTGCGCCCGGCTGGTGTGTTGACCGACCCCGTCTGGTCAAACTGGTGGAAACGCTCTTTCAACGCGAGAGTTTTGCCCGTACAGAACCGCCAAAGGCTTGATGCGTATTATGTCCGCCTGAGCAAAGTCACGGTACAATCCTTCCTATATCGATATCCCTCTCCACGGTGGAGAGGGCCACCAACAGCCAGGCCCTTTCATGACAACCGACATGCGTTCACTCTACAGCCAGCTTCCTGCTATCGATCGTTTATTGCGCGATAGCGCCTTCCCAGCCTTACGTGAATCTCACGGCCATACCCGGGTGGTTGACCTGCTGCGTCACATGCTCGATGAAGCCAGAGAAGCTATTCGCGACACGCACGCGCTCCCGGAATGGTGTGAGGACTGGGCGCAAGAAGCCAGCGCCCGGCTTGAACGAGAATCGCAAAGCGCGCTACGCCCGGTGATTAACCTGACCGGAACGGTGCTGCATACCAACCTTGGGCGCGCGTCGCAGGCCGAAGAAGCAATTGAAGCGGTGGTACAGGCGATGCGCACGCCGGTGACGCTGGAATATAGTCTGGATGATGCCGGGCGGGGACATCGGGATCGGGCCCTGGCGGATTTACTCTGCCGTCTGACGGGGGCGGAAGACGCCTGTATCGTCAATAACAATGCGGCAGCTGTTCTGCTGATGCTGGCCGCCACGGCGAACGGCAAAGAGGTGGTTGTTTCTCGCGGCGAGCTGGTGGAAATTGGCGGCGCGTTTCGTATTCCGGACGTCATGTGTCAGGCCGGATGCATTTTGCGTGAGGTGGGGACCACCAACCGGACCCATGCGAAAGATTACCGCCAGGCGGTGAATGAAAACACCGGTCTGCTGATGAAAGTGCATACCAGTAATTACAGCATTGAAGGCTTCACAAAGTCGGTGGATGAGGCGGAGCTGGCCGTAATTGGCCAGGAGCTGGATGTACCGGTGGTGGCGGATCTGGGCAGTGGTTCGCTGGTCGATCTCAGCCAGTATGGTTTGCCGCAGGAGCCGATGCCGCAGCAACTGATTGCCGCTGGCGTCAGTCTGGTGAGTTTCTCCGGCGATAAACTGCTGGGCGGGCCGCAGGCTGGGATAATTGTCGGTAAAAAAGAGATGATCGCTCGTTTGCAGAGCCATCCGCTGAAACGCGCATTACGGGCAGATAAAATGACACTGGCTGCGCTGGAAGCGACGCTACGGCTCTATCTGCACCCGGAAGCACTGGCGGAGAAGTTGCCGACGTTGCGCCAGCTCACCCGCTCACAAGAAGCGATCCACGCGCAGGCACAGCAATTACAGGCACAGCTTGCAGAGCATTATGGTGATGAGTTCGCCCTGAATGTGATGCCTTGCCTGTCGCAGATTGGCAGCGGCTCACTACCTGTTGATAGGCTGCCCAGCGCGGCGCTAACCTTTACCCCACATGACGGGCGCGGGAGCCGCCTTGAAGCGTTGGCAGCCCGTTGGCGTACGCTGCCCGTGCCGGTTATTGGGCGAATTTATGATGGCCGCTTATGGCTGGATCTGCGCTGCCTTGAAGACGAGACCCGGTTTATGGAGATGATGCTGAAATGATTATTGCAACCGCCGGACACGTTGACCACGGAAAAACAACGTTATTACAGGCGATTACCGGTGTGAATGCCGACCGTCTGCCGGAAGAAAAAAAGCGCGGCATGACCATCGATCTCGGCTATGCCTACTGGCCGCAGCCGGATGGGCGGGTGCTGGGGTTTATCGACGTTCCTGGACACGAAAAGTTTCTGTCCAACATGTTGGCGGGGGTCGGCGGCATCGATCACGCGTTACTGGTGGTGGCGTGTGATGATGGCGTAATGGCGCAAACCCGTGAGCATTTGCAAATTCTGCAGCTGACGGGCAATCCGCAGATCACCGTGGCACTCACGAAAGCCGACCGCGTAGACGAAGCAAGAATTGAAGAGGTGCGTGCGGAGATTCAGGCTACGCTGGGGAATTATGGTTTCGCGGAGTCGGTGCTTTTCGTCACTGCGGCCAGTGAAGGCCGTGGCATCGAGGAACTGCGTGACCATTTGTTGCAATTAACGTCGCGCGAGCATGCCCGCGATCACAGCTTCCGCCTGGCGATTGACCGCGCCTTTACGGTCAAAGGCGCAGGACTGGTGGTAACCGGGACGGCGCTCAGCGGTGAAGTGAATGTCGGTGACACGCTGTGGCTCACGGGCGTCAACAAACCGATGCGCGTACGTAGCTTGCATGCACAAAACCAGGCCACCGACCGCGCGCAAGCGGGACAACGTATTGCGCTGAATATTGCCGGCGATGCGCAAAAAGAAGAACTAAACCGCGGCGACTGGCTGCTTTCCGATGCGCCGCCAGAGGCTTTTACCCGCGTGATTGTTTCTTTAGAACATGCCGTGCCGCTGATGCAGTGGCAACCGTTGCATATTCACCACGCGGCCAGCCATGTCACCGGGCGCATCTCTCTGCTTGAAGGAACGCTGGCGGAACTGGTGTTTGATACACCACTCTGGCTTGCTGATAACGACCGTCTGGTGCTGCGTGATATTTCTGCCCGGACAACGCTGGCAGGTGCACGTGTTGTGACGCTTA
The DNA here is from genome assembly GCF_030333035.1 of Citrobacter sp. Cpo015. Lineage (NCBI taxonomy): Bacteria > Pseudomonadati > Pseudomonadota > Gammaproteobacteria > Enterobacterales > Enterobacteriaceae > Citrobacter > Citrobacter sp. Cpo015. Next base: position 246,971 of record NZ_JAOWGS010000039.1, on the reverse strand, counting down.
ATCCGCCGCGACGCGGAAAGCGTAAGCCGGAATATTTACAGTGGCTGTCGGCGCTGGAAAACGCGCAGACTGACGGTGACGCTCTGGCGCTGCACCTGGCGCGTGGGGCGGTGAATATTCCTGACTTTGCCTGGGCGCGTCAGCTCAATGGCAATGGTATGCGTCCGTTGATTGAGCAACATGGATTTATTCAGGCGGGATACAGCCTGTTGAATGCCCCCGTTGCCGCGCGCTGGCAGCGGAAAGTTCTCGATACGCTGGCGACCTACCATGAGCAGCACCGTGATGAACCAGGGCCCGGGCGCGAGCGCCTGCGCCGTATGGCTTTGCCGATGGAAGACGAAGCGCTGGTATTGCTGCTAATTGAAAAGATGCGCGAGAGTGGCGCGATCCATAGCCATCATGGCTGGTTGCATTTGCCGGAACATAAGGCGGGTTTCAGCGATGAGCAGTTGGCAATCTGGCAAAAAGTAGAACCGCTTTTTGGCGATGAGCCGTGGTGGGTGCGCGATTTGGCAAAACAGACGGGAACGGATGAACAGATGATGCGTGTGGCGTTACGACAAGCGGCACAGCAAGGCATCATTACCGCGATCGTGAAAGATCGTTATTACCGTAACGATCGGATTGTGGCCTTTGCCAATATGATCCGCGAACTGGATCAGGAAAGGGGATCGACATGTGCCGCCGATTTTCGCGACAGGCTTAACGTTGGGCGCAAATTGGCTATCCAAATTCTGGAATATTTTGACCGCATTGGTTTTACTCGCCGTCGGGGAAATGATCATTTATTACGCGATGCGTTGCTGTTCCCTGAAAAATAATGAAACAATTAATTCATGGATTAAATGAATTAATACAAAATAGATGTTGATTGAAATAAGCACATTAGATTATGAACCTAATGTGCTTTTTAATTGTAAGTGTTATTAAAATAACAACCACGATCATATTTTGTTGGAAATTTCACTCGTATGCTTCCTACCTCTTTAGAGTAATTAAGGATCGTACAATGGCTGCTTCAACATTTTTTATTCCTTCCGTGAATGTAATCGGCGCTGACGCATTAAAAGACGCAATGAATACAATGGCGGAATATGGTTTTCGCCGTACGCTGATTGTTACGGATGCCATGCTGACGAAATTAGGTATGGCTGGCGATATTCAAAAAGCGCTACAGGAACATGATATTTCCAGCGTAATTTACGATGGTACGCATCCTAACCCCACGACCAGTAACGTTGCCGCTGGCCTGAAAATGCTGAAAGAAAATGACTGTGATAGCGTTATTTCTCTCGGCGGCGGCTCTCCTCATGATTGTGCGAAGGGCATTGCGCTGGTGGCGGCTAATGGTGGCGATATTCGTGACTACGAAGGCGTAGACCGCTCTGCAAAACCGCAGCTGCCGATGATCGCCATCAACACCACGGCGGGTACGGCATCTGAAATGACCCGCTTCTGCATCATCACTGATGAAGTACGCCACATTAAAATGGCGATTGTGGATAAGCATGTTACACCGCTGCTGTCCGTCAATGACTCCTCGCTGATGGTCGGTATGCCGAAGTCTCTGACGGCGGCTACCGGTATGGATGCGCTGACTCACGCTATCGAAGCCTATGTTTCTATTGCTGCGACCCCCATTACCGATGCGTGCGCGCTTAAAGCTGTCACCATGATTGCGGAAAACCTGCCGGTCGCCGTGGAAGAGGGCAGCAATGCTCAGGCGCGTGAAGCCATGGCCTATGCGCAGTTCCTCGCAGGCATGGCCTTTAATAATGCCTCTCTTGGCTACGTGCATGCGATGGCGCACCAGCTGGGTGGCTTCTACGATCTGCCACACGGAGTATGTAATGCCGTACTGCTGCCGCACGTACAGGTATTTAATAGCAAAGTTGCTGCCGCCCGCCTGCGCGATTGCGCCTCGGCAATGGGTGTGAACGTTGCTGGTCTGAGCGAAGAGCAAGGGGCAGAAGCCTGCATCGCGGCGATCCGCGAACTGGCGCAGAAAGTGAATATTCCGGCTGGGCTGCGTGAGCTGAACGTGAAAGAAGAAGATTTTGCCGTTCTGGCGACTAATGCCCTGAAAGATGCCTGTGGTTTCACTAACCCGATTCAGGCGACACATGAAGAAATCATGGCGATTTATCGTGCTGCCATGTAATTCGTGATACCTGTCGTAAAGCAGTAAAAGGCTGGCGAATAATTCGCCAGTCCCGTCTACCCTTGTAGTACCCCTACAGCAAGGAGACGGTCATGACCAATAACCCCCCTTCAACGCGTATTTATCCCGGCGAGTATGGTTACCCTCTGAAGTTAAAAGCCCAATACGATAACTTTATCGGCGGTGACTGGGTCGCACCGGTGGACGGTGAGTATTACCAAAACCTGACGCCGGTAACCGGGCAATTACTGTGCGAAGTGGCCTCTTCCGGCAAAAAGGACATCGATTTGGCACTGGATGCCGCACACAAAGCAAAAGATAAATGGGCGCAGACTTCCGTGCAGGACAGGGCGGCGATTTTGTTCAAAATTGCCGATCGTATGGAGCAAAATCTGGAGCTGCTGGCGACGGCTGAAACCTGGGATAACGGTAAACCCATCCGTGAAACCAGCGCGGCAGATGTGCCGCTGGCGATTGACCATTTCCGCTATTTCGCGTCCTGTATTCGTGCACAGGAAGGGGGAATAAGCGAAGTTGATAGCGATACCGTGGCGTATCACTTCCATGAACCTCTTGGCGTGGTGGGGCAAATTATCCCGTGGAACTTCCCGCTGTTGATGGCCAGTTGGAAGATGGCGCCCGCCCTGGCTGCCGGTAACTGTGTCGTGCTTAAACCTGCGCGCCTGACGCCGCTGTCCGTGTTGTTGCTGATGGAAGTTGTCGGCGATCTGCTCCCGCCAGGCGTGGTGAACGTGGTAAACGGCGCGGGAGGGGAAATCGGTGAGTATCTGGCGACGTCAAAACGCATTGCAAAAGTGGCGTTTACCGGCTCAACGGAAGTTGGGCAGCAGATCATGCAGTACGCCACGCAGAACATTATCCCTGTCACGCTGGAGCTGGGCGGGAAATCCCCCAATATCTTCTTCGCGGACGTGATGGATGAAGAAGATGCGTTCTTTGACAAAGCGCTGGAAGGTTTTGCATTGTTTGCCTTCAACCAGGGCGAAGTATGTACCTGCCCGAGTCGGGCGCTGGTACAAGAATCCATTTACGAACGTTTTATGGAAAGAGCCATACGTCGGGTGGAAAGTATCCGTAGCGGCAACCCGTTAGACAGCGTGACGCAAATGGGCGCGCAGGTGTCGCATGGTCAACTGGAAACCATTCTGAATTACATCGACATTGGTAAAAAAGAAGGGGCAGATGTTCTCACCGGCGGGCGGCGCAAGCAGCTGGATGGCGAGTTAAAAGAGGGGTACTACCTCGAACCGACTATTCTGTTTGGTAAGAACAACATGCGGGTTTTCCAGGAGGAGATCTTCGGACCGGTGCTGGCCGTCACGACCTTCAAAACTATGGAGGAAGCGCTGGAAATCGCTAATGACACTCAATATGGACTTGGCGCTGGCGTCTGGAGTCGTAACGGAAATCTGGCTTACAAAATGGGGCGTGGGATTCAGGCGGGGCGAGTTTGGACCAACTGTTACCATGCTTACCCGGCACATGCGGCGTTCGGCGGCTACAAGCAGTCGGGTATCGGGCGCGAGACGCATAAGATGATGCTTGAGCATTATCAGCAAACCAAATGCCTGTTAGTGAGCTACTCTGATAAACCACTGGGGCTGTTTTAATTTCACGTCACCTACTGCCCGGTCGCGTTTAGCGTACCGGGCATCAAGTTATGTCCTCAGGTAAGTGGCTGGGGTGAACGAACGCAGCCAACAAAGAAGCAGATCGAAAGACGACGGGTATATAGAAACCCATATATCGTTATATAAATAAGATAATTGCATCCAATCTGGTCATTCCAATACTATTATCAACTCTATTGTTTAAATCAAATTGCATCCGAATTCCTTAATTTAAATCCCTGAGGCAAATATGTTCCTTAATTATTTTGCATTAGGAGTGCTTATTTTTGTATTCCTGGTCATTTTTTACGGGATTATTATTCTGCATGATATTCCCTATCTAATTGCAAAGAAACGTAACCATCCTCATGCCGACGCAATACATGTTGCGGGTTGGGTTAGTTTGTTTACCTTACATGTTATTTGGCCTTTTTTATGGATCTGGGCAACGCTTTATCGCCCGGAACGCGGGTGGGGCATGCAGAGCGCGGATTCTTCCCTGATCCAGCTTCAGGCAAGGGTTGCGGATCTGGAAAAGAAACTGGGTGAGGCCAAGACCTCTCCGGCGGAGTAATATCGATGGATTTACTGATTGTTCTGACCTATGTGGCGTGTGCATGGTCAATATTTAAAATTTTTAAAATTCCTGTAAATAAATGGACAGTTCCTACCGCGGCATTAGGCGGTATATTCATTGTTTGCGGACTTATATTACTGATGAATTATAACCATCCGTATACATTTAAGGCACAAAAAGCGGTAATTTCTATTCCCGTGGTGCCGCAGGTAACGGGTGTAGTGACAGAAGTGACGGATAAGAAGAATACGCTAATCAAAAAAGGCGAGGTTCTGTTTAAGCTTAATCCAGGGCGTTATCAGGCGCGGGTCGATCGCCTGAAGGCTGATATTGTTACCGCACAGCATAAAGAGCAGGCTCTGGTTGCGCAGTTAGACGAAATGAAAGCCAACACGCAGCGGGCAAAGGCCACGCGTGACAAACTGGCAAAAGATTACCAGCGCTATGCGCAGGGGAGTCAGGCGAAGGTGAATCCTTTTTCTGAACGCGATATCGACGCGGCGCGCCAAAACTACCTGGCGCAGGAAGCTTCGGTGAAATCCTCCGTTGCAGAACAACAGCAAATTCAGAGCCAGTTGGACAGCCTGGTACTAGGTGAGAATTCGCAAATTGCCAGCCTGAAAGCACAGCTAGCGGAAGCAGAGTTCAACCTGGACCAGACCGTGGTTCGCGCGCCCAGCGATGGTTACGTCACTCAGGTGCTGATGCGCCCAGGAACCTATGCCGCCGCACTGCCGATGCGCCCGGTCATGGTATTCATCCCGGATCAGAAACGACAAATTATCGCCCAGTTCCGTCAAAACTCGTTGTTGCGACTGGAGCCAGGCGATGAAGCGGAAGTGGTGTTTAATGCCCTGCCGGGTAAGGTGTTTAGCGGTAAACTGGCAGCTATTAGTCCGGCAGTACCGGGTGGTACATACCAGTCGAACGGGGCACTGCAATCTTTAAACTCTACGCCTGGTTCGGAAGGGGTAATCGCCACGATTGAGCTGAACGATAATGCGGATGTGAACGCATTACCTGATGGGATCTACGCCCAGGTCGCCGTTTACTCTGACCACTTCGAACATGTGTCGGTCATGCGCAAGGTGTTGCTGCGGATGACCAGTTGGGTGCATTACCTGTACCTCGACCACTAGCGCAGGCTATTTCGCTTACTCAGGCTGTCGTATCGCCTGAGCAAGTTGCTGACGTATCTCCGCGAGCATTGCATCGAGAATATACTGCACTCGCCAGGGCTGGTATTCACGCTTGCGGAAAATCGCCACTAAATCCAGCCACCATTCATGTTGTTCTGAGAAACACGGGACCAGCATCTCGGAACGACAATCTTTTTGCACACTTTCATTTGGCGCAAAAACAATCCCCAAATGGTTACGCGCCAGCGCCAGTGCGGATTGTGTATTGTCGCAGATGTAATTTCCCGTAACGCGATAGTCACGCATCTTTTTGTCTTCAGCGGAATTGAATCGCCAAATGTTGGCATCATCAATCATCATAGAATCAATTAGAATACAGGAGTGGTTGACTAATTCATCAGGACTGCTAATGGGATGCTTTGTGAGATATTCCTGACTGGCAAAAGCAATAACCGCATATTTAGTGATAAAACTGGCGACCAGTGATTCATCTTTAGGATGAGCATAGGAAAGTAAAATATCACAATCGTCAGGAAAGTCGACGCCTTCATAAAATGCTTTGCGATCCAGGTTATAGGTTTTTAGCACCAGACTGATATCGCCAATATCCATAATTTTTGCAATAACATGTTGCGATAAGTAAGCAATAATTCCGGTTGGTGCATATACCGTTACTTTTCCACGTTTCTCGTGCTTATAATCAGCAATGAAATTATTTAACTGATCATTTCTGTCTAACATGTCATTGATGTAAGGAAGTAACGCTATACCAAACGGCGTGAGGGTCAGTTGTCGGGTGGTGCGGTCAAATACCTTTAGCCCAACTTTTGATTCAAAATCAGCAAGATACTTACTTACATTGGCCTGAGCAATGCCGAGAACAGTAGCGGCATGGCTGATATTTTCACTGGCAGCAATTACCGAAATAATCTTCAGTTCCCGGTGTTTAAGTTGTAATTTATTCATCGCCAAGCCCAATATATATAATTTTATATATATTACTATATAAATATGAACCTTGCACCGATGAAATTGTAAGCATTATTATGCACCCGCTTTGTAGCTTATTTTAAAATGGAATGTTGGCATGTTAATTAAACACAATATTGTGGCGCTGCTCGCCTTTTCTTTTATGGCGAGTGCAACTGCCGCAGAATTTTCTATTGGCGCTGGCGCTGTATATAATGAATCACCTTATCGCGGGTATAATGATAATGTTCACGCAGTACCGCTTGTCAGTTATGAAAGTGAATCATTTTATTTTAGGCAAACAACGCTAGGTTATATTTTGTCTAAGAGTGAAAGTAATGAATTTAGTATTACTGCCTCTTATATGCCGCTTGAGTTTGATCCCGGCGACAATGACGATCACGCGATGAAAACGCTGGATAAGCGTGACGCAACTGCAATGGCGGGTGCCGCGTGGTATCACCATGAAAGATGGGGTAGCGTGAAAGTCTCCGCTGCTGCGGATGTGCTGGACAACAGTAATGGCTGGGTCGGGGAAGTTTCACTGTTCCGTCCAATGCCGATGGGCAAGCTGACGCTGACGCCATCAATTGGCGTGCTCTACTATGACGAAAAATTCAATGAATACTACTACGGCATTTCGGGTAATGAGTCCCGTCGTAGTGGCTTATCAAGCTATTCCCCAGGCGATAGCTGGACACCGTATGTTGGCCTGTCCGCTAAATACGCATTAACCACTAACCTGACGCTGCTGGCAAGCGCCAACTATAGCGCACTGCCGGATGACATTAAAAATAGTCCGATGGTTGATCGTGATGACAGCTTCACCTTTATGTCCGGTCTGACCTGGCGTTTCTGATTCTCACCCGTTTGTCCTCAGGGAGGAGGGCAATCTTTTCATGAGACATTGACGGATGGGGGCTAACCGCCGCCATCCGCCTTATTATTACTGCTCGTTTATCCAGATACGCATTTCGCCTTCACCACGGTTCGCCCAGCTAAACCACGGAATAAACGTCAACGTATGCGCCTGGCGCGAAGCTGGGGAAACATCGTAGTGCCACAACGATTGTTGTGCTGCATCGGCAGTACTTTGCTTCACGCCTTCAGCCTGAATTAACATTTTATGGCTGAACAATCCCTTACCCTCGAATACTCTGAACTCACTCTCTTTTGGCAACCACAGGTTATGCAATTCCTCACCGTTATCGGCCTGCTCCAGGCAATACACCAGCGGTCCACGCTGAATGGCGACCTTACCGGCGACATGACGCACTAATGGATTTCCGTATACCCGACGCACCGGCATTGGCAGGGTCAGACTGAGCGTATCGCCTTCCTGCCAGGTTCGGCTGATGTGCAAATATCCTTTACGAATATCCTGCTCAACTGGCTGACCATTCAGTAAAACCTGCGGTGCGGTGCACCAGTCTGGCAGGCGCAGGGCCAGGGTGTGATATATCGACTGCGGTGATTCGATGGCGATTTTCACCTGCTCATGCCATGGATAATCCCCGCTAATGCGCAGCTTGAGCGAGCCATCCGCCACGGGGACTTCCATGCTATTGCCCACGTACATATTGATATACAGCGCGTCCTGACGTGGTGTGTAGATGTAATGACCAATAGAGGTGAGTACGCGGGCGATATTCGGCGGGCAACAGGCGCAGCCAAACCAGCGCTGACGAACGGGTTTCACGTGGTCATAAATATGATTGAATTTTAATGAGTTAGGATGCACTTCCAGCGGGTTCACATAGAAGAAGTGCTTGCCATCGAGCGCCATCCCGCCCAATACGGTGTTATACAGGGCGCGCTCCATCACGTCGGCATACTGGCTGTCGGCCTCCATCTCCAGCATTCTGCGGGCGAACATCATTAGACCGATTGAGGCGCAGCTTTCCGCATACACGGAGTCGTTAGGCAGATCGTAATCGCTGCTAAACGCCTCGCCGCTGCTTTGTGAACCGATCCCGCCGGTAATGTACAACTGACGCTGGGCCATGTTTTTCCACAGACGCAGGCAATCCTGACGCTTGCCTTCGTCCTGACTCAAGCGTGCCAGATGCGCCACGCCGGTCATCAGATAAACAAAACGTACTGCATGACCGATCGCCGTTTGCTGTTCTGAAATGGGCTGATGAGCCTGGCTATAGGGTTTATCCTTCACCATCCATGCCGGGCCGTAAGTATGCCAGTAAGAGGTTTGGCCGCGCTTTTCGTACTCTTCGTCATAGAAATGGGGTTGCGCGCCGCGCTGTTCCACAAAGTAATTTACCAGCGCCATATAGCGTGGTTGTTGGGTCACTTCGTATAAGCGCATTAACGCCAGCTCAATTTCCGGGTGTCCCGGATAGCCGCGCAGTTGATTATCACCAAGCCCGAAAACGTTATCGATGTGGTCTGCCAGACGGCACACTACATCTAAAAGACGACGTTTTCCCGTCGCCTGAAAGAACGCGACGCCTGCTTCGATCAAATGACCTGCACAGTACAACTCATGACACTCGGCGAGGTTAGTCCAGCGTTCATCCGGGGCTTTCACTGTAAAGTATGTATTGAGATAGCCGTCTTCACACTGCGCAGCGGCCACCAACTCGATGACCTCATCTGCGGTTTTCTCAAGTTCCGCATCAGGTTTCTGGCACAGGGACCAGGCGACTGCCTCCAGCCATTTCGCTACGTCGCTATCCTGAAAAACCATGCCGTAAAATTCGCCATCCTGCAGTCCTGCGGCGATACGAAAGTTCTCTATCGCATGACTTGGTTCCGCCTCTGCAATGCGGTCATTCAGCGCATCCCACTGGTAGGGGATCACTACATCACGGACCAACTGTTGGTATTGTCCGAGGAACGGATCGCTGACGGTGAGCTTATGCAGGTCGACTTCCAGTACGTTCATTTCGTGCTCCTTAAGGCTGTACATGACGCTGACGCAGATCGGTGGCAATGCGCGACATCATCGGATTATTGAGTTTGCAGATGCGGATAGACAGCGCCAACAGCAGGTGGAACAGCGCGGGAAGTAGCGTCTCCATCGCGGTAATTCCTTGCAGCGAACTGGCGGTTTGGTTACCAGCGCCTGGCTGATAGGCGACAAAAATAAATAACAGGCTGATGATCCCCGCGCTTGAGGCCCAGGCCAGCTTGATGAAAAACAGGTTGAAGGCGAAATTCATGCCGGAAGAACGCACGCCGGTTTTCCACTCGCCGTAATCGTCGGCAAAGGCCATCAGCGAGAAGTGCAGAGGCAGCGTAAAGCCCAGAATAATGCCGTTGCCGAGAATAACCGCCAGCCATAATGTTTGATAAGCCGGGCCGGTCGGCAGGAACCACATCATCACTGCCAGGGCTGCCAGCACCAGGTTGGTGTAGTAATAGAGTTTGACGGTATCTATACGGCGGGTCAGCGGGCTGACAACCACTGAACCGATGATGGACGCAAAGGTCACCATGGTGAAAAACAGCGACGTGTAAGCGGTACTGCCTTCCAGCACGTAGGTAATGAAATACATGTACCCGCCGCCACGAATATTGAAGACGTTAATCAGCAGGAAAGACATCACCAGCATTAGCAGCAACTGGTCATTTTTGCGTAGCCCACCAATGTGTTCACGCAGGGTAAATTTCCCCATCATCGCCAGCGGCACACGCTCGCGAACCCAGAAGAAGCAGCACAGGAACATCACCACAGCGATGGCGCACAGGATGCCCACGCCGAACTGATAACCCTGCGCGACATTGCCCTGACCCAGAATATCCACCATCCACGGCAGACCAACGGAGACAAGGAATCCCGCCACGCCGCACAGCACAAAGCGCCAGGACTGACAGGCGATCACCTCGTTATGGCGGGTCGTCATGGTGTTGATCAGCGCACAATACGGTACGTTGATGGCGGTATAGCCGACAGAGAGCAGTAGATAGGTGCCGAATGCCCAGGCGATTTTTACGCTCATGCTGGCGTCAGGGACGGTAAACGTGAGTACGCCAATGATGCCAATGGGAATTGCCACCCACAGCTGCCATGGGCGAAAACGCCCCCAGCGGCTTTGCGTGCGGTCGGCAAGTATGCCCATTATCGGATCGGAAATGGCATCAAATACACGCAGGGCAATAAACAATGTGCCGACCAGCGCGGGCGTTAACCCGAAGACATCGGTGTAGAAAAATGTCAGGAAGTTCATGATCAGACAGGTAATTACCGTCCCGCCTGCATCGCCTAACCCATAACCTATTTTTTCACGCAGGGATAATTTGTCGTCCTGGGCACGCTGTGCCAAATCAGATGTCGTAATCGGAGCCGAAGTCATAAATAACTCCCGGAGAGGATGTTCAGAAAGTATCCCGCTACGTTGCGGGTTATTTGTTTGTAATTTGCAAAGTACGTTATTTATTCTGCACGAAATGTTTGGGTCAACAAGGGAAGAGAAAAGTATAAAAAGATGACAATTCCGACTTCATTATAAAAATGTGATTTCGATCCAGCGAAAAGCAAGTTTATCGTGAATAATCAATAATAAAGAGCAGTTTAAATAATGCAAAAAAGCGGGAATTTGAATATATATGCTCGAATTATCCATGTCTCTTCCGATTAAAGTGCAAAATGGTGGGCTATTTATTTCCCGAGGTGTGGGAAGCCATCCGGCGCGGCAATTGCAATCCTGGGAAATCATCTTTGTCGAAAAAGGGACATTAACGATTCGCGAAGGTCAGACCGTTTTTTGCGTGAATGCTGGAGAAAGTTTGCTGTTATGGCCGCAGCGTTCGCATATTGGTGTGGGACAGTTTCCGGCTGATTTGAAATTTTACTGGCTACACTTTGAGGTGACAGCAGAAAACGATGCTTCACTTACAGAACCGTTGCTTGCGATTCCTCAGCATGCCCGGGTTAGCGAGCCACAATATATTATTTCGCTGTTTCGCCAGTTCTTACGCGAGCAGGAAAATATTCATCGCAGCGTTGCGCTGGAACTGATCCTACTGCTGATTTTGCAGCAAATCTCCGCGGCGGCTAGCGAGCAACCCGCAGATAGCCCCGGTAATGCGCTGGCATGGAAAGCGCAACAAATAATCCACACCCAGTTCCACCTGCCGATTAGTGCCTCAACTCTGGCGAAAGAGCTGCATTGCAATGCGGATTATCTGGGGCGCGTATTCCGGAGCGCTTTCCGACTAACGCTAACTGAAGCATTGCATCGCCAGCGGGTAAGGGCGGCAGAAAAGCTGTTGATCAGTGACTCGCTGTCGCTTACCGAAGTGGCGATTAAATGTGGGTTTAATGATGTGGGTTACTTTCGCAAAATCTTTCGTAAACATACCAGCCTGACGCCTGCGGCGTGGAAACGGCGCTACTGCAAAGAGCATATTAATTCGGCGTAAATGAGGATCGCCGGGTGGCGCTATGCTTACCCGGCCTACAAAATGACAGACCAGTGCAAGCACAGCGCCGCCGGACGTTAATTTTGCCCGTAATACGCATTCACACCGTGTTTACGCAGATAGTGTTTATCCAGCAACTCAGGCTGCATATCCGGCAACTGCGGAGCTAACTGGCGCGAGAAAAGCCCCATGTAGGCGCATTCTTCGAGTACCACTGCGTTATGTACGGCATCTGCGGCATCTTTACCCCAGGCAAACGGACCGTGTGAATGCACTAACACTGCCGGAACCTGCAGCGGATTGAGATCGCGTTGCTCAAAGGTCTGAATGATCACTTCACCGGTTTGATATTCATATTCACCATTGATTTCCTCAACGGTCATCAGCCGGGTACACGGAATAGAACCATAGAAATAATCGGCATGCGTGGTGCCCCATGCCGGGAGATCAAGACCCGCCTGCGACCAGATCGTCGCGTGGCGTGAGTGAGTATGGACGATCCCACCGATCTCAGGGTAGCGGCGGTACAGCGCCAGATGGGTTGGCGTGTCTGAGGAGGGTTTTTTACTGCCTTCAACCACGTTGCCGCTGGCAATATCCACCACCACCATATCGTCGGCGGTCATCACGTCATATTCCACGCCGGACGGCTTAATCACCATCAGCTTACGCGTTTCATCCACAGCGCTGACGTTACCCCAGGTAAAGGTGACTAAACCATGAGCCGGAAGCGCCAGATTGGCCGCCAGCACATCGGCTTTCAGTTGTTCTAACATGAAAATCCTCCTTCCTGCATACGTGCTTCTATCCAGCGTCGTGCCTGGATAATTTCCAGTACCGGCTCTTTTGCTTTTTCAGTCCACATTTCAATCAGAAACGACCCGCGATAGTTCAGCTCATGCAGCGTTTTGAAGATACCAACAAAGTCCACGCACCCTTCGCCAAAGGGTACATCGCGAAACTGGCCCGGATGGGTTTCGGTTACTGGCAGTGTGTCTTTCAGATGGATAGCGGCGATACGGTCGATGCCCAGCGTCAGTTCGGCAGTGACGTCATTTCCCCATGCGCTGAGGTTGCCCACATCCGGGTAGACGGTGAACCACGGTGATGACAGCATTTCATCCCACTTTTTCCACTTGCTAATTGAGTTCATAAAAGCGGTATCCATGATTTCTACCGCCAGCATGACCTGCGCGGCGGCGGCTTGCTCGACTGCCCATGCCAGCCCTTCGGCAAAGCGCTGCTGCGTACCTTCGTCATGTTCCTCGTAATAGACGTCGTAACCTGCCAGTTGAATAGTGCGAATACCGAGATCGCGCGCCAGACGAATGGCTTTGGTCATGATGTCGCGTGCCCGAACACGGACTGATTCATCGCGGCTGCCAAACGGAAAACGGCGGTGGGCGGACAGGCACATTGAGGGGATTGCCACGCCGTTTTCTAACATTGCGCTCACCAGCGATGCACGCTGAGCAGGGCTCCAGTCGAGACGCGACAGGCGTTCATCGGTTTCATCCACCGACATCTCGACGAAATCAAAACCACAGCTTTTCGCCAGCACCAGACGCTCCGGCCAGGAGAGGTCTTTCGCCAGCGCTTTTTCATAGATACCTAACGGATGATTACGCATACTGTGCTCCCCAGATAGCATCGATTTGCGTATGGAATTCAGCGGCAACCTGCGTTGGGTTTTGCGCCCCAGCCAGCGCGCGTCCGGCGATAAAGGCTTTGACGTTGATATCGCGAAACAGCGGCAGGTCGGCGGGCGTAATCCCGCCGGTAATCGACAACTCCAGACCGATATCGGAAAGCGCTTTCATGCGCGCCAGATCAGCTTCTCCCCATTGTTGTCCGCTGGCCTGAGCATCGCGGCCACGATGGTAAATTGCCTGGCGAACCCCAACGCGATACCAGTCACGGGCATCATCCAGCGTCCAGTTGCCGAACAGTTCCATCTGAATTTCGCCGCCGCAGGACTGCGCGACGCCATGGCCTTTCTCTACCGTCGCCAGTGGGGCAGCGCAGATGATAGTCATCCAGTTTGCGCCAGCGCCAAACGCTTGCTGTGCGAGGGTTTCGCCCGCATCGGCTACCTTCCAGTCGGCAACGATGATTTTATTTGGACACTGGGTACGCAGCGCTTTCACGGCAGCCAGGCCTTCGGTTAAGCAGAGAATCGTCCCTGCCTCAACGATATCAACGCTCTCTTGTAGCAGTGCGACATCGTGTTGGGCCGCCTGCAGGTTGGTGTGGTCGAGCGCCAGTTGCAGTAATGGTCGACTCATCATTCGTGCTCCTTAATGCGGGCGTGATAGCCCTGTAGTGCGGTAATTAAATTCTGGTATTGGCGGTATTTACGCTGGTAGCTCGCATGCGCCGTAGCGTCTGGCAGCAGTGTGCGAACCGGGTGCTGTAAGCTGCGCTGCGCGTCACTGAAATTGTGATAAACGCCAGTGCCTACGCGGGCGGCGAGCGCAGCGCCAAAGCAGCCGGTCTCTTCAATCTGTGGCAATTCGATACGTAAACCGCTGACGTCCGCCAGCATTTGCATCCAGATGTCGGAGTGCGCTGGACCTCCGGTGACGCGCAGGGTATGTGCCTGCGTAAAACGTTCGCGCATGCGGTTCAGATGGGTCATGTGGCTGAAAACCACGCCTTCGTAGATGGCCTGTAATAAGTGGGCACGAGTGTGTATAGCCTGCATGCCATAAAAGCCGCTGGTCATCTCCAGTCCGGCGTTACTGCCGTATAAAAAGGGCAGAAAGAAAAGCTCGCTACCGGCTTTCGGTAAGCTGGCAACGGCCTGATTAATCTCATCAAAAGAGAGTTCGCCCCACTGGGCGGTAAACCATTCCAGATTGCCTGAAGAGGTCGGACTGGCTTCATGAACGATGTACTGCCCGTCATTTACATAGCGACCATAGACATAGGGATAGGGCTCGTGGTCGCGCAGGCCGTGAGCGATCCCGCTGGTGACGGCCCAGGTACCCATCACCGCGTTGAGGGTGCGTTCATCTTCGATACCGGCGCAGAGTGCGGTGGAAACCACATCAAACAGTCCGCCGACGACGGGGGTACCCGCCGCCAGACCGGTTATGGCGGCTGTCTGAGCGGTGATTTCCCCGCATATTTCTGCTGAACCAACGATGGGGGGCAGGGCATTGTCGATTTCACTGATGCCCAGCCACTGAGTCAGCCTCGGGTCGTACTGACCCGTGGTCATGTTGTAGAGGTTCGACTCGGAGATATTGCTCTCTTCACAGCCTTTGGTGCCGGTTAAGCACCAGCGCAGGTAGTCATGACCCATCATGACGCTACCAATTTGCGCGTAGCGCTGGGGGGTGTTCTCTTTCACCCAGCGCAGGAGCGATGCCGGATGACCGGTCCACAATGTCTGGCGGGTGATCGGGTAGAGCTGCTCAGGTATCCCATCCTGCTGCCAGCGCTGAACGATTTCCATCGCGCGTCGGTCAGAAGAGAGAATGGCATTGCCTAGTGGCTTATCTTGTTTATCGAGAAGGAACAGACCTTTGCCCTGAGCGGATATACCGACGCCTTTGATTTGCTCACCGCACACGCCTGTGCGCTTTAACAGCCCGGCGATGGTCGCGACGCACTGTTGCCACAGTTGGTGCATATCGCGTTCGGCGTAACCTGGTAATGGCGATATTGTCTGCAGCGATTGCCGGTTAATTCCCTGCTCATGACCTTTGGCATCATACAAACCCGCTTTCAGATATGTACCGCCACAATCAATACCCAGCCAGAAGGTCGCTTTCTCACTCATCTTTGTTATCTCATTTTTGCCGGATGGCGCTGCGCTTATCCAGCCTGGGACGGTTGTTACCTGTAGGCCCGGTAAGCGAAGCGCCACCGGGCATTGTTTTAAGCTGTACGTTTATGTGGATTCAGCGTCTTTAGCGGCGCGGCACCTGCATCGCATTTCGCTGGCAGCAACAGGGCCATCAGCGCGGCCAGAGCCAGTGAAATTGCCAGGCAATAAACGCCCGCATCTTTGCTGTACAGGGTGATGAGAACGCCGACTGCGTAAGGGCCACAGAAACCACCGAGGTTGCCGAGAGCGTTGATGACCCCACGTGCGCCACCGGCCATTTCCGCACTGAACAAACGCGCTGGAATAGTCCAGAACACGCCCGCAGCCGATTGCAGGAAGAATCCGCAGCCGACCAGCGCGGCATAAGCCAGCCAGACGTTATTTTTCAGCGCCACAGAGAGGAACATGCACAGGGCAAAGCCAATCAGCGGCAGGCAGACGAACAACTTGCGTTTACCGGTGCGGTCAGAGAGTGAAGAGAACAGGAACATCCCGGCAATTGCGCCGACGTATGGCAGAATGGCGAGCATGCCGACCTGTCCCATGCTGCTGTGAGTCAACTCTTTGAGGATGGTCGGCAGCCACAGGGTGTAACCGTAAATCCCGGTCTGATAGAAGAAGTTCAGCGCGATTAGCTGCCACATGGTTTTATCGGAAAGCACTGCACCCAGAGAGGCGTTTTTGACCTCTGTTCCGGCAATAGCTTTTTGCTCGGCGGCCAGGGTTTCTACCAGGTAATTTTTCTCCGCCTCAGAGATCCAGCGTGCTTCCTGCGGACGGTCGTAAACGGTATAGGCCCACAGCACCAGGACGACGACAGACAGTAAACCTTCAATGATAAACAGCCAACGCCAGTCGAGTACGGTGATGATCCAGCCCGAGAGCGGGGCGGTAATGATCCCGGCAATCGGCACAAACATAATCACAATCGCATTGGCGCGACCGCGCTCGGCGTCGGGGAACCAGTTGCTGATCATCGTCAGCACGACCGGCAGCATGCCGCCTTCAGCAACACCGAGTAAGAAACGCAAAACCAGCAGTTGATACTGATTCGTGATTAATCCCGTCAGAACGGAAATAACCGCCCAGGCAACCAGCGACCAGCCGATAAATTTCTTGCCGCTGCCGTGTACGGCAATTTTTCCGCCGGGAACCTGTAAAAACAGATAACCGATAAAGAAAATACCACCGGCCAGACCGGCCATGGTGGCGGAAATACCTAATTCTTCATCCATTCCGCCGGGCATCGCGAAAGCGATATTGACGCGGTCCATATAAGAAATAATACAGGCGATAAGAATAGGTGGAATAATCCGTAGCCAGCGCTGACGGGGTATGTCTTGAAGTGTAGGGCGAGAGGTCATGTTCATATTAATATTCTCGTAGAGTAGTATTTTTTTTTATAGTTTTGCTTTATTTAATTCGGCGATACCGTCGCGCAATATCGCTACACGATGGTTCACATCTGCACTGGCATTTATTTCCAGCAATTTAATGCCAGAAAATTGCAATGGATCTGCTCCTGCGCAGGCGAATAATTCGTGGGCATGCTCTGTGGTCATTAGACCTTCTGGACAGAAAGGGGCAAACGGTGCATGTAAGTCCTGCCACTCGCCGTATTCCCCCGCAAGCGTGGTACCGGAAAACATCAGTGCGCCCAGTTTCCCAGCCCGTTTGGTCTGCTGCGTGTGGGTCAGCGGTAGGGTGAGGCTCCGCCCTTCAATGGCCGAGCGCGCCCAGTTAATGCACACGCTGATGTCATATCCGGCTATCGCGTCCAGCACGTTGTCTAACGGTAAAAATCCTTTGCGTGGCGCGGGGCCTGTCATGGCATCGCAATGTTCCAACACCAGATCGCAGGACCAGTCCCAGCGGGTAATTTCTTTCAGCGAACGAGCAAACGCGTCGGTGGCCTGAGCGACGTTCGGGTTGCCCGCCAGCGGGGCAGCATGCAACTCCAGTGCAATCACTTTTCCGCCGTTGGCCGCATTGATATGGTTGATTTTCTGCTGCAGATGACGGTAATACGCCACGCAGGCTTTACGCTGTTCTTCATCGCTGGAGGCCAGCCCGAAACCACCATTAATACCGCGACGGCGCATGGTTTCCATAATGGCCGTGACCACGATTTGCCAGTCGCCCGGCGTATGGCGTAATAACCATTCGTCGCCTAACGGGTGCAGATGTTCAAGACAGGGCTGCTCCAGTCCGCGAATATCCGGGGTATCGGAGAGTTGTCGCCAGAATTCCTTCTCTTCCTCTTCACTCTTTTGGTGAAATGAGGGTGCACAGGGGTACGCACCGATAATATAACCGGTAGTGTTAGCTTTCATTTTTTGTGCTCCTTTTATAAAACTGAAATAGCAACCTTCACGACTATTTTGCGGATCGGTGTGGCGACAGTTTTATGACATGCTGGACGATGAACATCCTGCGGGAAAAATATGGCGTAACTTCCCGGAATCATTTCAATAAAAGATTCATGTTCGCTGGCGTGATAAAAAATAATATCGCGCTGTTCTAATAGCGATTCACTGATTTGGTTATTCCCGGTATCAATGGCGATCCCGATTTTCTCTTCACCCCAGGCCAGAAACTGAATATCCAGATAGCGGCGATGCACCTCAGGACGATTTTCGGCAACGTCACGCGTGGTTAAATCAATAATTTGCGCGAAGATATTTTTACCGTCGATCTCCACCACGCCCGGCTCCAGTTTGCGAAAATCTGTGGTGCGCAGAAAGTCGAGGGCCCTTTCAATCGCAGCAGGCAAATGGCATGGGTTAGGTTGAGCAATATGTCCGAAGATCATGGTGTTGCTCCTTACAGGGCCTGAATTTTTGCCCAGACGCTGTCGTCAACGGTGATACCGTTCCGGCGATTTTCTTCCAGTAGCTTCGTAAACTCGTGGCCCGGCAGACGGACAGGCGTGTTTTCATCTGCGCGTTCGGCGGTGGTGATGAAATCCATAATCCGCTGTAGCTTGGCATCACGGGTGGCGCCATCGATCAGTTTATCCACTTCAATGGCGATAAATATCTGTGAAACGCCATATTCATCGCTGTTATCCTGGGTGACTTCCGCAACGGAAGAGCCATCAGAAAGCAGGGTGGCAATCATATCCAGCACAATCGACAGACCTGAACCTTTCCAGTAACCCATTGGCAATATGCGGCGGTTTTTTTCGATAACGCCCGGCTCTTTGGTGAGATTGCCTTCATCATCAAAGCCACCGTCTACCGGCAGTTCGCGACCGGCCAGGCGATTCACTTCCAGCATGCCGTAGGAGAACATCGACATCGACATATCAACCATGGTAATTGGCGATGAGGGGATCGCGACGATCAGCGGGTTAGTACCAATGCGGCACTCTTTCGAACCCCACGGTGGCATGACGGCAATCGAGTTAGTCCAGCAGATACCGATGTAACCTTTCTCCGCCGCCTGCCAGCCATAGCTGCCGCCGCGCATCCAGTGGTTGGCGTTACGCAGTGCGACCAGGCCAATACCGTGATCGGAGGCCAGCTCAATGGCTCTGTCCATCATCTTTTTCGCCGTCAGATTGCCGATCGAACGCTGAGCATCCCATTGTTCAATCGCCCCCAAGCTGGTAATGCGTTGCGGTTTGGCCTCAGGAATGATGTCGCCGTTATCCAATTGCTGAATAAAACGAGGAAAACGATTCACACCGTGCGAATAAACGCCGGACTCGGTGGTGCGCGCAAACATTTCGGCACAGGCATCGGCGGTTTCAACGGCAATACCGCGTGCCAGCAGTACCCGATTGAACGCATCTTTCAACTGCTCAAAAGTGACTTTCATTCCTGTTTCCTTGTTTAAATTTGATCGCTTTTTTATCTCTAAATTTCACTATGCGAAATCTGATTTCAAATATAGCGATCAAATTTTGACAGATCAACGGGGTGGTCTATTTTTTAAAATCATCAAAATCAAATAGTTGTGTTTTTTCGGTTCAGATCGTGAACTAAAACACACTTTGCGCTACCATCAGAGCGCGACGAAAAGGGGAGCGGAAGCGATGGGCACAAAAGAGAGTGAAATGACGCAAGACAAAGAGAGGCCAGCCGGAAGTCAGAGCCTGTTCCGTGGTTTGATGTTGATTGAGATTCTGAGTAACTATCCGAATGGGTGCCCATTGGCCCATCTGTCTGAACTGGCCGGGCTGAACAAAAGTACAGTGCATCGACTCCTGCAAGGGCTGCAGTCCTGCGGATATGTCACGCCTGCACCTGCTGCGGGTAGCTATAGGCTGACCACCAAATTTATCGCCGTTGGGCAGAAGGCACTGTCGTCACTGAATATCATCCATGTTGCCGCGCCGCACCTCGAAGCGTTGAATATTGCTACTGGTGAAACAATCAACTTCTCCAGCCGTGAAGATGACCACGCGATTCTGATTTATAAGCTGGAACCGACGACGGGCATGCTGCGTACTCGCGCTTATATCGGTCAACATATGCCACTGTATTGCTCCGCGATGGGTAAAATTTACATGGCGTTTGGGCATGCGGATTATGTGAAATCTTACTGGGAGAGCCATCAGGATCTTATTCAGCCGCTGACCCGCAATACCATTACCGGTTTACCAGCGATGTACGACGAATT
The DNA here is from genome assembly GCF_030333035.1 of Citrobacter sp. Cpo015. Taxonomy (NCBI): domain Bacteria; kingdom Pseudomonadati; phylum Pseudomonadota; class Gammaproteobacteria; order Enterobacterales; family Enterobacteriaceae; genus Citrobacter; species Citrobacter sp. Cpo015. The sequence goes on along the minus strand of NZ_JAOWGS010000039.1, from coordinate 226,648 downwards.
GGCGCAGATCCGCGAAAGCAGTATGGCGATGGATCGGGAAGAGAACGAATTGGGCGTTTCCTGTATTGCCGTGCCGGTGTTTGATATTCATGGTCGGGTGCCGTACGCGGTGTCAATTTCACTATCTACCTCGCGACTTAAGCAGATAGGGGAAAAAAATCTACTCAAGCCGCTACGGGAAACCGCGCAGGCGATTTCAAATGAGCTGGGTTTTACCGTTCGCGATTAAGGTTATTCAGTCACCTGACAAAATTTAACCGTTTCCCCTGTCCGATCAAAGCGCCAGGGGCGGTCTCTCTGGCACTCTGTGGTTTTCACGCAGAGGGAGGGGGCAATGAACGCGTTTATTATGGCGGATGCGGCAAAATGTATTGGGTGTCGTACCTGCGAAGTTGCCTGCGTCGTCGCGCATCAGCAAAACCAGGACTGTGCTTCGGTCTCTTCTTCTGCGTTTATACCGCGGATTCGGGTCATCAAAGACGACGCCTTTACCACGGCGGTCGCCTGCCATCAATGCGAAGACGCTCCCTGTGCGAATGTTTGTCCAACTCACGCCATTCGTCGTGAACATGGGCATATCTTCGTTGAACAGGCACGTTGTATTGGTTGTAAAAGCTGTATGCTGGCCTGCCCGTTTGGGGCAATGAATGTCGTTGCCCGTTCGTCGCGGGTGCAGGCGATAAAATGCGATTTGTGCTGGCATCGCGAGGCGGGACCAGCGTGTGTCGAAGCCTGCCCGACCAGCGCGTTGCAGTGTGTTGATGCCGTCAGTATTCAGCGCCAGCGCCTGCGTTCACAGCCGCTGTGAAGTGAGCCCGACCCGCACTTGGGTCGGGTTTGCGTTAGCCTTCCAGCCAGGCGCGTTCGATCTCTTCCGCCAGAATCTTCACGCCAGCTTCGATTTTCTCCGGCTCTGGCACGTAGTTCATCCGCATGCACTGATGGGTATGTGGCCAGGGTTTATCCAGCCCCGGGAAGAAGTAGTCACCAGGAACCATCAGTACGCCGCGCGCTTTCAGACGCTGATACAACAGTTCGGTGGTGATCGGTAAATCTTTGAACCATAGCCACAGGAAAATCGCGCCTTCAGGTTTATGGATAAGGCAGCGATCTTCAGACAAGTAGCGGCGAATAATCGCAATCGTCTCCTGAACGCGCTGATAGTAAAACGGCTTGATAACCGTTTCGGACAGGCGCAGCAGATCGTTACGTTTAATCATCTCGCACATCATCGCTGGACCCATTCCGCCAGGTGCCAGGCTGATGATGCCGTTCATATTGGTAATCGCCGTGATGATTTTTTCATTCGCGATAATGATGCCGCAGCGGGAACCTGGCAGACCCAGCTTGGAAAGGCTCATGCACAACACAATGTTGGGGTTCCACAGTGGGCGTGCTTCGCTAAAGATAATGCCAGGGAACGGTACGCCATAGGCGTTATCAATCACCAGTGGGATCCCATGCTGGTTGGCCAGCCGGTCCAGCTTCATCAGCTCGTCGTCGGTGATCACGTTGCCTGTCGGGTTAGTGGGGCGCGACACGCAGATCATGCCCGTTTCTTCACCGATGTGCAGGTGTTCAAAATCAACGTGATACTTAAACTGGCCTTCCGGTAGCAGTTCGATGTTTGGACGTGCTGAGACGAAGAGATCTTCTTCCAGCCCGGAATCGGCATAGCCAATGTATTCCGGCGCTAACGGGAATAACACTTTTTGCGTTGTTCCGTCAGCGCGGCGTCCGGCGAACAAATTGAATAAGTAGAAAAACGCGCTCTGACTGCCATTTGTCAGTGCAATATTTTGTGGCTCGATATCCCAACCCTGCTTCTCACGTAGCAGTTTCGCCAGTTCAGACAGTAGCTCGGTTTTCCCTTGCGGACCGTCATAATTGCAAAGCGCATCAGTGGCTTTGCCGTTTGCCAGCATATCTGTCAGCAGGGACTGGAAGTAATTTTGCATCTCTGGAATTTGCGCCGGATTACCACCGCCGAGCATGATGGCGCCTGGGGTGCGTAAACCGTCGTTGAGGTCCTCCATCAGGCGGGTGATGCCTGAATGGCGGGTAAATTTGTCGCCAAAAAGTGAGAATGTCATAGCAGGGGGTCTGTCGAACTGAGTAGTAAAGTGGCTAACCATAGCGCTACCTATGGCAGGGTGCAAATCAGGGGGAGCGGGCTGGATTGATGTTTTGTGCTACAGATGTTTGCCTGGCTGGTTTTTTATTTTGTGTTGGGTTTCCCGCTGTATGCACAGCGGGAAGCCTGTTGGGATCAGGGCTGACCGGCCCACACCACTATCACCTTATCGCCGCCATGCTCGCGGATAAATCCGTATCCCTGCTTCAATGTCAGCGTGGTCTGTTTACCGGCGCCGATGGCGGGATGTCTGGCCCGGAACTGACTGATGCGCTGCCAGTGAGTGACGCTGGCGGCAGATTTCCCGGCCACATCCGGCCAGTTCATTTCTGAGCGCGTACCCTGCAATGGGTCTGAACCTGTTGGTCCAAAGGGCCGGGCCGATTCGTCGCCGTAAAAGAGTTGTACCGCGCCTGGCGCCAGCAGCAATAGCTCGGCGGCTTTGTCTCCACCTTCGCGGAACAGACGCGTATCGTGCGAGGAAAGATAGCTCAGAACGTTGAAATCCTGCAATTTCTCAGCCATCTGTTGCCAGGTGACATCCATATTTGCCAGACAATCGACGGCCTTTGCCGCCTGCTCCTGATAGTCGAAATTGATCATCGCATCAAAGCCGTGACGGTAATAGTCGCTTTGCATCACGCCGTGACCCCAGGCCTCGCCGGTCATCCAGAAAGGTTTGTCATCAAGCGCTTTATCCGGGTTCGCTTTCTTCCATTCAACCAGCGCCGCGCTGGCCTGTGTTTTTAACTGCTGCCAGGCGGGAAGTTCGACGTGTTTGGCGGTATCGACCCGAAACCCGTCAATCCCGTAATCACGCACCCACTGGCTGAGCCAGTGGGTCAGATAATCGCGGGGCGTATAACCAGCAATAGCTTTAGCGTGCGTATCCGGTTTGTGTTGATAAAAGTTTGGCAGCCCGGAAGGCGTGGTGGATTCGGTTTTCAGATCGGGCAGGAAAGCCAGCGACATGGTCAGGTCGTCAAAACCCGGATTGTCGTAATCGCCAATATCGGTGCGGATCCAGTTTTTCCCCCACCATTTTTCCCAGCCTGCTTTATCGCTGAAGTTGATGTAATCATTAAAGCTGTGCCAGCTTTGCCCGGCGGCTGGCTTCCAGTCCGTCCAGCGTTCACCGAGCGTGTTTTTCAGTTCATCGCCCGACAAGTACAGGGCCCCAAACTGATACTCCTGCATATCCGCCAGCGTGGCGTAGCCGGTATGATTCATGACGACATCAAACAGGATGCGAATGCCGCGCTGGTGCGCGCCGTCAACCAGCGCACGCAGGTCAGCTTCATTACCCATATTCGCATCGAGCGTGGTCCAGTCCTGAGTGTAATAGCCGTGGTAAGCATAATGGGGGAAATCACCTTTGGTGCCACCGCCGACCCAGCCGTGAATTTGCTCAAACGGCGCGCTGATCCACAGGGCGTTGATGCCTAACTGTTGTAGATAGTCGAGTTTGCTGGCGAGCCCGCGCAAATCGCCCCCGTGGAAAGTACCAATTTCCTGCATGCCGTCGTTGCGACGCCCGTAGCTGTGGTCGTTGCTCGGGTCACCATTTACAAAGCGATCCGTCAGGACGAAATACACCGTAGCGTTATGCCAGTCGAAAGCGGCCGGGGCATCGGTTTCCGCCCGTTCCAGCAGCAACAGTCCGTTACTGGCTGTGGCAGGCTGTAGGGTAATCGACCCATTTTTTACCGTTGCCGTTTGCTGGCTGTAGAAATCACGCACCACGGCACCTTCCGGAAAGGTCTGGCTCACATCCAGTGTTAACGGCGAACCATCCCATTTCGGGCACTGGCGAATCTGGGTCGTGACAGGGTCTGCGGCGCTTTTTACCGAGAGCATCAACGTTGGCGTTCCGGAGCGGGTATCCACTTCCAGCGTGTAATCGCCGTCTTTGAATAAGCGCCACTGCGGCGGGGCGCCTTCACACGGTTTTAGCGACAGCATCTGGTTGAGTTTTATCGCATCAGCAGGCTGCCAGCACTGTTGGTCAAAATTTAGGATTAAAGGACGCGTACCCTTCGTCAACGCTGCATGGCTGACGAATTTACCCGTACCTTCCGCTTCGAAGGTGGGGAGTCCCTGAGAAGTCCATGATGAGGCGATGGCAATGCCGGGCATGAGCGCCAGCGCAACGGCGGCAAGTTTCATAATGCTGTCCTTGGTGCTGCGATTTTCGCCAGTTTGCCAGTGAAATCAGGCCGGAAACTCCTCCTTTGAGTCGATTCCGCCAGGAGGAGAGGTGAGGGTGAGCGATCGCGCGCAAAAAATGAACTCATTTTGCGATAACCTCCACATTTTCTTCGAATTAATCGCACCCTGAACCGTTAATGCGTGACATGGTTTCAGAATTGGACTATTCCTTTGGGTGCTCTTGACGGCTATTTTTGATATGATTTGAGATTCATCTCTCATTTTTGTGAAAAATATAAGGTGTTGGAATGTATAAATCCGACCAGGAGACCTAATGATATTGACTCCCATTCGACGATATGGGGCAATGATTCTTATGTTACTCACCGTTGCATTTTCTGGTGAGGTGCTGGCAAAGACACACACGGCGACAACGAGTCACAAGCCCCAGGTAATCAAGACAAGTAATACACAGGTAAGCAGTAAACAAGAGTATTCTCGCAATAGTGCAAAGAGTAGTTCACTTCCTGATTTGCGAAAATACCCTTCCGGAACACCAAGGAAAAAAGCGTTTCTCCGGACGGTTATGCCTTATATTACCAGTCAAAATGCTGCCATTACGGCGGACCGTAACTGGCTGATTTCAAAACAGTACCAGAACCGCTGGTCACCGACTGAGCGTACGCGTATGAAAGATATCGCGAAGCGCTACAAGGTGAGCTGGTCTGGCAACACGCGTAAAATCCCATGGAATACGCTGCTTGAGCGCGTAGACATTATCCCGACCAGTATGGTGGCAACCATGGCTGCGGCTGAAAGTGGCTGGGGTACGTCGAAGCTGGCGCGTAGCAACAACAACCTGTTTGGCATGAAATGTGGCAAAGGTCGTTGTAACAATGCCCCGGGTAAGGTGAAAGGCTACTCACAGTTTGAATCGGTGAAAGAGTCGGTGAATGCTTACGTCATCAACCTGAACACGCATCCGGCTTACTCTTCATTCCGTAAGTCACGTGCGCAACTGCGTAAAGCCGATCAGGAAGTCACCGCTACTGCGATGATTCATAAGCTGAAGGGTTATTCCACTAAAGGACAGAGCTACAACAACTATCTGTTCGCAATGTATCAGGATAACCAGCGTTTAATCGCCGCGCATATGTAATTCTGTGTGCCGGATGGCGGCTTCGCCGCATCCGGCAATAATCCTCATAGCAACACTTCGCTGTTCACATCGCGATACTCTTTGGGCGTCGTGTCATACTCTTTCTTAAAGACCGAATAAAAGTATTGCAGAGACGGATAGCCGCACATCTGTGAGATTTCGTTGATTGAAAGCGTGGTAGATATCAACAGGCTGCGCGCTTTTTCCAGCTTTTCGGCATGAATCACGGCGTGGATAGTCTCTCCGACCTCTTCTTTAAAACGCTTCTCCAGATTCGAACGAGAAATCCCCACTGAATCCAGCACTTGTTCAACCTTAATACCTTTACAGGCATGGTTGCGGATAAAGTGCATCGCCTGAATCACCGCCGGATCGGTTAATGAACGGTAGTCGGTTGAGCGGCGTTCAATGACGCGCACCGGAGGAACCAGTGTACGTTGCAGCGGCAGCTCTTCATTTGCCAGTAAACGATGTAAGAGCTTAGCGGCCTGATACCCCATCTGCCTGGCTCCCTGGGCCACGGATGAAAGCGCCACCCGTGACAGATAGCGGGTCAGTTCTTCGTTGTCGATCCCAATCACACACAGCTTTTCCGGTACTGGAATATGCAGGTGCTCGCAGACTTGCAGGACGTGTCGTGCCCGCGCGTCGGTAACGGCGATAATACCGGTTTGCGGCGGTAGTGTTTGTAGCCAGTCCGCCAGACGATTTTGCGCGTGCTGCCAGTTTTCCGGTGCGGTTTCCAGCCCCTGATAGACAACGCCGCGGTACTTCTCTTTGGCAACCAGCTGGCAAAACGCATATTCACGTTCCGCGGCCCAGCGTTTGCCGCTTGACGATGGCAGACCATAGAATGCAAAGCGGTTAACCCCTTTTTCCTTCAGGTGCAGGAAAGCGCTTTCTACCAACGCATGGTTGTCGGTGGCGATGTAATGTACCGGTGGATAATCTTGCTCCAGATGGTAGGAGCCTCCAACGCCGATGATGGGAACTTCAACATCGGCAAGTAATTGCGCAATATCATCATCGTCATAATCAGCAATAACGCCGTCGCCTAACCAGTCTTTAATATTATCGATACGGGCGCGGAAATCTTCCTCAATGAATATATCCCACTCGGATTGCGATGCCTGTAAATATTCACCCACACCTTCTACCACCTGGCGGTCGTAGGCTTTATTGGCATTAAATAGCAGAGTGATGCGGTGACGTTTATCAAACATAAGAACCTGTCCTGGAAAGGTTAACGTGGGCCTGTCGATACTAGCAAAATCGCAGGTACGACTGCTTGATGAAGCGTGACAAAATTCCTGATTGCCTGAGGCTACGCAAAATTTACATACTGGTCGCGGGATGACAATTGTCATTTTTTATCTGCGCATTACGGTTTTTTGTTTAATGACTAACCTTCGATCGCGATCGCTTTTTTATTTCTTTATTTAGCGCGTTTTTTTGGGAGCCAGCGCACGTTTGGGTATTCTCTTAATGGCGGTGTGAAATAACGTAATTGAGCAATAAATCAGGAAATTCCAGTATAGCCATATCGCAGTTTACTTGCCGTATTACCTGATTATGGAGCTTATTATGCCGGCTTATTTTGACCAACTCGATCGTGTTCGTTTCGAAGGCACTCAATCCACCAACCCGCTCGCATTTCGCCATTACAACCCTGACGAAATCGTATTGGGCAAGCGCATGGAAGATCATCTGCGTTTTGCGGCCTGCTACTGGCATACCTTCTGCTGGAACGGGGCGGATATGTTCGGTATGGGCGCTTTCGATCGTCCATGGCAGCAGCCTGGTGAAGCTCTGGCGCTGGCGAAACGCAAAGCGGATGTGGCATTTGAGTTTTTCCACAAGCTGAACGTGCCTTACTACTGCTTCCATGACGTGGATGTTTCGCCGGAAGGCGCGTCTTTGAAAGAGTACAAAAACAACTTTGCGCAGATGGTTGATGTGCTGGCGGCAAAACAGGAACAGAGCGGCGTGAAGCTGCTGTGGGGTACAGCAAACTGCTTCACTAACCCACGCTACGGTGCGGGTGCGGCCACAAACCCAGATCCAGAAGTGTTCAGCTGGGCCGCCACGCAGGTGGTTACGGCCATGGATGCCACGCACAAGTTAGGTGGTGAAAACTACGTTCTGTGGGGCGGCCGTGAAGGTTATGAAACACTGCTGAATACCGATCTGCGTCAGGAACGTGAGCAGATTGGTCGTTTCATGCAATTAGTCGTGGAACACAAACACAAAATCGGTTTCCAGGGCACTTTGCTTATCGAGCCGAAACCGCAGGAACCGACCAAGCACCAGTACGACTACGATGCGGCGACCGTGTACGGATTCCTCAAGCAGTTCGGTCTGGAAAAAGAGATCAAACTGAATATCGAAGCCAACCACGCTACGCTTGCAGGCCATTCGTTCCATCACGAAATCGCCACTGCTATCGCGTTGGGTCTGTTTGGCTCTGTCGATGCCAACCGCGGCGACGCACAGCTGGGCTGGGATACCGACCAGTTCCCGAACAGCGTAGAAGAGAATGCGCTGGTGATGTACGAAATCCTGAAAGCGGGCGGCTTCACTACCGGCGGCCTGAACTTTGATGCCAAAGTACGTCGTCAGAGCACCGATAAATACGATCTGTTCTATGGTCATATTGGCGCGATGGATACCATGGCGCTGTCGCTGAAAATTGCGGCCCGTATGATTGAAGACGGTGGCCTGGATCAGCGTGTGGCTAAACGTTATGCCGGTTGGAATGGTGAGCTGGGCCAGCAAATTCTGAAAGGCCAGATGACGCTGACAGAAATTGCGCAGTACGCTGAACAACACAACCTGGCGCCAGTGCACCAGAGCGGTCATCAGGAATTGCTGGAAAATCTGGTAAACCATTATTTGTTCGACAAATAACGGGTCTCTGAGAACGTCCGTAAGCCCGGTCAGCTAGCGCTACCGGGCCTTTCTTTAAGGAACGATGCCTTATGTATATCGGGATAGATCTTGGCACATCAGGCGTAAAGGCCATTCTGCTCAATGAGCAGGGCGATGTGGTGGCTTCAAAAACGGAGAAACTCACCGTCTCGCGCCCGCACCCGTTATGGTCAGAACAAGACCCTGAGCAGTGGTGGCTGGCAACGGATCGCGCGGTAAAAGCACTGGGTCAGCAGCATTCACTCCGCGAGGTGAAAGCGTTAGGGATTGCCGGGCAGATGCACGGCGCTACGCTACTGGATGAACGACAGAAGGTATTGCGTCCGGCTATCTTATGGAACGACGGCCGCTGTGCTGAAGAGTGCGTGATGCTGGAGAGTCAGGTTCCGCAGTCTCGTGCCATCACCGGCAACCTGATGATGCCTGGCTTTACCGCGCCAAAACTGCTGTGGGTGCAACGCCACGAGCCGGAGATTTTCAACCAGATTGATAAAGTCCTGCTGCCGAAAGATTACCTGCGTTTGCGCATGACCGGTGATTTTGCCAGCGATATGTCTGATGCTGCAGGGACAATGTGGCTGGATGTCGCGAAGCGTGACTGGAGCGATGTCATTCTGGCTGCCTGTAAACTGACTCGCGCACATATGCCTGCGCTCTATGAAGGCAGCGAGATTACCGGAACCTTATTGCCAGACGTCGCTAAAGCCTGGGGAATGCAGGAGGTTGCGGTTGTTGCCGGAGGTGGTGATAACGCGGCGGGCGCGGTTGGCGTAGGCATGATGAATGCCGGTCAGGCGATGCTTTCGCTGGGGACATCCGGCGTCTATTTTGCGGTGAGTGATGGTTTCCTTAGCAAACCGGAAAGTGCGGTTCACAGTTTTTGCCATGCTTTGCCTGAGCGATGGCATCTGATGTCTGTAATGTTAAGTGCGGCATCGTGTCTGGACTGGGCGGCAAAATTAACCGGACTGGCGAGCGTTCCTGCGTTGATTGACGCTGCGCAACAGGCGGATGAACACGCGGAGCCGGTCTGGTTTTTACCTTATTTGTCCGGCGAGCGTACGCCGCATAACAATCCGCAGGCCAAGGGCGTATTTTTCGGTCTGACACATCAGCATGGTCCGGCAGAACTGGCACAGGCGGTGCTGGAAGGTGTGGGTTTTGCGCTGGCTGACGGTATGGACGTGGTACATGCCTGTGGCGTTCAGCCCGCCAGCATTACGCTGATCGGCGGTGGGGCGCGTAGTGAATACTGGCGTCAGATGCTATCTGACATCAGCGGATTGCAGTTGGATTACCGTACCGGCGGTGACGTTGGCCCTGCTCTCGGCGCGGCGCGCCTGGCGCAAGTTGCCATGAATCCGCAAACGTCGTTATCAGAGTTACTGCCTCAGCTTACGCTGGAGCAGGCGCATTATCCTGACGCGGAGCGTCATGCTCGTTATCAACAGCGTCGAGAAACTTTCCGTCGTATCTATCAGCAATTACAACCGCTGATGTCCTGACCACTTTCCCCTCTGGCTAGCAGAGGGGAATTTGCTGCATATATATATTCACGAAAATAATAAGTTACACGTATGGATGTATTCTGAAAGTCCTGTGTAGTCGCTTTTTTCTGTGTTGTCTTTAGCGGGTTATTCATATTGTATCCATGATGGATAAGGAGATCCCAATGAAGACAACCAGGCTGTTGCCATGGATATTATTCCTCTCAGGCATACTGACTTACAGTATCGGTTTATGGCGTGCATGCCCGTTATTGAGCGGCAAGGGGTATTTTTTGGGGGCGCTGATGACGGGGATGTTCGTAACGTATGCCTATCAGCGCGCAGTAAATCTCAATCAAAACGATGAACGCTTCGTTTCCGTATGTCAGATGGTGGCGCTCATCACGGCAGGGCTGTTGCTGGTGGGGGTGTGGAATGCCCCGTTGGCGCCCTTCGAAATAGGGTTATACCCGGCAGCATTCTTCGTGTGTTTAATGGGGCAATTTTTACTGCAGCGTTCGCGTAATCAGGCGCTGCCTGGAGACACCTAACTCACCAGCCTACGCGTATCAATACGCTGCAACAGAATAGACAAAAGTAAACTTCCTGCCAGCGTGGCGCTGAAAATCCACAGTATATCCAGCGGTGGCCAGTTTTTGAGTTCAATTCCGTTGGTACGTAGTGCGTGAATGATCAGCGCATGAAAACCATAAATGCCCAATGAATGGCGAGAAATAAGGCCCAGTAGCGGCAGGGTACGTGTGCTGAGCGTATTTTTGACCAGCGTCAGGAGCGAGGCGGCGCAAATAAATACCGCTGGGCCGCAGTAGAGGTACCAGGTGTCGGCAAAATTGCCTCGCCAGCGCAGTTCATGCAATGTGCCACGAGAAATAATAAATACTGCGGTAATAAATACCGCCGCACAGAGCCAGCTGAGCGCACGCTTTTGCGTATCCATCATGCCAATCGCCCGGCCCAGCATGCCGTACAGGATGTAATAGAAAGTATCGCCACTGATGTACAGGTTGACTGGGAGCCACTCAAAGCCGCCGATTTTTTGCGAGACGGTGTTGGGATTGGCAATCACCCCAATCACAACCATGAGCGCCAGTAGCATCTTGCCGCTGATATTTTTCACCTGTATCAGCGGAGAAACCAGGTAAATGACGGCGATCGCGAAGAAAAACCACAGGTGATAGAACACCGGCTTTTGCAGCAGGTTCTTCAGCGACAGCTCAGCGTTGATCGAGGTAAACAGCAGGATATAGGCCAGCGCCACGCTGCTGTAAAACAGAATGCAAAGCGCGATGCGCAGGAAATGGCGCGGTTTGGCGCTATGCTCACCAAAAAACAGATAGCCCGAAATCATAAAGAACAGCGGAACGCTGACGCGAGAAGCTGAATTGAGCACGTTAGCCAGATCCCAATTCAACGGGCTGACGCTTTGCGCATTGGTGATGTACCAGGTTGTGGTGTGGATCATCACGACCATTAAACAGGCTATCCCGCGCAGGTTATCAATCCAGAAAATTTTGGGCTGCATCAGTTCCTCTGTGTCCATTAAAAAAAGTCTGACCGATATTTTGCGAACGTAGCTCACTGGAATAATCCGAGTTCTTACGCTAAAGCTTGAGATGGTCTGATGAGATTCTCAAAATAGGATCTGTTTCCAGACACTAATAATAAGACTGACCAGCAAACCAGGCGGTAATAAAATGATGATGAAGTATTTCTTTCCCGCGATCGCTGCCCTTTTGCTGGTAGCGTGCGCTGACACACAATCGTCTGCACCTGCGCAGAAAGCGCAAAAGGTTAAGGTCAGTGCCACACGTTCGCTGGATATGGAGTCATTGTGCAAAAATGAGGCGGCGCAACGCTACAACACTGGCGCGCAGAAAATTGATATCTCCGGCCTGGAGCAATTCCAGGGCAGCTATGAGATGCGTGGTTCTACCTTCCGTAAAGAGAGTTTTGTCTGCTCTTTTGATGCAGACGGGCAGTTTTTGCACCTTTCCATGCGCTAAGTTCCCCCTTTTTCCCGTTTCGTACTGTATATCTTGCAGCCAGCGGGTATACTGACCGCTTCCTTTAAATCCACACGTATCCAGCACGAAATAATATGCAAAAGTTTGATACCAGGACCTTCCAGGGCTTGATCCTGACCTTACAGGATTACTGGGCTCGCCAGGGCTGCACCATCGTTCAACCATTGGACATGGAAGTCGGCGCGGGAACATCTCACCCAATGACCTGCCTGCGTGCGCTGGGGCCGGAGCCGATGGCGACTGCTTATGTGCAGCCTTCTCGTCGTCCGACCGATGGCCGCTATGGCGAAAACCCGAACCGCTTACAGCACTACTATCAGTTCCAGGTAGTGATTAAGCCGTCTCCGGACAACATTCAGGAGCTGTACCTGGGTTCTCTGAAAGAACTGGGTATGGACCCGACCATTCACGATATCCGTTTCGTGGAAGATAACTGGGAAAACCCGACGCTGGGTGCCTGGGGTCTGGGTTGGGAAGTGTGGCTGAACGGCATGGAAGTGACGCAGTTCACCTACTTCCAGCAGGTTGGTGGCCTGGAATGTAAACCAGTAACCGGGGAAATTACTTACGGTCTGGAACGTCTGGCCATGTACATTCAGGGCGTAGACAGCGTTTACGACCTGGTCTGGAGCGACGGCCCGCTGGGTAAAACCACTTACGGCGACGTGTTCCATCAGAACGAAGTGGAGCAATCCACCTACAACTTTGAATACGCCGACGTGGACTTCCTGTTCACCTGCTTCGAGCAGTACGAGAAAGAGGCGCAGCAGCTGCTGGCGCTGGAAAATCCGCTGCCGCTGCCTGCGTATGAACGCATTCTGAAAGCCGCCCATAGCTTCAACCTGCTGGATGCGCGTAAAGCCATCTCCGTCACTGAGCGTCAGCGCTATATCCTGCGAATTCGCACCCTGACCAAAGCAGTGGCAGAAGCTTACTACGCTTCCCGTGAAGCCCTTGGCTTCCCGATGTGCAACAAAGACAAATAAGAGGCGGCCATGTCTGAGAAAACTTTTCTGGTGGAAATCGGCACTGAAGAGCTGCCACCAAAAGCACTGCGCAGCCTGGCTGAGTCCTTTGCTGCAAACTTTACCGCGGAGCTAGATAACGCTGGCATCGCGCACGGCAACGTTGAGTGGTTCGCCGCGCCGCGTCGTCTGGCGCTGAAAGTCGCGAATCTGGCGGAATCTCAACCCGATCGCGAAGTTGAAAAACGCGGTCCGGCCATTGCCCAGGCGTTTGACGCTGAAGGTAAACCGAGCAAAGCGGCAGAAGGTTGGGCACGTGGCTGCGGCATCACGGTTGATCAGGCTGAGCGTCTGACTACCGACAAAGGCGAATGGCTGCTGTACCGTGCGCATGTAAAAGGCGAAAGCGCAGAAACGCTGCTGCCAAACATGATCGCCACGTCACTGGCGAAGCTGCCTATCCCGAAACTGATGCGCTGGGGCGCGTCTGATGTCCACTTCGTGCGTCCGGTTCACACCGTGACCCTGCTGTTGGGCGACAAAGTGATTCCGGCAACGATTCTGGGCATTCAGTCCGATCGCGTGATCCGTGGACACCGCTTTATGGGCGAGCCGGAATTCACCATCGATTCTGCCGATCAGTACCCGGAAATCCTGCGTGAGCGCGGCAAAGTAATTGCGGATTACGCTGAGCGTAAAGCGAAAATCAAAGCCGATGCTGAAGAAGCGGCGCGTAAGATTGGCGGTAACGCTGATCTGAGCGAGAGCCTGCTGGAAGAAGTCACCTCGCTGGTAGAATGGCCGGTAGTGCTGACCGCGAAATTCGAAGAGAAATTCCTCGCAGTTCCGTCTGAAGCGCTGGTTCACACCATGAAAGGTGACCAGAAGTACTTCCCGGTTTACGCGAACGACGGCAAACTGCTGCCGAACTTTATCTTCGTTGCCAACATCGAATCGAAAGATCCGATCCAGATTATCTCCGGTAACGAGAAAGTCGTTCGTCCGCGCCTGGCGGATGCCGAGTTCTTCTTCAATACCGACCGTAAAAAACGTCTGGAAGACCATCTGCCGCGTCTGCAAACCGTGCTGTTCCAACAGCAACTGGGTACGCTGCGCGACAAGACTGACCGTATCCAGGCGCTGGCGGGCTGGATTGCTGGTCAGATTGGCGCGGATGTTAACCACGCAACGCGTGCTGGCCTGCTGTCCAAGTGCGATCTGATGACCAACATGGTCTTCGAATTCACCGACACCCAGGGTGTGATGGGCATGCACTACGCGCGTCACGATGGTGAAGCGGAAGATGTAGCTGTTGCGCTGAACGAACAGTATCAGCCGCGTTTTGCTGGTGATGATCTGCCGTCGAACCCGGTAGCTTGTGCCGTGGCGATTGCTGACAAGATGGACACCCTGGCGGGTATCTTCGGTATCGGTCAGCATCCGAAAGGCGACAAAGACCCGTTTGCGCTGCGTCGTGCTGCGCTGGGTGTGCTGCGTATTATCGTTGAGAAGAACCTGAATCTGGATCTGCAAACGCTGACCGAAGAAGCGGTTCGTCTGTATGGTGACAAGCTGACCAACGCCAACGTGGTGGATGACGTTATCGACTTTATGCTCGGTCGCTTCCGCGCCTGGTATCAGGACGAAGGTTATACCGTCGACACCATTCAGGCCGTGCTGGCACGTCGTCCGACTCGTCCGGCTGATTTTGACGCACGTATGAAGGCGGTTTCGCACTTCCGTACGCTGGAAGCCGCGTCCGCGCTGGCTGCCGCGAACAAGCGTGTATCGAACATCCTGGCGAAGTCTGAAGAGACGCTGAATGACCGCGTGAATGCGGCAACGCTGAAAGAGCCGGAAGAAATTGCGCTGGCGATGCAGGTGGTTGTGCTGCGCGATAAGCTGGAGCCTGTCTTCGCTGCCGGTCGTTACCAGGAAGCGCTGGTTGAGTTGGCGGAACTGCGTGAACCGGTTGATGCGTTCTTCGAGAAAGTGATGGTCAACGTAGAAGATAAAGATCTGCGTATTAACCGTCTGTCTATGCTCGAAAAACTGCGCGAGCTGTTCTTGCGCGTGGCAGATATTTCTCTGCTGCAGTAACGACCCTGCGCTGACTTAGAAAATGCCGGATGGCGGCTTCGCCTTATCCGGCCTACGAGAGAAACACCAGTAGGCCGGATAAGCATTGCGCTATCCGGCATTTTTTTATGTTATTAGCGCAACTGCAATTTTGTCAGACAGGTCTGGCTGTCTTCCATCGTCTTAATAGGATACTCCGCCGTTTTACCGTTGTAGCTCACTGCGATGGTGCCTTCCATATTGCGCGGTAGCCATACCCCGACAAAGCCATTACGGCCGCTCTTCATCGCTTTTTGTACCACCACATCACCCTTGTTATCCGTCACTTTGACATTGAATGTCTTCTCCGGCATTTCGCCCTGGCAGCCAGAAAGGCTGTGGTTGAAGCAAGGATGTGTTTGCCATTCATACGGGGCAAACGACAGATAAAACTTGTCACCGAGCGGCAGGGTATAAACCTGATCGCCCGAAGAGAGCTTCAACGCGGTGCTGGTGATGGACGCGGAGTACGGCAGCGGGCGACTCTGCGGTGACTGATCAATCGTCTCTACGATTTGTTCGACGGATTTCCCGCTAAGCCCGTGTTCGGCCAGAAAAGTAGCTTCCGGCGTTGCCGCGAACGCAGTACCTGTAGTGAGCAAACCTAAAATCAGCAGCAGTGAGGATTTCGACATAGCTTCAATTCCTTGTGAAAATTGTGGAATATAGACTGGCTCACTATAAAGCTTACCCTTAGGGAAAGGTCAAAGGGGCGACGGGTAAAGTAATGCAAAGAAGCGTTTAGGTGGGATGTGCTGCGAAGTACAGATAAAAAAAATCCCCGCCGTTTGGCAGGGATTCAGAATTTTGAGCTTTTTAAGCTTACAGGCTGGTTACGTTGCCAGCTGCCGGGCCTTTAGCGCCGCTTTCGATGGTGAAGGAAACTTTCTGACCTTCGTCCAGAGATTTGTAGCCATCGTTCTGGATAGCAGAGAAGTGTACGAACACATCTTTAGAGCCATCGTCAGGAGTGATGAAGCCGAAACCTTTGTCAGCGTTGAACCATTTTACGATACCAGTCATTTTACCGGACATAGTGTATTACCTTTTAAAAAATAAGTGTGCCTTTCGGCGATATGGCGTGCTTTACAGATTTTTTAACAGTAAAGGAAATGCTCACTACGAAGGGTATCAACGATAACTCTTGAAGGGACTTGCCTTACTAACTGCTGTAATGGTCTGTACGTCAAACCGTTGAGGGCATTAACTCATTTTACGCATGTGGATGCAACTACTATTTTCTTTTTTGTGGATAACCTTCGTAAGAGAACGGCCCTGAAACAGGACCGTTCTTAAGCAAAATTGAAAAATAGTTCAATCCATCAGTTGCTTACTTAACCTAGGGTCTGCCTGAATCAGGCGCATTAACTTCAATTCGGTAGTGGAAGGCTTTACGCGTTTAGACTCCCATTCATGAACCATCGCGACCGTCACGCCCATCACTCGGGCAAAATCATCTGTTTTTAAACCTGTCCCTCGTCGTAGCTGTTCAAATTCGGTGAAAGGGTTGGTTTTTTGCGGCAGAGTGACCGTCTGCGATACATCTTTAAAAACAATCTGCTCCAGACTGCTTAGCAGTTCAAACATAGGATCTTTGTATTCCATTGAGAACTCCTACAAATCACACAGCGGGATCGTGAATTTCTTCGAAGCTCATTAAGAGTAGTCGGAAAAAATGAAGCCGGATTTAAGGGTTGTGTGATGGATTCGTTTCAGCGGATCGCAGGTGACAATCTTTTGCTGGCTAACGAACTGATAAAGGTCGGGATCTCCGAACGATCGATTCCGATTGTAAAGATGACTAAAATATGACGCCGAGTGGTAAATGCAGCATTGTTTAGCAAAACGAACGGTGGCGGGAACGGTTATTTTCCCCCACAAGATTACGCGGAAAGGGTATCTTGCGGGGCTGACCTGGACTATCCTTGTCAACGTCAGGCACGCGGGTGTCGTTGTGCGCATTTTTGGGTGAAAGGAGTATTAAAATGGCGACAGGTAAGTCCTGCTCTCGCTGGTTTGCGCCTGTTTTGGCGCTCTTAATGGTAGTTGGCCTGAGTGGGTGTTTTGATAAAGAAGGCGATCAACGCAAAGCGTTTATCGATTTTCTGCAGAATACTGCAATGCGTAGCGGAGAGCGTTTACCAACGCTGACCGCCGATCAGAAAAAACAGTTTGGCCCGTTTGTGTCCGATTACGCGATTCTGTATGGCTATTCGCAGCAGGTTAATCAGGCGATGGACTCCGGTCTGCGTCCGGTGGTTGATAGCGTAAATGCGATTCGTGTTCCTCAGGATTATGTGACTCAGCGTGAACCGCTGCGTCAGGCAAATGGTGCGCTAGGTGTATTAGGGCAACAGTTGCAGAATGCGAAACTACAGGCAGATGCTGCGCATGGCGCGCTGAAGCAGGGCGAAGATCTGAAGCCGGTCTTTGATCAGGTGTACAACAAAGTTGTTACTGCACCAGCAGAGGCCTTACAGCCGCTGATCCCTGCCGCGCAGATTTTCACGCAGCAGTTGGTGCAGGTTGGTGATTTTGTGGCACAGCAGGATACGCAGGTGAGCTTTGTCGCCAACGGTATCCAGTTCCCAACGTCACAGCAGGCAAGTCAGTACAATACGCTGATTGGCCCGTTGGCTGCTCAGCATCAGGCATTTAATCAGGCCTGGACTGCTGCGGTGAATGCCGCTCAGTAATTAAGATACGGTAATACATGAAAGGCCGGGTGAGCGTAAGCGCTACCCGGCCTTTTGTTTATGATGCGACCTGCGGGTTTACGCAGTTCTTCTCAACGTGTCCTTGCAGCGCATCGATTAAGTTATCCACCGCACAGGCCGCCATGTTGTAGCGCGTTTCGTGCGTGGCTGAACCAATGTGCGGTACGGCCACCACGTTGGGCAGTGACAGCAGCGGTGAGTCTACCGATAATGGCTCTTGCTCAAATACATCCAGGCCAGCGGCATGAATTTCGCCTTTTTGCAGGGCAGCAATCAACGCTTTTTCATCGACCACCGGGCCACGTCCGGCGTTAATGAAAATGGCGGAAGACTTCATTTTGGCAAACTGCTCGGTGCTGAACAGATGATGCGTTTCGTCGGTCAACGGCAGGATCAGGCAGACAAAATCAGACTCCTGCAACAGCGTATCGAGGTCGCAGTAACGTGCATTGAAGCGCTCTTCTGCTTCCTGATGATGACGGCGCGCATTATAGAGAATCGGCATGCTAAAGCCGAAATGCGCACGTTGTGCCAGCGCCAGCCCAATGCGGCCCATACCGACAATCCCCAGCGTTTTGTGGTGTACATCGGTACCAAACCAGTCCGGTCCGATACTTTTGGTCCATTCGCCGACCTTTACCCGTTCAGCAACTTCCACTACGCGGCGAGCGGTGCTTAACACCAGCGCCATTACCGTATCGGCGACGGTTTCCGTCAGCACGGTTGGCGTGTGCATCAACAGCACCTTACGCGCGTTGAGGGCATCGACGTCGAAGTTGTCATAGCCTACAGAAATCGTGGATGTCGCACGCAGCCTGGGCATTTTCTCCAGCAGAGCGGTATTAACGGCTTCACTGGAGCCCAGCAGACCTTCTGCATTGGCAAAAGCGTCGGCGTGCAGTGCGACCGTTTCCGGGCGCAGGTTAGGCACCTGAGTCACAGTAAAATGTTCTTCCAGGCGATGCAGTAAATCGTCAGGTAACGCTTTATAGAGAATAATGGACGGCTTCATGCGAATCTCCGTAAGTTAAAATTTAAGCGTGGCGTGCGCCAACCGGAATTTGAGAATTATTAGCAGGCTTAACAATTAAAGTTAGCCACACTGAGACAAAAAGCGCTACCCCCATAAAAATGTACGAGGCAGACGGGCTGCCGGTAGCGCCATTGAGGTAGCCGACAAACCATGAACCAAAGAATGAACCTAGCGCGCCCATGCTGTTGATCAGCGCCATTGCCCCACCGGCGACGTTGCGCGGCAGCATTTCCGGGATGATGGCGAAGAAGGGACCATAGGGGGCATACATTGCCGCGCCTGCAATAACCAACAGCGTGTAAGAAATCCAGAAGTTGTCTGCGCCTACGGCCCAGGAGCCGATAAACGCGAACGCCGCGATCAGTAACAGTGGCCAGACAAACAGCTTACGGTTTTGCAGCTTATCGGACGCCCAGGAGACGAGGATCATCGCCGCCGTTGCCGCCAGATACGGTACGGATGACAGCCAACCAACTTCCACCATCCCCAGGTTTGCGCCGCCGTTGCGGATAATCGACGGCAGCCACAGGACAAAACCATAGACGCCAATACTCCAGGCGAAATACTGCATACACAGCAGGATGACGTTACGTGAGCGGAAAGCCTCGCTATAGTTACGTACGGCTTTGATGCCTTGCTGCTCTTTTTCCAGTTGTGCCTGAAGAGCGGCTTTTTCAGATTCTGACAGCCAACCGACCTGAGACGGTTTGTCTTTTACCAGCACCCACCAGCAGAACGCCCAGATGATGGCCGGGAAGCCCTCAATGATGAACATTTCCCGCCAGCCCAGCGCCTGAATCAGGTAACCGGAAACCACGGACATCCACAGGACGGTGACCGGATTACCGAGGATCAGGAAAGTGTTTGCGCGCGAGCGTTCAGATTTCGTAAACCAGTTGCTGATATAAATCAGCATTGCCGGCATCACGGCGGCTTCAACGACGCCAAGAATAAAGCGGATGGCGGCAAGCATTGGAATATTGCTGACCATGCCGGTTAACGACGCGCATGCGCCCCAGAGGATCAGACAGACAAAAATCAGTTTTCGTACGCTGCGGCGTTCAGCGTAAATTGCGCCCGGGATCTGAAAGAAGAAATAGCCGAGGAAAAACAGTGCGCCCAGCAGGGAAGAGATCCCCTTGGTAATGCCGAGGTCCTCGTTGATACCGGCGGCGGAGGCGAAGCTGAAGTTCGCGCGGTCAAGGTACGCCAGGCTATACGTGATAAACACGATTGGCATGATGTACCACCAGCGTTTTGCTGCATTAGTTGAGCTATTCATAGACTGCCCTCTGGTTATGCTGATACGCCGCCTCTGTATGTAGGGTACAGAGTTGGCCGGGAGTTTATTCCCCTAATTGTTCACGTGTGGGTAATCCTTCGCTGTCGCCCTGAACCTGAATGGCCAGTGCGCCAATTTTATTGCCGCGGGTCACCGCCTGATGCAACGAGCGGCCTTCCAGCAGGGCGCTAATAACGCCCACGGCAAAGCCATCTCCTGCACCGACCGTATCGACCACATTGTCGACTTTTACCGGTGCCACGCAGCCTTGTTCGCCGCTGGCGGTTTTGTACCAGGCGCCATCAGCCCCGGTTTTCACGATCACGGCCTTCACGCCATGGCGCAGATAAAAGTCGGCGATGGCTTCAGGCGTTTGCTGACCGGTTAAAATCATGCCCTCTTTTAACCCTGGTAAAACCCAGTCTGCCTGGAATGCCAGGCGGTTCAGTTTTTCCACCATTTCGGCTTCGCTTTTCCACAATACCGGGCGCAAATTCGGGTCGAACGAGATGGTCTTCCCCTGGGCCTTCATGGTGCGGGCGGTATGCGCCAGTAGTTCATAAGAGCTGGCAGAAAGTGCTGCTGCTACGCCGCTCAGGTGCAGGTGGCGCGCGCTGGCGAAATAGGCCTCGTGATAATCTTCAATGCTGAGGTGGCTGGCAGCGGAACCTTTACGGAAATATTCCACAATGGGATCGGTTCCATTTTCTACTTTAGATTTAAGCTGAAAGCCAGTAGCGTAACGCCCGTCCTGGGTGACTCCCTGCGCATCAATCCCTTCTTTTTCCAGCGACTTAACGATAAAACGGCCAAAGCTGTCGTTGCCAACGCGGCTCACCCAGCCGACCTTCAGGCCCAGACGGGCAAGACCGGTCGCTACGTTAAGCTCAGCGCCTGCAACGCGCTTGATAAATTGCTCCACATCCGCCAGTTCGCCGGTTTGCGTGGCGACAAACATCGCCATCGCTTCGCCAATGGTGACCACATCCAGTGAATTTTTCATGCGTTACTCCTCGCGTAACAGCTCGACGTAGCGGCGGGTAACCGCCACCAAATCCTGCCCTTCCAGGGGGAACTCAATGCCGCGCGGGACATCGTTGGGCAGCGTTTTTAGCAGCGCCAGCCAGCGCGGATCGGCTTCATCAGGCGGTACGGCGCGGTAGCTGTCGTGATATGCAACTGCGGCTTTGACATGGATATAGCCAACGGTTGACGCCAGGTTCTGCGCCGCCTGTTCCGGGGAGTCGCCCACCCACAGCCAGTTGCCCATATCGAAGGTTAAAGATATCGGCAGGTTTTGCGTCTGACAGGCTTCGTTAAAGCGCTGAATTGGCTGCAGGCGTCCGCAGTCGGTCTGATCGTTCTCGACAACCAGCTCCATTCCGCTATTGTCCAGCCATTGGCGTAGAACGTCGAACTGTTCGGTATGGGAAAAATGGCCGAGGGAGACTTTTAACCACAGCGCCTGCAAGGCCTGCGCTTCCTCAAGTAGTTCTGGAAGACGGGGGTTGAGGTTACCGTCTTCAAGGAACAACGGTTCAGGCGCTGAGTAACAGGCCAGCAGGCCGAAGATTTCGATCGCAGAAGCCATCGTAGAGAGCGTTTTCAGCTCGGCGTCGGTTAATAGCTCGCGGCGGATTTCGACGCCGTCAGCACCGGCTTCAGCGATGATGGGCAGCATTGCCGTTTGCCCGCCTGCGGCCCGTACCTGGTCATGCCCGTAAGCGGCGGTGACCACCATAATTTTTCTTTTCATGGAAACTCCAGACTAGCGTTCTTGTTATAACGCTAGATGGAACCGGTTCCAAAGGAAAGCCTATGATGTCGAATTTATGATCACCATCACGAAGGTAATTTAACGGGCGGTAGAGCCGCGCACGATCAGCTCGCCGGAGAAGACCTGTTCCTGAATGGCAGCGGAGCCGCCATCAATCCGGCGCACAACCTGCTCAACGGCGGTGTAACCAATCTGCCAGGTGGGTTGTTTCAACGTGGTAATACCAACGCCCGCCAGCTCAGCCCATTCCAGTTCGTCAAAGCCGAGTAAGCCAATGTCGCTCCCCCAGTTGAGGCCAATGCGTTTCAGGGCGCGGGCTACTTGTAGCGTGAGGGCACCGTTGGCAGAGATAACGGCTTTGCGCATTCCACGATGCTGCTGGTGAAACTGGCGCAGGGTGTCGTCCAGTTGCGTATTGTCCGTGAGCGGGACTTCGGCATTTTGCGCTATAACGCCAGGGTATTGCGCGAGCGTGGCGCGAAAAGCGCTCAGGCGTTCGCGGCGGGTATTCACCATGCCGAGTGGTTCGCTGAGGAACAGGATGGCTTCAAAACCTTGTTCGACCAGATGCTCGGTGGCAACCTTTGCCGCCTGGGTGTTATCCAGCCCGACCATATCACAGGCGAAATCGGGAATTTTACGGTCAATCAGCACCATCGGCAGCGCAGACTGTTGCAGGCGGTTCAGCCCCTCTTCGCGCATCCCGACGGCGTTGACCACTATCCCTTCGACCTGGTAGCTGCGCAGCAGGTCGAGATAATGCAGCTCCTGATCCACTTCGTTGTTGGTGTTACACACCAGCGGGGTAAAGCCTTTATCGCGACAGGCGGCTTCAATACCACTTAACACGTTGACGGAGTAGGGATTAGTAATATCGGCGATGATCAGGCCAATCAGGCGGGTACGACCATGTTTCAGGCCTCTTGCCATCAGGCTGGGACGATAGTCGAGATCGGCAATGGCTTGTTCAATGCGGGCCAGCAGCGCGTCGGAAAGCAGGTGCTTTTCACCGTTGAGATAACGTGAAATGCTGGTCTTGCCGGTTTTTGCAGCTTTCGCCACATCGCTGATGGTTGCCCGTGTTGATTTGCTCATCGCTGATTTCCCTGAATTTGGTGACAACACCTTAACGCGAAAATCAACGATGGCAAGTGCTTCATGCCGGATGGACGCGGTCTGCTTCCATCCGGCACAAAACGTTACTGGATCGGGCTTAAGGTAATTTCTACGCGGCGGTTTTGCGCTTTACCTTCCGCTGTGCTGTTGCTGGCGATCGGATTTGCCGGGCCCATACCCTGAGTGCGGATGCGGTTAGCTGCGACCCCTTGAGTGATCAAGGCGCTGGCTACGGAGTCTGCGCGCTGCTGTGACAGACGCATATTCAGATCCTGGCTGCCGGTGCTGTCGGTGAAGCCCAGCACATTGACGGCGGTTTTATTGTACTCTTTCAGTACCATCGCCACGCCGGTCAGGGTGTTAGCACCCGCAGGCTTCAGGTTGGCGCTGCTGCTGTCGAAGGTGACGTTGTTTGGCATGTTCAGAATGATGTTATCGCCACTGCGTGTCACGCTGACGCCCGTTCCCTGCATTTTTTCGCGCAGTTTTGCTTCCTGTACATCCATGTAATAGCCGATACCACCGCCAACGGCCGCGCCAGCCGCTGCGCCAATCAGTGCGCCTTTGCCGCGATCTTTCTTCGAAGAAGAGAGTGCGCCAATGCCCGCGCCGACCAGAGAGCCAATACCTGCGCCAATGCCGGATTTACCCGCTTCGCGTTCGCCGGTGTAAGGGTTTGTTGTGCAGCCAGAAACCGCCAGGGCGCCGCTCACGATGGCAGCAATAACAAATACACGTTTCTTCATCTTAATTCCTTAATGACTTTTTCTTCTTTGCCACAGCGACCGTGGCGGTTGATTATGACGTGTGAACATGAAGAAAATTCCAGGGAAGACTCTGAAATTTGTAAGTAACATTGAACGGCATAATAAATAAGCCGTCACATCGCATTCAGGAGCGCCATCTTGGCTAATTCACCCGCACATTACTCGGTGTTAACCGCCGCCCACTGGGGACCAATCCTCGTCGACACTGATGGGGAGACAGTTTTCTCCTCGCGTGGCGCGCTGCCCACCACTCATCCCAACTCTTTGCAAACCGTGGTGCGCGACCAGGTTCACAGTAAAACGCGGGTACGTTTTCCGATGGTGCGTAAAGGGTTTCTCGCCTCGCCGGAGAACCCACAGGGCGTACGTGGGCAGGATGAGTTTGTTCGCGTCAGTTGGGATGACGCGCTGAATCTTATCCATACGCAGCATAAACGCATCCGTGACAGCTACGGCCCGGCCTCAATTTTTGCCGGTTCGTACGGTTGGCGTTCCAACGGCGTGTTACACAAAGCGGCGACCCTGTTACAGCGTTATATGGCGTTGGCGGGCGGTTATACCGGGCATCTGGGGGACTACTCGACGGGGGCTGCGCAGGCGATCATGCCGTACGTGGTGGGCGGGAACGAAGTTTACCAGCAGCAAACCAGCTGGCCGGTGGTGCTGGAGAACAGCGAGGTGGTGGTGTTGTGGAGCGCCAATCCGCTGAATACCCTGAAGATTGCCTGGAACGCGTCCGATGAGCAGGGCCTCGCGTACTTTGAGGCATTGCGCGACAGCGGTAAACGGTTGATCTGTATCGATCCGATGCAATCGGAAAGCGTCGATTTCTTTGGCGATAAGATGGAATGGATTGCCCCGCATATGGGGACCGACGTAGCGCTGATGCTGGGCATCGCGCATACGCTGGTGGAAAACGGCTGGCATGACGAGGACTTTCTCGCCCGGTGTACTACCGGATATGACCGTTTTGCCGACTATCTGCTGGGTAAATCTGATGATGTTGCAAAAACGGCAGAATGGGCGGCAGAGATTTGTGGCATTCCGGCGGCGAAGATACGCGAACTTGCGGCGATATTTCACCAAAATACCACCATGCTGATGGCCGGATGGGGCATGCAGCGCCAACAGTATGGCGAGCAGAAACACTGGATGATTGTCACCCTGGCCGCCATGCTCGGACAAATCGGGACGCCAGGCGGCGGTTTTGGGCTGTCGTACCATTTTGCCAATGGCGGCAACCCAACGCGCCGGGCTGCGGTGCTGGCTTCAATGCAGGGCAGCGTTAAAGGCGGCACCGACGCGGTAGATAAGATCCCGGTGGCGCGAATTGTCGAAGCGCTGGAAAATCCCGGCGGTTTTTACCAGCACAACGGCATGGACCGCCATTTCCCGGACATCCGTATGCTGTGGTGGGCGGGCGGGGCTAACTTCACCCATCATCAGGACACTAACCGTTTAATTCGCGCCTGGCAAAAACCGGAGCTGGTGGTCATCTCGGAGTGTTTCTGGACCGCCGCAGCAAAGCATGCCGATATCGTGCTGCCAGCAACCACCTCCTTTGAGCGTAATGATTTGACCATGACTGGCGATTACAGCAACCAGCACCTGGTGCCGATGAAGCAGGTCGTACCGCCGCAGGACGAAGCGCGAAATGATTTTGATGTCTTTGCCGAGCTGAGTGAGCGCTGGGAAAAGGGCGGATATGAACGGTTCACCGAAGGTAAAAGCGAACTGGCGTGGTTGGAGACTTTTTACAATATTGCCGGGCAACGTGGGGCCAGTCAGCAGGTGACATTGCCGCCTTTCGCCGAGTTTTGGCAGCGCAACGCCCTGATCGAAATGCCGGAAAACGCCGCCAGCGCACAGTTTATCCGTTTTGCGGATTTTCGCTGCGACCCGCAGGCGCATCCGCTGAAAACGGACAGCGGCAAAATTGAAATCTACTCCGCGAGGATTGCCGGTTACGGCTACGCGGACTGCGGGGGACACCCGATGTGGCTGGAGCCGGATGAGTGGTTCGGTAACGCCGAACCGGACCAGCTACAGCTGCTTTCCGCCCATCCGGCGCACCGTTTGCATAGTCAGCTTAACTACAGTGCGCTACGTGAGCAGTACGCGGTAGCGGATCGTGAGCCGATAACGATTCATCCGCAGGACGCCCACGCGCGCGGCATTGCGGATGGCGATACGGTCAGGGTGTGGAACCAGCGCGGGCAAGTTCTGGCGGGCGCGGTGGTGACGGCGGGTATTAAACCCGGCGTCATCTGTATTCATGAAGGCGCCTGGCCTGATTTGGATCTCGCAGCGAACGGTATTTGTAAAAATGGCGCCGTCAACGTGCTGACCAAAGATCTCCCCAGCTCGAAGCTGGGGAATGGCTGCGCGGGCAATACTGCGCTGGCGTGGCTTGAAAAATATAGCGGACCAACGTTGGCGCTTACGGCGTTTGATCCGCCTGCCAGCCCATAATCCACGTGGGGTGGTGAGTCTCTTCCTGCCATGCGCCGTCTTCAATGCGAAAACCCAGCGCATGGTAGAAGTTCACCGCTGATTGATTCTTCTGGTAGACCTCAAGGCTGAGTATCGAAAAGCGCTGCTGGACATGCTGCACCAGCGCTTTGCCGATCCCGCTTCTGATGGCGGCAGGTGCGACAAACAGCGCGCCGAGAAAGCGGTCGTCAATCACGCTGGCAAAGCCTTTGAGCTCGCCTTCTTCTTCCCAAACCCAGGTTTGCGCGGCTGGCAGATAAACATCCCGCACCACGGATTCACTTTCGCGCCAGTAGCGCTCTTCGATAAATGGATGGGCATGGATTGTGCTTTCCATCCACAGCGCCAGAATTGATGGCAGATCGTCAGCCTTGGATTCACGAATCATGTTGTTCTCCCGGATAACAGATGCAGCTGGTGACATGGTCGTTGACCAGGCCGCACGCCTGCATAAAGGAGTAACAAATGGTGGTGCCGACAAACTTAAATCCGCGTTTTTTTAACGCTTTAGACAGCGCGTCTGACGCAGACGTGGAGGTGGGAATATCGCTCAGATTGGCGGCACGAGTCACTTGCGGTTGGTTATCAACAAATGACCAGACGAATTCGCTAAACGACTCTCCGTTTTGCGCCATCGTCAGAAAAGCGCGAGCGTTGCCGATAATGGCCTGAATTTTTCCGCGATGACGAATAATGCCGGCATCCAGTACCAGCCTTTCCACATCCTCTTCGGTCATGGCCGCCACTTTTTCCGGGTCAAAATGGTGGAAGGCGTGGCGATAGTTTTCCCGTTTCTTGAGCACGGTAATCCACGATAACCCGGCCTGCTGGCCCTCAAGGCAGATCATTTCGAACAGCTTTTTACCATCGGTTTCGGGGACGCCCCATTCCTTGTCGTGGTAGGCAATGTAAAGTGGGTCCTGGCTGACCCATCCGCAACGCTGCATATTCTTCCTCGCTGTTTTTACTGGCGTAAAAATTTCATTCGGCCCGCCTTGACGCGCCAGCTAAAAAGACAATATTTAATACAGGGCCTGATGGGCCCAATATCCTTCACACAATGACAATAATATCGCCGAATTCGGCTCTTTTCTGGAGTCGCGTTGATGATTATAAGAAACAGTAGTGGTCGCCAAAGGTTAACTCTGGCGAGCGTCGTAGTTTGTGCGCTGTCCATCAATACAGCATATGGCTGGCAACAAGAATATATCGTTGATGCGATGTCAGGGCATACGGCTGAACGTTATACATGGGACAGCGATCACCAACCACGTTATAACGACATTCTGGAAGAACGTATTCGTTCCACTCAGAACGTGGCGGGTCCCGTGGTGAATCTGGCGGATGAGACGCCTATGGATGCGACCAGCGGCATGAGTATGGGCTGGAACTTCCCGCTTTCAAGGCAGGTGACAACTGGTCCGGTTGCCGCGCTGCATTATGACGGTTCAACCACATCTACTTACAACGAATTTGGCGATAGCGCGACTTCGGTAACGCAGAACGATCCGCTGTGGCATGCCAGCGTGAGCTCGTTGGGCTGGCGAGTCAATTCGCAGTTCGGTGATGTGCGACCGTGGGCGCAAATCAGCTATAACCAGCAGTTTGGCGAGAATATCTGGAAGGCGCAGTCGGGTCTCAGCCGCATGTCAGCAGCGGGTCAGGATGGTAACTGGGTGGATGTCACCGTCGGTGCGGATATGCTGTTGAACCCGCACATGGCGGCTTACGCAGCGCTTTCGCAGGCGGAAAACAGTACCAACAACAGCGACTATATGTACACCATGGGAGTGAGCGCCAAATTTTAACGTAAGTAATCAGCATATAAACATCTTGATTACATGTTGAGATCAACAATCACACGCACTCCAGCGATAGCGTGTACTAACTCATGCGATAAAATTCAGTAACCCGACTTTTTGTCTCGTCATTCATTCCGCATTCCAGGCATTTCATTCCGTCCTGGCGGCATTTCATGCCGTTTTCTCCTGCTCATAAAAGCGCTTCGGTATGGTTGTTGGCAGAGAATTTCCCATTTTGTTTATGCAGGAAGACTGCCATGAAAACTTCTGATTATCAGCGTACCCGCTGGCTGACACTGATCGGCACCATCATTACCCAATTTGCTTTAGGTTCTGTTTATACCTGGAGCCTGTTTAACGGTGCGCTCTCTTCTAAGCTTGATGCACCGGTGAGTCAGGTTGCCTTTTCCTTTGGCCTGCTGAGCCTCGGGCTGGCAATTTCTTCTTCCGTCGCCGGGAAACTGCAGGAACGTTTTGGCGTGAAACGCGTCACCATGGCCTCCGGTATTTTACTGGGTGTCGGCTTCTTCTTAACCGCCCACTCTGACAGCCTGATTATGCTGTGGCTGAGCGCCGGTGTGTTGGTTGGTCTGGCGGATGGCGCAGGCTACCTGTTAACACTTTCCAACTGTGTAAAATGGTTCCCTGAGCGTAAAGGGCTGATTTCCGCCTTTGCCATCGGTTCTTACGGTCTTGGCAGCCTCGGTTTTAAATTCATCGACAGCCAACTGTTGAGCACTGTGGGTCTGGAAAAAACCTTCATGATTTGGGGCGCGATTGTGCTGGTGATGATCGTCTTTGGCTCCACGCTGATGAAAGACGCGCCGAATCAGGAAGTGAAAACGAAAAATGGCGTGGTTGAGAATGACTACACCCTGGCGCAGTCCATGCGTAAACCGCAGTACTGGATGCTGGCAGTGATGTTCCTGACGGCGTGTATGAGTGGGCTATATGTGATTGGCGTGGCGAAAGATATTGCACAAAGCCTGGCGCATATGGATGTGGCAACGGCGGCAAATGCGGTTACCGTCATTTCTATCGCTAACCTGTCAGGTCGTCTGGTTCTGGGGATTCTGTCCGACAAAATCTCTCGTATTCGCGTTATCACCATTGGGCAGGTCGTTTCGCTGGTCGGTATGGCGGCACTGCTGTTCGCCCCGCTGAATGATGCGACCTTCTTCGCGGCGATTGCCTGTGTAGCATTTAACTTTGGCGGTACCATCACCGTGTTCCCGTCACTGGTGAGCGAGTTCTTCGGTTTGAACAATCTGGCTAAAAACTATGGTGTCATTTACTTAGGTTTCGGTATCGGCAGCATTTGTGGTTCCATTATCGCCTCGCTGTTCGGCGGTTTCTATGTGACCTTCTGCGTTATCTTTGCGCTGTTAATCATCTCACTGGCACTCTCCACCACCATCCGCCAGCCACAGCGTAGCGTATATGCCGAGGCGCACGCCTAAACCTATTAGTAGTCTGATTAATACCTGGCGCATATATTTACAAAAATATATGCGTCATTTGCATTCTCCATAAGCACTTTTTCCCCCTCCTGTGGTCTACTTACCCGCGCCCGTAGACATTTCACTTCTGCTGTTGTCGCATTTTCCCCTGCCTGGTCTGTTTGACTACTGCTCAGGGTGTTTTAATCCCGATTCCCAGGGTTTGTTTGCATGAGATACATTAAGTCGATGACGCAGCAGAAACTCAGTTTCCTGCTGGCAATCTATATCGGTTTGTTTATGAACTGTGCTGTATTTTTCCGGCGCTTTAGCGGATATGCACACGAGTTTACCGTCTGGAAAGGACTCTCTGCGGTTGTTGAATTAGCCGGCACTGTGCTGGTGACTTTCTTTTTACTACGACTTCTCTCTTTATTTGGTCGGCGCGCCTGGCGTGTCCTGACAACCTTAGTGGTGCTGTGTTCTGCCGGTGCCAGCTATTACATGACCTTCCTGAATGTGGTAATTGGTTACGGTATTATTGCCTCCGTAATGACCACGGATATTGATTTATCGAAAGAAGTTGTTGGCTGGCATTTTGTCGTGTGGCTGGTTTCGGTCAGCATTTTACCGTTGGTTCTGATTTGGAGTAATCGCTGCCGCTATACCCTGATGAAACAGATCCGTACGCCTGGCATGAGATGGCGCAGCGTGGCGGTAGTTTTACTGGCTGGTCTGATGGTATGGGTCCCGATTCGCCTGCTGAGTATGCAACAGAGAAGCGTTGAGCGAGCAACGGGGATCGATTTGCCCAGCTATGGCGGGGTAGTGGCGAATTCCTATCTGCCGTCAAACTGGCTCTCCGCGCTGGGTCTGTACGCCTGGGCACAGGTGGATGAATCCTCAGACAACAAATCGTTGATGAACCCGGCGAAGAAGTTTACCTATGTTGCCCCCAAAAACCTCGACGACACCTATGTGGTCTTTATTATCGGCGAAACGACCCGCTGGGATCATATGGGGATTTTTGGCTATGAGCGTAATACCACGCCAAGGCTCGCCCAGGAGAAAAATCTGGCCGCCTTCCGTGGATATTCCTGTGATACGGCAACCAAACTTTCGCTGCGTTGCATGTTTGTGCGTGAGGGTGGGGCAGAAGAAAACCCGCAGCGTACTCTGAAAGAACAAAACGTCTTCTCCGTGCTCGGCCAGTTAGGGTTCAAGACCGATCTTTACGCGATGCAAAGCGAGATGTGGTTCTACAGTAACACCATGGCGGAGAACATCGCCTATCGTGAGCAGATTGGCGCAGAGCCGCGCAACCGTGGCAAGAACGTTGACGATATGCTGTTGATCGCCGAGATGCAGCAGTCCTTGCAGCAGAATGATAAGAGTGGAAAACGTCTGATTATTCTGCATACGAAAGGCTCGCATTTTAACTACACTCAGCGCTACACCCGCGAATATGCGCAGTGGAAGCCGGAGTGTGTCAATGTTGATAGCGGTTGCTCGAAAGCTGAGATGATCAACTCATTCGATAACTCGGTAACCTATGTTGATCACTTTATTACCAAAGTGTTTGATCAACTACGCGATAAGAAAGCGATCGTGTTTTACGCCGCCGATCACGGTGAGTCGATTAACGAGCGCGAGCACCTGCACGGTACGCCGCGTAAAATGGCGCCACCTGAGCAGTTCCGCGTTCCTATGATGGTGTGGATGTCTGACAAATATCTGGAAGACCCCGACCATGCGAAGGCGTTTGCACACCTTAAGCAAGAAGCTGATATGAAGGTGCCGCGTCGTCATGTGGAACTGTACGACACCATTTTGGGTTGCCTCGGCTATACCTCGCCAAATGGTGGTATTAACGAGAATAATAACTGGTGTCGTATCCCGGACGCGAATGAGGCTACAGCCCAGTAACTGAGCTGCTGACTTTCTCGCCGATCAAATGGCATTTTGATACTAAGGGATTGACGGGCGCGCAGCTGAGCAGTAAGATGCGCCCCGCATTCGGTGATTGGCGCAGCCTGGTAGCGCACTTCGTTCGGGACGAAGGGGTCGGAGGTTCGAATCCTCTATCACCGACCAAATTAGAAAAGCCCGCTCTCTGAGCGGGCTTTTTGCATTCCGGAATCCACGAGGATGAGAACCTCCGGGGGCAAGAGGTTCGACTCGAGCGTAGCGAGAGAACGTTGCGTCAGCAACGGCCCGCAGGGCGAGCCACGCAGTGGCGAGTAATCCTCTATCACCGACCAAATTAGAAAAGCCCGCTCTCTGAGCGGGCTTTTTGCATTTGTGGCTTTTGTAGGCCTGATAAGCGAAGCGCCATCAGGCAAAACATCACGCTATAACAGACATTGCCGGATGGCGGCGCAAGCGCCTTATCCGGCCTACAGGCGAAGCGCTGGCAGGGCGTATTTTGTGTTTTTCCGACCCCACGTTTGACCTTCATTTTATCTGCAAAAATTGTGCACCACTTCCCACTGACTGTTAACGATTCTGTGACATATTCCATTGCCTTTTTTTATATTTGCTTGAAACTTTTTTTGCGCTACTTATGGCTGAAGCTGGCATTTTCCGCTGTGCGCTTTAACGTTCATGGTATTAATCGCTCAGATATGCAGCATTAATTTAGAAAGTTTGAATAAATTGCATAAATGTTAATCACCAAATGTTGCGAAATATGAAGATGTTTATTCTGGCATAGTGCGCGTAGCACAAATTTCCCTGCTGAAAATGTCCTTCCGCACTTTTTTTAATCTTTGTTTGTGAATTCTCACCGTTGGCGTAAATCACGGTGACCTGTATTGACGTTTTCACATTCTGTTGACAGATTGTAGGGTATGAGGGGCATTTCATGGAGAATCCGCACTGCAACTCAGTCGCTTATGTGAACGGAATCCCCATCCTCTTAACGCCGACCCGGCCGGGTAAAAAACAAAAAAGGCCAGGCGGTGCAAACCCACTGCAAAGGGTAAAACAACAAACATCACATTGGAGCAGAAGAATGAGTATTTCCTTGAAGAAGTCAGGGATGCTGAAGCTTGGTCTGAGCCTGGTGGCTATGACCGTCGCAGCAAGCGTACAGGCTAAAACTCTGGTTTATTGTTCAGAAGGATCTCCTGAAGGCTTTAACCCGCAGCTTTTCACCTCTGGCACTACCTATGATGCCAGCTCCGTACCGATCTATAACCGCCTGGTCGAGTTCAAAACCGGTACGACTGAAGTGATCCCGGGCCTTGCTGAGAAGTGGGAAATCAGCGAAGACGGCAAAACCTACACCTTCCACCTGCGTCAGGGCGTGAAGTGGCAGGACAACAAAGAATTTAAACCGACGCGCGATTTTAACGCCGATGACGTGGTGTTCTCTTTCGATCGTCAGAAGAATGCCCAGAACCCGTACCATAAAGTCTCTGGCGGCAGCTATGAATACTTCGAAGGGATGGGTCTGCCGGATCTGATCTCCGAAGTGAAAAAAGTGGACGATAAAACCGTTCAGTTCGTGCTGACTCGCCCGGAAGCGCCGTTCCTGGCTGACCTGGCGATGGACTTCGCTTCTATTCTTTCCAAAGAATATGCTGACAACATGCTGAAAGCCGGTTCTCCGGAGAAAGTGGATCTGAACCCAATTGGTACCGGTCCGTTCCAGCTGCAGCAGTACCAGAAAGACTCCCGTATTCTGTATAAAGCATTCGAAGGTTACTGGGGCACCAAGCCGCAGATCGACCGTCTGGTCTTCTCCATTACGCCTGACGCTTCCGTGCGTTACGCCAAACTGCAGAAGAACGAGTGCCAGGTGATGCCGTACCCGAACCCGGCAGACATCGCGCGCATGAAGCAGGATAAAAACATCAACCTGATGGAGCAGGCGGGTCTGAACGTGGGCTACCTCTCTTTCAATACCGAGAAGAAACCGTTTGATGACGTGAAAGTCCGTCAGGCGCTGACCTACGCGGTAAACAAAGAAGCGATCATCAAAGCGGTTTATCAGGGCGCTGGCGTTGCCGCGAAAAACCTGATCCCGCCGACCATGTGGGGCTATAACGACGACGTTAAAGACTACACCTACGATCCTGAGAAGGCCAAAGCGCTGCTGAAGGAAGCTGGTCAGGACAAAGGCTTTACCGTTGAGCTGTGGGCTATGCCGGTACAGCGTCCATATAACCCGAACGCACGTCGTATGGCAGAAATGGTTCAGGCTGACTGGGCGAAAATTGGCGTTCAGGCCAAGATTGTGACCTACGAGTGGGGCGAGTATCTGAAACGCGCCAAAGCGGGTGAGCATCAGGCGGTGATGATGGGTTGGACCGGTGACAACGGGGATCCGGACAACTTCTTCGCGACCTTGTTCAGCTGTGCGGCAGCGAAAGACGGTTCTAACTACTCTCGCTGGTGCTACAAGCCGTTTGAAGACCTGATCCAGCCGGCGCGTGCGACCGACGATCACAACAAACGTATTGAACTGTACAAGCAAGCTCAGGTTGTTATGCACGACCAGGCTCCGGCTCTGATTGTTGCTCACTCCACCGTGTACGAACCAGTGCGTAAAGAAGTGAAAGGCTATGTGGTTGATCCATTAGGCAAACACCACTTCGAAAACGTCTCTGTCGAATAATTAAAAGCAATTAAGGAAGCGCTGCGCCCCGGTGTTGTGTAGGCCGGATAAGCGCAGCGCCCTCCGGCGTAATGCTTTACCCGCGATGCAGTTTGCGTGGGATAAGATTTGTGAGCAATACAGACTCACGGTTCCAGGCCGTGCGTCATTAGAGAGAATCCGGGTTATGTTGCAGTTCATTCTCCGACGTTTGGGACTCGTCATCCCCACGTTTATCGGTATCACTCTTCTCACCTTTGCCTTCGTCCATATGATCCCCGGCGATCCGGTTATGATCATGGCGGGTGAACGTGGGATCTCCCCTGAGCGTCATGCTCAACTGTTGGCTGAACTCGGTCTGGATAAGCCGATGTGGCAGCAGTACCTCCACTATATCTGGGGGGTTATGCATGGTGATTTAGGTATCTCACTGAAAAGCCGCTTACCGGTGTGGGAAGAGTTCGTACCTCGCTTCAAAGCAACGCTGGAACTCGGCGTCTGCGCGATGATTTTCGCCGTCGCAGTGGGTATCCCAGTGGGTGTACTTGCTGCCGTTAAGCGCGGCTCCATTTTCGATCACACGGCAGTTGGCCTGGCGCTGACCGGTTACTCTATGCCGATTTTCTGGTGGGGCATGATGCTGATCATGCTGGTTTCCGTGCAGTTGAACCTGACGCCAGTTTCTGGGCGGGTGAGCGACATGGTGTTCCTTGATGATTCCAATCCGCTAACCGGCTTTATGCTGATCGACACCGCCATCTGGGGTGAAGAGGGCAACTTTATTGATGCGTTGGCGCATATGATCTTGCCTGCGATGGTGCTGGGTACCATTCCCCTGGCGGTCATTGTGCGTATGACCCGTTCATCGATGCTGGAAGTGCTGGGTGAAGATTACATCCGTACCGCGCGCGCCAAAGGCCTGACCCGTATGCGCGTCATCATTATTCACGCTCTGCGTAACGCGATGCTGCCCGTGGTGACCGTTATCGGCCTGCAGGTTGGTACGCTGCTGGCCGGGGCGATTCTGACCGAGACCATCTTCTCGTGGCCGGGACTGGGGCGCTGGCTGATCGATGCGCTGCAACGCCGCGATTATCCGGTGGTGCAGGGCGGGGTACTGCTGGTCGCGACGATGATTATCCTCGTCAACCTGCTGGTAGACCTGCTGTACGGCGTGGTGAACCCGCGTATTCGGCATAAGAAGTAAGGGGCCATCATGTCACAGGTTACTGAAAATAAAGTTATTGCTGCACCGGTGCCGATGACTCCGCTGCAGGAGTTCTGGCACTATTTTAAACGCAACAAAGGTGCGGTTGTTGGGCTGGTGTACGTTGTGGTGATGATCCTGATTGCGGTCTTTGCCAACGTCCTCGCACCCTACAACCCGGCAGACCAGTTCCGCGATACGCTGCTGGCTCCTCCCGCGTGGCAGGAAGGCGGAACCATGGCCCATCTGTTTGGTACTGATGATGTGGGCCGCGACGTGTTGTCCCGCCTGATGTACGGTGCGCGTCTGTCGCTGTTGGTCGGCTGTCTGGTGGTAGTACTCTCCCTGCTGATGGGCGTGGTTCTTGGGCTGATCGCCGGTTACTTTGGCGGGATTGTCGATAACGTCATCATGCGTGTGGTCGATATCATGCTGGCATTGCCGAGCCTGTTGCTGGCACTGGTGCTGGTGGCTGTATTTGGCCCCTCGATTGGCAACGCCGCGCTGGCGCTGACGTTCGTGGCATTGCCGCACTATGTGCGTCTGACGCGCGCCGCCGTGCTGGTGGAGGTTAACCGCGACTACGTCACTGCATCTCGCGTGGCGGGAGCCGGCGCGATGCGCCAGATGTTCGTCAACATTCTTCCTAACTGTCTTGCGCCGCTGATTGTTCAGGCGTCGCTTGGCTTCTCTAACGCCATTCTCGATATGGCTGCCCTCGGCTTCCTGGGGATGGGCGCACAGCCGCCTACGCCGGAATGGGGCACCATGCTCTCTGACGTTCTGCAGTTTGCCCAAAGCGCCTGGTGGGTTGTGACCTTCCCGGGGCTGGCGATCCTGTTGACGGTGCTGGCATTTAACCTGATGGGTGACGGTCTGCGTGACGCGCTCGATCCCAAACTGAAGCAGTAAGAGGTTCGAGATGGCGTTATTAAATGTAGATAAATTATCGGTGCATTTCGGCGACGTAGGTTCCGAATTCCGCGCCGTAGACCGCATTAGCTACAGTGTGAATCAGGGTGAAGTGGTTGGCATTGTAGGAGAGTCCGGCTCTGGTAAGTCCGTCAGTTCGCTGGCGATTATGGGACTGATTGACTACCCAGGCCGCGTTATGGCCGAAAATCTGGAGTTTAATGGTCGCGACCTGAAGCGCATCTCTGAGAAAGAGCGTCGCCAGTTAGTGGGTGCGGAAGTGGCGATGATCTTCCAGGACCCGATGACCAGCCTTAACCCCTGCTACACCGTCGGCTACCAGATTATGGAAGCCATTAAAGTGCACCAGGGCGGCAACAAAAAAACGCGTGTTCAGCGGGCAATAGACCTGCTGACGCTGGTGGGGATCCCCGATCCGGCCTCGCGTCTGGATGTATATCCGCACCAGTTGTCCGGTGGGATGAGTCAGCGCGTGATGATCGCGATGGCGATAGCCTGTCGTCCGAAACTGCTGATTGCCGACGAACCGACAACGGCGCTGGATGTGACTATTCAGGCGCAGATCATCGAGCTACTGCTGGAATTGCAGCAAAAAGAGAACATGGCGCTGGTCTTAATCACGCACGATCTGGCGCTGGTGGCTGAAGCGGCACACAAAATCATCGTGATGTACGCCGGCCAGGTGGTAGAAACCGGAGCCGCGCAGGATATTTTCCGCGCGCCGCGTCATCCTTACACCCAGGCGCTGCTGCGTGCGCTGCCTGAGTTTGCTCAGGATAAAGCACGTCTGGCCTCGCTGCCGGGCGTGGTTCCCGGGAAATATGACCGCCCGAGCGGCTGTTTGCTGAACCCACGCTGCCCCTATGCGACCGACAAATGCCGCGCTGAAGAACCTGAACTGAACCTGCTGGAAGGCGGTCGTCAGTCGAAATGCCACTACCCACTTGATGATGCCGGGAGGCCTGGGCTATGAGTACGCAAAAGGCCGCTTTGTCACAGCCGCTGTTGCAGGCTATTGATCTGAAAAAACACTACCCGGTGAAAAAGGGCATGTTCGCCCCGGAGCGCCTGGTGAAAGCGCTGGACGGCGTCTCCTTTACCTTAGAGCGTGGTAAAACGCTGGCGGTGGTAGGCGAGTCGGGCTGTGGGAAATCCACCCTTGGCCGCCTGCTGACGATGATTGAAGTCCCGACCGGCGGTGAGCTGTATTACCAGGGACAGGATCTGCTTAAGCACGACCCGCAGGCGCAAAAGCTGCGTCGGCAGAAAATCCAGATTGTATTCCAGAACCCGTACGGTTCCCTGAACCCGCGTAAGAAAGTGGGGCAGATTCTGGAAGAGCCGCTGCTGATCAACTCCACGCTCAGCAAAGAGGAGCGTCGTGAAAAAGCGCTGGCGATGATGGCGAAAGTGGGGCTGAAAACCGAACACTACGACCGCTATCCGCATATGTTCTCCGGCGGTCAGCGTCAGCGTATTGCCATCGCTCGCGGTCTGATGCTTGACCCGGACGTGGTGATTGCCGATGAACCGGTCTCAGCGCTGGACGTTTCGGTGCGTGCGCAGGTGCTGAACCTGATGATGGATTTGCAGCAGGAACTGGGGCTGTCATACGTCTTTATCTCGCACGACCTGTCGGTGGTTGAGCACATTGCCGATGAAGTGATGGTGATGTATTTAGGCCGCTGCGTGGAGAAAGGGACGAAGGACCAAATCTTCAATAATCCGCGTCATCCGTACACGCAAGCGCTGCTCTCCGCAACGCCGCGTCTGAACCCGGACGATCGCCGTGAGCGTATCAAGCTGACCGGTGAACTGCCAAGCCCGCTGAATCCGCCGCCGGGCTGCGCGTTTAACGCCCGCTGCCGTCGTCGCTTTGGTCCGTGTACCCAGCTTCAGCCGCAGTTGAAAGATTACGGCGGTCAACTGGTGGCTTGTTTTGCCGTTGACCAGGATGAAAACCCACAGCAATAAACCTGGGTTATGACCCGATAACCGGAGCCTTGTGCTCCGGTTTTTTTATATTTTCTCTTTACATCCACAATGTGAGTCCTTTGGCAGAACATTATTCCACAGCGTCTAGAATGTAGTCAGATTCCCTCTAGTCACAAAAATATCTATTTCGCAGTTGCTAACTACCAGGAGCAAATGTGGTCACGATACGCTGGGATATTAAAACAATTGATCGTCTGTCGATGGTTGAGGATGTCCTGAAGGAATTTTCCTGCTGTGATATCAATATCATCTCCATGAAAGTCACGCCTGGGCGGATCCTGATTAAATCCTGGTGCCGCCAGCTACAGGATATTTCCTGTGTGCAATCCTGTTTAAGCCAGCGCGCCGATATTATTCATGTCGCTTACCTCTGTGAGGAGATAAGCGAACTGTCAACGCCGGAGCCGGAACGCCCGCGCTATTTCTCTGACATTATTTGCAGCAGCCAGAGCATGCACGCGCTTATCGAAAAGGCGATAAAAATTGCCGACAGCAAATATACCGTTCTGATCCGTGGCGATACGGGGACCGGTAAAGAGCTGCTGGCCCGGGCTATCCATAATTCCGGGCAGCGACGTTTTTATCCGTTTATTCCGGTCAACTGCTCTGCGCTACCTGAGTCGCTAATGGAGAGTGAATTCTTTGGCTATGAGAAAGGGGCTTTCAGCGGCGCGGATTGTAAAGGCAAAAAAGGGCTGTTTGAAATGGCCGATAAAGGCACCCTTTTTCTCGATGAGTTTGGCGAAATGTCGCTGAGCTTACAGGCTAAACTCCTGCGCGTGCTTCAGGATGGCGGGATTCGGCGCGTTGGCGGAGCGCATATTATTCCGGTCAATGTGCGCATTATTGTGGCAACCAATGCCAATCTGGAAGAGATGGTAGAACAACGTCTGCTGCGCGCCGATCTCTATTACCGCATCAACGTGCTTTCACTGACCATTCCACCTTTGCGCGAGCGTCCACAGGATATCAGCCTGCTGATTCGCCACTTTGTGCAGAAATACGCAAAGGAATTCCAGCGGCGGATCATTCTGGATAAAGCCTGTTTTGATGCCCTGCACCATCACACCTGGCCGGGAAACGTGCGCGAACTGGAAAATACCATTATTCGCCTGATGCTGATGGCTGAATCCGATGTTATTACGCGGGAAGAATTAGGGATGGTGAATTTGCCTGCCGTTGAGCGGGGCCCGACAGAACGTCCTTTTAAAGAGCAGGTTCTGTGTGCTGAACGCCAGCTCATTGAACAGATGGTGGAAGATAATGTGTCGTCACGGCATATCGCCAAAGCGCTGGGCGTGTCGCACACCACGGTGCTGAATAAAATTCGCGGTTATCAGCTGGAGAGTGTGGGTTAAGCGCCGCCAGCGTCTGACGGCGCGATATACATGGGTTATTCAATCAGCTTCAATAAGGGCGACAGGCACAGCAGAATTCCGTACAGCAGGATCAACCAGGTTTTCAGTCCGCGCAGTTTTTCCAGTTGCGTTACTTTATAGATCAGGAAGAACGGAATAATACACGACACAATCCCGTAAAGCGGACTACCTAGCTGGAAGAACACCAGTACCGATACGCGAAATGACACCCAAATGACCAGGGTGATAACAATAAAGGTGCAAATACCCAGCGTAAGCACCAACGGATTAATTTTCTCAATGTCAATGACGCGGCTCAGAACGTTGAGAATAATACCTTTGATCGCTTCGTGGAATCCCAGATAAATACCAAAGAACGCGGTTAATACGGCGAAGATATTTAATACCGTTGAGGTGATATGAATAATCTGCCCAGGAATGACCTGAGCCGCCAGCGCCAGTGCTGAAATATTTTGTTCGAAAGCCGAAACGGCCTCTTCATGGCTAATGGAAAAGGTAAAAGAGAAGGAGAAAAACAGAATGACAGCAATCAGAGTAATGTAACTGATGCGATGCGTACGGATTGCCATACGCGTAGCCAGCACCCGGTCCGCCACCCGTTTGCGGTAGGCGATGTTCATTGGGTTCAACACCTGAATAAACACCGCTGAGAAGAAGCAGAACGGGATAGTTAGCAGTACATCACGAAAGAAGACCGATGCTTCAGGGAAGGCGCTGATATTAGCGAAGTTCCAGTGCGGAACCATCGCAAAACCAAATACGATGATGATACCCACTTTGACCACCACCATCGGGCCGGAGATTTTGAACAGCAGTTTTTCTCCCCCGGAAGCAATGGCGACCAGCACGGCAAAAATGGCCACTTTATAGATTATCGATTGTGAAAGATCGGCCTCGGTCAAGCCGAAGGTTTTAATATATGAGGCGCTGTCAAAAACCACGGATAAGGAATAAATAAATATGCCGTGAATAATCATCAGAAAATAGATGACGCCAAGAAATACGCCCCAGTTTTTTCCCAGGTAATGACTTATAATATCCGTGTAGTCATTACAGGTTTCGCTTTCTGATAATGTTTTTAAATAAATATCCTGCACAATATAAGTTGCCGGATAAGCAATAATAAAGGCAACGATAAATACCCAAATGCCTGTTAAGCCAATTTGTACCGGCATCAGTACCGTTCCGGCACCAATGGCCATGCCGATGCACAGTAATACCCAGCCAAAATCGTATTTCGTAAACGGTATTTTTTTTGAGAATGGTACGGCGGTTGCTGTATTGTTGCTTAATTGTAATGTGTTGTCCTGCATAGAACCCCCTGCCCAAAATACACGTTCTCCCCGAAAGAGGATCGCGTGTATTGCCAGACTGTTGTGCCTTGATTCTCAACAACCTGAACCGAACGACGTCGGTTCAGGCCATATTGGTCAGAATGTTGCCTTTCTGATGGCGTGTTCAAGGTCGTTAATAATATCTTCTGGATCTTCAAGACCCACAGAAAGACGGATAAGCCCGTCGGTAATACCTGCTTTGAGCCGTTCCTCAGGTGCAACGGGCGAATGTGTCATAGACGCTGGGTGCTGAATGAGGGTTTCGGTATCACCGAGACTGACCGCGAGGAGGCACAATTCTACAGAATTGATCATCCGCCTACCAGCCTCGAGGCCGCCGGCGATTTCGAAGCTGATAATTCCACCTGGCAGGCTCATTTGCCGCTGGCCCAGCTCATACTGCGGATGCGAAGTCAGGCCAGGATAATACACCCGAGTAATAGATGGATGCCCTTCGAGGAAGCGGGCGATTTTCAGCGCATTTTCACAGTGGCGTTCCATACGAATGCCCAGCGTTTTAACGCCGCGCAGTGTTAACCACGCATTGAAAGGACTCATGCAGCCGCCGGTGATATCTTTCAGGCCTACAAACCGCGCCTGGTCGATAAACTCCTGCTTACCAACAATGATGCCGCCAATCACATCCCCGTGACCGTTGATATATTTGGTGACGCTGTGAACCACAATATCCGCGCCCAGTTGCAAAGGCTGCTGACAGTACGGCGACATAAAGGTGTTATCCACCACCAGCAATGCGCCCTGTTGATGGGCGATACCGGCAACCGTCTCAATGTCGACCAGCGACAGCGTTGGGTTGGCGGGCGTTTCGATATACACAACTTTGGTTTCTGGTCGCATGGCGGCGCGGATTTCTTCAGGCTTTGCCGCGTCGACAAAGCTGACGTTAATCCCAAACTTCGGCATGCTGTGCGACAAAAACGCATGGGTGCAGCCGTAAATCGCGCTGGCGGAAACGATATGGTCACCCTGCTGGCAAAGCGTCAACAGCGTTGTGGTGATAGCAGAAATACCGGACGCGGTTGCCAACCCGGCTTCACCTCTTTCCAGTACAGCCAGCTTTTTCTCCAGCGCATCGGTGGTGGGGTTACCCAAGCGGGTGTAAATGTACCCGGACTCTTCGAGCGCAAAGCGGGCGGCACCTTGTTCGGCGCTGTCAAAAACAAACGTTGAGGTCTGGAAAATAGGCGTACTAAGCGCGCCAGTTGAAGGGTCGGGTTGTTGCCCCGCGTGAACGATCTGGGTGTTGAATCCGTAAGTACGACAGTCAGACATGATATCTCCTTTAATTCGGAACAGAACAGCTCACAGTCAAATAGCAATCGCTGTGCCAGAAAATGAACTGATAGATATCAATGTGTTATGTTTTTGTCTGAACTAATGGTCGGCAGGAATATTGCCAACTGGAAAGAATCTTTCCAGCGTGCTGGTAAGAAAATGGGTGAATTGCGAGGCGCTACGCAGAGCGCAATATTGCGCAGTGATATGGCAAGTGGGCTGCCGTAGAATCAGCGGCAAGCCGGGAATTCCCGGTGAGGCGCAATGTTGCGGGGGCTTGATCCCCGGCGGCATCGGTTGCTGGAAAGAGAAAACCCCCGCACGTTGTTCGGTATAAACCTGGCAACAAAACGGGGGCTGACTTGAACCTGAACAACTCAAGGATAGCCGTGAACAGTTGCCATTGCAACACAGGCGGCTATATGACGCTCGCACAGTTAGGCGTGGCCTTCTGGCACGATTTAGCGGCTCCAATCATCGCTGGCACCATTGCCAGCCTGATTGTGAGCTGGCTGCGTAACAGAAAGTAATGCGCTTTGTAGGCGTCTGCCTGCCGTGATGGCAACATGCGCCCGAACCAGGCCGCAGGGGGCGACCTTGCGGCCTTTTTCGGCTTAAATGCAGATAAATCTCGTCGCCAGGTGCCTATCCTGTCGCGATAATGCACGCTGGGAAGTTTTCAGATACCGCCTCTCTTAATACCGCTACGATCGGGTATACTCTGACGGCAGTTTCGTCTATCCGTGGAGAGTCAGTTTGCGTGTCAGTCGCTCGTTAACAATTAAGCAGATGGCAATGGTTGCGGCCGTTGTTATGGTGTTCGTTTTTATTTTTTGCACCGTTTTGTTGTTCCATCTGGTCCAGCAAAACCGCTATAACACGGCTACGCAACTGGAAAGTATCGCTCGCTCCGTCCGTGAGCCTCTGTCGGACACTATCCTGAAAGGGGATATTCCCGAAGCGGAAGCCATTTTAAAAAGTATTCGGCCAGCGGGTGTAGTCAGTCGCGCCGATGTGGTGCTGCCCAATCAGTTTCAGGCGTTGCGGATGAGCTTTATCCCTGAACGCCCCGTTCCTGTTACGGTGACTCGCCTGTTTGAGCTTCCGGTACAAATTTCGCTGCCGATCTATTCTCTTGAGCGTTCAGCTAACCCGCAACCGCTGGCGTATCTGGTGCTGCAGGCGGATTCGTACCGCATGTACAAATTCGTGATGAGTACGCTCTCTACGTTAGTGACCATTTACTTACTTTTGTCGTTAATACTGACCGTCGCCATCTCCTGGTGCATTAACCGCTTGATTGTGCACCCCTTACGTAAAATTGCTCGTGAGCTGAACGACATCCAACAGCAGGATCTGATTGGCTATCAACTGGCATTGCCGCGTCTACATCAGGATGATGA
The DNA here is from genome assembly GCF_030333035.1 of Citrobacter sp. Cpo015. Taxonomy (NCBI): domain Bacteria; kingdom Pseudomonadati; phylum Pseudomonadota; class Gammaproteobacteria; order Enterobacterales; family Enterobacteriaceae; genus Citrobacter; species Citrobacter sp. Cpo015. Next base: position 183,091 of record NZ_JAOWGS010000039.1, on the reverse strand, counting down.
GATTGGTATGCTGGTGCGTAGCTACAATCTTAATCAGCAGTTGATTCAGCGACATAGCGAAGAGCAAAGCGACTTTGCAATGCGTTTCCCGGTTTCTGAACTGCCCAATAAGTCGTTTTTAATGGGGTTGCTGGAGCAGGTTGTTACCCGCCAGCAGACGACGGCGCTGATGATTGTCACCTGCGAAACCTTACGTGATACCGCGGGTGTGTTAACTGAAACTCAGCGGGAAATCCTGTTGCTTACGCTGGTCGAAAAACTCAAATCGGTATTAGCCCCCAGGATGGTGCTTTCCCAGGTGAGTGGCTATGACTTCGCCATCATCGCCCATGGCGTAAAAGAACCCTGGCACGCTATTACTCTAGGTCAGCAAGTACTCACTATCGTTAACGAGCGATTACCTATTCAGGGTATTCAACTGCGTCCTACCTGCAACATTGGGGTAGCGATGTTCTATGGTGATTTGACCGCAGAACAGCTTTACCGCCGCGCCCTGTCGGCCGTGTTAACCTCGCGCCATAAGGGTAAAAATCAAATTCAGTTCTTTGATCCGTTACAGATGGAAGAGGCGCAGCAGCGTTTGACGGAAGAGAACGATATTCTCAGCGCGCTGGATAACCAGCAGTTCGCGCTTTGGATGCAGCCGCAGGTGGAAATGTCCAGCGGTAAGGTATTGAGCGCAGAAGCATTATTGCGGATGCAGCAGCCGGATGGAAGCTGGGAGCTGCCCGAAGGGTTAATCGACAGGATTGAGTCCTGCGGCCTGATGGTGACGGTTGGTTACTGGGTGTTGGAAGAGACGTGTCGCCAGCTGTCAGCGTGGCAGGAACGGGGTCTGATGCTGCCGCTGTCGGTGAATTTGTCCGCACTACAGCTGATGCACCCGAGTATGGTCTCGGACCTGCTGGAGTTGTTAAACCGCTATCGTATCAAGCCTGGTACGTTGATCCTGGAAGTGACTGAAAGCCGACATATCGATGATCCCCACGCCGCGGTGGTCATTTTGCGCCCATTGCGTAATGCGGGAGTACGTATCGCACTGGATGACTTTGGCATGGGGTATGCGGGCCTGCGACAGCTGCAGCACATGAAGTCGCTACCGGTGGATGTCCTCAAAATCGATAAGATGTTTGTCGACGGAGTACCTGAGGATTGCAGCATGATCTCCGCCATCATTCAGTTGGCCCACAGCCTTAATTTGCAGATGATCGCCGAAGGTGTCGAAACCGAAGCGCAGCGTGAATGGCTATCACAAGCCGGGGTGGAAGTGGCACAAGGGTTCCTGTTTGCCAGACCGGTTCCGGCAAATATCTTCGAAGAACGTTATCTGGCGCCGGAAAGCGCTGATTACAAAAGTTAAAAAAGGTCTCGCTTGTGCGAGCCAGCTCAAAATTTTTAACATTTTTGTATCAATTATGATCCAGGTACATTTCTGTCAAGTTGTGTGGGTGTTACTTTAAGGCCGCAGGTTAAACAAAACCTTACAAGACCTGTGGTTTTTACTTTAAGGACACCCTATGAAAACCTCTATATTCAAAAGCCTTTACTTTCAGGTCCTGACAGCGATTGCCATTGGTATTCTCCTTGGCCATTACTACCCTGAATTAGGCGCCCAAATGAAACCGCTTGGTGATGCCTTCGTTAAGCTCATCAAGATGGTCATCGCACCTGTCATCTTCTGTACTGTCGTTACCGGCATTGCAGGCATGGAAAGTATGAAAGCTGTAGGCCGCACCGGTGCGGTTGCACTGCTTTATTTTGAAGTGGTCAGTACGATTGCGCTGATCATCGGTCTTATCATTGTTAACGTGGTGCAACCCGGTGCCGGGATGAACGTCGATCCGGCGACGCTGGATGCCAAAGCGGTTGCGATTTACGCCGAACAGGCAAAAGACCAGGGGATCGTAGGTTTCCTGATGGATATTATCCCGGCGAGCGTCATTGGCGCGTTTGCCAGCGGTAACATCCTGCAGGTATTGCTGTTTGCAGTAATGTTTGGTTTTGCGCTGCATCGTCTGGGCAGCAAGGGCCAGATGATTTTCAACGTGATTGAAAGTTTCTCGCAGGTTATTTTCGGCATCATCAATATGATCATGCGCCTGGCGCCTATCGGTGCTTTCGGTGCTATGGCCTTTACCATCGGTAAATATGGCGTCGGAACGCTGGTGCAACTGGGTCAGCTAATCATCTGCTTCTACATCACCTGTATTCTGTTTGTGGTGCTGGTGCTGGGTTCAATTGCGCGCGCAACCGGCTTCAGTATCTTTAAATTCATCCGCTATATCCGTGAAGAGCTGCTGATCGTTCTAGGTACTTCTTCTTCCGAGTCTGCGCTGCCGCGTATGCTCGATAAGATGGAAAAACTGGGCTGTCGGAAGTCGGTTGTCGGATTGGTTATACCCACGGGCTACTCGTTTAACCTTGATGGGACATCAATCTATCTGACGATGGCGGCGGTGTTTATCGCTCAGGCGACCAACAGCCACATGGATATCTTCCATCAGATAACCCTGTTGGTGGTGCTCCTGCTCTCCTCAAAAGGTGCAGCGGGTGTGACCGGGAGTGGCTTCATTGTTCTGGCCGCGACTATCTCTGCGGTGGGGCATTTACCGGTTGCAGGCCTGGCACTGATTCTTGGTATTGACCGCTTCATGTCTGAAGCCCGTGCGCTGACCAACCTGATTGGTAACGGTGTTGCAACTGTCGTTGTGGCTAAATGGGTGAAAGAATTGGATACCAAAAAGCTGGATGACACGCTGAATAATCGTGCGCCGGATGGCAAAACGCACGATTTATCCTCTTAATCTCGTCACTTATGCCCGTAGTCCCTTCCAGGACTGCGGGCGTTTGCGCATAATTACCCCCTGTGCCTGAAACCGTCGATTCGGCGGCTCGGGATTTTTTCACTTCTTCCGTGACATTTTTATGTTCTCGCGGTCTAACACGAAGTGTTTTTAACGTCATATTCAGAGAGTCCTTTCGAGGGCTGTCTTTTTATTTCCAGGATAGTTGATCAGGGGTTCACATGCAGGGCACAAAAATTCGACTTTTAGCGGGCGGCTTGCTGATGATGGCCACTGCCGGCTATGTGCAGGCAGATGCGCTCCAGCCTGATCCAGCGTGGCAACAGGGCACGCTGGCAAATGGTTTACAGTGGCAAGTGTTAGCCACTCCCCAGCGTCCGAGCGACCGTATTGAGGTTCGCCTGCTGGTCAATACCGGTTCACTCACCGAAAGTGCGCAACAGAGTGGTTTCAGCCATGCGATCCCGCGTATCGCGCTGACGCAAAGCGGTGGCCTCGATGCCACGCAAGCCCGTTCACTGTGGCAGCAGGGGTTCGATCCCAAACGTCCCATGCCGCCGGTTATCGTTTCCTATGATTCAACGCTGTATAACCTCAGTTTGCCTAACAGCCGTAACGACCTACTGAAAGAGTCACTTTCTTATCTGGCAAATATCTCCGGTAAACTGAGCATCACCTCTGAAACGGTCAATCATGCGCTGAATAGCGAAGATATGGTTGCAACCTGGCCGTCAGATACCAAAGAAGGGTGGTGGCGTTACCGTCTGAAGGGATCGACCCTGCTGGGGCACGATCCCGCCGATCCGCTGAAAACGCCGGTAGACGCGTCGAAAATTCAGTCTTTCTACCAGAAATGGTATACCCCGGACGCGATGACGCTGATCATCGTCGGTAACGTTGATGCACGCAGCGTAGCTGAGCAAATCAATAAAACCTTTGGCGAGTTAAAAGGAAAACGCGAAACGCCTGCACCGGTTCCCACGCTCTCTCCGCTGCGAGCAGAAGCCGTGAGTATTATGACCGATGCGGTACGCCAGGATCGCCTGTCTATTATGTGGGATACGCCGTGGCAGCCGATCCGTGAATCTGCCGCGCTGTTACGTTACTGGCGCGCTGATTTAGCTCGTGAGGCGCTGTTCTGGCACATTCAGCAAGAGCTAACCAAAAACAATGCCAAAGACATTGGCCTCGGATTTGACTGCCGGGTGCTGTTCCTGCGCGCGCAGTGCGCGATTAACGTGGAGTCGCCGAACGATAAGCTGAACGCCAATCTGGGTACGGTTGCGCGTGAGCTGGCGAAAGTGCGTGATAAGGGACTGCCGGAAGAAGAGTTCAATGCGCTGGTAGCGCAAAAGAATCTGGAACTGCAGAAGCTGTTTGCCACCTATGGTCGTACCGATACCGATATTTTGATCAGCCAGCGTTTGCGCTCGCTGCAAAATCAGGTGGTGGATATTGCGCCTGAACAGTACCAGCGTTTACGCCAGAGCTTCCTCAACAGCCTGAGCGTTGAGATGCTGAATCAGGACCTGCGTCAGCAGCTGTCGCAAGATATGGCGTTAATTCTGCTGCAGCCGAAGGGTGAACCTGAATTCAATATGAAGGATCTGCAGGCGACGTGGGATAGCATTATGGCGCCCGTTACCGCAGCGGCAACGTCTGTTGAAACGGATGAATCACACCCTGAAGTGACGGATATCCCGCCTGTACAGTAAAGGGTATCGTAACCTGTAAGCCGGGCAAGTGAAGCGCTCCCGGCTTACCCAGTGCCGGATGCGGCGTTAACGCCTTATCCGGCCTACAGGAACAATAAATTATTGCGGCATGGCGTCGCGGGGGATAATCGCCCCACGATGCTGAATGACGGTGCTTGCCGTCAGGTGGCCGCGTTTTGCGGCTTCGGCGGCATCGCCACCGGTCAGACGGACCGCCAGATACCCGGCGCTGAAGGAGTCTCCGGCCGCAGTGGTATCGATCACTTTCTCTTTCGGCAATTTAACGGCCGGAACGTCGATCAGTTCTTCGCCTGCAATGGAAACCAGGCAAGAGTCTGCGCCGCGCTTCACTACCACTTCCTGAACGCCAGCAGCGTGAGTACGGGCAATCACCTCGGTAACGGGTTTTTCACCCCACAGTGCGTCTTCATCGTCCAGCGTAAGGAATGCGATATTGGTGCATTCCAGCATCTGCTGATACACCTGCTGGGTTTCTTCTTTGCTGCTCCACAGACGTGGGCGGTAGTTATTGTCAAAAATGACCTTTCCGCCGTTGGCACGGCATTCACGCAGCAAAGACAGCAGCTTGTCACGGCTTGCCGGGCTTAAAATCGCCAGGCTGATTCCGCTCAGATATAAGTAGTCAAATGTCGCCAGCTCTTCGCAAATCGCGGCAGACTGATCGCTCTCCAGCCAGAATTTTGCGGCGGCTTCATTACGCCAGTAATAGAAGGTGCGCTCGCCAGTGCTGTCGGTCTCAATGTAGTAGAGACCCGGCAGGCGGTTTTCCATGCGTTGGATTAATGAGGTATCTACGTTTTCACCCTGCCAGGACTCCAGCATTTGTTGGCTAAAACTGTCGGTACCCAGTGCAGTCACATAGTGTACGGAAAGTGCCGCCGCATCGACCTGACGGGCGATATAAACGGATGTATTCAACGTGTCGCCACCGAATCCGCGCTGAACGTCAGCGCCTTTCTGTGACAGCTCAATCATGCATTCGCCAATCACGGCAATCTTTCTGGACATAGTCGTAACCTGCTCTGAAAAAAATTAGCGTTAGTGTGCGCTGTGGGTGTTAAGTGGTCAACTATATTAAAACATCGTTCCATTATTTTTTTGAGCCAGCACGTGTTCTGCGTTGTTTTTGCCGCTTAGTTTTTATTTTTGCGCACAGCTGAACGTAAAGTTCTTCGTCTGAGCGCCGATAACCTTTGACGAGTCCGGTCAGTCACACTCTTATTTACAGGACATCTCAGATGATAAAGCAGGTTACCCAGCAGCTCATTACGCCCGATGCGAGTATTGAAAGCTTGCTGGAAAGACGCTATTGGCTGCAGTGCGAGCGTGCTTACACCTACCAGCCAATTTACCAGACCAACGGACGGCTGATGGCCGTTGAGCTGCTGACCGTCGTGAGCCATCCTGATAACCCTTCCCAACGTATTGCACCAGACCGCTATTTTGCTGAAGTGGCTGTACGGCATCGTGTTGATGTAGTGAAAGAGCAACTTCTGCAGCTTGAGCTGAAAGGGGGCTTTTTCAGAGCCAACAACCTGCTGGCTTCAGTGAATGTCGATGGACCAACACTCATTGCGATGCGTCAGGATCCCGAAATCCTGAAAATAATTGAAGGCCTGCCGTGGCTGCGTTTTGAGCTGGTGGAACATATCCGCTTGCCGAAGGGGTCGTCGTTCGCCTCAATGTGCGAGTTCGGCCCGCTCTGGCTGGATGACTTTGGTACCGGAATGGCGAACTTCTCGGCGCTTAGTGAAGTGAGTTATGACTATATCAAAGTGGCGCGGGATCTGTTCGTCATGCTGCGCAAGACGCCGGAGGGACGTAATCTCTTCACACTACTATTACAGCTCATGAACCGCTATTGCCGCGGTGTCATTGTCGAAGGCGTTGAAACGCTGGAAGAGTGGCGCGATGTGCAAAACTCACCGGCTTTCGCTGCGCAAGGCTATTTTCTCTCTCGTCCAGTGCCTCTGGATACGCTTGAAGAGGTGATCCTGTCGCTTTGATGAGGGCGTAGTGCACCTCCTTTTCATCCTGCTGGACTATCTTTAGGACAGGCAAGGAAGGAAGTAACGAGGTTAGACATGACGAGAACAGGTAAAATAACCACTTCAGTAATAGGGGTTTTCTTGTTGTTGATCGTCGTACTCATCATTGTGATTGCGACATTTGACTGGAACCGGCTCAAACCGACCATCAACCAGAAAGTCTCTACAGAACTCAACCGGCCCTTTGCTATACGGGGTGACCTGGGCGTGGTTTGGGAACGCCAGAAGCAGGAAACTGGCTGGCGTAGCTGGGTTCCTTGGCCGCATGTTCATGCTGAAGATATTATCCTCGGCAACCCGCCAGATATTCCTGACGTCACCATGGTGCATCTGCCGCGTGTTGAAGCTACGCTCGCCCCGCTGGCACTGCTGACAAAAACCGTCTGGCTCCCGTGGGTCAAGCTGGTCAAACCCGATGCGCGGCTGATCCGCCTGTCGGAGAAAAACAATAACTGGACCTTTAACTTAGCTGGGGACGAAAACCGCGATCCTGATGCGCCGCCATCAGCATGGTCTTTCCGGCTGGATAACATTCTGTTCGACCAGGGACGTATCGCCATTAACGATAAGGTGACGAAGTCGGAGATTGAAATCCTGGTCGATCCGCTGGGTAAACCGTTACCCTTTAGCGAAGTGACCGGCGCAAAAGGTAAAGAGAGCAACGCCCGCGTCGAGGACTACGTGTTTGGGCTGAAAGCGCAAGGACGATATAACGGCGAACCGCTAAGCGGTAGCGGAAAAATAGGTGGAATGCTGGCGCTGCGTGGCGAAGATACGCCTTTCCCGATTCAGGCTGATTTCCGTTCGGGCAATACGCGCGTAGCGTTTATCGGCACGATAAACGATCCGATGAATATGGGCGGGGCGGATCTGCGGCTTAAATTCTCGGGAGATTCGCTAGGGGATTTGTACGATTTGACCGGCGTACTGCTCCCGGATACGCCGCCGTTTGAAACCGACGGACGTCTGGTGGCGAAAATTGACCCGGAAAAATCCTCTGTTTTTGATTATCGCGATTTCAATGGCCGCATTGGCGACAGCGATATTCACGGAACGCTGGCCTATACCACCGGTAAGCCGCGACCCATGCTGAAGGGCGATGTGGAATCACGCCAGCTGAGGCTGGCCGATTTGGGGCCGCTGATCGGGGTGGATTCAGGCAAAGGGGCGGAACGGGCAAAACAATCTGAACAGCGCAAAGGTGAGAAGAGCATTCAGCCAGCGGACAAGGTCTTGCCGTATGACCGTTTTGAAACCGATAAATGGAACGTGATGGACGCTGACGTGCGTTTCAAAGGACGGCGTATTGAGCATGGCAGTAGCCTGCCGATCAGCGATCTCTCCACTCATATCATCCTGAAAAATGCTGACCTGCGCCTGCAACCGCTGAAATTTGGTCTTGCGGGAGGCAGCATTGTCTCCAGCATCCATCTGGAAGGGGATAAAAAGCCGATGCGGGGGCAGGCGGATATTCAGGCGCGGCGGCTGAAGCTAAAAGCGCTGATGCCCGATGTGGAACTGATGCAGAAAACGCTCGGTGAAATGAACGGGGACGCCCGGTTTAGCGGAAGTGGAAACTCGGTAGCGGCGCTGCTGGGTAACAGCAATGGCAACCTGAAACTGCTGATGAATGACGGCTTGATCAGCCGGAATCTGATGGAAATTGTGGGCTTGAATCTGGGGAACTATCTTGTCGGGCAGATATTTGGTGATGACGAAGTGCGGGTGAACTGCGCGGCGGCGAATCTGGATATTGTTAACGGCGTGGCGCGTCCGCAGATTTTTGCTTTCGACACGGAAAACGCAGTGATCAATGTCACTGGTACGGCGAGCTTTGCGTCGGAGCAACTTGATTTAACCATCGATCCGGAGAGCAAAGGGATTCGTATTATTACTCTGCGTTCGCCGCTGTATGTTCGCGGCACATTTAAGAATCCGCGGGCTGGCGTGAAGGCCGGACCGCTGATTGCGCGCGGTGCGGTTGCTGCCGCATTAGCCACGTTAGTTACTCCCGCGGCAGCCTTGTTGGCGCTGATTTCGCCTTCAGAGGGTGACGCGAATCAGTGCCGGACGATCCTGTCGCAGATGAAGAAGTGATGTCTGGCCGGATGTTTATCCGGCCTGGATTTCATGCTCAACCCAGGCCGGATAAGGTGGTTACACCGCATCCGGCAAAAGAATTACAACGACTGATGGCGGGTTTCGTGGGTCAACAGCAGTGCAATCAGCGTCAATGCCGCCATCGATGCCAGATACGTACCAACAGCCGCCAGACCATAATTCGCCTGCAACCATGCAGCGATGTATGGGGCAACCGATGCGCCGAGAATCGACGAAACGTTGTATGAGAACGACGCCCCCGTGTAGCGCACTTCGGTCGGGAACAGCTCCGGCAGCAGTGCGCCCATCGGGCCAAATGTCAGACCCATCAGGCTTAAGCCCAGCAACAGGAAGGCGAACACCAGCACCGGATTGCCAGAGCCGAGCAGCGGTTTAAAGGCAAACAGCGCAAACAGAATGATCAGCGTGGTGATGATGAGCATGCTCTTGCGGCGACCAAACGCATCGGCCAGCAGGCCCGCCACCGGCACCATGACGCCAAAACCAATGACCGCCATCATCAGCATCCACAACACTTCATTACGCGGTAGGCCAAGCCCTACAGGCGCTGCGGCGGTACTGAACGTCATCGAATAGACGGTCATGATATAGAACAGCGTATAGGTCGCCAGCATGATGAACGTGCCGAGGATCGTCACGCGAACATGTTTTGTCAGTAGAGTACCCAGCGGGATTTTCACCTGTTTTTTCGCCGCGGCTACTTTGGCGAAAACCGGGGATTCATGCAATGAAACGCGGACGTACAGACCGATAATCACCAGCACCGCGGAGAAGATGAACGGTACGCGCCAGCCCCAGCTCATGAACTGTTCGTCGGTCAGCAGCCAGGAGAGCAGCAGAAAGGTACCGTTGGCGAAGAAGAAACCGATAGGCGCGCCCAGCTGCGGAAATGATCCGTACAGCGCGCGTTTGCGCGGTGGCGCGTTTTCCGTCGCCAGCAACGCTGCGCCGCCCCATTCACCGCCCAGACCTAAACCCTGACCAAAACGCGCCAGCGCCAGCAGCAGTGGGGCGAAAATGCCGATAGTTTCATAGCCCGGCAGCAGGCCAATGACGACTGTCGAGATCCCCATGGTAAGCAGTGAAGCAACCAGCGTGACTTTACGGCCGACGCGATCGCCGAAATGTCCGAACACCGCGGAACCGATTGGTCGGGCCACAAAGGCGATAGCAAAAGTGGCGAGGGATTGTAGCGTAGCCGCGGTCGGATCCCCCTGCGGGAAGAAGATATGGGGAAACACGATCACCGCGGCGGTGGCGTAAATATAGAAGTCGAAGAACTCAATGGCGGTGCCAATGAGCGAGGCGACGACAACTTTATTGCGCGAGTTGACCGGGGTGTGTTCCTGTTCGTTGTCGAGTGTTGTGGCTGTTGCTTGCATAATATTTTCTTATTTTTGGCCGAACGAAAGGTCATATTACGCACAGCAAAAGAGACATTTCAATCTGTAACAAACTTTGAGATCGGTCAAAAATGGAGCAAAAAGGGGATAATTTTTAGGCTTGAGATTTCACTTCCATGAAATGCTTCACACAATTTAAAACTTGGATGATAAAACTGGTTTTTGGTTAAATAAAAGTTACGGGTTGGATTTATTCACTAAATCAGTGAGAACAGGCGGCATTATAATTGCCGGATGGGGCTGCGCTTATCCGGCCTACAAAACTCTCCCGTAGGCCAGATCAGCGCAGCGCCATCCGGCCAGTTAACAAAGATTAGCGGTGTGTTTTCCCCGGCATACGCGGGTCGTCTTTGTATTCCGCCGTGGCAATCCAGGCTGCGCAAAACAGGGTCAGACGAGCGAAGAAGTAGAAGAACGCCATCAGTCCAAGCACGGAACCAAATGCCGCGCCTGACGGCGACTGTACCAGTGATGGCAGCGTATACGTCATGATCATTTTGATGACTTCAAACCCCAGCGCCGCGATAAAGGTACCTCGAATGAGCGCTTTCTTACGCGGTCGGTGACGCGGTAGCCGCCAGAAAATCCAGAAGAACAGCAAGTAGTTGGCGAAAATAGAGATGGTCAGGCCGATCAGCCGCCAGGCGGGCTTCAGCCATTCGATGCCGTCGAGATACAGCGCAGAGATAATCATCTGCTGGGCGGAACCGGCGATAGAGGTAATGGACAGAGTAACAATCAGTGCAACCAGTAAGCCAATCAAGGAAACAAAATCACGCAGATATTTGACCCAAATTTTTTCCTGATCCTGCGGCGTACGTTCCCAAACATCCCGCGACTGGGCACGAATCGCTTCGCGCAGGTTCCCCATCCAGTTAATGCCGGAATAGAGCGCGATACCCAGCCCAACCAAACCTACGGTCGTACGCTGCTGAACGGCGGTATTGATGGTGTTTTTCAGCGTAGAGGCGAGCGTCGGATCGCTGACGTTCAGCAGAATCTCGCTGAAGATATCCTGCAACAGCGTAGGGTGCGAAGCGAGAATAAAACCCGCGGCGGCAAACGACACCATCAGGATTGGGATCATCGACAGAAACGAGAAGTAGGTAATGGCGGCACCAAACTGATTTCCCATACGATCGTTAAACCGCTCTGCGGCACGAATAAGATGGGCGATGATGGGCTGGCGTTGAATTTTATCGGCGAAGGTCAGCGCGGTTTTCAGCGCCTGGTTCGCTTTAGCGTTTTTCTCCGGCGCGGCGGAGGCTGGTTTATGTTCTGGCGTAGGGTGTTTTGCGTCTTGTTCCTGCGTCATCCGATCGGTTGTCCTTATTTTGTTCACTCATGACATTATAGCCTGCTCAGGGGCGCATCCTGAAAAATGGACTAATCCACATAGTCTTTCATCACGCCAGTCAGCCATTCCATAAACAGATGTACCCGGCGGGAGAGGTTGCGCCGATGCGGATAAAGCAAAGAGACTGGCATTGGCTCGGCGCGATATTGCGGCAACACTTCGACCAGCGTACCGGCGCGCAGGGCATCACGCACGCCAACGCGCGGCACCTGAATAATGCCCAGACCGGCAAGGCATGCCGCGTGATAGGTTTCGGTACTGTTTACCGTTAGCATGCCGCCGGTTTTAACCCATTGCGTGCCGTTTTCTGTCGCCACTTCGAAACCTTGCGCACGCGTTCCCAAATTGACCGAGTAATGCACCACTGCATGCGAGGCAAGATCCTCCAGATTTTCCGGATAACCAAAGCGGGCGAGGTATTGCGGGCTGGCGCAGTTAATCTGCGTGAGTTTCCCCAGCGGGCGCGCAATCAGCCCTGAATCTTTCAGCGTACCCACGCGTACCACACAGTCGAAACCTTCGCGGATCAAATCCACCAGACGGTCGCTGCTGCTGAGTTCGAGTTCCAGGCCCGGATACTGATGCAAAAAGCTCGGTAAGCGGGGCATCACCAGGTTTCTTGCTACACCGACCGGCATATCAACGCGCAGCTTGCCGCTGATGCTGGACGGATCGTGATGGAACAACCCATCCAGCTCATCCAGATTACTCAACAGATCTTTCGCGCGTTCGTAATAGATCATGCCGTCTTGCGTGAGCTGAACGCGGCGTGTTGTGCGGTGCAACAACTGCGTGCCCAGATGATTTTCCAGAGCCTGGATCTGGCGCGATACGCTACCTTTAGGAAGTCCGAGGGTGTCTGCGGCACGCGAAAAGCTCTCCAGTTCTGCGACGCGGATGAACAACTGCATTGCGTGAATTTTATCCATTCTCATGCCCTATTGTTGTTCTAAATGAAACAGTAATGCGCAGTTAGCAGTATTTATTGTTCTTCTATCACCTAATAAGCTTTGTCTCAATCTTCACAACACCTGAAATGAGGTTTCTTATGACGCAACGTATCGCATTGGTGACTGGCGGCGGCCGTGGACTCGGTAAAAACGCGGCGCTGAAGCTAGCGAGTAAAGGAATCGGTATTATCCTGACGTGGAACAGCAATGAAAAAGAAGCGCAGCAGGTTGTGGATGAAATACGCCAATCTGGCGGTAAAGCGGCGGCATTACCGTTGAATGTCGGTGATATTTCTACATTCCCTCAGTTTGTTCAACAGGTGCAGGGAACGTTACAAACGCAGTGGCAAAGTAACGTGTTTGATTATTTATTGAACAATGCCGGAATCGGCATTAACGCACCGTATCCGGCATTTACTGAAGCGCAATTTGACCAACTTTTGAACATCCATTTTAAGGGCCCCTTTTTCCTGACGCAGAGCCTGCTACCGCTGATGAATAAAGGTGGTCGCATCCTCAATGTCTCGACCGGGCTTGCCCGCTTTGCGCTACCGGGTTACAGCGCATACGCAGCCATGAAAGGTGCGATGGAAGTGTTAACCCGTTATCAGGCAAAAGAGCTGGGAGAGCGCGGCATAACGGCGAATATTATTGCGCCAGGCGCAATAGAAACGGATTTTAGCGGCGGAAATGTGCGGGATAATGCGCAATTGAATGCGTACATTGCATCGCAAACGGCGCTGGGACGCGTTGGTTTGCCGGATGATATCGGCGATGCCATTGCTGCGCTGCTTAGCGATGAACTGGCCTGGATGACGGCACAGCGTATCGAGGTATCCGGCGGAATGTTCCTGTAAACCCATAAGGTGCTTATTCAACAGGTCACGGCATGCGTTGAATAAGCACTTAATGCTAGATTGTATTTTGTAACAGATTTATCCATTGTCGTAGATATCTTATTTTTAGCTAAAAATATAAAATCATATTAATTAATATTCATTGTCTTATCATGAGCGTCGAATATTAAGACTTTCCCTAATTTTCGAACCTGTTTTTGCTCCTTTGTATGATCCTTCGGGTTGAGCTGTAACTATTCATAACTTCTGCTTCTTTCTTCTCCGTCTATCGGTAAAATGGCCCCCCGCCAAATGGTGACTTCTTATTTTACCCTATGGGTAATACCCTTCCGCATGTTAAGGCTAATATCCTATTCGGATGGAGATAAATAATGCAGGTAGTAATGTTTGACAGGCAGTCAATATTTATTCATGGAATGAATGTAAGTTTGCAGCAACGTATTCCAGGAGTGGATGTTCAGGGTGTCAGTCAGGCAGATGAACTTTGGCTGACGCTGGAAGATAAACCCGAGGCATTAGTTATATTGGACGGCGACCTTGATGCTGAGTTCTGCTGTAGCTTGCTGCAACAGATAGCAGAGCGCTTTGCGATGGTGAAGGTGCTGGTGACCGCAACGGACTGCCGTAAAAAATGGCTGCAAGAGGTCACTAAACTGAACGTGCTGGCCATTGTTCCGCGCGATTCTGACGCGGAAACCTTTACGCTGGCCCTCAATAGCGTCGCGATGGGTATGATGTTTATCCCCAGAGACTGCATAACCGCTACCGAAAGCGGTGGGCAAAATATCAGATTGCTCAGCGCACGTCAGCGGGAGATTTTGACCATGCTGGCCGCCGGAGAATCTAATAAACAAATTGGTCGACTGTTAAATATCAGTACCGGAACGGTAAAAGCCCATCTTGAATCGTTGTACCAGCGCCTGGAGGTAAAAAACCGTACGCAGGCGGCAATGATGTTAAACAACACCATTTACTAGGAACATATTTCACAGTCAGAATGTTTCTGGCTGTGAAATAGACACTAGCCAGATATTTTTAGCGCAAAATTGGGTAATTCCCACGCTGAATATCCACGAAATTAATACTTCCAGCTGAAACCTGTCTTTTATTTGCGTCATTTCCTTATGGATGAATGCCTCGCAGATACTCATATCTGCGAGCAGTAATGTTTCTGCCTGCATCACCGTAATTGGGGTATCAAAGGATTCATTGGCGGAGATTTCGTGCCCGTAGCCAATGACCCAGATGCCTTTTTTGTCCTGATACTTTTCCAGCGACAGGCCCTGCCATTGCTTAATAAATGCAATACAAGCGGGCGTGAAATGCGTCGAACGCAGCGGCATAATCATCTCTGTGCAAAGAGACCTATTCTAAAAAAAACACGCCGTTACGCTAGTTGCCTGACAGCCAGTATTTACCGCAAAACGACCTATGCCGTGGGCGGCTGATATTCCTGTTTTAACAGACCAAAAATCCAGTCATCGTGCCAGGTTTGATGTAGCCAGTAGCTTGCGCGTAGCGTGCCTTCATGAATGAACCCGACCTTTTCCAACAGACGCCGTGAGGCTTCGTTTCCTGCGGTGACACAGGCGGTTAGCCGCCGCAGACCGCCGCTGGCAAAAGCGTATTCACACACGGCATGCAGAGATTCAGCGCCATAACCTTTACCCTGTGCCTGTGGGGCGAGCAGAAAGCCAACCTCGGCACATTCATTGTTATTCTGAATATATCCGGTCACACCAAGCGGTGCTCCCGATGTCTTATCGCACAGGAGCAGACATAGCCAGTGTGGGCTGCCGGGATACCATTCAGGCAGGCGGGAGTCGAAGGCTGTCCGTATTTCCTCTTCAGTACGTGCGTCAGCGACAAAACGCATCACATCTGGGTTCTGCTGTAGCATTAAGAAGAACGTCCAGTCATTTTCTGTCAGTGGGCGGCAGAGCAGACGTGATGTTTGCAGTACAGGCACAGGCTTATCTCCAGAATAATTTTCAATGATTGTGCGGAAGTCACTGTAAAACTTATTTATTTGCTATATGAATGTGTTCTAGTCTACATCGGCACAACGTTGCGTTTAAAAAAGATAATTACATACCATGGTGAGGCCGCACGTTTTGGGTCCTTTTAGGGAAGATGATGACCAATAGCGCGTTACAAGCGACATGTACACCCTTTGAACATTGTCTGGGGATTATCCGCCAGGCGTCGGTAGAAATATTACTGCTGCTAGGCGTACATGCCGCAGAAGGCAAAGACCCACGGTGGTTTCTCGAGCAACTGGATCAGGCACGACTGAATCTGGGCGGCTGGGGGGCTGTCGCCAGACGGTTGCAGATGAATGATGCGCAATTGAGCCAGTTCACTCTGCGGCTACGTCATCTTCAACAGAGTGTACCCCAATATGAAAATGGCCAGGACGTCAGTGAAAACCAGCTGATTTCAGCGCTGCGCTTTGTGGCTTCTCTGGAACAATTACGCCAGCAACAGCCCATCCTGAAGTATCAAACCGAAATTGCACCTGTGGAGCCGGATGCTCAGATGCGGGCGCAGCGTCAACTTCGCGCAATAGAATTAACCCTCAAATCTCTGATTGCACGGGTATGGCCGGATCAACATCCTCTCAACAGCTTTCTGAAACAGCACTTTGGTGGTGAACGTCTGCGTCGCTGGCTAAAGTTGGGCGAAGGACGAGATGCGCTGGACGGTATGATGTTTAGCGAGCTGGCGCTGATGGTCGTCGATAAGAAATTATTCGTTCGCCACTTTACGCAGATTTTTAACGATACCTCAGTGCTCATGTCATTTGTTGAGCCGCGCATCACGCTACGCATGTTTTTGGATGATTGCCGCCTGGCTCGTAACTGCGTTATCGCGCAGCAGCCGCTGACGTCAGTACAACTGATGTTGCTGGACTACCAGTACCGACAGATAACTCATCCTGTGCAACGGGCATTTGAAGAACGGCGTACGCGCATTAATCCTGCGTCGTATCTGGAATCTGATGAGGCCATGGTCCGCCAGTTTTGGGAAACAGCAAAGCAAAAAGACGAGCAAGCGGGAGGCGATAAGCATGAAATCGCAGACAGTATTGATCCGCCGGAAAAGCGAGCCAAGCGCACGGCGGAAGAACGTGAACATCTGATTTCCGGCATGTTGTGGATAGCGGTCGGCGTGATGGTGCTGGCGATTTCGCTGGGTGCGTTCTGGTTATTCACTTCGCCAGCGCCACAGGCGTCTTCCGGACAATCCGTTGAAATTGTGCAGGAGGAACCGCGACGCGATGCCCCCAGCGCACGGGAGGCGGTGACCAGAATGGGCATCACCTGGGATGCCTTTAACATGCGGGCGGCTATCGATCGCAATGACACCCGCGTGACGTCACTGTTCCTGCAGGGCGGGATGGACTGGAAGCTGGCGTGGACGGAGCAGGCGTTTTCGGCGGGCAATACTGAGGTGTTGAGACTGCTGCTGCGTTACCCTTCGCAGATGGATGAAAGCAAACCATGCCGACAGTTTATGACTACGCTCAGCCATGCGATGTCGAATGGGGCATCGCTCACTTCGCTGCATAAAAGTTATCTGCAAAGTTTTTGTTCCGTGCCTGCGGTCGTTGCGCGTCAGCAATATGATCTTGAGCAGGCTGAGCTGCGTGTTCGCGCCCAGCCAAGCCCTGAGAACAAGAAATGGCAGAAAATTCACGCCGAGCTGTACGATGCGATTAACTGAAAGCCTGATGACTCAGACCGTCAGCTGCTAGGGTTCGCCATACAAACCGATGAGTCGGCGTACCACGCCATTGGTCCAGCCAAAGCCGTCCTGCAACGGATATTCCCCTCCGCCGCCTTCGCGCGGCGCGGCGTCAGCTATGTGGTATTTTTCGATAAGTTTGTGGTGTTCCTGATAAAAGAGATTCACCGTTTTCAACCAGTTACGGGCAATTTCATCCCCGAGATGGTCGTCACCGTACAGTTTGAAGCCCTGGATCGCCATCCACTGCAGCGGCGCCCAGCCGTTGGGTTTATCCCATTGCTCACCGGTTTCATGCTCCGTGGCTAAAATGCCACCGGGCGTGAGCAGGCGACTGCGAACTGCGTTAGCAAGCCGATCGGCTTGTTCATGCGTTGCCATACCGACATACAGCGGCACAATACTGGCGGCAGAGAACAGGGCCATTTGTTCGCGCCGCCAGTCGTAATCGCGATAGCAGCCGTTTTCATCGTCCCAGAGATAGCGGTTTACCGCATCACGACGATCGCTGGCTTTCTGGCGAAACAGTGCTTCCGTTTCTTTGTCACCTTTTAGCGCGGAAATATTGGCGATAGTGCTTTCCAGCTTGTAGAGGAATGCGTTCAGGTCAATTGGGATGAACTGCGTGGTGCGTATGCTGGCAAGGCGGCCTGCGTCGCGCAGCCAGCGCGATGAATAATCCCAGCCAGAAGCCGCGCCCGCGCGTAAATCCCGATACACTTCATTGGGCGGGCGACCCGAATGCTTGGCGGTCTCGACGTCTTCAAGCCATGATTCATCGCGTGGCGTATCACGATCGTCCCAATAGCGGTTAAGTAGAGAGCCGTCCGACATTCTGATCACGTGGCGGTAGGCCTGGTTGAGTACCAGGGAATCGGCGCCATCCATCCAGAACGCGTACTCCATTTTTAGATGATCAAGGTAACGACGCGCGCCGCGTACACCATCTTCTTCAAACAGCTCCACCATCAGGGCAAAAACGGGCGGCTGTGAGCGACTCAGATAGTAAGTACGGTTGCCGTTCGGGATGTGACCATAGTTTTCAATCATCCAGGCAAAGTTATCTGCCATACATTTCAGCAGATCTTCGCGGCCGCTCTCTGCCAGACCCAGCATGGTAAAGTAGGAATCCCAGTAGTATGTTTCGCTAAAACGCCCGCCTGGCACAATGTATGACTGCGGTAACGCCAGCAGCGAGGACCAGGGAATGTGATCCTGCGGCTCGCGCGTCAGCACCGGCCACAGTTGATCGATATGTTCTTTCAGCGAACTTTCCGGGTCAGAAACGTATTCGCTGGAGGGCGTTTCCGGGAGCCAGAAATGGTTCTCGATGAAGCGTCGCAGATCGAAGTCCCGATGGCGTTTAACCTTACGATAGCGAATTAAAATATCGAGCGGGTCCATTTTGGGCGCACAATCTGGGAAGGTTTTACTATCCGCAAACAGTTTGGATGACTGGACGTGTTCGAACAGTTCGAGATAACGATCGGCAGGAGTTAACGCATCTGAAGCGGGAAGCCCTTCAATCATCTCCGGCTCAGGCTCCGCCTCAATCATTTCATCCAGCTTTAACTCGCACGGATCCATTTCATAAAGCAGATCGATGTCGATCGTCATTTCTTCAGAAGGGGCGTGGGGTAGTTTCTGGTTGAGCATAATGAGAAAGACCTCCGATGGACGTTGAAAGATGAAGGCTATTGCCCGGTCGTCAGTTAAGCGTAGACATTCGCTTCGGTGTCGGGTGAGTAAAGCGTGCGGTTGATCACGTTTTAATGCTGAGCAAAATTTAAAGAATCAGACTATCCCAATGAAAATAATGGATAATTCAAAGTTCTGCATAATCTGAATATATTCCATTTTCAGAGCATTCGATTGCAACGAGGTGTGAACAGAGAAAGGTAACGTCTTATCTCTATAATAGGCGCAGGCTATTCTATTGATAGTTCTCCTCCATGTAATTGCTTGATACTTATCAAAATAGTAATCCCCTTATTTCCTATGATGGTCAGGTCTGACAAAGACTGTGCATTAATTATTCTAATTTTTCTGGGTCACAATAACTCACAACGGTGAGGGTAAAATAATGAAAATCATTACCCGTCTTACCGCGATTGCCATAGCTGGCATCGTGATTTGTTATTTTGGATTATCCGGTTATGTGTGGTATCACGATAATCAACGTAGCAAACAGGCTGATGTTCAGGCCTCTACGCTGGAAGAAAATAATAAGGTATTAGGATTTTTACGCGAAAAAGGATGCGATTATTGTCACACGCCTTCAGCTGAATTACCTTTCTATTCTTCTTTTCCTGTCGCTAAGCAGTTGATGAATTATGATATTCAACTGGGATACAAATCATTCAATCTTGAAGCCGTTCGTGCGGCGCTGGTCGCAGATAAACCCGTTTCGCAAAGCGACCTGAATAAAATTGAATGGGTGATGCAGTACGACACCATGCCGCCAACGCGATATACCGCGCTGCACTGGGCCGGGAAGGTCAGCGATACGGAGCGAGCCGAGATCCTGGGCTGGATTGCGAAACAGCGTGAGCAGTATTACGCCAGTAACGATACCGCCGCGCAGCATCGTAATGAACCGGTACAGCCGATACCAGAAAGCATCCCAACCGATGCCCGCAAAGTAGTGCTTGGCTTTACGCTTTACCACGACCCGCGTATTTCCGGCGACAGCACGATTTCTTGCGCGCATTGCCACGCCCTGAATGCAGGCGGCGTGGATGGCCGGAAAACGTCGATCGGCGTAGGCGGCGCTGTTGGCCCGATTAATGCGCCGACGGTGTTTAACTCGGTCTTCAACGTTGAACAATTCTGGGATGGTCGTGCGCCAACATTGCAGGCGCAGGCAGGCGGCCCGCCGTTGAACCCTATCGAAATGGCATCTAAATCCTGGGACGAAATTATCCAGAAACTGGATAAAGATCCGCAATTGAAGCAGGAGTTTATTGCGGTTTATCCGCAGGGATTCAGCGGGGATAATATTACCGATGCGATTGCTGAGTTTGAGAAAACGCTAATTACGCCAAATTCGCCGTTTGATAAATGGCTACGCGGCGATGAAGCGGCGTTAACTGCTCAGCAGAAACATGGCTATCAATTGTTTAAAGATAATAAGTGTGCGACCTGTCATGGCGGTATTATTTTAGGCGGGCGCTCATTTGAGCCATTGGGGTTGAAAAAGGACTTTAATTTCGGTGAGGTCACTGCCGCAGATATTGGCCGCATGAACGTCACTAATGAATTACGTGACAAGCTGCGTCAAAAAGTCCCGGGCTTGCGTAACGTTGCGCTGACCGCGCCTTATTTCCATCGCGGTGATGTGCCTACGCTCGATGGTGCGGTAAAACTGATGCTGCGTTATCAGGTGGGTAAAGAACTGCCGCAGGAAGATATCGACGATATCGTGGCGTTCCTCGAAAGCTTAAACGGCGTGTATACGCCATATATGCAGGGTAAATAAGAGAAAACCGGATGGCAAAGCACCATCCGGTTTATTTATTGCTTAACGCATGGTAACGAATTCTTCTGCCGCCGTTGGGTGAATCGCAACGGTGTTATCAAAGTCTTTCTTGGTTGCGCCCATTTTCAGCGCGACCGCGAAGCCTTGCAGCATTTCATCCATTCCAAAACCAATACCGTGAATACCGACAATTTTCTCTTCCGGACCGACGCAAACCAGCTTCATGCGGCATGGCTGACGGTGTGTGGTGACAGCGGTATACATTGCGGTAAATGATGATTTATACACTTTCACCTGGTCATCGCCGTGCTGTTCGCGAGCCTGCTGCTCGGTCAGGCCCACGGTGCCAATTGGCGGGTGGCTGAAGACCACGGTCGGGATGTTGTTGTAGTCCAGATGCTCGTCCGGCTTGTTGTTAAACAGACGCTCGGAAAGGCGACGGCCCGCGGCAACGGCAACCGGCGTCAGCTCAACGGCACCGGTATTGTCGCCGACGGCATAAATACCCGGCACGCTGGTGTTCTGGAATTTATCAACGACGATGTAGCCTTTTTCGTTGGTTTTCACGCCGGTAACAGCCAGATTGAAGTTGTCCGTTTCTGGCTCACGACCAATCGCCCAAATCAGGCAGTCTACCGTTTCGCTACGACCATCTTCCAGTTGCAGGGTCAGGCTGCCGTCAGCGTTTTTAACAACCGATTTTGGAATCGCGTGAGTATGCAGAGTCGGGCCTTCGGCGTTCATCACCTCAACCAGCGTGTCGACGATCATCGGATCAAAGCTACGCAGCGGCGCGTGTTTGCGTACGAACAGGTGCGTTTGGGCACCCAGGCCGTTAATCACACCAGCCAGCTCAACGGCAATGTAGCCTGCACCAACAACAGCCACGCGTTCTGGTAACGCTGGCAGCTCAAAGAAACCATTAGAATCAATACCGTATTCCGCGCCAGGGACAGCCGGGCGACTCGGGCGACCACCAGTGGCAATCAAAATATGATCGGCAGTGATGATTTCACCATTCACTTCAACGGTTTTTGCATCAACGAAGCGCGCAAAACCTTTAATCACATCGACATTATTTTTGCCCAGCACGTTGTCGTACGAGGTATGAATACGATCGATATAAGCGGTACGCGTGGCGATCAGTTTATCCCAGTCGAACTTATTGATGGTGGTGTCGAAACCGTAATCCGGACCGTACATGTGGATCGCTTCGCGGACCTGTGCGGCATGCCACATCACTTTCTTCGGTACGCAGCCAACGTTAACGCAGGTGCCGCCTAACTCTTTGGCTTCAATCAGTGCGCATTTTTGACCGTACATTGCTGCACGGTTAATGGAGGCAATACCGCCGCTGCCGCCGCCAATAGCGATGTAATCATAGTGCTTGGTCATGACCGCTCCTTTATGTTCATTGTAGGGCGGAGAAGCGTTACGCCATCCGCCAAAATATTCGCGATTGTATACCTGATATTAAAAGGTTCCACCGATGGCTGCGATTACTCCGGCACTATCCAGCTTACGGAAGTATGCCCGGTTCCTGTCGGGACCAGTTTGCTGTGTAGCCACGGCAGGACGTTGTTCATCTGCTGCTCCAGCTTCCACGGCGGGTTAATCACAATCATGCCGGATGCCGTCATGCCACGCTGATCGCTGTCCGGGCGTACTGCCAGCTCAATTTGCAGAATTTTGCGGATGCCGGTGTCTTCCAGGTCGTGGATCATGCGCTTGATTTGTTGGCGCAGAACCACCGGATACCACAACGCATAGGTGCCGGTCGCGAAACGTTTGTAGCCTTCGTTAATACCGGTCACTACTGCCTGGTAGTCGCTTTTGATTTCGTAGGGTGGATCGATAAGGATCAACCCACGACGGGAAACTGGCGGTAATTTTGCTTTCAGCTGCTGATAACCATCGGCTTTGGCCACGCGAGCGCGCTCATCTTTCTGGAATTCGCCGCGCAGCAGAGGGAAGTCGCTCGGGTGCAGTTCAGTTAATTGCAGACTGTCCTGTTCGCGCAGCAGCTGGCGAGCAATTAACGGAGAGCCCGGGTAGTAGCGCAGCTGACCGCTACGGTTGAAGTGCTGCACTACGCCAATGTAGGGTTCCAGTTCGGCAGGCAAATCGTCCTGCTGCCAGATACGGGCGATTCCTTCCAGGTATTCACCGGTGCGTTCGGCATGCTCACTGCTCAGCTGATAACGGCCAGCACCAGCATGGGTGTCCAGATAAAGAAACGGTTTTTCTTTCTCTTTGAGCGATTCAATGATCAGGCTCTGAACGGTGTGTTTAAGGACGTCGGCGTGGTTGCCTGCGTGATAACTGTGGCGATAACTGAGCATGGGTAATGAAATTCCGCTGAAATGACGATTTGCCACAGTTTACAGCAGATCGACACGGATTACCCGTAGGCCCGGTAAGCGCAGCGTCACCGGGCGTCTTTCCATCACGGTTAGCATTGAAATCCTCTACACTTAACCCCATTGTACAAATTAATATGCACAGCGCCGGATACGCGCTTCATTCACTCTTTTCAACAGGACCGCGCTAATGACCAATCCATTGCTGACTCCCTTCGAACTGCCGCCGTTTTCTAAAATTCAGCCAGAACACGTTGTGCCTGCCGTCACTAAGGCGCTGAACGATTGCCGTGAAAACGTTGAGCGAGTGGTTGCGCAGGGCGCGCCGTACACCTGGGAAAATCTCTGCCAGCCGTTGGCGGAAGTCGACGATGTGCTGGGGCGTATTTTCTCTCCTGTTAGCCATCTGAATTCGGTGAAAAACAGCCCGGAACTGCGTGAAGCCTACGAACAAACGCTGCCGCTGCTGTCTGAATACAGTACCTGGGTTGGACAACATGAAGGCCTGTACAAAGCGTACCGCGACCTGCGTGATGGCGATCATTACGCCACCCTGAACACCGCACAGAAAAAAGCGGTTGATAACGCGCTGCGCGATTTTGAGCTTTCTGGTATTGGTCTGCCGAAGGAAAAACAGCAGCGCTATGGTGAGATTGCCACCCGCCTGTCTGAGCTCGGCAACCTGTACAGCAATAACGTCCTCGATGCTACGATGGGCTGGACCAAGCTGGTGACCGACGAAGCGGAACTTGCCGGGATGCCGGAAAGCGCGCTGGCCGCCGCAAAAGCGCAGGCTGAAGCCAAAGAGCAGGAAGGCTATCTGTTAACCCTGGATATCCCAAGCTACCTGCCGGTGATGACCTACTGTGATAACCAGGGGCTGCGTGAAGAGATGTATCGTGCATACTCCACGCGCGCATCTGACCAGGGGCCAAACGCGGGCAAATGGGACAACAGCCCGATAATGGAAGAGATCCTCGCGCTGCGCCACGAACTGGCACAACTGCTGGGCTTTGAAAGCTACGCCTTTAAATCTCTGGCTACCAAAATGGCGGAGAACCCGCAGCAGGTACTCGACTTCCTGACTGACCTGGCGAAACGTGCCCGTCCGCAGGGTGAGAAAGAGCTGGCTCAGCTGCGCGCCTTCGCGAAAGCGGAATTTGGTGTTGATGAGCTGCAGCCGTGGGATATCGCTTACTACAGCGAGAAACAAAAACAGCACCTCTACAGCATCAGCGACGAGCAGCTGCGTCCTTACTTCCCGGAAAACAAAGCCGTTAACGGTCTGTTTGAAGTGGTTAAACGTATTTATGGCATCACCGCCAAAGAGCGCACCGATGTTGACGTCTGGCATCCGGAAGTTCGTTTCTTCGAGCTGTACGACGAAAACAACGAGCTGCGCGGCAGCTTCTATCTTGATCTGTATGCCCGTGAACACAAACGCGGCGGGGCGTGGATGGACGACTGTGTCGGCCAGATGCGTAAATCCGACGGCACATTGCAAAAGCCGGTCGCTTACCTGACCTGTAACTTTAACCGTCCGGTGAACGGTAAACCTGCGCTGTTTACCCACGATGAAGTGATCACCCTGTTCCACGAGTTCGGCCACGGTCTGCACCACATGCTGACCCGTGTCGAAACTGCGGGCGTTTCCGGTATCAACGGTGTGCCATGGGATGCGGTCGAACTGCCGAGCCAGTTTATGGAGAACTGGTGTTGGGAGCCGGAAGCGTTGGCGTTTATCTCTGGTCACTTTGAGACCGGTGAACCGCTGCCGAAGGAACTGCTGGATAAAATGCTGGCGGCGAAAAACTACCAGGCAGCGCTGTTTATTCTGCGTCAACTGGAGTTCGGTCTGTTTGATTTCCGTCTGCACGCGGAGTTTAACCCGCAGCAAGGGGCTAAAATCCTCGAGACGCTGGCGGAAATTAAAAAACAGGTCGCCGTGGTGCCGGGCCCAACGTGGGGCCGCTTCCCGCATGCCTTCAGCCACATTTTTGCTGGTGGCTACGCAGCGGGTTACTACAGCTATCTGTGGGCAGACGTACTGGCGGCTGATGCCTTCTCTCGCTTCGAAGATGAAGGGATTTTCAACCGTCAAACCGGACAATCGTTCCTCGATAACATCCTCACCCGTGGCGGTTCTGAAGAGCCGATGGAACTGTTCAAGCGCTTCCGTGGCCGCGAGCCACAGCTGGATGCAATGCTGGAGCATTACGGGATCAAAGGCTGATTATTCACGTGAAAATCTGCTTAGTAGATGAAACAGGCGCCGGAGACGGCGCCTTATCTGTTCTTGCCGCCCGCTGGGGACTGGAACACGATGAAGATAACCTGATGGCGCTGGTGATGACGCCGGAACATCTGGAACTGCGCAAACGTGATGAACCCAAACTCGGCGGCATCTTCGTGGATTTCGTGGGTGGTGCGATGGCCCATCGGCGCAAATTTGGCGGTGGACGCGGTGAAGCGGTGGCGAAGGCGGTTGGCATTAAAGGCGATTACCTGCCGGATGTGGTCGATGCAACCGCAGGGCTGGGGCGCGATGCGTTTGTACTGGCCTCGGTAGGCTGCCGCGTACGAATGCTGGAACGTAATCCGGTGGTTGCGGCACTGCTCGATGATGGCCTGGCGCGCGGCTATGCCGACCCGGAAATCGGTCCGTGGCTGCAGGAACGTTTACAGCTGATCCATGCGTCGAGTCTGACGGCGTTAACCGATATCACGCCGCGCCCGCAGGTGGTGTACCTCGATCCGATGTTTCCACATAAGCAGAAAAGCGCGCTGGTGAAAAAAGAGATGCGGGTGTTTCAGTCGCTGGTGGGGCCGGATTTAGATGCGGATGGGCTGCTGGAGCCTGCGCGTCAGTTGGCCACCAAACGTGTGGTGGTGAAGCGCCCAGACTACGCGCCGCCGCTGGCGGATGTCGCCACGCCGAACGCGGTTGTGACGAAAGGGCATCGGTTTGATATCTACGCTGGGACAGCATAGTTTGTAGATCTGTGCGCTGTGCTGCCTGATGCGCTGCGCTTATCAGGCCTACGGCAGCGTGTGGTTTGTAGGCCGGATAAGGCGTTAGCCGCATCCGGCATAACCTATTAAACAAACGGTGCCAGCGGGTCGGCAATCTCAAATGCTACTGCTCGGTCTGCTTTCGGTGGGTAAATCAGCTCGCTGACAATCGACACCTTCAGCTTCTTCGCTTCTGCGCGCGTCAGTTTCACCTGTTGATCCCATCCTTCGCTATACACCGCACCCCAGGCACCAAGATCCAGGCAGGTGACGTAGTTTTCCTGACGATATGGCAATGGCGCTACGTCCAACAGATCTGCCGCAGCGTTATTACCGGCAAATTTACCCAACAAAATAGCGTGCTGACAGGTCATTAACGCATGGTTGCCTTTGTCGTCGGTGGCGGCATAGGCCACATCGCCAGTGGCGTAGATATCATCGTGACCCACAACCTGCAGATTAGCATTCACATGCAGACGGCCCTGGCGATCGCGCGGGGCATTAATCTGTGCTGTCAGGTTATTAGCCTGTACGCCGACGGTCCAGATAACCGTCTGAGAGGCAATCACCTGCCCATCTTTCAGCGTGACGCCGGAGGCATCTACGCACTCTACTTCCGCATTGACCAGCCACTCGACGCCCAGTTCAGCAGAGGCTTCGATAATCACGTCACGTAATTTCTGGCTCCAGCGTCCGCCTGGCTGAGCACCGCGTTCAACTACGACAACTCTGGTCTTAGCATCAGCGCCCAATATTTCGCGCAAACGACCCGGTAATTCCAGCGCCATCTCTATCCCGGTGAAACCACCACCACAGACCACCACAGTATTACGAGCCTCACTTTCCGGTTGTAATGCCAGATTGTTAATGTGCTGCTCCAGTACGGCGGCGCTCTCGAGTTGGTCGAGGTCAAACGCGTGCTCGGCGGCACCGGCGACGGTATCGCGGTTTACGTGACTTCCGCTGGCGAGCACCAGGCGGTCATAGCGATGCAGATGAGTGTCACCGTTGGCATCTTTCCAGCTCACCTCTTTAGAGTCCGGGAGGATTTGCTCGACGTGACCTTGCAGGAAGTTGACGCCGGTAACGTCAAATAGCGGTTGCAGTGGTGCGACCAGCGTATGAACGGCGCTTTCATAAAATCGTGGGCGGACACGCAGCTCCGGTTGTGGCGCAATTACTGTAATATCAATGGCCTGCTGATGTTTATCCGCCAGTCGTGCGGCGCTTAATGCTGCCCACATACCGGCAAAGCCGGCGCCCACGATCAGAATTTGTTTACGCATTGGGGTTTTCTCACTGGTGACTACGAATTGTTTACTCGGATTTTATTTGTCGTAGTTGTGAATTGCAATGCGATCGAGCTCCTTTTTGCCTTAAAGGGTGGTGTCTCTTGATTATCTGTTTGATAAATATGTATTTAAATTTGTTTTGTGAAAAGGGGGCACTTTGCTGTCTGGAATGAATGAGATGAAAAAGCTACAATAAACTCAGATTCATTTTGGCTGAGATAAGAAAATGGCATTCTACAGTTCGGGAGTTGAGTACGGCATTCATAGCCTGATGTGTATGGTCGACAGTAAGGGCGACGCGCGGGATATGAGCGTGCGGGAAATAGCCGAACTGCAAAGCGTACCGTATGACTATCTGGCAAAAATTTTCACCCGTCTGTCCAAAGCGGGTCTGGTGCGCAGCATTGAAGGCAAAGGTGGCGGTTTCCAGTTAGCTAAACCCGCTGAACACATCACGGTGCTGGATGTGGTGAATGCTATTGATGGCGATAAGCGCATCTTTGAATGTCGTGAAATTCGCCAGCGGCTGGCGGTATTTGAGGAACATCCACCGGAGTGGGCCTGTGAAGGCATTTGTGGCGTGCGTTCGGTAATGGACATGGCCCAGCAGCGAATGGAAGAAGCGCTCGGTCAGCATACGATTCTGGACTTGGCGCGCAAAATGTACCGTAAAGCGCCGGACACTTTTGTGGTGGAAGTGCAGGAGTGGATAGACGCGCGTAAAGGGTAGTGAGTGAAAATGCCCGATAGCGCAAGGCGACCGGGCATGTTGAATGTAGACCGGATAGGGGCAATAGCCGCCATCCGGCACTGAAGGTTATTGCTCGGTGCTCGGCGTATTAATCATGCGGTTCAGCCATGGCACCATAATCGCCATAACAACCGTTACGGCCAGGGTGACAAGGCCAATCTTACTGAAGACGTTGGTATAGATAGGCAGCGTTTGCAGCGGGTCGGTGATGTTCTCTGGTACGGCGGTGAACGTGGCGACATAACCCCCCATCAGGAAGGCCGCGGCCTGCGTCAGGAACCACATCCCAAGAATGAAGCCCATCAGGTGTTGTGGCACGAGAGCGGCGACCATAGCCAGTCCCAGGGCGCTAATCAGCAGTTCACCCAGGCTCTGGAACAGATACACCAGCACGATAAACCACGGCGACGTCAGCCCCTGTGCATCGGCAAACCACATCCCGGCAGCGGCGGCCGTCAGGAAGCCCAATGAGCACAGGAACATACCGAGCGTAAATTTCATCGGCATGGTCAGATCTTTGCCTTTGTTGCCCAGACGGGTATAGATTGCGGCCAGTACCGGACTCGCCAGTACCACCCAGAACGGGTTCAGCGCCTGGAAGCTCACCGGGTTGATGGCGAAACCAAGAATTTCATGGTGTACGTTATTGATCGCAAAGAAGTTTAGCGATGTCGGCATCTGCGCGTACAGCACGTAGAACACCACCGCTTCCAGCATCAGGATAAAGGCCACGAACATCTTGTTGCGCCCGGTTTTATCCAGTTTGAATGCCTGACGGAAGAAGATGATGGTCACGGCAATCGACAGGACGATCAGCACCAGGTTGGCAATCTGCACGTTGTGCATCAGCCAAGCGCAGATAAATACCATCACTACCGTACCGGCCAACACGTACAGCAGGTTACGGAAGTTCAGTGGCTTATGGTCTGGCTCAGAGCCGATATTTTTCACCATTCCGCGGCAGGAAAAGTAGACCAACAGCGCGACGATTAGTCCGGCTCCGCACAGGTTGTAAGTCACAGCGTAGCCAAACTTATCGGCAATCACCGGCGCCAGCGACAGTGACAGTAGCGAACCGATGTTAATCGACATATAAAACAGGGTGAAAGCACCGTCCAGACGGGCGTCTTTCGGGGGATAACATTTTGACAGCAGGCTTGCCGGGTTGGCTTTAAATAGCCCGTTACCAACGGCAATGGTACCCAAAGCAATAAAGATCAGATCCGGCTTAAGCAGCGACATCCCGGTCATGAAGTAGCCGATTGCCAGCACAATGGCACCGAGTACCAGCGTGCGCTTGGTGCCTAACAGATGGTCGCCGACGTAGCCGCCGATCGAGATCAGACCGTAAACCAGTGCGGCAAAGGCACCAAAGGTGACAAATGCCTGTTCTTGTGAAAATCCGAGCTGCTTAACAAAAAATACCGCCAGGATGCCCTGTACGCCGTAATAGCCAAATCGTTCCCATAATTCCACAAAGAAGATCATGAAGAACGGACGAGGTTGCTGCAGCAAGCCCGTAGGTGCAGTTTTATTCATATTCCATCGCCTTTCAAAGCCATCCCGAAAAGTATGAACGCGTATGCTTAAACGCGCCGAAAAAGTCTTATTTTTTTATAGACTGCGGTTATTGGCCGCAAGGGTAGAGTATTATAGAGATAGTTTTCGATCCAATTAGTTGATCACACTAATTATGATTTGTTTGTTGGATTGATGTACTAATTGTGACCGAATGATAAAAACAAAAACGCCCGCGAAGGCGGGCGTTTACAGGCTTAACGACTTGCAGTGGGCCGGGTTAACTTCCGGCGGCAAGCATTTTATGCTTCTTCGTCGTCACGCAGCGGAACAATCAACATGTCGACGTGGACGGTGTTGATCAGTTGGCGCGCGGAGGACATCAGTTTGCTCCAGAAATCCTGGTGGTGACCACAGACGACCAGATCCATGTCGTATTTTTTGATGGCATCAACCAGAACCTGACCCAGGTCGCCGCTACCGCTCAGGGTTTCGGTGATAGGGTAGCCTGCATTGGTGGACAGCTCGGTTAACGCGTGGTGGGTTTCTTCAGAAATGCGTTTCTGCATGTCGCCCAGATTCACGTCGATGAGCCCGGTGTACAGGTCGGAATAGTTTACGTCAACGTGGATAAGGGAGACTTTAGCATTGTAAGGTCGCGCCATAGAAACCGCTTTTTCAACCAGAACTTTGCTTTCCGGAGAAAGATCAACCGCGATAAGAATGTGTTTATAAGCCATAGTGTTACTCCTTCCATAAGTTGTCGATGACTAGCCTGCTGGCGTTATATGCCGCCGCGTCATCCGCGTCCTGCGAACCTTGTGCGCGGGGCTAGCCCAGTCGTAAAAACGTACCATATAAGGACTATCCTTACATTATAGCGACCAGGATAATCCGTCAATCCGCCTTGCTTGCCAAATAGTTAAACAAATTTTTTAGTTAATTGCATTGATAGCGATTAACCTTATGGCAAAAAAATTAACTAATCTCCTACACTATCTAAAGAGGCGTTCGGATGCGTGATACTAACACGAACGGTTTCGGCTGCACTCTTCATTGAATGGTTTGGCAGGGTATCGGGGAGCGGTAGTCCCGGAAAGGAGTTCCGTGGGCGGGTCGCCGGGGAGGAGGTATGATAAGCACCATTGCATTATTCTGGGCTTTATGTGTCGTTTGCATTGTTAATATGGCGCGCTATTTTTCTTCGCTACGCGCACTGTTAGTGGTACTTCGTGGTTGCGATCCATTACTTTACCAGTATGTAGATGGAGGGGGCTTTTTTACCTCGCATGGGCAACCGAACAAGCAGATGCGTCTGGTGTGGTATATCTACGCTCAGCGTTACCGCGATCATCATGATGATGAATTTATTCGCCGCTGTGAGCGGGTTCGCGGTCAGTTCATTCTCACCAGCGCGCTATGCGGCCTGGTGCTAATCAGCATGGTTGCGCTGATTATCTGGCACTGATGCCAACAACAGATACAAAAAAAGCGGGTCAGCTTCCTGACCCGCTTTTTTACCGTGCATTCGCTTAGATAAGCTTCAGGGAGAGCCAGTACAGCACCCCGGAAAGAATAATCGCAGCTGGCAGGGTGAAGACCCAGGCCATCAGAATGCTGGTTACCGTTTTACGCTGCAATCCGCCGCCATCAACAACCATCGTCCCCGCAACGGAAGAGGAGAGAACGTGGGTGGTGGAAACGGGCATACCGGTGTAGCTGGCGAGACCGATAGAGACTGCGGCGGTCATCTGAGCCGACATCCCCTGGGCATAAGTCATGCCTTTCTTACCGATTTTCTCGCCGATGGTGGTGGCAACGCGACGCCAGCCAATCATCGTACCAATACCCAGCGCCAATGCGACGGCCATAATGATCCAGATAGGCGCGTACTCAATGGTGCTCAGCATGTCAGCTTTCAGTTTTTTCAGCAGACGCTGATCGTCAGCGCTTACGCCAGGCAGCTTAACCACTTTATCGGTGGTATCAGAGATGCACAGCATAATACGGCGCAGTTGACCACGCTGTTCGACGCTTAATTTGTCGTAGGTTTCCAGGTTCGCCAGCATACCTTTCGCACGTTCCAGCGCGTTGATGGTATTCGCCGGGTGGCAATGGAACTCTGTCGTCGTCGCGGGTGCCGCGTCCGTCGGGGACGGAATCAGCTGGTCTACGCCTGTGGCCTGTTTAAGCAGGTCAGGGCGCTGCTGGAAGAAGACTTCGACGTTATTGATTGCATCACGGGTACGGGTAATCTCGTAACCGGAAGCATTCATATTCACCACGAAGCCTGCAGGCGCTACGCCAATCAGCACCAGCATCACCAGACCAATGCCTTTCTGCCCGTCGTTAGCGCCATGAGAGAACGCTACGCCGATAGCGGAGAGGATCAGTGCGATACGGGTCCAGAACGGCGGCTTTTTCTTGCCATCTTTCTTTTCACGTTCTGCTGGCGTCAGGTGGATACGGGCACGTTTTTTTGTACCGCTCCAGTAACGACGCAGAATGAAAATAAGACCGCCTGCAACCACCAGACCAACAATTGGCGAGATGATAAGCGAAGCAAAAATACCGATAACTTTCGGAATGTTAAGTGCGTCCACCACCGAGGTGCCGGTCATCAGTGCATTGGTTAAACCAATACCGATAATGGCGCCAATCAGCGTGTGGGAGCTGGATGCAGGTAAACCAAAGTACCAGGTACCCAGGTTCCAGATAATTGCCGCCAGCAGCATGGAGAACACCATGGCAAGGCCATGTGACGATCCCATATTAAGCAGCAGATCCGTTGGTAGCATATGCACGATGGCATACGCCACGCTGAGACCACCCAGCAAAACACCAAAGAAGTTGAACAACGCAGCCATGACCACCGCCAATTGCGAACGCATTGCACGGGTATAGATCACGGTTGCGACAGCATTGGCTGTGTCATGGAAGCCGTTAATTGCTTCGTAGAACAGCACAAAAGCCAGAGCAAGCAATAGTAAAAGCCCGGTATGTAAATCCAGGCCAGCAAACAAATGTAGCATAGGACGTTACGCCATTTTGAGGACATGAACGCGGCGCATTATCAGTGACTTTGGCGGCGCGGGCAAAGTGAAATATAGAGTTTTTTTGATTTGTCTCCTGCTTTGTTTTACACCACTAAAGAATTATCCTATATATTTCAGTTAAATACCCTTTATCGGTAGTTTGGTGCTGGTGCGACCACTGAGGAATCTTTACAATTCACACCCGCTTTTTAGAGAGGATCGCAACGTGGAAAGGTTTGATACCGTTATTATAGGCGCTGGCGCAGCGGGTATGTTTTGTGCCGCGCAGGCAGGACAAGCAGGTAGTCGAGTACTGCTTATTGATAATGGTAAAAAGCCAGGACGCAAGATTCTCATGTCTGGCGGGGGACGCTGCAACTTTACCAATCTTTATGTCGAACCGGCCGCCTATTTGAGCCAAAACCCCCATTTTTGCAAATCGGCACTGGCACGCTATACGCAGTGGGATTTTATCGACCTGGTGGGCAAACACGGTATTGCCTGGCACGAAAAAACGCTGGGTCAGCTGTTCTGCGATGATTCCGCTCAGCAAATTGTCGATATGCTGGTAGACGAGTGTGAAAAAGGTAACGTAACTATGCGGTTACGGAGCGAAGTCCTGAGCGTGGTGCAGGATGATGAAGGTTTCACCCTCGAACTGAACGGCATGACGGTCGGCACGAAAAAACTGGTTATCGCTTCCGGTGGGCTTTCGATGCCGGGTCTGGGGGCAACGCCTTTTGGTTATAAAATTGCCGAACAGTTCGGACTGAAGGTGTTGCCAACGCGCGCGGGACTGGTGCCCTTTACATTGCATAAGCCACTGCTGGAGCAGCTTCAGGTGCTCTCTGGCGTGTCGGTCTCCTCCGTTATCACTGCCGAGGATGGCACCGTATTTCGCGAAAATCTGCTCTTTACACACCGAGGACTTTCGGGCCCAGCTGTTTTGCAGATTTCCAGTTTTTGGCAGCCAGGCGAATTTGTCAGCATTAATTTGTTGCCGGATGTTGACCTTGCGAGCTTCCTCGACGAACAACGTAGCGCACACCTTAACCAGAGCTTAAAGAACACCTTAGCAATGCAGTTGCCAAAGCGTCTGGTGGAATGCCTGCAGCAGTTAGGGCAAATTCCTGACGTGTCTCTGAAGCAGCTTAACGTGCGCGATCAACAGACGCTGGTTGAAACGCTGACCGAGTGGCGGGTGCAGCCGAACGGTACGGAAGGGTATCGTACCGCTGAAGTCACGTTGGGCGGCGTTGATACCAACGAGCTGTCATCGCGCACGATGGAAGCCCGCAAAGTGCCAGGGCTCTACTTTATCGGCGAAGTGATGGACGTCACCGGCTGGTTGGGAGGCTATAACTTCCAGTGGGCATGGTCGAGCGCCTGGGCATGCGCGCAGGATTTGGTGTCTGAATAAGCGAAGACGATACGTTGAGCGTGGACCCGCTGCGTTTTACATAAAGCTCACTTGTGAAATTTGCCCGGTAAATGGATTGCCGGGCACGGTTTTTTGCCTGCAACATACCTGCTACAACCGAATAGACATATTGAATCCAGGTGTTAGTATTCAATAGACAGCAGTAATGAGTATGCGTGTTTCATTTCCGGCCAGGAACGCTGATGATGACAACATTACTACCCGATATCACAGCATTTTCATCATTCACTTCCTTCGCGGCGCAGGTTGCTTACATGCCTGTCTGCTCTCTGGCCATTGTTTCTCATTCCTTCTTATCCCGGATGGAATCTCCCGCTGAATAGCTGTTCAGTGGGCTTTGTGACACGCATCGTTTGATAACAGGGATTACGGCGGGTCGAATATGGATAAGTTTAAACGTCATATGATGTGGTGGGTGGCGGGCATTCTGGTCGTGGTGGCCGCGATAGCCTGGTGGATGCTGCGCCCTGCGGGAATACCGGAGGGGTTTGCAGCCAGCAATGGCAGAATTGAAGCTACCGAAGTGGATATTGCCACCAAGATTGCCGGGCGAATTGACACGATCCTCGTGTCGGAAGGGCAGTTCGTTCGCCAGGGCGAAGTGCTGGCGAAAATGGATACCCGCGTGCTGCAGGAGCAGCGGCTGGAAGCGGTAGCCCAAATCAAAGAGGCCGAAAGTGCGGTGGCGGCAGCGCGGGCGTTGTTAGAGCAGCGGCAAAGTGAAATGCGCGCCGCGCAGTCGGTGGTAAAACAGCGTGAGGCGGAACTGCAGTCGGTCTCTAAACGTCACGTGCGTTCCCGTTCGCTCTCCCAGCGAGGGGCGGTGTCCGAGCAACAACTGGATGACGATCGGGCCGCGGCAGAAAGCGCACGTGCCGCGCTGGAGTCGGCAAAGGCGCAGGTCTCTGCGGCCAAAGCGGCAATTGAAGCCGCTCGTACCAGCATCATTCAGGCGCAAACCCGCGTAGAAGCCGCGCAGGCTACCGAACGTCGTATTGCGGCTGATATTGATGACAGCGAGTTGAAAGCCCCGCGCGATGGCCGCGTACAGTACCGCGTAGCTGAACCGGGCGAGGTGCTTTCCGCAGGCGGTCGCGTGCTGAATATGGTCGATCTCAGCGATGTCTACATGACGTTCTTCTTGCCAACCGAACAGGCTGGTTTACTGAAGATTGGCGGAGAAGCGCGGCTGGTGCTGGATGCTGCGCCGGATCTGCGTATTCCGGCGACCATCAGCTTTGTGGCTAGCGTCGCGCAGTTCACGCCGAAAACGGTCGAAACCAGCGATGAACGGCTGAAACTGATGTTTCGCGTCAAAGCGCGTATCCCGCCAGAGCTGTTACAGCAGCATTTGGAGTACGTGAAAACCGGTCTGCCGGGCATGGCGTGGGTGCGTGTTGATGAAAGTCGCGCCTGGCCTGACGACCTGGTGGTGAGGTTGCCGCAATGACGCATCTGGCGCTGGTTCCCGTTCCTCCCGTGGCGCACCTTGACGGCGTGAGTCAGCATTACGGGAAAACGGTAGCGCTGAACAATATCACGCTGGATATCCCTGCCCGCTGTATGGTGGGGCTGATTGGCCCGGACGGCGTCGGAAAATCGAGCCTGCTATCGCTCATCTCCGGCGCACGGGTTATTGAACACGGCAACGTGATGGTGCTGGGCGGCGATATGCGCGACCCAAAACATCGCCGGGATGTCTGCCCGCGCATTGCCTGGATGCCGCAGGGGCTGGGGAAAAACCTGTATCACACGCTGTCGGTATATGAGAACGTCGATTTCTTTGCCCGCCTGTTTGGGCATGACAAAGCGGAGCGTGAGGCGCGGATTACCGAGCTGCTGAATAGCACCGGACTGGCACCGTTTCGCGACCGTCCTGCCGGGAAGCTCTCGGGCGGGATGAAGCAAAAGCTGGGGCTGTGCTGCGCGTTAATCCACGACCCGGAACTGTTAATTCTCGATGAACCCACCACCGGGGTCGACCCGCTGTCCCGCGCCCAGTTCTGGGATCTGATTAACAGCATTCGCCAGCGGCAGACCAACATGAGCGTGCTGGTTGCGACCGCTTATATGGAAGAAGCCGAGCGCTTTGACTGGCTGGTGGCGATGAACGCCGGGGAGGTGTTAGCTACCGGGAGCGCGCAGCAGCTACGTGAGCAAACCAACAGCAACACGCTGGAGCAGGCGTTTATCGCGCTGTTACCTGAAGCCCAGCGCCAGGCGCATAAACCGGTAGTGATCCCGCCGTATCACGCTGAGCAGGAAGAGATTGCCATCGAGGCGAAAAACCTGACCATGCGCTTCGGTAAATTTGTGGCGGTGGACCACGTTAACTTCCGCATTCCGCGCGGGGAAATCTTCGGTTTTCTCGGCTCCAACGGCTGCGGTAAATCCACCACCATGAAAATGCTCACCGGACTGCTGCCCGCAAGCGAAGGCGAGGCGTGGCTGTTTGGACAAGCGGTTGATCCGAAGAATATCGATACCCGCCGCCGGGTAGGCTATATGTCGCAGGCATTTTCGCTCTACAGCGAGCTGACCGTCCGGCAAAACCTCGAACTACATGCGCGGCTGTTCCATATCCCCGAAGCAGAAATCCCTGGGCGGGTGCAGGAGATGAGTGAGCGCTTTTCGCTGACCGATGTCGAAGATGCGCTGCCCGGTGCGCTGCCGTTGGGGATC
The DNA here is from genome assembly GCF_030333035.1 of Citrobacter sp. Cpo015. NCBI lineage: Bacteria > Pseudomonadati > Pseudomonadota > Gammaproteobacteria > Enterobacterales > Enterobacteriaceae > Citrobacter > Citrobacter sp. Cpo015. Next base: position 146,499 of record NZ_JAOWGS010000039.1, on the reverse strand, counting down.
CGTCAACGCCTGTCGCTGGCGGTGGCGGTGATCCATCGCCCGGAGATGCTCATCCTTGATGAACCGACCTCCGGGGTCGATCCGGTAGCGAGGGATATGTTCTGGCAACTGATGGTTGATCTGTCGCGCCAGGACAAAGTGACCATTTTTATCTCCACCCACTTTATGAACGAAGCGGAGCGCTGCGACCGCATGTCGCTGATGCACGCCGGAAAAGTACTGGCCAGCGGTACGCCGCAGGAGCTGGTGAAACAGCGTGGAGCTGCCAGTCTGGAAGAGGCGTTTATCTCCTGGTTGCAGGAAGCGGCAGGCCCGGCGCCGGAAGCTCAGTTAGCGCCAGCCAATGTCCAGACAGTGCATGAAAACAGTAAGCCGCCGCGGCAAGGCTTTAGCCTGCGGCGCTTGTTCAGCTACAGCCGTCGTGAAGCGCTGGAGCTGCGGCGTGACCTGGTACGTTCAACGCTGGCGCTGATGGGCACAGTGATCCTGATGCTTATCATGGGCTACGGCATCAGCATGGATGTGGAAAACCTGCGTTTTTCGGTGCTCGACCGCGACCAGACCGTCAGCAGCCAGGCGTGGACGCTGAATCTGGCGGGATCGCGCTATTTTATCGAACAACCGCCGCTCACCAGTTATGACGAGCTGGACAAACGGATGCGTTCAGGTGAAGTTGCGGTAGCAATTGAAATTCCGCCAAATTTTGGCCGCGATATCGCGCGTGGAACGCCGGTGAAGATTGGCGTCTGGGTCGATGGCGCAATGCCAAGCCGCGCTGAAACGGTCAGGGGTTACGTGCAGGCGATGCACCAGACCTGGCTGCAGGATGTGATGGCGCGCCAGCCAAATGCCAGCGGGCAAAACGGGCTGATGACCATTGAAACTCGCTATCGTTACAACCCGGATGTGAAGAGTCTACCGGCGATTGTTCCGGCAGTGATCCCACTGCTGTTGATGATGATCCCTTCCATGCTCAGCGCCCTCAGCGTGGTGCGTGAGAAAGAGCTGGGGTCGATTATCAATCTGTACGTTACGCCCACGACCCGCAGCGAGTTTTTACTCGGCAAACAGTTGCCGTACATCGTGCTGGGCATGCTGAATTTCCTGCTGTTGTGCGCGCTGTCGGTGTTTGTATTCGGCGTTCCGCATAAGGGGAGCTTTGTGACCCTGACGCTGGCTGCGCTGCTGTACGTCACCATTGCCACCGGGCTGGGGCTGTTAATCTCCACGTTTATGAAAAGCCAGATCGCGGCCATTTTTGGTACGGCGATTATTACGCTGATCCCGGCGACGCAGTTTTCCGGAATGATCGATCCAGTTGCCTCGCTGGAAGGGCCGGGTCGGTGGATTGGTGAAATTTATCCGACCAGCCATTTTCTGACCATCGCGCGTGGAACGTTCTCTAAAGCGTTGGATCTGACCGATCTCTGGCAGCTGTTTATTCCGCTGGCGGTAGCCATTCCGGTGGTGATTGGTCTGAGCGTATTACTGCTGAAAAAACAGGAGGGGTGATGCGCCGATTACGCAATATTTATAACCTCGGCATCAAAGAGTTGCGCAGCCTGCTGGGTGACAAAGCGATGCTGACGCTGATCGTCTTCGCCTTCACGATTTCGGTTTATTCTTCCGCGACCGTCCTGCCGGGTTCGCTGCATCTGGCACCGATTGCTATTGCCGATATGGACCAGTCGCAGTTGTCGAATCGGATTGTGAACAGCTTTTATCGCCCGTGGTTTTTACCGCCGGAGATGATCACTGCCGATGAAATGGATGCCGGGCTGGACGCCGGGCGCTATACCTTCGCCGTAAACATTCCGCCTGATTTTCAGCGTGATGTGCTGGCCGGACGACAACCGGATATACAGGTTAACGTCGATGCCACGCGCATGAGCCAGGCGTTTACCGGCAACAGCTATATCCAGAATATCATCAGCGGCGAGGTGAACAGCTTTGTGGCGCGTTACCGCGATAACAATGAGCCGCCGGTGGCACTGGAAATGCGCATGCGCTTTAACCCTAATCTGGAACCCGCCCGCTTTGGCGCGGTGATGGCGATTATCAACAACATCACTATGTTGGCGATTGTGCTGACCGGTTCGGCGTTGATCCGCGAACGCGAGCACGGGACCATTGAACATCTGCTGGTGATGCCGGTGACGCCGTTTGAGATCATGATGGCAAAAATCTGGTCGATGGGGCTGGTGGTGCTGGTGGTTTCCGGTCTGTCGCTGATGCTGATGGTAAAAGGCGTGCTCGGGGTGCCGATTGAAGGTTCGATACCGTTGTTTATGCTGGGCGTGGCGCTGAGCCTGTTCGCCACCACCTCGATCGGCATTTTTATGGGCACGCTAGCGCGCTCCATGCCGCAGCTGGGGCTGCTGATGATTCTGGTGCTGCTGCCGTTACAGATGCTTTCAGGTGGCTCCACACCGCGTGAAAGCATGCCGCAGGCGGTGCAGGACATTATGCTGACCATGCCGACTACCCATTTCGTCAGTCTCGCGCAGGCGATACTTTATCGCGGAGCCGGGTTTAGCATTGTCTGGCCGCAGTTTCTGACGCTGCTGGCGATTGGCAGCGCGTTCTTCCTGATAGCACTGCTGCGTTTCAGAAAGACGATTGGTACGATGGCGTAATCATTATTGCCGGGGGTGCTTCGCTTGCCTGGCCTACAAACGGTAACGGACGTAGGCCGGATAAGGCGTAGCCGCCATCCGGCATCCCGCAACGAAACAGGCAATTACTCTTCTTTCGGCAGGCACTGTAGATGGCCGTGGCGCACGCCGCGCTGGGAAATCACGTCATCGGCAAAATGCTGTACATCGCCCATGTCGCCTTTTAGCACGGCGATTTCCAGGCAGTCGTCATGGTTGATGTGCACGTGCAGCGTGGCGACCGATAAATCGTGGTGGTGGTGTTGGGTAGAAACAATACGGCTGGCCAGATCACGCTTCTCATGCTCATAAACATACGAGAGCACCGCGAAGCCCTGAGTGCCGTGTTCAAGGGTAGTTTCCTGCGCCAGTGCGCCACGCAGAATATCGCGGATCGCTTCGGAACGGTTGTTGTAGCCACGGCGCTGACTCAGGCCGTCGAGCGTTTCCAGTAAATCGTCATCGAGGGTAATGGTGACTCGTTGCATCTGCAGTTAACCTTTCATGTGGCGCGTTGGCGCACAGGGAGTAAGGGGAATAGCGTATTTTGTAACACACGTCCGGCATCCGGGGAAAAGGTTAATGCTCTCGCAATAAACGCAGCAGAGTACTGACCTGTTCATCCAGCGGGGCAAGCGTATCTTTAACGATCAGATGCAAAGGCGTGGCGCGGCGAGCACCATGGCTTAACGGCAGTGGGCGTAAAAGCCCCTGATCAAGTTGCGTCTGAATACGTTCCTCGGGCAGCCAGCCGTAACCGACCTGATACATCACCGCATCAATCGCGGCATCAATGGTCGAGAAGGTCCAGGCATCGCGCACCGGTTGTTGTGGGTTGTCGCGATCGGCAATGCGAATCAGCGGCCAGGCGCGTAATGCGTCTTCATTCAGCGGCGCATCCAGCATGCAGAGTGGGTGATCGCGGTGGGCCACGGCCACGAAGTCAATATTCATCAGCCATTCGCCGCGTCCGGTGACATCCTGACGCCGGGTCAGGACCATTACGTCCGCATCGGCATGTGCTGCCAGTCGAGAATCACCATTCTCCAGGACTTCGGTCAGACGCACCTGCGTTTGCGGCCAGGCCTGCTGAAACTGTTTGAGAATGGCAAACAGGCGTTTGCGTGGGAAGATACTATCTACCATCAAATCCAGACGCGTTCGCGTACCGTTTTGTAACGTTGCGGCCCGGGTTTCCACCCATAAAAAGGCCTTCAGTAACGGTTTGACCTGATTGAGCAATAGCTCTCCGGCCGGGGTCAGGACAGCCCTGCGGCCTTCCGGGGTCAGCAGCGTTACGCCAAGTCGCTCCTGTAACAGTGCCAGATTATAGCTTACCGAAGACTGGCTACGGTTGGTCTCTTCCGCCGCTTTAGCGAAGCTGCCCAGCTCCACCACTTTCTCCAATAGGGCCCACTGCTCGAGGGTTGTTTTGTGCATAACTCATCTAATAATTGAATGAATTTGATGAAAACATAGCGTTATTCATCCAATTTTTGAAGCGTTAAGATCCTCGCATCAAGTAAGAGGAGAACGAATATGAGCGCGTTTGATAAACATGATTTAAGCGGATTTGTCGGCAAACATCTGGTCTATACCTACGATAATGGCTGGAATTACGAGATCTACGTGAAAAACGACACTACGCTGGATTACCGCATTCACAGCGGTATTGTGGGGAATCGTTGGGTGAAAGATCAGCGGGCCTATATTGTGCGGGTGGGGGAGAGCGTTTATAAAATTTCGTGGACCGAACCGACCGGGACCGACGTCAGTCTGATCGTAAACCTGGGTGACAAACTCTTTCACGGCACCATCTTTTTCCCTCGCTGGGTGATCAATAATCCGGAAAAAACGGTCTGCTTCCAGAATGACCATATTCCGCTGATGATGTCGTACCGCGATGCCGGCCCGGCGTATCCCACCGAGGTGATTGATGAGTTCGCGACCATCACTTTCGTACGTGACTGCGGCGTGAACAATGATGACGTTATTGCCTGTGCGGCGAGCGAACTGCCGAAAAACTTCCCGGAAAATTTACGCTAAGGCTTCTAATCGCTGCACGGCGTCTGCGGTCAGGGTAAACGGCGTGGGGGTGCACACCGCCAGGCTCAGGGTATCGAGCTGGCACTGGCTGACGGAGAGTGAGGAAGTTAACGCGGTACTGTCGACGCTGACGATTTGCCAGGCGCTACCGCCGCGCTGTTTCACGATAGCTTCTTTACGCGTCCAGATGCGCCAGAACGCCGCCAGCTGTTGCTCCGGGCGTTCGGCCTCGACTTCGGCATGTTCACCAAGACTGAATACCGTATTTGCCAGCGTTTGCCAGTTATCGCGCGGGCGAACGACTTCTATATCGCAGCCGACTTCCCCTTCGTCGCTGAGCAGCAGGGCGATATCATCACCGCTGTGGCTGAGATTGAACCACAGCGGCGTGTCAGCAGAAAAGGCCGGTTTTCCTTGCTCGCCATAGATGATGTCCGGTAATGGCGAAAGGGCATGGGAAAGCAGCACGCGACCGGCCAGCCAGCGCGCACGGTGAGCACCTTGCGGCGCTTGCTCACTCAGTGCGGCAGGCAGTGCACCAGCGCTTAAAACAGAAACTTTCCCAAGAACGATCCGGTACATATTAGGGCTAACCTTTAGTAATAATGGGGTTGTGTATCATTCTTCACATGCTGTTTGCAAGTTTATCCCGGTAATCGGCTTTTGGGCCTGCCGGGCCCCAGCAAAATTGCCAGTTTGCTGCCGCCTTTGGTGGTTTCCATCCAGATTTTACACACGCTGGTTAACGGCACGGAGAGCAACATGCCGACCGGACCGAGCAGCCATCCCCATACCAACAGAGAGAGGAAGACGATTAGCGTCGATAATCCCAGCCGATGCCCCATCATTCGGGGTTCGAGAATATTGCCAATCACCATATGCACCACCAGAAACAGTGCGCCAACCAACAGACATTCGTAAATGCCATTAAAAAGCAGTGCCTGGATCATGGGCGGGACGGCGGAAATGACCGAGCCAATGTTGGGCACGTAGTTTAACAGGAATGCCAGTACGCCCCACATCAGAGCAAACTGAATCCCCATCAGTGCCAGTCCCAGCCAGATTATGGCACCGGTCCATAAGCTGAGCAGCGTTTTCAGCGCCAGATAGTGTGACACACCCTTCAGCGCTCGATGTAGCCCCGCAATGTGGATTTGCGGATTATTCAACGCAAAACGCATCTTATAGGGGACATGACGCACCTCAAACAGCATAAAAACTACCGTCATCACCAGCAGAAAGACGCTGGCCATGGCACCAGAAAGACTCGTCATCAGCGTGGTTGTGAAGGTCATCAGCTTGTCAGAGTCCATGCGTTGCAGTATACGTTCCGGGGACATATGCAGATTCAGAAAAGGCACCATCTCTTGCAAATACAGAACCTTGCGCGTTAGCTCCTTATTGTATTTTGGCAGCAGGTCCATGAATTCAGTGATTGACGACGCCAGCACGCCAACCAACGCCGTAAGAACGATCAGCATCACAACCACGACTAAGGTAATAGCGATTGGGCGACCGACTCCCCGGCGGATAAACCAGGTGACCAGTGGATTCAATACAATGGCAAAAAAGAGGGCCAGCAGCAGCTGCACAATGATATCTGCCGCAGCATGGATACCTGCGAGGATCACCACCAGAGCGGCCAGTTTGAGCAAAATGTGCAAACCCGTTTTATCGGGCTGGGTGGTTATCATGTCTTCTTCCTGTTTGCGTTTTTGCATTAAGTGTAGCGGCTGGCTTGCGACTGATATTCCTAAACTGGCTACTGATTTCTGCTCTGCAACATGGTAGAAATGAAACACTGTTGTGAAAACGTGGTGACCCTCCATGCCCGAACCCGTCGCTGAACCGACGCTTAGCGGTTTACGCCTGAACCTGCGAATTGTTTCTGTGGTGATGTTTAACTTCGCCAGCTACCTGACCATCGGCCTGCCGCTCGCGGTGTTGCCTGGCTACGTCCATGATGTAATGGGATTTAGCGCTTTCTGGGCTGGGCTGGTCATCAGCCTGCAATATTTCGCTACGCTGCTGAGCCGTCCGCATGCCGGTCGCTATGCCGATCTGCTGGGGCCAAAGAAGATTGTGGTATTTGGGCTGTGCGGCTGCTTTTTAAGTGGCCTGGGCTATTTACTGGCGGGATCAACGAACGGCTGGCCGTTGGCCAGTCTGCTGCTGCTATGTCTGGGGCGCGTGATTCTCGGGATCGGGCAAAGCTTTGCCGGGACCGGCTCTACGCTGTGGGGCGTGGGGGTGGTTGGCTCAATGCACATCGGACGGGTGATTTCCTGGAATGGTATCGTGACCTATGGCGCGATGGCGATAGGCGCGCCGCTGGGTGTTCTGTTTTATGCCTGGGGTGGCTTACAGGGGCTGGCACTGACCGTGATGGGCGTGGCACTGTTGGCAATCCTGCTGGCGCTCCCTCGTCCGGCGGTAAAGGCCAGCAAAGGCAAACCGTTGCCATTTCGCGCGGTGCTTGGGCGCGTCTGGTTGTATGGTATGGCGCTGGCCCTGGCCTCCGCCGGATTTGGGGTAATCGCTACCTTCATTACCTTGTTCTATGATGCCAAAGGCTGGGATGGCGCCGCATTCGCGCTGACGCTTTTTAGCTGCACGTTTGTCGGTACTCGTTTGTTGTTCCCAAATGGCATCAACCGTTTAGGCGGGCTGAATGTGGCGATGATCTGCTTTAGCGTCGAGATTGTCGGGCTGTTACTGGTCGGGATGGCTTCGATGCCGTGGATGGCGAAAATCGGCGTTCTGCTGGCCGGGGCTGGGTTCTCACTGGTTTTCCCGGCGCTGGGCGTGGTGGCGGTAAAAGCCGTTCCTCAGCAAAATCAGGGTGCTGCGCTGGCGACCTACACGGTGTTTATGGATTTATCGCTGGGGGTTACCGGGCCGCTGGCCGGGCTGGTCATGACGTGGGCGGGTGTGCCGGTTATCTATCTGGCAGCGGCAGGGCTGGTAGCGGTGGCGTTATTGCTGACCTGGCGGTTAAAAAAACGGCCTCAGGTGGTGTCACCGGAGGCCGCGTCATCGTCTTAACCGTTACTGGATAACCAGCGTGTTAATGATGTTTTCTGCGGTAGTCTGCGCTTTTTGCTGATCGTCAGCAGGCAGCGTGATTTGCAGCGTCAGCAGTTGGTTGTCCACTTTACCCAACACCACGGAAGAGTATGCGGTCTGGCCTTTGGCCGAGATGATGCTGTCTAACTGCTGCAGCGTGTGGCCTTTCAGCTCAATAGATTTATTGGTGACGACCTGCAGCTGCGGATCACGGCTACGCTGCTGATCTTCCAGACGTTTTGCCAGCACGGCCAGATCTTCGTTGGTGTTGTCGCCAACAATCACAATCACCGCTTTCTGGCCGGTTGCGTCAGAATATACGTGCATATTGTTCGCCTGGGTGCCCAGCTTGCCGCTCTGATCGGTCATATCCGCTGGCAGGGAAAAACTGAGTTTGCCGTCCAGCAGGCTGACCGGTTGTCCGGTGGCGTTACTTTCTGCGGCAGCACCCTCGGCTGGCGCTTTTGTATCGCTATTATCACAGGCCGCAAGCCCCATAACCAGCAGGCCAATACCGACATATTTAACCAGATTGCGCATTGACTTCTTCCTTTCGATAAACGGCCATAACGGCTCATTCGTCCATCTTATCACAACTCGGAAAATGAACCTTTAACTCGTCTGCAATGCAGAGATTTCAGATTTATCTGCCAGCCTTTTCAGTAACATATTCAGCAACACGCCATACATTGGCAGGAAGAAAATAATGCTGATCAGCACTTTGAAGCAGTAATCGACCAGTGCGATTTCCATCCAGTGCTCGGCCATAAAGGCATCCGGGCTACGCCAGAAAGCGATAAAGAAGAAGGCCAACGTATCGCTGATATTGCCAAACAGCGTGGACGCCGTCGGTGCCAGCCACCAGCGACGGTTTTGACGCAGGCGGTTAAAGACATGCACATCCAGAATTTGTCCCAGCGCGTAGGCCATAAAGCTGGCGGCGGCGATACGGGCGACAAACAGGTTAAAGTGCAGCAGTGCGCCGAATCCTTGCCACGATCCCATATAGAACAGTGATGAAACGACATAGGAGATCAGCAGTGCGGGGATCATAACCGCAAAGATGATACGTCGAGCCAGCGGCGCGCCAAAAATACGCACGGTCAGGTCGGTCGCGAGGAAAATAAACGGAAAGCTAAACGCGCCCCATGTGGTATGGAAACCAAAAATGGAGATTGGAAGCTGCACCAGATAGTTGCTGGAGGTGATCACCAGCAGATGAAATAGCGATAGCCAGAACAACGCTTTTACGCGCTGAGTTTGTGTAAACGGAGTCATATTGTGACCTTTTTGTTGGATGGGGTGAGGGAACCCAATAAAAAACCGTCGCATGATACTGCTTTAAGAGCACATTGCAATGGTTGTTTTTCACGCAATCGTTAACCTGATTGGCTTACGCCACAACAGAGCGTAAAATAACGCCGTTTTTGTATGAATGAGACGACGATGAGCGACCTGTTTACTTCCCCCGACCATACTCTTGATGCCCAGGGGCTGCGCTGCCCGGAACCGGTAATGATGGTACGTAAAACCGTACGCGGCATGCAGGCCGGTGAAACGCTGCTGATTGTCGCCGACGATCCGGCAACAACCCGCGATATTCCTGGCTTCTGTACCTTTATGGAACATGAGCTGGTGGCCAAAGAGACCGACTCGCTGCCGTACCGCTATCTGGTGCGCAAAGGCCAGTAATCTTGTTATGCCGGATGGCGCTAACGCTTCTCCGGCCTATAAAGACTGAGTAATCTGTAGGCCTGATAAGCGAAGCGCCATCAGGCGAGAAACAGGCACTACCCTTTACGCAACAACCGCAGCGCGTTCGCGGTCACCAGCACCGTCGCCCCCGTATCCGCCAGCACCGCCAGCCACAGTCCGGTTATCCCGAGCAGCGTGGTGACGAGGAAAATCCCCTTCAGACCCAGCGCAATCGCAATGTTCTGGCGAATATTGGCGTGGGTGGCCCGCGCCAGCTGAATCATTTGCACCAGACCACGCAGACGGTTGTGGGTCAGAGCGGCATCGGCGGTCTCCAGCGCGACGTCGGTCCCGCTTCCCATCGCAATGCCGATGGTAGCCGCTTTCATTGCCGGGGCGTCGTTGATGCCGTCGCCGACCATCGCCAGCGGCGACTGTTGGTTAAGATGGGTAACGGCCTGCACCTTATCTTCCGGCAAGAGTCCCGCTTTGAATTCGAGGCCCAGTTCACCGGCAATGGCGGCGGCCGCACGCGGGTTATCACCGGTCAGGATCACGCCTTTCACGCCAATCTGATTAAGCTCGCTGATGGCGCTGCGAGCGTCATCGCGCAGCGTGTCCTGTAGGGCCAGTACGCCGAGTACAGTATCGTTACGCAGCACCAACACCACCGTTTGGCCCGCGCTTTCCAGCTCGCTAATCTGCCCAGCAAAGGCGTCGGCAGGCTGCTTACCAGCGGCGCAAATCAGTACGCGTTCGCCGTTGACCAGCGCTTCAATTCCAGAGCCAACCAGCGCCCGTTGCTCTTTTGCGACAGGAATAGACAGCTCGCGCGTTTGTGCTTCCCGAACAATTGCTTGTGCCAGCGGGTGCGTCGCGCCTTGCTCTACCGCTGCCGCCAGTGCCAGCAGTTCAGCCTCACCAATACCGCTTGCCGGATGAATCGCCGTGACGCGTGGTTTACCGACGGTCAGGGTGCCGGTTTTATCAAACGCCACCTGAGTGACTCTACCCAACTGTTCCAGCGCGGCTCCGCCTTTGATTAATGCCCCACGACGCGCCGCAGCGGCCAGACCAGAGGTAATGGCTGCGGGCGTTGAAATCACCAGAGCGCAAGGACAGCCAATCAGCAACAGCGTCAGCCCTTTATAAATCCACTCCTGCCAGGATGCGGCAAACAGCAGTGGCGGTACGAGGGTGACCAGCAGCGCAACCGCCATAATAGCTGGGGTATAAATTCGGCTGAAACGGTCAATGAAGCGCTCAATGGGGGCGCGGCGTTCTTCCGCTTCTTCAATCAGTTTCAGAATACGGTCAATGGCGCTGGCACCCGGTTCTGAGAGCACTTCCAGCGTTACCAGACGATCCACGCTGGTGGCACCCGCTGGGACTTTCTCGCCGGTGGCGCGTTCAACCGGGATCGATTCGCCGGTCAGGGCGCTCTCATCAAAGCTGGCAAAGCCGGAGACCAGTTTGCCGTCGGCAGGTAAACGCCCACCCGCGGCAACCTCAATAACATCGCCAGGTCGGAGGGTATTGATAGCCACCTCTTCGCGCTCGCCGTTACGCAGGCGTGTGGCGGTTTCCGGTTTGAGCGCCATCAGTGCGCTGACCCCTTTACGGGCGCGGCTGGCGGCCCAACCTTCCAGACGCTCGCCAATTAAAAACAGCAGCAGCACCATGGCGGCTTCCGCCGTCGCGCCGATAAACAGTGCGCCAATGGCGGCGACGCTCATCAACGTTTCAATGGCAAAGTAGCTGCCGGTTTTCATCAGACGCAGGGCCTGACGGGCAATGGGATACAGGCCGACCAGCGTGGTGGCGATAAACGCTATCTGACCGAAGGGATGATTGAACTGCTCCAGCCCCCAGCTAATCGCCATCATGATAATCAGCGAAATCAGCGGCAGGTTTTCTTTAAAACGTGACTCGGGGGCGGCGTCCGTCGCGTGCTCATCGCGCAGGGTATAGCCTGCTTTTTGCACCGCGTTTTCAACTTGCTGGCGGATATCGGAACCGGCATCGACCACCAGTTTTTCAGTGGCGAACAGAACCTGGACCTGGTTGACACCGCTGACCTGGCGGACCGCATTCTCTACTTTGCGGGCGCAAGCTGCGCAGTCCATGCCTGCCACTTTCCAGGAATAGCGGGTGCCTATTACGGTATCGGATACGGTTGGTGTAGTGGAGCAGCTTCCTTCGCAGCAGCAGTCATCCGCCTTTTGTGGTGCAGGCGCAGGCTTGAAAGAAGAGAATTGTGGAACTTTGTTGCCACGGGTATCGGGTGTCGACATGGCATCCTCCGGTTGATAATCATTTCGTATTAACCGGAGGATACACTCTGGAGTCGACTCCAGAGTCAAGCGTTTTAAAGATACAACGAACGAACAATCAGGAAATGTCCGGCGAAGTAGCAGGCGGCGGCAATGGCGTTATCGGCGCGGAAGCGGCGACGGTAATGGCTACCCAGCCAGACAATGTTGCCGATGAACAGGAGGGATGCGCCCATAAATGCCGACAGCGCCGGGGCGGTCGGGCGGAAGAACCACAGCTCACCGGCCATCCAGACCATCATCAGCGTGATGCCGATAAAGGTGCAGATAGCGACACGCAGCTCTTCCAGACGCGTCCAGATCACGGCGATCAGCAACGCCCCCAGCACTACCAGCACCAACGGCAAAGGCCAGAAGAACGACAGCGTCATTTGGCTGGCGAAGTAAATGGTATAAAGCAGATGCGACAGGAAGAATGCCCCCACGGCGTACAGCAGGCGTTGGCGCGGTAACAGCGTCAGCGCATCGCCCAGCAGCGAGGCAAGCAGGCCAGCCAGCACCAGATAGCTGATAGCGTTAAACATTGGCGCCTGCCAGGCCAGCAGTGCCAGCAGGAGTAACGTCAGGGGCTTAAAGACCCAGCGTTGCCAGGCAGGTCCACGATAGGAAGCATCCACGAACAACCATGCGGAAAGACAGACAGCGATAAACGACCAAAGCATCTTAGTTCCTTGAATTCGTTATTTTTTCGTAAGCGGGGTGCTCACGGCTCTACTGTCCAGTGTAGAGGTCGACACAGCCAGATGACAACACCATAACAGGCGATGTATGCTTATTTCCGCATTTTCTGATGGGCTAATAATATGAGCAAACCACCACTTTTTTTCATTGTTATCATTGTCTTAATCGTTGTCGCTGCGTCGTTTCGCTTTGTTCAGCAGCGGCGAGAAAAAGCCGATAATGATGCGGCGCCGCTGGTGCAAAAGCAGGTGGTGGTAAGTAACAAACGGGAAAAACCGCTAAACGATCGACGATCCCGCCAGCAGGAAGTAAGCCCGGCAGGAACCAGCATGCGCTATGAAGCCAGCTTTAAGCCACAAAACGGGGGGATGGAGCAGACGTTTCATCTGGATGCCCAGCAGTACCACGCGTTAACGGTCGGGGATAAAGGCACGCTGAGTTACAAAGGTTCGCGATTTGTTGATTTTACGCATGGGCAATAAAGCCGATCGGCACTGTATTTATCTTGCCAGTGCCGATAATAAATTCAACTGAAATATATAACACTATTCAAATATAGTTATTATTTATTCTTCTGTGAAAATAACGTTGGTATTATATTTTTTTGTGTGACTAAAATATCGATTGTATCACCATTCTGCTATCCGCCTTTCACTATCCTATTATTCCAACGTTGTCGCATGAATATAAACATGTAATTAAAATGGCTAAGGAATTGAAATGGCGAATACAATGTGGTTGACCTTGAATGGGCAGGCGCAGGGATTGATTTCTGCTGGTTGTGCATCGGTAAATTCGATAGGAAATAAATCACAAACGGCCCACCGTGATCAGATAATGGTCATGACAGTGAATCATGGCATGAGTCGGGTACAGAATGTGAACCATCAATGTTTGACGTTTATAAAGCCAGTAGATAAATCCTCGCCGTTATTAGGGAAAGCCATAACTGACAATGAAACATTGAACTGTGAATTTAGCTTCTATCGCACGAGTCCTGCGGGTTTAAATGAGTGTTATTACGCGATAAAACTTATCAATGCCAGAATATCCAGCATCCATTTACAGGTGCCTCATACTATCGATGACAGTGCGGGTCAGCCAGAAGAAGTCATTGAGCTTTCCTATGAGTCAATTACCTGGGATCACATTATGGCGGGAACCAGTGCATACAGCCTTTGGGATGAGGGAATTTATTAAGGAGTAATGATGGAAAGGTATTATGACTGGATAGGGAATCACCGTGAAGATATTCTTAGAGGAAATAACCGGCAACGTAATCAGCGTATTGAGAACGAAATCAGAACGCTGAAAAATAATCTGAATAGCAATACACAACACATTATGCTGCTAACGCTTGAAGAGGCGCAGGGCGTGATTGATGATTTGCTGGGCAGCAAATCCGTCAGTTTTTCGACCAATTATGCAGGTAATATCAAAGATGCGGCTGATGCGACTAAAAAGCTGTCAAAGCTTTTTTCTTATCAGCAGGCCGGAAAGATTGTCTTCACCTTAAAAGGCCTTGGGATTAAAGCAACGCAATATGCTTATCAGGGAAAGCTGTATGTGAAGATTACGGGCTACCCTTCTCTGCGGCGCATTCTTAACGGAACCCGTTACCGGATTAACCATCCTAAGGTACTTGAGGTGGGTATTGGCAGCGCCGGGTTTCGAAATGGCATAATGTCAGGGGCCAGATTCTGCATCTGGTTTTCCGCATGCTGGCGGTTGATTGAGCTGGCCTTTAAATCAGAACATGACGTCGCCGCATTGCTGGGGAATGTGACGATGGATGTGGCGAAGGTGATTGTGAGTATTTTTGTCTCAAGATTATCAGGTAATGTTATTCGTTGGGGCGTCTCTCTTTTTGTAACGAGTGCGACTGTTCCAGTTTGGGGGGGAATTGTTGGTGCTGTTGCATTAGGTCTATTTATTGCCTGGTCTCTGAATGAAGTGGACAAAAAATATGAGCTATCAGACAAACTGATAGCGTGTATACGTGAGGGACTTAAAGAACGGCAAAGAATCGAAGAGTGGAACGCCCAACGCCTGGGATACAGAAACTCCCTTTACGGCGGAATTTATTGATATGAATATTAATCTGGAGAACATTAAGAAAAGATGTTGTTTGTTTCTTTTTATGCTTTTTGTGGGAGGGATTAGTTGGGGGTTTTATTATGCCAGTGTGCCAGACATTACCGATCTTATTGAATCCAGAAGCATTGTTTATTTTTTATGGGGCTCATTTTCTCTGCTGCTGATGTTTCCGGTGGGTTTTTTCTTTGTTTTATGTATTGCCTACGTGACCTTTACGAAAAGCATGCAGCCGCCCAAATTCTTCGACAGGGCATTTACCATCGGTATCCACGTTGCGGGTGTAGGATTTGTTATTGGCAATATTTTATCTTTTATTGTCATTTTTTATCCTCTTGGTACTAACTATGTTTTATGTGAGCGTCCAGGCCCGACGTCTGGCACCTATTACACCCGGACCGAAGAGATTTGCGAGCAGGTGAAACACCTGCGGAAAACAAGAGCCAGTAAAGATATTCCAAAACTGAAAGATCAACTGGACGGTATATTACCACCGTGATGGTGAGTTGCAGGCCCAGCCCGGCCCGCAACGTGCCGCCGGGCGAAAAGATCACAGCTACTTCTTCAACTGATCTTTAATCTTCTTCTGCCACACCAGTAGTTCAAAGACGCCGAACAGAAAAATACGGATTTTCTCTCCGTTGGTCATTTGCGGGCCATCTTTAGGCATGGTGCTTTTTAGCAGCGCCAGCTGCATGCCATGCATCAGCACCATAAATATCAGTGCGACGTTAACGAAGATGTTAAGCGGGCGTGGAAAGGGTTGGAAAATATTCAGTAGTAAAAATGCCCAGACGCACAGCATCAACAGGCGTCCCAGGTTAATCAGCATCGTGCTCTCCTTGTGCTTCACGTTGGTACAGGCGATAGGCGACCTGTCCGGCGACTTTCTCACGGTATAGCGACCAGTTCACCGGAACCGGCGGTAAGCCGTTTTCTACTTCGCTTTCAACGTAAATATACGCTTCATTTGCCAGCCAGCCATGAGTTTCCAGAAGAGTTAATGTTTCTTCCAGTAATCCTTTGCGAAACGGCGGGTCAACAAATACCACGTTATGCGGCGTACCTGCCTGAGCCAAAAATGTCAGCGTATTGGTATTGACGACGCGGGCATGGGAGGCTTTCAGCGTGGCGAGATTCTTTTGTAGCTGCTGAGATACCGCGCGATCCATCTCCAGAAGCGTCGCATTTGCCGCATAGCGAGAGAGGGCTTCCAGCCCCAGCGCGCCGCTGCCGGCGAAGCAGTCCAGACAATGAGCATCGACCATTACCGGGGCCAGCCAGTTAAACAACGTTTCGCGCACACGGTCGGTGGTCGGACGTAAGCCGGGGCTGTCCGGAACCGGGAGTTTACGGCCACGCCATTGCCCGCCAATAATGCGGATCTGGCCGCTACCAGAGTGATTCGGTTTTTTCATTTCTATTATTGCTCAATCCGCCTATAGCATGTCATTCCAGGCGGTGATGTGAGTTAAGTTAAGTGATAGACTATTTCATCATTTTTTTAGCTGCTATGTACATAGCGTTGACGCTGTGCCATGAAGCAACAGCGGGGGAGTGTAGTCGCAAATGGCGAAAGAGAAAAAACGTGGCTTTTTTTCCTGGCTGGGCTTTGGTCAAAAAGAGCAGGCACCGGAAAACGAGACAGAAGTAAAAAATGAAGAACAACAACCGGTTGCTGAAGAAACTACCGTCGTTGACGAACAACCGCACGTTGAGGAAACCCGTAGCGAGGCTGAAACGCAAGCCTTTGCAGCTGAAGTCGTTGAAGTAACTGAACAGGTTGCGGAAATCGAAAAACTGCAGCCGGAAGAAGAACCTGTCGCCGAACAAGCGCAGCCGGAGATTGAGCCGGTTGCTGAACCCGTTGCTGAAACTGTAGTGGAAACGCCAGCAGCGGTGGTTATTGAACGCGAAGAATTGCCGCTGCCGGAAGAGGTGAAAACTGAAGAAGTTTCTGCCGAAGAGTGGCAGGCCGAAGCGGAAACCGTGGAAATCGTTGAGGCGGCTGAAGAAGAAGCTGAAAACGAACCGCAGCTGACCGACGAAGAGCTGGAAGCACAGGCGCTGGCCGCTGAGGCTGCTGAAGAAGCGGTTATGGTGGTGCCGGTAGAAGAACCTGCTGTAGAAGAACCGGTAGAAGAAGAGGCGGTCCAGGAGCAGGAAAAACCAACCAAAGAAGGTTTCTTTGCGCGCCTGAAACGCAGCCTGCTGAAAACAAAAGAAAACCTCGGTTCCGGATTTATCAGTCTGTTCCGTGGTAAAAAAATCGACGATGATCTGTTTGAAGAGCTGGAAGAGCAGCTGCTGATCGCTGATGTGGGTGTAGAAACGACCCGCAAGATCATTGCGAATCTGACGGAAGGCGCCAGCCGTAAGCAGCTTAAAGATGCGGAAGCGCTGTACGGTCTGTTGAAAGAAGAGATGGGCGAGATTCTGGCGAAGGTTGACGAACCGCTGAACGTTGATGGCAAAACACCATTTGTTATCTTAATGGTTGGCGTCAACGGCGTGGGCAAAACCACCACTATTGGTAAGCTGGCGCGTCAGTTTGAGCAGCAGGGTAAATCGGTAATGCTGGCGGCAGGTGATACTTTCCGTGCGGCGGCGGTAGAACAGCTGCAGGTTTGGGGTCAGCGTAACAACATCCCGGTGATTGCTCAGCATACTGGCGCGGATTCCGCGTCCGTTATCTTTGATGCCATCCAGGCGGCGAAGGCGCGTAACGTAGACGTGCTGATCGCTGATACCGCAGGGCGTTTGCAGAATAAATCGCACCTGATGGAAGAATTGAAAAAAATCGTTCGCGTCATGAAGAAGCTGGACGAAGATGCGCCGCATGAAGTTATGCTGACTATCGACGCCAGCACCGGGCAGAATGCGATAAGCCAGGCCAAACTGTTCCATGAAGCGGTGGGCTTAACCGGTATCACCCTGACCAAGCTGGACGGTACGGCGAAGGGCGGGGTTATCTTCTCGGTTGCCGATCAATTTGGCATCCCTATCCGCTATATCGGTGTGGGCGAACGTATCGAGGATTTACGTCCGTTTAAAGCGGACGATTTTATAGAGGCACTTTTTGCCCGAGAGGATTAACAATGATTCGCTTTGAACATGTCAGCAAGGCCTATCTCGGTGGGAGACAAGCGCTGCAGGGAGTGACTTTCCATATGCAGCCTGGCGAGATGGCGTTTCTGACCGGCCACTCCGGCGCGGGGAAAAGTACCCTGCTGAAGCTGATTTGTGGAATTGAACGGCCCAGCGCCGGGAAAATCTACTTTAGCGGGCATGACATCAGCCGTTTGAAAAACCGTGAAGTGCCGTTTCTGCGTCGCCAGATTGGCATGATTTTTCAGGATCACCACCTGTTGATGGACAGAACCGTGTTTGACAATGTGGCAATCCCGCTGATCATCGCGGGTGCCAGCGGGGACGATATTCGTCGTCGCGTGTCTGCAGCGCTGGATAAGGTCGGGCTGTTGGACAAAGCGAAAAACTTCCCGATTCAGCTCTCCGGCGGTGAACAACAACGCGTCGGCATCGCCCGCGCGGTGGTGAACAAACCTGCGGTACTGCTGGCGGATGAACCAACGGGGAACCTGGATGACGCGCTGTCAGAAGGGATCCTTCGCCTGTTCGAAGAGTTTAACCGCGTCGGGGTCACGGTATTAATGGCCACGCACGATATTGGCCTGATCTCCCGTCGCTCCTATCGCCAAATGGTTCTGAGCGATGGACATCTGCATGGAGGCCTGGCGCATGAATAGACGTGACGCTATTAACCAAATCAAACAGTTCGGTGGCCGACTGGATCGCTTTCGTAAATCGGGCGGTGCGCCGGGTGACGGCGGTCGCAACGCGCCAAAGCGTGCGAAAGCCGCGCCAAAGCCGAACTCGCGTAAAACTAATGTCTTTAACGAGCAGGTACGTTATGCGTTTCAGGGCGCATTACAGGACCTGAAAAGCAAGCCGTTGGCGACGTTTCTGACGGTGATGGTCATTGCCATCTCCCTGACGCTGCCAAGCGTGTGTTACATGGTTTATAAGAACGTAAACCATGCGGCAAGCCAGTATTATCCGTCTCCGCAGATCACCGTTTACCTGCAAAAAACGCTGGATGATGATGCGGCGGCGCGGGTGGTTGGTCAGTTGCAGGCCGAGCAGGGCGTGGAGAAAGTGAATTATCTTTCTCGTGACGACGCGCTGGGTGAATTCCGCAACTGGTCTGGCTTTGGCGGCGCGCTGGATATGCTGGAAGAGAACCCGCTTCCGGCCGTGGCGG
Source organism: Citrobacter sp. Cpo015 (assembly GCF_030333035.1). Lineage (NCBI taxonomy): Bacteria > Pseudomonadati > Pseudomonadota > Gammaproteobacteria > Enterobacterales > Enterobacteriaceae > Citrobacter > Citrobacter sp. Cpo015. The sequence goes on along the minus strand of NZ_JAOWGS010000039.1, from coordinate 127,648 downwards.
TTGTTATCCCGAAACTGGACTTCCAGGGTACGGAGTCGCTGAACACGCTGCGTGACCGCATCGCACAAATCAACGGTATTGATGAAGTGCGAATGGATGACAGCTGGTTCGCTCGCCTGGCGGCGCTGACGGGCCTTGTCGGGCGCGTTTCCGCGATGATTGGCGTGCTGATGGTGGCGGCGGTCTTCCTCGTCATCGGTAACAGCGTGCGGCTGAGTATTTTTGCGCGTCGCGATACCATTAACGTGCAAAAACTGATTGGCGCGACGGATGGATTTATCCTGCGTCCGTTCCTCTACGGCGGTGCACTGCTCGGTTTTTCCGGTGCATTTCTTTCACTGATTTTGTCAGAAATTTTGGTGATGCGTCTGTCGTCAGCGGTGACTGAGGTGGCACAGGTATTTGGAACCAAGTTTGATATCAATGGATTATCATTCGATGAGTGCCTGTTATTGCTGCTGGTGTGCTCAATGATTGGCTGGGTGGCAGCCTGGCTTGCCACGGTTCAACATTTACGCCACTTTACCCCCGATTAAAAAATCTCTGGTATAATCTTTCCCTGCACTGAGTAGTTCGCTCTGCAGGGAAAGAGTCCCTGTGATCTCTTCCCGGCGTATTCATTGTGATGTCACATTTTGTGCGTAATCTATACACATTACGACATGGAACTTGTGGATAAAATCACTGTCTGATAAAAGATTGAATGATATTCTCGTTGCTCATAAGCTCTGGCATGGTTGTTGCTACTGGTTTTTGTTAATTAGTTTTTAGCCAATGCGCCAGATGAAAAGATTGAGAGGATTTGAATGACCAAAGAAATGCAAAATTTAGCTTTAGCCCCTGTTGGTAACCTGGAATCTTACATCCGGGCTGCGAACGCGTGGCCGATGTTGTCGGCTGACGAGGAGCGGGCACTGGCTGAAAAGCTGCATTACCAGGGCGATCTGGAAGCAGCTAAAACGCTGATCCTGTCTCACCTGCGCTTTGTTGTTCATGTTGCTCGTAATTATGCGGGTTATGGCCTGCCGCAGGCGGATCTGATTCAGGAAGGTAATATCGGCCTGATGAAAGCCGTGCGCCGTTTCAACCCGGAAGTGGGTGTGCGCCTGGTTTCCTTCGCCGTGCATTGGATCAAAGCTGAGATCCACGAATACGTTCTGCGTAACTGGCGTATCGTTAAAGTTGCGACCACCAAAGCACAGCGTAAGCTGTTCTTTAACCTGCGTAAAACCAAGCAGCGTTTGGGCTGGTTTAACCAGGACGAAGTTGAAATGGTTGCTCGCGAGCTGGGTGTTTCCAGCAAAGACGTGCGCGAAATGGAATCCCGTATGGCGGCGCAGGACATGACGTTTGACATGTCTTCAGACGACGAGTCTGACAGCCAGCCGATGGCCCCGGTGCTGTATCTGCAGGATAAATCTTCTAACTTTGCCGACGGCATTGAAGAAGATAACTGGGAAGATCAGGCCGCGAACAAACTGACTCACGCAATGGAAGGTCTGGACGAGCGTAGCCAGGACATCATTCGTGCCCGTTGGCTGGACGAAGACAACAAGTCGACGTTGCAGGAACTGGCCGATCGCTACGGCGTTTCCGCTGAACGTGTTCGTCAGCTTGAAAAGAACGCCATGAAAAAACTGCGCGCGGCGATCGAAGCGTAATCTTCCAGCCGAACTGGAAATGCTGATAAACCCTGGATGAAAATCCGGGGTTTTTTGTTTTTATCTCTTCCCCTCTCTCCTGACGTTTAAGCTTTTTGTCATCAAGTTGTTATCTGCATGTCAAATTTAGCTATTCCAAAATAATAAAAATCGGGTATGTTTTAGCAGAGTATGCTGCTAAAGCACGGGTGGCTATCCAATAATCGAAATAAAGTGCTGAACAACAACATCACAACACACGTAATAACCACAATAATGGGGATTGTCAGGATGAATATGAAGGGTAAAGCGTTATTGGCAGGATGTATCGCCCTGTCTTTGAGCAATATGGCGTTTGCTAAGGATATTAAAGTTGCCGTCGTCGGCGCGATGTCCGGTCCGGTAGCGCAGTATGGCGATCAGGAATTTACTGGCGCAGAGCAGGCGATTGCAGATATCAACGCCAAAGGCGGCGTGAAAGGCGACAAACTGGTCATGGTGAAATATGACGATGCCTGTGACCCGAAACAAGCGGTAGCGGTAGCTAACAAAGTGGTCAACGACGGGATTAAATATGTTATCGGCCACCTGTGCTCGTCTTCCACTCAGCCTGCGTCAGATATCTATGAAGACGAAGGCATTCTGATGATCACCCCAGCGGCAACGGCGCCGGAGCTGACCGCGCGCGGTTATAACCTGGTGATGCGTACCACCGGTCTGGATTCCGATCAGGGACCAACCGCTGCCAAATATATCGTTGAAAAAGTGAAGCCGAAGCGCATTGCGATCGTTCACGACAAACAACAGTACGGTGAAGGCCTGGCGCGTTCCGTGCAGGACAACCTCAAGAAAGCCAACGCTGACGTGGTGTTCTTCGACGGGATCACCGCCGGTGAAAAAGACTTCTCGACGCTGGTAGCGCGCCTGAAGAAAGAGAATATCGATTTCGTTTACTACGGTGGTTACCACCCGGAAATGGGGCAGATTCTGCGCCAGGCACGCGCTGCGGGTCTGAAAACCCAGTTTATGGGACCAGAAGGGGTAGCGAACGTGTCGCTGTCTAACATCGCGGGTGAGTCTGCAGAAGGCTTACTGGTAACGAAACCGAAGAACTACGATCAGGTTCCGGCGAACAAACCGATAGTGGACGCGATCAAAGCCAAGAAACAGGATCCGAGCGGTGCATTCGTATGGACCACTTACGCCGCGCTGCAATCCTTGCAGGCCGGTCTGAACCAGTCTGACGACCCGGCTGAAATTGCCAAATACCTGAAAGCAAACTCAGTGGAAACCGTAATGGGGCCGCTGTCATGGGATGCGAAGGGCGATCTGAAAGGCTTCGAATTCGGCGTGTTTGACTGGCATGCAAACGGGACGGCGACCGACGCCAAATAATTTTCCTGGCGCCTTTCGCGCTGCAGATGCGTTGGCTACGTTATTCAACCCCAGTCACTTACTTATGTAAGCTCCCGGGGACTTCATAACTTGCCGCCTTCCTGCAACGTGAAATTCTTGGAAAATTGCGAGATGGTTTTTTATTTTTTGCTCCCAGCATGTAGGCCGGATAAGCGTCAGCGCCATCCGGCTTTTTTATCTTTTTTCCCAGCCATTCTCCTGGGCTGTAAACCCTAACGCCTGCATAAACGCGGCCATCACGCTGCGGTCTTCGACGCCGACGTCGGCCATCCACCATGAACTCACGTCAGGGTTTTCCCGGATGACTTCTTCGATCAAATACTGCCCGACGCCGCGACGGCGGGTGATATCGCGTACGCGCAATGAATCTAATGCACCTTGCGTGCCGCTCAGGGTTACGCGAACTGCGCCTAACAGACGCTCGTTAAAGCGTGCGGCGTAGATCCGGTGCGTTTCATCTACGCTTAACGATGAGGCGGAATATTCCGGCCAGATTTTGCCCAGATCAATCTGGTCCTGGTCGCTAAAGTTATCTAAACGAACGATGGTCAGCTTCATTAACAGCATGTCCAAATCACAAAAGATGGAATGAGTGTACCGAAATAATTCGCCCGGATGCTTTCTCTTTTTTATGTGAATAACCAGATTAATAATTTTGTAACAACGGTAATGACAGTTTGAAACCGTAGAGATTGAAAAACAGGCAGAATAATACCCTGGAATGCAGCATTTTATTCGGCTCTTTGTGCCGTTATTTTATGCTGACAAACGTGCTTTTTTTTGTTTATCTATAGTGAAAAGCAGAATATTATCTTTTCTTAATCGACTGAAAAATAGAGATTTTAGCCTGATCTTGCTTAAAAAACTGCGCTAAACCATTAATGAGACTGGTAAAAATAGTGCAGTTCAAAAAAAGCACAGACTGCTTTTTAACCACATAAATACAAAATATTAATTACGTCACGAATGGGGATTCAGGTAATGAAACGGAATGCGAAAACAATCATCGCAGGGGTGATAGCACTGGCAATGTCACACGCGGTCATGGCGGAAGATATCAAGGTCGCTGTTGTCGGCGCGATGTCAGGCCCGGTCGCGCAGTGGGGCGATATGGAATTTAATGGCGCACGTCAGGCCATTAAAGATATCAATGCCAAAGGCGGGGTCAAAGGCGACAAACTGGTTGCTGTGGAATATGACGATGCCTGCGATCCGAAACAGGCCGTTGCGGTAGCGAACAAAATCGTCAATGACGGCATTCAGTACGTTATTGGACATCTGTGCTCATCTTCCACGCAGCCCGCATCAGATATCTATGAAGATGAAGGCATTCTGATGATTTCTCCGGGTGCCACAAACCCGGAACTGACCCAGCGCGGTTACGCTCACATTATGCGTACAGCGGGCCTGGACTCCTCTCAGGGGCCGACCGCCGCGAAATACATTCTGGAGAAGGTGAAGCCACAGCGTATCGCCATCATTCACGATAAACAGCAATACGGTGAAGGCCTGGCGCGTTCGGTGCAGGACAGCCTGAAAGCGGGCAAAGCCAACATCGTTTTCTTTGACGGTATCACCGCCGGGGAAAAAGATTTTTCTGCGCTGATCGCCCGCCTGAAAAAAGAAAATATCGACTTTGTTTATTACGGCGGCTACTACCCGGAAATGGGGCAAATGTTGCGTCAGGCGCGTTCCGTCGGGCTGAAAACCCAGTTTATGGGACCTGAGGGCGTCGGTAATGCGTCGCTGTCTAACATCGCCGGTGATGCTGCTGAAGGCATGCTGGTAACCATGCCAAAACGCTATGACCAGGATCCGGCGAATAAGGCTATCGTCGATGCGCTCAAAGCTGACAAGAAAGATCCAACCGGACCATACGTGTGGATCACTTATGCAGCCGTCCAGTCATTGGCGACAGCAATGGATCGCAGCGGTAGCAAAGAGCCGCTGGACCTGGTGAAAGATCTGAAAGCACACGGGGCTGATACCGTGATTGGGCCGCTGAAATGGGATGAAAAAGGCGATTTGAAGGGATTTGAGTTTGGTGTCTTCCAGTGGCATGCAGACGGTTCTTCGACCGTCGCGAAGTAATACCTGAAGACGAGTTATCCCACCGCCCGTGCAAAACGGGCGGGTTTAAAAAGGTTACCTTATGTCCGAGCAGTTCCTCTATTTCTTGCAGCAGATGTTTAACGGCGTCACGCTGGGAAGCACCTACGCGCTGATCGCCATCGGTTACACGATGGTGTACGGCATTATCGGCATGATCAACTTCGCCCACGGCGAGGTATATATGATCGGCAGCTATGTCTCCTTTATGATCATCGCAGCGCTAATGATGATGGGCATCGATTCCAGCTGGCTACTGGTCGCGGCGGGCTTCGTCGGCGCGATTGTCATTGCCAGCGCCTACGGCTGGAGCATTGAACGCGTGGCGTATCGGCCCGTGCGCAGCTCCAAGCGCCTGATCGCGCTGATTTCCGCTATCGGGATGTCCATCTTCCTGCAAAACTACGTCAGCCTGACGGAAGGTTCGCGCGACGTGGCGCTGCCCAGCCTGTTTAATGGCCAGTGGACTGTCGGCAGTAGCGATAACTTCTCTGCTTCCATCACCACCATGCAGTTGGTTATCTGGATCGTAACCTTCCTGGCAATGCTGGCGCTGACGCTGTTTATCCGTTACTCCCGTATGGGCCGCGCCTGCCGTGCCTGTGCAGAAGACCTGAAGATGGCCAGCCTGCTCGGCATCAATACCGATCGCGTGATTGCGCTGACCTTTGTGATTGGTGCGGCAATGGCGGCGGTTGCGGGCGTGCTGCTCGGTCAGTTCTATGGCGTAATTAACCCATACATCGGCTTTATGGCCGGGATGAAGGCCTTTACCGCGGCGGTACTGGGCGGCATCGGCAGCATTCCAGGGGCGATGATCGGTGGCCTGATTCTGGGCGTTGCGGAAGCGCTCTCCTCTGCTTATCTGAGTACTGAATACAAAGACGTTGTTTCATTCGCGCTGCTGATTCTGGTGCTACTGGTGATGCCGACCGGTATTCTGGGTCGCCCGGAGGTAGAGAAAGTATGAAACCGATGCATTTTGCAATGGCGCTGCTCTCTGCCGCTATGTTCTTCGTCCTGGCGGGCGTCTTTATGGGCGTTCAGTTAGAGCTGGACGGTACCAAGCTGGTAGTGGATACCGCCGCGGATATCCGCTGGCAGTGGGTGTTTATCGGCACTGGCGTGGTCTTTCTCTTCCAACTGCTGCGTCCAGCCTTCCAGAAAGGCCTGAAGAGCGTCTCCGGACCAAAGTTTATTCTGCCGGCGATTGACGGCTCCACCGTTAAACAGAAGCTGTTCCTGGTGGCGCTGCTGGTGATTGCCGTGGCGTGGCCGTTTATGGTGTCACGCGGTACGGTGGATATCGCCACGCTGACGATGATTTATATCATCCTCGGCCTCGGCTTAAACGTGGTGGTAGGGCTTTCGGGCCTGCTGGTGCTGGGCTACGGCGGCTTCTATGCCATCGGCGCTTACACCTTCGCGCTGCTGAACCACTATTACGGACTCGGCTTCTGGACTTGTCTGCCGCTGGCGGGACTGGTTTCCGCTGCTGCGGGCTTCCTGCTCGGCTTCCCGGTACTGCGCCTGCGCGGTGATTATCTGGCGATTGTGACCTTAGGCTTCGGCGAAATCGTCCGCATCCTGCTGCTCAACAACACCGAAATAACCGGCGGTCCAAACGGTATTAGCCAGATCCCGAAACCGACCTTTTTCGGTCTGGAGTTCAGCCGTACCGCCCGTGAAGGCGGCTGGGATACCTTCAGCAACTTCTTTAACGTCAAGTACGATCCGTCTGACCGCGTCATTTTCCTCTATCTGGTGGCGCTGCTGCTGGTGGTCTTCTCGTTGTTTGTTATTAACCGTTTGCTGCGTATGCCGCTGGGTCGTGCGTGGGAAGCGCTGCGTGAAGATGAAATTGCCTGTCGCTCGCTGGGCTTAAACCCTACGCGCATCAAGCTGACAGCCTTTACCATCAGCGCCGCGTTTGCCGGTTTTGCCGGTACGCTGTTTGCCGCGCGCCAGGGCTTCGTCAGCCCGGAATCCTTCACCTTTGCCGAGTCGGCCTTTGTGCTGGCGATTGTGGTACTGGGCGGAATGGGCTCACAGTTTGCGGTGATCCTCGCAGCTATCCTGCTGGTGGTGTCACGCGAGCTGATGCGTGATTTCAACGAATACAGCATGTTAATGCTGGGTGGTTTAATGGTACTGATGATGATCTGGCGTCCGCAGGGCTTGTTGCCGATGACCCGTCCACAGTTGAAGCTGAAAAACGGGGAAGCAAAAGGAGAGCAGGCATGAGTCAGCCATTATTATCCGTTAACGGCCTGATGATGCGCTTCGGCGGTCTGCTGGCGGTAAACAACGTTGAACTGGAACTGCGACCGCAGGAGATTGTCTCGTTAATCGGCCCGAACGGTGCGGGGAAAACCACGGTCTTTAACTGTCTGACCGGTTTTTATAAGCCGACCGGCGGGACGATTAAGCTGCGCGACCAGCACCTGGAAGGGCTGCCGGGTCAGCAAATCGCGCGTATGGGCGTGGTACGTACTTTCCAGCACGTGCGTCTGTTTCGCGAAATGACGGTGATTGAAAACCTGCTGGTGGCGCAACATCAGCAACTGAAAACCGGCGTCTTCTCCGGCCTGTTGAAAACCCCGTCGTTCCGTCGCGCGCAGAGTGAAGCGTTGGATCGCGCCGCCACCTGGCTGGAGCGTATTGGCTTGCTGGAGCATGCCAACCGTCAGGCCAGTAACCTGGCCTATGGCGACCAGCGTCGTCTGGAAATTGCGCGCTGCATGGTGACCCAGCCGGAAATCCTGATGCTCGACGAACCCGCTGCTGGACTCAACCCGAAAGAGACCAAAGAGCTGGACGAGCTGATTGCTGAACTGCGTAACCATCACAACACCACCATTTTGTTGATTGAGCACGACATGAAGCTGGTGATGGGGATTTCTGACCGTATTTACGTGGTGAACCAGGGCACGCCGCTGGCGAATGGGACGCCGGAACAGATTCGTAATAACCCGGATGTTATCCGCGCCTATTTAGGTGAAGCATAATGGGGGCGAGTATTACTATGGATAAGGCGATGTTATCGTTCGACAAAGTCAACGCCCACTACGGCAAGATACAGGCGCTGCACGACGTCAGCTTGTATATCAACCAGGGTGAAATCGTTACTCTGATTGGTGCTAACGGCGCGGGAAAAACCACGCTGCTCGGCACATTGTGTGGCGACCCGCGAGCGACCAGCGGGCGAATCGTCTTTGATGGTAAAGACATTACCGACTGGCAGACGGCGAAAATCATGCGCGAAGCGGTAGCGATTGTGCCGGAAGGGCGTCGCGTGTTTTCCCGCATGACGGTGGAAGAGAACCTGGCGATGGGCGGCTTCTTTGCCGAAAAGGACCAGTTTCAGGAACGCATCAAATGGGTGTATGACCTGTTTCCCCGTCTGCATGAGCGTCGTATTCAGCGTGCGGGAACGATGTCCGGCGGTGAACAGCAGATGCTGGCGATAGGCCGTGCGCTGATGAGCCAGCCGAGGCTGCTGCTGCTTGATGAACCGTCGCTGGGTCTGGCGCCGATTATCATCCAGCAGATTTTTAACACCATCGAACAGCTGCGCGAGCAGGGGATGACCATCTTCCTCGTCGAACAGAACGCTAACCAGGCGCTGAAGCTCGCCGATCGCGGCTACGTGCTGGAAAACGGTCATGTGGTGCTGGAAGACACCGGTGATGCGTTACTGGCTAACGAAGCGGTGCGTAGCGCGTATCTGGGCGGTTAATCATTCTCTGAATAGACAAGGGGCCCGCTGTGGCCCCTTTTTATTGCTCTATGTTATTATTGAGAATAGTTATCAATAATAAAAATGAACATGGAGAAAGGATGATTCGTTCAGGTACCTGCATGATGATTGGCAGTTTGTTTTTGACGCTTTCACTAACCACCCAGGCCTCAACACCGCCAGCGTTTGACCCGCGCGATCCCGCTATCTGGGAAGAGAAACCGGACAACCCGTTAGCGCAATCCGACTCGCCCTGCGAAGTGTTTACCAGCTCGGTATGCCCAGGCTGGGATGATGATAAATCGGATATCCAACGTGAACGTGAGCGGCGAGAGCAGCAGCGTTTACAGAATGAATATGAGCGACGCTGGCGTCGGGATTAATCTTCCTTGCTGGAGCAGCAGATAACGCCATCCAGGCCGGAGAAGGTATAGCGATATCCGGCTTTGTTGTGCACCACCCCGCATTTTCCTGTCACTACGCTTTCACCGCCTTGCCATCTGTTTGTCGCCTTACTATCTTTTTTTTGTAATAAAAAAGTTATTTTTCTGTCATTCGAGCATGTCATGTTACCCCCGCGAGCATAAAACGCGTGATATCGCGCATCCGGCACAACAAGAGAGATAACCGATGATATCGTTACGACATACAGCTTTAGGACTGGCACTTAGCCTGGCATTTGCAGGTCAGGCACTGGCGGTCACCACTATCCCGTTCTGGCACTCAATGGAAGGCGAACTGGGTAAAGAAGTTGATTCACTGGCGCAACGTTTTAATGCAGCCAATCCCGACTACAAAATTGTTCCGCAGTACAAAGGCAACTACGAGCAGAGCCTGAGTGCAGGAATTGCTGCTTTCCGTACCGGAAACGCGCCTGCGCTGCTGCAGGTTTATGAAGTGGGTACGGCAACCATGATGGCCTCAAAAGCCATTAAACCGGTCTATGAAGTATTCAAAGAGGCTGGCATTAACTTCGATGAGTCTCAGTTCGTACCGACCGTTTCCGGTTACTACACCGACTCTAAAAGCGGACACTTGCTCTCCCAGCCGTTTAACAGCTCCACTCCGGTGCTGTACTACAACAAAGATGCCTTCAAAAAAGCCGGTTTAGACCCGGAGCAGCCGCCGAAAACCTGGCAGGATCTGGCGGAATATACCGCGAAGCTGAAAGCCGCAGGCATGAAGTGCGGTTACGCCAGCGGCTGGCAGGGATGGATTCAGATTGAAAACTTCAGCGCCTGGAACGGTCTGCCGGTAGCAACCAAAAACAACGGTTTTGACGGTACTGACGCGGTGCTGGAGTTCAATAAACCTGAACAGGTGAAACACATCGCTCTGCTGGAAGAGTTGAACAAAAAAGGGGATTTCAGCTACTTCGGGCGTAAGGACGAATCCACTGAGAAGTTCTACAACGGGGATTGTGCCATTACCACCGCCTCTTCCGGTTCGCTGGCCGACATCCGCCACTACGCTAAATTCAATTATGGCGTCGGGATGATGCCGTACGATGCCGATGTGAAGGGCGCGCCGCAGAATGCGATTATCGGTGGGGCCAGCCTGTGGGTGATGCAGGGCAAAGACAAAGCAACCTACGAAGGCGTGGCGCAGTTCCTCAACTTCCTGGCGAAGCCTGAAATTGCTGCCGAATGGCACCAGAAGACCGGCTATCTGCCGATCACCACCGCTGCCTACGACCTGACCCGTGAGCAGGGCTTCTATGAGAAGAACCCTGGGGCTGATATCGCCACCCGCCAGATGCTGAACAAGCCGCCGTTGCCGTTCACCAAAGGGCTGCGTTTGGGCAATATGCCGCAGATCCGCACTATTGTGGATGAAGAGCTGGAAAGCGTCTGGACCGGGAAGAAAACCCCGCAGCAGGCACTGGATGCCGCCGTTGAGCGTGGCAATCAGTTACTGCGCCGCTTTGAGCAATCGACCAAGTCTTAAGTGTATAAGTGCCTGATGGCGCTGTGCTTATCAGGCCTACAAGTTTGTAGTTTGTAGGCCGGATAGCTTGCACCGCCATCCGGCACCTTCCAGGAAAAGAACCTACATGTCTTCATCCCGTCCGGTATTCCGCTCGCGTTGGCTTCCCTATTTATTGGTGGCTCCGCAGCTGGTTATCACCGTTATTTTCTTTATCTGGCCCGCCGGTGAAGCGTTGTGGTACTCGCTACAATCCGTTGATCCGTTTGGTCTTTCCAGCCAGTTTGTCGGACTGGAAAACTTTGTCGCGCTGTTTCATGACCCGTACTACCTCGACTCATTTTGGACCACCATTAAGTTCAGTACGTTAGTCACGGTAAGTGGTCTGCTGGTGTCGTTATTTTTTGCGGCGCTGGTGAATTACGTGGTGCGCGGCAGCCGTTTTTACCAGACGCTGATGCTGTTGCCATACGCCGTCGCGCCTGCCGTCGCCGCCGTATTGTGGATCTTCCTGTTTAACCCAGGACGTGGGCTGATTACCCATTTTCTCGGTGAGTTTGGCTATGACTGGAACCATGCGCAAAACAGCGGTCAGGCGATGTTCCTGGTGGTGTTTGCATCGGTCTGGAAGCAGATTAGTTACAACTTCCTGTTCTTCTTTGCCGCACTGCAGTCTATCCCGCGATCGCTGATCGAAGCTGCTGCGATTGATGGCGCAGGGCCGGTTCGCCGCTTCTTTAAGCTGGCGCTGCCGTTGATAGCCCCGGTCAGCTTCTTTCTGCTGGTGGTGAATCTGGTTTATGCCTTCTTTGATACCTTCCCGGTTATTGATGCCGCCACGGCGGGTGGGCCGGTGCAGGCGACGACCACGCTGATTTATAAGATCTACCGTGAAGGGTTTGTCGGGTTGGATCTGGCTTCTTCCGCCGCACAATCGGTGGTGCTGATGTTCCTGGTCATTATTTTGACGGTGGTGCAGTTCCGCTATGTGGAAAGCAAGGTGCGTTACCAATGATTGAGAACCGTCGTGGGCTGACAATATTCAGCCATGCCATGTTGATTATGGGGATCATGGTGATCCTGTTTCCGCTGTACGTCGCGTTTGTCGCGGCGACGCTGGACAATAAAGCGGTGTTTGAAACGCCGATGACGCTGGTTCCCGGCACGCAGTTGCTGGAGAACATGAAATACATCTGGGTCAATGGTGTGGGCGTCAACAGCGCGCCGTTCTGGTTGATGATGCTTAACAGCTTCATCATGGCGTTCAGTATTACGGTAGGGAAAATCACCGTCTCCATGCTCTCCGCATTCGCCATCGTCTGGTTCCGTTTTCCGCTGCGCAACCTGTTCTTCTGGATGATTTTTATCACCCTGATGCTGCCGGTTGAGGTGCGAATCTTCCCCACCGTGGAGGTTATCGCCAACCTGAAAATGCTCGACAGCTATGCGGGTCTGACGCTGCCGTTGATGGCATCGGCTACTGCGACCTTCCTGTTCCGACAGTTCTTTATGACCCTGCCGGATGAGCTGGTTGAGGCCGCGCGAATTGACGGTGCGTCACCGATGCGTTTTTTCCGCGATATCGTACTACCACTGTCAAAAACCAATCTGGCGGCGCTGTTCGTTATCACCTTTATCTACGGCTGGAACCAGTATTTGTGGCCGTTGTTAATTATTACCGACGTCAATTTGGGCACTGCGGTGGCGGGTATCAAAGGCATGATCGCCACCGGTGAAGGCACCACGCAGTGGAACCAGGTAATGGCTGCCATGCTGCTGACGCTTATCCCTCCGGTAATCATCGTGTTAGCCATGCAGCGTGCCTTCGTACGCGGTCTGGTCGATAGTGAGAAATAAAAATGGCTGGTTTAAAACTACAGGCAGTAACCAAAAGCTGGGACGGCAAAACCCAGGTGATTAAACCGCTGACGCTGGACGTTGCGGACGGGGAATTTATCGTGATGGTTGGCCCATCCGGCTGCGGAAAGTCTACGCTGCTGCGGATGGTGGCTGGGCTGGAGCGGGTGAGCGGTGGCGATATCTGGATTGATAATAAACGCGTCACCGAGATGGAGCCGAAGGATCGCGGCATTGCGATGGTCTTTCAAAACTACGCGCTCTACCCGCATATGAGCGTGGAAGAAAACATGGCCTGGGGGCTGAAAATCCGCGGGATGGGCAAGGAGCACATTGCTGAACGGGTAAATGAGGCGGCGCGTATTCTCGAGCTGGGTGAGCTGCTCAAACGTCGTCCGCGCGAACTTTCTGGCGGTCAGCGCCAGCGCGTAGCGATGGGGCGAGCGATTGTGCGTGACCCAGCGGTATTCCTGTTCGATGAGCCGCTTTCTAACCTCGATGCCAAGCTGCGCGTGCAGATGCGTCTGGAGTTACAACATCTGCATCGCCGCCTGAAAACCACTTCGCTATACGTGACGCACGACCAGGTTGAAGCGATGACCCTTGCCCAACGGGTGATGGTGATGAACAAAGGCATTGCCGAGCAGATAGGTACACCGGTTGAGGTGTATGAAAAGCCTGCCAGCCGCTTTGTGGCGAGTTTTATCGGCAGCCCGGCGATGAACCTGCTGGACGGGTGCATCAGTACCTCGGGCACCCATTTTGAACTGGAGGGCGGCATGACGCTACCCATCGGCAGAAGCGCGAGAGAGTCTATTGGGCGTAAAATGACGTTGGGTATCCGCCCAGAGCATATTGCGCTAAGCTCGCAGGCCGAAGGCGGCGTGCCGTTGGTTGTTGATACACTGGAAATGCTGGGTGCAGATAACCTGGCACACGGACGCTGGGGCGAGCAAAAGCTGGTGGTGCGACTGGCGCATCAGCATCGCCCAACGGCAGGCAGCACGCTGTGGCTGCATCTGCCGGAAAATCATCTGCATCTTTTTGATGGCGAAACAGGACAACGCGTATGAGTAACTGGCCTTACCCCCATATTATCGCCCATCGTGGCGGCGGTAAGCTGGCCCCGGAAAACACCCTGGCGGCGATCGACGTGGGGGCGCGATACGGGCATACCATGATCGAGTTTGACGCTAAATTGTCGAAAGACGGTGAGATCTTCTTACTGCATGATGACAACCTGGAGCGAACCAGCAACGGCTGGGGCGTGGCAGGCGAGCTGAACTGGCAGGATTTATTGCGCGTGGACGCCGGCGGCTGGTTTAGCGGTGAGTTTAAAGGTGAACCGCTGCCGCTGCTCTCGCAAGTGGCCGAGCGCTGCCGTCAGCACGGTATGATGGCGAATATTGAAATTAAACCCACAACCGGCACCGGAACGTTAACTGGCAAAGTCGTGGCGCTGGCCGCGCGGGAGCTGTGGGCGGGAATGACGCCGCCACTATTGTCATCCTTTGAAATTGATGCACTTGAAGCGGCGCAGCTGGCGGTACCTGAACTGCCGAGAGGCTTGCTGCTTGATGAATGGCGCGAGGACTGGCGCGAGCTGACCACGCGGCTTGGCTGCGTCTCTATTCATCTTAATCACAAACTGCTGGATGAAGCGCGTGTGGATGCGCTGCGCGATGCGGGGCTACGTATTCTGGTATATACCGTCAACCGACCCCAGCGCGCGGCGGAACTGCTGCGCTGGGGCGTGGACTGCATCTGTACCGATGCCATTGATACGATTGGTCCGGATTTCCAACCTTTTTAAGGCCCAATCGTTTTTAACGGAACGTTAGGCTGCGGCGTGCTGGAGGGCTTCAGCATGTCGCCGTTCTTTTTCTCTGACAGCATATGTTGCTTATTCAGAGAGCTGTCCGGGTTACGGGTTCCACTCAACATCCCACCGTTGCTGTTGGGCAGCATTTGCTGCTGGCTGGAATTCAGCTCGCCTGGCTGAGACTGAAGGACTCGCTGGGAGTTGGTGTTAATTTGGTTTTCCAGATGCTGTTGCTGCATACGCGTCTGCGTTTGCAACTGTTGGTTGAGCATCCCTTTCTGCTGAATTTGCTGCGTTTGCATTTGGGTTTGCATACGCTGCTGACTCGGGATCTGATAACCGGGTTGGTTCGGGTTATTCATGGTGTTGATGGGCTGTGCAAAGCCTGCAAACGGCAACAGCATGGCTAAAAGTAAGAGTCGTTTCATCGCTTTTCTCCTCTCGGGGATCTCTTAAGTTTACTCCTTTCTCGCCGTTACGATGATTATTTCAGAGTTATGCACCAGGCTTAGTGGGGGCCGACCCCCATACATCTGGAGAATAACGATGATAAAACCGACGTTTTTACGCCGGGTAGCCATTGCTGCTCTGCTCTCAGGAAGTTGTTTTAGCGTTGCTGCCGCGCCGGCTGCGCCACCGCCGGTATCTTACGGAGTCGAGGAAGATGTGTTCCATCCCGTACGTGCTAAGCATGGGATGGTGGCCTCTGTGGATGCTTTAGCTACCCAGGTTGGTGTGGACATTCTTAAACAGGGTGGGAATGCCGTCGATGCCGCCGTGGCCGTTGGCTATGCGCTGGCGGTGACGCATCCCCAGGCGGGCAATCTGGGCGGCGGTGGTTTTATGCTACTGCGTACCAAAGACGGTAACACCACCGCGATCGATTTTCGTGAAATGGCGCCTGCTGGCGCGACCCGTGACATGTTCCTCGATGAGCAGGGCAACGCCGATGCGAAAAAGTCGCTGACGTCGCATCTGGCATCCGGTACGCCGGGTACCGTGGCGGGTTTCTCGCTGGCGCTGGAGAAATACGGCACGATGCCGCTGAACAAAGTGGTGCGCCCGGCGATGAAGCTGGCGGAAGAGGGCTTTGTGGTTAATGACGCGCTGGCCGACGATCTGAAAACCTATGGCAGCGAGGTGCTCCCTAATCACGAGAACAGCAAAGCCATTTTCTGGAAGGACGGCGAGCCGCTGAAAAAGGGTGATAAGCTGGTGCAAAAGAATCTGGCGAAAAGCCTGGAAATGATTGCCGAGAATGGTCCGGATGCGTTTTATAAAGGGGCGATTGCCGATCAGATAGCCGGGGAAATGCAGAAGAACGGCGGGCTGATGACCAAAGAGGATTTAGCCAGCTATAAAGCCGCGGAGCGCACGCCGATCAGCGGTGACTATCGCGGGTATCAGGTCTTCTCCATGCCGCCGCCGTCCTCTGGCGGTATTCACATCGTGCAGATCCTCAATATTCTCGAAAACTTCGATATGAAGAAGTACGGATTTGGCAGCGCCGATGCTATGCAGGTTATGGCTGAAGCGGAGAAATATGCTTACGCCGACCGTTCAGAATATCTGGGCGACCCGGATTTTGTGAAAGTGCCGTGGCAAGCGCTGACCAACAAAGCCTATGCTAAAACGCTTGCCGATCAGATTGATATCAACAAGGCTAAGCCTTCCAGCCAGATCAAACCGGGCAAGCTCGCCCCGTATGAAAGCAACCAGACTACGCACTTCTCGGTAGTGGATAAAGACGGCAATGCCGTGGCGGTAACGTATACCCTGAATACCACCTTCGGGACCGGCATCGTGGCGGGTAACACCGGTATTCTGCTGAATAATGAAATGGACGACTTCTCCGCTAAGCCGGGCGTGCCGAACGTTTATGGACTGGTGGGCGGTGATGCCAACGCGGTTGGACCGAAGAAGCGTCCGCTGTCGTCGATGTCGCCGACTATCGTGGTAAAAGACGGGAAAACCTGGCTGGTTACCGGCAGCCCAGGTGGAAGCCGAATCATCACTACCGTACTGCAAATGGTGGTCAACAGCATTGATTTTGGGATGAACGTCGCCGAAGCGACCAACGCACCGCGCTTCCATCATCAATGGTTGCCGGATGAACTGCGTATCGAGAAGGGCTTCAGCCCGGATACAATCAAGCTGCTGGAGCAAAAAGGACAGAAAGTAGCGCTGAAAGAGGCGATGGGCAGCACGCAGAGCATTATGGTTGGACCGGATGGCGCACTGTATGGTGCTTCTGACCCGCGTTCCGTGGATGATTTAACGGCGGGATACTAAGGATGACGGCCCTCTTCGATGGGAGAGGGCTTACTTGGAAGGCTCAATTTTTAACGAGCATAATATTTTAAACTAAAAAAGATGCTGTTGCTCTTTGATCAAGTTAAAGCCATTTTGGGCTACTTTGTAGCGTGGTCTTGATTTATCTTCGCCATATACGACATCAACCAATCCGCTATTGACAAGGCTCGTTACGATATTCGCAACATTACCAAATCCAGAAACGCCTCTCGTATAAAGAGCACGATCCAAAGCTATCCAGTTCCAGTCAATATCTTTTTCAGCCATAACTTTCAGTACGTTAAGCTCTGTTTCAGTTATCATAGTTAATCGCATCCGAGTAAGCTTAGCTTCGTGTTTTTTTGCTTTCTTCGTAGTCTTTTAAATGTTTCTCCAGCGGCCAGGCAGTGCCTAAATCAAAGATTTCACCACTATCTTTATCGATGATGAATGGAGCGTTTCCTGCCAGACGGGCAACGTTGTCTCCGGTTTCAAGGTATTCCCTGGACTCGAAGCAAAAAAACCAACCTTCTGCAAACCTTCCATGGAGTGTGATAACGACAGGAGCATCCTCATCGTAAAGATATTTATTGGCTTTGTTTATAGCTTCTTCGTAAGTGATCACTAGTTTGTCCTCAATAGTTGAAATGATTTGAATTGATTAAGATCAGCGCCATTCCCCGTTTGTCCGTCCAAAAATCTGATTGTATTATTCTGATTTGCAACATTAAAGACATGTCCTGGCTGTCCCGGTCCATACGAACCATAAACAATTCCCCTTGCACCCGAATTAGCATTACTCATTATGTGAATTATTTCATCAACAGATGACATTGGTTTGAATTTTCCACTATAAAACTTTTCTAAGACTGAGAGAGGGACACCTTTTGTTGAGTTGACTGGTAATGCTGATGCTGGATGTCCTGCCAAGGTAGCATCTGTAGCGATCGCGCAGTTAACGCAATTATGGGTATGCCCTGTTTTGGGATATCCGGGATTAACATTTCGGATGGCTCCAGCTGATTTATCGTTAAATTTTCTTATTACACCCCTGAATCTATTAAAATTTTGAATCTTAGAAGCATTCCTTGAAAAAAGGAGGGATGCAGCAATAATACCTAATCCAATTGTTTTTTCGTTAAGTACCTGCTCGTAGCCTGCAGGAGCATCGCCCCCCAATTTTTCCGCCGTTTCCCTGAAGCCGTCGATATTCCCGTTGTAGATACCTCCAGCGGCAAGCAGTCTGCCAACCCCTTTGCTGTTTAACGTTTTGAGGCCGTTGTCTGCGGGTGTTTTTGGGCGGGGGATAAACAGGCGGTTGTAGTTCTCGGGCAACGCCAGGTAGCTGAACTCAGTGTTGGCAATAAGATGTTTGCAGAGGATATATTCATAGTTGATGGTTATTGTTTCTGTGTCTAAATTATTGTCGCTGAATTGGTGTTGAATGGCTGATAGAAATGCTCCCCGCAGTTGAATATAATAATATTTCTCCCATCTACCGAACCTATTGATGCGGTAGAAATAAAACTCCATATACAACTGCTCGTTGTTATTAATCGCATTAACAAACAACGGTGTACTTTTATCGATAAGTTTACAAAATCGCAGTCCGTGCAAATGAGATCCTTTGCCAGTACTGGTTATACTATTAGAGAGCGAAAAGGCAAAGATTTCGTCTTCGTGCCCTTTTTGCCAGCGGTTACCCACGGATGCAACGGTTCCACATCCGTCAGAAATAGCGTCCTGCTGTTGCCCAGAAACCATCAGATAGACGATATCACTCATGACATCCTTATCCTTTTATTACTTGTTGTCGTAAAAATGGTAATTCTTTCTTTGTTTTAATTACGCTTTCTAATGTCGTTCGTATATAGCAGAAATAAGACGTTTCACTTTAAGTGAATTTTATTGAGGGGAATCTGAATATAAATAATGTATGAGATAAGAATTTATACATTCAATAATTTGGAGTTATTAATGGAGGGTTTGCTGATGTTAATTGACCCGTATCAATGGCCTACAGCGTTCTGAACGATGTAGGCCTGACTGGTAGGTTATGGTGCATATCGCTGCAGTGATTCGGACCAGCGGAATATTTGGCTGCTTTTATCCTGTAGGCTAACGCGCTCTAAGTCATAAAATCCGTGCGTCTTTGCCGAGCGCATTTTGAGAATGTACTTACTTTCGCTGATGTCGTGCTGCCTTGTGCCGTCTTTATTCCAGTCTCCAGCAATGTCCGAATAGTAATAAACAAGGTCAGAAAACACGTTGATTATCTTGCTGTCTTTGATGGTGTAGAGTTCCAGCACTTCATAAAATGCGCCGCCGCCGGAATACGCATCAGAGTATCCACCCCGCACCCCGAATGCCAGGGTATCGGGTGCTATCCGGTACGGTGCCAGATCCAGCTTTGTATAATAAGCCAGCGGTCTGACGGACTCATCATCGCTCTCTTTTTCAGCGGCTTTATTCCACTCTGAGAGCTGGTTTAACGGTTTTTCCGAGCGTGCAATCGGCGTTAGCTGTGGATTCTGCCAGGAAAAAACGCCGAGATATAATTTATTAGCGCGCCCGTTGCTGTAGTTTTCCGGGCAGGTGTTATCCGCGTATTTTTTTGCTTGCTCGGCGTCAGCCCTATTATCGGCAAAACAAGCAATGCCAATATATTTACCGTCTTTTCCCCAAGATTTAGCACCGGTCAGGATCAGGTTGTCAGGATCTTCATTCGGTGCAACCCATGCAATCCATTGCTTTTCAGATAAGCCCTGAGGAAGCTCACCAAATCCTTTCGCAGGGGTTGCTCCTGCCATTTGCTCAGCAAAAATCTTTTTACCTTCAGGATGTTGGATGGCACTGGCTACGGAATCGAGATTTTGTACGGTAGTGGCAAAAGCAGGGGAGAGCGAGGCCAGCAAAACCAGGGGAAGAAACTTTTTCACTATTGCGTCCTTTCAATAAGCAGGGCGATAAGGCTCGCCCTTAAATTTATTTCACGCGCGCCATAAAGTAGGCATCAACGTACTCACCGTTGCGCAGGCCGTATTTCTTACCAGTGCCTTCGATTTCAAAGCCGTACTTCTTATAGACTGCTACAGCAGGCTCATTATCAACAAATACCGTCAGCTCAATGCGCTCGACGCGCAGCCAGTTGTCGCACATGTCGATCATCGTACGAATCAGCGCGCTGGCAACGCCACGATTGTGCCACCTGCCATCCACGCAGATACCAAAATCGGCCACGTGGCTGCGGCGCGGGCGCTGCGCGACCTCAATACAGAGGTGCCCCACGACGATATCATCAATGCAGGCAACCAGCTGTTTGACACCGGCTTGCTCGGTTAGCCGCGCTTGCCACATTTCGAGAGAAGGATGAGGAACCTGTAGCGTGTTGTGGTACACCTCCGGCTGGGCGTGGATCTGACGAATTGCGTCGTAATCTTTCGGTTCAGCGTGGCGTATCACTATCTCACTCATTCCTTATCTCCTGCAGGGTTAATTGTGCATTTACACTCGCTGAGAAAGAAAAATCCGTCAACTGCATTTTTTTGCAAAAAGAAGTAGACAAGTGCGAATGAGAATGATTATTATTGCTCTGCGTTCAGGGGAACCCCTACGGAGAACCTGAAAGCACGACATTGCTCACATTGCTTCCAGTATTACTTTAGCCAGCTTTTGCTGGCTTTTTTTTTTGGCTGGGTTTCGGGCTAGTTTGCTTGCCAGCTTAATCCCGGGCTGTGCTCGCAATCCTCACGTACTCTGTGTACGCTCCGGTTGCTGCGCGCAGGCCGTGAATAATCTGCCTACGCCACTTACGCCCGATCTTTTGGCTGTATAATGCGGTAGGCCGGATAAGGCAACGCCGCATCCGGCACGATGACAGGATGGATTCAGTCTCCAGCCGCTTTGCGCTATGGTGTAGACAATCACCTTCAAAAGGATCGTCTCATGACCTTACACTGCGCATTTATTGGTTTTGGTAAAAGCACCACCCGCTACCATTTGCCGTACGTCCTCAACCGCAAAAATAGCTGGCACGTCGCGCACATTTTCCGCCGCAACGCCAGGCCGGAAGAGCAGGCGCCGCAGTATTCGCATATTCACTTCACCAGCGACCTCGACGAGATCTTAAACGATCCGCAGGTGAAACTGGTGATCGTCTGTACCCATGCTGACAGCCATTTTGAATATGCTAAACGCGCGCTGGAAGCGGGTAAAAATGTGCTGGTTGAGAAACCCTTCACGCCGACGCTTGCGCAAGCAAAAGAGCTGTTCGAACTGGCGCGTAGCAAAGGACTGACCGTTACGCCGTATCAGAATCGCCGTTTTGACTCCTGCTTCCTCACCGCGAAAAAAGCCATTGAGAGCGGCAAGCTCGGCAAGATTGTTGAGGTTGAAAGCCATTTCGATTACTACCGTCCTGAAGCAGAAACCAAGCCGGGACTGCCGCAGGACGGCGCGTTTTATAGTCTGGGCGTACACACCATGGATCAGATTATCTCGCTGTTCGGACGTCCCGATTATGTGGCCTATGACATCCGCAGCCTGCGCAACAAAGCGAACCCGGACGATACCTTTGAAGCGCAGCTGTTTTACGGCGACCTGAAAGCCATTGTTAAAACCAGTCATCTGGTGAAAATCGACTATCCGAAGTTTATCGTCCATGGCACCAAAGGCTCGTTTGTGAAGTACGGCATCGACCAGCAGGAAACCAGCCTGAAGGCTAATATCATGCCGGGTGAGCCAGGTTTCGCTGCTGATGATTCCATTGGGATGCTGGAGTACGTCAACGATGACGGCATCACGGTAAAAGAAGAGGTAAAGCCGGAAGTGGGGGATTACGGTCGCGTGTATGACGCGCTGTACCAGACGCTGACCACCGGTACGCCTAATTACGTCAAGGAATCTGAAGTTCTTACCAACCTGGAGATCCTCGAACGCGCCTTTGAACAGGCAACGCCTGCCACGATAACCCTCGCCAAATAGCCTGCACAGACTCCTCTGGGCTTGTTCATATTTTTTGAACAGAGGAGTCAATTTTCACCCTCTATGATCCCAGGCAGATTGAGTCCACACTTACTCCATCGAAAACATCTGGGGGTGAACACAATGATCTACTTACGCAAAGCTAACGACCGTGGCCACGCTAATCATGGCTGGCTTGATTCCTGGCATACCTTCTCTTTTGCCAACTACTATGACCCGAACTTTATGGGGTTCTCGGCACTGCGCGTGATTAACGATGACGTGATCGATGCAGGTCAGGGATTTGGTACTCACCCCCATAAAGACATGGAAATCCTGACTTACGTGCTGGAAGGCGCGGTAGAGCATCAGGACAGCATGGGCAATAAAGAGCAGGTTCCGGCCGGTGAGTTTCAGATTATGAGCGCCGGGACGGGGATCCGTCACTCGGAGTACAACCCGAGCAATACTGAGAAGCTGCATCTGTATCAGATCTGGATCATGCCGCAGGAGAACGGTATTACACCGCGCTATGAACAGCGTCGTTTCGATGCCGCTCAGGGTAAACAACTGGTGCTGTCGCCGGATGCCCGTGATGGTTCACTGAAAGTGTACCAGGATATGGAGCTGTACCGTTGGGCACTGGTCAAAGATGAGCAGTCGGTGCATCAGATTGCCGCGGAACGCCGCGTTTGGATCCAGGTGGTAAAAGGCAACGTGACGATTAACGGCACCAAAGCGACCACCAGCGACGGTCTGGCAATCTGGGATGAACAGGCAATTTCTATTCATGCCGACAGCGACAGTGAAGTGTTACTGTTTGACCTGCCGCCAGTCTAACGTGCTGTAACCCATTGTAGGCCGGATAAGACGCGAAAGCGTCGCCATCCGGCTTTTCATCGTTTGTCATTAATTCCATGCGTCCGTGGTAAACTGGGGGAATCTATCCCTTTTTAACGCTTCAGGACGATGAAAAAGAAAAGACCCGTACTTCAGGATGTAGCCGACCGCGTGGGCGTGACCAAAATGACGGTCAGTCGCTTTTTGCGTAACCCGGAGCAGGTCTCCGTGGCGCTGCGGGGCAAAATTGCCGCTGCACTTGATGAGCTGGGTTATATTCCCAATCGCGCTCCTGATATCCTTTCTAACGCCACCAGCCGCGCTATCGGCGTGCTGTTACCGTCTCTCACTAACCAGGTTTTTGCTGAAGTGCTACGCGGCATTGAGGCTGTCACCGACGCCCATGGTTATCAAACGATGCTCGCGCACTACGGCTATAAGCCTGAGATGGAACAAGAGCGCCTGGAATCGATGCTGTCGTGGAATATCGATGGCCTGATCCTCACCGAACGTAGCCATACGCCCCGTACGCTGAAAATGATTGAAGTTGCCGGTATCCCGGTGGTTGAGCTGATGGACAGCCAGTCTCCGTGTCTGGATATCGCCGTCGGTTTCGACAACTTCGAAGCCGCGCGTCAGATGACTGCCGCTATTATCGCCCGCGGGCACCGTCATGTAGCCTATCTTGGCGCTCGTCTTGATGAACGTACTATCATCAAACAGAGAGGCTACGAGCAGGCAATGCGCGATGCCAACCTGGTGCCGTACAGCGTGATGGTGGAACAGTCTTCTTCCTACTCCTCCGGTATTGAACTCATCCGTCAGGCGCGGCGCGAATACCCGCAGCTCGACGGCGTTTTCTGTACCAACGATGACCTGGCGGTAGGGGCGGCTTTCGAATGCCAGCGTTTAGGGCTGAAAATCCCGGATGACATGGCGATTGCCGGATTCCACGGTCACGACATCGGGCAGGTGATGGAGCCGCGTCTGGCGAGTGTGCTCACGCCACGTGAACGGATGGGCAGCATTGGCGCAGAACGCCTGCTGGCGCGCATTCGTGG
Source organism: Citrobacter sp. Cpo015 (assembly GCF_030333035.1). NCBI lineage: Bacteria > Pseudomonadati > Pseudomonadota > Gammaproteobacteria > Enterobacterales > Enterobacteriaceae > Citrobacter > Citrobacter sp. Cpo015. Next base: position 103,984 of record NZ_JAOWGS010000039.1, on the reverse strand, counting down.
TGAAGCAGTCACGCCTAAAATGTTAGATTTAGGTTTCACCTTGTCACCGGGCGGATCTATTTAAGCCAACAAGTTTGAAGTAGCTCACACTTATACACTTCGAGCACGAATGGATATTGCTTCTCTATTTATCCGGCTGGACAATGTTACCGATAACAGTTACCCGTAACAATTTCCTGATTCTTGTACCAGTGGGGGCAACGCTTTGAGCACGACTAATCATGATCACCACGTTTACGTTCTGATGGGCGTATCGGGCAGCGGTAAATCTGCTGTCGCCAGCGAAGTGGCGCATCAACTGCAGGCCGCGTTTCTTGATGGCGATTTTCTCCATCCGCGCAGCAACATCATGAAAATGGCTTCCGGTGAGCCACTCAACGATGACGACCGTAAACCGTGGCTACAGGCGCTGAATGACGCCGCTTTTGCGATGCAGCGTACCAACAAGGTTTCGCTGATCGTCTGTTCTGCCTTGAAAAAAGTCTACCGCGACCAGTTGCGCGACGGTAACCCGAACCTCTCTTTCATTTATCTGAAAGGGGATTTTGACGTTATCGAAAGCCGTCTGAAGGCGCGTAAAGGCCACTTCTTCAAAACGCAGATGCTGGTTACCCAGTTTGAAGCGCTGGAAGAACCGGGTGCGAATGAAAACGATGTACTGGTGGTCGATATCGATCAACCACTGGACGGTGTGGTCGCCAGCACCATTGAGGTTATTAACCAAGGCAGTAAGTAGTGAGCACATTAACGCTTGTTTTAACAGCAGTAGGGTCCGTTTTATTACTGCTGTTTTTAGTGATGAAGGCGCGTATGCACGCCTTCGTTGCTTTGATGGTGGTATCCATTGGTGCAGGTCTCTTTTCCGGTATGCCGCTCGATAAAATCGCGGCGACCATGGAAAAAGGGATGGGAGGCACGCTCGGTTTCCTGGCGATTGTGGTGGCGCTGGGGGCGATGTTCGGCAAGATTTTGCATGAGACCGGCGCGGTCGATCAGATTGCCGTCAAAATGCTGAAATCCTTCGGTCATAGCCGCGCACATTACGCGATTGGCCTGGCCGGTCTGATTTGCGCGCTGCCGCTGTTCTTTGAGGTGGCGATTGTGCTGCTGATTAGCGTAGCGTTCTCAATGGCGCGCCATACCGGTACTAACCTGGTTAAGTTGGTCATTCCGCTGTTTGCGGGCGTGGCGGCTGCCGCAGCGTTCCTGCTGCCGGGGCCTGCGCCGATGCTGCTGGCCTCTCAGATGCACGCCGACTTTGGCTGGATGATCCTGATTGGCCTGTGCGCCGCGATTCCGGGCATGATTATCGCCGGGCCGCTGTGGGGTAACTTCATCAGCCGTTACGTTGAGCTGCACGTACCGGAAGACATTACCGAGCCGCATCTGGGCGAAGGCAAAATGCCCTCCTTTGGCTTCAGCTTATCGCTTATCCTGCTGCCGCTGGTGCTGGTTGGTCTGAAAACCATCGCCGCACGCTTTGTTCCGGTCGGTTCTTCAACCTACGAATGGTTCGAGTTTATCGGTCATCCGTTTACCGCGATTCTGGTTGCCTGTCTGGTGGCGATTTACGGTCTGGCGGTGCGCCAGGGCATGCCAAAAGACCGCGTGATGGAAATCTGCGGCCATGCGCTGCAGCCAGCGGGGATTATTCTGCTGGTGATTGGTGCGGGCGGCGTGTTCAAACAGGTGCTGGTAGATTCCGGCGTTGGTCCTGCACTGGGCGAAGCGTTAACCGGTATGGGCTTGCCGATCGCTATCACCTGCTTCGTGCTGGCGGCGGCGGTGCGTATCATTCAGGGGTCCGCGACAGTGGCCTGCTTAACGGCGGTCGGTCTGGTGATGCCGGTGATTGAGCAACTGAACTACTCCGGTGCCCAGATGGCGGCGCTGTCTATCTGTATCGCGGGCGGCTCTATCGTGGTCAGCCACGTTAACGACGCTGGTTTCTGGTTGTTCGGTAAATTTACCGGTGCGACTGAAGCGCAAACGCTGAAGACCTGGACGATGATGGAAACCATCCTCGGTACGGTCGGCGCGATTGTCGGTATGATTGCCTTCCAGCTGTTGAGCTGATGGCATTGCCCGGTGGCGCTTGCGCTTACCGGGCCTGGAAACGAGCACATATCGACACCGTAGGCCGGGTAAGGCAAAGCCGCCACCCGGCTTTTTTACAGCACCATCACACCATCCTCGGTTTTCAACCAACGCGGCGCTTTTAACGTATCGGCGAAATAGCCTACCAAATCCTGCAGTAAATCGCCCGCCACGCGTTCCATCTCGTCAGACAGCGTTTTGCTCATCAGTAAATGCGTCAAAAGCTGGCAGTAACGCCCCATCTGATCTGGTTCGGGTTCAAAGAGGGGAGAGCGGGTCGGTAAGGTTTCTACCGTCAGGCTGGCCTGTAGATGCTGCGGTACAGGTTCCGTTAAGGTTGGTTGTAGTAGTGCCAGACAGGCCGACAGGCGCGCACAAATCGCCAGTTTTTCAACAGGGTCATGACATTCAACAAGCCCTTCGACAAAACGCTCACAGTTATCTGCCAGCTCGGTGAAATCCGTTGCATGGCTAAAGGGCAGGGTAAATAAAGAGTGTGAAAAGAGAGGGATAGTCGCCATAGGGCAGCCTCCAATGAGTGAAATTTACCACCACCGAAGGGACCAACCTTTTGGTGGCGGGCTGAACGGAGTTGGTCCTACCGGCCTCATTGGATACCGGTGCGTCTTGTGACGCCACCGTCCAGCCCACCATTGAGGTGTAGCTGGTCGCACGACAAAAGTGAATTTTATCGCGAATGAGGTAATCAGGGGACCAATCCTGGCACCTGATTTTGCAAGTGCAGCGAGAAGATAATGCTAATCCGCGATGCTGACAAGAGCGTATTCCGGAAGGCGCTTCGCAGAAATGAAAATACGCTTTTTCAGAGACTTAAATGATTGAGGTGTTTCTCACAAACACATTCACGGCGCTGATTGCCCGGTGGCGCTAGCGCTTACCGGGCCTACACACGAGCATATATCAACACCGTAGGCCGGGTAAGGCGAAGCCGCCACCCGGCGTAAAGTGAGTGCGTTACCCCTTCATCCACATCCGCACGCCATCGAGGAACATCTGGGTTGCCATCATCACCAGAATCAGCCCCATCAGGCGCTCCAGCGCGTTAACCCCTTTCTCTCCCAGCAGACGTAAAAACAGCGAAGACTGCAGCAAAATCACGAATGTACCGCCCCAGGCGATCAGCAGCGCAATCACCAGATGCCCCATCTGGTTTGGATACTGATGCGACAACAGCATTAATGAGGCCAGGATTGTCGGACCGGCGACCAGCGGAATCGCCAGCGGTACGATAAACGGCTCTTCACCAGCCGGAAGCCCGGTGCTATTCCCGGTGGCGCTGGGGAAAATCATCTTAATGGCGATCAGGAACAAAATGATGCCCCCGGAGATCGATACGGTTTCTGCACGCAGGTTAAGAAATGCCAGAATTTTCTCGCCCGCAAACAGGAATATCAGCATCACCAACAGAGCAATAAACAGCTCGCGAATCATAATCGCGCGGCGACGTTTTGGTTCGGTATGTTTCAATACGGACATGAAAATGGGCAGATTTCCGAGCGGATCCATAATCAGGATCAATAAAACTGCCGCTGAAATGATTTCATTCATAACTCAAATTCCCTGATAATTACCGCGGACTTTCTGCTTGCTTGCGCAGCGGGATAAGTCGCATTACTGATGGCTTCGCTATCATTGATTAATTTCACTTGCGACTTTGGCTGCTTTTTGTATGGTGAAGGATAGGCCAGTAGGATACTGGTTAGCATACACAGCACACATCTCTGCAGGAAAAAACGCTATGAAAAATGTTGGTTTTATCGGCTGGCGCGGTATGGTCGGCTCTGTTCTCATGCAACGCATGGTTGAGGAGCGTGACTTCGACGCCATTCGCCCTGTTTTCTTTTCTACTTCCCAGCTCGGGCAGGCGGCACCGACGTTCGGTGGCACCGCGACCGGCACACTTCAGGACGCTTTTGATCTGGATGCGCTGAAGGCGCTCGATATCATCGTGACCTGTCAGGGCGGCGATTATACCAACGAAATCTATCCAAAGCTTCGTGAAAGCGGTTGGCAGGGTTACTGGATTGACGCAGCCTCTTCGCTGCGTATGAAAGACGATGCCATCATTATTCTCGATCCGGTTAACCAGGATGTCATCACCGACGGCCTAAACAAAGGCATTAAGACCTTTGTCGGCGGCAACTGTACCGTTAGCCTGATGCTGATGTCCCTCGGTGGCCTGTTTGCCAATGACTTGGTTGACTGGGTTTCCGTAGCGACCTATCAGGCGGCTTCCGGCGGCGGCGCGCGCCATATGCGTGAACTGCTGTCTCAGATGGGTCATCTGTATGGCCATGTGGCCGAGGAACTGGCGACCCCTTCCTCTGCTATTCTCGACATCGAACGTAAAGTGACGACCCTGTCCCGCAGCGGCGAACTGCCGGTTGATAACTTTGGCGTACCGCTGGCCGGTAGCCTGATTCCGTGGATCGACAAACAGCTCGATAACGGTCAGAGCCGCGAAGAGTGGAAGGGACAGGCGGAAACCAACAAAATTCTCAACACGTCTTCCGTGATCCCGGTTGATGGTCTGTGCGTGCGCGTCGGCGCGCTGCGCTGCCACAGCCAGGCGTTCACCATTAAACTGAAAAAAGATGTGTCTATTCCGACCGTGGAAGAACTGCTGGCGGCGCACAATCCGTGGGCCAAAGTTGTACCAAACGATCGGGATATCACCATGCGTGAGTTAACCCCGGCGGCCGTTACCGGCACGCTGACCACGCCAGTAGGCCGTCTGCGTAAGCTGAACATGGGACCGGAGTTCCTGTCAGCCTTTACCGTGGGCGACCAGTTGCTGTGGGGTGCTGCGGAGCCATTGCGCCGTATGCTGCGCCAATTGGCGTAATAGTTTGTTAACGATCAAGGGGTGAGGAATCACCCCTTTTTTTGCGTAATACAGGAGTAAGCGCAGATGTTTCATTTTTTACCAGGAGTAAGATAAAGCATTGGCTATTCTTTAAGGGTGACTTAGTACCGGAGGTATTAAGTTGTTGCCTGAAGGTGGGACGACGCAGAGAGGATGCACAATTGTGCTGCGCCGTTCAGGTCAAAAAAAGTGTCACTACCTGATGTCGAAAATCAGTTGGAAGGGGTGACGCCATAAAACAGGATGACAACCATGTCCGTTCGTATCGATAGAGACGTGATTAATGCGCTAATTGCAGGCCATTTTGCGGATCCTTTTTCCGTACTCGGTATGCACCAAACTGATGCTGGACTTGAAGTCCGCGCCCTATTACCTGACGCCACCGAAGTGTGGGTGATCGAACCCAAAACCGGACGCAAAGTCGGCAAGCTGGATTGCCTCGACTCTCGCGGTTTTTTCTGTGCTGTACTTCCCCGCCGTAAAAATTTCTTTCGCTACCAGTTGGCCGTTGTCTGGCATGGACAGCAGAATCTGATTGATGACCCTTATCGTTTTGGCCCGCTGATCCAGGATATGGATGCCTGGCTGTTATCTGAAGGTACGCACCTGCGACCTTACGAAACGCTGGGTGCGCATGCGGATACCATGGATGGCGTAACCGGTACGCGCTTCTCAGTCTGGGCGCCTAACGCTCAACGCGTGTCAGTGGTTGGGCAGTTCAACTACTGGGATGGCCGTCGCCACCCAATGCGCCTGCGCAAAGAAAGCGGTATCTGGGAGCTGTTTATCCCCGGCGCGCAGCATGGTCAGCTGTATAAATACGAGATGATCGATGCGAACGGTAAGCTGCGAATCAAAGCGGACCCTTACGCCTTCGAAGCGCAAATGCGCCCGGAAACCGCGTCGCTTATCTGTGGTCTGCCGGAAAAAGTAGTGCAAAGCGAGGCGCGCAAAAAAGCCAACCAGTTTGATGCACCGATCTCTATCTATGAAGTTCACCTGGGGTCATGGCGTCGTCATACCGATAACAACTTCTGGCTGAGCTACCGCGAGCTGGCGGATCAACTGGTGCCTTACGCTAAGTGGATGGGCTTTACTCATCTCGAACTGTTGCCGATTAACGAGCATCCGTTCGACGGTAGCTGGGGTTACCAGCCTACCGGTATGTATGCGCCGACCCGTCGCTTCGGGACGCGCGATGATTTCCGCTATTTCGTGAATGCCGCGCATCAGGCGGGGCTGAACGTTATTCTCGACTGGGTGCCGGGCCATTTCCCATCGGATGACTTTGGTTTGGCAGAGTTTGATGGCACCAACCTGTATGAGCACAGCGACCCGCGCGAAGGATATCACCAGGACTGGAACACGCTGATCTACAACTATGGTCGCCGTGAAGTCAGCAACTACCTGGTGGGCAACGCCCTGTACTGGATTGAACGCTTTGGTATTGACGCGTTGCGCGTGGATGCCGTGGCGTCGATGATTTATCGCGACTACAGCCGCAAAGAAGGGGAATGGATCCCAAACGAATTTGGTGGTCGTGAAAACCTCGAAGCCATTGAGTTTTTACGCAATACCAACCGCATTCTTGGCGAGCAGGTGCCTGGTGCGGTGAGTATGGCGGAAGAGTCCACCGATTTTGCCGGCGTTTCAAGACCACAGGATATGGGCGGTTTAGGGTTTTGGTATAAGTGGAACCTCGGCTGGATGCACGACACGCTGGACTACATGAAGCTGGATCCGATTCATCGTCAGTACCATCACGACAAGCTGACCTTCGGCATGCTGTACAACTACACCGAAAACTTTGTCCTGCCGCTGTCGCATGATGAAGTGGTACACGGTAAAAAATCCATTCTCGATCGCATGCCGGGAGACGCATGGCAGAAGTTTGCCAACCTGCGCGCCTACTACAGCTGGATGTGGGCCTTCCCGGGCAAAAAACTGCTGTTTATGGGCAACGAGTTTGCGCAGGGACGTGAATGGAACCATGACGCCAGCCTCGACTGGCACCTGCTGGAAGGTGGCGATAACTGGCACCACGGCGTACAGCGTCTGGTGCGCGATCTGAACCACACCTACCGTCATCACAAAGCGCTGCACGAGCTCGACTTTGACGCCTATGGTTTTGAATGGCTGGTGGTGGATGACAACGAACGTTCGGTGCTGGCTTTCGTGCGTCGTGACAAGGTCGGCAATGAAATCATCGTGGTCAGCAACTTTACGCCTGTGCCCCGCCACGGCTATCGCTTCGGTATCAATCAGCCAGGCAAATGGCGTGAGATCCTCAATACCGACTCGATGCATTACCACGGTAGCAATACCGGCAACGGCGGTGCGGTGCACAGCGATGAAATCGCCAGCCATGGTCGTCAGCACTCACTGAGCCTCACGTTACCGCCGTTGGCAACGATCTGGCTGGTCAGGGAGGGGTAATGACGCAACTGGCAACCGGCAACGCCACCCCCCATGGTGCAACGTATGACGGCCATGGTGTCAATTTCACACTCTTCTCGGCCCACGCTGAACGCGTTGAATTATGCGTATTCGATGAGCAAGGGTGCGAACTTCGCTATGACCTGCCGGGGCGTAGCGGTGATGTCTGGCACGGCTATCTGGCCAACGCCCGGCCCGGTCTGCGCTATGGCTATCGTGTTCATGGCCCATGGCAACCGCAGCAGGGGCACCGGTTTAATCCGGCCAAGCTGCTGCTTGACCCTTGCGCCCGTCGGGTGGATGGCGAGTTAAAAGATAACCCGCTGCTGCACGGTGGGCTAAATGAACCGGATCATCATGATAATGCCACCATCGCGCTGAAGGGCGTGGTGGTGTCCGATCATTATGACTGGGAGGATGATACCCCGCCGCGCACGCCGTGGGGCAATACCGTGATTTACGAAGCGCATGTCAAAGGGTTGACGTATTTGCATCCAGACCTGCCGGAAGAGATTCGCGGAACCTACAAAGCGCTGGGCCATCCGGTGATGATCGATTACTTCAAGCGCCTCGGCATTACCGCGCTGGAGCTGCTGCCGGTGGCGCATTTTGCCAGCGAACCACGGCTTCAGCGGCTGGGGCTGTCGAACTATTGGGGCTACAACCCGGTAGCGATGTTTGCACTGCATCCGGCCTATGCCTGTTCGCCGGAGAGTGCGCTTGATGAGTTTCGCGACGCGGTAAAAGCGCTGCACAAAGCGGGGATTGAGGTCATTCTCGATATCGTTTTGAACCACAGCGCCGAGCTGGATCTCGAAGGCCCCGTCTTCTCGCTGCGCGGAATTGATAACCGTAGCTATTATTGGATCAGGGACGATGGTGATTACTACAACTGGACCGGTTGTGGGAACACCCTCAATCTGAGCCATCCGGGTGTTGTGGAATACGCATGTGAATGCCTGCGCTACTGGGTTGAAACCTGCCATGTGGATGGTTTTCGTTTTGATTTGGCTTCCGTCATGGGGCGTACACCTGCGTTTCGTCAGGATGCGCCACTGTTTACCGCGATCCAAAACTGTCCGCTGCTCTCACGCGTTAAGCTGATTGCGGAACCGTGGGATATTGGTGAAGGCGGGTATCAGGTGGGGAATTTCCCCCCGCCGTTTGCCGAGTGGAATGACCATTTCCGCGATGCGACCCGACGCTTCTGGCTCCAGCGTAATCTCTCGTTGGGTGAGTTTGCCGGGCGTTTTGCCGCATCCAGCGACGTGTTTAAACGCGATGGTCGCAAACCCAGCGCGACGGTCAATCTGGTGACTGCGCACGACGGTTTTACGCTACGCGACTGTGTGTGCTTCACAAATAAGCACAATGAAGCGAATGGTGAGGAAAATCGCGACGGCACTAGCAATAACTACAGCGACAATCATGGTAAAGAAGGATTAGGCGGCACGCTGGACCTGATTGAGCGGCGGCGCGACAGCATTCATGCGCTGTTATCCACGCTGTTGCTCTCCCAGGGGACGCCGATGTTGCTGGCGGGCGATGAGCATGGTCATAGCCAGCACGGCAACAATAACGCTTACTGCCAGGATAACGCCCTGACCTGGCTGGACTGGCAGCAGGCAAACAGCGGACTAACCACATTTACCGCTGCCCTGATCCATCTTCGCCAGCAAATTCCTGCACTGACGGGTGATCGCTGGTGGGAAGAGGGCGATGGCAATGTTCGTTGGCTAAATAAGTACGCACAACCCTTAAGTGCGGATGAGTGGCAAAACGGCCCGAGGCAGATGCAAATCCTGCTTTCAGACCGTTTTCTGATTGCAATAAATGCCACGCTTGAGGTGACAGATATCGTTTTACCTGAAGGGGAATGGTGCGCCGTTCCCCCATTTGCCGGAGAGGATAATCCGGTGCTTACGGCTGTCTGGCAGGGACCTGCGCACGGACTGTGTGTGTTCCAGAGAAGATAAAAAAGGAGTTAGTCATGGTGAGTTTAGAGAAGAACGATCGTGTAATGTTGGCGCGCCAGCTGCCATTAAAATCTGTTGCCCTGATCCTGGCCGGTGGCCGCGGTACCCGCTTAAAAGATTTAACCAACAAACGTGCCAAACCTGCTGTGCACTTTGGCGGTAAGTTCCGCATTATCGATTTTGCCTTATCCAACTGTATTAACTCCGGGATCCGCCGTATTGGCGTGATCACCCAGTACCAGTCCCACACGCTGGTGCAGCATATTCAGCGCGGCTGGTCGTTCTTTAGCGAAGAGATGAACGAGTTTGTCGATCTGCTGCCTGCCCAGCAGAGAATGCAGGGTGAAAACTGGTATCGCGGTACGGCGGATGCGGTGACCCAAAACCTGGACATCATTCGACGCTATAAAGCGGAATATGTGGTGATCCTCGCGGGCGATCATATCTACAAGCAGGACTACTCACGCATGCTGATCGACCACGTCGAGAAAGGCGCGCGTTGCACCGTGGCCTGTATGCCAGTGCCTATTGAAGAGGCCAGCGCGTTTGGCGTAATGGACGTGGACGACACCGATAAAATTATCGAGTTCGTTGAAAAACCCGCCAACCCGCCAGCCATGCCAGGTGACCCGACCAAATCTCTTGCCAGTATGGGGATCTACGTTTTCAACGCCGATTATCTATATGAATTGCTGGCGGAAGATGACCTCGATGAAAACTCCAGTCACGATTTCGGTAAAGACATTATCCCGAAAATCACCGAAGCTGGCATGGCGTATGCACATCCATTCCCGTTGTCCTGCGTGCAGTCTGACCCGGAATCCGAGCCGTACTGGCGTGACGTGGGTACGCTGGAAGCCTACTGGAAGGCGAACCTCGATCTGGCTTCGGTGACGCCTGAACTGGACATGTACGACCAGGACTGGCCAATCCGTACGCACATGGAATCGCTGCCACCGGCGAAATTTGTTCAGGACCGTTCCGGCAGCCACGGAATGACGCTGAACTCGCTGGTTTCTGGCGGATGCATAATTTCAGGTTCGGTGGTGGTGCAGTCCGTTCTGTTCCCGCGAGTGCGGGTGAATTCATTCTGTAACATTGATTCGGCAGTGTTGTTACCTGAAGTATGGGTGGGACGTTCATGTCGCTTACGTCGTTGCATTATCGACCGCGCCTGCGTTATTCCCGAAGGCATGGTGATTGGTGAAAACGCGGAAGAAGATGCGCGTCGTTTCTACCGTTCAGAGGAAGGTATTGTGCTGGTCACGCGTGAAATGCTACGCAAACTGCAGATCAAACAGGAGCGATAATGCAGGTTTTACACGTTTGTTCAGAGATGTTCCCCCTGTTAAAAACCGGGGGACTGGCGGATGTTATTGGGGCGTTACCCGCAGCGCAAATAGCGGACGGCGTGGATGCCCGCGTGCTGCTCCCGGCGTTTCCTGATATCCGTCGCGGCATTCCCGATGCGCAGGTCGTAACGCGTCGGGATACCTTCGCCGGACGTATCACGCTGCTGTTCGGGCATTTCAACGGCGTGGGTATTTACCTGATTGACGCGCCGCATCTCTATGAGCGCCCTGGTAGCCCGTATCACGACACTAACCTGTTTGCGTATACCGATAACGTGCAGCGTTTTGCATTGCTGGGCTGGGTTGGCTGTGAAATGGCCTGTGGCCTTGACCCATTCTGGCGCCCGGATGTGGTGCATGCGCACGACTGGCATGCGGGTCTGGCTCCGGCGTATCTGGCGGCGCGCGGCCATCCGGCGAAATCGGTATTCACCGTCCACAACCTGGCGTATCAAGGCATGTTTTATGCAAAGCATATGGATGACATCCAATTGCCATGGTCGTTCTTTAATGTGCACGGACTGGAGTTTAACGGGCAGATTTCGTTTTTGAAGGCAGGGTTGTACTACGCCGACCACATTACGGCGGTCAGTCCGACCTACGCGCGGGAAATTACCGAGCCGCAGTTTGCCTACGGGATGGAAGGTCTGTTGCAGCAGCGTCATCGTGAAGGCCGTCTTTCCGGCGTGCTGAACGGCGTTGATGAAAAAATCTGGAGCCCGGAAACCGATCTCCTGCTGGCATCGCGATATACGCGCGACACGCTGGAGGAGAAGGCAGAAAACAAACGTCAGCTTCAGATAGCGATGGGACTTAAGGTCAACGATAAAGTACCGCTGTTTGCTGTGGTGAGCCGTCTGACCAGTCAAAAAGGGCTGGATCTGGTGCTGGAAGCGCTGCCGGGGTTGTTAGAGCAGGGTGGACAGCTGGCATTGCTAGGCGCGGGCGATCCGGTATTACAGGAAGGATTCCTCGCCGCAGCGGCGGAACATCCAGGACAGGTGGGTGTGCAGATCGGCTATCACGAAGCCTTCTCGCACCGCATCATGGGTGGGGCCGATGTGATATTGGTTCCCAGCCGTTTTGAGCCATGTGGCTTAACGCAGTTGTATGGACTGAAGTACGGCACGCTGCCGCTGGTGCGGCGCACCGGTGGGCTGGCTGATACAGTCTCTGACAGTTCGCTGGAAAACCTGGCGGACGGTATCGCCAGTGGGTTTGTATTTGAAGATAGTAATGCCTGGTCGCTGTTACGCGCGATCCGGCGTGCTTTCGTATTGTGGTCCCGGCCTTCGCTTTGGCGGTTTGTACAACGTCAGGCCATGACCATGGATTTTAGCTGGCAAGTCGCGGCGAAGTCATACCGTGAGCTTTACTATCGCTTGAAATAGATATCCAGGAATCACCTATATGAATGCTCCATTTACTTATGCATCGCCCACACTCAGCGTAGAGGCACTTAAGCATTCTATTGCCTATAAGCTGATGTTCACGATTGGTAAGGACCCGGTCATTGCCAATAAACATGAGTGGCTGAACGCCACGTTGTTCGCGGTGCGCGACCGTCTCGTGGAGCGCTGGCTGCGTTCTAACCGTGCGCAATTATCTCAGGAAACTCGTCAGGTCTATTACCTGTCTATGGAGTTTCTGATTGGCCGCACGCTTTCCAATGCACTGTTATCGCTGGGCATTTATGACGATGTCAAAAATGCGCTGGAAGGTATGGGGTTGGATCTTGAAGATCTGATCGACGAAGAAAACGACCCAGGTCTTGGCAATGGCGGTCTCGGGCGCCTGGCGGCCTGCTTCCTGGACTCTCTGGCAACGCTGGGATTGCCGGGACGCGGTTACGGTATTCGTTATGACTACGGTATGTTCAAGCAGAACATTGTTGATGGCCGCCAGAAAGAGTCGCCGGACTACTGGCTGGAATACGGTAACCCGTGGGAATTCAAACGCCACAACACGCGCTACAAAGTGCGTTTTGGCGGGCGTATTCAGCAGGAAGGTAAGAAAACGCGCTGGATAGAAACCGAAGAGATCCTCGCGGTCGCCTACGACCAGATTATCCCCGGCTACGACACCGACGCCACCAACACGCTGCGTCTGTGGAATGCCCAGGCCAGTAGCGAGATTAATCTCGGTAAATTTAACCAGGGCGACTACTTTGCGGCTGTGGAAGATAAAAACCACTCCGAGAACGTCTCCCGCGTACTGTACCCGGACGACTCCACCTATTCAGGACGCGAGCTGCGGTTGCGCCAGGAGTATTTCCTGGTCTCCTCTACGGTGCAGGACATCCTGAACCGTCATTATCAGCTGCACAAAACCTACGACAATCTGGCGGATAAAATCGCCATTCACCTCAACGATACCCATCCGGTGCTGTCGATCCCTGAGCTGATGCGCTTACTGATCGATGAGCATAAGTTCAGTTGGGACGATGCGTTTGAGGTCTGCTGCCAGGTCTTCTCGTATACCAACCACACCTTGATGAGCGAAGCGCTGGAGACCTGGCCCGTCGATATGCTGGGCAAAATTTTGCCGCGCCATCTGCAAATCATCTTTGAAATCAACGACTACTTCCTGAAGACGTTACAGGAACAGTATCCGAACGATACAGCTCTGCTGGGGCGGACGTCGATTATCGATGAATCTAACGGCCGTCGTGTGCGTATGGCATGGCTGGCGGTGGTGGTGAGCCACAAGGTTAACGGCGTTTCCGAGCTGCACTCCAACCTGATGGTGCAGTCGCTGTTTGCTGATTTTGCGAAGATTTTCCCGACTCGCTTCTGCAACGTCACCAACGGCGTGACGCCGCGTCGCTGGCTGGCGCTGGCCAACCCGTCGCTCTCTGAAGTGCTGGATGAGAACATTGGCCGCACCTGGCGAACCGATCTCAGCCAGCTCAGCGAGCTTGAGCAGCACTGCGATTACCCACTGGTAAATCAGGCGGTGCGCCGCGCGAAGCTGGAGAATAAAAAGCGTCTGGCCACGCTCATTGCCCAGCAGCTGAACGTGGTGGTGAACCCGAAATCGCTGTTTGATGTGCAGATCAAGCGTATTCACGAATACAAACGCCAGTTGATGAACGTGCTGCATGTGATCACCCGCTACAATCGCATTAAGGCCGATCCTGATGCTGAGTGGGTACCGCGTGTGAATATCTTCGCCGGTAAAGCGGCTTCGGCTTATTACATGGCGAAACACATCATTCACCTGATCAACGACGTCGCCAAAGTGATCAACAACGATCCGCAAATTGGCGACAAGCTGAAAGTGGTGTTTATCCCCAACTACAGCGTCAGCCTGGCGCAGGTGATTATTCCTGCCGCCGACCTTTCTGAACAGATTTCTCTGGCCGGGACCGAAGCCTCCGGTACCAGTAATATGAAATTTGCTCTTAACGGTGCGCTGACCATCGGGACGCTGGACGGTGCCAACGTTGAGATGCTGGAGCATGTGGGCGCAGAAAATATCTTTATCTTTGGTAATACGGCGGAAGAGGTCGAGGCTTTACGCAGCCAGGGCTACAAGCCGCGTGAGTATTACGAGAAAGACGAAGAGCTGCACCAGGTGCTGACGCAGATCGGCAGCGGCGTATTCAGCCCTGAGGAGCCGGGACGCTATCGCGACCTGGTGGATTCGCTGATTAACTTTGGCGACCACTATCAGGTTCTGGCGGATTATCGCAGCTACGTTGATTGCCAGGATAAGGTTGATGAACTGTATCGTCACCCGGAAGAGTGGACCACCAAGTCGATGATTAATATCGCCAACATGGGGTACTTCTCGTCGGACAGGACGATCAAAGAGTACGCCGAAAACATCTGGCATATCGATTCGGTGCGGTTGTAACACACGATGCCGGGGGCGCTTCGCTTGCCCGGCCTACGTTTATGCACTCTTGTAGGCCGGATAAGGCGCTAGCCGCATCCGGCATTTTTATCAGGACGCCAGCGACAGCTGGTGTTTTTCAATGTACTCCGCCAGCCACTGGGTCATACGCGACTGCTGCTCAGCATTCAGCCACATACCTTCTTTCGTGCGACGCCACAACGCATCTTCCGCACGACGAACCCATTCATGATCGACCAGATATTTCAGTTCGGCCTCATAAAACTCATGGCCAAAGTCTTCACCTAACTCGGCAAGCGAGGTGGCTTCGCCGATAACCCATTCGGTGTTGCTGCCGTAGGTGCGAGAATAATGGCGTGCCAGCGACTCGGTCAGGAACGGGTAGCGACGGCGCAGTTTGGCCGCGTAATCTTCGCGATCGCCGCCAATGTCACCGCCTGGCAGAATGCACTCTTTCGTCCATGCCGGACCAATTCCTTGGTAGTACGATGCCAGTTTTTCCATCGCGTGCTCAGCCAGCTTACGATAGGTGGTCAGCTTACCGCCAAAGACCGACAGCAACGGCGCTTTGCCGTTTTCGTCGTGGATATCCAGCGTGTAATCACGGGTGATCGCCTGCGGTGAGTCAGACTCGTCATCGCACAGCGGACGCACGCCTGAGTAAGTCCAGACGATATCATCACGGCCCAGCTGCTTCTTAAAGTGCGCGTTGTAGACCTTCAGCAGGTAATTGATTTCGCTTTCATCAATTTTCACTGCTTTCGGATCGCCTTTGTATTCAACGTCTGTCGTCCCGATGATCGAGAATTCGTCCATCCATGGGATAACAAACACAATACGCTTATCTTCGTTTTGCAGAATATAAGCTTGCTTCTGGGTATGTACGCGCGGCACTACGATGTGGCTGCCTTTAATCAGGCGAATGCCGTACGGTGATGGCAGGTGCATACCGTCGTCGAAGAACTCTTTCACCCACGGACCGGTGGCGTTGACCAGGCCACGCGCCTGCCAGGTGTATTTTTTGCCGGTATCGATATCTTCAGCTTCAACAATCCACAAACCGTTTTCACGGCGAGCAGAAGTGGCGCGAGTGCGGGTTAATACTTCTCCGCCTTTACGTACAACCATTTGGGCGTTTGCCAAAACCAGTCGCGCATCGTCGACCCAGCAGTCAGAATATTCGAAACCGCGCACAATCTCAGGTTTCATTACGGAATCTGCGCCAAAACGCAAACCGGTAGAACTTGGCAAACTGGTGCGTTTGCCCAGATGATCGTACATAAACAAACCAATGCGGATCATCCACGCCGGACGCAGATGCGGGCGGTGGGGCAGACGAAAACGCATCGGGAAGGCGATATGCGGTGCCATTTTCAACAGCACTTCACGTTCGGCCAGCGCTTCGCTTACCAGACGAAATTCGTAGTGTTCCAGGTAGCGCAGGCCACCGTGGATGAGTTTGGAGCTAGCGGAAGAGGTGGCGCAGGCTAAATCCTGCGCTTCCAGCATCAGCACGGATAAACCGCGTCCAGCGGCATCTGCCGCGATACCGGCACCGTTGATGCCTCCACCTATCACAATCAGATCTTTGGTTTCCATGCTGGCCTCTCGCACTTTCGTTATAGCTCATTAATGTTCGTTATCGAGCATAATAGCAAAGAATCGCGCCATTGGTAACATCGGATAAACAATTTACAGTGATACATATAACATTATGGCGTTTAACTGCCGTCGGGACGTACACTAAGCAGTAACATGTCCGAAAAGCATCACCTGCCATATAAAGAAGAGAGAGCAATGGATCAGTTTGAATGTATTAATGTCGAAGAAGCGCATCAGAAGCTGCATCAGGGGAGCGCGGTGTTAGTGGATATCCGTGATCCGCAAAGCTATGCCATGGGTCATGCCCCGCAGGCGTTTCATCTGACGAACGACACGCTGGGGTCATTTATGCGCGAGCATGATTTCGACACCGCTGTGTTGGTGATGTGTTATCACGGCAACAGCAGTAAAGGCGCGGCGCAATATCTTCTTCAGCAGGGCTATGACGCGGTTTACAGCGTTGACGGCGGCTTCGACGCCTGGCATCGACATTTTCCGGCAGAAGTGGCATACGGTTCGTAAGCTAACAAAGATGCAGCCTGAAACGGGCAGGATATATATACTGTCCTCTTTTGTGTGGAATAAGCGACAGCAACTATGTTGATGATTACCTCTTTTGCTAACCCCCGCGTGGCGCAGGCATTTGTTGATTATATGGCGACACAGGGCGTTATCCTGACGATTCAACAACATCAGCAAACGGATGTCTGGCTGGCGGATGAGTCCCAAGCCGAGCGCGTGCATGCTGAACTGGCGCGATTTCTGGAGAATCCGGGCGATCCGCGCTACCTAGCGGCAAGCTGGCAGTCGGGTCAGACCGACAGCGGTCTGCACTACCAGCGTTATCCGTTCCTGGCCACATTGCGCGAACGCGCAGGCCCGGTAACCTGGTTGGTAATGGCCGCGTGTGTGCTGGTGTTTATCGCGATGAACGTGCTGGGCGACCAGGCGGTGATGCTATGGCTGGCATGGCCGTTTGACCCTTCGCTGAAATTTGAATTCTGGCGTTATTTCACCCACGCTTTTATGCACTTCTCGCTGATGCATATTCTGTTCAACCTGTTGTGGTGGTGGTATCTCGGCGGTGCGGTTGAAAAGCGTCTGGGCAGTGGAAAACTGATTGTAATTACCGTGATCAGCGCCCTGTTGAGCGGCTATGTTCAGCAGAAATTTAGCGGCCCGTGGTTTGGTGGACTGTCTGGCGTGGTATATGCGCTGATGGGCTACGTGTGGTTGCGCGGCGAGCGCGATCCGCAAAGCGGTATTTTCCTGCAGCGTGGTTTGATTATCTTTGCTTTGATCTGGATTGTTGCCGGCTGGTTTGATCTATTCGGCATGTCGATGGCGAATGGCGCTCATATCGCCGGGTTGGCCGTGGGTCTGGCAATGGCGTTTGCCGATACGATGAATGTGCGGAAACGAACTTTGTAGGCCGGATAAGCGTTAGCGCATCCGGCAAAATTTCAGGGAACACTAATGAAGCAAACACAACGACATGACGCGATCATCGAGCTGGTAAAAAAACAGGGATACGTCAGTACTGAAGAGCTGGTGGAGCATTTCTCCGTCAGCCCGCAGACGATTCGCCGCGATCTTAACGATCTGGCCGATCAGAACATGATTTTGCGCCATCACGGCGGCGCGGCGCTGCCATCCAGCTCGGTCAACACCCCGTGGCATGACCGTAAAGCGACGCAGACGGCGGAAAAAGAGCGCATTGCCCGCAAAGTTGCCACGCAGATCCCGAACGGCTCTACGCTGTTTATTGATATCGGAACCACGCCGGAAGCGGTGGCTCACGCGCTGCTTAATCACAGCAATTTACGCATTGTGACCAACAACCTCAATGTGGCGAACACGCTGATGGCGAAAGAGGATTTCCGCATAATCCTCGCCGGTGGTGAACTGCGTAGCCGCGATGGCGGTATTATGGGCGAAGCGACCCTCGACTTTATTTCTCAGTTCCGTCTGGACTTCGGCATCTTAGGGATCAGCGGCATCGACAGCGACGGTTCTCTGCTGGAGTTTGATTATCACGAAGTTCGTACCAAGCGCGCGATCATTGAGAATTCACGGCATGTGATGCTGGTGGTGGACCACTCGAAGTTTGGGCGTAACGCGATGGTGAATATGGGCAGCATCAGCATGGTGGATGCGGTGTATACCGACACGCTGCCGCCTGCTGGTGTGATGCAGGTGATTGCTGACCATCATATCCAGTTAGAGCTGTGCTAAGGTAATTCCAGGCCTGATAAGCGTTGCGTATCAGGCATTAACTAAACGCCGTACCCCATCATCTTCAGCAGCTTCTGCGCATGTTGTACCGCATCCTGGCGATGTGCGACGCCGAGCTTTTGGTACAAATTGCGGATGTGCGTCTTGATGGTCGTTGCCGCGACGGCCAGCTCTCCGGCGATCTGCTCGTTGCTGTAGCCCGAATAAATCAGTCCCAGAACCTGCCATTCGCGCTGGGTCAGCGGGCTGGTGCGGATAAGCTCCGGCACTTCCGGGTGAGTAAGCAGACGCTCAACGAATCCTTCATCGAAGTGGGCAAATTTATGGCGGTGGTGCTGGTTAATCTCACGCAAAATGCGCTGGGCGCGGTGCTGATCGAGTTCCGGTAAGGTATTGAGCTGAATCAGCTGACGCAGTTGTTGCGCCATGGCCTCGCCTTCGATAACAAAGTGGCTGATAAACCCGGTGCGGTTCGCCAGCTGTAGGGCGTCGAGTAACACACGCTGGGCGTCATTTTTGCGCCCTGCCTGCCAGTAGAGCTGATTAAGCAGCAACAGGTTGCGGTTCAGATCGCTCATCAGGCGCAGGTTGCGCGCATTTTCATTCAACTCTTCCAGCACAATCTCAGCCGGTTCAAACTCGCCGAGCAGGATTTGTGCACGAGCGATGTTGCGCCACTGGCTTTGCAGGAAGTGGTTATTGGCGAATTCTGGTTTCGGCGTGTGGCGCAGCCAGTTGGCGGCCGAGTTTTTGTCGCCCACCATTTGCCAGTAAATCACCCGCACCTTATCGGCGTTGGAGATCCAGTCGCTGTGATAGTGACCGTTACCCAGCAGGTTTTCCAGGCGGTTGAGCAGGCTGCGAGCGTTATCGAGATCGCCCCGCGCCAGTGAACACTGAACCAGCAACGCCAGACACTGTAGCTGTTGCTGCGGCTGGAAAGTGGAAAGCAGTTCAATACCGCTACGGGCAGAGGCTTCTGATTCGTCCAGACGCGCCCATGCCCACAGTAGTTGTGCGCGAATACGTACCAGGAATTCGTGCATCGGCAGCTGTTCCAGGTGCTGTTCTTTGATCAGTTGGAACGCTTTTTCCTGAGTTTCCCAGGCGGCCTGTAAAAAGCCCTGGGCAAACAAAATTTCGCTTTGCTGGATAAGACTCCACAGTGCGTAATGCCAGACGTCATGATGGCGCGCCATTTGCTCGGTTTGCTGCATCAACGCCAGAGAGCGTGTGAGATCGCCCTTACAGTGCAGGACTTCGCCGTGCACCGAGGTGGCGACGATCCGGCTATAGAACCAGGCGATGGGTAACTCATCCAGCGCCAGTTTCGCCAGGCGTTCGGCTTCGTCAGGGTTGCCGTCGTTAATCGCTACCTGCGCCCGTAAAGCGTTGAATTCGGCGTGCAGTGTCGGCTCCATGTCGCCTTTCATTTCCTGCTCTGCGCGCGCCAGCAAGGTGTTAACCTCTCCGTAGCGGTGCTGGCTTTGCATCAGCCAGGCTTGCAACAGAACCAGACGCGGATTTTCCAGCAGGTTTTCCCACGGCAGGGCTTTCAGCGACTCTTCCAGTAACGTCAGCTCGCTATGGTTAAACAGTCCCCACGCATGATTAAGCAGGATATCGCGTAGCATATGGGCGTCGCCGGCCGCCAGCGCGTGGTGGATAGCTTCGCTGGGGAAGCCTTGCGCCATCCAGCTTTCAGCTGCGGCGCGGTGTATTTCAGGCAGTTCGTTCGCCAGTTCCCATTGGCAGCGCTGGCGTAAAAAGCTACCAAACAGCGGGTGATAACTGAACCACTCGCCAACGTCATCCATCCGTTGCAGGAATAACCCCTGGCGCTCAATTTCTTCCAGCCGCATCTGGCCGTTTTCTTCCCCGGTAACGCGGACGATTAGCGCATCGTTCATGGAACGCAGAATGGCGCTTTTCAGCAGGAAGTGACGGGTACCGAGGTCAACGCTGTCCAGCACTTCATCAACCAGATAATCGGACAGATGGCTGGCGTTGATCCCGGCGAGGCGACGTGCCGACTGGTGAGCGGAGTTATTGTTCTGGCGGGCGGAAAGGGCGATCAGTTGTAATGCCGTGGCCCAGCCAGCAACGTCATCGCACATCCGGCTGCTTTCAGCTGCTTCGATGGGGGAGGACAAACGTCGGTCGAAAAATTGTTTGGCTTCCTGATGGTTAAAGGCCAGCTGTTGACTGCCTATCTCCAGCAGTTGATCGCGCACCCGCAGGTTGGCAATACCCAACTGCGGCAGGTTGCGCGACAGCACGACCAGCGTGAGGTTCTCAGGCTGATGACGCAGGAAGAAACGCATCGCTTCGTGAATGGCCGGATTAGAGATCAGATGATAATCATCTACTACCAGGTAGAGCGGGCGGTGCCACTCGGCCAGTTCGATAAATAGCTGGGCAAACAGTGACGTCAGGCTGGCGTACTGACGTTTTTGCACCATTGCTTCACTGGTGGTGCAGTGTCCACCTGTTGCCTGTTGGATAGCGGCGATCAGATAACTGGCAAAGCGCTCTTGCTGATTATCGCCCTCATCCAGAGAATACCAGCCTAAATCATTTTTCCCTGCCGCCCATTGTGAAACCAGCGTCGTTTTTCCATAACCAGCAGGACTTGTTATCAGGGCAAGCCTGAAATTGTTCGCGCCGGAAAGTTTAGCCAACAGGCGCTCACGAACCACCGTATGGTCGAGTCGAACCGGACGACTTAATTTAGACGGAATCAACATAAGTTAGTCACTTCACTGTGTGAAAATAGGGAAGAATGATTTTTTTTGCGCTTCGTAATTAATAGATATAAGGTCGGCCAGATTAAGATTTATTGCAAGTTATGTCCGGGATTGGACTGTCTTATTTTGCGCTATGTCACAAATTCTTAAGATGATAGACACCTACTGAAACCGGTGTCAGGATGCGCGGCTGTTGAAGTGTTTGACCAAGGGCGGCGATTGAACCCCTTCTGACGAAGCATGATTTGCTGTTATAGAATTATCTTAATTGTTACTGTTGGTGATAATTTTTAATGTAAATCATTGGTGACTATAGATTTTGCAGAGTTCTATACTCATTTTCTTTGAAAATAACGATTCAATTCCTTAAATGAATAAAAGTATGATGAATCCGTTACCACAAGCCACGTTTATCTACGATAGTTTTACACAGTTCGATATCTGTAACGTAGAAATCATGAAGCTTCTTCTGGGGGCAGGATGTGTATGATAATCCAAACAATAAAAAAGGAACGAAACAGTTAGCAATAACGCCAATAATAAAGGAAAAAGTGATGGCAGTGAGTACCAAACTTTCATAAGGATTGGGAAGTGAACGGTACTGTGCATCTTTACTCAGTAAAATTCTGACGACAGCAATCATTGTATAACTTATTAGTGGTACTGAACCTATCAGTGCGCATGTCTTATCATAAGAGATAATATCGCCCATTTTTATTAATGATAAAAATTCAGTCATCGTCCTTCCAAATAACAAACTGTAAATGACAGCGGTTAAAAAAATAATCACAAAAAAAGCCCAGATTCGTAAGTGTATTTTTTTCATGTCATCTTTTCTAGAACGAGTAAAAATATTGAGAATTGAATCCATAATCAGAACCTCTTCTTTCCATTTTACGGAAATATTCACGGATTCTTGTTTTTAATTCTACAGATAGTCCAATATCATCCTCAATATGATTTAACCTATTATTAAGGTATAACCCTAAGGCTATTATAAAAAAAGTAGTTACAATGATGGGTGAACTGGCGAGAGCAAGCCCTCCAGCAATGACCCCAATCACTACCCCCGACACCACCGCCTTTGCAGCATCCATTGAGATATCTACCAAAAAATCCACCAGATCATAATCAGACTTAAAAATCAGTTCAATTGCCCGCCAGGCAAGTGAGAAGTAGATGCAGTATTTGACACCATTTCGGATATTGTTATAAAGCCCACGTTTACCCAATGCCATTTCCAGCATCTGTGGATGGCTTGCTCCGTAGCGGGTTCCGTTAAGAATCCGGCGCAGGGCGGGATACCCGGTAATTTTGATATAGGTTTTACCGCCGATTTTGTATTCAATAGCTTTAATGCGGATTGCACTGAAATTAAAGACCAACTCCTGTGCGGAATTGTAATAGGTAGTAAGCTTAGAGAGACTGCGGAAGCCATCCAGGCCATCTTTGAAGTTGCCGGGTGCTGCGCGGTAGGAAAAAAATTTATCCACTCCGCCGATTAAATCGTCCGTCACCTGCTGTGCTTCTTCGAGAGTGAGCAGAAGGATGTGATGACTTTGCGTGATAAATGAGCCATCCATAAAGGCCATATCGCGCTGCACAGGGTTCATGGTATGCCAGCTATTAAAATCTCTTGCCTGCGGTCGTTCGTCCCGAAACCTGAGTGAGTTGCCATTTAACATGGAGTTACGTTTACGCATGATTTTTCCTTATCAAGAGATGTCTGGCGTCAGAAAGTTCGTTCACTCCACAAACTATAAGCGCTGGTACTTGCCATGCAGTGTTCCCAACTAATCGATTCATAAATAAAGGAAACGCGTTCTTGTGCTTCGTTTCCGTTTTCAATGATATTGTGAGGGACTATTAATTTAATGTTTGATATATGTGCTTTGAATAATTTAATTTTATAATAGACTTCTTGCATTCCTGTTGGTGTGGTTCGATAGAGGAATATTTCGCACTCCAGCGTTTCGTTATCGTTGATCGCTTTGTTCAGCAAAGGGGACGAACGATCAACAGGTTTGATAATCTGGAGTTCGTGGTGATTAACGTTCTGCTGACGCGTTGTTTCATGCTCAAGTCCATAAATCATAATTTGGTTGAGATGGTTTGTCTGAGATTTATTTCCTATAGAGTACCTGGAGCCGCAGTTTTCGGAAATATTACCCTGTAATTCACCTTTCAGAGTAATCCAAGATAAGTTTGCCATATATATCCTTGGATAGTATTTGTTTGATTTATTTTTATGTCGAAGATTTATCTTAGTGTGCTCTTGAATTATTTTGATTTCAACCGTCTTGTTATTTTAAAAATAGCGGCTGTAGTAATTGTTGTAAAAATTATAATTATTAATTTGTCATCTCGTCTTGCAAGGTATTATGCTGATTCTTGTCAAATCAGGCGAGGCGTCTCAGGTACAGTGCACTGCGAAGTCAGTCGATTTATTGGCGTAGTTGGTAATAATAAAGTGGCGGCGATCACACTTTTATGCTCATCCCCGCTCCTCCTCCCTCCCTAATCCGTGCCAGGATGAGGAATGTCAACAACGAGCCAGGCAAACTAGCGATAACGTTGTTTTATTACCTAAGGATCTGGAACCCCTATGTCACAGCCTACTTTCAACAAAGATCAATTTCAGGCTGCCCTGACGCGTCAGTGGCAGCGC
Source organism: Citrobacter sp. Cpo015 (assembly GCF_030333035.1). Classification (NCBI taxonomy): domain Bacteria; kingdom Pseudomonadati; phylum Pseudomonadota; class Gammaproteobacteria; order Enterobacterales; family Enterobacteriaceae; genus Citrobacter; species Citrobacter sp. Cpo015. The sequence continues at coordinate 80,126 of NZ_JAOWGS010000039.1, read as the reverse complement.
TTCGGTTTACTGTCGGCTCAAGAAATGACGTCGCGCCAGTGGTGGCAGGCAGTGAGTGGGGCGTTGGCTGAGTTACTCAGCGCCCAGCCTGCGGCGAAACCGGCAAAAAATCAGCGTCACGTTAACTACATCTCGATGGAGTTTTTGATTGGTCGCCTGACCGGCAACAATTTACTCAACCTCGGCTGGTATCAGGTGGTGAGCGATGAGCTGAAAGCGCATGACGTCAACCTGACTGATCTGCTGGAAGAAGAGATCGATCCGGCGTTGGGTAACGGTGGATTGGGACGCCTGGCGGCCTGCTTCCTTGATTCGATGGCGACAGTCGGCCAGTCGGCGACGGGCTATGGCCTCAACTACCAGTACGGCCTGTTCCGTCAGTCGTTTGCCGATGGCCAACAGATGGAAGCCCCGGATGACTGGCATCGCGGCAGCTACCCGTGGTTCCGTCACAACGAGGCGCTGGACGTGCAGGTTGGGATTGGCGGCAAAGTCACCAAAGAAGGGCACTGGGAGCCTGCGTTTACCATCACCGGCCAGGCATGGGATCTGCCGGTTCTCGGTTACCGCAACGGTGTAGCGCAACCGCTTCGTCTGTGGCAGGCCAGCCACGCGCACCCGTTTAACCTGACCAAATTTAATGACGGCGATTTCCTGCGCGCAGAGCAGCAGGGCATCGACGCTGAAAAACTGACGAAAGTGCTGTACCCGAACGATAACCACACCGCGGGTAAAAAGCTGCGCCTTATGCAGCAGTACTTCCAGTGCGCCTGCTCCGTAGCCGACATTCTGCGCCGCCATCATCTGGCAGGGCGTAAGCTGCACGAACTGGCTGATTACGAAGTCATTCAACTTAACGATACTCACCCGACTATCGCGATCCCTGAACTGCTGCGCGTGCTGATTGATGAGCACCAGATGAGCTGGGACGATGCGTGGGCGATTACCAGCAAGACCTTCGCTTACACCAACCACACCCTGATGCCGGAAGCGTTAGAGTGCTGGGATGAGAAACTGGTGAAAGCACTCCTGCCGCGCCACATGCAAATCATCAAAGAAATTAACGACCGCTTTAAGACGTTGGTTGATAAAACCTGGCCGGGTGATGCTGAAGTCTGGGCGAAGCTGGCAGTGGTGCACAATAAACAGGTGCGTATGGCCAACATGTGCGTGGTCAGCGGTTTTGCGGTCAACGGCGTGGCGGCGCTGCACTCCGATCTGGTGGTGAAAGATCTGTTCCCGGAATATCACCAGCTCTGGCCGAACAAATTCCATAACGTCACTAACGGGATTACTCCGCGTCGCTGGATTAAGCAATGCAACCCGGCGCTTGCCGCACTGCTGGATAAATCGCTGAAAAAAGAGTGGGCTAACGACCTTGACCAGCTGATTAACCTGGAAAAATACGCGGACGATGCGAAGTTCCGTCAGCAGTATCGTGACATCAAGCTGGCAAACAAAGAGCGTCTGGTGAAGTTTATTAAAGCGCGTACCGGTATTGAAATAACGACTAACGCTATCTTTGATATTCAGATTAAACGTCTTCATGAGTACAAGCGCCAGCACCTCAATCTGCTGCATATTCTGGCGTTGTACAAAGAAATTCGTGAGAACCCGCAGGCAGATCGCGTGCCGCGCGTATTCTTGTTTGGCGCAAAGGCTGCTCCGGGTTACTACCTGGCGAAAAATATCATCTTCGCCATCAACCAGGTTGCACAAACCATCAATAACGACCCGACAGTCGGCGACAAGCTGAAGGTTGTCTTCCTGCCGGATTATTGTGTCTCGGCGGCGGAAATGCTGATCCCGGCGGCGGATATCTCTGAGCAGATTTCAACCGCAGGGAAAGAGGCTTCCGGCACCGGTAACATGAAGCTGGCGCTGAACGGTGCGTTAACCGTAGGTACGCTGGATGGCGCAAACGTCGAAATCGCCGAGAAGGTGGGTGACGAGAATATCTTTATCTTTGGTCATACCGTGGAAGAGGTGAAGGCGCTCAAAGCCAAAGGCTACGACCCGGTGAAATGGCGTAAAAAAGACAAAGTGCTGGATGCTGTCCTGAAAGAGCTGGAAAGCGGGAAATACAGCGATGGCGACAAGCATGCCTTTGACCAGATGCTGCACAGTATCGGCAAGCAGGGCGGCGACCCGTATCTGGTGATGGTGGACTTCGCGGCCTACGTTGAAGCTCAGAAGCAGGTTGACGTGTTGTATCGTGACCAGGACGCCTGGACCCGGGCGGCGATTCTGAATACCGCGCGTTGCGGCATGTTCAGCTCGGATCGCTCCATCCGCGATTATCAGGCTCGTATCTGGCAGGCGAAACGTTAAGGAATCGCGATGGAAAGCAAACGTCTGGATAATGCCGCGCTGGCGGCGGGGATCAGCCCCAATTACATTAATGCCCACGGTAAACTGCAGTCTATTGGCGCCGAAACCAAACGGCGTTTGCTTGACGCCATGCATCGCACCACCGCTGCCACTCAGGTGGCGGTAACCCCGGTGCCGAATGTCATGGTCTATACCGCTGGCAAGAAAATGCCGCTGGCGGTTGAGGGAAGCGGAGAGTTTAACTGGCTGCTGACCACCGAAGAGGGCGTGCAGCACAAAGGGCATGCCGTCGGCGGTAAATCTTTTAACCTTCCGGCGAAGCTGCCGGAGGGGTATCACACGTTGACCCTGACCCAGGGCGAGCTGCGTTCCCATTGTCGTATCATCGTGGCACCAAAGCGCTGCTATGAACCGCAGGCGTTGTTAGCCGGGCAGAAGCTGTGGGGCGCATGCGTTCAGCTCTACACCCTGCGATCGGAAAATAACTGGGGGATTGGCGACTTCGGCGATCTCCGGACCATGCTGGTGGATGTGGCGCAACGCGGCGGCGCGTTTATCGGGCTTAATCCGATTCACGCGCTGTATCCGGCGAATCCGGAGAGTGCCAGCCCGTACAGCCCGTCGTCGCGTCGCTGGTTGAACGTTATTTATATTGATGTAAACGCCGTAGATGATTTCCGTCTGAGTAAAGAGGCGCAGGCGTGGTGGAAGAAACCCGCGACTCAGCAAGCTCAGCAACGCGCGCGCGATGCCGAGTGGGTTGATTATTCTGCCGTTACCGCACTGAAGATGACGGCGCTACGTATGGCGTGGAAAAGCTTCTCTGCGCGTGATGATGAGCAGATGGCGGCATTTCGCCAGTTTGTGGCTCAGGAAGGGGGTAGCCTCTACTGGCAGGCGGCCTTTGATGCGCTGCATGCGCATCAGGTGAAAGAGGACGCATTGCGCTGGGGCTGGCCGGTGTGGCCAGAAGCTTTTCAGTCAGTGGACTCGCCAGAGGTAAAACGCTTCTGCGAAGAACATCGTGATGACGTAGATTTCTACCTGTGGTTACAGTGGCTGGCGTATACCCAGTTTGCTGACTGCTGGAAAACCAGCCAGGGCTTTGCAATGCCAATAGGGCTGTATCGCGACCTGGCCGTTGGCGTGGCCGAAGGCGGGGCGGAAACCTGGTGCGACCGCGAGTTGTATTGCCTGAAAGCTTCAGTTGGCGCGCCGCCGGATATTCTCGGTCCGCTTGGGCAAAACTGGGGACTGCCGCCGATGGATCCGCACATCATCACGGCACGTGCTTACGAACCGTTTATCGAACTGCTGCGCGCCAATATGCAGAACTGCGGCGCGTTGCGTATCGACCATGTCATGTCGATGCTGCGTCTGTGGTGGATCCCTTACGGTGAAACAGCCGATCACGGTGCCTACGTGCATTATCCGGTCGACGATCTGCTGTCAATTCTGGCGCTGGAGAGTAAACGTCACCACTGCATGGTGATTGGTGAAGATCTGGGTACCGTGCCGGTGGAGATCGTCAGCAAGCTGCGTGACAGTGGCGTCTACTCCTACAAAGTGCTTTATTTTGAGAATGACCATGAGAAAAACTTCCGTGCGCCGAAAGCGTACCCGGAACAATCAATGGCAGTCGCGGCGACGCATGACCTTCCTACGCTTAAAGGTTATTGGGATAGCGGCGATCTGACGCTGGGTAAAGCACTGGGCCTGTATCCGGATGAAGTCGTGCTGCGCGGGTTGTATCAGGACCGGGAACTGGCGAAACAGGGGCTGCTGGACGCGCTGCACAAATACGGCTGCCTGCCAAAACGTGCCGGTCACAAGGCGTCCCTGATGTCGATGACGCCGATTCTGAATCGCGGCATGCAACGCTACATCGCTGACAGCAACAGTGCGCTACTGGGCCTGCAACCGGAAGACTGGCTGGATATGGCTGAGCCGGTCAACATTCCGGGGACCAGCGACCAGTACAAAAACTGGCGGCGTAAGCTCACCGCCACGCTGGAACAGATGTTCGCCGATGAAGGCGTGAATAAGCTGATTAAGGATTTGGATAAGCGGCGAAAAGCGGCCGCGAAGAAGAAGTAAAAAAGCCGGGGATTTCCCCGGCTTTTTTATGGTGATGGCTCGTAGCTCGTAGGCCTGATAAGCGTAGCGCCATCAGGCTCAGTTTTATCAGACCACCATACCCAGCAGCAGACACCCTACCAGACCGCAGACGGAGATAATGGTTTCCAACATTGACCATGACTTGATGGTTTCACCGATGGTCAGGTTGAAGTACTCCTTGAACAGCCAGAACCCAGGATCGTTCACGTGGGAGAAGATGACGGAACCGGAACCAACCGCAATAACCATCAGCTCAGGGCTTACGCCGGTCGTTGCAATCAGCGGTGCCACAATCCCACCTGCAGTAATCGCTGCAACGGTTGCGGAACCCAGTGCGATACGCAGTACTGCAGCGATAGACCATGCCATCAGCAGCGGAGAAACGTTAGAGCCGTGCATCATTGAAGCGATGTATTTGTCCACGCCGCTATCAACCAGAACCTGTTTGAAGGCACCGCCACCACCGATGATCAACAGCATCATCGCGATGATTTTGATTGAGGACACCAGCGTGTCGTTAATCTGATCCATCGAACGTCCGCGGTTCAGACCAAAAGTGAACATCGCAATCAGCACCGCAATCAGCGTTGCCATGACCGGGTCACCGAGGAATTCTGCAACCGTCAGGAAAGCATGGCCTTTCGGCAGAATCATCTCCGCCACGGCGCGCATTGCCATCAGGATAACCGGGACCAGAGAGGTCCAGACGCTGACGCCAAAGCCTGGCATCTCTTCTTCAGTGAAGGTTTTTGCGCTGTACAGACCTTCCGGGATTGGCTTATCGATGCCTTTCAGGAAACGCGCGTATACCGGACCGGCGAGAATAACGGTCGGGATTGCCAGAATCGTACCAAACAGCAGAGTTTTACCCATATCTGCGTGGAAAATGGTGGCAATAGCGGTTGGACCCGGGTGCGGCGGCAGGAAGCCGTGAGTAACGGACAGCGCAGCCGCCATCGGCACACCAACGTACAGCAGCGGGATGTTAGCAGCGGCAGCAATGGTGAATACCAGCGGCAGCATCAGCACGAAGCCGACTTCGTAGAACAGGGCAAAACCGACGGTGAAGCCGGTTAATACCACCGCCCACTGAATGTGTTTTTTGCCGAATTTAGCAATCAGCGTGGTTGCGATGCGCTGTGCGCCGCCGCAGTCCGCCAGCATTTTGCCCAGCATGGCGCCAAAACCCATAATCAGGGCGAGGCTGCCAAGGGTTCCGCCGACGCCGGCTTTAATCGAACCGATGACTTTATCCAGTGGCATCCCTTGCATCAATCCGACAGCAAGCGCCACCAGGACGAGAGCGATGAAGCCGTTCATTTTGAAACGGATCATCAGGAGGAGTAACAAGATTACACCGATAGCAACGATGACTAATGGCATGATTTACCTGGCCTTTACTTTGTTATGGGTAACGTCAGTGTTTAGATGACAAATTCCGATTGTCCCGACCGGGAACAGAGTATTCTCAGCACCAATGCTGGTTGCCTTCAAAACTAATCAGTTTAACTGGCTATTATGTGTGTGTTAGGTGCTGACACGAATGATACGGGTAACATGCTGCGCTTGAAAATCACCTGGACAGGCAAAATTTAAAATATGAGAAGCTGGTCAAATTATGCGGGGGATTGTTGCAGGATAAATGCGAAGAAATGTTGGGGTGTAAGCCGGAGACCGCGATTACGCTACCACCCGGCATTAATGCCCGATAGCGACGCGGATGCGTCTTATCGGGCCTACGGATACTCTACAGGTTCGGGCGTTAGTAGTAAGAGTGCTCGCCGCGCTGGTGTTCGGTTAAATCGCGAACGCCTTTCAGTTCAGGGAATTCAGCCAGCAGCTGCTTCTCGATACCTTCTTTCAGCGTTACATCTACCATTGAACAGCCGTTACAGCCGCCGCCAAACTGCAGAATGGCGTAGCCTTCATCGGTGATTTCCATCAGAGAGACACGACCACCGTGGCCAGCCAGCTGTGGGTTGATCTGCGATTGCAGCATGTACTCCACGCGTTCCATCAGCGGCGCATCATCGGCAACTTTACGCATTTTGGCGTTTGGTGCTTTCAGGGTCAGCTGGGAGCCTAACTGGTCGGTAACGAAATCGATTTCTGCATCTTCCAGATACGGTGCGCTCAGTTCATCAACATATGCGGTCAGCAGGTCAAATTTAATGGCGGTGTCGGTTGCTTCCACGGCGTCCGGCGGACAATAAGAAACGCCGCATTCAGCGTTAGGCGTGCCGGGATTAATCACAAATACGCGGATTTGTGTCCCTTCTTCCTGATTTGCCAGCAGTTTGGCAAAGTGCGCTTGTGCAGCATCGGAAATATGGATCATAGTAATGGCCTAATAGTTGACTATTTTACTTGGTTATAATACGCCCATCATCGAGGCTCTACAAGGTTCGACACAGGCACCATACCTGGACAGTCGCCGCGCCGTTGCGTAAAAGCAGCTGCGCGATTTCCGCGACGGTACTTCCGGTAGTGACGACATCATCCACAATAACCATATGGAGTCCCTGCACCGGCAATTCAAGGCGAAAGGCATTTTTCAGGTTACGTTTACGTAATCGGGCGCTGAGATGGTGCTGTGTGGCGGTTGCCCGAACCCGCGAGATGGTCCGGCTGTCCCAGTCGCAACCCAGCCAGCGTGCCAGCGGACGGCACAGTAAATCGCTCTGATTAAACCCTCTGCGCCAGTGTCGACGTTGCCAGAGCGGGACGCTGACCAGCCTGTCCGGTAGAGGAAGGCCGCTGGTGCGCCGGGCCTGTAGTACCTCCAGCAACAACAAACGTGAAAGAGCTGAGGCTGTTTCGCTGCGTCGTGAAAACTTGAGCTGGTGGATAAGCCCGCTCAACGGCGGAACATAGTCGCTGACGGTAACCAGTCTCTGCCACGGCGGCGGTTTTTGCAGGCAGCGCCCACAGGGAATGACGGTATGAGCGGCAGGGAGTCCACATTGAGGGCACAGGCTGGCGTGTTGACGCGTTGCCCGCGTACAGACTGAGCAGATCCCCCAATGCCCTAACGTCAGGGGCATTCGGCATAGCCAGCACAATCCCGGTACTGTTAGCATAGATGCATCCTTTCAGGCTAAAAGAGAACAATAACTGATGAATGACATCTGGTGGCAGACCCAGGGTTCGGGAAATTGCCATCTTGTGCTGCTGCACGGATGGGGACTGAATGCGCAAGTGTGGCATTGCATAAGCGAGGAACTGAGCTCGCATTTTACGCTGCATCTTGTCGACTTACCGGGATTTGGTCGTAGCCAGAGTTTCGGTGCAATGTCACTGGAAGAGATGGCTGAGCGGGTATTGAAACAGGCACCGGAGAAAGCTATCTGGCTCGGCTGGAGTCTGGGCGGGCTGGTCGCGAGTCAGGTGGCGTTAACGCATCCTGAGCGTGTTCAGGCGCTGGTGACCGTCGCGTCTTCTCCTTGCTTTAGCGCGCGGGATGAGTGGCCGGGAATCAAGCCAGAGGTGCTGGCAGGCTTCCAGCAGCAGCTGAGCGAAGATTTCCAGCGTACGGTGGAGCGTTTTCTGGCATTGCAAACGATGGGCACAGAAACTGCGCGTCAGGATGCGCGAGCGCTGAAGAAAACGGTGCTGGCTTTACCCATGCCGGACGTCGAGGTGCTCAATGGTGGACTTGAGATCCTGAAAACGGTCGATCTGCGAGAACCGCTGTGCGCGGTGGAAATGCCTTTCCTGCGGTTGTACGGCCATCTTGACGGGCTGGTGCCGCGCAAAGTCGTCCCAATGCTGGATGCACTGTGGCCGCAGAGCGAGTCTTTGGTGTTTGCCAAAGCGGCGCATGCGCCGTTTATCTCGCATCCCGCCGAATTCTGTGCAGCGCTTGTGGCGTTAAAACAGAAACTATAAATTTGATGTGTTGCCCGGTGGTGCCATGCTCGCCGGGCCTAAGATTAATGGCTGCGCGTAGCCAGATCCTCAGCGGTCAGGCCAGTAATTCTGAAGATGGTTAGTGGGTCTATACCATCAGCCTGCATAGTTGATGCAATACGTAATGCTTCCTCTCGTTTGCCTTGTTGCAGACCCGTTTGTAACCCCTCCTGTAGCCCTTCTTGCAACCCTTCTTGCAACCCTTTCCTATGGCCTTCCTGAAGACCATTAAGGTGCCCTTCCTGTCGTAATCTTTCGGCGATAGTCATCAACTTGTCCTTATGTTGGGGTAAACGTTCGGCGGCTTCATGAAGAAACTCGCCAAAGTGTGTGGTGTTACCAGCCTGCATTAAATAATTAAACAAGGCTGTCAACTGGTTGTCATTAGCGTGTCCTTTAACAAGCAGGATGGCCAGTTTTTCTTCCAGCCCCATCAAATCGCGTTTACGAATATGCTTTTGGATGAGCTCCAACAGCGCCATCCGGCGATGCTGCATAATCTTGTCATCGGGCACAACAGTGATATCGATCAGTGGAAACGCGGTGCTATACCTGAGAAAAAAGATGACGAGACTCTACTTCCCTGGTTACCAGTAATCATCCACGGATTAATAATGATGCGTGGCCGGCTGGAAGATAGATCTTTTTTGCTGAAATAATGAAATCTGTGTGGAATCCATTACGCAAAAAAGCCGGATATCAGCGTAAACGCGCTATCCGGCCTGGACGTTTGCATCATTTGTAGGCCGGATAAGCGTAGCGCCATCCGGCAAAGAGCATCTGATTAGCGTAAAGCCCACCACTCGCGCAGGCAGGCTTTACCTTCCGGGCAACTTTTGCAGCTTCCGGAAAGACACCCGTCGGCATCTTCCTGAATCCGCACCGCTTTGCCCATTTTTTCTAACTGATTCAGCATGGCGTCAATCATGGGCTGTGGGGTATGCAGCGTGTGGCTAATTTGTGTCGCCTCCATGCGCCCCCGCAAAGCCAGTAAATCACGAACCTGAATAAGCGATGCCATTGTCGATAACCTTAATGGCAATCGCCAGTCGTGCTGGAACAGCAGGAACTCGCCGTTCTGTTGGTTGCCAGCAGTGCGAGGTCCACGCGGCTGCGAGCTCGACGCAGCAGACCCAGCAACACGATGTTAAACAGGATGACCGCTAAAATGCACACCAGGCTGTAGGTCGGGTGCTCTTTGTAGCTGACCGTCTGATAAAACAGCGTCGACAGAGAGTAGGCGATATTCAGGCCCCACAGAATCGAGAAGCTCATCCAGCCACGGCTGGATTCTCGTGCGATAGCGCCCATCACTGAAATGCACGGTACATACAGCAGAACAAAGATCAGGTAGCTGTACGCGGCGGCGGCGCTGCCAAATTTCTCGCCCATCACGCCCATTGCGCCGGTAGCCATTTCACCGTCGCCCTTGCTGGCTTCGATAGGGTTAGCCAGCACGCTCAGGCTGAAAGTGTCTTTCAGGCTTTGCCAGGTTTCATCTACCGCGCCGAGCAGCTCGTCACCGAGGTGGAAATCTGCCGGGTTGAACTCTTCTTCCTGAATGTTTTCTGCGGTATAGAGCGTGTTCAGCGTACCGACAACCACTTCTTTCGCCATCGCGCCGGTGAACAGACCTACGGTTGCCTGCCAGTTATCTTCGTGAACACCAATCGGTTTAAAGACTGGGGTAATGACGCGGCTAACGGAAGCCAGAGCAGAGTCGTTGATATTGTCGACGATTTTCCCGCTCAGTGAGAAGCTGTTAAACGCGCTGAGGAAAATACTGACGATGATGATGACTTTACCTGCACGCAGAACGAAGCCTTTCAGACGTTGCCAGGTTTGAATGATCAGACTCTTAATGTGCGGTACGTGATATACCGGCAGTTCCATCACAAACGGCGTTGCTTCGCCACGCATGATGGTGTGTTTGAGCATCAGGCCGGTCAACACCGCCATGACGATACCCAGCACGTACAGCGAGAAGACCGCCAGCGCGCCGTTCTGACCAAAGAAAGCCGCGGCAAAGACGGCGAAAATCGCCAGACGTGCGCCGCAGGACATAAATGGCGCCATCATGATGGTCATCAGACGCTCACGCGGGGCATCCAGCGTACGTGCGCCCATCACTGACGGTACGTTACAGCCAAAGCCGACGATCAGCGGGACGAACGATTTGCCCGGCAGTCCCAGCGCCTGCATCAGACGGTCCATCACAAACGCAGCGCGCGCCATGTATCCGGAGTCTTCAAGGAAGGAGAGGAACAGATACATCATGCCGATTTGCGGTACCAGCGGCAGCACGGTGTTAATCCCGCCGCCAAGGCCCTGGGCCAGGAAGATGGTCAGCCAGTCCGGGAAATGCAGCGTATAGCCAATCCACTGAATACCATGGATAAAGAGTGCCACGGAGCCAACATCAAACAACGGCTGCAGCGCGCCGCCAATGTTGATGGCAAGCAGGAACATCAGGTACATCACGAACAGGAAAATCGGCAGACCGAGGAAGCGGTTGAGGATAATTTTATCTACCGCGGTGGTGAAACGGCTCGGCTCTGCCGTCAGGGTATTACTGACGGTATCGCAGATAGCAGCAATGCACTGGTAACGTGCATCGGCAATATGTAGCGCCGGGTCGTCCATTGTCTCGCTCAGGCGAGCAACAGCGGCATCAAGGTTTTGTGCTGCATCACCGGCGTAAGCACGGCTGTAGATATCGCCTTCGAGCATCTGCAGGCCTAGCCAGCGGCGCTGTTTAAGCGGCATATCTTTGGCCATTGCGTCGGCGAGGGAGTCAGCTTCTTGCAGCAGCGGCTGGGCATAATGGACCAGCTCAACGGTGTCGTTTTCTTTGTAGCGATCGATCGCCAGCTTCAGTGCTTCAATGCCGCGGGCGCGGGTGGAAACCAGTGGAACCACCGGACAGCCAAGACGAGCGGAGAGGGCGTCGATATCGATACGGATTTGCTGTTTCTCAGCAATATCCAGCATGTTCAGTGAATACCCAGCTCAAGCAGTTGCAACGTCAGGTAGAGGTTGCGTTCAAGGTTTGAAGCATCGACCACGTTGATCAAGAGATCCGCGTCGCCGCTTAAAATATAGTGACAGGCAATCTGCTCATCGAGAGAGGTTTGCGATGAGATTGTCGTCAGAGAATAGGTGCCGGGTAAATCGACCAGCGTGACCTGGTGGTCCGTCGTGGCGAAATGGCCTTCTTTACGCTCAACGGTAACGCCAGCCCAGTTGCCTACACGCTGGCGCGCGCCGGTGAGCTGGTTGAATAAAGTTGTCTTGCCGGAATTAGGATTACCAATTAAACCAATGGTTAGTTTTTTCATTTTTATAGACTCACTGTATTAACAGGAAACCGCTTCCACTTCTAATAACGCCAGATCCTTCTTACGCAATACCAGACTTACGCGACGCGTTTCGATATGGATAGGATCGCCGAGCGGGGCGACGCGTACCACGTTGAAGGATGAGCCGGGTAGCATGCCAAGTGACAACAGTTTCTGACGATAAGCCGGGCTGATTTCACGGGCAAAACCGGTAATTTTCCACGCACTGTCAGGAGTGAATTGCATAGGGACCTACTTATATCTCGCTAACTGGATGATAACCTCATGGGGCGACAGGGCGGCATGAGACCAGATGATTAGCCAACGTAAGGAAAGAGTAAATAATCAACAAATCAATGATAATGAGAATGGTTTCTATCATCAATAGAATAAATGTGACGGAATGTACAATTGGATAATAATTTGAGCCAATTTTGATATTCCTCAATATTTATTCTGGTTGGAAACGAGTGATTCGCGGAAGTAATTATTGAGATTCTTAATGTTTAATTAAGGTTTCATCTGTTAATGAAGTGATAAATATATTGTGGTGCAACGCGGGGCATGGATTAAATATGCCGGATGGCGACACTCATGCGCCTTATCCGGCCTACAAATTAATTGTGATAACCTGGCCGGACAGGGCGTTTACACCACCATCCGGCACACGGTTTAAACTTAGCGTTTTTTACCCATTGCCGCAGCCAGCGCATCCATCATCGCGCTGTTGCCCGCAGGCTGTGCGTCACGGCCACGCGGTTTCGCGGCTTTTGGCGTCGGGCGATTACCCTGAGCGCGATCGTTATTCCCGCCGCCGCGACGCGCATTAGTTTCACCCGGCTGCTCGTCCAGACGCATGGTCAGCGCGATACGCTTACGCTGCAGGTCCACTTCCAGCACTTTCACCTTCACAATGTCGCCTGCTTTCACCACGGTGTGCGGATCTTCGACGAACTTATTCGACAGCGAAGAGATATGCACCAGACCATCCTGATGAACGCCGATATCAACAAACGCGCCGAAGTTGGTGACGTTGGTGACTGCCCCTTCCAGAATCATTCCCGGCAGCAGATCGTTCATGGTTTCTACACCATCGGCAAACTGCGCGGTTTTAAATTCAGGACGCGGATCGCGGCCCGGTTTTTCCAGCTCTTTGATGATGTCGGTGACGGTCGGCACCCCGAAGCGTTCGTCGGTAAAATCAGCGGCTTTCAGATTACGCAGTTCGCTGCTGTTACCCATCAGGTCACGCAACGATTGCTCGGTGGCGGCCAGAATGCGTTCCACAACCGGATAAGCTTCCGGGTGAACGGTTGAGGCATCCAGCGGGTTATCGCCGTGGTTGATACGCAGGAAGCCCGCGCACTGTTCAAAGGCTTTAGGCCCCAGGCGGCTGACTTTTAGCAGTTGCTGACGGTTCTGGAATTGACCGTTCTCATCGCGCCAGGCAACGATATTCTGCGCCATCATGCGCGTCAGACCAGCAACACGGGTCAGCAGCGGTACGGAGGCGGTATTCAGATCGACGCCGACGGCGTTCACGCAGTCTTCCACCACCGCATCCAGCTTACGCGCCAACTGAGTCTGGCTTACGTCGTGCTGATACTGGCCCACGCCGATAGATTTCGGATCGATTTTCACCAGCTCAGCCAGCGGATCCTGCAGACGACGGGCGATAGACACCGCGCCACGCAGAGATACGTCGAGGTCCGGGAACTCCAGCGCCGCCAGTTCGGATGCGGAGTAAACCGACGCGCCGGCTTCACTGACGATCACTTTCTGCGCGGTCACTTGCGGGAACTGCTTTTGCACGTCGAGGAAGAAACGCTCGGTTTCGCGCGACGCCGTACCGTTACCAATCGCCACCAGTTCAACGTTGTGTTTTTCACACAGCGCCGCAACGGCAACGGCGGCTTTGGCGGCCTGACCGGTATGCGGATAAATGGTGTCGGTCGCGACCAGCTTGCCGGTACCGTCAACCACTGCCACTTTTACACCGGTACGCAGACCTGGATCGAGGCCCATGGTGGCGCGCAGCCCGGCCGGAGCGGCCATCAGCAGGTCATGCAGGTTACGGGCAAAGACGTTGATAGCTTCATCTTCCGCACGTTCGCGCACGGTACCCATCAGCTCCGTTTCGAGGTGCATCAGCACCTTGATGCGCCACGTCCAGCTAACCACGCCTTTACGCCAGCTGTCTGCTGGGGCGTTGTTCAGGCGTAGTCCCAGGTGATCCCGGATAATCTGCTCGCCGTGGCTCTCTTTTGGTGGCTCATCGAATTGCGGATCGGCATTCAGTGAAAGTTGCAACACGCCTTCGTTACGGCCACGGAACATGGCCAGCGCACGGTGGGATGGCACGGTAGAAATCGGTTCGTGGTGATCAAAGTAGTCGCGGAACTTAGCGCCTTCCTCTTCTTTACCGCTTACCACGGTGGCGACCAGGTGGGCGTTTTTCCACAAATAATCACGTACTTTCGCCAGCAGAGCAGCGTCTTCAGCGAAGCGCTCCATTAGAATGTAGCGCGCGCCGTCGAGGGCGGCTTTGGTATCCGCCACGCCGTTTTCGGCGTTGAGATATTTTGCGGCTTCCGTTTCCGGGTCGTGAGACGGTTCGTTCCACAACAGGTCTGCCAGCGGCTCCAGTCCGGCCTCAATGGCGATCTGCCCACGGGTGCGGCGCTTAGGTTTGTACGGCAGATAGAGGTCTTCGAGTTCGGTCTTACTTAACGTGCCGTTGATCGCTTTCGCCAGATCGTCGGTCAGTTTGCCTTGCTCGCCGATAGATTTCAGGATTGCCTGACGGCGGTCTTCCAGTTCACGCAGATATCCCAGACGGGTTTCCAGATTACGCAGTTGCGTATCGTCCAGACCGCCGGTGATTTCCTTACGATATCGTGCGATAAACGGCACGGTGTTCCCTTCGTCAAGCAGGCGAACGGCAGCTTCTACCTGTTCAGCACGAGCCTGAATTTCACCCGCGATAATGCGGCAGAAAGAATCATTCATCATGGATAGCTTCGTCTATAGGATAAAAAATCAGGGGATAGTTATACGGATTGACTGGCAAAAATGCCAGCCATCTGCCGGGGCTTCGGATTGTTCCGGTCTCACTTCACGTATTCAATCTCATTCACGTACCAGCTGGCTTCGCCACCTGGGGTGTTTACTACTGCGAGATCGCCGACCTCTTTTTTCAATAGCGCCCGCGCCATTGGTGAGTCGATTGAGATGTAATCCTTACGACCGAAGATCTCATCGTAGCCAACAATACGGAATTTGCGGATGTCGCCATCGTCATTTTCAATCTCAACCCATGCGCCAAAGAAGACTTTGCCTTCCTGCTGTGGGGAGTAATCGACGATTTTTAGATTCTCCATGCACTTGGTCAAATAACGGACGCGGCGGTCGATCTCACGCAGGCGCTTTTTATTATACTGGTAGTCGGCATTTTCGCTGCGGTCACCCAGACTTGCGGCCCAGGTAACTTTTTTGGTGACTTCCGGGCGCTCTTCACGCCAGAGATAATTCAGCTCTTGTTTAAGTTTTTCATACCCTTCACGGGTTATCAGGGGCGTTTTCATCTTATTGTTTTACCTTCGACTCTGTGATGATGCGCACAATTAGTATTACGTGAGCATATCAACAGAATAAATAATGTATTGCGAGAAACATTGTATACTTAAGCTGCTGTTTAATATGCTTTGTAACAATTTAGCCTGGAATTCATACCAGAATTCGCTGGTGACTCACGTTAGCTTTCTTAAGAATATACACTTAATTGTTGCGAACCTTTGGGAGTAATAACAATGCAAGAGAACTATAAGATTCTGGTGGTCGATGACGACATGCGCTTGCGTGCGCTTCTGGAGCGTTATCTGACCGAGCAGGGCTTCCAGGTTCGAAGCGTCGCAAACGCTGAGCAGATGGATCGTCTGCTGACCCGTGAGTCCTTTCACCTGATGGTGCTGGATTTAATGCTGCCGGGAGAAGATGGCCTGTCTATTTGCCGTCGCCTGCGCAGCCAGAGCAACCCGATGCCGATCATTATGGTCACAGCGAAGGGTGAAGAAGTTGACCGTATCGTAGGGCTGGAAATCGGTGCCGACGATTACATCCCGAAACCGTTTAACCCGCGTGAGCTGCTGGCACGTATTCGCGCAGTTCTGCGTCGTCAGGCGAATGAACTGCCGGGCGCACCTTCTCAGGAAGAAGCGGTTATCGCTTTTGGTAAGTTCAAGCTGAACCTCGGTACGCGTGAAATGTTCCGCGAAGATGAGCCGATGCCGCTCACCAGCGGGGAGTTTGCGGTACTGAAAGCGCTGGTAAGCCACCCGCGCGAGCCGCTGTCCCGCGACAAGCTGATGAACCTCGCCCGTGGTCGTGAATATTCTGCGATGGAACGTTCTATCGACGTCCAGATCTCCCGTCTGCGCCGCATGGTGGAAGAAGATCCGGCTCATCCACGCTACATTCAGACCGTATGGGGTCTGGGCTATGTCTTTGTTCCGGACGGTTCTAAAGCATGAGGCGAATGCGCTTCTCACCACGAAGTTCGTTTGCCCGCACGTTATTGCTCATCGTCACCTTGCTGTTTGCCAGCCTGGTGACGACATACCTGGTAGTGCTGAACTTCGCGATTCTGCCGAGCCTCCAGCAGTTTAATAAGGTCCTGGCGTACGAAGTTCGTATGCTGATGACCGATAAACTGCAGCTGGAGGACGGTACGCAACTGGTGGTGCCGCCCGCATTCCGCCGGGAAATTTATCGTGAGCTGGGTATTTCTCTCTATTCCAACGAGGCTGCTGAAGAGGCCGGACTGCGTTGGGCGCAACACTATGAATTCTTAAGCCATCAGATGGCGCAGCAGCTGGGTGGCCCAACGGAAGTCCGCGTTGAGGTAAACAAAAGCTCGCCGGTCGTGTGGCTGAAAACCTGGCTGTCGCCCAATATCTGGGTACGCGTGCCGCTTACAGAAATTCATCAGGGTGACTTCTCGCCGCTGTTCCGCTATACGCTAGCGATTATGCTGCTGGCTATCGGTGGGGCGTGGCTGTTTATCCGTATCCAGAACCGGCCATTGGTGGATCTTGAACATGCGGCGCTGCAGGTGGGGAAAGGTATCATTCCGCCGCCGTTGCGTGAGTATGGCGCTTCAGAGGTGCGCTCCGTAACCCGAGCCTTTAACCATATGGCCGCGGGCGTGAAGCAGCTGGCCGATGACCGTACGCTGTTAATGGCGGGCGTGAGCCACGATTTACGTACCCCGCTGACGCGTATTCGTCTGGCGACGGAAATGATGGGCGAAGAGGACGGTTATCTTGCGGAGTCCATCAATAAGGACATCGAAGAGTGTAACGCCATCATCGAGCAGTTCATCGATTACCTGCGTACCGGTCAGGAGATGCCAATGGAGATGGCAGATCTGAACTCGGTGCTGGGTGAAGTGGTGGCGGCAGAAAGCGGCTACGAACGTGAAATCGAAACTGCGCTGCTGCCGGGCAGCATTCAGGTGAAGATGCACCCGCTGTCGATCAAGCGTGCGGTTGCCAATATGGTGGTTAACGCCGCCCGCTACGGCAACGGCTGGATTAAGGTCAGTAGCGGAATGGAGCAACATCGCGCCTGGTTCCAGGTGGAAGATGATGGTCCGGGCATCAAGCCGGAGCAGCGTAAGCACCTGTTCCAGCCGTTTGTCCGCGGCGACAGCGCGCGCAGTACCAGCGGCACGGGCCTGGGTCTGGCGATTGTGCAGCGTATTATTGATAACCATAACGGTATGCTGGAGATTGGTACCAGTGAACGCGGTGGGTTGTCGATTCGTGCATGGCTTCCGGTTCCCTTCACTCGCGCGCCGGGCAACACGAAAGACGCATAACAAAGAGAGGCGAAATGCCTTAATGCTCGTCAGTTAAGCATGTATGGTGAACATGTGATTCTTGCTCAGGGTTCCGTTCACCTCAGCGATGTCATTTCTCTGAAGCGCTGATGCCCGTGAACGTGCAAGGAAGGCTCACCGCCACCTCCCTTGCAACCCAGGCTCCCGGCGGGAAAATCGTCGCTGCGCGAGTTATTCGTCTTATTCCGTCTGCCTGTCGGGTCGGGGCCGAGCCTGCATCCATGCAGGCCGTCCCCTCTGCCCGCATCCCTGCGGGCAGACCCGGTCAGCCGTCAACACCTCATCGATTTTCAGCCGGACCAGGGTGTCGCTTCAGCGCTCTGGCTTTCAGCTATATCCGTTTTGCTGTTCACAGGTATTCAAGTAAAAGCTCAGGTGGTCAGGTGTGGGCTGGTCCGGCTGAAAATGAAAATTGCCGACGTGTTTCCGTCAGGCCGGGAGAGCCAGCATGGATGCTGGCTCAGGGCGCGCTTTGCAGGGACGCTTCCTCGCGCCCGGCCCGGAAGCCTGGAGGAATAAGCGGAGGGTATTGCGTAGCAACAATTTTCCCGCCGGGAGCCGGGATTGTAAAGGGCGTGGCGGAAAACGCCCTTGACACGTTCACGGGAATCCGTGTTTCAGAGAAACAATGAGCATGAGGTGAACGGAACTCTATCTCCGGGATAGCATGTTCTTTACCTCCGCCAGTTTACTGAAACTGAGGCGCTAACTGACTGGCATTAAGGCGAAATGCCTCCCTTTTTGTTTGCGGGATAGGCCGTAAAATAACGGACTTAAATTGCTTTTAATTGATTAATTATAAAAGGATTTCTTTGAATTAATAAAAGCAGTTTTCTGGGTGCTCCTGTGGGCTGGCGTCGTTTCGTTTCCCAGCTTTTAACCAGGTCATAACTCACGCCAACGGCGATGGCAAAATCCTGTTGGCGTAACCCTGTTGCTTCGCGGATGGCTTTAACATCAATTTCGCTAAAGGTATGTACATGTTCAGGCTTAGGTGTTTCTTCACCCTTCTCTATACGCACCATTTCTTCTGCACTGGCCAGCAAATCGGCAAATAATTCGTCTTTCATTTTGGCCTCACCACACCGGATAGCGGTGTCCTGATGATTAAAATTCCCATGATTAAATCAGCATATTGGATAAGTGCATTAAAACTCTTTTTTGCTCTTCGGTTAAATCATCCTGTTCATTTTTAGGATAGAGCAAAGCGAGATAGATTCGACCTTTGCGCGTCACGTTGTAATAAATAACCCTAATACCGCTGCGTTTGCCCATACCAGAGCGGCTCCAGCGAATTTTTCTGAATCCACCTGTACCAGCGATAGTATCTCCAGCCTCAGGGTTCTCTATAAGCGTCTCTTGAAAGGCGCGAAACTCATCGTCAGGCAAAAGTAACGGACGGCGTTTACTAAATCCTTGTAGCTCAATAAATGTGAACATAGCGCGTCCTGCGCATGGGGTTGATAGTACAGATTATAGGTGTACGGAGTACATTTTAAAAGATAGACACAATAAAAAACCCCTTATCCTCTCGGATAAGGGGCTATATAACGAATCAAAAATTACAGCTTCGGTCCGGCGCTAACCAGCGCTTCACCTGCAGGGGTATCGGTATATTTCTCGAAGTTCTCGATAAACAGTTTCGCCAGTGCATTGGCTTTTTCCTGCCACTGCTCCGGAGATGCGTAGGTATTACGCGGATCGAGAATGCGAGTGTCCACACCCGGCAGCTCGGTCGGGATAGCCAGGTCAAACATCGGCAGACGGAACGTTTCCGCGTCATCCAGCGAACCGTTCAGGATGGCGTCGATAATCGCACGGGTATCTTTGATAGAGATACGCTTGCCGGTACCGTTCCAGCCTGTGTTAACCAGATACGCCTGTGCACCTGCCGCCTGCATACGTTTCACCAGCACTTCTGCGTACTGCGTTGGGTGCAGAGACAGGAATGCTGCGCCGAAGCAGGCAGAGAAGGTTGGGGTCGGTTCGGTGACGCCGCGTTCGGTACCGGCCAGTTTGGCGGTGAAGCCAGACAGGAAGTGGTACTGTGTTTGGTCTGCCGTCAGGCGAGAAACCGGCGGCAGCACGCCAAATGCGTCGGCGGTCAGGAAGATTACTTTGGTAGCATGGCCCGCTTTTGACACCGGCTTAACGATATTATCGATGTGATAAATCGGGTAGGAAACGCGGGTGTTCTCAGTTTTTGAACCATCATCGAAATCGATGGAACCATCTTCGCGCACGGTGACGTTTTCCAGCAGCGCGTCACGACGGATCGCGTTGTAGATTTCCGGCTCGGCATCTTTAGACAATTTGATGGTCTTCGCGTAGCAACCGCCTTCGAAGTTAAACACGCCGTCGTCATCCCAGCCGTGTTCGTCATCGCCAATCAGGCGACGTTTCGGGTCGGTGGACAGCGTGGTTTTACCGGTGCCGGACAGGCCAAAGAAGACTGCCACATCGCCTTTTTCCCCAACGTTTGCCGAGCAGTGCATGGAGGCAATGCCTTTCAGCGGCAGCAGGTAGTTCATTACGGAGAACATACCTTTCTTCATTTCGCCGCCATACCAGGTACCGCCAATCAACTGGATACGCTCAGTCAGGTTGAAAGCCACGAAGTTTTCTGAGTTCAGACCCTGCTCTTTCCACTGCGGGTTGGTGCATTTAGCGCCGTTCATCACGATGAAATCAGGTTTGAAATCAACCAGCTCTTCGTCGCTTGGGCGGATGAACATGTTTTTGACAAAATGCGCCTGCCAGGCAACTTCGGTAATGAAGCGCACGGAAAGACGGGTATCGGCGTTAGCGCCGCAGAAAGCATCAATGATAAACAGGCGCTTGCCGGAAAGTTGCTGGGTGACTAATCCTTTCAGATGCTGCCAGGTTTCCGGGGAGAGCGGTTTGTTGTCGTTCTTACCTTTACCTTTGTCGGACCACCACAGCGTGTCGCGCGTGGTGTCGTCACGGACAATGTACTTATCCTTTGGCGAACGTCCGGTAAAGATACCGGTATCAACGGCAACGGCGCCCAGATTCGTTAACACGCCACGTTCATAACCTTCCAGGTTTGGATCAAGTTCTTCCTGGAAAAGCGTGTCGTAGTCTGGATTGTAAAC
Source organism: Citrobacter sp. Cpo015 (assembly GCF_030333035.1). Taxonomy (NCBI): domain Bacteria; kingdom Pseudomonadati; phylum Pseudomonadota; class Gammaproteobacteria; order Enterobacterales; family Enterobacteriaceae; genus Citrobacter; species Citrobacter sp. Cpo015. Next base: position 59,415 of record NZ_JAOWGS010000039.1, on the reverse strand, counting down.
GATATCCTGAACGTCATTGATACCATAAGCCTTGAGATCTTGCGGGGTTAAACTGTTGTTCACACGCATTTCACTGCTCCTTAGCCAATATGTATTACCTGGAATAGTAAGGTTTTTTAGGGATTGTTAACCGCGACAAGGCTCATAGATTTACGCATCCGGGAAAATCACGGGCGACCGAATGCGCTGCGACTCCTGTCACAAAGAGGCAGATATTATGGCAGGAAACCCTTTTTTGTTGTGGAAAATGTTCTTAAAACGTTAATGGAGAGTGTTTTTGGCGGGAATCTTGTGAGTGTAATCGCATTCACGTAAGAAATGAATGTGGGTTATACATAAACAATATCGATTCACTTCCCGTCGTCGTGGTCTGAAATCGCTCTATCAATGCTCAAAATTGTGAAGTTGATGCGATAATTAGCTTTTCCCTTCATTCTGGATACTGACATGGATAGTGCTGAAATTTCACGTACGACGCGTTGGGGCATGATATTCATCGGCCTGTTGCAGGGGACATTATGCTATCTGCTGATGACATATCTGGCGCCCCATAATGACGGCTGGCTGTTCTATGGCATGCCTGCGACGATTGCGATCACCTCGGCACTTTTGCTTACTGTTGTTTCTTTCAAACAACGCGCGCTGTGGTACTGGATGGCGCTGATCTTTGTTGTCGTGCTGGCGATGAGCGTCTGGCTAAAGTGGCAAGTCGAGGACAGTGATAAGTGGCGGCAACATGAAGTTTTTATGTTCTACGGTTGGCGCTTACTGCTGATGGCGATGCTTGCTTTGCCTTGGATTCAGTACTCGCTTCATGTCTCTCGTGAGCAGGCGCGTTACCCGCATTTTTATCGGCAATTGTGGCTTAATGCGTTGACATTGCTGATTGTCTTTGTCGCCAACGGTTTGTTCTGGCTGGTGCTCCTGCTATGGAGCGAGATGTTTAAGCTGGTCGGTATTCCCTTCTTCAGCACGCTCTTCTTTGATACCGACTGGTTTGGCTATGTGGCCTTTGGTCTGATTACCGCACTGGCAGTGGTACTGGCCCGAACACAGTCGCGTCTGGTCACGGCGGTACAAAAATTACTGACGTTTATCGCCACCGGTCTGTTACCTCTGGTCGCGCTGTTGGCGCTGATGTTCATACTGACCTTACCCTTCACCGGGCTGGAGGCTATTTCGCAACGCGTGTCTGCGGCCGGGTTGATGTCAACGCTGACGCTGCTCCTGTTGCTGTTGATGGCTATCGTGCGTGAACCGCAAAAAGAGGCGTTACCCTATCCTGGCGCGTTACGCTACCTGATCAAATGCTCTCTGATTGTCGCGCCCATCTATATGCTGATTGCCGGTTGGTCACTGTGGGTGCGAATACAGCAGTACGGTTGGACGCCTGAGCGTTTGTATGGCGTGTTGGTGGTCGTGGTGCTGCTGGTATGGTCGTTTGGCTATCTGGCCAGCATTTTGCGCCGCGGGCGCAATCCGCTTGAGCTTCAGGGGCCGGTCATTCTTGGCGTTTCGTTGCTGGCGTTGGGGCTGTTGGTTCTGCTGTCATCGCCGGTTATTGATGCCTGGCGCATCAGCGTTAACAGCCATATGGGGCTGTATCACAGCGGGAAAATTAAACCGGATCAAGTCAGCCTGTATATGTTGGATCACAGTGGAAAACCGGGGCGCGCAGCGTTGGAAGCATTACAAAAAGATGTGGCGTTTAATCAAGACAGTAAACGCAGACGCGACTTGAATTCTCTGCTGCAAGGGCGCCGGGATCCGGTTAAAGAGCTAACCGCAACACAGTTAGTATCGAAGGTTGTGATGGCTCCGGGGAGCCAGAAGCCAGACGATGCGTTCTGGGCGTTTGTCAAAACACAGGGGTATCGCATCACCTCTTGTGCTGAGCAGAATGCGTGCGTACTGGTGAGTCAGGACCTCAATGCGGATGGTCATCCTGAGCAGGTGTTATATGCCTTTGGCGATGGGGAGAGTCTGGTCTTCGGCATGCAAAAAAACAAATGGGATTTGTTAGCTGTTGCCAGGCTACCTGAAGGATTCACTAAGGATAAATTGCTGCAGGCGGTGGCGAATCAGCAACTGGGCTCAGCCCCCAGAATCTGGCGGGATATCACTATTGATGGCAAAAGACTGCCGATGACTTATTACACCGAGTGAGTGTGTTGCCGACATCGTTTTTGCCGGATGGCAGCGCGAACGTCTTATCAGGCCTACGACAGATTTTCCGTAGGCCTGATAAGCGCCGTGCCATCAGGCAAGACAGTGATTAATGAACCTGTGGATCGGCAGGGGAGGCATTGCTGCGGATCTCAGCAATATCCATGGCGTTAAACAGATAGTGGCTACCGCAGTAATCGCAGTGCATATCGATCTCGCCTTCTTCCGCCAGAATGCTGTCCACTTCTTCGTCCGGCAACGTTTTCAGTGCGCCCGCGCAGCGTTCGCGTGAACAGGTGCATTTGAACTCAACGTCCTGCGGATCGTAGAGAGTAACCTCTTCTTCGTGGTACAGGCGCCACAGCACTTCGTTGGCCGGCAGCGTCAGCAGCTCTTCGGCTTTGATGGTTTCGGTCAGGGCTGTCAGGTGATCGAAATCATCTGCCTGCGCGTTTTGCGCCGGCATTACCTGCAGCAGCATTCCGCCAGCAGCGGGTTTGCCATCAACGTCGCCAGTGCGGATGAACAGGCGTGTCGGCAGCTGTTCAGAACGCATGAAGTAATCTTCCAGACACGCTGCCAGCGTGTCACCTTCCAGACCGACCACGCCTTGATAACGCTCGCCTTCTTCCGGGGTAATGGTGATCACCAGGTAACCGTTGCCCACCAGCGTTTTCAGATCGGCATCTTCAGGAATATCACCCTGCATGCGGGCCACGCCGCGCATCTGCTGATTGTTGTTGCCGTTGATGACGGCCAGGCTCAGCGGACCATCACCCTGCAACTGCACAGTGATATCACCGGCAAATTTCAGCGTGGCGGTGAGCAGGCTGGTGGCAACCAGCAGCTCAGCCAGCACGTTTTTGACCGGCTGCGGGTAAGTATGATTTTCGAGGATCTGTTGCAGGGTTTCCGATACGGTCACCAGCTCGCCGCGCACGGCAAAGTTTTCAAACAGATAACGATGTAATTGGTCATGTTGCGGCATAATCATCTCTCTTGCAGGTGACAGTCACTCGCTGTCGCCGTGTTTAAATCGTAACAGGTCGCGGCGCTCTTTCTTGTCCGGTCGTCTGTCCGGGTGCGGCATGGTTAACGCGTTAAGTTTACGCGCCAGCGCCATTTTTTCGCGTTTTTCCACGCTTTCCGCGGTTTCTTCATACAGCGTAACGGCTTCCGTTGCCGGGCGACGCTGCTCGGTAATGGCCTTGATAATGACTGTTCGTTCGTCATTTCCCTGGCGAAGGGTGAGGGTGGCGTTCAGCTCGACAATCTTGCTTGGCTTACTGCGCTGGCCGTTGTAGTGCACCTTACCGCCTTCAACCATTTCGCGGGCTAGCGCACGCGTTTTGTAAAAGCGTGCAGCCCACAGCCATTTATCCAGCCTGACTTCAGCAGAGGGCTTTTCTTTCATGGCGTCTCCTTCACATCAGTGAGGGGATCAGTCGGCGGTAGTCATTCAGTGACGGATGGCGTGCGTACTGTTTTTCGGCGATGCCGGAGTCGGGATTGGTCACGCCGAGGCAGTAACGAATACCGTACAGAGCAGCGGCGTCGAGAATGGGTTCGCTGTCGTCAATAAACAGCGTCTTCTCTGCACTCATTCCCGTTTCTTCAGCCACAGCGTGCCATAACCGCTGATCCTCTTTGGGATAACCAAATGTGTGGGTGGAAAGTAATAAATCAAGGTGTGAGGCCAGACCGGTATGCTCAAGCTTCACCGCCAGATTATGCGGATGCGCGTTGGTGAGCAGAATACGGCGTTTGCCGCTGGCTTTTAAGGCATCAAGAAACGGTACGGTATCTTCGCGCAAAACGGCGCGCGGTCCCTGTTCCGTGGTCATGGCGCAAATATCCAGATCCAGGCACTCGCTCCAGTAATCAAGGCAATACCAGTTTAGCGTATGCTGCACGGCATGATACTGCTGACGAATATAGTCCTGAGCTTCCTGAGGAGAGATACCCTGCTTCGCGCCATAGGTTTCCGGCACCAGTTTTTGCCAGAAATAGTTATCGAATGCCAGGTCGAGCAGCGTGCCGTCCATATCTAACAACACGGTGTCGACATCCTGCCAGGCAATATTGATATGCATGGAAACTCCCCAGAAGAAAACATGATGCGCGACAGGGTAGCATATCCTGTCGCGCGAGCGTGTTATCGAATCAGGCTTTCCGGGTTATCAATCAGTGTTGGATTGAGGCAACTTTCGTAGTAGCTCTGAATTTCCGCGATGCGGGTGCGGTGACGCTGGTAGCGTCTGAATGCCTGTATGCTGTTGTAGATAGCGCATCCGAGCATGGAGAACATCAGCAGCGTCGTGCCAAGGTAGCGCCATAAACCTGAGCGGTCCGGGATACGGTGCAGTCCAATGTGCTGGGTGCCATTGGCGTCAGTCGAAATATTGGTGACGATCCCCTCCGCGCGAAACGGCGTCTGCATTAGCATCTGTGCCAGGCGCTGGAAGGCGTTCCACTGTTCCTGAGGTGGATAGTCATATAGCGAGGTCGTCGGCCACGGCTGATCGACCAGATCGCTGCCTTCATCACTGATAATCAGGAAACCGCCAGGGGCAGGGCTATTCAGCGCCTGGGCTGCTCGTGCAGTCTCGCGTGAAATAAACGGTGCCGTAGAGGTATTTACCAGATTATCCAGTGACTCTGCGCTTACCGGACGCAGCAGCACGTTCACGCCATCCAGTTTGCCTGCGTTTGCCCGTTTCACCAGCGCGGCCCAGTCTTTACTGTTACCGAGGTTAACCAGCGCATTTTTTAAGCGCACACATTCATCTTTGGCTGCACACAGATCGGCCGTTTTCAGGACAATCTCACCAAAATCGTCCAGTAATACCATGCCGGACTTTTGGATTGCTGAGCGTAGCGATGCGCTGACGCGAGAGTCATCGTCAGGTTTGGGATGCAGCTGACGGCTCACGGCCTGCGTGAGCGCGGTAGCCTTATTCACCAGGTCAGACTCAGGCAGCGGCAATGCGCGCGCGTCATTCCAGATAATTTGCGAGCAATCGAAAGGCATAAACGGCGTGGCAGGCTGCGCATTCCAGCTTCCTTGGGTATGAATGTTACACATACCCGTACCACTCAGGTGCAGCGTGTCACCCACGCGAACGCCCGCGTTTTCGAGCTGTTTAACGCTGGTGGCTTCGATAGTTTGCGCGCCCTTCATCCAGGAGAGCGTGACCTTTATCGGCATATCCAGCGGGATCCAAAACAGCAGCATCAGCAGTACCAGTAACGAGCCGCCTGCGATGACGGCGTTGCGCAGCCAGTGCTGTAACGGGAAGTTTTTCACTTCATCGTGCAGAGATAAAAAACGCCCCTGGCGGGCAACGTGGCGATCGAGATAAATATCGATATCCGTTTGCTGGCCAAGGTCTTGGGCGATGTAAGGTTGCCAGTGAGGTGGGTAGATCAGATCAATAATACCCAGCGAGATATTATTAATTTGTTCCTGGTCGTTTTCGCCAAATAACCCCCAGCGACGTGGCGTACCGCGCAGACAATGAATTTCCCGCAGGGCGCTTTTGGACGGCGGGGCGAACAATCCCCACAGACCCGCAGCTAACAGCAACACCGCGCCACCAACTGCCCACGGAACAAACGTATTCGGGATAACCAAACAGAAAAAGAACAGCAGGAATGAGGCGGTTATCAGTAACGCCTCGCGCAATCCCGAAGGGCGGCTGAGCGCATATTCTTCATGGGTTTCCTGGCGAATATTCAGCAGTTCAATCTGCTCACTTTCTTCACCACGAATGGACGCCTGGGTAGAAGCGGTGTGCTGTAACGCATAACCTCGCGCTTCCTGCATATATTCCTGCAGCGTATGGCCGTTCAACGAGATAACCAGCGGTATCGTATTGGTGTGGATTATCTCAACGCTGTTTTCGTCGTTGATGTATTGTTCCCAGAAAGGGGGAAGATGTACCTCAACGGAATCAAGATAGTAGCGCCATTTGTTAGGATCGTCGGTGGTAATGCCGTAACGTGTAATCGAACGAGTAAGCACGATGACGCTATTACTTTGGGCATTCAACGTTAATGAGACCGGTGCAGCACTGGCTCCTGTGGGACCGGGTACTTGCTGAATTTGACTAAGGCTTTCGAGATAGTTTTCGACTGCGCTGCGTTCTTCAGGTGTGAGTTTACGTTTCGAGGCGTCTGAGAAGACGCTGCTCAAGGGTAAATTTTTCTGCCTGGATTTTGATTTGAGTAGCCATCCTGCAAGCAATGAGCAGGCCAGCAAAGCAGCTAAAAAAATCAGAATGGTGCTCATGCTTTCCCCATCTTACTTAGTCTGTCAGGCGTGGTCAGTCGCACCCTGTTCAATATTCGTGATTCTGTGGTTGGCTATCGGCAAGTGTGGAGTCGAACTTGAGCATCTTTAAGTACAGCCCAGTAAATGCGAATCATAGCAAAATCACCAAAAATGGAATATCAGCAAATTCCTGGAGTTATTTCAACCTATTGACTTTTAATTTGAAATAGGGATTAACTTTTAGTACGTTACATAAATGTAAATAAACGGCAATTCACATTGCCGAAACCGTGCGGTATATCGCACAATAACCCCAGATTTCACAGCAAAGATCCTCACAATGAGCAAATCATTACAGAAACCCACGATTTTGAAAGTGGAAACCATCGCCCAATCCCGGCTGTTTAAGGTCGAAAGCGTGGACCTTGAGTTCAGCAATGGCGTACGCCGCGTTTATGAACGTATGCGTCCATCCACGCGTGAAGCGGTAATGATTGTGCCGATTGTTGACGACCATCTGATCCTTATTCGCGAATACGCGGTCGGGACCGAGTCCTACGAACTGGGTTTTTCCAAGGGATTAATCGATCCTGGCGAAAGCGTGTTTGAGGCGGCGAATCGGGAGCTGAAAGAAGAGGTGGGGTTTGGCGCAAAAGATCTGACGTTTTTAAAGAAACTCAGCATGGCGCCATCTTATTTCTCCAGCAAGATGAACATCGTGGTGGCAGAGGACTTATATCCTGAATCGCTGGAGGGTGATGAACCCGAGCCATTACCGCAGGTGCGCTGGCCGCTGGCGCATTTGATGGACCTGCTGGAAGATCCTGATTTTCATGAAGCACGTAATGTCAGTGCGCTGTTCCTCGTCCGTGAATGGCTGAAAGGGCAGGGACGGCTTTAATTACGATTGCCAACTGATACCTTATCCAGCCTACAAAATTCCGGAAGATCAAATAATTGTACCGAAATTGTAGGCCGGATAAGCGAAGCGCCATCCGGCAATCGATCAGAACAGTTCGTGTGTCTCACCATTATCGATAATGGTTGTCCCCACCTCATGCACCGCCTGTTGCGTCGGCTGAGTGCCTTCAATGAAGTACTCAGCGCGGCTATTGCCACCGTTCGCCAGTTGTCCTGTGCTGCGATCGATATTAACCGTCACGATACCCGGCGGTGGCGTCAGCGGCTGTTCAGGCACACCTTCCAGTACGGATTTCATGTAAGCATCCCATGCAGGCTGCGCACTCTTCGCACCGCCTTCGTAGCCGGAGATTTGGTCCTTGATCGCGCCGGAAGCCGTTGTATGACCAAGGTTGCGGCGATGGTCATCAAAGCCGATCCATACCGACGTTACTACCCCTGGTCCGTAACCGGAGAACCACGCATCTTTAGAGCTGTTGGTAGTCCCGGTTTTCCCGCCGATATCATGACGCTGTAAATCGCGACCTGCGCGCCAACCGGTTCCCATCCAGCCTGGTTCACCAAAGATATTGGTGTTCAGCGCGCTTTTTATCAGGAAGGCCAGCGGCGTGTTGATCACGTGCGGAGCGTACTCTTGTGTTCCGCTTTGCGCGACCAGTGCCTGGTTCGCCTGCTCAAGCTGCGGCATAGGCACGGCGGCATTCTGCTGTTCCTGCGAGACGGCGACATCTTCTACGTTACTGTTTTCCAGCACGTTAGATTTCTGGGTATCGCCGTAAATCACCGGAATATCGCATTCCGGGCAGGCAATTTTCGGCTTCGCTTCGAAGATAACGCCGCCCATATCGCTTTCGATCTTACTGATGAAATACGGATCGACCAGGAAGCCGCCATTAGACATCACCGCGTAACCGCGCGCCACCTGCAACGGCGTGAACGAAGCCGAACCCAGCGCCAGTGACTCGGTATGCACAATGTTCTGTGCCGGGAAACCGAAACGTTGCAGATACTCTGCCGCGTAATCCACACCCATGGCGCGCATGGCGCGTACCATCACCACGTTTTTCGACTGACCCAGCCCCTGACGTAAGCGGATAGGACCGGCGTACTGCGGCGGGGAGTTCTTCGGCTGCCAGTCGGAACCAGCACCGGCATCCCAGCGGGAGATCGGCACGTCGTTGAGCATGCTCGCCAGCGTCAGACCTTTATCCATTGCGGCGGTATACAGGAATGGCTTGATGTTGGAGCCCACCTGGCGTAACGCCTGGGTTGCACGGTTAAACTTGCTCTGGTTGAAGTCAAAACCACCAACCAGCGCCAGCACCGCGCCGTTTTGCGGATTGATGGAGACCAGGGCGGAGTTGACGTCCGGCACTTGCGCCAGCCACCAGGCATCTCCCACCTGGCGTACCCAGATTTGCTGGCCAGTCTGTACTACGTCGGTCACTTTACGCGGCGTTGGGCCTTGTTGAGTATCCGAACGGTAAGGACGCGCCCAGCGCATACCATCCATCCGTAATGACACTGATGTACCATCCGCCAACGCGGCAATGGCTTCCTGCGGATTGGCGCTGGTAACAACCGCCGGCAGCAGGGGGCCATAAGTCGGCAGCGCTTTCAGCGTATCGGTAATTTTCTTGCTGTCCCAACTGCTTTCGCCCACTTTCCACAGCACGTTCGACGGGCCGCGGTAGCCGTGGCGCATGTCGTAATCCATCACGTTGTTACGTACTGCCTGCTGAGCTGCCTGCTGTACTTTGCGCGTAATGGTGGTGGTGATGCGATACCCGTCTTCATAGGCTTTCTCGCCATAACGGTTATACATCTCCTGGCGCACCATTTCAGACAGATACGGTGCAGAGAAAGCGATTTCCGGCGCGTGGTAGTTAGCGTCAATGGCCTCGCCGCGCGCCTGATCGTACTGGGCCTGCGTGATGTAGTTTTCGCTCAACATACGCGACAGTACAACGTTACGTCGCGCGGTTGCACGGTCCATCGAATAGAGCGGGTTGAAGGTTGACGGCGCTTTTGGCAGACCGGCAATCACCGCAATTTCACTTAAGCTGAGTTGATCCACCGTCTTACCGAAATAGACCTGCGCGGCAGCACCCACGCCATAGGCGCGATACCCCAGATAGATCTTGTTCAGATACAGTTCGAGGATCTCATCTTTACTCAGCAGTTGTTCAATGCGGATCGCCAGGAACACTTCTTTGATCTTACGCATCAGCGTACGTTCCGGGCTCAGGAAGAAGTTTCTCGCCAACTGTTGGGTAATGGTACTCGCCCCTTGCGACGCGTGACCAGAGAACAATGCGACGCTGGCCGCACGGAAGATCCCCACCGGGTCTACCCCATGGTGCTCATAAAAGCGGCTGTCTTCTGTGGCGATAAAGGCTTTAACCATTACCGGCGGCATCTGATCCAGCGTGACCGGGATTCGACGTTTCTCGCCATATTGCGCGATTAGCTCGCCGTCAGCGCTGTAAACCTGCATCGGGATCTGTAAACGCACATCTTTGAGCGTCGCGACGTCAGGTAATTGCGGCTCGATATAGCGATAAAGGCCATAAATCGAGCCTGCTCCCAGCAGGATGCAACATACTGCAAGGATTAATAAATACTTTACGAACTTCACTGGAGATTTCCCATTTAGTGGCATTTGGGCAGTTTATAAACAAACGCGCGGTAGTATAAAGGCAAGCCAGACGCATTGATATACCCGTTAAAGCGACGGGTGATAAGGAGATCATCAGCAATGGCTTTCAATATCTGGAAAATTGGTCTGCATATTCAGCAACATGAAGCGCTGGCTGTCGCTATCGTTCGTGAAGCATCAGGTTGGTATCTGCAACGCTGGTGGCGTATACCGCTGGCGCCGCAGGTTATCGTCGATGGCCACATTCGCGAGCCTGAACAGCTGGTCGCCGCGCTGCTGCCGTGGAGCCGGGAGCTTCCTCGCCGACACCATATTCATCTCTCTTTTCCCGCCAACAGGACGTTACAAAAAAAGTTTCCTCGTCCGACAATGACGTTACGCGAGCCAGAGCAAACCGCATGGTTGTCCGGTTCGATGGCGCGTGAACTCGATATGGCGCCGGATGCGCTGCATTTTGATTATAGCGAAGACACGTTGAGCCCGGCATTTAACGTCACTGCTGCGCAAAGCAAAGAGATTTCAGCGCTTCTGACGCTTATCCAAACCCTGAAGGTGCAGGTTACGGCGATTACGCCGGATGCCAGCGCGTTACAGCGATTTATTCCCTTCTTGCCAGAACATCAGCAGTGTCTGGTATGGCGTGATGACGCCCAGTGGTTATGGGCGACCCGTTCGGTATGGGGACGTAAATCAACGGGCGATATTGGCAGTATCGATGAGCTTGCCACGACATTATCTCTGCCCACGACAGCCATTGCGCAATGCTTCCCTGGCGGCTTCGATCCTTTGAGCGCCGTGTCTGTACGCCAGCCGCCCATTCCAACGCAAAGTCATCACTTCGCCATTGCGCTGGGACTCGCTATGGGAGGCGCGTACCGATGATAGCGACCATTAATCTTCTGCCCTGGCGTCAGACTCGGCGTTACGCTTGCCTGCGCTTCTGGGGCATCTTATTTAGCGCTTCGCTACTGCTTAGTATTGGCGTGTTGTTGCGCAATTACAGCGTGTTGAGTGTAGAAAATCGGGCTGAATTGTTGCTGGCAGATGCCGAAAAGACGCGTGTCGAGGCCTTAATGGCGCTAAAGCCGCGTATGCAGCAGCGCCAGCAACGATGGCAACAGGTGCAGGCACGGAACAAACAGCGTGAGCAGACCCGAAGCTGGCAGTCGGTATTGCAAGAGCTGGCGGAATTACTGCCTGAGCAGGCGTGGTTAACAAAAATGACCTGGCAACAGGACACGCTGGAACTGACGGGAAACACGCTGAACTTTGCCGCGCTGAAGACTCTGGAAACGCAATTACGCCAGCGGCCATTATTTCAGTTGAGCAGCTCCGGTGAAACGCAGCAGGATGCGCAGGGACGCTGGCAATTCCACTATCGACTGACACGGAGCGGTGCGCATGATAACGCTCTGTGATGTCTGGTTAGCGCAGTCGCCGCGCTTTCGACTCATCTGCTGGTGCGGCTGGATGTTGGGGCTACTCATACTGGTGACGTTATGTCTTTATCCCGTAGCGCGGGAGCGGACGATGCAACGCGAGACGCTGGTCCAGCAACGGGCAGCTATTCAGATGCAATGGCGAGATGTCTATCTGCTGGCGGCATCACCAGCAGAGCCGGAAGAGAAACTGACCCTGTTCTCTCCACTACTGTTTCAGACTTCACTTACTCGTCTTATCCACTGGCAACCCTCTGCGCAAGGCGGAGAGATGGCGCTGATATCGGCCTGGGATGCTATCCCGCAGACGTTTGTCCAGTTGGCGGATCAGGGGATGAACGTCAGCCGATTTTCGCTTAGCGCAGAAGACACGGAGCTGCTGCTAACGCTACAGCTGGAGCGTCTGAATGACGGTTGAACGCTGGCTGTTGATATGCGTAAGCGTACTGATGCTCACCGGTATGCGTAATCCCTTCCTGCCGCCGGAGGACCGTTGCCAAATTGCTGAGCTGTCGACATGGCGTTTTCAGGGCATGGTGAGCCAGGGCACGCGACCCATTGGCATCGTTCAGGATAGCCAGAAAAAATGGCGGCGGGTTAAGCCAAATGACGTCCTGAAAAACGGTTGGACGATTACGCAGATAACGGCCCAGAACATAACCCTGGGCACAGAAAAAAACTGCGAACCGCCGCGGTGGCAGTGGCAACGACAAGGAGCGGTAAATGAAGCGATGGATAGCGTGGATAGTAATAGCGCTGGCGGTCGGGATAACGAGCGCACTGGCGACGAAACCGCAAAACGTGACGCTGGTGGTCGATGATGTGCCGGTTACGCAAGTATTGCAGGCGCTGGCTGAACAGGAACAGAAAAACCTGGTGGTTTCGCCAGATGTCAGCGGTGTGCTGTCGCTGCATTTGACGGATGTCCCCTGGAAGCAGGCATTGCAGACGGTGGTAAAAAGTGCCGGACTGGTATTACGCCAGGAGGGAAACATCCTGCATGTACATTCTGTTCAATGGCAGAGTGAAAATGCGGCCCGCCAGGACAATGAACAGGCGCGTATTCAGGCCAGTATGCCGCTGGAGCAGCGCAGCATTATTTTGCACTATGCCGATGCTGCCGAGCTGGCAAAAGCAGGAGAAAAGCTGCTCAGTGCCAAGGGAAGCATGACGGTGGATAAACGGACCAACCGCTTACTGCTGCGTGATAATAGCGTTGCGCTTAACACCCTGGAAAAGTGGGTATCGGAAATGGATTTGCCGGTTGCCCAGGTCGAACTGGCGGCGGATATCGTGACTATTAATGAAAAAAGTTTGCGCGAGCTGGGAGTGAAGTGGTCGCTGGCTGACGCACAACACTCGGGGGCGGTTGGGAATGTCACGACGCTCGCCAGCGACCTTTCTGTAGCCACCGCCACATCCCGTGTGGGATTTAACATTGGCCGTATTAACGGTCGTTTACTGGAACTGGAGTTGTCTGCGCTGGAGCAAAAACAGCAGTTGGATATCATCGCCAGTCCACGATTACTGGCATCTCACCTGCAACCTGCCAGTATTAAGCAGGGCAGTGAGATCCCTTATCAGGTCTCCAGCGGTGAAAGCGGTGCGACATCCGTCGAGTTCAAGGAAGCGGTACTGGGGATGGAGGTAACACCAACGGTGTTGCAGAAAGGGAGAATCAGGCTGAAACTGCATATCAGCCAGAATGTTCCCGGACAGGTTCTACAGCAGGCAGATGGCGAAGTGCTGGCTATCGACAAGCAGGAGATTGAAACGCAGGTCGAGGTAAAAAGCGGCGAGACGATTGCGCTTGGCGGGATTTTTTCACATAAGAATAAATCCGCAGCCGACAGCGTGCCGCTATTAGGCGACATTCCCTGGCTTGGCTCTCTTTTTCGCCATGATGGTAAAGAAGACGAACGGCGCGAATTAGTGGTCTTTATTACGCCCAGACTGGTTTCAACGGAATAACTTATGCATGAAAAGCCGTTGTTTTTGCACTGAACACGTTTCAGGGATTTGACGTGAGGGTGTATTTAGCATACAAGGAGTACCGATTTGAGCGTCGGTACTTTTCTTTACTTATGCGGCAGTGAATACGCTTTGCCTTTCCGGTGGTGTGCCATAGGCTTATTGGGTGTCATTTGACTGCGCGATACGTCGCCAGGTCTGATGTTTGCAGGGTAGCATGCCTGCCACGACCAGAAATGCGTTAGGTTTGGTGATTTATTCAGTTGCCAAACCCGCTTGAGTATTGAGATAATTTTCAGTCTGACTCTCGCAATATCTTATGAGGTTTCAGTTCATGTCCTGCTGCGCTGGGTGTCTGCGAAGCGGGTTTACCATTAACGAATAGTCTTAGTAGTACCGAAAAAATGGCAGAGAAACGCAATATCTTTCTGGTTGGGCCTATGGGTGCCGGAAAAAGCACTATTGGGCGCCAGTTAGCTCAACAACTCAATATGGAATTTTACGATTCTGATCAAGAGATTGAGAAACGAACCGGAGCTGATGTGGGCTGGGTCTTCGATGTAGAAGGTGAAGACGGCTTCCGTGATCGCGAAGAAAAAGTCATCAACGAGTTGACGGAAAAACAGGGTATTGTGCTGGCAACTGGCGGTGGCTCTGTAAAATCACGTGAAACACGTAACCGTCTTTCCGCGCGTGGCGTCGTGGTCTATCTTGAAACGACAATTGAAAAACAACTTGCACGTACTCAACGTGACAAGAAACGCCCGCTGCTGCAGGTAGAATCACCGCCTCGTGAAGTTCTGGAAGCGTTGGCTGACGAACGCAATCCTCTGTACGAAGAGATTGCTGACGTGACCATTCGCACCGACGATCAGAGCGCAAAAGTCGTAGCAAACCAGATTATTCATATGTTGGAAAGCAACTAATTCTGGCTGAATACACACTCGTCTGCGGGTACAAGTAACTAAGGTGGATGTCGCGTAATGGAGAGGATCACAGTCACTCTCGGGGAACGTAGTTACCCTATCACCATCGCGGCTGGTTTGTTCAATGAGCCAGCTTCATTCTTACCGCTGAAATCGGGCGATCAGGTTATGTTGGTGACCAACGAAACCCTGGCTCCCCTTTATCTCGATAAGGTTCGCGGCGTACTTGAACAGGCGGGTGTTAACGTTGATAGCGTTATCCTTCCCGATGGCGAGCAGTATAAAAGCCTGACGGTTCTGGATACGGTTTTCACCGCGTTACTGCAAAAACCGCATGGTCGTGATACCACGTTAGTTGCCCTTGGCGGCGGCGTGATTGGCGATCTGACCGGTTTTGCGGCAGCCAGCTATCAACGTGGTGTTCGTTTTATTCAAGTCCCGACAACTCTGTTGTCGCAGGTCGACTCCTCCGTTGGCGGCAAAACCGCCGTAAACCATCCCCTCGGTAAAAACATGATTGGCGCGTTTTACCAACCGGCCTCCGTGGTGGTGGATCTCGATTGTCTGAAAACGCTTCCTGCGCGTGAGCTGGCATCGGGGCTGGCGGAAGTGATCAAATACGGCATCATTCTTGACGGCGAATTTTTCAGCTGGCTGGAAGACAATCTGGATGCGTTACTGCGTCTGGATGGTCCGGCAATGGCGTACTGTATCCGTCGTTGTTGTGAGCTGAAAGCAGAAGTTGTCGCAGCAGACGAGCGTGAAATGGGCTTACGTGCTTTACTGAATCTGGGACACACGTTTGGCCATGCGATCGAAGCTGAAATGGGTTATGGCAATTGGTTACATGGTGAAGCAGTCGCAGCAGGTATGGTAATGGCTGCCCGTACGTCAGAACGTTTGGGTCAGTTCACCTCCGCTGATACGCAGCGCATCATTACGCTGTTACAGCGAGCAGGCTTACCGGTGAATGGGCCGCGTGAAATGTCCACCGAGGCTTATCTGCCGCACATGCTGCGAGATAAAAAAGTGTTAGCGGGAGAGATTCGTTTGGTGCTTCCGCGAGCGATAGGGAAGAGTGAAGTGCGCGGCGGAGTGTCGCACGAGGTGGTTCTTAACGCTATTGCTGATTGCCAGCAGGCGTAACAACAAGAAAGGTCAGGCTTACGTTGCGAAACGTAGGTCTTTTAGCTTCAGGTTATGTGCAAAGTCGTAAGCATTAACCTTTGAGTGGGGTGTTAAATGGATGAATTCAAACCAGAAGACGAGCTGAAACCCGATCCCAGCGATCGTCGTACTGGTCGTTCTCGTCAATCGTCTGAACGCGATAATGAGCCGCAAATCAATTTTGATGATGTTGATCTGGATGCTGACGATCGCCGTCCTGCACGTGCACGCAAAGAGCGTGAAGAAGAGCAGGACATTGAAGAAGAGTATGAATCTGATGACGATGCCGTGGATGAAGAGCGTGTAGAACGTCGTCCGCGCAAGCGTAAGAAAGCCGCCAGCAAACCTGCCTCCCGCCAATATATGATGATGGGTGTGGGTGTTCTGGTACTGCTGCTGCTGATTATCGGCATTGGTTCTGCGCTGAAAGCCCCCTCATCTTCTTCCAATGAGCAGGCAGCATCTGGTGAGAAGAGCATCGATCTTTCTGGCAGCAATGCAACGGATCAGGCGAGCGCAACGGCTCCTGCAACGGGCACTGAGCAGACCGCTGGCAATACCCAGCAGGATGTTTCCCTGCCACCGATTTCCTCTACCCCGACTCAAGGTCAGGCAACTGCGGCAACCGAAGGCCAGCAGCGTGTTGAAGTGCAGGGCGATTTGAACAATGCTCTGACACAACCGCAGGGTCAGGAGCAGGTTAACAACGCCGTGGTTAACTCTACGCTGCCGACCGAACCTGCGACCGTTGCGCCGATGCGTAATGGTAATGCTGCGCGCCAGACGGCGAAAACGGAAACGACTGAGCGTCCTGCTGCTACGCGCCAGGAACGTAAACAGGCCGTTATTGAGCCGAAGAGCAAACCGCAAACTACGGTGAAAGCGACGCCGACAGAGCCGAAACCTGTTGCTCAGGCAAAACCAACCGTAACTGCTACCGCGCCGACCACCACAACTAAAGCACCTGTGGTAACCGCTACGCCGAAAGCGACCGCTGAGCCGAAAGCAACTGCGACGCCAACGCAGACCGCAACGCCTGCGCCAACGGCGACAGCAACAACGACAACGCCTGTTGCTGGCGGAGCGAAAAGTGCAGGTAATGTTGGAGCGTTAAAATCTGCGCCGTCCAGCCATTACACGCTGCAGCTCAGCAGTTCTTCTAACTACGACAACCTGAACGGTTGGGCGAAGAAAGAAAACCTGAAGAACTACGTGGTGTACCAGACGACGCGTAACGGTCAACCGTGGTATGTTCTGGTGACAGGCGTGTATGCGTCTAAAGAAGACGCGAAACGTGCAGTGTCTACGTTACCCGCTGATATTCAGGCGAAAAACCCGTGGGCAAAACCGCTGCATCAGGTTCAGGCCGATTTGAAGTAAGATAGGATATGTTCTGCAATGGTTTGATGTTTCGCCCAATTGCGGGACAAAGACTAAAGCGCAGGATGCTGTCGGAGCTTTCTCCACAGCCGGAGAAGGTGTAATTAGTTAGTCAGCATGAAAAAAAATCGCGCTTTTTTGAAATGGGCAGGGGGGAAATACCCCCTGCTTGATGATATCAAACGGCATTTACCTCAGGGTGAGTGCCTGATTGAACCTTTCGTGGGTGCCGGGTCGGTGTTTCTCAACACCGACTTTTCTCGTTATATTCTTGCCGATATCAACAGCGACCTTATCAGTCTCTATAACATCGTGAAGACGCGTACCGATGAGTATGTGCAGGCTTCGCGTGAGCTGTTTATGCCTGAAACCAATCAGGCTGAGGTGTACTATCGGTTCAGAGAAGAATTTAATGCCAGCGAGGATCCGTTCCGCAGAGCAGTGCTGTTCTTGTATCTGAACCGCTTTGGTTACAACGGATTGTGCCGTTATAACCTGCGCGGCGAGTTTAACGTCCCGTTTGGGCGTTATAAAAAACCTTACTTCCCGGAAGCTGAGTTGTACCATTTTGCTGAGAAAGCGCAGAATGCGGAGTTTCATTGCCTCTCCTATGAAGAGTGCATGAACCGTGCGGATAGCAACTCTGTGGTCTATTGTGACCCGCCTTATGCACCGCTTTCGGCGACGGCAAATTTCACTGCGTATCACACCAACAGCTTTAGCCCGAAAGAGCAGGCGCATTTGGCCGAGATGGCAGAAAAGCTGGTCAGTAAGCAGATCCCGGTGTTAATTTCGAACCACGATACGCCCGATACCCGTGAATGGTACCGAGCGGCGAAACATTTTCAGGTCAAAGTGCGGCGCAGCATAAGCAGCAATGGCGGCACGCGTAAAAAGGTGAACGAACTGCTGGCACTGTATAAACCAGGAGTCGTAACGCCTGCGAAGAAATAAATCTCAAGGAGAAGCGGATGAAACAGTATTTGATCGCCCCCTCAATTCTGTCGGCTGATTTTGCCCGCCTGGGTGAGGACACCGCGAGAGCGCTGACTGCCGGTGCCGATGTCGTGCACTTCGACGTCATGGACAATCACTACGTACCGAACCTGACCATCGGACCGATGGTACTGAAATCGCTGCGTAAATATGGCATCACCGCCCCGATTGATGTTCACCTGATGGTGAAACCGGTCGATCGGATTGTCCCGGACTTCGCCGCCGCTGGCGCCAGCATCATTACTTTTCATCCGGAAGCCTCCGAGCATGTCGATCGCACTTTACAGCTGATCAAAGAGCATGGCTGTAAAGCGGGCCTGGTGTTCAACCCGGCAACACCGCTGAGCTATCTGGACTACGTCATGGATAAGCTCGATGTGATCCTGCTGATGTCCGTTAACCCAGGCTTTGGCGGACAGTCCTTCATCCCACAAACCCTGGATAAGCTGCGTGAAGTGCGTCGTCGTATTGATGAATCTGGCTACGATATCCGCCTCGAAGTGGACGGTGGCGTCAAAGTGAATAACATTGGTGAAATTGCCGCGGCAGGCGCAGATATGTTTGTTGCAGGCTCCGCCATTTTCGACCAACCAGACTACAAAAAAGTCATTGATGAAATGCGCAATGAACTGGCGAAGGTAAGTCATGGATAAGTTTCAGGATATTCGGGGCGCTGCATTTGACCTCGACGGCACGCTGGTCGACAGCGCGCCGGGATTAGCCGCAGCGGTGGACATGGCGCTGTATGCGCTGGAACTGCCGGTTGCTGGAGAAGAACGCGTTATCACCTGGATTGGTAACGGTGCAGATGTACTGATGGAGCGCGCGCTGGCGTGGTCCCGTCAGGAGCGCGCAACATTACGTAAAACGATGGGTAAACCGCCCGTTGATGATGATATTCCCGCCGAGGAGCAGGTACGTATTTTGCGTAAGCTGTTCGACAGATACTACGGCGATGTCGCAGAAGAGGGGACATTCCTGTTCCCTGATGTTGCCGACACGCTGGGCGCGCTGCATGCGAAAGGATTGCCGCTGGGTCTGGTGACCAACAAACCGACCCCGTTTGTCGCGCCATTGCTCGAAGCATTAGATATCGCCAAGTACTTTAGCGTGGTCATCGGTGGTGACGACGTGCAGAATAAAAAACCGCATCCGGATCCGCTGCTGCTGGTGGCAAGTAAGCTTGGCATCAAGCCTGAGCAAATGCTCTTCGTAGGGGATTCACGCAATGATATTCAGGCGGCAAAAGCTGCTGGCTGTCCGTCCGTTGGCCTGACCTATGGCTACAACTACGGCGAGTCGATCGCGCTGAGCCAGCCCGACGTTATTTACGACCGTATTAATGAACTACTGCCCGCTCTCGGGCTTCCGCATAGCGAAAATCAGGAATCAAAAAATGACTAAGCCCATCGTTTTTAGTGGCGCACAGCCCTCAGGTGAATTGACCATTGGCAACTATATGGGTGCGCTGCGTCAGTGGGTGAGCATGCAGGATGACTACCATTGCATCTACTGCATCGTTGACCAACATGCCATCACCGTTCGTCAGGATGCTCAGCAGCTGCGTAAAGCAACGCTCGATACGCTGGCGCTGTATCTGGCATGCGGTATCGATCCTGAAAAAAGCACCATTTTCGTGCAGTCTCACGTACCGGAGCATGCACAGTTAGGTTGGGCGCTGAACTGCTACACCTACTTCGGCGAACTGAGCCGTATGACCCAGTTCAAAGACAAATCCGCGCGCTATGCGGAGAACATCAACGCCGGTCTGTTTGATTATCCGGTACTGATGGCGGCAGACATCCTGTTGTATCAGACCAACCAGGTACCGGTTGGCGAAGATCAGAAACAGCATCTGGAACTGAGCCGCGATATCGCCCAGCGCTTTAATGCCCTGTATGGCGACATCTTCAAAGTGCCTGAGCCGTTCATTCCTAAATCCGGCGCGCGCGTGATGTCGCTGCTGGAGCCGACGAAGAAAATGTCCAAGTCGGATGACAACCGCAACAACGTGATCGGTCTGCTGGAAGATCCGAAATCTGTGGTTAAGAAAATCAAACGTGCGATGACAGACTCTGAAGAGCCGCCAGTTGTACGCTACGACGTGCAGAATAAAGCGGGTGTTTCCAACCTGCTGGATATTCTCTCCGCCGTCACCGGTAAGAGCATTCCGGAGCTGGAACAGCACTTCGAAGGCAAAATGTATGGTCATCTGAAAGGTGAAGTCGCAGAGGCCGTTTCCGGTATGCTGACCGAGCTTCAGGAACGCTATCACCGTTTCCGTAACGATGAAGCTTTCCTGCAGAAAGTGATGAAAGAAGGTGCAGAAAAAGCCAGCGCCCGCGCATCTGTTACGCTGAAAGCCGTTTACGAAGCGATTGGTTTTGTCGCCAAGCCGTAATGCGCTCTGTGTTGTTAAAAAAACCGGGAAGTTCCCGGTTTTTTTGTATCTGCGCAATCGCTTCTATTACTGATTCGCAGCCGGGCCACAGCCACCAATAATTTTTGAAATCGAAATTGCTGGATGCAGGAAATAATCGTAGCTGCAGTTATTTTTTGTGTTTTCGATATGACCAGTACACGCGGTCAGCGTAGCCAGAACACCAGCAACTAAGGTGATTTTTGCAAATTTAAACATGTCAAAATCCTTGTTAGATATCTATTTATAAATGGATGAAGTCCATTTTTCGCCGGATAAGATATCAACTAACATAAACTTTAAGTAGTCCAGAAAAGGACATGTCGCTTTATATATAAAACATACGATTAGTGAATTGAATTTAAATAAAAAAGCCTGGTATTAATAAATAATACCAGGCTGCGGGTTTAATTAATTAGCGAAATGTTTTTCTGAAATTCAACATAAAGCCTTTATCGCTGATGTTGTCCTCTTTCCACTGGTAAGCGTCCAGATTCAGGCTGGCGTCTTTGGCGCTGTATTTCACACCGACCGTCGCAAGGCCGTTGATGCCTCCGCCTTTTTGGTCGTCGTCTACGCTAAAGGACTGACCTGCGGCACCTTGCAGTGACGCAGTACGCTGGCTTTTGCTGTAGCTCAGGTTCGGACCGCCTTCCAGCGTGGCGCTGGCGCTCCAGCCATTTTCAGCGGTATAGTCGAACTTCATTCCGACAATGGAATCCACAGCGGTTTCGCTGCCAGCGTTCATCGACAGGTTGAAATCACCCGCACTACGCTCTTTATAGCTGCCTTCCAGCGTATGACGGAATTTCACCCCGGCGTACGGCGTGACTTTCAACGTATCGTTGAGCATGGTGAAGGTTTTCGCCCCTTCGCTGCGGAACTCAAGATACTGCTGACGTGCGTTGGAATCCGCCACCTTGTTGGTGTCGCCATAAGAGACAGAACGGCTGCTGTCGAGGTTGTGTACGTCATAACGCAGGCTGTTCTTCCACGCCAGACCTTCATTAAACGCCATGCTGTACTTCAGACCAAAGAACTGGCTGTAGCCGCCGGTCAGGCCGTTGTCGCCCGCGGTCTTCGAACCGTCACCGTCCAGGCGCGCGATACCGTACTCCAGCGTCAGATTCTGGCTGGCGGTGAGATCCAACGACTGACGTAATGCCAGCATGTCGTACTGGGTATCGTTGCCCAACTCAGCGCGTGGGTCGCCTTTCGCTACGACGTTGAACGCCAGGCCATCTTTAATTTGCGGCGCGGCATCGGTCAGCATGGTAAAGCGGTTGCTTAGCACGCGGGCTTCACGGAACGCGGTGATAGCCTGACTGCCGCTCACCTGCTTAAGCGCGTTGTTCAGTTCAGCGGTGGAGCCAACGTTGCCGCTGGCATCGGTGCTGCCCTGTGCATTCCACACCACGGAGGTGGACTGAATGGCACCTGCGTCGGACAGGTTGCTGCCCTCGACCACGTTGTCAAAGCTGACGGTGGTGTCGGCAGTACCTGCGGTAAAACCGGTGTTAATCTCCACGCCGTTCATGCTGGCATTGCTGACCATCAACTTACCGGCGCTGCCATCAGCGCTGGTGCCGACCACATAGCCCGACAGGTTGTTGGTGGCCGTTGAATCTGCACTGTCGCTGGTGGTAACGGTTGTCGTACCATCGGTAATGGTAGGTTCCGTGGGGGCCGTGAAGTCAACATAATGCACTTCCGTACCGTCGCCGTTTTCGCCGCTGCCTTCAATGGTTTTACCATCCTGCTTGATAAAGCCGGAGCCGGTCACGTTGTCATCAATGTAGACTGTGCCGTTATTGACGATATGGCCGTTACTGCCCAACTGGCTGAAGGCGTAGGAGTTGCTGGCGTAAATATTGATGGTGCCGTTATTCTCGATCACCGCATCGGATTTGGCATCTGATTCCAGCTGCATCCCGACCATACCGGTTTGTGTGGTACCTTCGGTTCCCACATTGATGGTGCCGTTATTGACCATCTTCGCACTGCCGTGCGCGGACATCGCCACATTGTTAGTTTTATCAATGTTGATGGTGCCGTCGTTAATGGCTTTACTGCCGCCATTATTTTTCGAGGTAGTGACCTGCCCGTTAATGACGCCAGTGCTGCCGTTGTACAGCGTGTGTCCGCTTCCGCCGGTGGCGATATCGGCATCGCTGTTCACTGTCCCCCAGTTATTGAAGGTGCCAGACCACAAGCTATTATCCGCCAGCGTCATCACGCCGCCTTCCAGGTTATTGAGCGTACCGTTTTTATCGACGGAGCCGTTTTTGACGGTGCCCGCGTTATTGACGGTTGACGCCGCGGTGAAGGTCAGTTTATCGACTTCGCCGCCAGCGTTGTTGTTCAGTACCGCACCACCCGATGCGCCGGTCCAGTCCGTCACGATGCCGGTATTGTTCATGGTGCTGGACCATTGCTCAACCGTGTTCATGGACCCGCTGTTGTTGATAATGGAACCTGCGACGGTGGTGCCGGTTTTCCCGGTCACTGTGCCTGTATTGTTGAAGACACCGCCGTCAACGGAGACTGCCGCTGTTGTACCTTCGTTGGTATAGGTGCCGCCTGTTGCAATACTGACGCTGCTGATGCTGCCGGTGTCGGCATTGGTTAAATCGCCGTAATTTTTAACGATGACCTTGCCGCCGCTGACGGTGCCAGCGTTGCTAATGTGTACGGTTTCCGTTGCGATCGGATTGGTAATGATGGTTTCGCCGGTAAGCGTTTCACCAGCGGCGGTAATGACATCGCCATCAGCAAAAGTAAGGGAAACGTTGCTGTCGGTTGGGTTGTAGTCGTCGCTGCCCTGGCAGTTGCTGTCATAACAGACCGTACCGTAGTTAACCACGGTACTTTTGCTATCAGTCAGGAAAGGCTTGCCGTAATCGGCATCAATATTGATGGTCCCTGTGGTGTCGTTAATCACGATGCCACCATTCAGCGCCGCCATGCCCACCAGTTGGTTATCATCGGTTTTGGTGACGCCTGCATCGGCGGTCAGGTTAATAGTGCCCTGGTTAATGGCTGTGCCGCCGTTAAGTGCCATCATACCGAAGCCCGCATTATTGACGGTAATGGTGCCTGTATTGGTGGCGGTTGCATCGCCATAACCACCGTCGGTGGTGCCTGCCACCATTGCCGAGCTGGTCAGATAGAGTTGTGATGGTGACCAGTAGCTTTTGCTGGCGACGGTATTATCGTCGTTCAGCGTCGGGACGAAGCCGTCCAGGTAAATATCTCCGGCATTGAGGGCCGTCCCTTTACTGGCGGATACGCCATAGACCCCCGCCCCCTGGAGATTTATTGTGGCGCCTGCCTCGTTGCTCACTTCGCCGTAGTTTTCCGCCAGCATGGCGTACAGCGTATTGCTGTACCAAATCAGCGGGAAGGTTCCTATTCCTCCATCGCTGCCTGGGGTTAGTGACGATACCAGCGTGATTGATCCTCCCGCTGCGTTGCTAACTATCGATCCTTGATCGGTAGCCGCAGTGATTGCATTACGGTTGTCATGACCGCTTGTGGCATAGGCGCTAATATCGCCACTGTTTTTTGCCTGTGCGCCGCTGCGGGCGAATAATAGGGCGACAGCGCCGTCATCAACGATGGCTCCCTGATTATCGATCGATGAACCCTGGCCTTTTGCGGTTAATATTGCGTTGTAGGTGTAATGCTCACTGGGCAAAACTGTTTCTGTGATTTTAATTACAGAGTTTTGGTCTAACGTTAAGCTGCCGCCGTTTTGTACATTGGCCAGTGTCACTGAGCCGCCGGGGAGGGTGGTGATATTCAATGTGGACTCACCGCTTAATGTGACACTGCTAGCTCCGTCTATATTTATGCCTGTAACAGACGATACTTCGCCATCGCCATTTTCGGCGTAGTTGATATCAATACCGCCCATCAGATTGACGGTATTGCCATTACCTTTGACCGTGAGGCCGTATGTATCCAGCCACTGTCCACTTACCGTGCTCACATCGCTAACATTGATGTTAAGTGAGCCGGTTAGATCCACCTGATTGTTCGTGCCGCTGACGGTGATTCCCTGGAGGGTATCGCTGTTGCTGGCCATCTGGCTATCTGCGTCATAGTCACCGCTGATTGTGACGTTGCCGGTAATATTCAGCGTATTGTTATCACCCGCCATATCGAGGCCCTGTGCACCACGGTATAGGCCGTTGCTGTCCTCGACAGCGGTCACATTGATATCACCATCCAGCGTCGCCTGTGACGAGTCGCCACTCATTTCTGCGCCAGTACCATTCAGGCTGACGTCGATATTTCCTTTATTATTAAAGACATTTCTTTCACCATCGATCACAAAACCCACGGAGTTTGCATCGCGCACGGTCGCGTTGCCGGTGTTTTTGATTTCGTTACCCGCCCCGTCAGTGACGATACCCGTCGCGCCGTTGGTGACCAGCATGTCACCTGCCTGAGTCAGGCTATTATCATTTCCATCAATGACTGCAGCGATAGAGCCCGCGCCATCCACGGTGATATCACCCGTATTCGCGATTCGGGAATTATCGCCCGCAATGACGGTACCCGTTGCGCCCTGCGCAATGGTTTGATCTCCTTCGCCAATAACCAGCGCCTTATTTCCCGCGATGTACAGCCCGGTTGACCCCGCGCCGGTGACCGTTGAGTCGCCGGTGTTATCAATCACCGCACCGTCACCTGTCATTTTGGCTCCGGTCGCGCCGTCGGTAACGTTTAGCTCACCATCGTTAGTAATGCGGGTTTTGTCGCCGGTGATGCTGATACCGATAGAGCCTGCGCCGCTGACATCGGTGGTGCCGATATTATCGAAGGTGGCGCTGTTGCCGTTAATCAGGATGCCCGTTGCGCCGTCGGAAATATCCTGCTTCCCTTCGCTGTTAATGGTTGCGTTGTCGCCGTCAATATATAGCCCGGTAGAACCTGCGCCGCTGGCGGTGGTATCGCCTTTGTTGTCGATGAGGACATCATCACCTGTAATCTTTGCCCCGGTAGCGCCGTCGGTCACATAGAGTTCGCCATCGTTGATAACGTGCGAGTTGTCGCCATTGACGATGGAGCCGGTTGAACCTTGACCGCTGATGTTAGAGGTGCCGGTATTCGCCACCGTGGTTTCGTTGCCATCGATCACCATGCCGGTGCCGCCACCTGTGACGTCAATGCCACCGGAAATGCGGGTGGTGGTGCCGTTACCTGAAATCAGCGCGCCGGTTGCGCCGTCGACGTTGCTTTGTCCTGAAATCGTATTGGTGGTGTTGTCACCGGTAATGACGATGCCGACCGCACCATCGCTGACGGAGGAATCACCGCTTAACGCGTTGTTTGTCCGATCGCCGGAGATGATGACGCCAGTTTTACCTTCACCACGGGTATCAACCCCGCGATCGGCAGTATTTGATGCGTCATCGCCAGTGACGACGGTTGTCTGGTCATCGGCAACGATCAGATATCCCTGGCTGTCATATTTCCAGTACAGGCCGCTTCCTTGTACCGTACCTTCAATGACGGCGGCATTATCGTCGGTCACTTTCCAGTCGGAAACCAGCAGCGTTTTACCGTCTTGTAACGCGATCTGCCACCGATCGTCCTGTTCGACGTAATTCCATACGGCGCCGCCGAGGTCCGTGCCGCTATCCAGCTTGATGCCGTCAAATGTCAGTGTGTTCAGGCCTTTATCGATGGTGACGCCGTTACTGAAGGTAATAACAGAGGTATCATCAGGTGGTGTAGGTGTTACATCGCCGCCATCGTCGTCGGGAGGCGTGGGCGTTACATCGCCGCCATCGTCGTCGGGAGGTGTGGGCGTTACATTGCCACTATCGTCGTCAGGAGGTGTGGGCGTTACATCGCCATTATCTGATGGGGTTGCCGGAGTATCATTATGGTGGGAATGGCCGCCGCCATTGTTATCGATACCTATCGCTACACCAGCTGTTAGCGCAGCGACACCACCTGCGATCCATCCCCAGTGATTGTCTTGTTCTGTATAATCTGCCAGGCAGCGTGCGGAGAGTTTGTTACGTTCGGCTTTTGATAATACGGATATATCAGTAGGGCAATCATTGTCATCGTCGCTACTATCTGCGGCTATCGCCGGGAGATAGTAAGTTTGCAACGCAAGAGCAATACCCACAGCAATGAGTTTTTTCCTTTGCATAATCGACATCCTTAAATAAATACGCACAAAATATGCCATTGAAGGCATAAATTTATTTCGAGGTAATTTATTATTTTGCCACTGAATGACCGTGCTTCGTCAAATTACTCAATGGTCATGTATTATTTAGGATGTGAATTAGATTTATGGGTTGTACGGATATAAATAGGGTATTTTACGTGTTTTTTATAAATTAGAGCGCAGATTCATTTTGTTGGTGAATGAGTTTAGTCTTTCTTAATTCAGGTTTGAGAATAAATCATGAATAATAAACGAGAAAATAAATGCCCTGAGAGTCAGGGCATTTATTTGCATTCAATTAATGGTTTGAGAACCAGTTCAGCTTATCGCGAAGGCCTACCACACGACCAACAATAATTAACGCTGGGCTTTCAACCTGTTGCGCCAACTCTCCTAGCTGAGTCAGCTCGCCATTGACGACACGCTGTTTCACGGAGGTACCGTTTTCTACCAGGGCGACGGGCATATCGGGCTGCATGCCAAATTCGATCAATTTTTCCTGAATCGTGGCCGCCTGGTTCAGCCCCATGTAGAACACCAGCGTTTGTTTCTCTGCTGCCAGGTTTTCCCAGTCCAGCTCTCCGCCGGTTTTCAGGTGTCCGGTAACCAGACGCACGCTCTGAGCGTAATCACGATGGGTCAGTGGAATGCCGGAATAGGCAGAACAACCGGAGGCTGCGGTAATACCCGGCACTACAGAGAATGGAATTCCGGCATGGCACAGCGTTTCCAGCTCTTCGCCACCGCGGCCAAAGATGAACGGGTCGCCACCTTTCAGTCGTACCACGCGCTTGCCCTGTTGTGCTTCACGCAGCAGGATCTGGTTAATCTCTTCCTGCGGTACGCAGTGATAGCCCGCACGTTTACCGACGAACACTCGGTCTGCATCGCGGCGTACAAGGTTCATGATGTCGTCGGAAACCAGACGGTCATAGACCACGACATCCGCTTGCTGGATCTGCTGTAGCCCTTTCAGCGTCAGCAGGCCGGCATCGCCAGGACCGGCGCCAACCAGCACCACTTCACCACGGTGATCCAGCGGTTCGCTGAGCATTTGCTCAGTGGTTTCCTCGACGGCTTTCAGGTCATTGTTCGCCAACGACTGCGCCAGGCGGTCATTCACGAACAATTTTTCCCAGAAGCGGCGACGTTCACCCATGCTGGCAAACTGTTGCTTCACTCGGGAGCGCAACTTGCCGGCATACTGCGCGACCTGGCCCAGATGCTGAGGCAGTACGGATTCAAGCCTTTCACGCAGCAGACGGGCCAGCACTGGCGATGTCCCGCCGGAGGAGACCGCCACCATCAGCGGTGAGCGGTCGATAATGGAGGGCATGATAAAACTGGCTGCTTTTGGCGCATCGACCACGTTGCAGAAGATACGGCGTGCTTCTGCGGCGGTGCTGACGCTTTGGTTGACGGTATCGTCATCGGTGGCGGCAATAGCCAACCAGCAGGTGTCGAGCAGGGACTCATCGAACGGCCCCTCAACCAGCGTCAGCATGTTTTCATCTGCCCATACTTTGAACTGCGGAATAAACGCCAGCGCATTAACCGTTAAACGAGCGCCCGCTTCCAGCAGTAACCGCGCTTTGCGTTCTGCGACATCACCACCGCCGACGATCAAGCAGTCGCGGTCACGTAGTTGACAAAATATAGGCAAATGATCCACGACATTACCCCTTAATTATTGGCAGCAGCCTCTGGCTGATTGATTTTTGCCGGAGCCGGACGCTCCGATTTTGGCGTAGCATACCAATAACCCAATCCCATGAATACGACACCGGACAAAGTATTACCGAGTGTCACCCACAACAGGTTATGACCAATTCCTGACAGGGTATAGGCTTCGCTATGGTGGCCGAACCAGGAGAGGGCAAACAGCGTCATGTTGGCAACGGAGTGCTCGTAGCCGGAAGCGATAAACGCCAGCAGACACCACCAGATAGCGAGGAATTTTGCCGCGCCTTCGGTACGGATTGCCATCCAGATTGCCAGACAAACCAACCAGTTACACAGTGCGCCTTTAAAGAACAAAACCATTGCAGGCGCGGTCGTTTTCGCCAGAGCAACCGAATGGACGATGCTGGTATCGACCGGCAGCAGGCTACCGCCACCCCAGCTGTAAAGCAGGGCGACAAACACGGAACCGACCAGGTTACCCAGCCAGGTTTTTGGCAGGATAGCCCACATCTGACCGTGGCTGATGGTGCCTGCTTTGACGCCGAGTGTCAGAAACATGGTGTGACCGGTAAACAGTTCCGAACCGGCAATAATGACCAGCGTTAAGGCGATACCAAAGGTTGCACCCATCACCAGAGGACGAACGGACGGGTCGAGCAGATTACCGAGGGTGAAAATAAGAATGATGCCGAGACCCACATAGGCTCCCGCCATTGCCGAACTGATCCAGAATCCAAGCGGGTTATTAGCCGACAGGCGTGCGATGCGCGCAGCGTTAGCCGCACACTTATTAATAGTGTCTGTGAACATGTGTTGATTATCCTTGAAGTACAAACAATAAAAAGAAATCGTAACCGTAGGCCGGACAAGGCATTTATGCCGCCATCCGGCAATGTGCCTGTGCAATTGCCTGATGGCGCTACGCTTATCAGGCCTACCAATAAAAGACCTACAAATACGTCAAAAAAGGGGAGGCGTTGCGCCTCCCAAAATTAATTAACCGCGCAGTTGCACCGTGCCGTCTTTCACTCGCGCTTCGTAATGTTTCACGGAGAACTGTTCGTCTTCCATGCACAGACCGTCGCTTAAGCGAAAACGCTGTTTTTTCAGCGGGCTGGCAACCCACAATTCGCCCTGATGTTCAGCAATCAGCCCACGAGAAAGCACGCTGGACTCAAAGAACGGGTCGATGTTGCTGATCGCAAACACCTGGTCGCTGTGATACGGGCGGAAAATCGCAACCTGCTCGTTACCTAACAGGGCGCAGACGCCTGTTGCAGGCAGAATGTCATCGATTTTGCAGATGTTTTTCCACTGGCTCATGCGTTTTCCTCCACCAGAGTCACCGGGATACGCTCATAAGGCGTGGCCGGACGATGTTGTTCACGTTCAGGCACAACCTGGACATTCGGATCGCGTTTTTCGCTGTTGATAAAGTGTTTGAAGCGAACCTGCGCGGATGGGGTGTTAACGGTTTCTGTCCACTCACACACCACAGCTTCACGCAGACGGGCCATCTCTTCTTCAAGATGTTGGTTCAGGCCCAACTTGTCGTCGATGATGACGGACTTCAGATACTCGATACCGCCTTCCAGATTGTCTAACCACGGTGCGGTACGGGTCAGTTTGTCGGCAGTACGGATGTAGAACATCATGAAACGGTCAAGGTACTTGAGCAGCGTTTCGCGATCGATATCCGCTGCCAGCAGGTCTGCATGACGAGGTTTCATCCCGCCGTTACCGCAAACGTACAGGTTCCAGCCTTTCTCAGTGGCGATGATACCCACGTCTTTACCCTGAGCTTCCGCACATTCACGGGTACAGCCGGAGACGCCGAATTTCATTTTGTGCGGGGTACGAATGCCTTTGTAGCGATTTTCCAGCTCCACGCCGAAGCCCACGCTATCGCCGACGCCGTAACGGCACCAGGTGCTGCCTACGCAGGTTTTTGCCATACGCAGCGCTTTGGCATACGCGTGACCGGTTTCAAAACCGGCTTCAATCAGCTGACGCCAGATTTCCGGCAGGTCATCTTTCTGCGCGCCGAACAGGCCGATACGCTGAGAACCGGTAATTTTGGTGTACAGGTTAAATTCACGCGCGATACGGCCCACAGCGACCAGGCCTTCAGGGGTAATTTCGCCACCCGCAGAGCGCGGGATCACGGAATAAGTACCGTCTTTCTGGATGTTCGCCAGGAAGTTGTCGTTGGTGTCCTGCAACGGCGTGTGCTGCGGTTTGAGGATGTACTCATTCCAGCAGGAAGCCAGCAGGGAACCTACGGTAGGTTTACACACTTCGCAGCCGTAACCTTTCCCGTGTTTTGCCAGCAGCTCTTCGAAGGTTTTGATGCCTTCTACGCGGATGAGATGGAACAATTCCTGACGTGAGTACGGGAAGTGTTCACACAGGTTGTTGTTAACTTCGATACCCTGTTTCGCCAGTTCGGCGTTCAGGACCTGCGTTACCAGCGGGATACACCCGCCGCAGCCGGTACCGGCTTTGGTTTCCGCTTTCAGCGCCGCAACGGTATGGCAGCCCTTGTTGATAGCGGCAACCAGCATGCCTTTGGTGACGTCAAAACAGGAGCAAATCTGCGCGCTGTCCGGCAGTTTATCGACACCGATAGACGGCTTACCGCTGCCTGCGTGTGCTGGCAGAATCAGTGAATCCGGGTTTTCCGGCAGTTCGATGGCGTTCAGCACCAGTTGCAGCAGATTGCCGTAATCGCTGGTGTCGCCCACCAGAACCGCGCCGAGCAGGGTTTTGTTATCTTCGCTAACGATCAGGCGTTTGTAGACTTCTTTGCTTTCGTCGAGATAGACGTAGCTACGGGCGCCCGGCGTGCGCGCATGCGCGTCGCCAATACCGCCGACGTCAACGCCGAGCAGCTTCAGCTTGGCGCTCAGGTCCGCGCCTTCAAAGGCGTTTTCAGTTTCGAGAATATGGTCAACGGCAACCTGCGCCATTTTATAGCCTGGAGCGACCAGACCATACACGCGGTTGTTCCAGCTGGCGCATTCGCCGATGGCATAGATGTCCGGGTCAGATGTCTGGCAAGTGTCGTTAATGACGATCCCGCCGCGTGGCGCGACGTCCAGACCGCACTGGGTGGCCAGTTTGTCGCGTGGACGAATACCGGTAGAGAAGACGATGAAATCGACTTCCAGTTCGCTACCGTCGGCAAAACGCATGGTTTTGCGCGCTTCGGTGCCTTCCTGAACGATCTCTTTGGTGTTTTTGCTGGTGTGCACACGCACGCCCATGCTTTCAATTTTGCGACGTAACTGCTCTCCACCCATATGATCCAGCTGTTCAGCCATCAGCATTGGGGCGAATTCAATCACGTGGGTTTCAACGCCGAGGCTTTTCAGCGCACCGGCGGCTTCCAGGCCCAGTAGACCACCGCCGACAACAGCACCGCGTTTGCTGCGGCGCGCGCAAGACTCAATCGCGTTGAGGTCTTCGATGGTGCGGTAAACGAAGCAGTCCTGGGTTTCCGAACCTTTAATCGGTGGGATCCACGGGTAAGAGCCCGTCGCCATGATCAGCTTATCGTAGTAAACCGTACGACCTGCGCTGGAGTGGATTACCTTCTCCTGGCGGTTAATGGTAATTGCGCGCTCACCCACTAACACCTTAACGCCGTGCTTCTCGTAGAATCCTTCACGCACCAGAGAAAGCTCTTCGGCGGTGTGGTGGGAGAAGTAGGAAGACAGGTGTACGCGGTCGTACGCTTTGCGGGGTTCTTCACAGAAGACGGTAATATCAAAATTGGCAGCGTCGGATTTATCAAGAAGATCCTCAATAAAGCGATGGCCGACCATACCATTACCGATAATAGCGAGTCTGACTTTGCTCATTTTTGCCTCGATTTCTTTTCTATTACTGCCTACCTTAACGATTCAGCAACCGCGCTTATTGATGCAAATCAAATTCGCCCTTATATACTCCTTAAGAGGTATATAACTGATTTGTCAGCATTTTTATAAGTGACGGAATTATTTGGGTTTTCGTGTTTGTATAAATAGCGTACAAATTAAGGGGTTTTTGTAAGAATTGGCCTACATGACCAGTGAAAGAAGAGGAGGGCGAGAATGTGCCGGATGATGTGGATACCATCCGGCAGTGAGATTAATGCGTTGCTGGGGCGTTATGCTGGCGATGGCGCGTGACAAACCCAAGAATAAAGCACATCACGAATACAACCGCATACAAGCCGTTAGCTGTTTGCAATGCCGCCTGCGGGCCGCTGTGTGCCACGATAGGGCCGGTGACGACGAAAGTGAGCATGGTGCCGATGGTACCGCAGGTCAGAACGAAGTTAACCAGTTTGGGTGAGGCGACCTTCGTCTGCTGGGAGCCAAGGGTAATGATGGTGGTATAAATCGCACTGGAAAAGAAGCCCAGCGTCATAATAAACCACGGCATATGCTCTGGCGTACCGGTGATAAACAGATACATCAGGACGGTAGCCAGACCCGCCAGTACGGTCAGGATACGCTGCAAATCGAAGAAACGCAGAATAAAGCTAAATGCCCACATGCCAACCATGTAAGACATCCAGAAGTCGCTGACCAGTTTACCCGCATCGTTCAGGCTCATGCCCAGACTTTTGGCGTACTCCGGGACCCAGGAGATAAAACCCAACTGACCGAGGATGTAGCACAGTGCAGCGATCGCCAGAAACAGCACGCCAATCCCCCATTTTTCTTTTACTACCGGCGCGTCTGACTGCTGAGCGTGTTTACCCAGTGCCGGGAATTCACAACCGAAGGTCAGCAGGAAAATGGCGACGTATACGAGGCCGATGCAGGCATAGACCCAATACCATTCGATGCTGCGCGCTAACAGGAACGCGGCAACCATCGGGAAAATCATGCCGGCCATGCTGAAGAAGGAGTCAGTAAACAGCAGGCGGGAACCGCGCTGGCGACCTTCGTACATTTGCGTTACCAGGAACGTACCAATCGACATGGTAATACCGCTCACCAGGCCCAAAACAAACATGGCGGCGGAGAATAAGGCCAGGCTATGGCTGAACATCAGTCCGGCAACGGCCAGTACCATCAGGATAAAGCCGAAGCGCAACTGGGTTTTCAGTGGCACGATTTCCATTAACCATGCATTCAGAAAGATAGAGATCAGAATGCCGGCATTCAGGAAGGTGAAGGTGTTACTCATGCTGGAAACGGGCAAATGGAAGTAATCTGCTATGTTTCCCATCACCATCCCGGTGACAATTACCAACGCACCTGTCAGGGCGTAGGAGAGAAAGCTAATCCATGTGAGCTTGATGCGATTGCTGTTAGTCATGACTGGCCTGTATAGAAGTGTAAGGCGCATTGACTGCGCCGTGAGCGGGCAGATTTTAGGCGCTTTAGTGACGCATTTAAATATTTATCGGTAATAACTTGGTGCGTTACATTTTTCTATGTGATCTTGATCACATTGATACTTGCAGCCATGAGGTTACATTTGTTTCAGGTACGTAAAATTAAGTAAAGGGATGGCCTTGTCCTTGAAGGCTCTTTAGAATCAATTCACTTGCTTCATTTCTGCTCTTGTTAAGGAATTCTCATGCTCAAATCGACTCTGGCGGCTGTTGCAGCTGTTCTCGCTCTTTCTGCTCTCTCCCCCGCAGCACTGGCAGCAAAAGGTGATCCACATGTTCTGCTGACAACCTCTGCTGGTAACATTGAGCTGGAGCTGAACAGTCAGAAAGCCCCGGTTTCAGTGCAAAACTTTGTCGATTATGTCAACAGTGGTTTCTATAACAACACCACGTTCCACCGTGTGATCCCAGGCTTTATGGTGCAGGGCGGCGGTTTTACCGAGCAGATGCAGCAGAAGAAACCTAACCCGCCAATCAAGAATGAAGCCGATAACGGACTGCGTAACACTCGCGGCACGATTGCTATGGCGCGTACAGCGGATAAAGACAGCGCGACCAGCCAGTTCTTTATCAACATTGCAGATAACGCTTTCCTCGATCACGGCCAGCGCGACTTTGGCTACGCTGTTTTTGGTAAAGTTGTGAAAGGTATGGATGTCGCGGATAAAATCTCTCAGGTACAGACCCATGATGTCGGTCCATACCAGAATGTCCCGTCAAAACCGATTGTTATCCTTTCTGCTAAAGTCCTGCCGTAATCGTATCTTGCGCGGGTAGTTCTTGCCCGCGTTCACCCCTCTCTCTGCGTAACCCGAAATTGCTGCTTATACTTGTGGCAAGTGTCGGCTCATTCAGGGAGGTCACGTGAAAAAACTCACCGATAAACAAAAGTCCAGGCTGTGGGAACAACGGCGAAACGCTAATTTCCAGGCCAGCCGACGGCTGGAAGGCGTAGATATTCCACGGGTTACTCTGAGTGCTGAAGACGCCCTGGCGCGTCTTGAAGAGCTGAGGAGGCACTATGAGCGATAAATTCGGTGATGGTCGCGACCCGTATTTATATCCGGGCCTGAATGTCATGCGTAACCGTCTGGGGATTCATCAGGCGCAGCGTTTAGCGCAGGCGGCTTATGAACTGACAGCGCTGCGTGCGGCGACTATCGAATTGGGGCCGCTTAAACGGGGCTTACCGCACCTGTGCGCCATTCATCGCCAGCTGTATCGGGATATTTTTGACTGGGCGGGACACCTGCGTGAAGTCGATATTTACCAGGGCGATACTCGCTTTTGCCACTTCGCCTATATCGAGAAAGAGGGCAATGCGCTGATGCAGGACCTGGAAGATGAGTCCTGGCTGGTGGGATTACCGGAAGACAAGTTTGTCGATCGTCTTGCGCACTATTATTGCGAAATCAATGTGCTGCATCCGTTTCGCATTGGCAGTGGCCTGGCGCAGCGTATTTTCTTCGAACAGTTAGCTATTCATGCCGGGTATATGCTGAGCTGGGATGGCATTCCGGTTGAGGAGTGGAATCAGGCTAATCAGAGCGGGGCGATGGGTGACCTGTCTGCACTGCGGGCGATATTTCGTAAAGTGGTAAGCGAAGCCCCGGAAACTGAGTAGAATAGCGCGGTTCTTATGTACCGGAGCCGCCATGATCCTGCTTATTGATAACTATGATTCTTTTACCTGGAACCTGTACCAATACTTCTGCGAACTGGGTGCTGATGTCCTTGTCCGGCGCAACGACGAGCTGACGCTGGCGCAAATCGACGCGCTGAACCCGCAAAAAATCGTGATTTCCCCTGGGCCATGCACGCCGGATGACGCCGGTATCTCACTGGAGGTTATTCGTCATTTCGCCGGTAAGCTCCCCTTGTTGGGTGTTTGTCTTGGCCACCAGGCGATGGCGCAGGCCTTTGGCGCGAGCGTAGTTCGGGCGGCTAAAGTGATGCACGGTAAAACCTCGCCGATTACCCATAACGGGCAGGGTGTTTTTCAGGGACTCGCTAACCCATTAACGGTGACGCGCTACCACTCTCTGGTGGTTGCCCCTGAGACGCTTCCCGAGTGCTTTGAGGTGACAGCCTGGAGTGAGACGCAGGAGATTATGGGCATTCGTCACCGCGAGTGGGATATGGAAGGGGTACAGTTTCACCCGGAGAGTATTCTCAGCGAACAGGGGCATCAGCTGCTGGCTAATTTTCTCAATCGCTGATTTGTAGTTGCTATTCAGTGATTTTTTATTCATATTTTGTGATTATAATTTCACTGGCGTTTCTGCTTAACAGGGTGGTAATGACATGGCAACTGAACAAACTGCAATTACGCGCGCGACATTCGATGAAGTGATTCTGCCGATTTATGCACCGGCTGAGTTTATCCCGGTAAAAGGAAAAGGGAGTCGAGTGTGGGATCAACAGGGCAAAGAGTATGTTGATTTCGCGGGCGGCATTGCAGTGACCGCGTTAGGGCATTGCCATCCGGCATTGGTTGAGGCGTTAAAAACCCAGGGTGAAACCCTGTGGCATACCAGCAACGTATTTACCAACGAACCGGCGTTGCGCTTAGGCCGTAAAATCATTGATGCGACCTTTGCCGAGCGCGTGCTGTTCATGAACTCCGGTACTGAAGCCAACGAAACCGCCTTTAAGCTGGCGCGCCACTATGCCTGCGTGCGTCATAGCCCGTTCAAAACCAAAATCATTGCCTTCCATAATGCGTTTCACGGCCGTTCGCTGTTTACCGTATCCGTTGGTGGGCAGCCGAAATACTCCGACGGCTTTGGGCCAAAACCGGCGGATATCATCCATGTTCCGTTTAACGATCTGCATGCGGTCAAAGCGGTGATGGACGATCACACCTGCGCGGTGGTGGTTGAGCCTATTCAGGGAGAGGGCGGCGTCACTGCGGCAACGCCGGAATTCCTGCAAGGTTTGCGTGAACTTTGTGACCAGCACCAGGCGCTGTTGGTATTTGATGAAGTGCAGAGTGGGATGGGGCGTACCGGCGATTTGTTTGCCTATATGCACTACGGCGTGACGCCGGATATCCTCACCAGCGCGAAGGCGCTCGGTGGCGGCTTCCCGGTAAGCGCGGTGTTGACCACTCAGGAGATTGCCTCCGCGTTCCACGTGGGTTCGCACGGCTCCACCTACGGCGGTAACCCGCTGGCCTGCGCGGTAGCGGGGGCAGCGTTTGATATCATCAACACGCCGGACGTGCTGGGAGGCATTCAGGCCCGGCGTCAGGCGTTTGTCCAGCATTTGCACAAGATTGATCAACAGTTCGATATTTTCAGCGATATTCGCGGGATGGGGCTGCTGATTGGCGCTGAGCTGAAGCCGCAGTTTAAAGGCCGGGCACGCGATTTCCTTTATGCCGCCGCGCACGAAGGGGTGATGGTGCTGAACGCCGGGCCGGACGTAATGCGTTTCGCGCCGTCGCTGGTAGTAGAGCAGGCGGATATCGATGAAGGGATGCAGCGCTTCGCGCAGGCGGTAGCGAAGGTGGTGGGCTGATTGCCGGACAGCGGCGCGAGCGCCTTATCCGGCTTACAGGGTAAGGTGTGATTCGTTGGCCGGATAAGCGTAGCGCATCCGGCAAATCTCTTAACCTTTCATGTCCCGTAGTCGGCGGCTCAGCCAGATCCCGTGGTGCGGTCGCTGACGCCATGCTACCGACGAAATGGTATGCATGGTGTTCAGATGCCCAAGAACCCGCTGCAGATGCTGCTCAAGGGTGCTTAACGGACCATGGGACAGCATCTCTGGCGCTTCGAGTATATTCACATCTCCCGAGCTTCCCGGCCCATCATATTCCAGCCGCTGTTGACAGCGCTGGAGTGCAATTTCACAGGACTCCAGATACCGCTGTGCCAAATCCGGCGTCAGCATCGTATGTTCCCTTGCCAGCGTCGTCATCGCGTTGATGTGTTCAACGATGAACTGGCTGTGCGTAACCCACAGTTTCATGTCTGCAAGGTAGTGCGAGTTAAATCCCGGCTCCTGCATTGCCTGGTTCAGCGAGTTGAACAGCGTGTTTTGCGTCTGGTTGACGCGCATGCGTTGATACGCCAGCGGCGTGGCCTGTGGATCGTTGCTGAGGATCAGACGAATGGCCTCCTGGTCGGCTTCTAACGCATCGTGGGCGTTTTTACGCAGCAGACCGCTCTGCCACTGTGGCCACAGCCAGAGCGTGCCGCCAAAGGCGATTAAGCAGCCAATGACCGTATCGACAAACCGCGGCACGATAAACTCTTCCCCGTTTAGCGTCAGCAGTTGCAGGGTGTATACCGCCGTTACCGTAAAACCGACGGTAGCCCAGCCGTAGTTTTTACGGATGATCAGATAGCTCACCAGGGTGATCAGCAGCATGGCCGCCAGCGTGAAACCTTCGGGAATATGAAAGTGCAACGTGACGCCGGCAATAACCAGTCCAACGAGCGTACCTACGGAACGGTGTAAGATGCGCACCCGGGTCGCCCCGTAGCCATTTTGCGTAACAAACAGGACTGTCATCAAAATCCAGTAAGGCTTTGGCAGGTGTAAGGCGCTGCCCATCAGGCTGGCGATACTCAACATAACGCTAATGCGTCCGGCATTGCGCAGCGCTGGGGATTTCAACGACAGGTAGTTTTTCAGGGCAGGGATCAGCGGCAATCGACGCTGCTTGTCAGCCATTAAGTCACGGGCATACAGCGGACGCTGGGTCCGTAGCACGCGGGCAATACGGCTGAAGTGCCAGTAGCAAAATTGCCCCACCGGATTGTCCGGATGCTGCCTGGCGATTTTCTCCAGCGTGCCAATCTGCTTTTCCATCGAGAAACGGGTCGGCAAGCGGTGATACAAAATATCATCGGCCAGTACCCGAAGGCGTTCGGCGACGGTTCGCGCGTTCCAGCGAATTACCTGCTCCGCGTGGCTACGCTCAACCAGTTTTTGCACTTCTTCTGGCTGGTGGAGGCTAACGGAAATATGCTCCTGTAAATCCAGCGCCTCCTGAAAGGCACGCAGCAGGCGTTTGTATTCGTTGTTGTGGTGTGCCGACAGCATATGCATTTGCTGATAGCACTGGGTAATCAGATCCACCGCCTTTTGTTGGCGAACCAGCAGGGGAGGCAGCGCTTTTTCTGGGTCGGCATGCTGGGTCAGCATGCTGTACTTGGCTTCACAGTAATCGGCTAATTCACGGTACAGCAAGCTGAGCGATTCGCGGAGCGGTTGCTCGCGCCACATCCAGAACCAGAACCAGTTGAACAGGCCGTACCATAACGTGCCCAGCGCGTAGATCAGCAGCGGCTCCCAGACGGGCATATTCCCGGCCAGGCTGAGCGTGAAAATCGCCGCGATAAGCGAGGCTGGCAGTAATCGCGCATGCAAGGGGCTTAGCTCGGCGGTTACGCCAAGAATGAGCGTCAGGCCGGTGAGGATCAATGGTAGCGGTATAGTTTGCGCAAGCAGTAGCTGCATGATCAAGCTGCACCCGGCAAACAGCGATGCACCAATGACTAAGCGTTTGAAAAAGCGCTTGTGCGGGGTATCAAGACCGGCAATGTTGCAGCAGGCAGGGACGAGGGAAAAGAGAAGCCCCAAATGAAGCTGACCGATGATCAGACCAACAGCCACAGGTAAACATAGCACCAGCGTTTGTCGTAGTGCGTAGTTGATCTCTGGGTGGTATATCAGTCTTCGCCACATCGGAGTAAACAAAAGTGGCGCATTACTGGGTAACGCGCCACTTCGATGGGGTTAACGCGTGCCGTAGACGACGATGGTCTTACCGTGTGCGGAGATCAGGTTCTGATCTTCCAGCATCTTCAGAATACGACCGACGGTCTCACGGGAGCAGCCAACGATCTGGCCGATTTCCTGACGGGTGATTTTAATCTGCATGCCGTCCGGGTGGGTCATCGCATCAGGCTGTTTCGCCAGATTCAGCAGAGTCTGCGCGATACGACCGGTTACGTCGAGGAAGGCAAGGTTGCCCACTTTTTCAGACGTGACCTGCAGACGACGAGCCATCTGAGAAGACAGGCGCATCAGAATATCCGGGTTGACCTGGATTAATTGGCGAAATTTTTTGTAGGAAATTTCAGCGACTTCACATGCGGTTTTGGCACGTACCCAGGCGCTACGTTCCTGACCTTCTTCGAAGAGGCCTAATTCACCAATAAAATCGCCCTGATTCAGATAAGAAAGGATCATTTCTTTCCCTTCTTCATCTTTGATCAGCACTGCCACGGAGCCTTTAACGATGTAATACAACGTTTCCGCTTTTTCACCCTGGTGAATCAGCGTGCTCTTCGATGGGTACTTATGAATATGGCAATGAGACAAGAACCATTCGAGAGTCGGGTCTGTTTGCGGTTTGCCAAGCACCATGCGCGGTTATCCTCTGTTATAAGCTGTCTCCAGAGCCAGAAAACGACGCTGCCTCTGGGTTTGCAAAAATATGCTTCCCGCTACCTGGGAAAGGGGCTGTCAAAAATATACTGCAGCCTGTAATGTGATGTCCTCTGCATACATGCAGTACGTCAATGTATTACTGTAGCATCCCGTCTGTTTTAGCATAGCTTTCGCCGTGTGTCTCCTGGTGTCTCGCTTCAGCATGACGCAGGTCGCCTTCCGTTGCGAGAATTGTTATGTGCGCGTAATCTGTCAGGAAAATTGAAACATTGGAGTTACGAAATATGCAAGCGCGTGTAAAGTGGGTTGAGGGGTTAACCTTCCTCGGTGAGTCCGCCTCTGGCCACCAAATTTTGATGGACGGTAACTCCGGTGATAAAGCGCCGAGCCCGATGGAAATGGTATTAATGGCTGCTGGCGGTTGTAGCGCAATTGATGTGGTATCGATCCTGCAAAAGGGTCGTCAGGATGTGACCAACTGCGAAGTGAAGCTGACTTCAGAGCGTCGTGATGAAGCGCCGCGCCTGTTTACCCACATCAACCTGCATTTCATCGTAACGGGTAACGATCTCAAAGATGCGTCTGTCTCCCGCGCCGTCGATCTTTCCGCGGAAAAATACTGCTCCGTGGCGTTGATGCTGGAAAAGGCGGTGAACATTACCCATTCCTATGAAGTGGTTGCTGCTGCGTGATGCCATGCCTGATGGCGTTACACTTATCAGGCCTACAGGATATAAACGCGT
Organism: Citrobacter sp. Cpo015; assembly: GCF_030333035.1. NCBI lineage: Bacteria > Pseudomonadati > Pseudomonadota > Gammaproteobacteria > Enterobacterales > Enterobacteriaceae > Citrobacter > Citrobacter sp. Cpo015. Next base: position 18,676 of record NZ_JAOWGS010000039.1, on the reverse strand, counting down.
AGGCCGGATAAGGCATCAACCGCCATCCGGCAAAAGACCACATCACTCGATCTTCTTACCTTCCATCAGTCGCTGTACCAGTGGCAGCATAATCAATTCCATCGCCAGACCCATCTTGCCGCCAGGTACGACTAACGTATTGATATGGGAAATGAATGAGCTCTGCAGCATGGCCAGTAACCAGGGATAATCGATCCCTTCCAGGTTACGAAAATGAATCACGACAAAGCTTTCATCCAGTGATGGAATGCTCTTAGCGGCAAAGGGGTTGGAGGTATCGACGGTCGGTACGCGCTGGAAGTTAATATGCGTCCGGGAAAACTGCGGTGTGATGTAATTGATGTAATCGTCCATTGAACGTACCACCGAGTCCATCACCGCTTCACGCGAATGTCCACGCTCGCTGGTATCGCGGGTCAGCTTCTGGATCCATTCTAGGTTTACGATCGGCACCACGCCAACCAGCAGATCGACATGTCGGGCCACGTTTTGCTGTGGGGTGACGACACCGCCGTGCAGCCCTTCGTAGAACAGTACATCCGTCGGTTCAGGCAGCGGCTGCCAGGGCGTGAATGTCCCCGGAACCTGGTTCCATGGTACGGCCTCATCGTAAGTGTGCAGATATTTTCGCGACTGGCCTTTGCCCGTCAGACCGTATTCGATGAAGGTTTGTTCCAGCAAGCCGAAGTCATTAGCTTCGGGGCCAAAATAGCTGATATGCCGTCCGGCATCGCGCGCTTTGCGAATCGCCATGTCCATTTCCGGACGGGTATAGCGATGAAAACTGTCACCTTCCACCTCGGCGGCGCGCAGATTTAACTGCGCGAAAATTTTACGAAACGCGAGGCTGGTGGTAGTGGTCCCCGCGCCGCTGGATCCTGTTACCGCAATCACCGGATGTTTGGCAGACATAACAACTCCATGAAATGGTTGTAATTATAGTAAAGTCGGCCGGCGGCTACGGATTACTCGTGAATCTGCTTCCTCGGCATAATGTTGACCGTTTCATGCAGTTCAGACCACACCAGCACGGCCTCACCTGATTGTAGTTGGCGTTTGACGTCGGCGACTTTTTGTTCGAGCGAGCGTTCATGTTCACCATAATCGGTGCCTTCGCGCAAGACAAAGCTTTCAAGCAAATTGTCCAGCGCGTCCGGGGAGATATCTTGCCATGGGATAATCATGATGATGCCTCCAGATACGTTGTCAGCCAGTCCGGGATTCTTGATTCCAGCCACATCTCAGGACGGCGCACCGTGCCACCTATAAATCCGACGTGGCCGCCGTGTTCAGTAAGCTGGTACTCCACCTGTGAGGGCAGATTTTCCGGTTTCGGAATCACATGATGATCCATAAACGGATCGTCTTTCGCATGGATAATCAGCGTTGGTTTGGCGATCCGATTGAGCAACGGCATGGCGCTGCACTGGCGATAATAGTCTATAGCATCGGCGAAACCGTGAATTTTGGCGGTGATTAGATCGTCAAAATCGCGAATGCGGCGCAAAGATTTCAACTGGGCCAGACTCACCGGCAGCGAACCTGGATAAGCTTCAAGCTTACGTGAGGCATTGGCTTTCAACAGATTGAGCAGGTAGCGCTGGTAGACCCGGGAGAAGCCCTTGTCCATATGGTAACTACAGGCTTCCAGCACGAAAGGCGCAGAAACGATAACCGCCGCATCTATCGGAATATCGTTGCCTTCTTTTGCCAGCAGGCAAGCCAGCATATTTCCACCGAGTGAATAACCTACCGCCGCGGTCGGTACGCGACCGAACTCACGCTCCAGCCAGTGTAAAAACCAGGTGCCATCTTCTGTTTCACCGGAGTGATAAATACGGTTCAGTCGATTGGGTTCGCCGCTGCAACCGCGAAAATGCATTACCACACCCAGCCAGCCGCGCTTTTGTGCTGCTTCAATCAGGCCATGTGCGTAGGGGCTGTTCAGACTGCCTTCCAGACCGTGAAAAACCACCAGGCGCGGTTTGTGTTTCGCCTGTTGCGGATCTTCACTCCACGCCAGATCGACGAAATCACCGTCGGGCAATTCCAGACGCTGCCAGTGGGCGTCGAACTTCACCTTGCGGCGAATTAAACGCGGCAGCATCGTCTGCAGATGGCGGTTACTGATACCGCGCATCGGGCGGAATTCTCGCGAATCGTCGGTAGGTGGGGTCATTTCTGTGGACGTGATTTCAACCATAACACCGGAGCAATTAATAATCGGAAAGAATAACTATACCGCGCACAGCGCGTGCGGGTTAGCCAATATGTGATTTTGTCGCTAGTCAGTCAGCAGGTTACGCGAGAAAAGATGAAAATCGACGTTGGGTTTACGTCGCCACAGGCGGGCTTTACGCGTCCCTGTCGCCACGCTTTCTCCGGTATCTTCAAACATTCCTGACGCTTCAAAGCGACGAATCAGACTTTTACGCTGGATCGACTGGCCGAGGATCACCTCAGTGGCTTCGAGCAGTTGCCCATGGGTAAATGTTTCCGGCAAGCAGTATACGGGCAGGAGCGAGTACATCGTTTTTTGCCGTAAGCGGTGTAGCGCCGCGGTAATAATTTTCTCGTGATCAAACGCGAGTGAATAGTTTTTCAGTTCATCAACCGGCACCCAACGGGCATTGCTGACGCTGGCGATATGGGGCGCGCAGTCTACCCAGGCGATTAGTGCAAACCAGGTGACCGTCAGGCTCCAGCCGCGCGGGTCACGATCAGGGCCGGAAAAGGTATCCAGTTGTTCCAGCCACGAAGGCGAAACGCCTGTTTTTTCGGTGAGTTTGCGCAGCGCGGTGGCGCGGGTTGAATCATCGTTTTCGATATCAATAAAGCCGCCGGGTAATCCCCAACGCCCTTTTTGCGGCTGGTTTGCCCGCTCGACCAGTAATACGCACAGCGCCTGCTGATGCAGGGTAAATAACACGCTATCTACCGTCACCAGAGGTGAAGGGAAGCGGCTGGCATCGTACTGATTCAGGTAGTCGGCTTCGGTGGTCATAAGGTACTCACGATGATTTGTAACGCTGACAAGTGTACCAGCCCGACACCGGGGGGCAAGGTTCGTTTTTTATCAATGCTTATCAATGGATTAGCTCACGGCTTAAAAATAATTCATTTTATGCTTGCTTAATATGTGTCACAGAGACATTATTAATTGTGTCGAAGGGACACAATTAAGGGGTGAGCGCGATGAACATAAAATTGACACTAACTTTGGACGACCAGACCTATGCCGTTGCCAGCGGTGTTTTTCCTGATGGTGCTGTCTGGTTAAAAGTCACCGATGCGTTGCCAACCTTTGCTCGCCTGATGCGCATCCGTGCCACGGCTATGCGTGATATGAACGATTTTATGCTGCTGGCGCAACTGGTTGAGGCGGTACGCCATCAGACCGATGTACTGGTCAGCCATCTCGACCTCCCCTGGCTGCCGTGGGCGCGTCAGGACAGACATATGGTATCGGGTGACAGCTTTGCGTTGAAAGTCTTCGCCAGTCAGCTCAATACGTTGAAATTTGACAAGGTCAACGTGCTCGACCCGCACAGCGATGCGGCGGCGGCTGCAATCGACAACTTTGTGGCGATCCCCCAGGAGGTCTGCCTGATGCAAAGCGCGTCATTATCGCGGCTGTTTCAGCAAAACGCGCTGATGCTGGTTGCTCCCGATGCGGGATCGCTGAAGAAGATTGATGCTGTAGCCAGAGTAGCCGGTGTGGAGCAGTACGCCATCCTGAGCAAAAAACGTGATGTGGCAAGCGGCAGCCTGACGGGATTTGCGTTATTGGCCGGAGACGTCAGGGGTAGGGATCTACTGATTGTTGACGATCTGTGTGACGCAGGCGGTACGTTTATAGGCTCTGCACAAGTATTACGTGATGCTGGCGCCCGCAGTGTCAGCCTGTATGTCACCCACGGTATCTTTTCTAAGGGCGTTGATCACCTGTTTGCAAACGGTATTGACGCTATCTACACCACCACCTCTTTAGCTGCCCCAGCGTTGGTACATCCGCAGCTTGAGCTTATCGATATTGACGCGATTTACCGCGCCTGAGGGAGAGACTGATTATGAAAATGAACCCGATTCTGGCTATCGACGGCTACAAAGTTTCTCATCGCGTACAGTATCCGCAGGGTACCCATCGCGTGTATTCCAACTTTACCCCGCGCAGCGATCGCTTTTTCTCCTCGCCGTTGGCGGATGGCAAACTGGTATTCTTCGGCCTGCAGGGTTTTATGCAGTGGTTTTTAGTCGACCTGTTTAATGAGGCGTTCTTTGCCCGCCCGGAAGACGAGGTGGTCAGCGAATACAAACAGGTCATGGACAGCTATCTGGGCAAAGATTCGGTGGCGGTGGACCATATTCGTGCACTGCATCAGATGGGCTATCTGCCGCTGCACATCAAGGCGCTGGATGAAGGCAGCAAAGTCCCGATGGCGGTACCGGTTTTAACTATCATCAACACCCAACCCGAGTTTTTCTGGCTGGTGAATTACCTGGAGACCGTGCTGTCGGCGGAGCTGTGGAAGGCTTCAACCAACGCCACGATAGCTCACCACTACCGCAAAATCTGCGCTCGCTGGGCAGAGCAAACCTGTAGCGACCTGACGCACCTTGACTTCCAGTGCCATGACTTTTCATTTCGCGGTATGTCCGGATTACAGGACACCATGCAGGCGGGCAGTGGGCATTTGTTGAGCTTTAAAGGGACCGACAGTATTCCATCTCTGCTGTACGCCCGCGATTACTACACCGACGGCGAGCCCTATTTTATCGGCGCCAGCATTCCGGCTACCGAACACAGCGTGATGTGTATGGGTGAGCGCGAACATGAGATTGAAACCTTCCGCCGCCTGATTGCCGATCTCTACCCGCAAGGATTTGTATCGATAGTCTCTGATACCTGGGACTACTGGCAGGTGCTGACGGAATATACCCGCGAACTGAAAAGCATCATTCTGGCGCGTGAAGGTCGGGTGGTATTCCGTCCGGATAGCGGCAACCCGGTGGAGATCCTGTGTGGTACTGGCGCAGATGAGGATACCCGCAGCGATCGTACCGCTCAGGAGAAAGGGTCCGTGGAAGTGCTGTGGGAGATTTTTGGCGGCACGATTAACGCCAAAGGTTACAAGGTGCTCGACCCGCATGTCGGACTGATTTATGGCGACTCCATCACCCTTGAGCGAGCGAATGAGATCCTGCGTCGTCTGGAAGCGAAAGGATTTGCCAGTTCAAACATCGTGTTTGGCGTTGGTTCTTTTACTTATCAATACAACACACGTGACACCTTTGGTTTTGCGATGAAAGCGACGTGGGGAGAAGTCGACGGCAAAGGCCGGACGATTTTTAAAGAACCGAAAACTGATAATGGTCTGAAACGTTCAGCCCGTGGTCTGCTTCGCGTCACACGTGATGAGCAAGGGGAACTGCGTCTGCATGACGAACAGACCTGGGAGCAAGAGCAGGAAGGGGAGCTGAAAACTCGTTTTCTCAACGGCAAGCTGTTTAACCGCGAGCATTTCGAAGAAATCCGCCAGCGTCTGGCGACACAGGGATAATTCAACAAAAATGCCGGATGAGACGTGTTGGCGTCGGATCCGGCAATGATGACTACTCGGCCAGCATCTGCTCAAGCTGTTCCTGAGCCTCCAGCCAGGCCATTTCACACTCTTCCAGCCCGGATTTCGCACTGGCCTGCTGCTGCAAACAGGCGGTAAGTTCGGCTTTGCGACTTTGGTCGTACAGTTCGCTGTCGCCGAGTTTTTCTTCCGCCTGCGCCAGCTGTGCGTGCAGTTTCTCCATCTCTTTTTCCAGACGGGTAATCTCTTTACGCAGCGGCTGCGTCAGGGAGCGCAGTTCCGCTTCGCGGCGCTTCTGGTCTTTACGCGCCTGGGCGCTGTTAACGCTCTCTTTCGCCGGTTCGTCGCCCTGGTTTTCCTGTTTCTGGACATCGCTCAGCCACTGCTGATAATCCTCCAGATCGCCATCAAACGGCTCGACTTTCTTGTCGTGTACCAGATAGAGGTCGTCGGTGGTGGAGCGGATCAGGTGACGGTCGTGCGAGACGACAACCAGCGCGCCTTCAAAATCGATCAGCGCCTCGGTCAGCGCCTGACGCATATCCAGGTCCAGGTGGTTGGTCGGTTCATCGAGCAGCAGCAGGTTAGGGCGCTGCCAGACGATCAACGCCAGTACCAGACGCGCTTTTTCGCCACCGGAGAAGCGGCGTGTCTCTTCGCTGACTTTATCGCCCTGGAAGCCGAATCCACCCAGGTAGTCACGCAGTTTCTGCTCCAGTTCCTGCGGCGCCATGCGTGCCAGATGTTGAATGGGTGATTCATCGGCGCGTAAAAACTCCAGCTGGTGCTGCGCGAAGTAGCCCAGCTTGATGCCTTTCGCCAGGCCAATCTCACCGCTGATTGGGGCCAGTTCGCCGGCCAGCAGCTTAATCAGCGTCGATTTACCCGCGCCGTTGCGACCGAGCAGGCCGATGCGGGAACCCGGCACCAGATTCAGTTTGATCGAATCGAGAATGACGCGATCGCCGTAGCCTGCGCTAACCTTTTCCATCTTCAGCAGCGGGTTTGGCAGGCTTTCCGGCTCACGGAAGCTGAAGTGGAACGGGTTGTCCACGTGCGCTGGGGCAATCAGCTCCATGCGTTCCAGCATTTTGATACGGCTCTGTGCCTGCTTCGCTTTCGTTGCTTTAGCGCGAAAACGATCGATATAGCTTTGCAGATGCGCCACGCGCTCCTGCTGGCTTTCGTACATTGCCTGTTGCTGTGCGAGGCGGGTCGCACGCTGGATTTCAAACGCGCTGTAGTTGCCGGTGTACTCGAACATGGTTTGCTGTTCGATATGAATAATTTTATCCACCACCGGATCGAGGAAGTCGCGGTCGTGGGAGATCAAAATCAGCGTGCCCTGATAGCTTTTCAGCCATCTTTCCAGCCAGATTACCGCGTCGAGATCGAGGTGGTTGGTGGGTTCATCGAGCAGCAGCAGGTCTGAACGGCAGATCAGCGCCTGGGCCAGGTTGAGACGCATACGCCAGCCACCGGAGAAGTCGCTGACCGGGCGCTCAAGCTGTTCGTTGGAGAAGCCGAGGCCATGCAGCAGGCTGGCGGCGCGTGAGCGCACGGTCCAGGCGTCGATGGCATCCAGCTTGCCATGGACGGTGGCAATGGCATGTCCATCGTTACGTTCGTTGGCGTCGTTCAACTGCGCTTCCAGTTGACGATACTCGCGGTCGCCGTCAATGACGTATTCCAGCGCGGGCTGTGGCAACGCAGGCGTTTCCTGATTCACCCACGCGAGCTGCCAGTTTCCCGGATAGGTAAATCCTCCAGCGTCGGCGCTGAGTTCATTTTTCAGCAATGCCAGCAGGGTAGATTTACCGCAGCCATTTTTACCCACCAGGCCAACCTTCTGCCCTGGATTAATGGTGGCCGTGGCATTGTCCAGCAAGACGCGCACGCCGCGACGAATTTGTAACGATGAGAAAACAATCATAAGGCGCCGTATGTTCAGACTATGTTAATTTATCATTATGATAATGTAATGTGTGGGCCGTTTGCCGCACCGAGGCGCAATGGTAGCCCAAAACGTCGAAAATAGACAAAAGACAAAACCGGGAGGGGGATGATGTTCCAGCCAGCGAAAGTCTTGCTGCTGTATGCCCATCCGGAATCTCAGGATTCGGTCGCGAACCGTGTTCTGCTTAAACCGGCCATGCAGCTCAGCAATGTTACCGTGCACGACCTTTACGCGCACTATCCTGATTTTTTTATCGATATTCCGCATGAACAGGCGCTGCTGCGTGAGCATGATGTGATTGTTTTTCAGCACCCACTCTATACCTATAGCTGTCCGGCGCTGTTAAAGGAATGGCTTGACCGCGTACTGAGCCGCGGATTTGCCAGCGGTCCCGGAGGGAATCAACTGGCGGGAAAGTACTGGCGTAGCGTTATCACTACCGGAGAACCGGAAAGTGCCTACCGCTATGACGCGCTAAACCGTTATCCAATGAGCGATGTGCTGCGTCCTTTCGAGCTAACGGCCGGTATGTGCCGCATGCACTGGATGAGCCCAATTATCGTTTACTGGGCCAGACGGCAAACGAAGCAGGAGCTGGACAGCCATGCGAAAGCGTATGGTGACTGGCTGGCGAATCCGATCCCTGTGGGAGGCCGCTGATGGAAGGTTCTGATTTATTGACAGCGGGAGTGTTGTTCCTCTTCGCGGCGGTGGCCGCAGTTCCCCTGGCCTCAAAGCTGGGTATCGGTCCGGTGCTGGGTTACTTGCTGGCGGGTATTGCTATCGGCCCGTGGGGATTAGGATTTATCAGCGATGTGGATGAAATCCTGCATTTTTCCGAGCTGGGCGTAGTCTTTCTGATGTTCATCATTGGGCTGGAACTTAATCCCGCCAAACTGTGGCAACTGCGGCGTTCAATTTTTGGCGTCGGTGCCGCGCAGGTGATGCTGAGCGCGGTGGTGCTGGCCGGATTATTGATGCTCACTGCGTTCTCCTGGCAGGCGGCAGTGGTTGGCGGCATTGGTCTGGCGATGTCATCTACCGCTATGGCGCTACAGTTGATGCGCGAAAAAGGCATGAACCGCAGTGAATCCGGACAACTGGGTTTTTCGGTACTGCTGTTTCAGGATCTGGCGGTGATCCCCGCGCTGGCGCTGGTTCCGCTGCTGGCGGGTTCTGCTGACGAACATTTTGACTGGATCAAAGTGGGAATGAAGGTGCTGGCCTTTGCCGGCATGCTGATTGGCGGTCGCTATTTGCTGCGTCCGGTTTTCCGCTTTATTGCGGATTCTGGCGTGCGGGAAGTGTTCACCGCTGCCACGCTGCTGTTGGTGCTGGGGTCTGCTCTATTTATGGATGCGCTGGGGCTGTCAATGGCGCTGGGAACGTTTATTGCGGGCGTGCTGCTGGCGGAAAGCGAATACCGACATGAGCTGGAAACGGCAATCGATCCGTTTAAAGGCCTGTTGCTCGGGCTGTTTTTTATCTCCGTTGGCATGTCGCTCAACCTCGGCGTGCTCTACACCCATATTCTGTGGGTGGCAGCGAGCGTGATCGTGCTGGTGGTCGTAAAAATGCTGGTGCTGTATGTGCTGGCGCGTTTTAACGGCATGAGAAGCTCTGAACGGATGCAATTTGCCGGGGTTTTAAGTCAGGGTGGTGAATTCGCTTTCGTGCTGTTTTCAACGGCATCCTCGCAAAGGCTGTTTCAGGGCGACCAAATGGCGTTGCTGCTGGTGACCGTCACGCTGTCGATGATGACCACACCGCTGGTGATGAAGCTGATTGATAAATGGCTCTCCCGCCAGTTTAACGGCACGGATGAGGAAGACGAAAAACCCTGGGTGGAAGATGATAAACCGCAGGTGATTGTGGTGGGGTTTGGGCGTTTTGGTCAGGTTATTGGTCGCCTGTTGATGGCCAATAAAATGCGCATTACCGTTTTGGAGCGGGATATCAGCGCGGTGAATCTGATGCGTAAATATGGCTATAAGGTTTATTACGGTGATGCCACGCAGGTGGAACTGTTGCGCTCCGCAGGGGCAGAGGCGGCGCAATCTATTGTTATTACCTGTAATGAGCCTGAAGACACCATGAAACTGGTGGAACTGTGCCAACAGTATTTTCCGCATTTGCATATTCTTGCGCGAGCGCGCGGACGTGTAGAGGCGCATGAGTTATTACAGGCTGGTGTGACGCAGTTTTCCCGCGAAACGTTCTCCAGTGCGCTGGAGTTGGGGCGTAAAACGCTGGTTACACTGGGAATGCATCCGCACCAGGCTCAGCGTGCTCAGCTGCATTTTCGGCGGCTGGATATGCGCATGCTGCGGGAACTGATCCCCATGCATACAGATACGGTACAAATCTCTCGAGCCAGGGAAGCCCGGCGCGAGCTGGAGGAAATTTTCCAACGAGAGATGCAGCAAGAGCGACGTCAGCTGGATGGCTGGGATGAATTTGAGTAGAGGATAACCATGGCAATTCGTAAACGTTTTATCGCAGGTGCAAAATGTCCGTCCTGCCAGTCGCAGGATACGCTGGCGATGTGGCGCGAAAATAATATCGATATTGTTGAGTGTGTTAAGTGCGGTCATCAGATGCGGGAAGCAGATAAAGAGGCGCGCGAGCACGTTCGCAAAGAAGAGCAAGTGATCGGGATTTTTCATCCGGACTAGCGATATGGCGCAGCTTTTTTTAAGCTAGAGGGTACACGGGTGCAGAATTCCGCTACAATCTGCGCCACTATTCTTTCCATGCTCAGGAGATATCATGAAAGTAGCAAAGGACCTGGTGGTCAGCCTGGCCTATCAGGTACGTACAGAAGACGGTGTGTTGGTTGATGAGTCTCCGGTGAGTGCACCGCTGGACTACCTGCATGGTCACGGTTCCCTGATTTCTGGCCTGGAAACAGCGCTGGACGGTCATGAAGTTGGCGACAAATTCGATGTTGCTGTTGGCGCAAACGACGCATACGGTCAGTACGACGAAAACCTGGTGCAGCGCGTTCCTAAAGACGTCTTCATGGGCGTTGACGAACTGCAGGTTGGCATGCGTTTCCTGGCTGAAACTGACCAGGGTCCAGTACCGGTAGAAATTACCGAAGTGGAAGACGACCACGTTGTGGTTGACGGTAACCACATGCTGGCTGGCCAGAATCTGAAATTCAACGTAGAAGTTGTTGCTATCCGCGAAGCGACCGAAGAAGAACTGGCTCACGGCCACGTTCACGGTGCGCACGGTCACGACCACGATCATGACCACGGCCATGACGGTTGCTGCGGTGGTCACGGCCACGGTCACGACCATGGTCACGAGCACGGCGGCGAAGGCTGCTGCGGCGGTGGCGGTAAAGGTAACGGCGGCGGCTGCGGTTGCCACTGATCGGTATGATTGCCTGATGGCGCTACGCTTATCAGGCCTACCGTAGGCCGGATAAGATGTTTACGTCGTCATCCGGCACAAAAAAGCGGGGATATCCCCGCTTTTTTTACGTCTCAATAATGTGGCGGCGGGGTCTCTTCAGACTGCGACGCAATGTGGGACGGCTGCGTTGCTTTGAGCTTTTCCGTCAGCAGACGCAGATGGTCGCGCAGTTTGGCCATTTCCAGTTCATGCGCGGTCACCGTCACGTTGAGCTCTTCAATGGTGATCTCCTGAAATGCCAGGCGACTTTCCAGTTCAGCCAGGCGAGTTTCCATTGTTGTATCCTGCATGATTCACCTCTTTCTTTTTTCTCCGGCAGATCGCGGACTGCGGCGAATTCTACTTAACTTTGCCTGTTTGCACAGCACTCAATCTTCGGTAACGAAACTAATTTAAACAAAAAGAGTCTGAAAAGTGGTGATAATAGGGCGTGCCTGTATGTTGATTTGTTCTGCAACGCTTTATAGTACATTTTTATGTTAGCTAACCCTGGGGTGAGATGCCCCGGCCCTGGAGATATGGATGAAATCACTGTTTAAAGTAACGCTGCTGGCGACCACAATGGCTGTTGCTCTGCATGCCCCGATCACCTTCGCTGCTGATGCTGCGAAACCAGCCGCTACTGCTGACAGCAAAGCAGCATTCAAGAATGACGACCAAAAAGCCGCTTACGCGCTGGGCGCGTCCCTGGGTCGTTATATGGAAAACTCTCTGAAAGAGCAGGAAAAACTGGGCATCAAACTGGATAAAGATCAGCTGATCGCTGGTGTTCAGGATGCGTTTGCAGACAAGAGCAAACTGTCTGACCAGGAAATCGAACAAACTCTGCAGGCGTTTGAAGCGCGCGTGAAGAGCTCCGCCCAGGCGAAAATGGAAAAAGACGCGGCTGACAACGAAGCCAAAGGTAAAGTTTACCGCGAGAAATTTGCTAAAGAGAAAGGCGTTAAAACCTCTTCTACTGGCCTGGTCTACAAAGTAGAGAAAGAAGGTACTGGCGCTGCACCGAAAGACAGCGATACCGTGGTAGTCAACTACAAAGGTACGCTGATCGATGGTAAAGAGTTTGATAACTCCTACACCCGTGGTGAGCCGCTGTCTTTCCGTCTTGACGGTGTCATCCCTGGCTGGACTGAAGGCCTGAAAAACATCAAGAAAGGCGGCAAAATCCAGCTGGTTATCCCACCGGATCTGGCTTACGGCAAAACGGGCGTCCCGGGTATTCCGGCCAACTCTACGCTGGTCTTTGATGTTGAACTGTTAGACATCAAACCGGCACCGAAAGCTGACGCGCAGCCAGATGCTGCACCGGCAGATAAAGCTGCAGACAGCAGCAAAAAATAAGCTAACAGAAACCGCCGCCCACAGGGCGGCGGTTTTTTATTATCGACAGGATATAATTAATACTGGAAAGCGCCTTGTGCGCTGTATTACTTTAGATGCCCCTATAATAGTGATGAGCCTGCCCTGACAACATAACGACAGGCTCCTGAAAAGGAGTGCTTTTTTTCATGTCCAGGTCGCTTTTAACCAACGAAACCAGTGAGCTAGATTTGCTGGATCAACGTCCTTTCGATCAAACCGACTTCGATATCCTCAAATCCTACGAAGCGGTAGTGGACGGGTTGGCGATGCTCATTGGTTCCCATTGTGAAATCGTATTGCACTCTTTGCAGGATTTGAAATGCTCGGCCATCCGCATTGCTAACGGTGAACACACGGGCCGTAAAATTGGCTCACCGATTACTGACCTTGCGTTGCGTATGCTGCATGATATGACGGGTGCGGATAGCAGCGTGTCGAAGTGTTACTTCACACGTGCGAAAAGCGGTGTCTTGATGAAGTCGGTGACGATTGCCATTCGCAACCGTGAGCATCGCGTGATTGGTCTGCTGTGCATCAACATGAACCTTGATGTTCCTTTCTCGCAGATAATGAATACCTTTATCCCACCGGAAACCCCGGAAGTGGGCTCTGCGGTCAACTTCGCTTCTTCGGTGGAAGATCTGGTTACCCAGACGCTGGAATTCACGATCGAAGAAGTGAATGCCGATCGCAATGTTTCCAACAACGCGAAGAACCGCCAGATCGTCCTGAATTTATATGAGAAAGGCATCTTCGATATTAAAGATGCCATCAATCAGGTCGCCGATCGGCTGAACATCTCCAAACATACGGTCTACCTCTATATTCGTCAGTTCAAAAGCGGCGATTTCCAGGGGCAAGACAAGTAATGCGTTTTGCCATCATGGTGACAGGGCCTGCTTATGGCACGCAGCAGGCGAGCAGCGCGTTGCAATTTGCTCATGCGCTTCTCGAAGAAGGGCATGAGTTATGCAGCGTCTTTTTCTATCGAGAAGGTGTATATAACGCCAACTTACTGACTTCACCCGCCAGTGATGAATATGATCTGGTGCGGGCTTGGCAACAGCTGAACCAACAGCATGGTGTAACGCTGAATATCTGCGTGGCGGCGGCGTTGCGTCGCGGCATTGTTGATGAAACTGAGGCAAAGCGGCTGGGACTGGCAGGGGCTAATTTACAATCAGGTTTTAACCTCAGCGGACTTGGATCGCTGGCTGAGGCATCCCTGACCTGCGATCGCGTGGTGCAGTTCTGATGAAACGTGTTGCTTTTGTTTTTTCTACCGTGCCGCACGGCAGCGCATCTGGCCGTGAAGGGTTAGATGCATTGCTGGCGACATCTGCATTAACGGAAGACCTCGGCGTGTTTTTTATCGGCGATGGCGTCTTTCAAATCCTCCAGGGACAACAACCGGATGCCGTGCTGGCGCGAGACTATATCGCAACCTTCAAGCTGTTAGGGTTGTACGATATCGATCAATGTTGGCTGTGCGCCGCTTCATTACGCGAGCGGGGCCTTCAGCAGGGGGTTAATTTTGTGGTCGATGCGACAGCGCTTGAACCGGAAGATTTACGCCGTGAGTTAGGCAACTTTGACGTCATTTTAAGGTTTTGAGACCCTCATGCTGCACACACTACATCGCTCCGCGTGGCTTACCGATTTCTCCTCTCTTCTTCGCCTGGTAGATAAAGACGATGAGCTTTTATTGCTCCAGGATGGCGTGACGGCGGCAATCGAAGGAAGCCGTTTCCTTGAAAGTCTGCAAAATGCCTCCATTAAGGTCTATGTACTGGAAGAAGACATTAAGGCTCGCGGTTTGAGTGGTCAAATTTCAGACAGTGTCGTCAGGGTTAGCTATACTGACTTCGTCAGACTTACGGTGAAGCATCCCAGCCAGATGTCCTGGTAATTGTGGGATCGTTGTATATTTCTTGACACCTTTTCGACACCGACCTAAAATTCTGCGTCCTCATATTGTATGAGGTCGTTTTATTACGTGTTTACGAAGCAAAAGCTAAAACCAGGAGCTATTTAATGGCAACAGTTAACCAGCTGGTACGCAAACCACGTGCACGCAAAGTTGCAAAAAGCAACGTGCCTGCGCTGGAAGCATGCCCGCAGAAACGTGGCGTATGTACTCGTGTATATACTACCACTCCTAAAAAACCGAACTCCGCACTGCGTAAAGTTTGCCGTGTTCGTCTGACTAACGGTTTTGAAGTGACTTCCTACATCGGTGGTGAAGGTCACAACCTGCAGGAGCACTCCGTGATCCTGATCCGTGGCGGTCGTGTAAAAGACCTCCCGGGTGTTCGTTACCACACCGTTCGTGGTGCGCTTGACTGCTCCGGCGTTAAAGACCGTAAGCAATCACGCTCCAAGTATGGCGTGAAACGTCCTAAGGCTTAATGGTTCTCCGTTAAGTAAGGCCAAACGTTTTATATTAATGTCAAACTAAACTCTTAGAGTTTTGGACAATCCTGAATTAACAACGGAGTATTTCCATGCCACGTCGTCGCGTCATTGGTCAGCGTAAAATTCTGCCGGATCCGAAGTTCGGATCAGAACTGCTGGCTAAATTTGTAAATATCCTGATGGTAGATGGTAAAAAATCTACTGCCGAAACTATCGTATACAGCGCGCTGGAGACCCTGGCTCAGCGTTCTGGTAAAAACGAACTGGAAGCTTTCGAAGTAGCTCTCGAAAACGTGCGCCCGACTGTCGAAGTTAAGTCTCGCCGCGTTGGTGGTTCTACTTATCAGGTACCAGTTGAAGTCCGTCCGGTCCGTCGTAATGCTCTGGCAATGCGTTGGATCGTTGAAGCTGCTCGTAAACGCGGTGATAAATCCATGGCTCTGCGCCTGGCGAACGAACTTTCTGATGCTGCAGAAAACAAAGGTACTGCAGTTAAGAAACGTGAAGACGTTCACCGTATGGCAGAAGCCAACAAGGCGTTCGCACACTACCGTTGGTAATCCCTTCGGAGTTTTAGTCACCAGGCGGGCGCTTCTAGTAAGCAGCCCGCTTTGGGCTACTTAAATTGAACGCCTAAAAGATAAACGAGGAATCAAATGGCTCGTACAACACCCATCGCGCGCTACCGTAACATCGGTATCAGTGCGCACATCGACGCCGGTAAAACCACTACTACCGAACGTATTCTGTTCTACACCGGTGTAAACCATAAAATCGGTGAAGTTCATGACGGCGCAGCCACCATGGACTGGATGGAGCAGGAGCAGGAACGTGGTATTACTATCACCTCCGCAGCGACTACTGCATTCTGGTCTGGTATGGCTAAGCAGTATGAACCGCATCGCGTAAACATCATCGACACCCCGGGGCACGTTGACTTCACTATTGAAGTAGAACGTTCCATGCGTGTGCTTGATGGTGCAGTAATGGTTTACTGCGCAGTTGGTGGTGTTCAGCCTCAGTCTGAAACCGTATGGCGTCAGGCAAACAAATATAAAGTTCCGCGCATTGCGTTCGTTAACAAAATGGACCGTATGGGTGCGAACTTCCTGAAAGTTGTTGGTCAGATCAAAACCCGTCTGGGCGCGAACCCTGTTCCGCTGCAGCTGGCAATTGGCGCTGAAGAAGCGTTCACCGGTGTTGTTGACCTGGTGAAAATGAAAGCCATCAACTGGAACGAAGAAGATGCAGGCGTAACCTTCACTTATGAAGATATCCCGGCTGACATGCAGGAACTGGCTGAAGAATGGCACCAGAACCTGATCGAGTCCGCTGCAGAAGCTTCAGAAGAGCTGATGGAGAAATACCTGGGTGGTGAAGAACTGACTGAAGAAGAGATCAAAAAAGCTCTGCGTCAGCGCGTTCTGAACAACGAAATCATCCTGGTAACCTGTGGTTCTGCGTTCAAGAACAAAGGTGTTCAGGCGATGCTGGATGCGGTAATTGATTACCTGCCATCCCCAGTAGACGTACCTGCGATCAACGGTATTCTGGACGACGGTAAAGATACTCCTGCTGAGCGTCATGCTAGCGATGACGAGCCGTTTGCTGCTCTGGCATTCAAAATCGCTACTGACCCGTTCGTGGGTAACCTGACCTTCTTCCGCGTGTACTCTGGTGTGGTTAACTCCGGTGACACCATCCTGAACTCCGTGAAAACTGCACGTGAACGTTTCGGCCGTATCGTACAGATGCACGCTAACAAACGTGAAGAGATCAAAGAAGTTCGCGCGGGCGATATCGCTGCTGCAATCGGTCTGAAAGACGTGACCACTGGTGACACTCTGTGTGACCCGGATCACCCGATCATTCTGGAACGTATGGAATTCCCTGAGCCGGTAATTTCCATCGCGGTAGAACCGAAAACCAAAGCTGACCAGGAAAAAATGGGTCTGGCTCTGGGCCGTCTGGCTAAAGAAGACCCGTCATTCCGCGTATGGACTGACGAAGAATCTAACCAGACCATTATCGCTGGTATGGGTGAGCTGCACCTCGACATCATCGTTGACCGTATGAAGCGTGAATTCAACGTTGAAGCGAACGTCGGTAAACCTCAGGTTGCTTACCGCGAAGCGATTCGCGCGAAAGTTACCGATATCGAAGGTAAACACGCTAAGCAGTCTGGTGGTCGCGGTCAGTACGGTCATGTTGTTATCGACATGTACCCGCTGGAGCCGGGTTCAAACCCGAAAGGCTACGAGTTCATCAACGACATCAAAGGTGGTGTAATTCCTGGCGAATACATCCCGGCCGTTGATAAAGGCATCCAGGAACAGCTGAAATCTGGCCCGCTGGCTGGTTACCCGGTTGTTGATCTGGGCGTGCGTCTGCACTTCGGTTCTTACCATGACGTTGACTCCTCTGAGCTGGCGTTTAAACTGGCCGCTTCTATCGCCTTCAAAGATGGCTTTAAGAAAGCGAAACCAGTTCTGCTTGAGCCTATCATGAAGGTTGAAGTAGAGACTCCGGAAGAGAACACCGGTGACGTAATCGGTGACTTGAGCCGCCGTCGTGGTATGCTTCGTGGTCAGGAATCCAACGTCACTGGCGTTGTTATCCATGCTGAAGTTCCGCTGTCTGAAATGTTCGGATATGCAACCCAGCTGCGTTCTCTGACCAAAGGCCGTGCTTCTTACTCCATGGAGTTCCTGAAGTACGACGATGCGCCGAACAACGTTGCTCAGGCCGTTATTGAAGCCCGTGGTAAATAATCCACAGGATTAAAACCTAAGTCCCGTGCTCTCTCCATAGGGGAGAGCACTATAGTAAGGAATATAGCCGTGTCTAAAGAAAAATTTGAACGTACAAAACCGCACGTTAACGTCGGCACCATCGGCCACGTTGACCACGGTAAAACTACCCTGACCGCTGCAATCACTACCGTACTGGCTAAAACCTACGGCGGTGCTGCTCGTGCATTCGACCAGATCGATAACGCGCCGGAAGAAAAAGCTCGTGGTATCACCATCAACACTTCTCACGTTGAATATGACACCCCGACTCGCCACTACGCACACGTAGACTGCCCGGGCCACGCCGACTATGTTAAAAACATGATCACCGGTGCTGCGCAGATGGACGGCGCGATCCTGGTTGTTGCTGCGACTGACGGCCCGATGCCGCAGACTCGTGAGCACATCCTGCTGGGTCGTCAGGTAGGCGTTCCGTACATCATCGTGTTCCTGAACAAATGCGACATGGTTGATGACGAAGAGCTGCTGGAACTGGTAGAAATGGAAGTTCGTGAACTTCTGTCTCAGTACGATTTCCCGGGCGACGACACTCCGATCGTTCGTGGTTCTGCTCTGAAAGCGCTGGAAGGCGAAGCAGAGTGGGAAGCGAAAATCATCGAACTGGCTGGCTTCCTGGATTCTTACATCCCAGAACCAGAGCGTGCGATTGACAAGCCGTTCCTGCTGCCTATCGAAGACGTATTCTCCATCTCCGGTCGTGGTACCGTTGTTACCGGTCGTGTAGAGCGCGGTATCATCAAAGTTGGTGAAGAAGTTGAAATCGTTGGTATCAAAGAGACTGCTAAGTCTACCTGTACTGGCGTTGAAATGTTCCGCAAACTGCTGGACGAAGGCCGTGCTGGTGAGAACGTTGGTGTTCTGCTGCGTGGTATCAAACGTGAAGAAATCGAACGTGGTCAGGTACTGGCTAAGCCGGGCTCTATCAAGCCGCACACCAAGTTCGAATCTGAAGTGTACATTCTGTCCAAAGACGAAGGCGGCCGTCATACTCCGTTCTTCAAAGGCTACCGTCCGCAGTTCTACTTCCGTACTACTGACGTGACTGGTACCATCGAACTGCCGGAAGGCGTAGAGATGGTAATGCCGGGCGACAACATCAAAATGGTTGTTACCCTGATCCACCC
>NZ_JAOWGS010000038.1:45117-93217 GCF_030333035.1 Citrobacter sp. Cpo015 | reverse complement strand
GGTAATGACTCCAACTTATTGATAGTGTTTTATGTTCAGATAATGCCCGATGACTTTGTCATGCAGCTCCACCGATTTTGAGAACGACAGCGACTTCCGTCCCAGCCGTGCCAGGTGCTGCCTCAGATTCAGGTTATGCCGCTCAATTCGCTGCGTATATCGCTTGCTGATTACGTGCAGCTTTCCCTTCAGGCGGGATTCATACAGCGGCCAGCCATCCGTCATCCATATCACCACGTCAAAGGGTGACAGCAGGCTCATAAGACGCCCCAGCGTCGCCATAGTGCGTTCACCGAATACGTGCGCAACAACCGTCTTCCGGAGCCTGTCATACGCGTAAAACAGCCAGCGCTGGCGCGATTTAGCCCCGACGTATCCCCACTGTTCGTCCATTTCCGCGCAGACGATGACGTCACTGCCCGGCTGTATGCGCGAGGTTACCGACTGCGGCCTGAGTTTTTTAAATGGCGGAAAATCGTGTTGAGGCCAACGCCCATAATGCGGGCGGTTGCCCGGCATCCAACGCCATTCATGGCCATATCAATGATTTTCTGGTGCGTACCGGGTTGAGAAGCGGTGTAAGTGAACTGCAGTTGCCATGTTTTACGGCAGTGAGAGCAGAGATAGCGCTGATGTCCGGCGGTGCTTTTGCCGTTACGCACCACCCCGTCAGTAGCTGAACAGGAGGGACAGCTGATAGAAACAGAAGCCACTGGAGCACCTCAAAAACACCATCATACACTAAATCAGTAAGTTGGCAGCATCACCAGCTTAAGGAGTCGATAAAAATACTTAACGAGCTTTTCGACGGATCGCCGCCGAACGCCGTAGAATAATAGTATGCGAGGATCACAATCGACAGGCTAATAAGCAACAGCATTCCCGCCACAATAACTAACAACGTCTTCAGATTGACCTTACTAACGTCTTTGACGTAGCTCGGTGAAAGCCACACCCACGCCAGGAATATAGGCGATAGCAGGATGACAAACTTCACTTCACCAATGATGCATAACCCGATACCGAGAACAATATGCAGCGCCATGGACTTGAACGTGGTGAGCCCATGCTTATATTCGGAGACTTTTAACAACATAATTAACAGGCAAAACAGGCCCATTGCGGCAGTATTCCCGCCCCCCATTGGGTCACCGCCAAACGTGCCAACCACGGAGTCCCATTTCTCATCTTCGCCGCGCACCGCAACGCGCTGGGGAACGACCAGTAAAACCTGATAAATCATTACCGGAATCTGCGCGTAAAACACCCAATACAGATAGCGCGTTGCGCGGTAAATCTGTGATTCCCTGCAAAAGCCCAGCAGCAAACAGATCATCACCAGCGACAGCGCAATTTCGTTTTTAAATGCCACAATCGCGACGGTGATCCCGCCCTGAATCAGCGTCGATGCTCCAGCCAGCACCAGAAACGAAAAGTACAACGCCAGGACAATCGTCTCCTGGGCATCGAGATGTAAGGAGCCATCACGCGTCTGCATCACCAATAATCCCACCATCAACAGGGTCAGGAAAAAAGGTATCCACAGCACTGACTGCATGCCGGTAAAGTATTGCACCAGGCCACACAGGATCAGCGTGACAAAGGTATAAACCTGTAAATAGTATCCGGTATTCAGCGTCATAGTATCACCGGCTTGTCTTTCAGGAGATTGGCTCGCTTATTCATTTTCAGATAAATGAAGGCGTAGCGAATAAATGTCAGTGAAGAAAACAAGATGACCGACGTTGCATAATCTTTATAAAAATAGGGCGTCACAACAAAAGCGAAGAGTACAATCGCCAGCTGTTCCAGTTGGATACGCAGAAAATAGCGATGGGAACCAAAAATAAGCTCTATCACCGTCAGAGGGCTTATCGCCAGCGCCGGGAATAAATAGGGCAACATGTAGCGTGACGTCTCAATGGAGTTTATCCAGTCTTCGCTAAAGCCGAGGCGCATCACAATCGGATAGAAAATAAAAACCCCAAGGGTACAGATAACCCCTAGTACCAGCAATAGCATACGTACCCTGGTATACTCCTGATAGTTGAAGGTATTATTTCTGAAGTCGATAGACCATTTGGAAAAAATAGTATTGCGCACCGCATTCCCGATGATCACCACCGGCGCCAGGCAAAAGCGGCTAACCACGGAAAAATAACCCGCCGTCAGCGCCGAGAACCAAAAATTAATCAGCATAATAGGCAAATTGCTGCTGGCCATCGCCAGCACTTCCGCGCTGCCCACTTTGGTAATGTGATGAATATTCTGTTTGAAAAAATGCCAATTACTGGCGGGTCGCAGATGTCTGGCCGCCACCGAACGAATATCAAACGAATGCAAAATACAGCTTATAGTCAGCACCATCGTCGCGCAGGCCCACGACCAATAAAACAGCTGTACATGGTGCGTAAGAAGGACGGAAAGTACAACGACCACAGAAACAGAAATGCGCTGGAAGATCAGAAAACGAAAGTTAGCCGTGCGTAGCGACAGGTTTTCCGAGATTAAAACCCACGCCGTTGCCAGCGTCAGTAAATAGAGGAACAGAATGTTTTGGTGAAACAGCCACGCGGTCAGCACAGCGTACGGTAAGGCAATGATCGTGCTTTGGATCAGGCAAAACACAACATTCTGCACCAGTTCGTCATCCTGCTGTTTAGGAATTAACAGCTGTGATGCAAAGGTACACACCTGAGCGCCCACCACGGCGATGCTGTAGTTGAGCGCATAAAGCCCCACTTCAGCCATATCGTACTTGTGTGAAATCAACCAAATAGACAGTGCACCAATCAACTGCGAGATGACTGATGAACCGGCTATTGTGGAAGCGCTCTTCAGTAGACTCATACGCGGCCTGGCGTTGCCATCAGTTGATCGGTACTGAAGTTCAGTGAACGCAGACCCTCTTGCGTCTCAAGATCCTTTTCTTCAACAGCATTGAGCACCGCACCAATCACCACGCCGTTATTTTCCTCGATCTTATCCAGCGCGTTGGCGATTAGTCCCGCGGACCCCGCCCCGGCTTTCACAATGAAAACAACGCCATCGACGGCACGTTTGATCAGTTGAACATCCTGGCTCTGATTCACGGCAGCAACATCAATAATGATGCGCTGATAATGCGATTTCAACTCGCGCATTAAGAGTTCAACATGCTCCGACGACAGCATCAGTAAAGATGAGATGGTGTTCTTGCCGTGTGGAATAAAGTCGAGGTTATCACTGAGTTTGATCCTCGCCTGTTCAAGCTCTGTCTCCCCGCGCAGCAGTTCCGCTAAGCCTGCGGATGTAGCTGACGCCAGCTCGGATGTGAGCCCACCAGTGTTAAAGAAATCTGCATCAATAAGCAGTGTTTTCTGGTCGAAACTAAAAGAGTTCGCTAACAGATTCGCCAACAAAGAACGCCCATCGCCGTGCTCCGTCGACGCCACGGCGAGCGTCTGTAAAGGTCGATTATCCAGCATAATCCGGGTACGGATACCGTGCACAATATCGGCATTAAGCGGGTTCTTCATGATCATGTCCCGCACCTGTGCGCGCCCTGAGGTTCCGCTAAAACGACGAATTTCACCCAACGGAACAACATTGAGCCGTTTTTTCATGCGACTAAGGGTACCGATTGAGTTATCCATTGCCGCTTTGACAATGAAATACATGATGCTGAACACCACCACCAGCATGACCACCATCAGCAACAATAAAGATTTATTCGGTTTCGCCGGTTTTAACGCGGGTACCGCAGGGTCGTATAACACCGCATCGGCATTCACGCCGGACAGCGACAGCTCCTGAGTACGTTGATAAAGCGATTTATACAGGTCTTCCATTTTATCTAACGACAGCTTTTGACTGTTCCAGGCATCCCGTTTTGACGCCATTTTCTGGAAGATCTCTTTCTGCTCAATCACTTGCTGTTGATAGTTTTTTTCGTCCGCCAGCGCCGCCAGATATTGCTGACGTAAACCGACTTTCAGCTCGCCCAACACTCGTCCGGTCTGGCTTTGGATCGACTGAACATCGGCCTCGGCTTTTAAAATAGCGGGATTTTTTGGCCCATAGACTTTACGCTGTTCGGACAACGTTCGTTGCGCCTGAATCAACGCAATGCGCAAATCCTGGATCTGAGCGTGGTTAGAGACCGAAGGCAGCGAGATAACGCTCTCAATGGACTTACCTCCCCCGTTCACCTCGTTATAGACGGATTCAGCGGCAACCCGACGCTGGGTCGCATCGGCCAGGCGATTAGTTACGATACTTAACTGCTCGGTTTCAAAACCATCGATACCGCGGAAGGTCAGCAGCCCGGCATTTTTCAGATAGCTGTCCATCTCGTCTTTTTGCTTAGCTATCGACTTCTGAATCTCTTCCATTTTTTCAAAATTCAGTTCGCGAGCTTTCTCCACCTTCAGACGTTTCTGCTCCACCGTGTAGTTGATGAAAGCCTGCGCGACGCCATTCGCAATGTCAGCCGCTACCTGTGGGGACGTTGATTCATAGGTAATAGACGCCAGGTTCGTCGTACGAATACCAATGACATTCAGATTTTTCGCCAGCGTTTTCAGCGCTTGCTCCATTCTCAGTTGCCGACTTTCATTGCTATCAGCCCCCTGAGCACCGGCTTTTTCCCCGGTAAACTCCGGGTTTTCATCCAGCTTCATATCACGTACGGCTTGCTCCAGCACAATACGTGAATGCATCAACGCATATTGTGTTTCGTAGTAACCACTGCGTGTTGAATCGAAACCATCAACCTGTGGAAACGGAGAAACGTTATCAGCCTGCGCCTTAATCAGCACCGTCGCCGTTGAAACATACTTTGAGGACATCATGCTGATTAACGGATACGCGACGACCCCGGCAACGATACCGGCCAGCGCGATTTTCCAGGCGTTCTTTTTCAGCTCTTTGGCAAAGCGGGAGAATTCGACACTGCTTTCTCGTTTTTTGCCGTTTTCCACTATTGATAGTTTCATCGTCAGAAGAACCCCATGCCAATAATCACGACATCCCCAGGATGAACAGAGTGCGTTAAATCGACATTCTCAAGCAGCTGATTGCTCCCTGACAGGCGAATGTTGATATCTTTTCGGTCAGCACGATCTGTAAATCCACCCGCCTGCGCAATAGATTTCTCGACGGTAAGCCCTGGCTCATAAGCGAAGCCATTTGGACTTTTTACCTCACCTGAAACATAGTATTTGCGGAACTCGGCAATACTCACCGTCACCATTGGAGATGTAAAATAATCTCCGGTCAGGCGTTGAGTTAATTCTTTAGTCACTTGATCAACGGTTTTATCTTGTAATTTAAGAGCACCAACAAACGGGAAATTAATTTCCCCGCTCTTATCCAAAATAAACCGCATCGTCATATCGGGTTGACCATGAACAGCGATATTGACCGTATCCCCCGCCCCAAGTCGGTAATCCTGCTGAACAGTAGCAGGATCGTCCATTAATCGCGGGCTGGACGCTGTGCATCCGACCAACAGGATACTGAATAGCAAAACCGCGCACAGTTCTATTATTTTCATTTTAGATCTGAACCTTAGCTTTAAGCATAATCATAGAATTATCATAACCCAACGTTCTAATGACTTCCTGATTGTCGTTGGGACCGATATAAAACGAGTCAGTATCCTTATTCGAATTTAATGTATCTATCTGATATTTAATCTCAAAATTAACCGACGGTGTGTAGTCATAGCTCATGGTGACGCTAAACACGCCATCTTTATCATGCCGATCCTTGTTCTGTTTTTTATAGTCTTCCGAAGTGAATGAGTAGTCCAATAAAGTAGAAAAACGAGTACCTAACCAGAAATGCTGGTAAGAAAGGCCA
The DNA here is from genome assembly GCF_030333035.1 of Citrobacter sp. Cpo015. Taxonomy (NCBI): domain Bacteria; kingdom Pseudomonadati; phylum Pseudomonadota; class Gammaproteobacteria; order Enterobacterales; family Enterobacteriaceae; genus Citrobacter; species Citrobacter sp. Cpo015. Next base: position 87,373 of record NZ_JAOWGS010000038.1, on the reverse strand, counting down.
TACTGGGTCACTAAAATATATCCCCCAACTTCCGATGGGTCTTTAATGCTTTGCGCAGAGTGGGCCGTGAAAACAGACTGCTGTAACGGCTTCCACTCCGCTTTTATGTCCCAGTTTAGACCATTAAAATCATGCGAGTTTGCGTTGTTTTCAAATGTTTTATAAAGCCATGAAATATTCATGTCGACATTGGTTTTCCCCGTCAACTGCGACTTCAGGCCATACAGCAAATAATACTCATTAGTGTCTTTTTCTGAGTTGTTATCATAACGACGCTGGTTAGTAATAAAGCTATAGCGAAAGCGCGTTCTGGATGAGTATTGGTCAAAAACTTCCGCTATCAGGCTATTTTCATGCCATTCCTGTTCCTGAATATAATTGTAGAAGTCTTCACTACTGTCCTGAACATCAGAAGTGTTACCGAAAGTCAGTTTTTTGTATAACAACGCCAGTTCCGCTTTGCCGCGACCATCAGGCGCACCGTAGCTATAGCGCAATTCACTATTGATAAAATTCGTCGTCAGCGGAGATTTAATCCCATACTGTTCAAACTGGCTCGGTAAAAAACCCTCAGTGATACCACGGCCGCGGGATTCATGCCCAAGCGAATCCTCCAGATTGAGGGTTAAGCCATGCTTGAGCCCATACCGCCAGGCACCGTTAAAACGGAAAAAATGATCGTTGTAGTTATCAGCAGAATCGCTTGAGTAGTTACGATAATCCCCGGAGTACATCAGCAAATACTTATCCTGACCACGCTCTCCAATCATACTCAGAACGGGCGCCGCACTCTGAAACGAGGAACCGATAGCATCACTGCTATGTGGCTGATAAGACACGTTATCATTATAACCGTAGTCCACAGCGACCTTGCCCTGGAAGTCTATCCCCGCAAAGCCAATGTGTGATTTCGGTGTTAAATCAGCCCATGCGGACTGCGATATCACGATTCCGGTAATAACGAGTAATTTAGTATGCATTCTTACCGACAAATCCTTTGAAAATAGTTTTAATAATAATTTTTATATCCAGCCATAACGACCAGTTTTGAATGTACTCAATATCGTACTGAACCCTTTTTTCCATCTTATAAAGCGCATCGATCTCCCCGCGGAATCCGTTGATCTGCGCAAGCCCAGTGATCCCTGGCTTAACTTTATGGCGAATCATGTAATTTTCGACCTGTTTGCGGTACTGCTCATTATGCGTAACCGCATGAGGTCTGGGACCGACAATCGACATACTTCCCTGCAAAACATTAATAAATTGCGGAAGTTCATCCAGCGAAGTGCGGCGCAAAAAGCTCCCGAATTTGGTTACCCGCGGATCGTTTTTAGTGGCCTGAATAACCGTATCGGAATTCTCCATGACGCGCATAGAACGAAACTTCCAGACCTTAATTTTTTGCCCACTCAAGCCATAGCGGTCCTGTTTGAAAAAAACCGGCCCACGGGACGTGAGTTTGATACCAATGGCAATCGCCAGCATCAGGGAGGAAATCATCACCATAATGATGCTGCCAAGAACCAAATCTTCCGCCCGCTTAATAAACGAGCCCGCCCCTTCGAACGGTGAACTGAAAATACCGATAGTTTGCAGATTGTGGATGGAGCGTAACTTGGACATGTTGTTACTGTAGGTATAAAAGTCAGGGACAATATAGGTATCTACGGTGGTGTCTGACATCATGGCCAAAAAGTGACGAATGCGATGTAAAGCAACCATCGGTAAAGCAATATAGATTTCGTCTATGTTTCCCTTCTTGGCTTCCTCGACCAGATTGATCACCGGACCACGAAAGGGGCTTTTAACCTTATCAACGACATCGCCACAGCGAGATAAGGCGCGCTCATCATAAAAGGCCAGATCTAATGTGATATTGGCGTATTCATTCATTAGCGCGGTTTCTGCGGCCAGACCATTGTCGGTCAGACCAATAATCGCCACGCGTATACTCTTTTTCGTTGAATACTTAAAAATAAAAAAACGAATGTAGTAAAGAAAAGGTAATGGAATGAAGTACCAGTAAATAATAGCTGAATAAAAAGGGGAAGGCAGTCTGTCTAAGTAGCCCAGTGACTCAGGTTCAGCCACCGTCATACTGACCAGTTCGTTAAAAAAAATCGCCAGCAGCGTACAAAAAACCAAGCGCTTTTGATTACGTAAACCGATCGTCTTAATCTTTTGCTGGTACATTTTAATGTATTCAGCAAACAGCAAGAAAAAGATTGAGAAGAGAAGACTCAAAATGGCAATGGTGTTAAAGGGCACCAAACCCAGCAGATGGGCGCTAAAAATTAACGTCACATTGATAACAATGAAATCGACCAGTTTTAAAAAGACTGGATATCCTTGGCTGCTAATCTTTAGCGATTTTTTAAGCATATCTCAGCCCATTATTTATTGATCTTTAATTGTTTTTTTCTCATTTCATGTTGCTAATTATATCACAAGTCTAAAAAACGCAATGGTACATTGTCAGTAAATGTAAAAAATAATACTCATTACTGTGACAACACTCCCCAGTGAAATCGTATCTATATGATTTTAGTGCAGATGACATCAATAGAAGTTTTATCTACCTCAGCAAAAAAGATAACCTTTAACAACATTTTTGCTATTGACAGATAACATCTCATGGTCTATGAAAAAGTGTTTTATGTATGATAAATTGCACAAAAGTATTGTTTCAGTGACGTTGAATCACCTTAGAGTTGCTGTTTAATACCGTAATTAAAATAAAAAACAGCTGCCTTACGACAACATTTCAAATGATATTAATAATACAATTAATTACTTTTTATTATAATTAAACAACAAATATCATCGCCATGAATACCTCATACGGTAACGCTTAAAAAGCGTACCCGAACCCTCAGCCCACCTAATGTCTCACTACGCGTTAGCTGAGGATGCGTGCGATGCAGACGAGCAATATCATTGACCAGCGCCAGGCCGATCCCGGCGCCTGGGACATTGCCTACGTTATCAAGACGATGAAACGGTAGCAGGGCCTGATGAACCATCTGCTCATCTATGCCCGGCCCGCTATCTTCGACCACCAGCACCACGGCCTCTCCTTCTCGTTGCAGTCGGGCGGTCACCATCCCCTGCGACGGCGTGTATTTCAGTGCGTTATCCAGCAGATTCCCACACAGCTCGCCGAGCAGCACTTCATCTCCCTCGACCCACACCGCGTCCTGTTCCCCTTCATAGCCCAGATCGATCCCTTTACTACGCGACTGCGCCAGTCGGGTAAAACAGCTGGTTTGCACCACCTCATACAGATTAACCGGCGAGAAATGCCTTTCCCCCTGCTCCTTGCGCTTCACCGCAGACAGCTGCAACAGTCTCTCCGTCAGTTGAATGGTATTATCGAGCGTGCTACTCATGGCTTGTAAACTCTCATACCATTGCCGCGGTTCGGCGCTGGCGAGAGCCACCGATGCCTGAGTTTTCAGTACCGCCAACGGCGTTTTGAGCTGATGGGAAGCATCCGCGCTGAAGCGCTCCTGGCGAGAGATCAGACCGCGAAGTCGGTCCAGATAACGGTTGAATGCCACAATCAGCAGACGGGTTTCCGACCATGGCAGCAGCTCCGGCAGCGGCGTCAGCAGGCCTGGCTCACGACGCACCATCAGCGATGACAGCTGGCGCATCGGGCGTAGCACCCGGCGCAGCAGCCAGCCAACCAGCACCAGAGTCAGTAGCACCAGCAGCCCTTGCGAAACCCACGAGGAAAACAGCAGCTGTCGCGCCAGATAACGCCGCGATTGCAGCGTTTCGGCAACATAAATCTCCGCCATGCCGACAATGCCGCCTTCGTTGACGGGCTGCAGCAGACGTGCCACGCGGATTGCCTCACCGCGATATTCGGTGTGATAAAACCATGCCAGCGCCGGGTAAAGACGCGTGCGCGAGGTGGCAGGCGGCATCGCCGGTAAATCGTCATAACCCGAGATAACCTTCCCCGCCGGATCAACCACTTTGTAATACAGTCGGTCGTTCATATTCAGTTCAAAGCTGTCCAGCACCACCCATGGCACGTTCACTTCCAGCTGTTTATTGCGCACCACCAGCCGCTCGGAGACGGTCCTGGCGGATGAGAGTAGTGTCCGGTCATACGCCTGGGTCGCCGCCTGTAGCGCACTGACATAGCTGTTGAATGCCGACAGGCCCCACAGCAACATTAGCGGCAGGCCCAGAAACATCAGCAGTTGCAGGTACAACGATTGGGGTTTAACCCACTTCATCGCTACGCTCCAGCACATAGCCCAGACCACGCAGCGTAGCAATACGCACATCGCTTCCCTGTAGCTTTTTACGTAAGCGATGGATATACAGCTCAATGCTTTCGGGACTAACCTCATCACTCAGGCTGAAGACCTGCTCAAACAACTGCTGACGTGAAACCGGCCGCAACCGACGGTACATCAGCACCGTCAACAGCGCCTGTTCACGTGGCGTGAGCGCCAACGGCTGCCCCTGCAACAGAAAATAGCCTTCATCGTGAAACGCCAGCTCCCCCAGTTGCTGTATGCCTTGCACCTGTCCCGCACTGCGACGCAGCAAGGCCCGCAGCCGGGCATCCAGTTCTTCGATTTCAAACGGCTTTGCCAGATAATCATCGGCTCCGACGTTCAACCCTTTCACCCTATCGGCCACCGCGCTACGCGCCGTCAGCAGCAGGACAGGAAGCGTCTGCCCGCGTTTGCGCAGCCGCTGAACGACTTCCAGGCCATCCAGACCGGGCATATTGATGTCCAGCACCGCCAGCGCATACGTTTCGCTATGTAAAAGATGGTCGGCTGCCAGGCCATCAAACACGCAGTCAACGGCAAAACCGTTTTGCACCAGCGCTTTCTCCAGCCAGTGAGCTAACTCACGGTTATCTTCCGCTAATAAGAGACGCATATCACATCCTGTAAAGTTTCTGCCGCATTGAAAGGGAATTGAAAGGTTAATGTTTTAACAATCACGCAACCGAACTGCTACACATCGGCTCACATAATCACAAAAATCTTCTTCCGTACCTGAAAATCCGGTTTTCCGGTGTGAGGATAAACAATGAAAAAACAGTTATTTCGTACCCTTACTGCAAGCATTTTACTGATGAGTACCTCTGTACTGGCGGAACAAGCGCCGTCGCGCACTGAATGTATCGCCCCTGCTAAACCCGGCGGTGGTTTCGATCTCACCTGTAAGCTGATTCAGGTGAGTTTGATGGAAACCGGCGCTATCGAAAAACCGATGCGCGTGACCTACATGCCCGGCGGCGTTGGCGCTGTGGCCTATAACGCGATTGTTGCCCAACGCCCGGCTGAAGCAGGCACCGTGGTGGCCTTCTCCGGCGGCTCCTTGCTGAATCTGTCACAGGGCAAGTTTGGTCGCTACGGCGTGGATGATGTCCGCTGGCTGGCCAGTGTGGGTACCGATTACGGCATGATTGCCGTACGTCAGGACGCGCCATGGAAGACGCTGAAAGATCTGCTGACAGCCATGGAAAAAGATCCCAACAGTGTGGTCATTGGTGCTGGCGCCTCTATCGGTAGCCAGGACTGGATGAAGTCGGCGCTGCTGGCGCAAAAAGCCAATGTCGATCCACACAAGATGCGCTACGTGGCCTTTGAAGGCGGTGGCGAACCGGTTACCGCATTGATGGGAAATCACGTACAGGTGGTTTCCGGCGATCTCAGTGAGATGGTGCCTTACCTCAGCGGCGACAAAATCCGCGTGCTCGCAGTGTTCTCTGATGAACGCCTGCCGGGCCAGTTAGCCAACGTACCAACCGCTAAAGAGCAGGGTTATGACCTCGTGTGGCCTATCATTCGTGGCTTCTACGTTGGACCAAAAGTCAGCGATGCCGAATACCAGTGGTGGGTTGATGCCTTTAACAAACTCCAGCAGACCGATGAGTTTAAAAAGCAGCGCGATCTGCGCGGTCTGTTTGAGTTCAACATGAGCGGTAAACAGCTCGACGACTACGTGAAAAAGCAGGTCACGGATTATCGTGAGCAGGCGAAAGCCTTCGGTCTGGCGAAGTAAACGCAGAGGCAAAGATGATGAGCGATCGTATTTTCGCAGGTATCTGGCTGTTGCTCTGCATAGCCGGGCTGTTCGTGGCCTGGCAAATCAGCAGCGAATACAGCTATGAACCCGTAGGGCCGCGTCCCTTCCCGCTTGGCATTATCAGTCTGATGCTGGTCTGCGCCGTGGCGCTGCTGTTGCGCCATCCGGACACCATCAGTTGGCCCCGTCGCCACGTGCTGCAAAAGCTGCTGACGATGGTGATTGTTCTGTTGATGTACGCCTGGGGTTTTGAGTGGCTCGGTTTTCCCATCGCCACCGCCATTCTCACCGTGGTGATTGGCATGCTGTTCGGCGCAACCATCCCGGCTGCAGGAATTTCCGGCGCGGTGCTAGGCATTCTGCTGTGGTATGCCTTTGACAGACTGCTTGACGTCACCTTACCACTCGGCGCCTGGCTGGGTTAACGGAGAAACGATGGATACCTGGATTTATCTTTCTCAGGGTTTCGCGGTGGCAATGACGCCGGAAAACCTGGTCATCGCCTTGATAGGCTGTTTTGTCGGCACCATTGTGGGTTTGTTGCCTGGCCTTGGGCCGATCAACGGCGTGGCGATTCTGCTGCCGTTGGCCTTTGCGCTGCATCTGCCCGCAGAATCCGCGCTGATCCTGCTGGCTACGGTCTACATTGGCTGTGAATATGGCGGGCGCATCTCCTCCATCCTGCTGAATGTTCCTGGCGATGCGGCGGCGATTATGACCGCGCTGGATGGTTACCCGATGGCGCAGCAAGGACGCGGCGGCGTGGCGCTCTCTATCTCGGCGGTCAGCTCTTTCTTTGGTTCGCTTATCGCCATCGGGGGCATCATTCTGTTTGCCCCGGCGTTAGCCCAATGGTCGCTGGCCTTCGGTCCGGCGGAATACTTTGCCTTAATGGTTTTCGCCATTGCCTGTCTCGGCAGCATGATGGCGCAAAATCCGCTGAAATCATTTCTGGCAGCGCTTATCGGTCTCGGACTTGCGACCGTCGGCGTAGACGCCAACACCGGGGTTTATCGCTTTACTTTTGACAGTGTCCATCTCTCTGACGGTGTGCAGTTTATCGTGGTGGTGATTGGGCTGTTCTCTGTCTCTGAAATATTGTTAATGCTGGAACATACCAGCAGTGGCCAGACGCTGGTGCGTAAAACGGGCCGCATGTTGTTCAACGCCAAAGAAGGTGCACAGTGCGTAGGGGCCACCCTGCGTTCATCAGTGATTGGCTTTTTCGTCGGCGTTCTGCCTGGCGCTGGCGCCACCATTGCCAGTGCCATCACCTACATGACCGAGAAAAAGCTCAGCGGCAACAGCGACAGCTTTGGCAAGGGGGATATTCGTGGCGTAGCGGCGCCAGAAGCCGCCAATAACGCCTCGGCCTGCGGCTCTTTTATTCCGATGCTGACGCTCGGCGTGCCGGGCTCCGGTACCACGGCGGTGATGATGGGCGCGCTGACGCTGTACAACATCACCCCGGGGCCAGCCATGTTTACCGAGCAGCCGGATATCGTTTGGGGGCTGATTGCGGCGCTGCTAATTGCTAACGTAATGCTGCTGGTGATGAACATTCCGCTGATCGGTCTGTTTACCCGCATGCTGACCATCCCGCTGTGGTTTTTGGTACCGGCTATCGCGGCAGTTTCCGCGGTTGGCGTGTACGCCGTTCACAGCACCACCTTCGATTTGGTATTGATGGTCGCCCTCGGCGTGCTGGGCTACATCCTGCGTAAAATGCACTTCCCAATGTCGCCATTGATTCTGGGCTTCGTTCTCGGGGAAATGCTGGAGCAGAACCTGCGCCGGGCGTTGTCTATCAGTAACGGCAGTATGGATATTCTGTGGGCCAGCGGCGTGGCGAAAGTGCTGCTGGTGATGGCGGTACTGGTTATCGTGGTCCCGCCGGTGCTGCGCATGATCCGTAAACGCAACAGCAAACCGCAGGTGGATATCGGTTAATAATATGCCGGATGGCGGCGCTATTGCGCCCTATCCGGCCTACAATTTGGCTCGGTTGTAGGCCGGATAAGTGCAACGCCATCCGGCATTTTTATTTTCCGCGCAGCCCCTGCGTTCCTTCCAGCACATGTTCAACAAACCGTGTCAGCTTAGGCAAAGGACGCAAATCCTGTCGCCACAGCAAATGAATTGGCCGCGGCTGCGGCGTAAACCCTTCCAGGATCCGAATCAATTTCCCCGTAGCCAGTTCTTGCGCCAGCAGCACCTCAGGTTGTAATAACAGCCCAGCCCCCGCTACTGCCGCCATACGCAGGCCATGACCATCGTTACAGCGCAGGATCGCATCGCGCTTCCATCTGATCTCCCCCGTCACGCCAGGCAGTATCCACTCGTTGCGAGCCGTCCACACGGTATGGGACAGGCACAGATGATCCACCAGATCCGCGGGCGTCCGGGGGGTGCCATGACGAGCAAGATAATCTGGCGAAGCACAAATTGCCATACGGTAGGGACACAGGTATTTCGCCACCACGTCAGTCTGATGGATATCGCCAATGCGGATCGCCAGATCGACACCTTCATTCACCAGATCAACCATCCGGTTGGTGAGATCCAGTTCAATACGCACCTCTGGCCAGGTCTGTAAAAACGCAGCGGCCAGCGGCGAGATCACGCAAGCGCCAAAAGAAGTGGGCGCGCTAATGCGCAGCGTCCCCGCAGGTGCCAGCCGCAGACGCTCTACCGAACGTTCGGCTATCGATACCTGCTCCAGCACGCGACGGGCTTCTTCAAAATAGACGCGTCCGGCATCGGTCAGACTCTGGCGGCGCGTATTGCGCTCCAGCAAACGCGTGCCGAGCTGCGCTTCCAGTTGGGTGATATATTTTCCCACCATCACCGCAGACATCTCGAGCCTCGTCGCCGCAGAAGTAAAGCTCCCACTCTCCACCACGGCGACAAACGTTTCCATGCCGCGCAGTTTATCCATATTACAAACCCCTGGTTAGTAATCATCTAACTTTTAGCCAGTTTATCTGATTTCATTTTCATTAAAGAATAGCGGCTCACACTATTGCGGAGGTGGTTATGAAAATCGTCATTATTGGTGCCAGTGGTACAGTGGGTCGCGCAGTTACGCAAGCATTGAGCCGTAAACATGAGGTGGTCCGCGTGGGTCGCACTCAGGGTGATTACCAGGTCGATATCACCTCGCAGGAGAGTGTCAAGGCCTTGTTTGAAAAAGTCGGTCGGGTAGATGCGATCGTTTCCGCCACCGGTAATCTGTTCTTTGGGCCGCTGTCGACAATGACCGACCAGGACTTTAATCAGGGGCTTCAGGATAAACTATTAGGCCAGATACGCCTGGCATTAACCGGGCAGCATTTCCTGAATGATGGCGGATCGATAACGTTAATTAGCGGCATTATCGCCCACGAGCCCATCGCCCAGGGGACAAACGCCGCAACGATCAATGCCGGGCTGGAAGGATTTGTTCGCGCCGCGGCCTGTGAACTGGGCCATGGTCAACGCATTAACCTGATAAGTCCGACCGTGCTGAGTGAGTCCGCCGAAGCTTACGACAGTTTCTTCCCGGGCTTTGAAAGCGTGCCTGCCACCACCGTCGCCAACGCCTACCGCCGCAGTGTGGAAGGCATCCAAACCGGGCGTATTTATAAAGTCGGTTACTGACTTTGCCGCTGCCGTTGACACATCACCCACGGCAGCGTGATTAACCCACTGTTTTAAAATACTTTATCTTTTTCCTCGCATTAACCCACACCCTTTACAATGTTAAATATTTGTTGCTTTTGATCACAAATAATAAACAAACAAGCTCATTCTGTGCGCGTTTTTCAAAAATGTAGATATTTTTAATTTATGGCTACGAAACGAGCTGCGCCATATCTCCCTGACAATCTACTGAGAGGAACGATTTGATGAACGCACTGACTGCCGTAAAACCGAACGCTGAAGATCCAGCCCAGCACTACAGCGGTTTCACGCTGAAACCCTCAGCCCAATCCCCACGCCTGCTGGAGCTGACTTTTTCTGCTGAGACCACTGAGCAATTTCTGCAGGCCGTCGCGCAGTGGCCGGTTCAGGCGCTGGAATACAAATCCTTCTTGCGCTTCAAAGTGAGCAAGATCCTCGACGACCTGTGCGGCAATCAGTTACAGCCCCTGCTGCTGAAAACCCTGCTCGATCGTGCCGAAGGCGCACTGCTAATCAATGCCGTTGGCGTAGATGACGTGGCGCAGGCGGAAGAGATGGTCAAGCTGGCAACGGCGGTAGCGCACCTCATCGGACGCTCTAATTTTGATGCGATGAGCGGTCAATATTACGCTCGTTTTGTGGTGAAAAACGTCGATAACTCAGACAGCTATCTGCGCCAGCCTCACCGAGTGATGGAATTGCACAACGACGGAACCTACCTCGAAGAAATCACCGATTACGTGCTGATGATGAAGATCGACGAGCAGAACATGACCGGCGGTAACTCGCTGCTGCTGCACCTCGACGACTGGGAGCATCTGGAGCAGTACTTTACCCATCCTCTGGCACGTCGCGCCATGCGCTTTGCCGCACCGCCAAGCAAAAACGTCAGTCAGGAAGTGTTCCATCCGGTATTTGACGTTGACCAGCAGGGCCGCCCGGTAATGCGCTACATCGACCAGTTCGTCCAGCCAAAAGACTATGAAGAAGGCGTCTGGCTGAGTGACCTGTCCGATGCGCTGGAAACCAGCAAGAGCATTATTTCCGTTCCGGTTTCAGTGGGTAAATTCCTGCTGATCAACAACCTGTTCTGGCTGCACGGGCGCGATCGCTTCACTTCGCATCCGGACCTGCGCCGCGAACTGATGCGCCAGCGTGGTTATTTTGCGTACGCGACCAACCACTACCAGACCCATCAGTAAGCGCGAAGGAAAAGCGGATGTATGATTTTGTGATTATTGGCGGCGGCATTATCGGCATGTCGACCGCCATGCAACTGATTGATGTCTATCCGGACGCCAAAATCGCGCTACTGGAAAAAGAGTCTGGCCCGGCCTGCCACCAGACGGGCCACAACAGCGGCGTCATTCATGCCGGGGTCTATTACACCCCCGGCAGCCTGAAGGCACAGTTTTGCCTGGCCGGAAATCGCGCCACAAAAGCCTTTTGCGACCAAAACGGCATCCGCTACGACGTCTGCGGAAAAATGCTGGTTGCCACCTCCGCTCTGGAAATGGAGCGCATGCGCGCGCTTTGGGATCGCACCGCCGCTAACGGTCTGGAGCGCGAATGGCTAAATGCGCAGGAACTTCGCGAGCGTGAACCCAATATCACCGGACTGGGCGGCATTTTTGTCCCGTCGAGCGGGATTGTCAGCTACCGCGAAGTCACCGCCGCGATGGCGAAGATTTTCCAGGCCAAAGGCGGTGAAATTATTTACAACGCCGAGGTCAGCGCGCTGAAAGAGCATGCTGCGGGCGTAATTGTCCGTACCCGTCAGGGCCAGGAATATGAAGGCGCGACGCTGATTAGCTGTTCTGGCCTGATGGCGGATCGACTGGTAAAAATGCTCGGCGTTGAACCTGGCTTTATCATCTGTCCGTTCCGGGGCGAATATTTCCGCCTGGCGCCAGAACATAATCAGATAGTTAACCATTTGATCTACCCCATCCCCGACCCGGCGATGCCGTTTCTCGGCGTTCATCTGACCCGGATGATTGACGGCAGCGTCACCGTCGGCCCCAACGCGGTACTGGCATTTAAACGTGAAGGCTACCGTAAACGTGACTTCTCGCTCAGCGATACGCTGGAGATCCTCGGCTCTTCTGGTATTCGCCGCGTGCTGCAAAACAACCTGCGCTCAGGGCTTGGTGAAATGAAGAATTCGCTGTGCAAAAGCGGTTATCTGCGGCTGGTACAAAAGTACTGCCCGAGCCTGACGCTTAAGGATCTGCAGCCGTGGCCTGCGGGCGTACGGGCACAGGCGGTGTCACCTGATGGCAAGCTTATCGACGATTTTCTGTTTGTCACCACGCCACGCTCAATTCATACCTGTAACGCCCCTTCTCCGGCAGCAACGTCGGCAATCCCTATCGGCGCACATATTGTCAGCAAAGTTCATGCGCTGCTGGAGAACCAGAGTAACCCCGGACGCACGCTGCGTGCGGCACGTAGCGTGGAGACATTACACGCCGCATTTACCCGTTAAACCGATTAAGACAGGAAGCAATCATGCAACTTAACGATCCAACATTATTTCGCCAGCAGGCACTGATCGACGGCAACTGGCGTGACGCCAACAGCGGCGAGACCATCGCAGTGACCAATCCCGCCAACGGTCAGCAATTGGGTAGCGTACCTAAAATGGGGGCAGATGAAACCCGCGAAGCGATTAACGCCGCTAACCGCGCCCTGCCAGCCTGGCGTGCGCTGACCGCCAAAGAGCGAGCCAATATCCTGCGCCGCTGGTTCAACCTGATGATTGAGCATCAGGACGATCTCGCCCGCCTGATGACCCTGGAACAGGGTAAACCGCTGGCGGAGGCCAAAGGCGAAATCACCTATGCCGCCTCATTTATTGAGTGGTTTGCCGAAGAGGGCAAACGCATCTATGGCGATACGATCCCTGGCCATCAGGCCGATAAGCGTCTGATCGTCATCAAGCAGCCGATCGGCGTTACCGCCGCGATTACGCCGTGGAACTTCCCCTCAGCGATGATCACCCGTAAAGCCGGTCCGGCGCTGGCAGCAGGCTGTACGATGGTGCTTAAACCCGCCAGCCAGACCCCTTACTCCGCACTGGCGCTGGCAGAACTGGCTAATCGCGCCGGGATCCCGGCTGGCGTTTTCAGCGTGGTGACTGGTTCTGCGAGCGCAGTCGGCAACGAGCTAACAGGCAACCCGTTGGTACGCAAGCTGTCATTTACCGGCTCAACCGAAATTGGCCGTCAGTTAATGCAGCAGTGCGCCAAAGACATCAAAAAAGTATCGCTGGAGCTGGGCGGCAATGCGCCATTTATCGTCTTTGACGATGCCGATCTCGATAAAGCCGTGGAAGGTGCGCTGGCATCGAAGTTCCGTAACGCCGGGCAAACCTGCGTCTGCGCCAATCGCCTGTACGTGCAGGACGGCGTGTATGAGCGTTTTGCCGAAAAACTCCAGCAGGCAGTGAGCAAGCTGCATCTCGGCGATGGTCTACAACCTGACGTCACCACCGGGCCACTGATCGACGAGAAAGCGATAGCCAAAGTGCAGGAACACATCGCCGACGCTCTGGATAAAGGCGCACGCATTATCGCGGGCGGTAAACCTCATGCGCTCGGCGGTAACTTCTTCCAGCCCACCATTCTGGTAGATGTGCCTGATAACGCGAAGGTCGCCAAAGAAGAAACCTTCGGCCCGCTGGCTCCGCTGTTTCGTTTTAAAGACGAAGCTGACGTCATCGCTCAGGCCAACGACACCGAGTTTGGTCTGGCCGCCTATTTCTACGCCCGTGATTTAAGCCGCGTCTTCCGCGTTGGCGAAGCGCTGGAGTACGGCATCGTCGGGATTAACACCGGCATTATCTCCAACGAAGTCGCCCCGTTTGGGGGGATAAAAGCCTCCGGTCTTGGCCGTGAAGGATCGAAATACGGCATCGAAGACTACTTAGAAATCAAATATATGTGCATCGGCCTTTAATAAAACAAATACTGGAGAACACCTGATGAGCACCAACAAAGAACTCATGCAACGTCGCAGCAACGCCGTTCCCCGTGGCGTAGGACAGATCCACCCTATTTTTGCCGAGCGGGCAGAAAACTGTCGGGTCTGGGACGTTGAAGGCCGTGAATTCCTCGACTTTGCTGGCGGTATTGCGGTGCTGAACACCGGTCACCTGCACCCGCAGATCGTCTCTGCGGTAGAAGCGCAGTTGAAAAAGCTGTCCCATACCTGTTTCCAGGTGCTGGCCTATGAGCCGTACCTGGAGCTGTGTGAAATCATGAATAAGAAAGTGCCGGGTGATTTCGCCAAGAAAACCCTGCTGGTGACCACCGGTTCTGAAGCGGTAGAAAACGCGGTGAAAATCGCCCGCGCCGCCACCAAGCGTACGGGGACTATCGCCTTTAGCGGCGCTTACCACGGCCGTACCCACTACACCCTGTCACTGACCGGGAAAGTCAATCCGTACTCCGCCGGAATGGGGCTGATGCCGGGCCACGTGTATCGCGCGCTTTATCCTTGCCCGCTGCACGGCATCAGTGAAGATGATGCTATCGCCAGCATTCACCGCATTTTCAAAAACGATGCCGCGCCAGAAGACGTCGCCGCCATCGTGATTGAACCGGTTCAGGGTGAAGGCGGCTTTTACGCGGCATCTCCTTCCTTTATGCAACGACTGCGCGCCATTTGTGACGAACACGGGATCATGCTGATTGCCGATGAAGTACAGAGCGGTGCGGGCCGTACCGGTACGCTGTTTGCCATGGAGCAGATGGGCGTAGCGCCCGATCTCACCACCTTCGCCAAATCCATCGCCGGAGGCTTCCCGCTGGCGGGCGTGACCGGACGCGCCGAAGTCATGGACGCAATCCCACCGGGCGGTCTGGGCGGTACCTATGCCGGTAACCCAATTGCCTGCGCCGCCGCGCTGGCGGTACTGAACATTTTTGAACAGGAAAATCTGCTGCAAAAAGCCAACGAGCTGGGGCAAACCCTGCGCGAAGGCCTGCTGGCTATCGCGGAAACCCATCGCGAGATTGGCGACGTACGCGGGCTGGGCGCGATGATTGCTATCGAACTGTTCGAAAACGGCGACCACACGAAACCAGACGCCAAACTGACTGCGGAAGTGGTGGCGCGTGCACGCGAGAAAGGACTGATCCTGCTCTCCTGCGGACCTTACTACAACGTGCTGCGCATTCTTGTCCCGCTGACCATTGAAGATGCGCAAATCCGCCAGGGGCTGGACATTATCGCCCAATGTTTTGCCGAGGCAAAGCAAGGTTAAACCCCCGAATAAAAACGGGAAATTGTAGGCCGGATAAAGCGCAAGCGCTGCCATCCGGCAATGTTGTGATGCCCGGTGGCGCTACGCTTACCGGGCCTACGGGTAAGGTGCAGGAAGCGACGTCAATAACAATAACGAGGTTTAAAGATGGGGCAAGTGTCACAATCACATGATTTAGGGGGCGGGCTGAAATCACGCCACGTCACCATGCTGTCTATTGCCGGGGTAATCGGCGCAAGTCTGTTCGTCGGTTCAAGTGTGGCGATTGCAGAAGCCGGTCCCGCAGTATTATTAGCCTATCTGTTCGCCGGATTGCTGGTGGTGATGATTATGCGCATGCTGGCCGAAATGGCCGTTGCCACCCCGGATACCGGTTCTTTTTCCACTTACGCCGATAAGGCCATTGGCCCGTGGGCAGGTTATACCATCGGCTGGCTGTACTGGTGGTTCTGGGTGTTAGTTATCCCTCTGGAAGCGAATATCGCCGCCATCATTCTGCACTCCTGGGTACCAGGTATTCCTATCTGGCTGTTTTCTCTGGTTATCACGCTGGCGTTAACCGGCAGTAATTTGCTGAGCGTCAAAAATTACGGTGAGTTCGAGTTCTGGCTGGCGCTGTGCAAAGTGGTTGCCATTCTGGCGTTTATTACCCTCGGTGCGGCGGCGATTAGCGGTTTCTACCCTTATGCCGAGGTTAGCGGAGTTTCACGCCTGTGGGATCAGGGCGGCTTTATGCCCAACGGTTTTGGCGCCGTGATCAGCGCGATGTTAATCACCATGTTCTCCTTTATGGGCGCAGAGATAGTTACCATCGCCGCCGCCGAATCCGATACCCCGGATAAACATATCGTTCGCGCCACCAACTCGGTTATCTGGCGTATCTCTATCTTCTATCTGTGCTCTATTTTTGTGGTGGTGGCGCTGATCCCGTGGAACATGCCGGGCCTGAAAGAAGTCGGTTCTTATCGCTCGGTGCTGGAGCTACTGCATATCCCGCACGCGAAATTGATCATGGACTGCGTCATTTTACTGTCAGTGACCAGTTGTCTTAACTCCGCGCTGTATACGTCATCGCGTATGCTCTACTCCCTGAGCCGCCGTGGCGATGCCCCCGCCTTTATGGGTAAAACGAACCGCAGCAAAACGCCTTATGTGGCGGTGTTACTGTCGACAGGTGCTGCGTTCCTCACCGTCATCGTCAACTATTACGCCCCGGCCAAGGTATTTAAATTCCTGATCGACAGCTCCGGTGCCATCGCGCTGCTGGTGTATCTGGTCATTGCCGTTTCTCAACTGCGGATGCGCAAAATCCTGCTGGCGCGAGGCGGTGAAATTAAACTGAAAATGTGGCTCTATCCGTGGCTTACCTGGCTGGTCATCGCGTTTATTATCTTTGTGCTGGTGGTCATGCTGTTTCGCCCGGCCCAACAGCTGGAAGTTATCTCTACCGGGTTGTTAGCCATAGGAATTATTTGCACCGTGCCCATTATGTCACGCTGGAAAAAACTGCTATCGTGGCAAAAAGCACCATTGCAAAATACGCATTAAACCTGTTCCCGGCGCAGGCCGGGAAATCCTTTCAGGAGTATGACCATGACCGCCATTCCCCAACCGACGGCCATTGATGGATACCGCTGGCTGAAAAACGACATCATCCGCGGTGTGTATCAGCCTGATGAAAAACTGCGTATGAGCCTGCTAACCTCACGCTATGAGCTAGGCGTGGGACCGCTGCGCGAAGCGCTTTCGCAGTTAGTTGCCGAGCGGTTAGTGACAGTGGTTAATCAGAAAGGGTATCGTGTCGCCCCGATGTCAGAGCAGGAGTTGCTCGATATTTTCGATGCCCGCGCCAATATGGAAGCCATGCTGGTCGCGCTGGCCATTGAACGCGGCGACGACGCCTGGGAAGCTGAAATTCTGGCGCGCGCGCATATGCTCAGTAAGCTTGAAGCCATTGACGCCAGCGAACAGATGCTCGACGAGTGGGATCAGCGCCATCAGGCATTTCACTCGGCGATTGTCGCTGGCTGTGGTTCACAATATCTGCTGCAAATGCGCGAACGGCTGTTCTCTCTGGCGGCGCGCTACCGGTTTATCTGGCTACGTAAAACGGTGCTGTCGGTTGAAATGCTGGAAGACAAACACGATCAGCACAAGACGCTGACCGAAGCGATTCTGGCACGTGATGCCACGTGCGCCAGCGAATTAATGCGCCAGCACTTGCTGACGCCGATTCCGATTATTCAACAGGCTATGTCCGGTAAATTACTGACGCAATAAGCCTAAATAACATTACTGTTCCGGAATACGTAAAACCTGCCCAGGATAGATTTTATCCGGGCTTTTTAGCATTGGTTTATTCGCTTCAAATATCTGGTTATATAGGTTGGCATTACCGTAAACCTGTTTGGCAATAGCGCTCAGGGTATCCCCAGATTTCACGGTATAAAACTGGCTTTCGCTCGCGGGTGCAGAGGTTTTAACCTGATCATCTACGCTGGCGATACCAGAGATATTACCAATCGCGATCAGAATTTTTTCTTTTGCTTCCTGACTTAATCCATCACCAGAAACCGTGGCTTTGCCTTCGTTAATTTGCACGTCCACTTTATCCGCATCAGGGATGCCGGTTTTGTTCAGGTGTTCCTGCACTTTTTTTGCCAGATCGGCTGTGTCATGGTTTCCAGTGACCGCATCCCACAGTTTTTCACCTGCATCTTTTACAAAATTGAAGAGTCCCATATCCACCTCGGTAATTAACAATCAACACCCAAAAGTGTAGCAGAGGAGAAAGGGGCACAAAGAAAACGGCGCCAAAGCGCCGTAGTTGAAAGGAATTAATTACGCGTCTGTATCCAGAAGGCATGGATCAAACCAGGAATGTAGCCCAGCAGCGTCAGAACGATATTGAGGATAAATGCCCAGCCGAATCCCTTCCCCAGCAGCACGCCAAGCGGGGGCAGAATAATAGTAAAAACGATTCTCCAGAAACCCATGCACACTCCCTACAAGCAAAAATTAATCATTGTTTAAAAAGAGATTTTATCTCTAAGAGTAGCCATTCTACCCAACTCTGCCAGTATTCCGCGGCTGTTTTACCCTCCTTTACGCTCTTTACGCTGGCGTACGTTGGTTACTTATTTTAGAATACACTTAATTTAGATAATGCTTAAATACATATGACTGAACTTGAACAACTCCAGGCCAGCGCTGAACAGGCTGCCGCCCTGCTAAAAGCGATGAGTAACCCGAAACGGTTGCTGATTTTGTGCATGCTCTGTGGTTCACCCGGTACCAGCGCGGGTGAGTTAGCCCGTGTTACCGGCCTTAGTCCTTCCGCCACATCCCAGCATCTGGCGCGTATGCGTGAAGAAGGTCTGATAGAAAGCCAGCGCGATGCCCAGCGCATCCTCTACTCCATTAAAAATACGGCCGTGAATTCGCTGATCGCCACATTAAAAACACTGTATTGCCCATAAGGAGCCATCATGACTATTGGGACGATTTCCCCACGCGAGGCGCAGACACTGGTCGCGCAGGGTGCAAAACTGATTGATATCCGCGATGCTGACGAGTATCTGCACGAGCATATTCCTGAGGCACATCTGGCGCCATTACCCGCGCTTGAGCAGGGATCGCTGCCAGCGAATTTACGCGCCGAGCAGGTGATTTTTCACTGCCAGTCAGGCAAACGTACACAAAATGCGGCAACAAAACTGAGCGCCATCGCCGCACCCGCGCAGGTCTGGTTGCTGGAAGGTGGAATTGACGGCTGGAAAGCCGCAGGGTTGCCGGTGGCGAAAGACAGTTCACAACCGTTACCGCTGATGCGTCAGGTGCAGATAGCCGCAGGCAGCCTTGCCCTACTCGGCGTTATTCTGGGCTATAGCGTTAGCAGCGCCTTCTTCCTGCTGAGCGGTTTTGTGGGCGCCGGGCTGATACTCGCTGGCGTAACCGGCTTTTGCGGTATGGCGCGATTACTGGACATCATGCCCTGGAACCGACGTACTCATTAAGCGGTAATCATTGAAACAGCACTGTACCCGCCGGTTGACGTGATCTATGGTGAGTTCTGCGATAAATGATAAATAAAGGAGCGCAACAATATGTTTAAACCTGGCGATCTGGTTCAACCGCGTATGGGCGGTCCAAAACTGAAGGTTGTTGAAGTCAATGACGATCAAATTGTGGCGGTACAAGCCAGTAATGAAAGCGGTGATAAATTCACGCTGAAAGCAGCTGATGTCACGCGATATACCGAAGAGGGTGATTTCGGCGTTTGCTGAAAATAAGCGGTGAGGATCTCCTCACCGCCTTCGCAATTAGATCAAAAAGTCATCAAGAGATTTACCGGCAGCCAGCGCCTGGGCAATTGGCTTCGGTGTGCGACCTTGTCCGGTCCATGTTTTCGTTTCACCATTGAGATCGATAAAACGATATTTCGCCGGGCGCGGTTGGCGTTTTTTAACTGAACGTGCCGTCGCAGGTGTTATGCTCAGCAGCTCCTCCGGGCTGATCCCGTCTGCCTGCATCTGCGCCAGCAAGGCATTAATTTTTGCCTGCTGTTCTGCACGTTGGCGCTGTAGCTGTTCTTCTTCATCGCGCCGTTCTTTGGTCACTACCCTGAATTTTTCAAGCATATCTTCCAGTACATCAACGGAAAATTCACGAGCCATTGCACGCAGCGAGCGGATATTATTTAAGTTTTTTAACATTGAACTCATATTAACAAAACCTCTTTAACGTAAAACATAAAAACGGTATTACGCTAAATATTGTATGCAACCAATTATTATATTTCCAGTCTAATTTATTCGTTTATCATTAAACAAATAGCCAACTCTGATATTTATAGCATCCATTCTGCTATCGCCCAGACAATATATTCTATTACCCTGATTGCAGCTTTGAATATACCTGCAAGGTATCTCAGCGCGTCACTTAAGAAACAAGCCGCAGCATCTCGTGGAACCAACGAGTATACATATTGCACATCAGTCAACATTCAGAAAAGGAGCGCAAAAAATTCAGAAAAACAAGCAACAATAACTCTTTGATCTAAAAAGACTTTAATTAACACAGCAACGAAAACACCAAAACGAACAAAAAACAAACCATTACAGAGCATTTTATCGACAAAAAGACAATAAATAAAAATTTTCAGCTAGTTGCTAGTTATTATCCAGGCAGATATCCTATTAAAACGCGAAAGCAGCAAGACAAATCACTAGCAGTTAAGGTATTCAAAACCTTTTTTCCCCTTTTTACAAGGAGCATTAACATGTTCTCTCCGCAGTCACGCTTGCGTCATGCAGTAGCAGACACGTTCGCGATGGTTGTTTATTGTTCTGTCGTGAACATGTTGATCGAAATATTCCTTTCTGGAATGAGCTTCGAACAGTCGCTGTATTCCAGATTAGTCGCTATCCCTGTCAACATACTGATCGCGTGGCCATACGGCATGTATCGTGATTTGTTCATGCGCGCGGCCCGTAAAGCCACGCAGGCAGGATGGGCAAAAAATCTGGCGGATGTGCTGGCTTATGTCACCTTCCAGTCGCCGGTGTATGTGATTATTCTGCTGACGGTTGGCGCAGACTGGCATCAGATTACGGCTGCAGTAAGTTCGAACATCGTGGTGTCAATGCTGATGGGCGCTGTCTATGGCTACTTTCTTGATTATTGCCGCCGCTTGTTTAAGGTCAGCAGCTATCATCAGGCTAAAGCCTGACACGCTTCTTCGCGACTGGCACTGCCAGTCGCGTTATTAGTTAGAATTAACGTCGCCAAACAGCCCGCTCAGATAACGTTCAAGCGCAATACGCGAGCTAAAGCCGTGCGGAATACCATAATGCTCATGAGTCTCTCCGGCTAAATACAGCGGGAATTGCTGGTAATGATCGCAAGTTTTAATATCCGTTGCCGGTTCCGCCAGCGAAGAGCTACGCTCTTTCAACGTGGGATGGATAATTAATGCGGTACGTCCCATGCGAGCTTCACGATTAACATACACATAATTTTCGCCACGCCGATAGCCGTACGTTTTCTGCGTCACTACATCAACGGTAAAGCCCACTTTTTCAAGTACGCGCGCCACCTCATCAGGTCGTAAATACATATTATTTTCCTCGTTATCTTTTACTGCGGGCTTACCTTACCTGATTCAGCATTAGCAACGCTTTCAGAAAAGTCCATAAACGAGTGAACACGATGAGACGAATATCTTAAGAACCGTACAGATTTATGTCAGCGCCAACCGCAGTTGGTAGGCCGCCTGTTGCGCCATTTCCGCCGTGCTGATATTGGTAAATGACAGCAATATTCCCCCCTTTCCTTCTGACGTTATTCGCCAGCGGCTTAGCGCCTGAACCGCTAACCCGGCCTGATTCGCTTTGCGCACCAGCGCAATATCATCTCCGTCTACACTCACCACCAGTTGAATCCCACCTTCCTGAGGAATGACGCTAAACCCTTGTTCGGTCAGGGCGTTTTCCATCCATTGTCGTCGTTCGGCATAATGCTGTCGCATACGTTTTAAGTGTCGCCAGAAGTGGCCGTCTCGCATAAAATCCGCCAGCGTTTGCTGCCATAGAACCGGGACGCTACAGGCCGTTAGCGCCGCTTGTTGGCGAAAGCGTTCAACCTGGGTCAGAGGCACCACCAGCCATGCCGTACGCAAAGCCGGAAACATCGATTTGCTGAACGTTCCGGCATAAATCACCCGCTGAGGCGCATCCAGACTTTTTAGCGGCGGCAACGGCTTACCGTGGTAACGAAATTCACTGTCATAGTCATCTTCGATTACCCACGCCTGCGCACGAGTCGCCCACTCCAGCAACTGGTGGCGACGGTCCAAAGACAGTGCTACCCCCAGAGGGCTTTGATGTGCGGGAGTGAGCAGTACAAAACGCGCCTGCGGGTAGTCGCGGATCCCGGCGCTGACATCCAGACCATCGGCATCCACCGCTACCGGCATCAATTCAATGCGTTCTTGAGCCACCACGGGCAGGATCAGCGGAAAACCGGGATCTTCGACCCACATTCCCTCACCGGGATGCGCCAGAGCGCGCAGGATTAACGTCATTGATGCCGCATAGCCTGAAGTGATAAAAATCTGCTCTGGCTGGCATTCAATGCTGCGTGAAACGCGCAGATAATCAACAATTGCCTGGCGTAACACCCGTTCACCACATACATCGCCCACCACCAGATCAAAACGCGTTTGGGTGCGTAAACGCCGTCCCATCACCCGTGCCCAGACTTCACGCGGAAAAAGATCGAGTGCGGGTAATCCCATCTGAAATAGTTGCGGTCTGGGATTTTCTCCGGCGAAGATGGCAGGCGATGCAGGCGCCCTTTCTGGTCGCAGTTGCTCACTGACAAACGTTCCTGCCTGTCCACGCCGCGCGAGCCAGCCCTGCGCCACCAGCTCTGCATAGGCATTTTCCACCGTCGAGCGTGATACTCCCAGCTCCTGGGCCCAGGTCCTGCTGGAGGGCAATCTGGTACCGGGCTTGAGTTCACCTTTCTCAATTGCGTTTTTTAACTGACGGGCGATTTGCTGATAACGTGGCATTTATGGTCTGCTTTTTTGGCAACAATATGGCTCTCTGTTGCAGTCCATTATAGTGCTACATTGCGGGTCATCCAAACGAGGAGAAATACCATGACAATGTTACGCCAGCCCTATTACGAACTCAGTCCTGAAATCTATAACGCTCTGGTTCAGGCAAGCCAAGCGCTGGAAAACTGCGCGCTGGAACCTACGTTGACGGAACTGATTTACCTGCGGGTCTCGCAAATCAATGGCTGCGCCTTTTGTCTGGAAATGCACAGTAAAGCACTGCGCAAATCCGGTGTTGCGCAGGCCAAACTGGACGCACTGGCAGGCTGGCGGGTGAGTCACCACTTCAGCGAGCAGGAACGTGCGGCGCTGGCGTGGGCCGAATCGGTCACCCAGATTGCCACTACTCACGCCGAAGATGACGTTTATCTGCCGCTGCTAGACCATTTCAGCGCGAAAGAAATTAGCGACCTGACATTTGCCATTAGTCTGATGAACTGCTTTAACCGTCTGGCGGTGGGGATGCGCATGTGATTTTGCGCTGCCGGATGGCGGCATAAATGCCTTATCCGGCCAAGGAAGTACTTTCCTGTAGGCCGGATTAGACGCGACACGTCGCCATCCGGCAACCTGCGATGGTACATACCACTTGCCCCGCCACGCTCATCACCTTGCTCATTATCAATCTAAAATTCCCATATCTTGTATGGTTGAATCTTTTTAAAACTACATCTAGTATCTTTCCTATCAGGACACACACAACCCGACGCCCTCTATCGCGCCGATCCTTTATTTTTAAATGGAAATACGAATCATGAGCATTATTATTTACACTCGCAATAACTGTGTTCAGTGCCACGCCACCAAACGGGCAATGGAAAGCCGTGGTTTTGACTTTGAGATGGTAAACGTCGATTTACAACCCGATTTGGCTGATAGCCTGCGCGATCAAGGGTTTCGCCAGCTACCGGTCGTGGTCGCGGGTGAAACCAGTTGGTCAGGGTTTCGTCCGGACATGATCAACCGTCTGCATCCGGAACACCGTGTGGCCAGCGCATGAGTCAGCTCGTCTACTTCTCCAGCAGCTCCGAAAATACGCACCGCTTTATGCAGCGTCTGGGGCTGCCAGCCATCCGCATTCCGCTTAACGAACGCGAGCGGATCCGGGTAGACGAACCTTACATATTAATCGTGCCGTCCTACGGCGGCGGCGGCACTGCTGGCGCGGTCCCAAGACAGGTGGTCCGCTTTTTAAACGATACGCACAACCGGGCGTTAATCCGTGGGGTGATCGCCTCCGGCAATCGTAATTTCGGTGACGCCTACGGTCGCGCGGGTGATGTCATCTCACAAAAATGCGGCGTGCCGTGGCTCTATCGCTTTGAGCTGATGGGCACCCAAAGCGATATCGACAACGTTCGAAAAGGAGTGAGCGAATTTTGGCAACGACAACCGCAGAACGTGTAATGCAGCCAACGCCGGATTATCACGCCCTGAACGCCATGCTGAATCTGTACGATAAAGCCGGGCGCATTCAGTTCGACAAAGACCATCAGGCGGTGGAGGCCTTCTTTGCCACCCACGTCCGCCCAAACTCGGTGGCGTTTGCCAGCCAGCAGGAGCGCCTGGAAACGTTGGTGGATGAAGGCTATTACGATGCCAGCGTGTTAGCCCGCTACGATCGCGCGTTCGTGCTGAAGCTATTCGATCACGCCCACGCCAGCGGATTCCGTTTCCAGACGTTCCTCGGCGCATGGAAGTTCTACACCAGCTATACGCTGAAAACGTTCGACGGTAAGCGCTATCTCGAAGACTTTGAGGATCGGGTCACGATGGTGGCGCTCACGCTGGCGCAGGGCGATGAAACGCTCGCGATGCAGCTGACCGATGAAATGCTCTCCGGGCGCTTTCAGCCCGCCACACCAACCTTTTTAAACTGCGGCAAACAGCAACGCGGTGAGCTGGTCTCCTGCTTCCTGTTGCGTATTGAAGACAACATGGAGTCTATTGGTCGGGCGGTCAACTCCGCACTTCAGCTCTCCAAACGCGGCGGCGGCGTGGCATTTTTGCTCTCCAACCTGCGCGAGGCAGGAGCGCCCATAAAGCGCATTGAGAACCAGTCATCTGGGGTGATCCCAGTAATGAAAATGCTGGAAGATGCGTTTTCTTATGCGAATCAACTCGGGGCACGTCAGGGTGCGGGGGCAGTGTATCTGCACGCACACCATCCGGATATTTTACGTTTTCTCGATACCAAGCGCGAAAACGCCGACGAGAAAATCCGCATCAAAACGCTCTCGCTTGGCGTGGTGATCCCGGATGTTACCTTTCAACTGGCGAAAGAAAATGCCCGAATGGCGCTGTTCTCACCGTATGACGTGGAACGGATTTACGGCAAACCTTTCGGTGATATCGCCGTGAGTGAGCGGTATGACGAACTGGTTGCCGACGAACGTGTGCGCAAAAAATTCATTAACGCCCGCGATTTCTTCCAGCGGCTGGCAGAGATCCAGTTTGAGTCTGGCTATCCTTACATCATGTTTGAAGATACGGTGAATCGCGCCAATCCGATTGCCGGTCGGATCAATATGAGCAACCTGTGCTCGGAGATTTTGCAGGTTAACAGTGCCTCCACCTACGATGAAAATCTCAATTACGCGCAGACCGGGCACGATATTTCCTGCAATCTCGGCTCGTTAAACATTGCCCACACCATGGATTCACCCGACTTTGGTCGTACCGTGGAAACGGCGATTCGTAGCTTAACCGCCGTTTCGGACATGAGCCATATCCGCAGCGTGCCCTCGATTGAGGCCGGAAACAGCGCGTCGCACGCGATTGGTCTTGGGCAGATGAATCTGCACGGGTATCTGGCGCGGGAAGGGATCGCCTACGGTTCGCCGGAAGGGCTGGATTTCACCAATCTCTATTTCTATACCATCACCTGGCATGCGCTGAATACGTCAATGAAGATCGCCCGCGAGCGCGGTCAAACCTTTGCCGGATTCAAACAGTCGCGCTACGCCAGCGGCGAGTATTTTAACCAGTATCTGCAGGGCGACTGGCAACCAAAAACCGCCAAGGTTCGCACGCTGTTTGCCGCCAGCGGCATTACGCTGCCGACGCGCGAGATGTGGTCACAGCTGCGTGAAGATGTGATGCGCTACGGCATTTATAACCAGAATTTACAGGCGGTTCCACCCACCGGTTCTATCTCTTACATCAATCATGCCACGTCAAGCATTCACCCGATCGTGTCGAAAGTGGAGATTCGCAAAGAGGGCAAAACCGGGCGCGTTTACTACCCTGCCCCGTTTATGACCAATGAGAATTTGGCCTTGTATCAGGATGCCTATGAGATCGGCCCACAAAAAATCATTGATACCTATGCTGAAGCAACGCGCCATGTCGATCAGGGGCTTTCACTGACGCTCTTTTTCCCCGATACCGCCACCACGCGCGATATCAATAAAGCGCAGATTTACGCCTGGCGTAAGGGCATCAAATCCCTGTACTACATCCGACTACGCCAGCTGGCGCTGGAAGGCACCGAAATCGAAGGCTGCGTGTCATGCGCGCTGTAAGGAGGAGAAAATGACATTATCCCGCGTGAGCGCCATCAACTGGAACAAGATTGAGGATGATAAAGATCTTGAGGTATGGAACCGTCTGACCAGTAACTTCTGGCTCCCGGAAAAGGTCCCGCTCTCCAATGACATTCCGGCCTGGCAAACGTTGAACGCCGCCGAACAGCAGTTAACAATCCGCGTTTTTACCGGGCTGACGCTGCTCGACACCATTCAGAATGTTGCCGGAGCGCCAGCGTTAATGGCTGATTCGTTAACGCCGCATGAAGAGGCGGTGCTGTCGAATATCAGCTTTATGGAGGCGGTGCACGCCCGTTCATACAGCTCAATATTCTCTACCCTTTGCCAGACCAAAGACGTGGATGCTGCCTACGCCTGGAGTGAGGAAAATACCCCACTCCAGCGCAAAGCGCAGATCGTTTTGACACATTACGCCAGCGACGAACCGTTGAAGAAAAAAATAGCCAGCGTGTTTCTGGAATCCTTCCTCTTCTATTCTGGCTTCTGGTTGCCAATGTATTTTTCCAGCCGCGGCAAATTGACCAATACCGCCGATCTCATTCGTCTGATCATTCGTGATGAAGCGGTTCATGGGTATTACATTGGTTATAAATATCAAAAAGGTCTGGAGCATATTTCCGAATCCGCACGCGAGGAGTTAAAGAATTTTGCCTTTGACCTACTGATGGAATTGTATGATAACGAAGCGCGTTATACGGAAGAGTTGTATGCAGAAACCGGCTGGGTGGATGACGTCAAAGCCTTCCTTTGTTACAACGCCAATAAGGCATTAATGAATTTGGGATATGAGGCGCTATTTCCGCCTGAAATGGCGGAGGTTAACCCGGCAATCCTTGCCGCGCTGTCGCCCAACGCTGATGAAAACCACGATTTCTTCTCGGGTTCCGGTTCATCTTATGTGATGGGAAAAGCGGTCGAAACAGAAGATGACGACTGGAATTTCTAGCGCTCATTTTCACGGGAAATACCGTACATTTTTCGCGGAAATATTTTAACAGGATCACACTTTTGTCGTGCAAATATAATTGTGTGATCTACACTCAATATCAGCCGCATTATTCGCCTGCATTCCAGCAATTCAGGCGATTTTTCATTGCCATTTACAAAAAATATTAACCCGTTCACATTCGCGCTCAGCCCTTATATCACGGGAAGTCCCGCCACTTGGCCTTTGGCAATATTCATGCCACAACCAAATTCAGGGTTGTCTCAGATTCTCAGTATGTTAGGGTAGAAAAAGGTCACTATTTCCATCAGGTAATATATCGATATAAACAAATAACAGGAATCATTCTATTGCATGGCAATTAAATTAGAAGTTAAAAATCTCTATAAGATATTTGGAGAGCATCCCCAGAGAGCCTTCAAATATATTGAAAAAGGACTTTCAAAAGAGCAGATTCTGGATAAAACGGGGCTATCGCTTGGCGTTAAGAACGCCAGTCTGGCCATTGAAGAAGGCGAGATATTTGTCATCATGGGATTATCCGGTTCGGGTAAATCCACAATGGTACGCCTTCTCAATCGCCTGATTGAACCCACCCGCGGGCAGGTATTGATTGACGGCGTAGACATCGCCCGGATATCCGATGCTGAGCTTCGCGAGGTGCGCAGAAAAAAGATTGCGATGGTGTTCCAGTCCTTTGCCCTGATGCCGCACATGACGGTTCTCGACAATACGGCATTCGGCATGGAATTAGCCGGCGTAGGTGCGGATGAACGTCGTGAAAAAGCGTTAGATGCGCTGCGCCAGGTTGGTCTGGAGAATTATGCTCACGGCTACCCAGATGAACTTTCCGGAGGCATGCGCCAGCGTGTAGGCCTCGCCCGCGCATTAGCCATTAACCCTGACATCTTATTAATGGATGAGGCCTTCTCAGCCCTCGATCCATTAATTCGTACTGAGATGCAGGATGAACTGGTAAAACTACAGGCGAAGCATCAACGCACCGTGGTCTTTATATCGCATGACCTCGACGAAGCCATGCGCATTGGCGACAGAATTGCCATTATGCAAAACGGTGAAGTGGTCCAGGTCGGCACGCCAGATGAAATCCTGAATAATCCGGCCAATGATTATGTACGCACCTTCTTCCGTGGCGTCGATATTAGCCAGGTCTTTAGCGCGAAAGATATTTCACGCCGTAGTCCCGAAGGTTTGATTCGTAAAAACCCCGGGGTGGGTCCACGTTCTGCGCTGCAATTATTGCAGGACAAAGATCGCGAATATGGTTACGTGATCGAACGCGGCAATAAATTCGTTGGCGTTGTCTCTATCGACTCATTAAAAACAGCGTTAAGTCAGGCGCAAGGTATTGAAGCGGCATTGATCGATGAGCCGTTAGCCGTAGATGCACAAACCCCTCTCAGCGAGTTGCTTTCTCATGTCGGTCAGGCCCCGTGCGCGGTGCCGGTTGTAGATGAGGAACAGCAGTATGTGGGCGTCATTTCAAAACGCATGCTGTTACAGGCTTTAGATCGTGAGGGGGTAAACAATGGCTGATCAAACTAATCCGTGGGACACCACACCAGCGGCCGACAGTGCCGCACAAAATGCTGATGCCTGGAGTACGCCATCAGGCGCACCCACTGACGGTGGTGGCGCGGACTGGCTGACCAGCGCACCCGCGCCGGCACCAGAGCATTTCAATATTATGGATCCGTTCCATAAAACGCTGATCCCGCTCGACAGTTGGGTCACAGAGGGGATCGACTGGGTCGTTACCCATTTCCGTCCGGTCTTCCAGGGCATTCGTGTCCCGGTGGATTACATTCTCAACGGCTTTCAACAGCTGCTGTTAGGTATGCCAGCCCCGGTAGCGATTATCCTGTTCGCGCTGATTGCCTGGCAGATTTCCGGCGTGGGGATGGGCGTTGCTACGCTGATTTCCTTAATTGCCATCGGTGCCATCGGCGCGTGGTCGCAGGCCATGATAACCCTGGCGCTGGTGTTGACCGCGCTGCTGTTCTGCGTGGTGATCGGTCTGCCGATGGGGATCTGGTTGGCGCGCAGTCCACGGGCAGCAAAAATTGTTCGCCCGCTGCTGGACGCCATGCAAACCACACCCGCGTTTGTCTATCTGGTGCCGATTGTCATGCTGTTCGGTATTGGTAACGTCCCGGGCGTAGTGGTGACGATTATCTTCGCCCTGCCGCCAATCGTGCGTCTGACTATTCTGGGGATTAACCAGGTGCCAGCCGATCTGATTGAAGCCTCGCGCTCGTTTGGCGCCAGCCCGCGTCAGATGCTGTTTAAAGTGCAGCTCCCGCTGGCAATGCCCACCATTATGGCTGGGGTTAACCAGACGCTGATGCTGGCACTCTCAATGGTCGTCATCGCGTCGATGATTGCCGTCGGCGGACTGGGTCAGATGGTTCTGCGCGGAATCGGTCGTCTGGATATGGGGCTTGCCACCGTCGGCGGGGTTGGGATTGTGATCCTCGCTATCATTCTCGACCGCCTGACGCAGGCCGTCGGTCGCGACTCGCGTAGTCGTGGCAACCGTCGCTGGTACACCACCGGTCCCATTGGGCTTATCACTCGCCCTTTCACGAAGTAATTCACCCGTTGCCCGGTGGCGCTGTGCTTACCGGGCCTACAATTCATTAACTTGCACAAAATCATTCAAGTTGCATCGCGGCGGTAAACGAATGTATCCCCAGGAGCGTACAAGTAGTACGTGACTGGGGTGCATGAGTGCAGCCAACAAAGAGGCAGCTTGAAGGATGAAGTGCAATAAGGAACAACGATGCGACAGAAAATAATTATTGCCACAGCGTTTGCCACCCTTGTCTCCACCAGCACTTTCGCTGCCGACCTGCCGGGCAAAGGCATCACCGTACAGCCAATCCAGAGCACTATCTCTGAAGAATCCTTCCAGACGCAGTTAGTCGCCCGTGCGCTGGAGAAACTGGGTTACACCGTTAACAAAACCAGCGAAGTTGACTACAACGTCGGCTATACCTCCATTGCCTCTGGCGATGCAACTTTTACCGCCGTGAACTGGCAGCCGCTTCATGATGATATGTACGCCGCTGCGGGCGGAGACAAAAAGTTTTATCGCGAGGGGGTATTCGTTACGGGTGCCGCACAGGGTTATCTGATCGACAAGAAAACCGCTGAGCAGTATAAAATCACCAATATCGCCCAGTTAAAAGATCCGAAGATCGCCAAAATCTTTGACACCAACGGTGACGGAAAAGCCGATATGATGGGCTGTTCACCGGGCTGGGGCTGTGAAGCCGTAATCAACCACCAGAACAAAGCTTTCGATCTGGAAAAAACCGTCGAGGTCAGCCACGGTAACTATGCGGCGATGATGGCCGACACCATTACCCGCTTCAAAGAAGGTAAACCCATTCTTTACTACACCTGGACACCGTACTGGGTGAGCGACGTAATGAAACCTGGTAAAGATGTGGTCTGGCTGCAGGTGCCGTTCTCTTCCCTGCCAGGTGAGCAGAAAGATATTGATACCAAACTGCCAAACGGCGCCAACTACGGCTTCCCGGTGAACACTATGCATATTGTCGCCAATAAAGCCTGGGCGGAGAAAAACCCGGCTGCGGCGAAACTGTTTGCCATCATGAAGCTGCCGCTGGCGGATATCAACGCGCAGAACGCAATGATGCACGACGGGAAAGCGTCTGAAGCCGACGTACAGGGTCACGTTGACGGCTGGATCAAAGCCCACCAGCAGCAGTTTGACGGCTGGGTGAACGAAGCGCTGGCCGCGCAGAAATAACCCACTCGCAGGCCTGATGAGTGTAGTGCCATCAGGCCAGTAACCGCATACATGCCGGATGGTAGCGCGATGCACCTAATCCGGCCTATCCTCCTTCCTCCAATCGCACAATCCATCACTCAACAAATCAGCAACATTTAATCACTTCCGTTATGATTGTTTTCTGCAACCCATTACTCAGTTGAAAACAATGACGAAAACTACTCAGGGACTTAGCCCTTCGCTGATCCTGTTAATGTCTATTGCCACCGGCCTCGCCGTCGCCAGTAACTATTATGCGCAGCCGCTGCTCGACACCATCGCGCGCAACTTTTCGCTATCTGCCAGTACCGCAGGGTTTATCGTCACTGCGGCCCAACTCGGCTACGCTGCCGGCCTGCTGTTCTTAGTGCCGCTTGGCGATATGTTTGAACGTCGGATGCTGATTGTCTCCATGACATTGCTCGCGGCTGGCGGCATGCTGATCACCGCCAGCAGCCAGTCGCTGGGTATGCTGATTCTCGGTACTGCCCTGACCGGACTGTTCTCGGTAGTGGCACAGATTTTGGTTCCGCTGGCGGCAACGCTTGCCACACCGGACAAGCGCGGGAAAGTTGTCGGCACGATTATGAGCGGCCTGCTGCTGGGTATTCTGCTGGCGCGCACCGTGGCGGGATTACTGGCGAATCTTGGCGGCTGGCGCACCGTATTTTGGGTCGCATCAGTATTAATGGCGCTGATGGCGGTTGCTCTGTGGCGCGGCCTGCCGAAGATGAAATCCGATACTCATCTTAACTATCCTCAGCTGTTAGGCTCGGTATTCAGCCTGTTTATTCACGATAAATTGCTGCGTACCCGCGCGATGCTGGGCTGCCTGACTTTTGCCAATTTCAGTATCCTGTGGACCTCGATGGCGTTTTTGCTCGCCGCGCCGCCGTTTAACTATTCGGAAGGAATGATTGGTCTGTTCGGTCTGGCGGGTGCCGCAGGGGCATTAGGCGCACGTCCGGCGGGCGGTTTTGCCGATAAAGGTAAATCCCACCTGACCACAACCATTGGGCTGCTATTACTGCTGCTCTCCTGGCTTGCTATTTGGCTTGGGCACGCTTCCGTCCCCATGCTGATTATCGGTATTCTGGTGTTGGACCTCACCGTTCAGGGAGTACACATCACCAACCAGACGGTTATCTATCGCATTCATCCGGATGCGCGTAATCGCCTGACCGCCGGATACATGACCAGCTATTTTATTGGCGGAGCGGCAGGTTCGCTAATTTCAGCCTCCGCCTGGCAGCATGCTGGTTGGGCTGGCGTTTGTCTGGCGGGTACGACCGTTGCCGTACTCAACCTGGTGGTCTGGTGGCGAGGTTTTCACCGTCAGGAAGCCGTAAATTAAGCGTATAGTGCATGTTTACCGCTGATTGGGCTCCACAGGGTGTTAAGGAGCCCATCAGTCTGCTAAGGTTATAACTCATTGAGCCAAGTTATATTAATTTCGGTAATGAAACCTATAACCCTATGGAAAGCCCTGTACCCCAGTCTGAATCCTGTTCGGCAACGTTAACGGAAGGATTCAAAGACAGCCTGCCAATAGTCATCAGCTATATTCCGGTCGCTTTTGCATTTGGTCTCAATGCCACTCGCCTTGGCTTTACGCCGATTGAAAGCGTCTTTTTCTCCTGCATTATCTATGCGGGAGCCAGCCAGTTTGTCATTACCACCATGCTCGCTGCGGGCAGTTCGCTGTGGGTCGCCGCCCTTACCGTCATGGCCATGGATGTCCGCCATGTTTTGTACGGCCCTTCCCTGCGCAGCCGAATAGCCCAGCGACTGAGTAAACCCAAAAGTGCACTGTGGGCTTTTGGCCTTACCGATGAAGTCTTTGCCGCCGCAACGGCAAAACTGGTCCGGGATAATCGGCGCTGGAGTGAAAACTGGATGATCGGCATCGCACTGTGCTCCTGGGCCTCCTGGGTGTTTGGTACGGTGATCGGCGCGTTTTCCGGCAGTGGTTTACTCAAGGATTACCCGGCGGTTGAAGCGGCACTGGGATTCATGCTCCCGGCGCTGTTTATGAGCTTCCTGCTCGCGTCATTCCAACGTAAACAAGCGCTCTGCGTGACTGCCTCCCTGGCCGGGGCGCTGGCTGGCGTCATGCTGTTTTCCATACCTGCAGCTATCCTTGCAGGTATTGTCTGCGGATGCCTGACGGCGCTCATCCAGTCATTTTGGCAGGGAGGTCCTGATGAGCTATGAGGTTCTGCTACTTGGCCTGTTGGTCGGCTGCGTTAATTACTGTTTTCGCTATTTGCCACTCCGTCTTGGGGTAGGCAATGTTCGCCCGACGAAGCGCGGCGCGACGGGCATACTACTCGACACTATTGGCATTGCATCTATTTGCGCCCTGCTGGTGGTGTCTACCGCACCAGAAGTTATGCACGACGCTCGTCGGTTCGTGCCTACGCTGGTGGGGTTTGTCATACTGGGCGCAAGCTTCTATAAGACCCGCAGCATCATCATTCCAACGTTACTGAGTGCTCTGGGCTATGGATTAGCCTGGAAAATGCTTGTTGGCTTATAGATAAAAACAATCATTTTAAAGAAATAATACATTTACTTTATTTGTCACTGTCGTTACTATATCGGCTGAAATTAATGAGGTTATACCCAAATGGATAGTTCGTTTACGCCCATTGAACAAATGCTAAAATTTCGCGCCAGCCGCTACGAAGAGTTCCCTTATCAGGAAGTGCTTCTGACTCGCCTCTGTATGCACATGCAGGGTAAGTTGCTGGAAAACCGCAATAAGATGCTGAAAGCTCAAGGGATTAACGAGACATTGTTTATGGCGTTGATTACGCTGGAGTCTCAGGAAAACCACAGTATTCAGCCTTCTGAACTGAGTTGCGCGCTTGGCTCGTCACGCACTAACGCTACCCGCATTGCGGATGAGTTAGAAAAACGTGGCTGGATCGAACGTCGTGAAAGCGATAACGATCGCCGCTGTCTGCATCTGCAATTGACCGAGAAAGGCCATGCTTTTTTGCAAGAGGTGTTACCGCCTCAGCATAACTGCCTGCATCAGCTCTGGTCGTCTCTTAGCACCACCGAAAAAGATCAGCTTGAGCAAATTACCCGTAAACTTCTGACCCGTCTCGATCAGATGGAGCAGGATGGCGCGGTGTTAGAAGCGCTGCGCTAACGCGCTGACTCGCTCAGAAATCCAGATTTATAAATGAAAAAACCGACAGGCCAGCACGCATACTGCTGGCCTGTCTGATAAACAGGTCGGCTCAGCCGATGTGAAAAAAATAAGATCGTGGAGAACAACATGAGCGCAAATGCGGAGACTCAAACCCCGCAGCAACCGGTCAAGAAGAATGGCAAACGTAAAAGTATGCTACTCCTTCTGACCTTGCTCTTTATTATCATTGCCGTGGCATATGGGATTTATTGGTTTTTAGTACTTCGTCATGTCGAAGAGACAGACGATGCGTACGTGGCAGGGAACCAGGTTCAAATCATGGCTCAGGTATCAGGCAGCGTGACGAAAGTCTGGGCTGATAACACTGACTTTGTAAAACAAGGCGATGTGCTGGTCACCCTCGACCAGACAGACGCAAAGCAGGCATTTGAAAAAGCCAAAACTGCGCTGGCTTCCAGCGTGCGTCAGACGCACCAGTTGATGATCAACAGCAAGCAGTTACAGGCAAGCATTGAAGTGCAGAAAACCGCACTGGCGCAGGCACAAAGCGACTTTAATCGCCGAGTTCCGCTGGGCAATGCCAACCTGATTGGCCGCGAAGAGCTGCAACACGCTCGTGATGCCGTCGCCAGCGCTCAGGCCCAGCTTGATGTCGCGATCCAACAATATAATGCTAACCAGGCGATGATTCTGGGTAGCAAGCTGGAAGATCAACCCGCTGTGCAACAGGCTGCCACCGAAGTGCGCAATGCCTGGCTGGCGCTGGAACGTACCAGAATTGTCAGCCCAATGACCGGTTATGTATCCCGTCGTGCCGTACAGCCTGGTGCACAAATTAGCCCAACCACGCCGCTGATGGCAGTTGTTCCGGCCACTAACCTGTGGGTAGATGCCAACTTCAAAGAAACACAGCTCGCGCACATGCGTATCGGCCAACCGGCGACCGTTATCAGCGATATTTACGGCGATGACGTAAAATATACCGGTAAAGTTGTCGGTCTCGATATGGGTACGGGCAGCGCCTTCTCCCTGCTGCCAGCGCAGAACGCAACCGGCAACTGGATCAAAGTCGTCCAGCGTCTGCCGGTACGTATCGAGCTGGATGCGCAGCAACTGGCACAGCATCCATTACGTATTGGTTTGTCTACGCTGGTTACGGTAGATACCTCAAATCGTGACGGACAAATTCTGGCAAGCCAGGTTCGTACCACGCCGGTATCAGAAAGTAATGCACGTGAAATCAACCTTGCTCCGGTCAATAAGATGATCGAAGAGATCGTGCGGGCCAACGCGGGCTAATTCAAAGGTGCGTGTGATGCAACAGCAAAAACCGCTGGAAGGCGCGCAGCTCGTCATTATGACGATCGCGCTGTCCCTG
The DNA here is from genome assembly GCF_030333035.1 of Citrobacter sp. Cpo015. NCBI lineage: Bacteria > Pseudomonadati > Pseudomonadota > Gammaproteobacteria > Enterobacterales > Enterobacteriaceae > Citrobacter > Citrobacter sp. Cpo015. The sequence continues at coordinate 51,893 of NZ_JAOWGS010000038.1, read as the reverse complement.
GCGACATTCATGCAGGTGCTGGACTCCACCATTGCTAACGTGGCGATCCCCACTATCGCCGGGAACCTCGGCTCTTCACTGAGCCAGGGAACCTGGGTGATCACCTCATTCGGGGTGGCGAACGCTATCTCTATTCCGATCACCGGCTGGCTGGCAAAACGCTTTGGCGAAGTAAGACTCTTTATGTGGTCAACTATCGCCTTCGTCATTGCGTCATGGGCATGCGGGATGTCCACCAGCCTGAACATGCTGATTTTCTTCCGCGTAATTCAGGGTATTGTCGCCGGTCCATTAATTCCGCTGTCACAGAGCCTGTTGCTGAATAACTATCCACCCGCCAAGCGTTCCATCGCCCTCGCGCTATGGTCGATGACGGTGATTGTTGCCCCGATATGTGGTCCTATTCTTGGGGGCTATATCAGCGACAACTATCACTGGGGCTGGATATTTTTTATCAACGTGCCAATCGGGGCTGTGGTGGTATTGATGACACTGCAAACCCTGCGCGGTCGGGAAACCAAAACCGAGCAGCGGCGCATTGACGCCATTGGTCTGGCACTGCTGGTCATCGGTATCGGCAGTTTGCAGATTATGCTCGACCGCGGCAAAGAGCTGGACTGGTTCGCCTCGCAGGAGATTATCATCCTGACGGTGGTCGCCGTTGTCGCTATCAGCTTCCTGATCGTCTGGGAGCTTACCGACGAGCACCCCATTGTCGATCTCTCGCTGTTTAAGTCGCGCAACTTTACCATCGGCTGTCTGTGTATCAGTCTGGCCTATATGCTCTACTTCGGCGCAATCGTACTGCTGCCGCAGCTGTTGCAGGAGGTATACGGCTATACGGCAACCTGGGCTGGTCTGGCGTCAGCGCCGGTTGGGGTGATTCCGGTGATCCTGTCTCCGATTATCGGCCGCTTCGCGCACAAGCTGGATATGCGTCGGCTGGTAACGTTCAGTTTTATTATGTACGCCGTCTGTTTCTACTGGCGTGCGTGGACGTTCGAGCCGGGTATGGACTTTGGCGCATCGGCCTGGCCGCAGTTTATTCAGGGGTTCGCGGTAGCCTGCTTCTTTATGCCGCTAACCACCATTACGTTGTCCGGCTTGCCGCCCGAGCGTCTGGCGGCGGCATCCAGCTTGTCGAACTTTACGCGAACGCTGGCAGGTTCCATTGGCACATCGATTACGACGACAATGTGGACAAACCGCGAGTCGCTGCATCATGCGCAGCTAACGGAATCTGTTAACCCCTACAACCCAAATGCACAGGCTATGTACGATAAGCTGCAAGATTTAGGGATGACGCACCAGCAGGCTTCAGGTTGGATAGCTCAGCAGATCACTAATCAGGGGCTGATTATATCCGCTAACGAAATCTTCTGGATGTCGGCGGGGATCTTCCTGGTCCTGCTTGGCCTGGTGTGGTTCGCCAAACCGCCCTTCGGTGCGGGCGGCGGCGGCGGTGGCGCACACTAACTATCTGATAAAAGGGATCTGCGGATCCCTTTTTTATTAGACCTACAATCAGAAGTAATATTTGAATCTCAGACGCCCGCCGTAACGCGCATCTTCGCTGTTATCACCATTATTCGGATTGGCCTCTACCCATGAAGCATAGGCACCGAGGTAGATGTTAAAGTTTTTCATATCCATCACATTGGGGAATAAATATGAGGCATGAATAGTGTGAATGTCATAATTGCCGGGATCGGTGATCCAGCAATCGTCCTCACAAACGGCATCGATATTGGTAGCATTGAAGGCTTCGATTTTGTTATGCGCATAGATATAACCCAGTTCAAATCGATGCCACAACGCATTCACCCCAGCGGTAAAATCTGTCTCATCGGTCGCATCCATATAGGCGGTATTCAGGTTAATCACTGCGCCATCTTCCGGGTCCGTTTTTTGACCATTCCAGGTCATGGTAAAACCATAGCCCGTACGATCTGACTGATCGATCCACGTCCCATTTTGGTAATAACCGTAGGCGTTGTTAACGACGTTACTTTCCATCGCTATCGCCGTTGAAAAACGCCCATTTTGCCAGGCAATAACCGGACGGACGTAAGCCACGTTTTTATCGTTGGTTAAATCCATTCCGTGGTACTGCTTCTCGGTATATAACGTACTGCCATTTTCCAGCAATGTGTTAACTTCGAAATACCAGTTGTCGATGGTTTTGCTCAGCAGGAAGTTACCCCCGCTGTCGCTACGTCCCCGTCCTTCTTTCATCATATAGATGTAGCCGTAACCGTCACTGTAGAGATCGTTCGCTGTATTCCCCGAATATTCAACAAACGTATCCTGATTCAGCGGGAACATATCGTAGGCTTCAAAACGACCAACCTTAATTTTCCAGTCATTCTCACGACCAAAGAAGAAAGCGGCATCATCGAGGTTCATTTTTCCGGTCAGGTCCGCGAGAGGCTGTACCGAGAACCCTGCAAAATTACCGTTGTCCCGCCGCTGGTAGCCATCAAAACCCAGCAACAGGCGTCCGTTAATATCCCAGCGTTCATTGGTTCCTGGTGCCCAATCTTTATTCGCTGACGTTCTCGTCGATGTCAGGCTACCGGAACGGCTTGCCGCATCCATATTAAATTCGACATCGCCATAGAACTTAATATCGCTGAAGCCAGATAATGTCAGCTTAGGCGGAGTTTCACCTGCTGCAATCGGCTCGGCAGACTGGACATTCACCGTCGGCGTAGCGGCGACCTGCTGCTGCTTCAGCGAGCGAATTTGTGCCTCGGCATCGGATGCCCGTTTTTCGGCATTAACAACACGTTGCTCCAGTTCAGCCAGACGCTGCTCAATAGTGATATTATTTGCTGCCCAAAGGTTATGAGAAAAGCAAGCACCGATCATCAGCGCCAAATATTTAGCCTTCATTTTCATCCCTAAAGTTTAATGTATACCAGATAAGATTTGATAAAAACCCTATCTACCGGCTATTAAAAGAGTCTTGTTATTACCCGGATATCTGGCGCATTCCATTATGTTTTTCTATTAATTATTTATGTTTTTTAGTTTATGTGATCAATACACTCTGGCATCGTTAATTATCCACCTTTTTCTGTTTGCCAGATCACATTTTATTATTTAACAGGTCAGGCATCATTTAAATTAAAATATATTCTCGCCGCAAATATAATAAACACACATTATATTAAGAAATAAAAAACCCCGGACATAAGCCGGGGTTAATTTAAATACTGGAACAGCTAATCAATAAGACTAAATATGCAGTTCCTGCAGTTTCTCTTTCGGTAGCGCCAGCTCTTCATTGCTGTTCACGCGTACATCACGCTCCAGAATATGACGCGCGATATCCTGTGCTTCGCTAAGAGAGTGCATCTGATACGTACCGCACTGGTAAACGTTCAGCTCCGGGATCTGGTTCTGATCCTGTACTTTCAGCACGTCCGCCATTGCCGCTTTCCACGCGTCGGCTACGCGCTGTTCGTCCGGCGTACCAATCAGGCTCATGTAGAAGCCGGTACGGCATCCCATCGGAGAGATATCGATAATCTCAACGCCGTTACCGTTAAGGTGGTTACGCATAAAACCTGCAAACAGGTGTTCCAGCGTATGGATACCTTTCTCAGGCATCACTTCTTTGTTCGGAATGCAGAAACGCAGATCAAACACGGTGATTGCGTCGCCATGCGGGGTGTTCATCGTTTTTGCAACCCGGACCGCGGGAGCTTCCATCCGGGTGTGATCGACAGTAAAACTATCTAACAACGGCATTTAGCCACCTCCGATAAATTTTTTAAAAATAATCTGAACTCTTTGTTCCGGGGCGAGTCTGAGTATATGAAAGACGCGCATTTGTTATCATCATCCCTGTTTTCAGAGATGAAATTTTGGCCACTCCCGAGTGGCCTTTTTCTTTTGTATCAAGCGTGCTTTTCCAGCCACACGCTAAACGGCTCAGTATCAGCCGCTTCGATCTCCTGCTGACGACGCTTTGAAGCCTCGGTTTCAGCAATAAATTCAGCTTCCTGCACTATTTCTAACGGCTCTTCACGCAGCAGATTTCGGTAAGCCTCACCCAACGCTTTGCCCGTGCCGCCAATGCCTTCATCAATCATAGACCGTAGGATCCGGGCAGAGAAAGTCAGTTCAGGATTGTCAAAACAGGCAACCAGTTCATCACAGACCTTCTGATACTCCTCTCCCCCATCGATGCTGTCCAGCGTTTGTGCCACGCGTTTCAGATCGCGGAACAAATCTTTCCCAACCTTCGGCAGCGGGAACTGGGCTGTTTCACAGCCAATACCTAACGTCAGCCCAGGCTTACGCCCTTCGAGAATCACGCGATTCCAGTTTTTACGCGTACACAGCAATTCATCGCTGCTCATTTCCGGGGCATCAGCCAGCGCACACCAGACCATAAACAGATCGAGGAAGCGCACCTGCTGCTCGTCCACGCCGATAGGCGAGAACGGGTTGATATCCAGCGAGCGTACTTCGATGTACTCGATACCGCCACGCAGAAGCGCATCTGATGGCGTTTCACCACGACGAGTGACGCGTTTCGGGCGAATAGGCGCATACAGCTCATTTTCAATCTGCAGAACGTTGCTGTTGATTTGCAGACGCTTACCGTCTTTCTCCAGACCGATCGCCGCGTACTCCTCGGAAGGCGTCTTAATCGCGCGCTTTAATCCTGCCACATACTCATGCAAATCGTTAAACGTAATTCCGAGATTGCTTTGCGACTTATTGGTATAGCCCAAATCACTCAGACGCAGCGACGTTGCGTACGGCAGGTAATACATCCCACAGTCGGTTTTTTCAAACGGCAGAGTTGTCGGTTTTCCTTGCAGGAATGAGGAACAAATGGCCGGAGAGGCACCAAACAAATACGGGATCACCCAACCAAAACGGTAGTAGTTGCGGATCAGACGGAAGTAGCCCGCGGAGATCTTCTCTTTTGCATCCTCACCTTCGGTTACACCGCATTTCGCCTGCCAGAAAGCCATAGGCAGCGAGAAATTGTAGTGTACGCCCGAGATTGTCTGCATCAACGCGCCGTAACGGTTTTTGAGGCCTTCACGGTACAGCGTCTTCAGGCGACCGGTATTCGACGTACCATACTGTGCCAGTTCGATATCCTGACCTTCGGCAATATAGCAAGGCATGCTCAACGGCCACATACGCTCGTCGCCAAGGTTTCTTGCGGTATAACGATGTAAGTCGCGCATGAACGTGAGCATTTTCTCAATGTCGTCACCGGGAGGAGTAATGAACTCCAGCAATGCTTCGGCAAAGTCAGTGGTTATCCACTTATGCGTTAGCGCTGAGCCTAACACCTCAGGATGGCCTGTTGTTGCTAATGACCCATCTGCATTAACACGCAGCGTTTCGCGCTCCAGACCACGTTGAATCCCCTTTAACGCCTGAGGATGGTTTTCCAGCCAGGCCAGCGCCTGTGATACGTCCGGGATCAAATTGACCTCCCGCCTGTCAAAGTCGTTTTAATTAGCATAATGGTATTGGTTACCCTGAAGGCTATCCCACAACACAATTAGTGCCACCACATAATGCCTTGTGTCGTAACCGCTGCGACAACAACATAGCGCAGCGCCTTGCCAAGGCATAAGAAAAAGAGAACTGGGCCCCACGAGATGCGCATCCACCCGGCTAACAGGCACAGCAAATCCCCCACAACCGGCATCCAGCTTAATAATAGTGTGACAGCGCCATAGCGCCGCAGCCAGCCAGTGGCTTTTTCTTGCCAGCGCGATGTTTTACGCAATGGAAAGAAACGCCCAAGGATAACGTTAGTTAACCCTCCAAGGCTATTACCCATTGTTGCTGTTAAGACTAAGACCCAGGGATGACTGACCCCGGAAACCAACAAAGCAACCAGAATAACTTCAGAATTGCCGGGTAATAGCGTGGCACTGAGAAAACTGCTGGCAAACAGTGACAGGAGCGACAGTCCATCACTCACAATAACCGGACATCCACGGCATCCATTCCCGCGGCATGCGCCGCCTGTATTCCAAAATCGGCATCTTCAAACACGACGCAACGAGCCGGAACAACCCCCATACGTTCGGCACAAAGCAAAAACGTATCAGGAGCCGGTTTATGGTGTTGTACGTGATCGGCTGCGACTACAGCATCAAAATAGTGACGCAGACCAAGGTGAGCGAGCAGCGCTTCTGCAATTGCGCTTTCACTACCCGTACCTACCGACATAGGACGACGACCATGCCAGGCTTTCACGACATCAACCAACGGCAAAGGCTGGACGCTATCCAGCAGCATGCTTCTCACCTTGTCAGTTTTTTCACGTGCCAGTGCATGAGGATCAAGATCGGCATGGTTTAATTCAATTACCGATTGCGCAATACGCCACGTTGGGGAACCATTGAGAGCGACCATGGCATGTTCATCAAACCGTAGTCCATAATGCCCCAATACCTCATGCCACGCCTTACGATGCGTAGGCTCGGTATCCAGGATGGTACCATCCATATCAAAAATCAAACCCGCATAACGTTCGTACATCGTCTTCTCACAAGCCGAGTGACCAGACGTTATTTTATCGTAATTGATTGATTTTGTCGCTGACAGCGAATTGAGGGGTGTTCAGAGAGTATGTGGAAATGATTTGAGGGGGAGATGGTGCTGCCGATTATCTCGCAGACCATGAAAAAACAGTTTCGCTGTTATCTCGGAGAAGATGGTGCATCCGGGAGGATTCGAACCTCCGACCGCTCGGTTCGTAGCCGAGTACTCTATCCAGCTGAGCT
>NZ_JAOWGS010000038.1:0-45024 GCF_030333035.1 Citrobacter sp. Cpo015 | reverse complement strand
GTGCATCCGGGAGGATTCGAACCTCCGACCGCTCGGTTCGTAGCCGAGTACTCTATCCAGCTGAGCTACGGATGCATCGGAAAACTTGCTTTACTGCCGATATTGATATCGTGATAAGCGATATCAAGTAAGAGATGGTGCATCCGGGAGGATTACTCGGTTGCGCCTCGCCCTGCGGGCCGTTGCTGAAGCAACGTTATCCTCCCTGGTGCTCGCGATTATCTCGCAGACCATGAAACAACAGTTTTGCTGTTGCCTCGGAGAAGATGGTGCATCCGGGAGGATTCGAACCTCCGACCGCTCGGTTCGTAGCCGAGTACTCTATCCAGCTGAGCTACGGATGCATCAGGGAAACTTACTTTACTGCAGATTTGATGTCGCTGCTAAAGCGCTATCAAGTAATATGGTGCATCCGGGAGGATTCGAACCTCCGACCGCTCGGTTCGTAGCCGAGTACTCTATCCAGCTGAGCTACGGATGCAAATGGCGGTGAGGCGGGGATTCGAACCCCGGATGCAGCTTTTGACCGCATACTCCCTTAGCAGGGGAGCGCCTTCAGCCTCTCGGCCACCTCACCAACACGCCTCTTGCGAGTGCTTCGAAGAACTTGTTTCTGCTCATCGTCGCTGCGTGGCGCACATATTACTTTCTGGGACTTATAAGTCAAACAATTTTTCCAGAGCTTTTATCGTTTGCACATTTCACGCGCAATTAGTCTGCAAAAACGGCAAAAAGAGTGTTTTATCAACAGATAAATTGGCAATTTCCTGAAGGAGTGAACAAACGGAAACTTCGCAGGAAAAGGCATTACGCGCAGTGGAATCGAAAAAATGGGGAAGACGAAGAAGAAAAGAGAAGAAAAAGAGTAACTCAATCAGGTTGCGCCTCACCAGAAAGGTGAGACGCGAAAACCTTAGTAACTGGACTGCTGGGATTTTTCAGCCTGGATACGCTGGTAGATCTCTTCACGATGGACAGAAACTTCTTTCGGGGCGTTTACGCCAATGCGCACCTGGTTGCCCTTCACCCCTAAAACTGTCACGGTGACCTCATCGCCTATCATGAGGGTCTCACCAACTCGACGAGTCAGAATCAGCATTCTTTGCTCCTTGAAAGATTAAAAGAGTCGGGTCTCTCTGTATCCCGGCATTATCCATCATATAACGCCAAAAAGTAAGCGATGACAAACACCTAAGTGTAAGCAGTCACGGCATCACATTCTGTTAAACCTAAGTTTAGCCGATATACACAACTTCAACCTGACTTTATCGTTGTCGATAGCGTTGATTCAAACGCTGCGGATTGAAGTCCGCAGCGTCGACTTACGCTTATAATTATTACAGTTTTGCGCTGACCCAGCCTTTCACACTGGCTAACGCTGCAGGCAGAGCCGCTGCATCCGTACCACCGGCTTGCGCCATGTCCGGACGACCGCCACCCTTACCGCCGACCTGCTGAGCGACCATTCCAACCAGTTCCCCTGCTTTCACGCGATCTGTCACGTCCTTAGACACACCCGCAATCAGAGAAACCTTACCTTCCACTACCGTTGCCAGAACGATAACGGTAGACCCCAGTTGATTTTTCAGATCATCAACCATGGTACGCAACATTTTCGGCTCAACGTCCGCGAGTTCGCTGACCAGCAGCTTCACGCCGTTGATATCAACCGCTTTGCTGGAAAGATTTGCACTCTCCTGCGCCGCAGCCTGTTCCTTCAATTGCTGCAATTCTTTTTCCAGTTGACGAGTACGCTCCAGCACGGAACGAACTTTGTCACCGATATTCTGGCTATCGCCTTTCAGCAACTGCGCAACATCGCTTAAGCGATCGCTCTCAGCATGCACGGTTTGGATAGCACCTTCACCGGTTACGGCTTCAATACGACGAACGCCTGCCGCAGTACCTGACTCGGACACAATGCGGAACAGACCGATATCACCCGTACGGCTGGCGTGAGTACCGCCACACAGTTCGGTAGAGAAATCACCCATGCTCAGAACGCGCACATGGTCGTCATATTTCTCGCCAAACAGTGCCATTGCGCCTTTGGCTTTTGCCGCTTCGAGATCCATGATGTTCGTTTCAATCGGCAAGTTGCGACGGATTTGCGCGTTCACCAGATCTTCAACGGCACGGATTTCAGCAGGCTTCATTGCTTCGGTATGAGAGAAGTCGAAGCGCAGCAGTTTATCGTTAACCAACGAGCCTTTCTGTGCCACATGTGTGCCCAGAACCTGGCGCAGCGCTGCGTGCATCAGGTGCGTTGCGGAGTGGTTCAAACGAATACGCGCACGACGGGCTTCATCCACATCAGCCTGTACCGCATCACCAATTTTCAGAGAACCCGCAGACAGCTTGCCAATGTGACCAATGGCCTGGCCATATTTCTGCGTGTCGCTAACGGCAAACGCGAAGCCTGCGCCTTTCAGCTCACCCTTGTCGCCAACCTGACCACCAGATTCCGCATAGAACGGCGTCTGATCCAGTACGACAACGGCATCCTGACCTGCGTTAATTGCGTCTACCGCTTTACCATCAACAAACAGCGCGGTCACTTTGCCGTTCAGTTCCAGGTGCTCGTAGCCTTTAAATTCAGAGGTGCCATCAACGCGAATCATCGCATTGTAGTCTGCGCCGAAGCCGCTGGCTTCACGCGCACGACGGCGCTGTTCTTCCATTGCAGCTTCAAAGCCCGCTTCATCAACCTTAATGTTACGCTCGCGGCAAACGTCTGCCGTCAGGTCAACCGGGAAACCGTAGGTGTCATACAGACGGAATGCGGTTTCGCCATCCAGCGTATCGCCAGACAGTTTTGCCAGTTCTTCGTCCAGCAGCGCCAGACCACGCTCCAGAGTACGCGCAAACTGCTCTTCTTCGGTTTTCAGAACCTGTTCAACCATAGCCTGCTGACGCTTCAGTTCTTCACCTGCAGAGCCCATGACGTCCACCAACGGACCAACCAGCTTGTAGAAGAAGGTATCCTTCGCGCCCAGCATGTTGCCATGACGTACCGCGCGACGAATGATACGGCGCAGCACATAGCCACGGTTTTCATTCGACGGCACAACGCCATCGGCAATCAGGAATGCACAGGAACGGATATGGTCGGCGATAACGCGCAGAGACTTGTTGCTCAGATCGGTTGCGCCAGTGACTTTCGCCACGGATTCGATCAATGAGCGGAACAGGTCGATTTCATAGTTGGAGTTAACGTGTTGCAGCACGGCCGCAATACGCTCCAGACCCATACCGGTATCCACGGACGGTTTCGGCAGCGGTTCCATGGTGCCGTCAGCCTGACGGTTGAACTGCATGAAGACGATGTTCCAGATCTCAATGTAGCGATCCCCATCTTCTTCTGCGCTTCCCGGAGGTCCACCCCAGATATGGTCGCCGTGGTCGTAGAAAATTTCGGTACATGGACCGCAAGGACCGGTATCACCCATCTGCCAGAAGTTGTCTGAAGCATAAGCCGCACCTTTGTTATCACCGATACGGATGATACGTTCGCGCGGAATACCGACTTCTTTTTCCCAGATTTCATAGGCTTCATCGTCAGTTTCATAGACGGTTACCCACAGACGCTCTTTTGGCAGGGCAAACCAGTTTTCACCGGTCAGCAGTTCCCATGCATATTGAATAGCGTCGTGTTTGAAGTAATCGCCGAAGCTGAAGTTGCCCAGCATTTCGAAGAAAGTGTGGTGACGTGCAGTGTAACCGACGTTTTCCAGGTCATTGTGCTTACCGCCCGCACGTACACAACGCTGCGAGGTGGTTGCGCGGGAATAATTACGCTTGTCGAGGCCAAGGAAAACATCCTTGAACTGGTTCATCCCGGCGTTGGTAAACAACAAAGTAGGGTCATTGTTCGGTACCAGGGAGCTGCTGGCAACTACCTGGTGTCCTTTACTATGGAAAAAATCGAGAAACGCCTGACGGATCTCAGCGGTGCTCTTGCTCATAATTATCCTGAAGAAATCAAGCTAACGAAATGTCATTACCAGCATCGGCACGCAAACTGCGCCTCTGGCAATCGAAAAGTGGGAATAAGATAAGTTTTCTTTACTGGGAAGTAAAATCCCGTATGCGGTCAATCGTCAAAATTTCGCCATATTGCCTGAATATCTTCCATCAGATAGCCGCGATAGAGCAAAAAACGCTGAACCTTTATCTTATCTGAAAAATCGACAGGTAAAGGTTCACCGTACTTCCGAATGGCCTGCTCGCGTGCAAGCACTGCCCAGTCAATTTCGCACTCACGCATGGCCCGCTCGATAGCTTCACGTGCGATCCCTTTTTGGTTTAATTCCTGGCGCACTCGGGCTGGTCCATAACCTTTGCGGCTACGGCTGGCGATAAACTGCTGCACGAAACGATCATCATCCAGATAACGACTTTCAATACACCAGGCGATGACCTTGTCGTAATCCTCCGGCGTGGCATCAATTTCTTCTGGTCCATTTTTCCCCATCACCGGAGCGGCCAGCTTGCGCCGCAGTTCCTGCTCGCTGTGGTCGCGCATCGCCAGAATGCGTACGGCGCGGTCAAGCAGTCGGGAATAAGCGGAACGGCGGGAAGTTGCTTCTGTCATAGTAAGCCTTCAGAAATGAAAAAGGGCTGCATGATATGCAGCCCTTTACTATATGTGATTCACAACATGCGATTCAAAACAGATTATCAGAAATCTTCGTTCGTTTCTTTTACGTCTTCGCCGCTGTCATCAACGGAGAAATCAGGCGTTGAATCCTGGTTATTGAGCAGTAACTCACGCAATTTCTTCTCAATTTCTTTCGCAGTTGCCGGGTTTTCTTTCAGCCAGTTGGTCGCATTCGCCTTACCCTGACCGATTTTCTCACCGTTGTAGCTGTACCATGCACCGGCTTTTTCAATCAGCTTCTCTTTCACGCCCAGGTCAACCAGTTCGCCGTAGAAGTTGATGCCTTCACCGTAAAGGATCTGGAATTCAGCCTGTTTGAACGGTGCTGCAATTTTGTTTTTCACAACCTTAACGCGGGTTTCGCTGCCGACCACATTGTCGCCTTCTTTCACCGCGCCAATACGACGGATATCCAGACGAACAGACGCATAGAATTTCAGGGCGTTACCACCGGTGGTGGTTTCCGGGTTACCAAACATAACGCCAATCTTCATACGGATCTGGTTGATGAAAATCAGCAGCGTGTTGGACTGCTTCAGGTTACCGGCCAGCTTACGCATCGCCTGGCTCATCATACGCGCCGCAAGGCCCATGTGAGAGTCGCCAATCTCGCCTTCGATTTCTGCCTTCGGCGTCAATGCGGCAACGGAGTCGACAACGATAACGTCAACCGCACCGGAGCGCGCCAGCGCATCACAGATTTCCAGCGCTTGTTCACCGGTATCCGGCTGAGAACACAGCAGGTTGTCGATATCAACGCCAAGCTTACGTGCATAGACCGGATCCAGCGCGTGTTCCGCATCGATAAATGCACAGGTTTTACCTTCACGCTGTGCAGCGGCAATAACCTGCAGGGTCAGCGTTGTTTTACCGGAGGATTCAGGCCCGTAGATTTCGACGATACGGCCCATTGGCAAACCGCCCGCGCCCAATGCGATATCCAGAGAAAGCGAACCGGTGGAGATAGTTTCCACATCCATGGAACGGTCTTCACCCAGGCGCATGATGGAGCCTTTACCGAATTGCTTTTCGATCTGACCCAGCGCTGCAGCCAACGCTTTCTGTTTGTTTTCGTCGATAGCCATTAATTACTCCTGTCATGCCGCTTTCGGGTTAAACCGCGAAACGTGATAGATAATGTTCTGTTGAGGCAATTATACTGTATGCTCATACAGTATCAAGTATTTTGTAGAAATTGTTGCCACAGGGTTTGTAACGCGTAGACGGTCGCCTGTCGACGTACCGCGTCGCGATCGCCGCTGAAGCATTCCCGACGCGTAATCCCCTCGCCGCTCGCGCTGGCAAAGGCGAACCATACGGTACCTACGGGCTTTTCTTCACTGCCGCCATCCGGCCCGGCAATACCGCTGATCGAGACCGCGAAATGCGCGCGGGCAGCTTTTAGCGCGCCAATCGCCATCTCCACCACTACAGGCTCGCTCACCGCCCCATGCTGGGCCAGCGTCTCTTCGCGCACGCCTATCATCTGTGCTTTGGCTTCGTTGCTGTAGGTCACAAACCCGCGTTCAAACCAGGCGGAGCTTCCGGCAATATCCGTAATCGCTTTGGCCACCCAGCCGCCGGTGCAGGACTCCGCCGTCGTAACGGTCGCCCCACGCGCTTTTAACGCCAGCCCGACCTGTTCGCTAAGCCGCATCAGTTCACTGTCGGTCATTTCAGCCTCTGTCAGTTAAAAAATATGCCGGACAAGATAGCACTTTCATAACCAATGTGGGGATGGAGAGAACGTTTTACGAGGGGGATTCCAAAAATTGCTCCGTTGCATAAATAAGACCTGCCGGATGACGATGTCAGGGCATCTTATCTGGCCTACAAGAGATTTCTTCCTGTAGGCCGGTGGAGCGATTACTGCACGCGCGCCAGCGCGACCGCCTGACCCAACTGCCACACGGCCATCGCGTAGTGGGTACTGTGGTTGTAGCGGGTGATGGTGTAGAAGTTCGGCAATCCATACCAGTACTGATAGCCGGTACCAATATCCAGGCGCAGCAGGCTGGCCTGCTGATGATTACCCAACGACTGCTGTGGCGTCAGACCCGCCGCAGCAAGCTGAGAAATGCTGTACTGGGTTTTAAAGCCGTTCGCCAGCCCAGGTGCCTGACCATTTGCCGGCACCGCGACCGTATCGCCTTTCACCCAGCCGTGGCCCTTGAAGTAATTCGCCACGCTACCGATGGCATCAACCGGATCCCACAGGTTAATGTGGCCATCGCCATTGAAATCAACGGCATATTGCTTATAGGAAGACGGCATAAACTGGCCGTAGCCCATCGCGCCGGCGAAAGAACCTTTCAAATCGAGCGGATCGTCGCTTTCATCTCGCGCCATCAGCAGGAAGGTTTCCAGTTCACCAGAGAAGTATTCCGCACGACGAGGATAGTTAAACGACAGCGTCGCCAGCGCATCCAGAATCCGCGTTTTACCCATCACGCGGCCCCAACGCGTTTCAACGCCGATAATGCCAACGATAATTTCCGGCGGAACACCATAGACCTGCCACGCACGGTTCAGAGCATCTTCATATTGATTCCAGAAGGCTACGCCATTTTGCACGTTGTCAGGCGTGATGAACTGTTTGCGGTAGCGCAGCCATGCGCCGTTAGGACCGGCTGGCGGTTGAGTCGTCGGTGCCTGGCGGTCCATCAAACGCAATACCGAGTCCAGACGCTTGGCCTGCGACAGGATCTCCTGCAGCTGCTGGCGGTCAAAGCCGTGCTTGTTCACCATTTTTTCGATGAACTGCTGCGCGTTCGGATTATTGGCAAAATCACCGCCCGTTTGCATGACGTTGTGCTGTGGCTCAAGCAGGAAGCCGCCGGATGGCGCACCCGTAGTCGTTTGAGTCTCTGAAGGTTTAGGTTTGCTGCTACAGGCAGCGAGCAGTACGAAAAGGGGGAGTAACGCTACATAACGACGCTTGAACATGAGACATCCATTAAACAAATTCAGCCTGGGAGAAGTATGGTAAAGCATCCTCCGCCATACAAGGAAGCGGTAGTCGCTCTCCTTCACAGAATTTACATCCCCTTTCATCTCTGACCTTCACATTTGCGAGCTTTCACGCAATAACTTTCAAATTAAAATATTTATCTTTCATTTTGAGATCAAAATAACACTTTTATATCTTTCAGTCTGATTAAAATTAGCCACCGTTTGGCAAGATAACTAAAATCCCTACAGGAGAGAATAATGATCGACACCATCACACTCGGTGCTGAGTGGTTTATCGGGCTGTTCCAGAAAGGCGGAGAAGTGTTTACCGGTATGGTGACCGGTATTCTTCCCCTGCTGATTAGCCTGCTGGTCATCATGAATGCGCTGATTAACTTTATCGGCCAGCAACGTATTGAACGTTTTGCTCAGCGCTGCGCCGGAAATCCACTGTCCCGCTATTTGCTGCTGCCGTGCATCGGCACATTTGTATTTTGTAACCCGATGACGCTGAGTCTGGGTCGCTTTATGCCAGAAAAATACAAGCCCAGCTACTACGCCGCCGCCTCTTACAGTTGCCATTCCATGAACGGCTTATTCCCGCACATCAACCCCGGCGAACTGTTTGTCTATCTGGGGATCGCCAGCGGCCTGACCACGCTGGGGCTTCCGCTTGGCCCACTGGCGGTGAGCTACCTGCTGGTCGGTTTGGTGACTAACTTCTTCCGCGGCTGGGTGACCGATTTCACCACCACTATCTTCGAGAAAAAAATGGGTATTCAACTTGAGCAGAAGGTGCATCTGGCGGGAGCAACATCATGACACGTATTCGTATTGAAAAAGGCACCGGTGGCTGGGGTGGCCCCCTTGAACTGGATGCCGTACCGGGCAAGAAAATTGTCTATATCACCGCCGGAACTCGCCCCGCAATAGTCGACAGGATAGCAAGCCTGACCGGTTGGCAGGCAGTTGATGGCTTCAAAGAAGGCGAGCCGCCGGAGAACGAAATTGGTGTGGCGATCATCGACTGCGGCGGCACGCTGCGCTGTGGGATCTATCCCAAACGCCGTATACCGACGGTGAATATTCACGCTACGGGTAAATCCGGCCCGCTGGCTCAGTACATTGTCGAAGATATCTATGTCTCTGGCGTGAAAGAAGAAAACATCACGATTGTCGGCGAGGCATCCGCTGCGCCGCAACCTGCAAGCAGCACTATCGGTCGCGATTACGACACCAGTAAAAAGATTACCGAACAAAGCGACGGCCTGTTGGCAAAAGTGGGAATGGGCATGGGTTCAGCCGTTGCGGTTCTGTTCCAGTCCGGACGTGACACCATCGATACCGTACTGAAAACTATTCTGCCATTTATGGCGTTCGTCTCGGCACTGATCGGCATCATTATGGCTTCGGGTCTGGGAGACTGGATTGCCCATGGACTCGCGCCGCTGGCCAGCCATCCGTTGGGACTGGTTACTCTGGCGCTGATCTGCTCTTTCCCGCTGCTGTCGCCTTTCCTCGGCCCCGGTGCGGTTATCGCCCAGGTTATCGGCGTGCTGATCGGTGTACAGATTGGTCTGGGGAACATTCCTCCGCATCTTGCACTACCTGCCCTGTTCGCCATTAACGCCCAGGCTGCATGTGACTTTATTCCGGTTGGGTTGTCGCTGGCCGAAGCGCGTCAGGACACTGTTCGCGTCGGCGTGCCATCCGTACTGGTGAGCCGTTTTCTGACCGGCGCGCCTACCGTTCTCATCGCCTGGTTTGTTTCTGGCTTTATTTACCAATAAGGGGCACTCAAAAATGACCGTAATTTATCAAACCACCATCACCCGTATCGGCCAGAGCGCCCCGGATGCACTGTGCGACCAGATGCTGATTACCTTTCGTGAAGGCGCGCCAGCGGATATCGAAGAGTTTTGTTTCATCCATTGCCACGGGGACCTGAACGGCTCTTTACAAGCAGGGATCCAGTTTGAACTGGGCCAGCACCACTACCCGGTCACCGCCGTGGGCAGCGTGGCGGAACAAAACTTACGTGAACTCGGGCATATCACCCTGCGCTTTGACGGGCAGAGCGAAGCGGAATTCCCCGGCACTGTACACGTTGCGGGCCCCGTCCCGGACGGTATCACCCCGGGCTGTATTTTGAAGTTTGTTGCTTAAGATTGAAGGAGATAAAAATGAATCAGGTTGCCGTTGTCATTGGTGGAGGCCAGACCCTGGGGGCATTCCTTTGCCGTGGGCTTGCGACAGAAGGATACCGCGTCGCGGTGGTGGATATTCAAAGCGATAAAGCTGCCAACGTCGCGCAAGAAATTAACGCCGAGTTTGGCGAAGGTACCGCGTACGGTTTTGGCGCAGATGCCACCAGCGAACAGAGCGTGCTGGCGCTGTCGCGCGGAGTGGATGAAATATTCGGTCGTGTCGATCTGCTGGTTTACAGTGCGGGTATCGCTAAAGCCGCGTTTATCAGCGACTTTCAGCTTGGGGATTTCGACCGCTCGCTGCAGGTCAATCTGGTCGGCTACTTCCTCTGTGCTCGTGAATTTTCACGCCTGATGATCCGCGATGGCGTGCAGGGACGCATTATCCAGATCAACTCAAAATCAGGGAAAGTGGGCAGCAAACACAATTCAGGCTACAGCGCGGCAAAATTTGGTGGCGTGGGCTTAACTCAGTCGCTGGCGCTGGATCTGGCGGAGTACGGGATCACCGTACATTCGCTGATGCTCGGCAACCTACTGAAATCACCAATGTTTCAGTCGTTATTACCGCAATATGCGACCAAGCTGGGCCTTAAGCCAGATGAGGTGGAGCAGTACTACATTGATAAGGTTCCGCTTAAACGCGGCTGCGATTATCAGGACGTACTGAACATGCTGCTGTTTTACGCCAGTCCAAAAGCCTCTTACTGCACCGGGCAGTCCATCAACGTGACCGGCGGTCAGGTGATGTTTTAATGTTGAATTGCCGGATGGCGGCTGCGCTTATCCGGCAAAATCAAAGGAGTACATAATGGTTTCCGCACTGATTACCGTCGCCGCTATCGCCTGGTGCCTGCAACTGGCGCTTGGTGGCTGGCAAATATCCCGCTTTAACCGGGCGTTTGATCAACTCTGCCAGCAAGGTCGGGTTGGTGTTGGTCGCTCCGGTGGGCGTTTTAAACCGCGCGTGGTGGTAGCCATTGCGCTGGATGAGCAGCAACGGGTGACCGACACGTTATTTATGAAAGGTCTTACGGTATTCGCCCGACCAGGCAAAATTGCCACGATAATGGGCAAACATCTTGATGATTTACAGCCTGATGTGATCTTTCCCCATGATCCGTTATCACAGAATGCACTATCATTGGCGCTTAAACTGAAACATGGGTAATTTCGTTGTGAATGCTAATAGCTTGCGAAATTATCATTTTGCAACTTATTAAGTCAGGGTAATCACGCCTATGAAACCTCGTCAGCGTCAGGCTGCCATACTGGAGCATCTGCAAAAGCAGGGCAAATGCTCGGTTGAAGAACTGGCCCACTACTTTGACACGACCGGCACGACCATTCGCAAAGACCTGGTCATTCTGGAAAATGCCGGAACCGTCATTCGTACCTATGGCGGCGTGGTATTAAATAAAGATGAATCCGACCCGCCAATCGATCACAAAACGCTAATCAATACGCATAAAAAAGAGCAGATTGCCGAAGCCGCCGTCCGTTTTATACACGATGGCGACTCTATTATTCTGGATGCGGGTAGCACCGTACTGCAGATGGTGCCGATGCTCACGCGCTTTAGCAACATCACCGTCATGACCAACAGTCTGCACATTGTTAACGCCCTTTCGGAGCTGGACAACGAGCAAACTATCCTGATGCCCGGCGGGACCTTTCGCAAAAAATCTGCGTCATTTCACGGTCAGCTGGCAGAAAACGCCTTTGAGCAGTTCAGCTTTGATAAACTCTTCATGGGCACCGACGGCATTGACCTCAATGCCGGCGTGACCACCTTTAATGAGGTGTTTAGCGTCAGTAAAGCGATGTGCAATGCCGCTCGCGAAGTGATTCTGATGGCTGACTCGTCAAAATTTGGGCGCAAAAGCCCTAATGTTGTATGCAGTCTGGAAAGCGTCGACAAGCTGATTACCGATACGGGCATCGACCCTGCGTTTCGTCAGGCGCTGGAAGCAAAAGGGATTGAAGTGATCATAACCGGAGAAACCAATGAGTGATGCACTACTGAACGCGGGCCGTCAGACGTTAATGCTGGAACTACAGGAAGCCAGCCGACTGCCAGAACGCATGGGCGATGATTTTGTCCGCGCCGCCAATACGATTATCCACTGTGAAGGCAAAGTCATTGTCTCCGGTATTGGTAAATCAGGTCATATTGGCAAAAAAATTGCGGCGACCCTCGCCAGCACCGGCACGCCCGCCTTTTTTGTGCATCCGGCGGAAGCGCTGCACGGCGACTTAGGGATGATCGAAAGCCGTGATGTCATGCTGTTTATCTCCTACTCCGGCGGTGCGAAAGAGCTGGATCTCATCATCCCACGCCTGGAAGACAAATCCGTCGCACTGCTGGCAATGACCGGAAAACCGACCTCACCGTTGGGTCTGGCAGCCAAAGCCGTGCTGGATATTTCCGTTGAGCGCGAAGCCTGTCCGATGCGCCTGGCACCGACGTCCAGCACCGTAAATACGTTGATGATGGGCGACGCGCTGGCGATCGCCGTAATGCAGGCGCGCGGCTTTAACGAAGAAGATTTTGCCCGCTCACATCCGGCAGGTGCGCTGGGCGCTCGTCTGTTAAATAAAGTGCATCATCTGATGCGCCGTGACGATGCCATACCTCAGGTGAAGCTCACCACCAGCGTTATGGACGCGATGCTGGAACTCAGTCGCACGGGTCTTGGCCTGGTCGCGGTATGCGACGACCAGTCACTGGTGAAAGGGGTCTTTACCGACGGTGACCTGCGCCGCTGGCTGGTTGGCGGCGGAGCGCTCACCACCCAGGTTAGCGAAGCTATGACTCAGAATGGCATTACGCTGCAGGCGCAGAGCCGCGCGATTGACGCCAAAGAGATCCTGATGAAGCGTAAAATCACTGCCGCACCGGTGGTCGATGAAAACGGTAAACTCACCGGTGCTATCAACCTGCAGGATTTCTATCAGGCCGGTATTATCTAATCCTTCAGACCCAGACGTTTCGCCAGCCGGTGCAGGTTGGCAACGTCTGTTTCCAGCGCCCGCGCACTTGCCGCCCAACTGTGATTATTTTGCGCCAGTGCCCGGCGGATCATCTCCCGCTGGAACGACTCTGTTGCTTCACGCAGATTGTGATGTTGTGGGATCTCCGCAACAACTTCCGCCGCCTGCGGAGCCGGACCTTCATCCTGCAAGGCAAAATGCTGCGCCTCCAGCACCACTTCATCCCCTGCCCTGGTAGCCCTCGCCAGAACAACCGCCCGGTGAATGGAATGTTCCAGCTCGCGCACGTTTCCGGGCCAGCCGTAATTCAGCAGATGGCTACGCGCGCCGGGGCTTAGCACCACGCGGGAAAGACCCAGCCGCAGTCGGCATTGCTCGCAAAAATAGCCGGCCAGGAGCACCACATCTTCGCCGCGCTCACGAAGAGGCGGTACAGAAAGGGGGAAGACGCTCAGACGGTGGAACAAATCCGCGCGGAAATTCCCGGCCAGCACCTCTTCGCGTAAATCACGGTTCGTCGCCGCCAGCACCCGCACATCCACGCGCAGGCTGCGATCGTCACCCACGCGCTGAATATCGCCGTACTGCAATACGCGCAGCAGCTTAGCCTGTAGCGCCAGCGAGAGTTCGCCTATCTCGTCGAGAAACAGCGTCCCATTGTCGGCCATTTCAAACTTACCGCTACGATTGCTGATAGCCCCGGTAAACGCGCCTTTTACATGACCAAACAGCTCACTTTCGGCTACGGTTTCCGGCAACGCTGCACAGTTCAGATACACCAGTGGATTCACTGCGCGCGGCGAACCTTCATGGATAGCTTTAGCCACCAGCTCCTTCCCGGTCCCTGTTTCGCCGCTAATCAGCACATTGAGATCGGACCCCGCCACAATCTCAATTTCTTTTTTCAGCTGCATCATATTGGGCGAAAGGCCAATCATCTGGGTTTCCGTCACCTGCTCAAAGTTGGTTGACGAACCTGGCAGCATATTCTGGCTTTCCAGTTGTTCAATCAGCAGCGCATTGCTCAGCGCACCCGCCGCCAGCGCGGCAATCAGCCTAAGCTCCTCATCGCTGAAAACATCGAACTGATCGGGCTCCATGCCATCCAGAGTTAACGCACCAATCAAATTTTGACCGGCGAACAACGGCAGCCCAATACAGGCATGCACCTTCAGACTCTCCTGCCCCGGAATCAGACCATCATATGGGTCTGGCAAATCGCTGTCGGCAGGGAAACGAACCACGTCTCCGGCGCGGGCAATCGCCTCCAGACGCGGATGCCCTTCCAGAGTAAAGCGTCTGCCGAGAACATCTTGCGCCAGCCCATCGATCGCCAGCGGAATAAACTGTCGCGACTCGTAGCGCAGCAGTGCCGACGCGTCGCACTCTAGCACCTGACGCAAAGTGGTTATCAGACGTTGAAAACGGTCCTGATGCCCAATACCGCTTTGTAATTCAATGGCGATGCCCGCCAGCACGTCTACGGAAAAGCTCATGACTACCTCATTGTCATTTTGACAATTCATATTGTCATATTGACAATAAAATGAATAGTCATTTTGACTACCCCTTAATAAGCAGGAAACAATAAAACCATTAAAATCAAAAAGATAAAAAGTTGGCACGCAACCTGCAATAAGCAAAACATCTTTTTTAGAAAAACGCTGAATTAATTACTGAGGTTGCTATGTCTATTCTGGTTAAAAATAACATTCATTGGGTTGGCCAACGTGACTGGGAAGTTCGTGATTTCCACGGGACTGAATACAAAACGCTGCGCGGCAGCAGCTACAACAGCTATCTCATCCGTGAAGAAAAAAATGTCCTGATCGATACAGTAGACCACAAGTTTAGCCGTGAATTCGTGCAGAACCTGCGCAGTGAAATTGACCTCGCGGATATCGACTACATCATCATTAACCACGCGGAAGAAGACCATGCAGGGGCGCTGACTGAGCTGATGTCCTGCATCCCGGACACGCCGATTTACTGCACAGCCAACGCCATTGACTCCATCAACGGGCATCACCATCACCCGGAGTGGAATTTCAACGTGGTGAAAACCGGTGATTCACTGGACATTGGTAACGGCAAACAGCTGATCTTCGTTGAAACGCCAATGCTGCACTGGCCTGACAGCATGATGACCTACATGACCGGCGACGCGGTGCTGTTCAGTAACGACGCCTTCGGCCAGCACTACTGCGACGAACGTCTGTTTAACGACGAAGTTGACCAGACCGAACTGTTCGAACAGTGCCAGCGTTACTACGCCAACATTCTGACGCCGTTCAGCCGTCTGGTTACACCGAAAATTACTGAGATCCTCGGCTTCAACCTGCCTGTCGATATGATTGCTACTTCCCACGGCGTGGTATGGCGCGACAACCCGACGCAAATCGTGGAAATGTATCTGAAATGGGCGGCGGATTATCAGGAAGACCGCATCACCATTTTCTACGACACCATGTCCAACAACACCCGCATGATGGCGGACGCCATAGCCCAGGGCATCAACGAAGTTGACCCGAACGTGGCAGTGAAAATCTTTAACGTCGCCCGTAGCGATAAGAACGAAGTTCTGACTAACGTCTTCCGCTCTAAAGGCGTGCTGGTCGGTACTTCGACGATGAACAACGTGATGATGCCAAAAATCGCCGGTTTGGTGGAAGAGATGACCGGCCTGCGTTTTCGTAACAAACGCGCCAGCGCCTTTGGCTCACACGGCTGGAGCGGCGGCGCAGTAGACCGTTTGTCTACGCGTTTGCAGGATGCTGGTTTCGAAATGTCGCTGAGCCTGAAGGCGAAATGGCGTCCGGACCTGGATGCACTGGAACTATGCCGCCAGCACGGCCGTGAAATCGCACGTCAGTGGGCGCTTGCTCCACTGCCGGAAACAACCGTAAAAGCCGCATCCAAAGAAGAAGAATGCGCTTGCGCCGCTGCGGCTGCCGCCGATCTTGGACCTAGCATGCAGTGCAGCGTGTGCCAGTGGATTTACGACCCGGCAAAAGGTGAACCGCTGCAGGATGTCGCGCCGGGAACACCGTGGAGCGACGTGCCGGATAACTTCCTGTGCCCGGAATGTTCATTAGGTAAAGACGTCTTCGACGTCCTGGCAACGGAGGCAAAATGAGCCGCGGAATTGTCATTATTGGTTCGGGATTCGCCGCCCGCCAGTTAGTCAAAAATATCCGTAAGCAGGATGCAAATGTCCCGCTGACCCTGATTGCTGCGGACAGCATGGATGAGTACAACAAGCCCGATCTCAGCCATGTTATCAGTCAGTCACAGCGTGCAGACGACCTCACCCGCCAGTCGGCGGGGGAGTTTGCCGAACAGTTTAATTTGCGTCTATTTCCGCACACCTGGGTAACCGACATCGATGCTGATGCCCACGTAGTGAAAAGCCAGGATCAGCAGTGGCAGTACGACAAACTGGTGCTGGCGACGGGCGCTTCAGCCTTTGTACCGCCGGTTACCGGACGTGAGTTAATGCTCACGTTGAACAGCCAACAAGAGTATCGCGCTTGTGAAACGCAGTTGCGTGATGCCCAGCGGGTACTGATTGTCGGCGGCGGCTTGATTGGCAGTGAACTGGCGATGGATTTCTGTCGTGCCGGTAAAGCGGTAACGCTTATCGACAACGCCGCCAGCATTCTGGCTTCGCTGATGCCACCGGAAGTTAGCAGTCGCTTACAGCATCGTCTGACCGATATGGGCGTACACCTGCTGTTGAAATCACAGCTTCAGGGGCTGGAGAAAACGGCGTCAGGTATTCGTGCCACGCTCGATCGTAGCCGCAGCGTAGAAGTCGATGCGGTGATCGCCGCCACCGGCTTACGCCCGGAGACCGCACTGGCGCGTCGTGCCGGATTGAACATCAATCGTGGCGTCTGCGTCGATAGCTACCTGCAAACCAGCCACCCGGACATTTTTGCTCTCGGCGACTGTGCGGAGATTAACGGTCAGGTGCTCCCGTTCCTGCAGCCGATTCAGCTGAGCGCCATGTATCTGGCGAAAAACCTGCTCGGCGGCAATGCGCCATTGAAACTGCCAGCCATGCTGGTAAAAGTCAAAACGCCAGAACTGCCTCTGCATTTGGCCGGGGAAACCCAGCGCCGCGATCTAAACTGGCACATCGCCGCCGAAGCGCAGGGAATGGTTGCCAGAGGGATGAACGACGAGGGCCAGCTGTGTGCGTTTGTCGTCAGTGAAGACCGCATGAAAGAGGCCTTTGCGCTGCTGAAAACGTTGCCCGTGTAAGTCCGGGATGCCGGATGGCGCCGCTTCGCGTCTTATCCGGCCTACGACTTTGCCCGGCAACGCTGCTACTGATTTATTAACCTCACGCACATGGATGTGCGTTGCCACTTGTCGGTATGCCCCGACATGTTTTCCTTGCCCCGCCAGTCCCGGGGCTTTTTTTTATTTTTTCGCCAATGCTCGCGCTGCGGCAATCACGCCCTGCCCCAATGACAACCCGCCGTCGCCCGCCGGTAAACGCTGCGGGAACAGTAAGGTAAAATCACGCAGATAAAACGCCAGACGGGCCGACAATAAGCGGTTATGCATCACGCCACCGCTAAATACTAACGTCTTAATCCCGCGCGCTTCGGCCTGCATTCGCATCAGAGTGGCAAATCCACGCGCCAGCGCGTCGTGAAACGCCCACGCCCTTTCCGCTGGTTTGGCCTGCCAGTTCAGCCATTGCTGCCAAAAAACCGTTAAGTCCAGATGATTGTCATCAAGCGGCACCGTGACTGGGTGATCAACGCCATCACATTGCGATGCCATCGCCTCAAGCGCACAGGCCGCTTCACCTTCATAACTCAATGATTCCGGTGCACATTGCAACGCGGCGGCAACGGCATCAAACAGTCGTCCGCACGATGACGCCAGCGGAGCGTTAATTCCCCGTTCAATAGCGCGCGCCAGCACGTTCCAGTTTTGATGTTGCAGCACCGATGTTTCCGGATAACGCTGCCAGTCAGGAACAAAACGCAGGCACTGCGCGAGCAGATTACGCCACGGCTGTTTTGCCGCCAGATCGCCGCCCGCCAGCGCTACCGCCGGTAAGCCGCCAAGGTGTTCGCATTCACGATAGTTGACCCGCAAACACTCCCCTCCCCACAGCGCGCCGTTTTCCCCCATACCGATACCGTCTAGCGTCAGAGCAATCACATCATCGCCATTGAGCGGCCAGCCGTGCTCCGCAAGACACGCAGCGGCATGCGCATGGTGATGCAGCACCGTTTCAGTTGGCAGCTCCATTTCACTGGCCCACTGGCTGGAAACATAGCCAGGGTGTGCATCATGCACGATACGCTGCGGCGTAAAGTCATAAATGTTCTGGATCAGGCGTAGCGCATCACGCCACTGTTGCTGAATGCCGTCATCGCTGAGATCGCCCAAATGCTGGCTGATAACCGCCTGTTCACCACGGACCAGACAGAAAGTATTTTTCAGATCCGCGCCTAAGCACAGCATCGGCGGCACGTCGCGAAATCCTGGTGGTAGTGCGACCGCATCCGGCACATAACCTCGGGAACGACGCAGCATTTCCCCACTGTCACGCACCACGGAGTCATCCATCCGCTGCACAATTTCGCGATTATGCAGCAGGAAACCGTCGGCAATGTCATGTAAATCTTCCAGCGCCTGGGCGTTAGTAATGGCCGGAGGCCTGCCGCTGAGGTTGCCAGAGGTCATCACCAGCGGACAATTCATCTCTTGTAAGAGTAAATGCTGTAACGGATTCGCTGGCAGCATGACGCCAACCTCCGTTAACCCCGGCGCAATGCCCTCGCTCAATGCAGCGACATAGCGTTTCTGCACCAGCACGATCGGCGCAGCAGGGGTAGTCAGCAAACGACGAGCGGGTTCAGGCAATCCTTCATCAGAGGGCAGCATCACTGCCAGAGGTTTCGCCGGACGGTGTTTGCGCAGCCTGAGTAGCGCTACGGCGTTATCATTTCGCGCATCGCACACCAGATGAAACCCACCAATGCCTTTAACCGCCACAATACCGCCTGCTTTCAGCAGCGATACCGCCGCCTGCAGCGCCTCTTCTTTCTCCGCTCGCTCACCTGCACAGAACCACTCCAGATGAGGGCCGCATGCCGGACAAGCCACTGGCTGGGCGTGGAAGCGACGGTCGTACGGATCGCGATACTCTTTGTCACATTGCGCGCAGAGTGGGAATGACGCCATTACGGTAAACGGACGATCGTAGGGCATCGCGCGGATAATCGTAAAACGCGGACCACAGTGGGTGCAGTTGATAAAGGGGTATCGGTAACGACGTTCGCCGGGGGTGTTCATTTCTACAAGGCATTCGGGACAGGTCGCGGCGTCCGGAACGATTTGCGTATTCATCGTACCGCCAGCACTTTGACGAATCGAGAAATCGGCAGGCTGCTGCATCCAGGCGAATGGTTCACTCTCAACGCTGTCAATGCGCGCCAGCGGTGGGCAGTGTTGATGCAACTGCGCAATAAACTCCGCCGGATCTTCCTGTAAGCGCACAACCACACCGTCACCGTCGTTACACACATCGCCATGCAGTTGTAAGCGCTGCGCCAGTTGCCAGACGTAGGGGCGAAATCCGACGCCCTGTACTTTGCCGCGAATACGCAGCTGTACGCCGGAGTGGTTGTTTATTGTCATTAAGTCGTTCCCGCAGTCATCTATCCCGGTTTGCCTGATGGCGCTACGCTTATCAGGCCTACGTGGATACGAACAGTAGGCCGGATAAGGCAAAGCCGCCATCCGGCATAAGTACTACCGTATTTTACGCGGATTTTCAGATATCAGAACAGCAAAGATGCGGTGGAATCCAGCGCGGCGCGACGACGTTTTTCCGCGCTCAGTTGCTCAAGCTTATTGCGATCCACATATATCAGTGCGTGAGTCGGGCACACTTCCATACAGGCAGGACCGGCCTCACGATGGTGGCACAGGTCGCACTTATTGGCTTCAGCTTTTTCTGCACGGACGTTCAGACCTGCGCCGCTGTTACGCACGACCGGACGCACGACCACTTCCATTGCGCCGTAAGGACAAGCCACAACGCAGGTTTTACAGCCAATGCAACGTTCCTGCATTACATGAACAAAACCTTTATCACGGCTGATCGCACCGTTCGGACAGACGTTAGCGCACGGCGCGTCTTCGCACTGGCGGCACAGCGTCGCCGTGGAGACATTAACGCCTTTGATGACGTGAATGCGGGGTAAAAAGGTTTCAGGGGTCAGCGATGCGCAATCCTGGTTATCCTGATGGGATACCACGCAGGCCACTTCACAGGTACGGCAACCAATGCATTTATTGGCGTCTGCAATGATGAAACGGTTCATCAATTTCTCCAGCAATGACAGAATATCTGCCGAAGCATACACAAATCGTGCCAGAATTTAATTTACTGTTATTAAAGGAATTTTATTCTGAAGAACGCAAGAAGGGCGTGTCATCGTCACTAGTGACGATGACAAATGACAGCCGTCAGCGCGAAACGGGCGGCGCAACTGAGTCGCGCGCAATGAGTTCACCGGTGAAGGTCTTTGACGGCGTAAACGCCCCGTCACCTAGCATAAAGATCAGACGCCCAATCGTTTCCTGAATCATTTCTGTTACCGGAATTTTAACGCTGGAAAGCGCCGGAATAGTGTATGGCGCGAGGGCGATATCATCAAAGCCAATCACCGACACCTGTGCGGGAACGCTCACACCATGCTCGTGCAACTGCTTCATCGCACCGATCGCCATATCGTCATTGCTGGCCACCAATGCGGTAAAATTGACCTTGCGCGAAAGCAAAGTATCCACACCCGCTGCGCCGCAGGCTGGCGTCCATTTCCCTTTAACAATCAGATCATTATTTAGCGCGATCCCATGATGTACCAGCGCGTCTTTATAGCCTGAAAGTCGCTCCACGCCGGTTGGCGAATCCATCGAGCCGGTAATAAAACCAATCTCTTTATGCCCGGCGGCAATGAGCTGAGTAACGGCGTTAAAGCTGGTCTGCTTTTGATCGCACCATACGCTATGGCTACTGTTTTTCCGCAGGCGTCGATTAAGCACCATAATCGGCTGGCTGTGGGCATCGATGATGTCATCTATCTCATCCACGCTGAGAAAACGCGGATAAATCATAATCGCGTCACAGCGCAGGTCGAGCAGGTACTGGATCGCCTGGCGCTCTTCCTCAGCGCTATGCTTACCGTCAGCCAGTAACAGCTGGCGCCCTTTATCTTCCGCCATCCGCGCGGTATGAAACAGCAGTTCGCTGAAATAGACGCCGTGATAAAGGGTGTTTGTTACCACCAGACCCAGTGTCTGCGTGGTTTTCGCCGCGAGACTGCGCGCCAGCAAATTTGGGCGGTAACCACTCTCTTCAATGGCCTGAAACACGCGGTCTTTGGTTTCCTGGCTGACATAGCCGTTTCCGGAAAGCACCCGGGAAACCGTCGCTTTCGACACTCCGGCACGCTTCGCCACCTCCAGCATCGTGGTCATATTACTCATCCCTTTTCTCTCAATGTGACGCAGTGTACTGCACCGTTTTGCCGCTGTCCTTGCTGCTAAATCGCAGACGCTGACATCTGGTGATCGGAGTCACAATTACAAAAATTGATCAAAATTAAATCTTGATCAGTTAATACAATTTAAACATGATTTTGTGGAACCGGTTTCCTATCTGCGTTTCATCAACCCAGAAAAGCGATCCACGTAAACGGATAAAAAATAACGTACTCTACTGATAAAACAGGATTAAATCCGATGTCCAAGAATTATGCAGCGCTGGCGCGCTCCGTTGTAACGGCTCTGGGAGGCGTCGACAACATCACAGCAGTGACCCACTGTATGACCCGTTTGCGTTTCGTTATCAAAGATGACTCGCAGGTCGACAGCGCGACGCTGAAAACCCTCACTGGCGTGCTGGGCGTGGTGCGCAACGAGAACCAATGTCAGGTGATTATCGGCAACACCGTTTCGCAGGCGTATCGTGAAGTGGTCAGCCTGTTGCCTGCCAACATGCAGCCTGCTGAGCCGCAAATCAAACCCCGACTGACGCTGAAGCGGATTGGCGCGGGGATCCTTGATGCGCTGATCGGCACAATGTCGCCGTTGATCCCGGCGATTATCGGCGGATCAATGCTCAAGCTGCTGGCGATGGTTCTGGAAATGACCGGCGTGCTGGTGAAAGGATCGTCCACGCTCACCATTCTGACCGTCATTGGCGACGGTGCATTCTTCTTCCTGCCGCTGATGGTCGCCGCGTCGGCCGCTATCAAATTCAAAACCAACATGTCGCTGGCTATCGCCATCGCGGGCGTACTGGTGCATCCCAGCTTTATCGACCTGATGGCGAAGGCCGCGCAGGGTGAGCACGTTGAGTTTGCCCTGATCCCGGTAACGGCGGTGAAATACACCTACACGGTGATCCCGGCGCTGGTCATGACCTGGTGCTTGTCATACATCGAACGTTGGGTCGATCGTATAACTCCGGCGGTGACCAAAAACTTCCTCAAACCGATGCTGATCGTGCTGATCGCCGCCCCGCTCGCCATCGTCATCATTGGCCCGATCGGTATCTGGATCGGTAGCGCGATTTCAGCGCTGGTCTATACCATCCACGGCTATCTCGGCTGGCTGTCAGTGGCCATTATGGGCGCGCTGTGGCCGCTGCTGGTAATGACCGGTATGCACCGTGTCTTTACACCAACCATTATTCAGACCATTGCCGAAACCGGAAAAGAAGGCATGGTGATGCCGTCGGAAATCGGCGCCAACTTGTCGTTAGGTGGTTCATCGCTGGCAGTGGCATGGAAAACCAAAAACCCGGAGCTGCGCCAGACGGCGTTAGCGGCCGCCGCCTCAGCCATCATGGCGGGCATTTCCGAACCCGCGCTGTATGGCGTGGCAATCCGCCTGAAACGTCCGCTGATTGCGAGCCTTATCAGCGGTTTTATCTGCGGTGCTGTTGCTGGAATGGCCGGGCTTGCAAGCCACTCCATGGCGGCTCCAGGTCTGTTCACCAGTGTCCAGTTTTTCGATCCGGCCAATCCGATGACCATCGTTTGGGTATTTGGCGTGATGGCGCTGGCGGTAGTGCTTTCTTTTGTATTAACGCTGATTCTCGGCTTTGAAGATATTCCTGTCGAAGATGCAGCCGCGCAGGCCAGAAAAAACCAGGCCGCACAACCGGGCAATATCAATGGAGCCAGCATTTGACTGGTACGAACTGAGGTTAATTATGTCTGTTTTTCCGCAAGGATTTTTATGGGGCGGCGCACTGGCCGCCAACCAGTCTGAAGGGGCATACCGGGAAGGCGGCAAAGGGCTGACTACCGTCGATATGATCCCCCACGGCACACACCGCATGCCCGTCAAACTGGGTCAGGAAAAGCGCTTTACGCTGCGGGATGACGAATTTTATCCCAGCCATCAGGCGATCGACTTTTATCATCGCTATAAAGAAGATATCGCGCTAATGGCGGAAATGGGGTTTACGGTTTTTCGTACTTCCATTGCCTGGAGCCGCCTCTACCCTAACGGCGACGAGCTGACGCCGAATGAAGAGGGAATCGCGTTTTATCGGGCCGTGTTTGCCGAGTGTAAAAAATACGGTATTGAGCCATTAGTCACGCTGTGTCACTTCGATGTGCCTATGCATCTGGTCACCGAGTACGGCTCCTGGCGTAACCGCAAAATGGTGGAGTTCTTTACCCGCTACGCCCGTACCTGCTTCGAGGCCTTTGACGGTCTGGTGAAGTACTGGCTGACGTTCAACGAAATCAACATTATGCTGCACAGCCCCTTTTCAGGCGCCGGGCTGGTATTTGAAGAAGGTGAAAATCAGGATCAGGTAAAATATCAGTCCGCTCACCACGAACTGATAGCCAGCGCCCTGGCGACTAAAATAGCCCATGAAATTAATCCGCAAAACCAGGTCGGTTGTATGCTGGCTGGCGGTAATTTTTATCCTTACTCGTGTAAGCCGGAAGATGTGTGGACCGCACTGGAAAAAGACCGTGAAAACCTGTTCTTTATTGATGTGCAGGCGCGCGGGGCCTACCCGGCTTACTCTGCCCGCGTGTTTCGCGAAAAAGGCGTGGTAATCGAAAAAGCCCCGGAAGACGACGACATCCTGAAAAACACCGTTGATTTCGTCTCTTTCAGCTATTACGCATCGCGCTGCGCCTCCGCTGAAATGAACACGGGCAATACTAGTGCCGCCAACGTGGTGAAGTCGCTGCGTAATCCGTACATTGCCGCCAGTGAATGGGGCTGGGGAATCGATCCGCTCGGCCTGCGCATCACCATGAATATGATGTATGACCGCTACCAGAAACCGCTGTTTCTGGTGGAAAACGGGCTGGGAGCGAAAGATGAAATTGATGCCAACGGTGAGATCAATGACGACTATCGCATCAGCTATTTACGCGAACATATTCGCGCCATGGCAGACGCGATTGAAGATGGCGTGCCGCTGATGGGTTACACCTCCTGGGGCTGTATCGATCTGGTTTCAGCCTCAACCGGAGAGATGAGCAAACGCTACGGTTTTGTATATGTGGACCGCGATGACGCGGGCAACGGCACGCTGGCACGTACACGCAAGAAATCATTCTGGTGGTACAAAAAAGTCATCGCCAGTAACGGTGCCGATCTGGCATGACGGATCTGCCGGAGGGGGTTACAACCTTCCGGCAGAAGTACATATTTTCATTTCATTTATTACATTCCGGATTTGGAATCGTCCTTCCAGTTTCAGGTTTGCCCTCCCCCTTTTTTACTGGCATTTTATTCAGTAGTTTTTAATCCTGGCCGTTCACCACAAGGAAGCGTGCATGTTTGATAAAAAGGGCAAAACAGCGGTGGCAATCACCAAACCGGTACGTCGCTTGAAAGTCAGCTATGTCAGAAAACGCCATGAAGATCCAAAAACGGGATATACACGACGAATCAGTCGTCACGCCTCACTCACGCTGAACGGCGACTGGCTGGAACAAGCTGGATTTCCGACCGGTACGGCAGTGAATGTATCAGTGATGCAGGGGAAATTAATTATTGAGCAGGCAATTGAATGACGAGGATACACTGGGAAAACAGGCCGGATGTGGTTCACATCCGGCACTGATACGGTTTACTCTTCTGGTGCTTCCAGCTCGGAGAATCCACCGTGTCCTTCCCAACCGGCTAATCGCTGATAGACGGTATCAACCGCATCTTTGATCGGCTGTGTCATCGGGTAGTAAAAACCGACGATGTCCGGTTGAATGCCGAGGAAAATCACCTCACCAACATCGTCTTTCAGCTGATCTACCAGGTAGTTCAGCGGCATGTTGTGGGTGGTCATCATGAACATCTCGGCAATGTCATCAGGATCGATAATGCGGATTTCACCGGGGTTCAGCCCCATATCGGTGGCATCAACAATCAACAAACGTTGCGGGCGCAGTTCACGGATGGCGACAATATCGTTCTCCGGCGCGCTACCGCCGTCGATGACAACCCAGTTGCCTTGAGGATTTGCAGCACACATTTCAGCCAGCAGCGGGCCCGCGCCGTCATCGCCCATCATGCTGTTACCCACACATAATAAAACGTCAGTCACGGTGTCTCCTCACCATCAGATAGATGGCGCTTTCCTGGTGTATGTCGTGCAGCATGCTAAGCATCAGCTTGCTCCACTCCTGCTGCTGCGGGGTCTGCACGGCACGCGCATCATCGAACGCGCGCGCCAGCATTTGTACATGGTTGAAATCGATAACGATCTCGCCGTATTTCGGCACGCCTTCCATTTTCCGGCGGGCTTCGCTTCCCTCAGCAAGGGTAGCAATCCATGCCAAATATTCGTCCCATGGACAAGTTAATGCCGCTTCCAGGCAATCGATGATCCCAAGGTGGTGACCAATCGCCAGGCTGTAATAGACAACCTGCTGCGCCTCAGCGGGCGTCGCATCGTTCTCATCAATAAATTTACGGCTCAGTTGACTGAACACCACCGTTTCACTCATCGGATACGCGCCTCTTCGACAACATGGTTAAGATGCGTGACGATCTCGGTCAGACGCGGATCGTTTTCCGCTTCCAGCCAGCGCGCCACCTGATGCTCGCCCTGCCCTAACTGCGTCATATAGTCATCAGCAATCTGGCGACCATAGCGGTATCCCGCCAGACGGCGAGCCTCGCGATCCACCTTCACGCGCAGCGGCTGAACCATGTCCGGATGCAGAATTTCCGCCGGCTGTTCGTCCAGTTCACCCGGCGCACGCGCGTGAATTTTTTGCTCCAGCAGACCCAGCGCCATGGCAAAACCATACAGCGTTGCCGCAGGCGTCGGCGGACAACCTGGAATATACACGTCCACCGGTACGATTTTGTCCGTGCCGCCCCATACGCAGTATAAGTCGTGGAAGATACCGCCGCTGTTACCGCAGGCACCGTAAGAGATACAAATTTTCGGATCTGGCGCAGACTGCCAGGCACGCAGCGCCGGAGAGCGCATGGCACGGGTTACCGCGCCGGTAAACAGCAGAATATCCGCATGGCGCGGTGACGGGACGACTTTGATGCCAAAACGTTCGGCATCAAACAGCGGAGAAAGCGTAGCAAAGATTTCGATTTCGCAACCGTTGCAGCCGCCGCAGTCCACGCGGTAAACATACGCTGAACGCTTGATGCTTTTCAGCAGCGATGCTTTCATGCTGGCAATGGATTCATCCACCGTCATCGGTACCGGAATACCGTTGGCGTCACGTGGGCCTAATAAGTTGCTCATCAGTTGGCCTCTTTCATATGGCGAGTCAGTTCAATACGGTCAGACGGCACCAGGCATTTCTGGCGCTTACAGTCCGGGCAGGTCTCAAAGCTTTCACGGTGGTTTTCCGCGCGGGTATCACCGTTGTGCTTAAGCAGCGCAATGGCGTAATCAATCTCTTTTTGCACCGCAAACGGACGGTTACATACGCGGCAATTGCACAGCGCAAAACGAGACTGCTGCAGGAAATCATCTTTCTTCCACACCGCCAGCTCATACTCCTGCGACAGCTTGATTGCCGCTGTCGGGCAGACTTCTTCGCAGCGGGCGCAGAAAATGCAGCGCCCAAGGTTGAATTGCCACGCCAGCTCATTGGTGACCAGATCGGTTTCTACTGTCAACGCGTTCGACGGGCACGCATTCACACAGGCCGCACAGCCGATGCACTGCTGCGGATTATGTTCCGGTTTGCCACGGAAGTTTTTATCGACCGCAATCGGCTCCAGCGGATACGACGACGTCGGCGCCCCGGTTTTGATGACTTTTTTGATAAAGGTAAACATGGCGATTCCTTATTTCAGCGGCGAGTTTTTACGCTCGATGCTGTAGCGCTCAAGTTCTTTGTACGGCACGACTTTGCTCTTCTTCTTACGCACATCGACCACAGTCATACGGTCAGTACAGGAGTAGCAAGGATCGAGGCTACCGATAATCAGCGGGGCATCGGAAACGGTATTGCCACGCAGCATGTAGCGCAGCGTCGGCCAGTTGGCGTAAGTCGCCGCACGGCAGCGCCAGCGATACAGTTTCTGGTTGTCGCCGGTCATGCTCCAGTGGATGTCATCTCCACGCGGCGCTTCAGCAAAGCCCAGTGCGAAACGGTGAGGAATATAGGTAAAGCCTTCCACCATCAGCGGGCCGCCCGGCAGGTTATCCAGACCAAAGTCGATCATATTCAGCGCGGTGTAGACTTCATTAATACGGACTTTCAGGCGAGAAATAACGTCGCAGCCCTGCTCGCTGTGAACTTCCATCGGCAGCAGACCATAGCCGACAAACGGGTGATCGGCGCGGGTGTCACGCGCGTGGCCGCTGGCGCGAACCATCGGGCCGACGTTACTGAAGTCACGGGCAATTTCCGGATCAAGACGACCAATACCAACGGTACGCTGTTCCATGTTCGGCGTGCTGAGCAGCATATCGACCAATTCCTGCACGTCACGACGCATCTGCTGCGCCAGTTGACGGGTCTGGATCATATCTTCTTTCAGCAGGTCACGACGAATACCGCCGATCAGGTTCAGACCGTAGGTTTTACGCGCCCCGGTGAGGATCTCCGCCATCTTCATCGACGTTTCACGCACGCGGAAGAACTGCATAAAGCCGGAGTCAAAACCGGTGAAGTGACAGGCCAGCCCGAGGTTCAGCAGGTGCGAGTGCAGACGCTCAACTTCCAGCAGAATGGCGCGGATCATCTGCGCACGTTCCGGCACCACGATGCCCATCGCATTCTCAACGGAGGTGGTATAAGCGGTGCTATGCGCAAAGCCGCAGATGCCGCACACGCGATCTGACAGGAACGTCACTTCGTTGTAACCCATGCGGGTTTCCGCCAGTTTCTCCATGCCGCGGTGGACATAGAACAGACGGTAATCGGCGTCGATGATGTTCTCACCGTCAACAAACAGGCGGAAGTGACCGGGTTCATCGGAGGTGACGTGCAACGGGCCAATCGGCACCACGTTATTTTTCTTGTCGCCCAGTTCGTTGATGAACTCGTAGGTTTCAGCATCGGTAGTCGGCGCCGGGCGCTGACGATAATCCATGCTGTCTTTACGCAGCGGATAGAGTTCGTCCGGCCAGTCATCCGGTAACACCAGACGGCGCTCATCCGGTAAACCAACCGGGATCAAACCGTACATGTCGCGCACTTCACGCTCGCCCC
The DNA here is from genome assembly GCF_030333035.1 of Citrobacter sp. Cpo015. Classification (NCBI taxonomy): domain Bacteria; kingdom Pseudomonadati; phylum Pseudomonadota; class Gammaproteobacteria; order Enterobacterales; family Enterobacteriaceae; genus Citrobacter; species Citrobacter sp. Cpo015. The sequence goes on along the minus strand of NZ_JAOWGS010000038.1, from coordinate 16,498 downwards.
AGACCGCTGCTGGAACGCGCGGCGTGACGGACGGGAACTCCAGTTTATTGGCATCGACTTCAACGCGGACGGTTATCCAGCACTTGGTGCCCTGCTCCATCGACATCACGTAATAAACGGCGTAATGACCGCACAGCTGACGTTCGTCGTTACCAAACAGCACGGATAACCAGCCGCCCTGTTTGTAGTACAGGAACTCCACCACTTCCGGCAGGTAGTTCACCTTGACGGTGATCGTCAGCTGATCTTTGGTCTGCCAGGCTTCATCCAGCACCACGCCCGGAAAGGCCTGGTGCAGCGCAGCGAGATATTGTTGACCTAATTTTTCTTCAGACATGCTCAAACTCTCTTAAATCACGCCACCAGCAAGGAGACGAACGCTAAAAACGCAAACCCAAAACCGGCCCAGGTCACGCGTGAAGTGGCGCAAAAACGCAGACGCGCCATGCTGTTTTCGAACAGGGCGATGACCAGCACGCCGAGGACCAGCTTGACGACGGCAATCACCAGCGCCAGCAGCAGTCCACCGGCGGTGAAGGTTTCCATCTGTCCCCACGGCAGGAACACGCCAACGAACATTTGCAGAACGACCAGCTGTTTGAGGCTAATGCCCCACTTCAGCACGGCAAAACCGCTGCCGCTGTATTCGGTCAATGGACCTTCCTGCAGCTCCTGCTCTGCTTCCGCCAGATCGAACGGCAGTTTGCCCATTTCGATAAAGGTGGCGAAAGCACAGGCGCACAGTGCCAGAATCAGCGGAATGCTGCGCGCAGCAGGCCAGTGGTAAATGGTATCGGCGATATTGCTGATATGGGTTGAACCCGCAACCTGTGCCGCTACCCACAGCCCCAGCAGCAGGATAGGTTCAACCAGCACACCGAGCATCGCTTCACGGCTGGCGCCAATGGCGGTAAACGGGCTACCGGTATCCAGTCCCGCGATAGAGAAGAAGAAACGGGCAATGGCGAACAGGTAAATTAAGGTGATCAGATCGCCCAGTTGTGGCAGCGGCGAGCCAACGGTCACTACCGGCAACGCAGTGGCGATAGTCAGCATCACGCCCACCATCACAAACGGCGTCAGGCGGAAAACCCAGCTGGAATCCGCAGGCGCAATGCTCTGACGGCCCAGCAGTTTGATAATGTCGCGGTATTCCTGCAAAACGCCCGGACCGCGGCGATTGTGCAAACGCGCACGCGCCACGCGGGTAACACCGGACAGCAGCGGCGCAACGGCAAACAGCACCAGCGCCTGAATTAACGGATATAAAACACTCATTCTCAGGCTCCTCGAGAAACCACAATCACCACCAGCACCGCCAGCTCAATCAGCGCCAGGCGACGGAACAGCACCGGTGCAGCCGCATTCTGCCAGCCCGGAACCAGTGATACCGGGTTCAGCCATTTACGCAGTTTGAGTACCGGGGCAAAGGCTTCTTTCACCGGCATAGCAAAACCGTGCGCGGTAATCACCATTGACTGCTCGTGATCGTAACCACACACCCATGCCGCACCGCGTGAACGCGACGGCAGACGGTTGCCTTTGAAAATGGCCATGATGATGAACGGCAGCAGCGGACACGCGATCAGCAGCAGCGTGATCATTGGCTGAGAAACGGTGGTGTTCGCGGTTTCCAACGGCAGCGGAACGGCGGAGGAGATCATCGGCAGCAGCCACGGCGCAGCAACGCCGCCAATCACGCAGCAGATAGCCAGCGCGACGACGCTCACTCCCATCAGGATTGGCGCGCAGCAGGCATTTTCAGCTTCCTTCGTGCGCGGTGCGCCAAGGAACGTAACGCCATAGACTTTCGCCATACACATCACCGCCAGCGCGCCGGTAATTGCCAGCCCTACCGCCAGCAACGGTCCTAACAGGCTACCGACAAACGCGCCGCTGTTGCCAAGCTTAAAGAAGGATTGGTAGATAACCCACTCACCGGCAAAACCGTTCAGCGGCGGCAGTGCGGCCATCGCCATCAGACCAACCAGCATCGCCAGCGAGATAACCGGCATACGTTTACCGATACCGCCCAGTTTTTCGATATCACGATGACCGGTACGGAACCAGATGCTGCCTGCACCCAGGAACAGAACGCTTTTGAACAAGCTGTGGTTTACCAGGTGGTACAGACCGCCGGTCAAACCCAGCGCGATCAGCGCCGGTTGATTCAGGGAAATTCCGGTCACGCCAGCGCCCAGACCCAGCAGAATAATGCCGATGTTTTCCAGCGTGTGGTACGCCAGCAGGCGCTGGATGTTGTGTTCCATCAGCGCATACAGACCGCCAACAAACGCGGTGATCATGCCCAGCACCAGCAGCGTAATCCCCCACCACAGCGGCGCGTTACCGCCCAGCAGCGACAGGGAGAGAATACCCAGCAGACCAACCTTCATGACGACGGTAGAGAACAGCGCCGCAGCCGGTGCGCTGGCATTGGCGTGTGCCTGTGGCACCCAACCGTGGAGCGGAATAATCCCGGCCAGCAGGCCAAAACCTGCCACGCCCAGCAGCCAGATGTCAGATCCGAGCGGCAGCTCCTGGGTGCGCAGGTCTAGCAGACGCAGCTCCAGCGTGCCGTAACGTTGCCACACCAGGTAGCAGGCGACCGCCAGCAGCAGCGTACCAATACGCCCCAGCGCAAACCACAGTTTGCCTTCTTTACTGCATCCGGTGAGGAACACGGCACACAGCGCCATGATTTCCGCCATCACCACCAGCGTACCGAGGTTACTGGCAACCACCGCACATACCGCCGCGGCCATCAGCAGATTCACCAGCAGGCCGTTAGCTTTCACCTGCGGATGACGATGCCAGTCAATGTTGTACAGGCTGACAAACAGGCCGCACAGGCCCAGCGTAATCAGCCAGATAGCATTCAGCGGAGTAATTTGCAGACTGTGACCAATAAACGGCATCACGCCGCTCACTGCCAGCGCATTAGTCAGAACGGTAAAACCCGCGGCTGCCGTACACAGGCTGCCGACTGCACCGCCAACCCCAGCAATCCAGCCGCTCAGCGATTTATGAAATGAAAACAGAAATGCCAGAACCGCAGCCGCTGTAAACCAGGCTAAGCCGCTGTTAATCAGTGAAATTGCGCTCATTTTGCATCCCCACTCTGAGCCTGCTGAAACAAGGTGAGATCGCCGAAATCGGTATTGAAAGTCAGCTCACGCTTACGTTTGCTGGCGCGGGCGATATCCATGTTGCTCACCAGATGCAGGGCTTTGGTCGGACACATGCGCACGCAGGCAGGACCTTGCTCGTCAAAACTACACAGATCGCATTTCACCGCGATGGCACGAACGCCAGGAACCCAGTCCAACAGCGAACTCACGCGAGCAGGCGCTGGCGGAGCCGGAGGCGCTTTTGGCGTATTGGCGTTTGCCGGAATGTGTAGCGGACGGCTACCGGAAAACTCTATCGCGCCAAACGGACAAGCGATCCCGCACAGTTTGCAGCTTACGCACAGGCTTTCGTTCAGCTGTACGGCGCCATCAACGCGGTTAATGGCATTAACCGGACACACGGTGGCGCAAGGCGCATCTTCACACTGGTGGCAAAGCTGCGGCGCGGATTCTTTTTCATTTAACATCACTTTCAGGCGCGGCATTGACTGCAGGCCATGCTGGCGATGTGTCTCTGAGCAGGCGGCTTCACAGGTGTGGCAGCCAATACAAAGAGTGGAGTCAGCAATTACAAAACGATTCACCAGGCATTCCTCAGGTGATAGTCATTTTTGACGAAAACATGTCTACCAAATGTCATTTCGACATTTTTCGACATGCCCATTCCCTAAAACGTCGTGACGCAGTATGTAGACCGCACCATGACAAAGTGGGCAGCACCCGAGGCTTAAGCCGGGCTATGTCCCTCAACCAGCTGGCTTAAATTCACCGGCATATTGTTCTCAACCGCGGTGTACAGGCTGTCGTAGACGGTGGCGATTTTTTCGAGATAGTGCTCCAGGACCTGCTCGCGATCGCGGTTGCTAATACGCTCATCGACCTTACCGTCGATAGTCAATTCTGCCTGTGCAATCAGCTGCTTATCATCACCGTCTTTCGTTTCAACGTAGTATTCGATGGTATGGCTGTTAAAGCCGTCCGCCAGCGTGACGTAGATAGTGAAGTGTTCAAAAAGGACGAAGCAGAGATCCTTGTCCGGTGCGCAGCTCATCGCATGATGCAAACGCGCTTTTGACAGGGTGATCCCCTGAACCAGCGAGTTGCAGTAAATACGCCACTGGTCCTGTAGGCGACGATGCCGTTCAGCGATGTAATCGGCTTTTTCGCTTATTTCCCAAATAGTCATGTCAGGTTACCCGTTTAGCAGAGATGAACAGCCTTAAGCACATTTCATGCCAAAATTAAATCACTTAATTTTCATATAGATAAAAAATCAAAGGCGGGTGACGACATGTCATTTCGTCATCGTCGTCATTGTCACGAATGAAAAAAATCAACCTGGCATGCTTATTGCTTTTAATACAGCAACTTCACAGGAGGCGGTATGCACGAAATAACCCTCTGCCAACGGGCACTGGAATTGATTGAACAACAGGCCACGCAACACGGTGCTAAGCGAGTAACTGGGGTCTGGCTCAAAATTGGCGCATTTTCTTGCGTAGAAACCAGCGCTCTCTCCTTTTGTTTTGATCTGGTATGCCGCGGGACCCTTGCAGAAGGTTGTAAACTCCACCTCGAAGAACAAGAAGCCGAATGTTGGTGCGAATCTTGTCAGCAATACGTCACGTTACTGACGCAACGCGTGCGCCGATGCCCGCAATGCAACAGCGATATGCTGAGAATTGTGGCCGATGACGGCTTACAGATTCGACGTATTGAAATAGATGAAACTCCAGCGCCGGATGGCGACGCTTAAGCGTCTTATCCAGCCTACAGAAACAGCTCGTTTGTAGGCCGGATAAGGCAACGCAGCCATCCGGCAACAGATGTATCGCAAGTAAAAAGATCAGGAGTGAGCGATGTGTACGACATGTGGTTGCGCTGAAGGCAACCTATATATAGAGGGTGATGAGCATAATCCCCACTCGGCGTTTCGCAGCGCGCCATTTGCCCCGGCGGCTCGTCCGGCGCTGAATATTACCGGTGTGAAGACCTCAAATTTCACACCGAGCCAGACCGAAGAAGGCGATTTGCACTACGGTCACGGTGAGGCCGGAACCCACGCACCAGGTATGAGCCAACGCCGTATGCTGGAAGTGGAAATTGACGTACTGGACAAAAACAACCGCCTCGCCGAGCGCAACCGTGCCCGCTTTGCGGCCCGTCAGCATCTGGTGCTGAACCTTGTTTCAAGCCCGGGCTCTGGTAAAACTACCCTGCTGACCGAAACGCTGATGAAGTTGAAAGATAGCGTGCCGTGCGCCGTTATTGAAGGTGACCAGCAGACGGTGAACGATGCCGCCCGTATTCGCGCCACAGGCACACCCGCCATTCAGGTCAACACCGGTAAAGGTTGCCACCTCGACGCACAAATGATTGCTGACGCCGCGCCGCGTTTGCCGCTTGACGATAACGGTATTCTGTTCATTGAAAACGTCGGCAACCTGGTCTGCCCGGCCAGCTTCGACCTCGGCGAGCGCCATAAAGTGGCCGTGCTTTCAGTAACCGAAGGTGAAGACAAACCGCTGAAATACCCGCATATGTTTGCCGCCGCATCGCTGATGCTGCTCAACAAAGTGGATCTACTGCCGTACCTCAATTTTGACGTTGAAAAATGCATTGCCAGCGCCCGGGAAGTGAACCCGGGGATTGAGATTATCCTAATTTCCGCCACCAGTGGAGAAGGGATGGATCAATGGCTCTCCTGGCTGGAGACGCAGCGATGTGCATAGGTGTTCCGGGTCAAATCCGCACCATTGATGGCAACCAGGCCAAAGTCGACGTCTGCGGTATTCAGCGCGACGTCGACCTGACGCTGGTCGGTAGCTGTGATGAACATGGCCAACCGCGTCTCGGCCAGTGGGTACTGGTCCACGTCGGTTTTGCCATGAGCATCATTAATGAAGCTGAAGCGCGCGATACGCTCGACGCGCTGCAAAACATGTTTGACGTTGAGCCGGATGTCGGCGCGTTGCTGTACGGCGAGGAAAAATAAATGCGTTTTGTTGACGAATACCGCGCACCAGAACAGGTGATGCAGTTGATAGAGCACCTGTGTGAACGTGCCGCCCACCTCTCCTACACGGCTGAACGCCCGCTGCGGATCATGGAAGTTTGTGGTGGTCATACCCACGCTATCTTCAAATTCGGGCTCGACCAGTTGCTACCGGAAAACGTGGAGTTTATTCATGGTCCGGGTTGCCCGGTTTGCGTTCTGCCGATGGGCAGAATCGACAGCTGTGTAGAAATCGCCAGCCATCCAGAAGTGATTTTCTGCACCTTTGGCGACGCTATGCGCGTCCCGGGTAAGCAAGGCTCCCTGCTGCAAGCCAAGGCGCGCGGTGCGGATATCCGTATTGTCTATTCACCGATGGATGCACTGAAGCTGGCGCAGGAAAACCCAACGCGTAAAGTGGTGTTCTTTGGCCTGGGTTTTGAAACCACAATGCCAACGACTGCTATCACCCTGCAACAGGCAAAGCAGCGTGACGTGCAGAACTTTTACTTTTTCTGCCAGCACATCACGCTTATCCCTACGCTGCGCAGTCTGCTGGAACAGCCAGACAACGGTATCGACGCCTTTTTAGCACCGGGCCACGTCAGCATGGTAATTGGCACCGACGCCTATAATTTCATTGCTTCAGATTTCCATCGCCCCCTGGTGGTCGCCGGTTTCGAACCGCTTGATCTCCTGCAAGGCGTAGTGATGTTAATTGAGCAGAAAATTGCAGCCCAAAGCCAGGTAGAAAACCAGTACCGCCGCGTGGTACCGGATGCCGGTAACGCGTTAGCGCAACAGGCCATTGCCGAGGTGTTCTGCGTCAATGGTGACAGCGAATGGCGCGGTCTGGGCGTTATCGAATCCTCTGGCGTTCACCTGACGCCGGACTATCAGCGCTTTGATGCCGAAGCACATTTCCAGCCAGCGCCGCAGCAGGTGTATGACGATCCGCGCGCGCGTTGTGGGGAAGTGCTGACGGGCAGATGTAAACCACATCAGTGTCCGTTATTTGGCAAAACGTGTAACCCGGAGACCGCATTTGGCGCCCTGATGGTCTCCTCAGAAGGCGCATGTGCCGCCTGGTATCAGTATCGTCAGCAGGAGTGTGAAGCATGAGCAGCGTACAACTCGCCCACGGTAGCGGCGGTCAGGCTATGCAGCAGTTGATCAACAGTCTGTTTATGGAGGCTTTCGCGAATCCGTGGCTGGCGGAACAAGAAGATCAGGCGCGTCTGGAACTGGCACAACTGGTGGCAGAAGGCGACCGTCTGGCGTTTTCAACTGACAGCTACGTTATCGATCCGTTGTTCTTCCCCGGCGGCAATATCGGCAAGCTGGCCATCTGTGGTACGGCTAACGATGTCGCGGTCAGCGGAGCTATTCCACGCTACCTCTCCTGCGGTTTTATCCTCGAAGAGGGTCTGCCGATGGAGACACTGAAAACCGTTGTTAACAGCATGGCAGCAACCGCGCGCGAAGCAGGCATCGCCATCGTGACTGGCGATACCAAAGTCGTGCAGCGTGGTGCAGCAGACAAGCTGTTCATTAACACTGCCGGAATGGGGGCAATTCCCGCCAACATTCACTGGGGCGCACAGACTCTCGGCGTGGGTGATGTGCTGCTGGTCAGTGGCTCTCTTGGCGATCACGGCGCAACTATCCTTAACCTACGCGAGCAATTGGGTCTGGATGGCGAACTGGTCAGCGACTGCGCGGTGTTAACACCTCTTATCCAGACACTGCGTGATATTCCTGGCGTGAAGGCGCTTCGTGACGCCACCCGTGGCGGCGTGAATGCGGTCACGCATGAATTTGCCGCTGCATGCGGATTTGGTATTGAGCTGTCTGAAGCTGCCCTGCCCGTGAAGCCAGCGGTGCGTGGCGTTTGCGAGCTGCTGGGTCTGGATGCGCTCAACTTTGCTAACGAAGGCAAACTGGTGATTGCCGTTGAGCGTCAGGCCGCTGAAAGCGTGCTTGCCGCGCTGCACGCGCATCCGTTAGGACGCGATGCGGCAATGATTGGTGAAGTGGTTGAACGTAAAGGTGTTCGTCTTGCCGGACTCTACGGCGTAAAACGAACCCTCGATTTACCACACGCCGAACCATTACCTCGTATATGCTAGCAGCCGGTTGGCAGCATGCTGTAGGCCGGATAAGACGCATTAGCGTCAACATCCGGCGTTAATGCTGCATTATGCCTGATACCGCTTTGCTGATCGGGCCAACGGATTGTATATCCTGGCCAGTTCAGTGGCAGGCCATCCGGCAATAATTTACGACTTATACCTATAATTCATTTACCGTTTTCGCACCGTTCTGCGGTGCTTTCCCTGGAAAAGCAATATGTCGTATACACCGATGAGTGACCTCGGACAGCAAGGCCTGTTCGATATTACTCGTACATTATTACAGCAGCCCGATCTCCCGTCTCTTAGCGAGGCGCTTTCGCAGCTGGTCAAGCGTTCAGCGCTGGCCGACTGCGCGGCTATTGTCTTATGGCAGGCACAAACGCAACGTGCGCGTTATTTTGCAACGCGTGAAAATGGTAAACCCATCGATTATGAAGACGAAACGGTGCTGGCACATGGTCCGGTACGCCGTATTTTGTCTCGCCCTGATGCGTTGCACTGCAACTATCATGAGTTTACGGAAACATGGCCACAATTGGCTTCAGGTGGACTGTATTCTGAATTTGGCCACTACTGCCTGCTGCCGCTGGCGGCAGATGGGCGCATCTTTGGCGGTTGCGAATTCATCCGTAACGAAGACCGTCCGTGGAGTGAAAAAGAATATAACCGTCTACAGACCTTCACTCAGATAGTCGGCGTCGTTGCTGAACAAATTCAAAGCAGAGTCAGCAACAACGTCGATTACGATCTGCTATGTCGTGAGCGTGACAACTTTCGCATCCTGGTCGCCATCACCAATGCCGTGCTCTCCCGACTGGATATTGATGAGCTGGTCAGCGAAGTCGCCAAAGAGATCCACCACTACTTCGACATCGATGCCATCAGCATCGTGTTACGCAGCGATCGCAAAAATAAACTCAGTATCTATTCCACTCACTATCTGGATGAACATCATCCGGCACACGAACAGAGTGAAGTGGACGAAGCGGGAACGCTCTCTGAACGGGTCTTCAAAAGCAAAGAGATGCTGCTGATCAACCTGAGCGAACGTGACATCCTTGCCCCTTACGAACGGATGCTGTTCGAAACCTGGGGCAACCAGCTACAAACCCTGTGTCTGCTACCGCTGATGTCCGGCAATACTATGCTCGGCGTACTCAAGCTGGCACAGTGCGAAGAGAAAGTTTTCACTACCGCCAACCTCAAGCTATTGCGCCAGATTGCCGAGCGTGTGGCAATTGCCGTGGATAACGCGCTAGCCTACCAGGAAATTCACCGCCTGAAGGAACGTCTGGTCGATGAAAACCTGGCGTTGACTGAACAACTCAACAACGTAGAGAGTGAGTTCGGCGAAATCATTGGTCGCAGCGAAGCTATGTACAGCGTACTCAAGCAGGTCGAAATGGTGGCGCAAAGCGACAGCACCGTCTTGATTCTGGGTGAGACCGGAACGGGTAAAGAGCTGATCGCACGAGCCATTCACAACCTGAGCGGACGTAACGCCCGCCGGATGGTGAAGATGAACTGCGCGGCAATGCCTGCCGGATTGCTGGAGAGCGATCTGTTTGGTCATGAGCGCGGCGCGTTTACCGGGGCCAGCACGCAACGTATTGGGCGTTTCGAACTGGCGGACAAAAGTTCGCTGTTCCTCGATGAAGTTGGCGATATGCCGCTGGAGCTTCAGCCTAAGCTACTGCGGGTTCTGCAAGAGCAGGAATTTGAACGTCTGGGCAGTAATAAGCTGATCCAGACCGATGTCCGTTTGATCGCCGCCACCAACCGCGATCTGAAGAAGATGGTTGCCGATCGCGAATTTCGTAACGATCTGTATTACCGACTGAACGTCTTCCCGATCCATCTGCCGCCGCTGCGTGAGCGCCCGGAAGATATTCCGCTGCTGGTAAAAGCCTTCACCTTTAAAATTGCTCGTCGGATGGGACGCAATATCGACAGTATTCCCGCCGAGGCTCTGCGCACACTGAGCTGTATGGAATGGCCGGGTAACGTGCGTGAGCTGGAAAACGTGGTAGAACGAGCGGTTCTGCTTACCCGGGGCAACGTACTGCAACTATCCCTTCCGGATATTGCCCCTTTGACGCCGTCTACGCCTCCGGTGGCAACCGAAGTCGCGCAGGACGGTGAAGATGAATACCAGTTGATTATGCGCGTACTGAAAGAAACCAACGGGGTGGTTGCCGGTCCCAAAGGCGCGGCACAAAGGCTGGGGCTGAAACGTACAACGTTACTCTCACGCATGAAGAGATTAGGCATTGATAAGGATGCACTGGTTTAGCCAGTGTGGCTATACTGGGTGATATCTCAACGAGAGGAGGCAGTATGGCGGTATCAGCACGTAATCAATTAACCGGTACGGTGAGCGCAGTCGCTACGGGCGCAGTGAATGATGAAGTTGAACTGACGCTGGCTGGCGGCGCAAAACTGGTCGCGATTGTAACCCATAGCAGCCAGCAGGCGCTGGGTCTGGCGAAAGGGAAAGAAGCAATTGCCCTGATTAAAGCGCCATGGGTGACGCTGGCAACTGAAGACCGTGGTCTGAAGTTCTCTGCCCGCAACCAGTTTGCTGGCAGTGTTTCCCAGGTCACAGAAGGCGCAGTCAACGCCACGGTACATATCAAAACTGACGCAGGCTTCGAGATTGTTGCCGTCGTCACCAACGAAAGTCAGCAAGAGATGAAACTGAGTCAGGGAAGCCGTGTTGTTGCGCTGATCAAAGCCTCAGCTATTCTGATTGCCACCAAAGCGTAGTCGCCATTCATCACCACATGGCTAAGTTGCCCGATGGCGCAATGCGCATCGGGCCTACGCGACAGATGCACTTATTCTCGTAGGCCAGATAAGGCGCAGCCGCCATCCGGCGCACAGCGACCTTATTTTTTCCGCTGGTACTTCTCGGGTAACTCCGGCACTGGACGTTTGTCATCAATCAGGTGACGTACGGTCAGAATCGGGTGACGCCAGAGCATTCTCGGCCCAGCCCAACGCATAATTTGCTTCATCTCTTCGCGTTTAGCAGGTTGATAACAGTGCACAGGACACTGTTTACAGGCCGGTTTTTCCTCACCAAATACGCACTTGTCGAGGCGCTTTTGCGCATAGGCAAATAACGCATCGTAATGCCCCGGCTCGCCTGAAGCCTGCGGGCACTGGCTCTCGTAGAGCGAAATCATTCTCTGGATCGTCATTTTTTCACGTGCAATGCGTTTGCCGGACATGATGCCTCCACAATTAAGTTGCATAAATAATACACCTTAACTAAGCACAGAACTATTACCTGAAGGTGATACATCCTTAGCACCCTACGCAAATAAGAATTATTTTCATTTGTTTATGCCATGTGCTATATAACATAGCAAAGGCTATATTCGATGATAAATTAACCACTTTGTTGCGAGGGATACTATGCCGCATCTGCCCCATCTGAAGTCATTTCTCCTTGCCAGCGTGTTAACAGCGCTGACGCTGTCACCCGCCTGGGCGAAAGAAAAATTCAAAGTGGTGACCACCTTTACGGTGATTGCCGATATGGCAAGCAATGTAGCAGGTGACGCGGCGGACGTTAGTTCTATCACCAAACCGGGTGCTGAAATTCACGAATATCAACCAACCCCAGGCGATATTAAACGGGCGCAAGGCGCACAGCTTATTCTCTCTAACGGTCTAAACCTCGAACTATGGTTTTCCCGCTTCTACCAAAATTTGTCCGGCGTACCAGAAGTGATGGTCTCAAACGGCGTGCAGCCAATGGGCATCAGCGAAGGGCCGTACAACGGTAAACCAAACCCGCATGCCTGGATGTCAGCAGAGAACGCGCTGATCTACGTGGATAACATTCGCGATGCGCTGATCAAATATGATCCGGACAATGCCGCAACCTACCAGAATAATGCGCAGAATTATAAAGCGAAAATCCAGCAGACCCTGGAGCCACTACATACAGAACTGGCAAAGCTCCCTGCTGATAAACGCTGGCTGGTCACCAGCGAAGGCGCATTCTCTTATTTAGCTCGTGATAACAATCTCAAGGAGCTGTATCTGTGGCCGATCAATGCCGATCAGCAGGGTACGCCCAAGCAGGTACGCAAGGTTATCGATGCCATCAGAGAGCATCATATCCCAACGGTATTTAGCGAAAGCACCGTGTCCGACAAACCAGCGCGTCAGGTTGCCCGTGAGTCTGGCGCACATTACGGCGGCGTGCTGTATGTCGATTCGCTCAGCGCTGCCGATGGTCCGGTACCGACCTATCTGGATTTACTGCGCGTCACCACGCAAACCATTGTTAACGGCATCAACAAGGGTCTGGAGAGCCAACCATGAGTCACTCTGCGATTACCGTAAATCAGGTTACGGTGACGTATCGCAACGGTCATACCGCATTGCGGGACGCCACTTTTCAGGTTCCGGGCGGCTCAATTGCCGCGTTGGTCGGCGTAAACGGTTCGGGAAAATCAACACTTTTTAAAGCGCTGATGGGTTTTGTCCGCCTGGCGCAGGGGGAAATCTCAATTCTGCAACAGCCGGTAAATAAGGCGCTCAAACGGAATCTGATCGCCTATGTCCCCCAGTCAGAAGAGGTGGACTGGTCGTTTCCGGTACTGGTGGAAGATGTGGTGATGATGGGACGCTTTGGCCATATGGGCTGGCTGCGTCGACCAAAACAAATTGACCACGCCTGCGTAGATGCGGCGCTGGCGCGGGTTGATATGCTGGATTATCGCCATCGTCAGATAGGTGAACTGTCCGGTGGGCAGAAAAAGCGTGTTTTTCTGGCAAGGGCTATCGCACAGGACGGACAGGTTATTTTACTGGATGAACCCTTTACCGGCGTGGATGTAAAAACCGAGGCCCGGATCATCGACCTGCTGCGTGAACTGCGTAATGAGGGTCGAACCATGCTGGTCTCTACCCATAATTTGGGATCCGTCACCGAGTTTTGTGATTACACGGTGATGATTAAGGGCACGGTGCTGGCAAGTGGACCCAACGAAACCACCTTTACCCCCGAGAATCTCGAACTGGCATTCAGCGGTGTACTGCGTCACGTTGCGCTGAGCGGCGGTGAACAGCACGTAATTACCGATGATGAACGCCCGTTTATTTCGCGACGCACGGCAAACGAGGGGGAATAACCATGAACTGGCTAACGGAGCCGTTTGGCTACCAGTACATGCTCAACGCCATGTGGGTCTCGGCGATGGTCGGTGGCCTGTGTGCGTTTCTCTCCTGCTATCTGATGCTCAAAGGCTGGTCGCTGATTGGCGATGCGCTGTCGCACTCTATCGTGCCGGGCGTGGCAGGCGCTTATATGTTAGGGCTTCCCTTCGCGCTTGGCGCATTCCTTTCCGGCGGACTGGCGGCGGGCAGTATGCTGTTTCTTAATCAACGTTCGCGCCTGAAGGAAGATGCGATTATCGGACTGATTTTTTCGTCTTTTTTCGGTATCGGGCTGTTTATGGTGTCGCTCAATCCGATGTCGGTGAACATTCAGACCATCATTCTCGGCAACGTGCTGGCGATTGCGCCAGAAGATATTCTACAACTGGCCATCATCGGGGTTATTTCGCTAACCATCCTGTTTTTGAAGTGGAAAGATCTGATGGTGGTTTTTTTTGATGAAAACCACGCGCGCTCTATCGGTTTGAATCCGGGCCGGTTGAAGCTGTTATTTTTTACACTGCTCTCCGTTTCCACAGTCGCCGCGCTGCAAACCGTCGGCGCATTTCTGGTGATTTGCCTGGTGGTTACGCCCGGTGCAACGGCCTGGCTGCTGACCGATCGTTTTCCACGCCTGCTCACTATCGCCGTAGCTATTGGCAGCCTGACCAGCTTTTTCGGCGCCTGGCTGAGCTACTGGCTGGACGGTGCAACCGGCGGAATTATTGTCGTTCTGCAAACGCTGCTGTTCCTGCTGGCATTTGTCTTCGCGCCAAAACACGGTCTGCTGGCGAATCGCCGCCGCGCCCGTCTGGTGAACAAGGAGTCAGTATGATCTTAACAACGCTGCTGGAACCCTTTCAGTTTGGTTTTATGGTCAATGCGCTGGTCATCTCCACCATTGTCGCCGTGCCCTGCGCGCTGCTGTCTGTATTTTTAGTACTCAAAGGCTGGGCACTGATGGGCGATGCAATGAGCCACGCGGTTTTCCCGGGAATTGTACTGGCGTGGATTGCGGGCATCCCACTGGCAATTGGCGCATTTATCGCCGGGCTGTTCTGTGCGGTGGCGACGGGTTATCTCGACGATAACAGCCGCATCAAACGCGATACCCTGATGGGAATCGTCTTTTCCGGCATGTTTGGCGCAGGGCTGGTGCTGTACGTCTCTATCCAGTCAGAGGTCCATCTCGATCATATTCTGTTCGGCGACATGCTGGGCGTATCGTTCAGCGACATCATACAAACCGCGGTTATTACGCTTGGGATAGCGCTTATTATTGGGCTTAAGTGGAAAGATCTGCTGCTGCATGCGTTCGACCCGCATCAGGCAAAGGCCAGTGGGCTTAACACTGCACTGCTACATTACGGCCTGCTGTGCATGATCGCCCTGACGATTGTCGCCACGCTAAAATCAGTAGGGATTATTTTGTCGATCTCCTTACTGATTGCGCCTGGCGCCATTGCGATTTTAATGACGCGGAAATTTTCCCACGCCTTGTGGCTGGCGGTGATTATGTCGGTCGTTACCTCGTTTATGGGCGTGTACCTGTCTTTTTTCATCGACAGTGCACCGGCCCCCACCATCGTCGTACTATTTTCACTACTGTTTGTGATGACCTTTATTTACTCCACCCTGCGCGATCGTCGTTTAGAACGGCGACGCCAGCAATACGACCTCTAACGGAGTGGGCAGTGATATGCCCACTATCGTTATTAGAATACGTAATGACAATATTCCCAGCGTCCTGAACAAATGCCCCGTTCTGAAACCATGCCATATTTACCAGCGCTATTTAATAATCAGATAGTCACTATCACATTAGATAAAAATACAGGTAAATTTTATGAGCAAGATGAGCATGTCAGAAATCTATTCTGAACCAGAGGCCTATGGCTTACCACGCAAAGGTATAACACTTAATAATAAGGAAGCTGCGTTGGTGGTAGTCGATCCACAGATCGATTTTTTAAGTCCTCAGGGTATTGGCTGGGAGGTTTTTAAAGACAGCATTATTGAAAATAATACTGTAGAAAATCTCGAGACGTTGTTCAAAATGGCAAAAGAAGCACAAATGCCTGTTTTTATTTCTCCACATTATTACTTTCCGCACGACCATAAATGGCAATCTAC
This sequence comes from Citrobacter sp. Cpo015, assembly GCF_030333035.1. Classification (NCBI taxonomy): domain Bacteria; kingdom Pseudomonadati; phylum Pseudomonadota; class Gammaproteobacteria; order Enterobacterales; family Enterobacteriaceae; genus Citrobacter; species Citrobacter sp. Cpo015. Next base: position 929 of record NZ_JAOWGS010000038.1, on the reverse strand, counting down.
CGCACCGGGAGAAACATTTATGCACGGCACTGGAATGTTCAGTCGTAAAGGTCCACTGACGATGGAGAATTTTGAAAATTCCGGCGCAGACTTTTTACCGCAGTTTAAGCCATATATTTATGATGGCGAAACGGTCATTGCCTCACCGCATAAGATTTTCGGGTGATGCTGCCAACTTACTGATTTAGTGTATGATGGTGTTTTTGAGGTGCTCCAGTGGCTTCTGTTTCTATCAGCTGTCCCTCCTGTTCAGCTACTGACGGGGTGGTGCGTAACGGCAAAAGCACCGCCGGACATCAGCGCTATCTCTGCTCTCACTGCCGTAAAACATGGCAACTGCAGTTCACTTACACCGCTTCTCAACCCGGTACGCACCAGAAAATCATTGATATGGCCATGAATGGCGTTGGATGCCGGGCAACCGCCCGCATTATGGGCGTTGGCCTCAACACGATTTTCCGCCATTTAAAAAACTCAGGCCGCAGTCGGTAACCTCGCGCATACAGCCGGGCAGTGACGTCATCGTCTGCGCGGAAATGGACGAACAGTGGGGATACGTCGGGGCTAAATCGCGCCAGCGCTGGCTGTTTTACGCGTATGACAGGCTCCGGAAGACGGTTGTTGCGCACGTATTCGGTGAACGCACTATGGCGACGCTGGGGCGTCTTATGAGCCTGCTGTCACCCTTTGACGTGGTGATATGGATGACGGATGGCTGGCCGCTGTATGAATCCCGCCTGAAGGGAAAGCTGCACGTAATCAGCAAGCGATATACGCAGCGAATTGAGCGGCATAACCTGAATCTGAGGCAGCACCTGGCACGGCTGGGACGGAAGTCGCTGTCGTTCTCAAAATCGGTGGAGCTGCATGACAAAGTCATCGGGCATTATCTGAACATAAAACACTATCAATAAGTTGGAGTCATTACC
>NZ_JAOWGS010000037.1:969166-1123075 GCF_030333035.1 Citrobacter sp. Cpo015 | reverse complement strand
GTGCATCTTTTACAGCCTCATCACGGGCAATTATGCGCCCTTGCTCAATCATGCGGGCGGCGGTCTGCGCGTTCGCTGTTCGCGATGATTCCGCGCTGTCACGTTCCGCCCACTTTTTTTCCCAGCCGCGGCTGCTCCATACACTACCCGCGATGAATGCGATGGCCACCAGCAGAGAAATGGCAATAAACTGATAGCGCAGGCTCACTGGTCTATCCCCCAGCACGCCAGTGCACTTTCCTGGTCTCGTCGTTCAACCTGTCCATAGCAACCATTCTTCTGGCCTTTGGTCAGACGACAATCGCGGCCACCGTCTTTAATCCACCAGCGGATCGCCTCACATGCCCCTTTTGTATCTCCGGCGTTGATACGCTGGTAGAACGTTGACGGGAAGCATTTGCCTGGACCAATGTTGTAAGGACAGAAAGAAGCGATACCTGCCTTCTGCTGCTCACTCAACGGAACTTTTATATTTCGTTCAACCCATGCCAGCGCCTTGTCGCGTTCTATGGCGTTTACCTGGGCACATTTCTCAGCAGAAAGCCTCATGTCCTGAACTACTGGCTTACCATCAACCATCGTGGCGCCACGGCAAATCGTCCAGAGCCCTCCGCCGTCGCGATACGCCGTCAGACTATTACCCTCTTTCTCATCCAGAAACTGATCGAGAATAACTGGCGCGGAGGCTCCCGCAAGAATCAGACCAACGACCGCTGCGCTCAGTTTATTCTTCAGCTTTGGTGACATTGCCATTAAGCCGGTCCTCCCTTTCCTTTTTCCTGTAATACCAGTTCACTGCACAGGTGATAACAGTGCATGCGATACCGACAATAATTGCCCAGTCGCTCAGGCTTAACCCTGCAATTCTGTCGGCCAACATCCAGGACACCTCTTTTGCTGTTTTAGCTGTTTCGGCATATGCCTTCGCTGATACACCGCAACCGGTCAGCGTGGTTCCTGTTCCATATGAAAGTCTGCTGTAAATGGTGCTCATTCTGGTCATAGCCTCACCTCCGATTCTTCGGATGGCGCTGTGTGTGATTAAAGGGTCAGGCTTCACGGGCTGGATTTATCAACAAAGCACGTAGCGGATGATTCCCGTGAGCCTGAAATGAAAAAGGCCGCCATGCGGCAGCCTCGAAGTAAGTACAGTTGTTTACAATGGTGGAGAGAGAGGACCTTCTAACACCTCTGCTTCACCGTTATGGCAAATGTCATCGCCTCTGGTCAGATGCCAGACACCTGTGATTGTTTTACCCGTCTCCAGATCATCAACAGTGTCATTCGTGTAGTACGCCACCTGTACAATGCCAACATGCTGAATCCAGTAATAGCCCTCTTTCATAAGCTCCTCCGCGATACTCAGCAGATAGTATAGAGCGGCACAAATAATGCTGTGGTGCAGGAAACCACAACTTAACCTTTGCTAATAAAGTAATTTCGAAAGATGACGATAATGGGTAATAAATGTAAGGCCGGAGGAACCACCATGAGCATGACCGTTAGCACTTTGGGTCAGGACATACTGCAAAGCACAGTAAAACAAACATCTTCAAGTACTGGCAACTCTGTTTCACAACAAATTCAAAACCTGAAAAAACAAATTGGAGAGTTGACAAAAGAACTCAGCGCCATGGGTTCAAAAATAAATGAAGTAACCTCCGAAGATGAGGCAAAACTGCTTAAACAGCAGATGGAGATGATTCAAAGGCAAATCGAGTCTATATACGCAAAAATTGCTCAATTACAAAAACAAGAAGCAGAAAAAAACCAAATGGTATCGGAAGCATTACCTACGGTAAGTGACAAATCAAGTTCGAACGTTGCAGGGAATAATACTAAAAATATTGATGTCTACGTTTAGCAGTTGCCCCCTCTCATTTTTCCTCTGAGCTAGAAACGACAAAGCATTGAGCATTGTGAGAACTTGTTTTCAAGTTAACGATTTCAGCTCGGCGATATGACAGGGGTACTGGTGTAATACACCTCGCGAATACCCCTGTCGTATCGCCGGAAAGCAAAAACCCCGCGCTGGCGGGGTTTTCGTTATATTCAAATTGTTCGCTTTTCGTCGCTGCCATCGTGGCGCAGCTCTGCCAAGCATGAATTAATTATTCACTTTGTTGGCCCGTTTTCAAACGTTTTTACGTCATAAAGCACTTATAGCTAATTCCCGCTGCCATTTTGTACAAATATCGTTCAATCAATGAGCTACTTGTTGCAAAACGATCGTTTTGAACGATCGATAAATGAAAATTGATCTGTAATACCAATTTTAATTGTGTGGTTATCGCACGTAGACTCAGGGCAAAACCTAATAAATGGAATTATCATGAGCCTTTATCACTACTTGGCCATATATATCGCGGGTTTCATCGCAATGTTTGCTTTGTTAGTTCGTGGGGATAGAGTACACGGCCTCGAATTTGACCTGGCTGATACGGTGATAACCTCCATTCTGTGGCCCTTCTACGCCGTTGCTATTATCTGTATTAAGATTTATGAGCGGTTTAAACAGAATCGTCAGTAATAGCCAGTTCCCCCGGCTACTGACCGGGGTTTTTGTTTCGAATTACAGACTCATTAGTCTCCCGGTCAGCTCCTCTTTTGGTATGACTAACCATCCTCTAACCCAGCTCTCATCTGGTTACGAACCGCAAGGAATGTTTTTGCTCTGAATATTTCCAGGCACCATCGCACACGCTTTCTCGCCTCCCCGTCGGTTAACCATGGCGCAATCGCCTGCAGCTCCCGGGTTATGTCTGATATTTTTTTTCGGGTGGTGTAATACTGAAGACCAACAACATAAACCGGATCGTTTATATCCAGCGCCTGCAATACGCATTGTTCAACAAAATCGACATCATCATTATGCAGAGCTTCATCAATCACACTGGCAGTTGACTGTGGCCAGAGAATGCTATGTGCCCTGTTCATCGCCTGCTGTCCACGGAATCCCTCTTCACGAGCCTGGTTCAACGCTGCGGTGAAGCGTTCTAACGCCTTATCTGACCAGTTCCGTCCCTTAAGCACATTCCAGCACGCGTGTCCTCGCGGCATACGTGGTGCTGTTTTTCCTCCCACCCCTTCCCCCCAGGTAGTGAGCAAGGATTTAATCCATCCGGACTGGATCCCCGTAAGAAGGATACATTTACCCAGCCAGCTTTTACGCGGCGCTGATGCGGCTTTACCAAGTGCTTCAAAATGATTGCGGCGTTGACGTGGTGTCATCCTGTTCATCTCCTTACGCCAGAACGCCGAGCCCATAAGCCCGATCCAGCACTCTGATTATCATTACCGGCTGAGGAACATTTTTTTGCTCAAACTTCACCGGGTCGTTATGTAGTTCTGTATGGCACTGGCGGCACAGGGGGATCGCAAAAATATCATGCGCCTTTGTTGCCATTCCTCCCTGCCCCCAGCCAATTAAATGGTGTGGGTCATCTGATGGTTTACCGCAGCATTCGCAGGGTTGTGTTTTAATCCATTCCAGATACCTGGGGGCCGTCCAGCGGACCCGCTTTGGACGTTTCATATAGGTTTGCGGGGACTCAGGATCGACCAGAACACCAACTATGGGCTTAACCGCAGGTACCTGCGCTGGTGGCAAGTTCACGGGTATTGTGCTGGCTTTAGCTGTAATGATGCTGGTGGCGGTTACACCCGGTTTGATATCGCATTCACGCATGACTGACTGATGTTCTTCCGAAGGAATACGGAGCGCCCGGCTGGCTACTGATTCGGGAATTACGTCGGTAATCCCCATACGAACAGCCCACCAGCAAAGCTCCGCTAGCGACAACTCTCTGGAAGAATCCATATTCAGCGCCACCATGATGCTGTTAATAATCCAGTTAACAACATTACGTCTCGCCAGCTCTGAAAGTTGTTCGCTGTAGTGGTCACGCAAATGGTTATCACAATGTCCACACAGGAGAACCGATCCAGGTTCATGACGCAGAGTGGTTAGCTCGTGATAATGGTAATCGCTGTGTGGCCACTGGCAGCAGCTACCGCCATAACGCAGAAGCCAGTAATCAAGGCCACTCAAATCACCAGCAGCCTTAATAACTTTTTCATCCAGGAAGAACGGCTTCAGGGAGTCGTCACTGGCAAGTGGCTGGCGAACGTCAGGAACACGGCCAGCAGGCAACCTTTCCATGCTTGCCGGCTGGCTTTCCACCAGCACACGTTCACAACTGAATAATGACATCAGCTCACTGCCCGGTTTGAGCAGCACAATTCCAAGCTCACGCGCAACCACCGGCTTCAGCAGCGCCCTCATTCTGCTATCTCCCCGATAATTATTTGTCCCTTCTCTCCCCATAATTTAGTGACGCGTGAATCCCAGATGTGAGCGTCATCTTCGTAAATGGCATCCATCAGCGCTTTCATCATGTTGTCGAAATCGGGTTTAGCCTGGTGTGGTTTACCGTTTAACTCAGCCCGTTTCTTTTTGCTCCAGCTCGCTGGCATCGGAAGCATGAAGGTGACATGCGAACCGCTTTCCGGCAGCTCAACACCCTGCAGACGAACTTCATCACAGAAAGCCCGGTAACGCAGAACCTCAGGACGCTTTTTCCATTTGTCAGCGCGCGTCATTCGGGGCTTGCCCATTGGGGTGATATCGTAGACTTTCACATTCACCTCCAGATCCGCTGTTGCCAGGTTCTGTCCTGGCGAGGAGGCTTAGATGCTTCCGGCAAGAACGCGCTGATCGTCCAGTGAATAAAGTCATTATCCAGACTACGCTCGGTCTTAATCTGCTTTGCTTTATAGCTGGCTTCCAGTTCGTCAGCCTGCTCAGTGGTGAGTTGTGTATGTTGAAACCAGCTTTTCTTCATAACGCACCTCTGGATGCGGCAAAAAGAAAATCGCTGGCGTTGGTTAACGTCAGTATGAGGGATTGCTTGAATTGATCTTGCGCCATGGGGCTTTTCTCCTGTGGCGCAGCAGGTATAGGTTGTTCAGGCCTATGACGGGAGTGTAACAGATTTTTGGGTAACGCGATAACCAGCCCTTTCCAGCATCTGGGTAAACAACGTAGGTGTACCAATAATTTCATTATCCTGAAGAGGCATGAAAGACACCATGCTACCGCGACGGTACATCAGGGCGCGCTCACACTCAGGAAATGATTGCAGCCTGGCAACGATGACTCCATCGTGACATCTGATGACTGCGTAGCCTTTTTTGGGCAATCCTAATTTTTCTTTCACTTAAACTCCCCCATGCAAACGGGATAAAAGTAACACCCAAAATAATTAATAAAACCAGTCGTCAGCACTTTCCCAGGTTTCCTGGAGGATAGTCTCTATTTTCTTTTTATCTTCCTTGTCACCACCAAGAACACTTAAGCCATCAGAGCCTGTACGACGTATGCTCAGGCTGCAGTTCTCATACTGATTACCCAACCTTTTAAGTAACTCTTTCTCCAGCGCCGGCACTGCTCCCTTTGGAAGTTCTTTAGTACGATCAATGGTGAGTTCAACTTTCATATTAGCCTCCACTGCATATACTGTATATTTGTACAGTACACCGATACATTGAAATGATCAATGACTTAAGAGCACAAATTGTTAACCTTAGCCTATAAATGAGATGCAAAAAAAACCCGCCGAAGCGGGTTCAATCCAATGAGGACTTGTTGTTTTGACACCATTGTAAGTATTGAGATATCAACGTCCTTAAATTTGGATAACTGCTTTGATTGGGATTGATTGCGCAACTTTCATATGCTCGTCTCCCCCTGCAACTTTTTCAGGTTCTGTCTAACATACCCAATCAAAATAACAACTGTGTCAGGTATCCCATAATAATCGCCATGCCCAAAATAACGGTCAGAAATGCAGCAATCAAGGGTGTTTTGAACATTGATTTAAGCAGTATTACTTCCGTCAGACTAGCTCCTGCGCTACCAATAATCAGAGCCATTACTGCTCCCGTTCCCATGCCTTTATCCATCAAGACTGATGCCAACGGAATTACTGCCTCAGCACGTATATACAACGGTATTCCAATAATTGCACTTAGTGGAATCGCAAACGGATTATCATTCCCAGCATGAGCAGCAATCCACTCTGCAGGTATAAAACCGTAGATAAACGACCCTATAACAATACCTAACATCAGATAAGGTAATACATCTTTAAATTGAGTCCAGGCATCCTGAAATGCCAGTCGTATCGCACCAGGCTCTCTTACTACACTTTTCGGGAAGAATTGTTTATTTGTTTGGCCCGTCTCGCAGCTCAATTCACAATTTGTGCCCCGAAATGCTGAGAAACTCTTAAACGTTTCTTGTGGTTTAGAACAACTATTAGCCCCTATGTCCTGTTGATTTGATACAGAACAGCAAGCTGAAACACTCTGTAGTTTAGTTTCAGGAGTTTTTCCACTGCTAACACCACAACAGCTAGCCAGCGGTTTTGATGTTTCGACAATATGTCGGTCAAAACCAAGCACATCTAACAAAATACTTGCCAGTACGGAAACTGTTGCAGCTATAACAGCGTATAGCAGGGTAACTTTCCAACCAAAAGTAACCCACATCAGACCAATGATTATCGGGTTAAGCAGAGGTGAAACAAACAAGAATGTAAGTGTTGGACCGAAGCCTGCTTTTGCTGATAACAGTCCGCGTAACATGGGAATTGTAGAGCAGCTGCAAAACGGTGTTACAGCTCCTAACAGCGATGCAAGTATGTAACCTCTCCCCTTTCTCGCCCCTAACATTCTTTGAATCTTTTGGTCCGGAATTTTTTGCCTGATAAGGCTAACACCCGCACTAATCAGAAAAAAAAGCGCAGACAACTCGACAGCAAGAAACAAGAACATCTCTGCCGCGTTAGTAAACATAGAAATCCAGCTATTCATGAACCCCCCTATAAACCATATTTCTAGAATAATCGAATTATTGAGGTTAGATCAACATATTTCTGGTATTATCGAAATATCAATAGATGAGGAAGGTACCATGCAACTAGAAGAAGTAGCTAAAGCTATGAAAGAATTAGGACATCCAACACGTTTGTTTATTTTCAAACACCTTGTTAAAGCCGGTGAACAAGGTTTACCTGTAGGTGATCTACAAAAACAACTTGCGATTCCATCTTCAACACTGAGTCATCATATATCCGCTCTTGTTTCCGTAGGTCTGGTCAAACAAAATCGCGAAAGCCGCTCCTTAATCTGCGTTTCTCAATATGACAAGTTAGAGTCGATTATTGATTTTCTACGCGAAGAATGTTGCATCAACAGTCCAAAGATTTAAATCGAGGCAATCCATTGTTTTTATTTGATAAAGGAGCCGCCTAAATAACAGGCGGCTCTCCTGTCGCTTATTTCAATTTTTTGCCTGCATCATCAACGACTTTCTCGCCATCTTCCTTGGCGAAAGCCCCTTTCTGAGCATCAGGAAGGATATCCAGAACAACTTCAGAAGGACGGCACAGTTTGGTTCCCAGCGGTGTTACAACGATGGGGCGATTAATCAGGATCGGATGCTGCAACATAAAGTTAATTAACTGGTCGTCAGTAAATTTATCTTCGGCAAGACCCAGTTCCTCATATGGCTCGACGTTCTTACGTAGTAACGCCCGGACGGAAATGCCCATATCAGCAATGAGTTTGACCAGCTCATCGCGTGAAGGTGGAGTCTCAAGGTAAAGAATAACGGTCGGCTCATTACCGCTGTTGCGGATCATCTCAAGCGTGTTACGCGACGTGCCGCAGGCAGGATTGTGATAAATGGTGATGTTGCTCATATCAGTATCTCATTACAAAGTGAAAGAGAGACGTAGCGCCAGCGCTGCCAGCGTTACAAACAGCACAGGCAGAGTCATGATAATCCCGGTGCGGAAATAGTATCCCCACGTGATGGTCATATTCTTCTGTGAAAGTACATGTAGCCAGAGCAGCGTTGCCAGGCTACCAATAGGTGTGATTTTCGGCCCCAGATCGCAGCCAATCACGTTGGCATAAATCATCGCCTCTTTGATGACGCCGGTTGCGGTACTGCCATCAATAGAAAGAGCGCCAACCAGCACGGTAGGCATGTTGTTCATGATGGAAGACAGGAAAGCCGTCAGGAAGCCAGTACCCAGCGTCGCGGCCCAGAGTCCTTTATCAGCCAGCACGTTCAGAACACCTGAAAGATATTCGGTTAGCCCTGCGTTGCGCAGACCGTAAACTACCAGGTACATCCCCAATGAGAAGATGACGATCTGCCAGGGTGCACCATGTAGCACTTTACCAGTGTTAATGGCATGGCCTCGTTTCGCCACTGCAAACAGAATTATCGCCCCAACCGCTGCAATCGCACTAACGGGAATACCGAGCGGCTCGAGGACGAAGAAACCAACAAGCAGGAGAATCAGAACTATCCAGCCAGTGCGGAATGTAGCCGTATCTTTTATTGCCTCTGTTGGTTTCTTTAGGAGGGCCAGATCGTAAGTTGGCGGGATGTCCTTGCGGAAAAACAGATGCAGCATAATTAGTGTGGCAATAATGGCGGCGATATCGACCGGTACCATCACCGATGCATATTCGGTGAATCCCAGACCAAAGAAGTCCGCCGAAACAATATTCACCAGGTTCGACACGATAAGCGGCAGGCTGGCAGTATCGGCAATAAACCCGGCTGCCATGACGAATGCCAGCGTGGTACCTTTGCTGAATCCTAATGCCAGCAGCATAGCAATAACGATTGGTGTCAAAATAAGTGCCGCACCATCGTTGGCAAACAGTGCCGCCACCGCTGCGCCGAGCAGGACGATATAGGTAAAGAGCAAACGGCCACGACCGTTACCCCAGCGTGAAACATGCAATGCCGCCCATTCGAAAAAGCCTGATTCATCGAGCAGCAGGCTGATGATAATCACCGCAATAAAGGTCGCTGTCGCGTTCCAGACGATATTCCACACCACCGGAATATCGCCTATATGCACAACGCCAGAAATCAAAGCCAGGCCCGCGCCCAGCGTTGCACTCCAGCCGATCCCTAATCCTTTCGGTTGACAGATAACCAAGACAATGGTCAGGACAAAAATAGCGCCTGCCAGTAACATACACCCTCCTGACAGGGCGGATCTGCCGCCCTGTATAAACAAAAAATTAACTCGCCAACTCTCTGAGTTTTTCAATACCTGTTGGCTCAGAAGCCAGTACCGGAACGAGCGCTATATGGTCAGCGTGCTGATTCTTAACAGCCTCAATCTGAGGCTGTTCCTGCTGAGCGCGCTGGCAAAGCAACGGAGAACGCGTATCCGCGATGGAAAGGCTGTTATTGATAATCCAGCCCCATGGATGAATCCCCGCTCTTTCAAGGTCAGCCTGTAGGCTTGCCGCTTCCAGTACCGGTGTGGTTTCAGGCAGAGTGACCAGCAGAACTTTGGTTCGTTCCGGGTCCTGAAGCTGCATCATTGGGGTAGTAAAATGACCTTTCTCCCCCATTTTTTTGGCAATCTCTCGGTGGTAAGCCCCGGTAGCATCCAGCAACAACAGCGTGTGCCCAGTGGGAGCTGTATCCATGACAACAAACCGCTTACCTGCTTCACGAATCACTCGGGAAAAAGCCTGGAACACGGCAATTTCTTCAGTACAGGGAGAACGTAAATCTTCTTCCAATAGCCGTTTCCCTGCTTCGTCCAGATCTTTTCCCTTCGTCTCAAGAACATGCTGGCGATAGCGTTCGGTTTCATCGTGAGGGTTGATGCGGCTGACCTGCAGGTTTTTGAGGCTGCCGTTCAGCGTTGTACTCAGGTGCGCAGCGGGATCAGAGGTGGTGAGATGCACGTCATATCCCATGTCTGCCAGCCTTACGGCGATAGCAGCAGCCATCGTGGTTTTCCCTACACCACCTTTGCCCATCAACATAATCAGGCCATGTTCACTGCGGGCGATATCATCGACCAGGTCAGAGAGCGATAAGTTTTCAGGCGTGTACAGGACGTTCGGTACCGGGAGCGGTAATGCATCAAAACGGGTATCCAGCAGCCCCTTCAACGCAGACACACCAACCATATTTACTGGCTGGAGTAATAAGGTATCTCTCGGTAGCTCAGATAAACCAGCAGGAAGATTTGCCAGTGCTTCCTGCTCCCGTTGCCATATCGCAGCAGCCAGCGCGTCATGTTCAGCTTCGGCTTTAGGCAGCACACCATTAATAACCAGGTACTGGTTTTTCAGGCCAATTGCGGCCAGTTCTTCATGGGTGCGGGCTACTTCCTGCAGCGTAGATTTTTGCAGTCGTGCAACCAGAACCAGGCGGGTACGTTCAGGATCGGACAACGCCTCTACCGCATGAGCATACTGCTCACGCTGCTTTTCCAGCCCGGCCATTGGGCCAAGACAGGAAGCACCATCCGGATTACTTTCAATGAAACTACTCCAGGCACCGGGAAGCTGGAGAAGGCGAATCGTGTGGCCCGTCGGCGCTGTATCAAAAATGATGTGATCGAAGCGGGTCAGCAGGGAAGCGTCTGTCAATAAGCCGGTGAACTCATCAAACGCCGCAATCTCAGTCGTACAGGCTCCTGAAAGCTGCTCGCTGATACTGTTAACAACGTCTTCAGGCAGAAGACCTTTGATAGGATCAACGATTCTGGAGCGGTATTGTTGGGCGGCTTCCTGAGGGTCAATCTCCAGAGCGGAAAGTTCAGTAACTGCTGTCACAGAGCGAATGGTGTTACCGATAGCCTGGTCGAATACCTGACCGACATTGGAGGCTGGATCTGTACTGACCAGCAAAACCCGCTTACCTTGTTCGGCAAGGCGGATAGCCGTCGCGCAGGAAATGGACGTTTTTCCTACGCCACCCTTGCCAGTAAAAAACAGGTAAGGCGGGATATTCTCTAAGAATTTCATATGTCCTCCTGACATATTCAGCAACAGGAAGTATTACCACCACAGCAGCTGGTGGGAGCTAACCCTACCTTCTCCAGCGGAATACCGAACCAGCGAGCCAGCTCAGCGCGTTTTGGGTATCGCCCAGCCATCACCGTTTCACCGTCCAACAGCAGTAGCGGAAGCCCTTCTGCTCCAGATGCTTCGAGGAATACTTTCGCTTTCTCATTATGAACAAAGCTCATGGGCTGCTGCGCCAGGTTATAACGTTCAACCTGTACGCCACGTCCTTTCAGCCACTGCACATCAGCAGAGAAATCAACCAGAACCTGATCGACATCTGAGCCACATACGCCGGTACTGCAGCACATTGCCGGGTCAAACACCGTTAACGTCTTCATTCTGAATACCTCACATTCGAAAAATCATATATGTTCAGGCAAATTTTTTAGATGCAAACAGCCTTACCGCTACCAGAGCAGTTTGCCGATGCCAGCTTACGGGCGATGGCCTGTACGTCGTCCTGTTGGCTTAACCAAGCCTGCTCAATTACCTGAGCAGCCCATGACGGAATATGCGGAGATAAGCGGTAGTGAACCCACTTGCCCTGCTTGCGATCCAGTAATAATCCACTTTCCCGGAGCATTGCCAGATGACGGGAGATCTTGGGCTGCGACTGATCCAGCGCCGTACAGAGATCGCACACGCATAGCTCTCCCATTTCTCTAAGCAGCAATACGATGCCCAGCCGAGTTTCATCGGAAAGGTTTTTGAAGAGTTGTAGAGAAGTTAGTTCAGCCATTTTAGTCTCCTGAATTCTCTCCGTAGTTTCCTGTAATAGTTGAGTGTCGTCAACCATCACATTCGAAAATTCGAATATGATGGCTATGTGGTTTTAATATCAGATTTACTGATTGTTCATTATTCAATTTGTTAATCCTGCCGCTTTTCGACGCCTGTATTCATCTATCAGTAATTGTGCTGGCGTTGGTCCTGCCGGATGGCGCGGCGCTTCCAGTTGACGTCGAATTGGTGGGACACTTAGTCCATTACCAACATGCTTCGACCACTTCGTGAGTAACTTTTCTGCCAGTCGTTTCAGCTCCCCCTCTGTCATTTGTCGTTCTACGCCCGTTCTCCGCATTTCAATGCAGATGTGATACAGCACGGGCTGAGGCCATGGATATTTATCGCTTCCTGAATACCGATATGACTCATTGCGCCAGCGCCGGTATTCCGTCATAACCTGCTCCGATTTCAGTCCGAATGGATTCGCACCACTCTCTGAAACCAGAGAAACAAACTCAGCCAGGTCAGGCGGCCATGTATTTCCCATCGCGCAGCGCTCCATGCATTGCTGACAGACCAGCCGAATTTGCTGTTCAGTCATCGAACCTATCTGGGCTATCCAGATAGGCGAAGGCTCCGCCCCGTTCTTCTGGGTCCATCGGTTCGAATACACCTCCCCCATGACCTGCCACAGTCGCCAGGCTGTTTCCGTCGCCATCAAGTCCATTCCTGCGGCGCCACTCTGCGTGTGCTGACTGAATTTGCTGAACTGCCCGGGATGCTGTTGGTTCTGATCCTGCTCCCACATGACTGTTACCTCCGGTTTCTGGTTTTACCTGCGTTCTCACCCGGGCTACATGTCGGGCAAATTTTTGTTCCCACTGGATTTGAGTAAAAACTTTCCCTTCCGACTCCCAATACGCGGTGAATTCTGCGAGTTCAGTCAGAAGGTAATCTGGTTCAGGCAGGGAGATACCCCACGATGCGGCGCGCTGTCGGAAGTCTCTGGAGGGAAGCCAGCTATCTGCCATGCTGAATTTCCCGATCGGTTCATCAACACCGTCCAGGTACCGGGGCATGGACGGGGATGGCAGTTCCTCCCCATTCGGATTTTTCATCGCGCCCGCGTTAAGAGAGGGGTTTAAGATCTGTTTACTGCTAACTGCTTTCTGGATACCTGATGGCAAAGGTTTAGCCAAAGACTTAGCCTTATCCTTAGGCAAGGCGAAAGCCTTATCAAAAGCCATCCCCATAGCGTCAGAAACCCCGTAGCAGGCGACTTTGAGAGCTTCATAAGCTTTATCTTTCAGTGAACATTCGGGCAGTAATTCAAACGATCTTGCCCAGGATTTGATCACGTTTACTGATGCTGGCGGATTATGTTTCACCGCATTAGGCAACCAAAAAACTCTGGCTTTAAGATCGGCTTCCACCATACCTAACGCTATGGCTTCACCTAAGGCTAAGTCGAAGGCTTCGACATCCCAGTTTAATTCTTCGGCCATAGCCGCCCTTCCCGCCTTATAAAGCCCGGGAATAATCCCTGTGAATGGACCTGTAAGCAGGTAAATAAACAGACTCTGCCCACTTGGCGGGAGTGGTGATAAGGCTCGAAACTTAGGATCATCCCACATGGTGATCTTCACCTTACGGTAAGGCTCGTTACTAGCCTTACTCTTAGGCATGGCCTTAGCCAAAGGATTAGGCATACTTCACCCCGCGAGTTGCAGTAATAATGGTCATAGGTCAAAACTCGATTAAAACAATTGCGGCGCTACGGCGCTTATACTCGCCAGTAGTGGTCCCGCCGCGTCAGCAGGTAGCATGTTGAACAATGCGATTGCCGCCTCACGAATTTCCTTCTCGAGCTTTTGTAATGGAGCGCCAATTAATTTCGCATGGTGTGCCTCACTGCACTCTTTGATAGCGTTCGCCACCAGCTCCGCTTCTGTGCTCGCATTACTTAACCCGTGCTTCCTGGCAATCTGAACTGGCATAGCAGCAATGATTGAGTCTGACAGCTGCATAACGTAAGCCGTGTACTTTTCTGACCCCCCTTCATTTTTCAGATATCGGAATAAATTCTGTTTATTAACAGCGATTCCGCGGCCATCTGCTTTGGCCCACTCTTCAGCCACCAGCTGAGCGATCCGTTCCTGTGCCTGTCCTGGTAATGTCGATTCCCATTCACGAACGGCGGCCAATATGGCACGGTGCTGGATACTGTCACGTCGCTGGGGTTTAAATTGATTTTGCGATTTCACCGCAGCGGCTACTCGTGGTTTATTATGGGAATAAGCTACTGATTGCATCTTTCAGACCTCGCTTTGTGGCGGAAATACACTATCAAGAGAGCAGGTGCGCCCTAACTCGTTAAGCTTCTCCACAATCAATCTGCATTCCGGTAGGCCAGGCTGACGTGTTCCGTTCTCATAATTTGAGAGCCTTGACTGACGCCACCCGAATAATTTGGCTAATTGCTCTTGAGTTAAACCGAGCGCTTGCCGTTCTTTGGCGATGTTGTTCATCTTGTCCTCACATTTAGTGTTTAGCTGAATTAAACACACAATGTGTTAGATAGTCAAGACGAAACGTTCTTTGAGCGTTAACACGTAACGTGGTAAAAATCAGTAATGAATATAAACACTGCAATTGCCGCCAGACTGAAGCAGCTACGCGAACAGAAAAATATGTCGCAATCTAAACTCGCAGAGTTATGTGGGTGGGCTCAGTCACGCATCGGGAACTATGAAGCGGGTCGCCGCAATGTGGGCGTTGACGACGCTATAACGATATCTAAAGCTCTCGGAATTAGCCCGGCTGAACTAATGTTTGGTGATGATCACGCCGAATCATGGTTAACGCCAAAACATCGTAAGTTGATTACTCTTTTTGACCAGTTGCCGGAGTCTGAACAAGACAGAATGATCGATACCTTTCAATTGCGGCTGAAAGAAATTGATGAGTATGTCGAGAAGTACCTTCGGGGACGATTAAAGCCAACTGACGATTAAACTACAATTTTTAACAATCTAACCAGCCTACTTGGCTGGTTTTTTTATGCCTTTCACCTTCCCTTTTCCCATATCGTTATCATCCACGCCACCTTAAACACATGCTGTGTTGACTTTCAAACACATTTAGAGTTTAAATATAAACACAGTTTGAAAAACGTCATCTAGGCAGGACGCCCACGAAGTAGCTGCCGGCAGCATACGAATCACCGGATGAGATGGCGAACATTAATGCGCAGCAGTCAGTACCGTTCCGCTTGCCAGCGATAAGGCTAAATGAAGAACCCCCTGTATCACTGTTACTGGACACAGGGACAGAATGTTGAGGGAAACATTATGAGGATCGAAATAACTAAAGTTGGAGGCAAGGTTTGCTTAGTCATATCCCCTATCAAGCTCTCTGTCGCGGATCGCATAGCTACTGCCATGGAAAACAGCGAAATCGTTGCAGCTCTTGGTGCTTATTTCACAGCCATTGGAGAGGCACCAAACGGAGAACTCGTTGGGCTCTATCTCTATTTTAATAACTTGGATACCGCTACGTTCGTAACGCTCAATCATTTGATTGAAACGGATGAGCCAGTCCCGATAGTCATCAGGTAATACCCACGAATCGGTCAGAACTTCTTTACAGGAATCATACTGTGCGCGGTTCTTGAACCAAAAAACACTTATTGGTCGAGCGGCCAGTTTTATGTCCTTGCTGGCTAGATGGGAAATACCAGCTTATCACCGAGCCTGAAATGGAGAAATGACCGGTAAAACAAGGAAACCAAAATGATTGATTTTGCGCGTAAACCAGTGCGGTGTCAGGCCGTACATCTAAATCGCATTGAAGTAATCATTCGACTGATTTGCTACATGCTCGCCCAGAAGGGCGACCCGTCTGCCGACCAACAGACTGCAGTTCGTTCATAACGAGTTTGACCAATGGCTGTTGCCAGCATCAGTAAGGAAGTGACTATGGAATTTGGAATGAAACGTGTGGTGGCATCTGTTCAGGTGGTTGCCATCCTCAACAGGATTTACAACGGCAGCCCTGTTTCCGTCGCATCTATCAGTAAAGAATCAAAGCTGTCTGTGTCTTACCTCGAGCAGATTTTCTCGAAGCTGCGCAGAAGTGAAATCGTCACCAGCCAGCGTGGCGCTGGTGGCGGGTACCACCTTAGCAAAGCAAACCCCAGCGTGGCTGACGTCGTTCGCGCCGTTACTCACACGCCTGATTCATTTGAGCCCGTGCTGAATGCTCTGGAGTGGGTCCCCGTCGCACAGTTGGTGCAGGGAAAATCCCCTACCCCATAAAGCACAAAACCCGCGCAAGGCGGGTTAAGTACCCGGTCAGCCGACCAAAGCTTTCCGGAACGAGTTTTGACCAATAACCACTACCTTAGGCGGCGATCATCAGTTGCCGGGTATCTTACAATCCAATGGAGCCCGAACGCAATGTTAACGTATGCGTATCTTATTAAAGCCAAAGCGAAAGCAACTGAGGCAAAAAACCTGTTTTGCTGGTTCTCTGCGAAATCAGATTCCCGTGCAGAACGCGAAATCCTCAATATTCTCGAAGACAACGATATTGCCGTCGGTCGTGGCGCCGACTATCAATTACCTGTCCGCACCAACTGGTTTGTTGTTGACGATCTTCCTGAGGAAAGCACACTTGATGACACATGGTGCGATCGTTACGAACTGGCAGAAGATCAGCAAACGTGGCAACTGAAACAGAAGCCTGATCATGAGAATCAGGAGACTTCCTGCCAGCAAAAACCTGAAACTACCAGTGCCAATGTACCCACCAGCGATGCACCAACGTTGCTCCGCCCCATATCTCGCCTGCGCCTGTCTCAGCGACTGATTGCGCACCTGGTCAATGACACTGAAGAGAAGGAAATCAGTGAAGCGCAGCACATCCAGATCGGACAAATGGTACTGGACGAAAATGATCTCTATGTACAAAACCTGTTACTGGCCGTTGCGAATGTGCCGGCGGTGAAAGAGCTTTCTGCTCATGTTGAGTGGAAGCTGGCAAATGCAATAAAAGAAGTTTTTGACCGTGAGCAGGTCTATACCGTTGCTTCATTTGAGCAATTTATTACCGAATGGATTGAAGAACCAGAAAAGCGGGATCTTATCGTTCAGGAGTGGGTTAATAATAAGAAAGCACGAGTTGCGGGTGATGAACATGACACTCCACCTGTAACGCCAGAGCTTATTACCGTTGCGACTCTGCCGCTACGCCAGCGCCTCTTAGCTCAGTTTATTTCTGAAGAATATGCTTACCATATTGATACTGAGCAGAAGAAAACTATTCAGGAACTCGAACTGGATGTGGATAACAGCTATGTGCAGAACCTGCTGCTTGCCGCCGAGAATGTAGAACCATTCAGGAAAGCGCCAGAGATCGATATCTGGAAGATTGTCAGCGCGCTGAAAACCGTTTTTCCGGTTGATGGAAAACGAGTTGAACTGGTCACCGTCATTCAGTTCTTTAAGGCCTGGTTCAACACTGAACACATTGACCGTGGGCTGCTGGTTAAAGAGTGGTGTAAGGGCAATCGTGTGTCGCAGATTCAGCGCACTGACTCCGGAACCAACGCTGGTGGAGGCAATAAGACCGATCGCAACCCGCAACTTGTCCACACGCTGGATACTCTGGACATTGATATTGCGCTGGCCACACTTCCAATGGATTTCAACATCTACGATATTCCTGGTGGCGTTTTCCGTCGTGCAAAAGAGATCATTTCTAAAAACGAAAGTCCGTTCAAAGAGTGGTCCGCCGCCCTGCGCAAACGCGCTGGCATCCTGGATTATTCCCGCGCAGCTATTTTCGCGCTTATTCGTAGTGCAGAAGAAAACACTCACCATTTCCCGGAACTGCTGAGCCGTTACATCAACAAAAACCTGACTGAAACCGACCACCAGCACCCAACTGAAGAAACCCTGGCGGCAGCCGGTCACGTACCAGAAAAAAGCTGGGAAAACGAGATTAAAGAGAAGTCCACAGCTGAACAGAAGGCAATAGCCGAGCAACCAGAAATCGCCAACATGGGCAACGGTGTTTTCTCCATTGATGGCCTGATGGGTAACCAGCCGGCGCCAGCGCTTTCTGTCGTAGACCAGGTACGCCAGCGCGCCGTCGAAGAAAAATTACATCAAGCCAATACCGAGGAAACCACCAACGATGTGCAGATGGAAAAAACTGACAACAGCGAAATCAAAGCCAATCCTGATGTGCCTCAGGGCGAAGCAGCAGCTTTGCCAGTTGAAAGCACTGATGCAACTGGTGAGCCTCAAGCGTCCCTGAATAATGAACCCGTTCACCATATAGATACGGATCACCTGAACGCTTTTTATACTCACCTGATGGTTGATTTGGAAACTATGGGCAGCGGTCCTGATGCACCAATAGTCTCTATCGGCGCCGTATATTTTGATCCTTCAACTGGTAACACTGGTGCCGAATTTTACCAGGTTGTCAGTCTTGAATCATCGATGTCGTTTGGCATGAAACCGGATGCGTCAACAATTCAGTGGTGGTTGAAACAATCATCTGAAGCCCGCTCTGCAATTCTGGTTGATGAGGCCATGGGGCTGCGTGAAACCCTTGAACTACTGGCTGACTTCATTGCTGAAAATGCTGCTAACGGTAGTCACACTGTTCAGCTGTGGGGTAATGGATGCTCGTTTGATAACGTCATTCTCCGCCGCGCATATGCATTAACAGAGACTCCCTTCGCTGTTCCGTTCTGGAATGACAGGGACGTAAGGACCATGGTTGAACTGGGTAAATCTGTCGGTATCAACCCGCGCTTCGACATCCCATTTGAAGGCGGCATGCACAATGCGCTTTCTGACGCCCGGCATCAGGTCAAATACGTATCTGCAATCTGGCAGCGCCTGACAAAAAACTGATTTTAGGTTTTCACTTACAGCCAGCTACAGCATGTACTGTTGTAGCTGGCGGCATCGGAGTTATGTATGTCGCAACTCATTTTCAGCGAAGAGTGGATGGTTGAAGCGCGACTAACAGAAAAGACCGGCTTGTCGGAAAGACAAATTAAAAGTTATCGGTTGAATTTGTGGATCGAAGGCGTGCATTTCAAACATCTGACAGCTCTCGGGGAAACTGACAATTCTAAAGGTCTGCTTTGGTACAACTATCCAAAGATTAACCAATTAGTACAGGATGCATGATGGACTTTCCAACCGGCGTTGAGCTGCATAATGGAAAAATACGGATCACATTTACCTATCGCGGCAAACGTTGCCGCGAAGTCCTTCGCGGCTGGACGGTGAACAGCAGCAACATCAAAAAAGCTGGAAATCTTCGTGCGCTCATAACAAGTGAAATACAGCTCGGTAAGTTCGACTATGCGGAACGTTTCCCGGAATCCAAAGCGCTTAAGAAGTTCATCACAACCAAAAAAATTACCACGTTTAAAGAACTAAGTGATTTTTTTACAGACACCAAAGCCTTAGAGGTATCTGGTGCAACACTGCTATCGCTTACTTCGGTCGTAAATACGTTACTGCGTGTAGTCGGAGAAAATACCCGTCTGGTAGATATTGAGCATGCCGATATTTTGCATTACCGAAAGGAGTTATTGACCGGGACAATTATTAACCCGGCAATGCCGAATCTGACCAGGCAGGGCCGCGCGCCCTCAACAGTCAATAAACAGATGGCAGTTTTATCAGAAATGCTTAAGCTCGCAAACCGAAGCCAGTTTATATTGCATGCTCCTTATGAAGGAGTGTCGCGACTCAAGTTATCTAAAAATGATCCCGACCCACTTTTACTTCATGAGTACCAGGCACTGATAGCCGCCCTTCCCCGTAGCCAGGCATTAATCATTATTGTTGCCGTACATACGGGGATGAGGCCGGGCGAGATATGCGCCCTGGCATGGGAAGACATTGATTTGGTAAAAGGTGAAATCCACGTATCCAGAAGTTTGACGAATAAGCGAGTATTTGTACCCCTATGACAGATGCCGGAATAAGGACGATAACGTTGCTTAAACCTGCTCTGGATGCACTGAAGGAACAATACGAAGTCACCGGCGCTAATCCGAAGCAAGAAATTCGATTTCACCATCGGGAGATCGGAAAAACTGAGCAGCAATCTCTTCGCTTCGTTTTTTCACCAACAGCATATTCGTCAAAAAAAGGCAGTTACTTCTCCAAGAACTCGATTGCCTATGGCTGGAAGCGAGGCACTAAACTTGCAAATATCCGCGAAAGGAATCCTTATCAGTCACGGCATACCTACGCATGCTGGACGTTGATGGCCGGAGCGAACCCGTCATTCATAGCGAGTCAGATGGGACATGAAGATGCGCGCATGGTGTACGAGGTTTACTCCAAGTGGATTGGCGACATGAACCAGGATCAGGTCAACATGCTGAACAATCAGATGCCAACGGCACTGCCCCCAGGGCGCCCCCACGGGCAGGGGAGCATGAGAAAAGTTATTTAATTTCATAGCGCTGCTTTCAATCCACATAATCAGCGTTAAACTATTCATACCATTATTTTAGGGAGAAACGATGATGCGCGTACTGGTTGTCGAGGATAATGCTTTATTACGCCACCACCTCAAGGTTCAGTTGCAGGATTTAGGGCATCAGGTGGATGATGCAGAAGATGCGAAGGAAGCGGACTATTATCTGAATGAACATCTGCCGGATATCGCGATCGTTGATTTAGGACTCCCCGATGAAGATGGTTTGTCGCTGATCCGCCGCTGGCGCAGTAATGAGGTTTCGCTGCCGATTCTGGTATTAACCGCACGCGAAGGCTGGCAGGATAAAGTGGAAGTCCTCAGCGCCGGTGCTGACGATTACGTCACCAAACCGTTTCACATCGAAGAAGTGGCTGCGCGCATGCAGGCACTGATGCGCCGCAACAGCGGTCTGGCATCGCAAATTATCTCCCTTCCGCCTTTTCAGGTGGACCTCTCTCGACGCGAGTTATCCGTCAATGATGAAGTTATCAAGCTCACTGCGTTTGAATACACCATTATGGAAACGCTCATCCGTAATAATGGCAAAGTGGTCAGTAAAGATTCGCTCATGCTGCAGCTTTACCCGGATGCCGAGCTGCGCGAAAGTCACACCATTGATGTTCTAATGGGACGTCTGCGTAAGAAAATTCAGGCGCAATATCCGGACGACGTCATCACCACCGTGCGTGGTCAGGGATATCTTTTTGAACTGCGCTAATGAATAAACTATTGCGTCATTTTTTCCCGCTATCGCTGCGGTTGCGCTTTTTACTGGCAACTGCGGGCGTGGTGTTGGTGCTCTCGCTGGCCTACGGCATGGTTGCTCTGGTGGGCTACAGCGTCAGCTTTGATAAGACAACGTTTCGCCTGCTGCGGGGTGAAAGTAATCTGTTCTATACCCTGGCAAAGTGGGAAAACGGCAAGATAAACGTCGAGTTGCCTGAAAATCTCGATATGCAAAGCCCAACAATGTCGCTGATCTATAACGAAAGCGGTGAGTTGTTGTGGGCTCAGCGCAATGTTCCCTGGCTGACGAAAAGTATCCAACCGGACTGGCTAAAAACGAACGGTTTTCATGAAATTGAAGCCAATGTAGACGCCACCAGCACTTTACTGGGCGAAGATCACTCCGCTCAGCAGCAGTTAAAAGAAGTCAGAGAAGATGATGACGACGCCGAAATGACCCACTCCGTGGCGGTGAACGTCTACCCCGCCACAGCCAGAATGCCGCAACTGACCATTGTGGTTGTCGACACTATTCCTATAGAACTAAAGCGCTCGTATATGGTCTGGAGCTGGTTTATTTATGTGCTGGTCGCCAATCTGTTGCTGGTCATTCCGTTGTTATGGGTAGCAGCCTGGTGGAGCCTGCGGCCAATTGAGTCGCTAGCGCGTGAAGTCCGTGAGCTTGAGGAACATCATCGTGAGATGCTAAACCCCGCCACCACACGCGAATTGACCAGCCTGGTTCGTAATCTCAATCGACTTTTAAAAAGTGAACGTGAGCGCTACGATAAATACCGCACCACGTTAACCGATCTCACTCATAGCCTGAAAACGCCACTGGCGGTACTGCAAAGTACGTTGCGCTCAATGCGTAATGAAAAGATGAACGTCAGTGACGCAGAGCCTATCATGCTGGAACAAATCAGCCGTATTTCCCAACAGATAGGCTATTACCTGCATCGCGCCAGTATGCGTGGCAGCAGTGCCCTACTCAGCCGCGAGCTGCACCCGGTCGCGCCGTTGCTGGATAAGCTCACCTCGGCGCTGAATAAAGTGTATCAGCGTAAAGGGGTCAACATTAATCTCGATATCTCACCTGAGATAAGCTTTGTGGGCGAACAGAATGACTTTGTCGAGGTGTTGGGCAACGTCTTGGATAACGCCTGTAAATATTGTCTGGAGTTTGTCGAGATTTCGGCGCAACTGTCTGAGGATCAGCTGCATATTCTGGTCGAAGACGATGGTCCTGGTATTCCGCAAAGCAAACGGGAAGTGGTGTTTGACCGCGGACAGCGCGTAGATACGCTACGTCCCGGACAAGGCGTCGGTCTGGCGGTGGCTCGAGAAATCACCGAACAGTATGACGGGCAGATTATTGCTGGTGATAGCCTGCTGGGTGGTGCGCGCATGGAAGTTATTTTTGGTCGCCAGCAGCCGGGCCAGAAAGACGAGTAATCGTCGCATGTAATAAATATGTACTGACTTCACGCTTGAGGTTAAGTATCCGTTATAATCGGTTGCAGATACCAGCCTGCGGGATGCTCACTATGGAATACCAACTCACACTTAATTGGCCCGATTTTCTTGAACGCCACTGGCAGAAACGCCCGGTGGTCTTAAAACGCGGGTTTAATAACTTTATTGATCCTCTTTCTCCTGACGAACTGGCTGGACTGGCAATGGAAAGCGAAGTCGACAGCCGACTCGTCAGCCATCAGGATGGTAAATGGCAGGTTAGCCACGGTCCCTTCGAAAGCTACGACCATCTTGGCGAGAACAACTGGTCTCTGCTGGTGCAGGCGGTCAACCACTGGCACGAACCTACCGCCGCGCTGATGCGCCCGTTCCGTGAATTACCGGACTGGCGTATCGACGATCTAATGATTTCTTTCTCTGTACCCGGCGGCGGCGTTGGCCCGCACCTGGATCAGTACGATGTATTTATCATTCAGGGAACCGGTCGTCGTCGCTGGCGCGTAGGCGAAAAGCTGCAGTTGAAGCAGCACTGCCCTCACCCGGATCTTCTTCAGGTCGACCCGTTCGAAGCCATCATTGATGAAGAGCTGGAACCCGGCGATATCCTGTACATTCCACCGGGATTCCCGCACGAAGGCTATGCGTTAGAAAACGCGATGAACTATTCGGTTGGTTTCCGCGCGCCAAACACTCGCGAGCTGATCAGCGGGTTCGCCGATTACGTTTTACAACGCGAACTGGGCAGCACCTATTACAGCGATCCGGACCTGCCACCGCGCGATCATCCGGCAGATGTTCTGCCGCAGGAGATGGATAAGCTGCGCGAAATGATGCTGGGCCTGATTAATCAGCCAGAACATTTCCAGCAGTGGTTTGGCGAATTTATCTCTCAGTCTCGTCATGAGCTGGATATTGCCCCGCCGGAGCCACCGTATCAGCCAGACGAAATTTATGATGCCCTGAAACAAGGTGATGTGTTAGTGCGTCTGGGCGGGTTGCGCGTATTGCGCATTGGCGATGACGTCTACGCTAACGGTGAGAAAATTGACTCGCCGCATCGTCCTGCGCTGGAAGCGCTGGCCAGTCATATTGTGCTGACGGCTGAGAACTTTGAGGATGCGCTGGAAGATCCTTCTTTCCTTGCCATGCTTGCCGCGCTGGTCAACAGCGGGTACTGGTTCTTCGAAGGGTAATGCGGACTGTGCCTGATACGACGCTATGCGTCTTATCAGGCCTACTGGAGTGAAATATTGTAGGCCGGATAAGCAAAGCGCCATCCGGCAACTACACATGCTTTATTTTTGTTTCGTGGCCAATTCAGCAATACGCACAATCACCTGCACCGCTTTTTCCATTCCTTCCAGGGTTACAAACTCATGCTTGCCATGATAGTTGTAGCCGCCGGTGAACAGATTCGGACACGGTAATCCCATAAATGACAGCTGTGCGCCGTCAGTGCCGCCACGGATCGGTTTCAGCACCGGCTCAATATCACAATCGCGCATCGCCTGCTGGGCGATATCCAGCACGTGCGGATGCTCAATCACTTTTTCGCGCATATTGTAGTAACTGTCTTCAATCACCAATTCGATATAACAGTCCGGGTGTAACCCTTTGCCGACCTTCTTGGCGATATCCATGATCTTACGTTTACGCGCTTCAAACTGCTTACGGTCAAAATCACGAATAATGTAGTGCATATCCGCCCGATCGACCGTCCCTTTCATGCTCGCCAGATGATAAAAGCCTTCGTAGCCTTCCGTCTTTTCCGGGCTTTCATCTGCCGGAACCTCTGCATGAATACGCGCTGCCAGCGACAGCGCATTCACCATCACCCCTTTTGCGGTGCCGGGATGCACATTGTTGCCAACAATTTTGATATTAACCGACGCGGCGTTGAAGTTCTCAAACTCCAACTCACCTACGCCACCACCGTCAACGGTATAGGCCCACTGCGCATCGAATGCCGCAACATCAAAATGCTTCGCCCCTTTACCCACTTCTTCGTCCGGCGTAAAGGCCACGCGGATATCACCGTGCGGAATATTTTTTTGGATAAGCACAGCCAGTGCGGTCATGATTTCCGCCACGCCTGCTTTATCATCCGCGCCCAGCAACGTTTTACCGTCTGTGGTGATCAGCGTCTGACCCAGAAGTTGATGCAGCACCGGGAACATCACCGGCGATAAAACTTCATCACCAATGCCTAACGCAATATCGCCACCGCGATAGTTTTCAACGATTTGCGGATTGACATTTTTACCGCTGAAATCCGGTGAGGTATCCACATGGGAAATAAAGCCGATCGCAGGAATATTGCCAGCAACGTTCGCGGGTAACGTTGCCATCAGCGTGCCTTTTTCGCTCAGTGAAATATTAACCAGCCCCATCTCTTCGAGCTGTTGTTTGAGCAGTTGTAATAATTTCCACTGTCCTTCGGTGCTGGGAACCTGCCGCACGCCCGATTTTGATTGGGTGTCCAGCGACACGTAATGTAAAAAACGCTCAAGTAGTTTATCCATGCAGTCACCCTCACTTTTTGTGACAACATTATCAATAAGCAACAAAAGACAAATATTGCGTCAGGTCACTTTTATCCCCGCAAGTGAGAATATTTCGCCCTGACATTCCCTCTGACTATAGGGCTAAGTCAGTAATTCGCAACAAGGATTGGCGATTACAATGGTTTGCCGTAGAATAACGGCCCTCATTAAGAGTCATCAAGGTGGTTAACCACAAACCCCGCATCGGTCAGCCATCCGTTGCGTTTACATGGGACAGAGTAAAAAATTGAATAAACAACCGCGTTCGCTTTCTCCACTGGTGCAATTAGCGGGAATTCGCAAAAGTTTCGATGGCAAAGAGGTGATTTCCAACCTGGATTTGACCATCAATAATGGCGAGTTTCTTACGCTGCTTGGCCCCTCTGGCTGCGGTAAAACAACCGTTCTTCGCCTGATTGCCGGTCTGGAAACGGTTGATTCCGGTCATATTTTGTTGGACAACGAGGACATTACTCACGTTCCAGCGGAAAACCGCTACGTGAATACCGTCTTCCAAAGCTATGCGCTATTCCCCCACATGACTGTGTTTGAGAATGTGGCCTTTGGTTTGCGCATGCAAAAAACGCCCGCAGCCGACATTTCTCCCCGCGTTACCGAAGCCCTGCGCATGGTGCAACTGGAAGAGTTCGCCCAGCGAAAACCGCATCAACTTTCCGGCGGACAGCAGCAGCGCGTAGCGATTGCCCGAGCAGTGGTCAACAAACCCCGCTTACTCTTGTTAGATGAATCCCTCTCTGCGCTGGACTACAAACTGCGTAAGCAGATGCAGAATGAACTGAAAGCGCTGCAGCGTAAGCTTGGTATCACTTTTGTCTTTGTCACACACGATCAGGAAGAAGCGCTAACCATGTCCGACCGCATCGTGGTGATGCGCGATGGTAAGATTGAGCAGGACGGTACGCCGCGCGAAATCTACGAAGAGCCAAAGAATCTGTTTGTCGCCGGGTTTATCGGCGAGATCAATATGTTTAACGCCACGGTGATTGAACGTCTGGATGAACAGCGTGTTCGTGCTAACGTTGAAGGCCGCGAGTGCAATATATATGTCAACTTCGCGGTAGTTCCCGGACAAAAGCTGCACGTCCTGTTACGCCCTGAAGATTTGCGCGTTGATGAAATCAATGATGATAATCATATCGAAGGCCTGATCGGCTACGTGCGCGAACGCAACTACAAAGGCATGACGCTGGAGTCGGTTGTAGAACTGGAAAATGGCAAGATGGTGATGGTCAGTGAATTCTTCAACGAAGACGATCCTGACTTTGACCACTCGCTCGACCAGAAAATGGCAATTAACTGGGTAGAAAGCTGGGAGGTCGTACTGGCTGATGAAGAGCACAAGTAAATTCCAGAGTGTGGTGATCTTCACCATTGTCGGTTGGCTTGTGTTATTTGTCTTTCTGCCCAACCTGATGATCATCGGCACCAGCTTTTTGACCCGTGACGACGCCAATTTCGTCAAAATGGTCTTTACGCTGGAGAACTATACGCGCCTGCTCGATCCGCTCTATTTTGAGGTACTAGTTCACTCCCTCAATATGGCGCTGATTGCCACGCTCGCCTGTCTGGTACTCGGCTACCCGTTTGCCTGGTTTTTGGTGAAACTGCCGGAAAAAGTACGCCCGCTGCTGCTGTTCCTGCTGATTGTTCCCTTCTGGACCAATTCTCTGATTCGCATCTACGGACTCAAAATTTTCCTCAGTACCAAAGGCTATCTCAACGAGTTTCTGTTATGGCTCGGCGTTATCGATACACCCATTCGCATTATGTTTACCCCCAGCGCGGTGATTATCGGGCTGGTATACATCCTGCTGCCGTTTATGGTGATGCCGCTCTATTCCAGCATTGAAAAGCTCGATAAACCGCTGCTGGAAGCCGCACGCGATTTAGGCGCCAGTAAGCTTCAGACCTTCACCCGCATCATTATTCCGTTGACGATGCCGGGAATTATCGCCGGATGCCTGCTGGTCATGCTGCCCGCAATGGGGCTGTTTTACGTTTCCGACTTAATGGGCGGCGCGAAAAACCTGCTGATTGGTAACGTAATTAAAGTTCAGTTCCTGAACATTCGCGACTGGCCGTTTGGCGCCGCCACCAGCATAACGCTGACTATCGTGATGGGGCTGATGCTACTGGTCTACTGGCGCGCCTCCCGCCTGCTGAATAAGAGGGTAGAACTCGAATGATCGGTCGACTGCTTCGCGGCGGTTTTATGACCGCTATCTACGCGTATCTGTACATTCCAATCATTATTTTGATTGTGAACTCCTTTAACAGCTCGCGCTTTGGCATCAACTGGCAAGGTTTTACGACCAAGTGGTACGGTCTGCTGGTGAACAACGACAGCCTGCTGCAAGCGGCGCAGCACTCGCTGACCATGGCGGTGCTCTCCGCCACGTTTGCCACCTTGATCGGCTCACTTACTGCGGTCGCGCTTTATCGTTACCGTTTTCGCGGTAAGCCGTTCGTCAGTGGCATGCTGTTCGTGGTGATGATGTCGCCGGATATTGTGATGGCAATATCTCTGCTGGTGCTGTTTATGCTGATCGGCATTCAACTGGGCTTCTGGTCGCTGCTGTTCTCGCATATCACTTTTTGTCTGCCTTTTGTGGTGGTGACGGTTTACTCTCGCCTGAAAGGTTTTGATGTCCGCATGCTTGAGGCGGCTAAAGATTTGGGTGCCAGCGAAGTAACTATTCTGCGCAAGATAATACTGCCACTGGCTATGCCTGCGGTGGCTGCGGGTTGGTTGCTGAGCTTTACGCTGTCGATGGATGATGTTGTTGTTTCATCTTTCGTCACCGGACCGGGTTATGAAATTTTGCCATTAAAAATCTACTCAATGGTTAAAGTCGGCGTATCACCAGAGGTGAACGCGCTGGCGACCATTTTGTTGGTTCTGTCGCTGGTTATGGTGATTGCCAGCCAGCTTATTGCACGTGATAAAACCAAGGGCCGCTAAGGCCCTTAATTCAGGGGACGTTAAATGATGAAAAAATGGTCACGCCACCTGCTCGCGGCGGGTGCTCTGGCACTGGGCATGAGCGCCGCTCACGCGAATGACAACAACACGCTCTATTTCTATAACTGGACTGAATACGTCCCACCGGGTCTGCTGGAACAGTTCACCAAAGAAACCGGCATTAAGGTTATCTATTCGACCTACGAGTCGAATGAAACCATGTACGCCAAGCTCAAAACCTATAAAGACGGCGCATACGATTTGGTGGTTCCGTCCACCTATTACGTCGATAAAATGCGTAAAGAAGGCATGATCCAGAAGATCGACAAGTCGACGTTGACCAACTTCCACAACCTCGATCCGGAAATGCTCAACAAGCCGTTTGACCCAAACAATGACTACTCCATCCCGTATATCTGGGGTGCAACGGCCATTGGCGTCAACAGCGATGCTATCGATCCGAAAACCGTCACCAGTTGGGCCGATCTGTGGAAGCCGGAGTACAAAGGCAGTCTGCTGCTAACGGATGATGCGCGAGAAGTGTTCCAGATGGCGCTGCGCAAGCTGGGATATTCCGGCAATACCACCGATCCTAAAGAGATTGAAGCCGCCTATAACGAGTTGAAGAAGCTGATGCCTAACGTTGCGGCATTTAACTCTGACAACCCGGCCAATCCGTATATGGAAGGCGAAGTCAATCTGGGAATGGTGTGGAACGGCTCCGCGTATGTTGCGCGTCAGGCGGGCACACCGTTGGAAGTGGTATGGCCGAAAGAAGGTGGCATTTTCTGGATGGACAGCCTGTCTATTCCGGCTAACGCGAAAAACAAAGAAGGTGCGCTGAAGCTGATTAACTTCCTGCTGCGCCCGGACGTCGCGAAAGAAGTCGCAGAAACTATCGGTTACCCGACGCCAAACCTGGCAGCACGCAAGCTGTTAAGTCCTGAGGTCGCGAACGACAAAACGCTCTACCCTGACGCGGAAACCATCAACAAAGGGGAATGGCAAAACGATGTCGGTTCCGCCAGCGCTATCTATGAAGAGTATTATCAGAAGCTAAAAGCAGGACGCTAATACTCGTGCAACCCGGCAGGCGTCGATGCGCCGGGTTGCTACCTGCCAATCCCTACTTTTTACGTCTTTCGACTGATTCCCGCTCCCCAGTTTCTGGCTATGCTTACAGTATTCCAGGCCGGCTTCTGAGGCTTCCAATGACAACGCTCTGGCTGCTACTTGAGTTGGCTAATCTGATCGTATTTACGCTGGTGATTCTCCCTCGTAAGCAGCCGGTAAACGCTCGTCCTTTGCTGCCTGTCACCGCAACCCGCCTGCTACGGCTCACCTTTTTAATACCGATCCTGGTTTTTGGTTATAGCCTGTTTTTCAGTCATCAGATTGGTCCGGTGGAGTGGGGATGTCTGATTTTGGCGATCGTAGGTAACGCGCTGGTCATCAAAGGAAAATGGGATTTGGGGGAGAGCCACACATGGACAGGCTACTATTTACCTCGTGCAAAAAGGGTTACGCGCGGCATTTTTGCCTGGATTGCGCACCCCATGTATACCGGAATTATTCTGGTGATTATCTCGTGCAGCCTGGTTTACATTACCCGACTACCCATATGGCTGAGCGCACTGGGGCTGATCTGTTGTTTTTACATCGTTGGATTTTTGATTATGGCGGCCCTGCGTGAGGACCGCCAGCTTGTACAGGCTTAAACAGTATTATCCGGATAGCCGTTACAGCCCTTTTAATAACTTCTCAACGAACTCAGGCACCACCTGGCTTGCCGGACCGTAATACTTCTCTTCAAACTCGCTGCCTACCTGGCTCGGTTCGAGATTGAGTTCTACCGTATGTGCCCCATGCAGCCGCGCCTCATGCACAAAACCCGCTGCCGGATAAACATGTCCCGATGTGCCAATCGCAATGAACACATCTGCCATTGCCAGTGCCATATAAATTTCATCCATTCCCAGCGGCATTTCACCAAACCACACGACGTGTGGTCGCAGCGGTGCCGGAAACTGGCAGCAATGACATTTATCTTCCGGGGTCACATCGCCCGTCCATTCCAGAATCTGCCCGCTTTGCGAACAGCGAACTTTGAGCAACTCGCCGTGCATATGGATAACGTTCTGGCTGCCCGCACGCTCATGCAGATTATCAATGTTCTGCGTCACCAGTAAAAAACGATCGCCCAGCTCGGCTTCGAGTTTTGCCAGTGCGATATGCGCCGCGTTGGGTTGGATTTCAGGCTGCTGCAACTGATGGCGACGGGCGTTATAAAACGACTGAACCAGTTCCGGGTTTCGACTAAATCCTTCCGGAGTCGCAACGTCCTCTACCCGATGTTCTTCCCAGAGACCATCCGCCGCGCGGAATGTTCGAATTCCTGACTCAGCGGAGATTCCCGCTCCAGTCAGTACCAGCACTCTTGGTTTTTCCATCAATTCAGGCACCACTCTGTCTCTGAAAAAGATTCGTTGACGCAGGCGATCGCGCAAATGGCGTTTATTTTTACGAAAGCGGCTTAACCGATGACCCCGACGCGACAGCATAACAACCTCTTTGTATTAATCGGTAAGATGTAGGAAAGCAGCCCCGCGCATCCCGCCGGCATCACCGTGCCGTGCCTGCTCAATACGCGGTACCCGGGCAACCGGCAGCAGATGACGTGGCAGTCGATCCGCCAGTTGCGTCGTAATAGCGGTAAAATTCGACAAGCCTCCGCCAATCACCACCAAATCAGGATCGACGATAGTCAGGATATTCCCAAGACACACCGCCAGCAAATCCAGATAGCGTTCAACGTGGGCACGCGCGTGTTCATCACCCTGCTCCCACAGCGCGATAATTTCGCGGGCATCCAGCGGTTGATGGTAGTAATGCTGATACAACCACGCAAATCCACCGCCGGAAAGATAGCTTTCGATGCATCCCAGTTGACCGCATCCGCAGCGGCGCAGCGGGAAATCAAAGCCCATCAGCGTCAGCGCATCGACCGGCAAACGAATATGACCAAACTCACCGGTGATATAGCTGCGCCCGGTGATGGATTTCCCGTTAAGCACCAGGCCGCCGCCGACGCCCGTACCGAGGATCAACCCCATCACCAGCGGATATTGGGTGAACTCGTCATCCCAGGCTTCGGAGAGAGCAAAACAGTTCGCATCGTTATCCAGACGCACATCGCGGTCAAGGCGAGCGCTGAGATCGGCGCGGAGCGGTTTGCCACTGGCGGCAGGAACATTGGCCGCGTACAGCGTGCCGTCTTCGGTTTCCGGCATGCCCGGAATGCCGATGCCTACCGAACCTTTGATGCCGAACCGCTGATCCGCTTCCGTCACCAGATTGCAGACCGCATCAAGGAAAGCGTCGTAGCTGTCGCGAGGCGTAGGAACGCGAGTTTCCCATTGCAGACGACGTTGCTTATCAAACACGCCCAGCGCAATTTTGGTCCCGCCGATGTCAAATCCGTAATACATCACCGCTCCTTGATACACGTCATCCTTCAAGATGCCTCTGCGTTGGCTACGCCTTGATGCAGCATGAATGCTGTCGTGTACTATTGTTGTTATTGGCCGCTAAGTACTCTCGCAGGATCAATATTGCTGGCGCGACGCGCCGGATACCAACTTGCCAAAAGACTCAGCACGAGTGCTGTCACCAGCACGTAAATCACATCCAGCCAGTGTAATTCCGATGGCAGGAAGTCAATGAAATAGATATCGCCGGACAGGAACTGATGGCCGATAAGCGCCTCAATCCCGTTTATGATCGGCGTCAGTTGCAACGACACAACCACCCCGATGACGACGCCTATCAGGCTACCGAACAGACCCGCCAGCAGGCCGTACCAGACAAAAATGGCACGGATCAACCCATCTTTCGCCCCGAGGGTTCTTAATACCGCAATATCGCCGCTTTTGTCTTTTACCGCCATCACTAACGTGGAAACGATATTAAAACAGGCCACGCCAATAACCAGCACCATAGCCAGATACATAATGGCGCGGATCATCTGAATATCGCGGTACATATAGCCGTAGGTGCCGATCCAGCTCTTGATGTAAACATAGTTATTGGTGACTTCACCCGCGTCTCGCACCAGCTTATTGGCGTTAAACACGTCGTTAACCTTCAGCGCGATCCCGGAAACGCTGGTTCCCATATCAAGATATTGCTGCGCATCTTCCATTGGGATCATGGCAAAGCTGTGATCGAGCTGACCGCTCAGTTGCAGGATCCCCGTCACGTGCAAACGCACGCGTTTAGGCTGCTGTAGCTTATGATCCGCACTGGCGTTAGGGATCATAATCGACACCCAGTCACCCTGCTTCACCTTCAGCGCATCGGCAATACCCTTACCAATGATGATTTGTTGTTCACCGGCTTTAAAATTATCCCAGGCGTGGTTTTGCACAAAGGATGGCAACGCGCTTAAACGCTGTTCCTGTTTCGGGTCTACGCCCTTCACCTGCACCGCGCGTAAGTTCGCCCCGCTCTCCACCAGTCCGGTAAAGTTGATATAAGGCGCCGCGGCGACAATACCCGGCACTTTTTGTACCTTGTCGAGCGCTTCCTGCCAGTTATTCCACGGCTGATTTACGGCTTCAATCTCTCCGTGTGGGACTACGGCCAGAATACGGTTGTTCAGCTCACGCTCAAATCCGTTCATGGCACTTAAACCGACGATCAACACCGCCACACCCAACGCGATGCCAACGGTAGATATCACCGAAATTAACGAAACCATACCGCCGCGCCGCCGACCACGGCTAAAGCGCAGACCAATCAATAACGATAAAGGCGAAGCCATTACTCAGCTCCCATCAGGCTCAGTTCAGCCGTCAGGCGACCATCGCGCATTTCAAGCTGGCGACTCATTCGCTTCGCCAGTTGCAGATCGTGCGTCACCACCAGAAATGCCGTGCCCTGAGAGCGGTTCAGCTCACCCAGAAGCTCGAAAATGCTGTCCGCGTTACGCGCATCCAGGTTACCCGTTGGCTCATCTGCCAGGACCAGGCGCGGGTTATTCACCAGCGCACGCGCGATGGCCACCCGCTGACGTTCGCCGCCAGACAGTTCAGACGGGCGATGACTGGCACGATGATCCAACCCTACCGCTTTCAGCATATCCCGTGCGCGCTCGGTGATTTCAGCCGGTTTTTTCTTGCCGATCAGCAGCGGCATCGCTACGTTTTCCAGCGCCGTAAAATCCGGCAGCAAATGGTGGAACTGGTAAATAAAGCCCAGCTTCTGATTACGCAGTTCCGCTTTCGCCGCCGACGAGAGCTTACTCATTGGCTGACCGCTAAAAATGACGTCTCCGGAAGTCGGGGTATCCAACCCACCTAACAGATGCAGCAACGTACTCTTGCCGGAGCCTGAGCTGCCGACAATCGCCATCATCTCACCTTCGCCGACGCAAAAACTGACATCGTGCAGTACATCGGTCTGCACAGTGCCTTCCTGATAGCGTTTGCACAGGTTGTCGCATTGCAACAGGATCTTATTCATAACGTAAAGCCTCAGCGGGTTGAGTGGCGGCAGCGCGCCAGGAAGGATAAAGCGTAGACAGCAGCGCGATGGCCATCGCCACCAGCGCAATGACGATAACCTGCAGCGGCTCAATGGCGACCGGCAGCGCAGCGCCATCCAGCAGCACACCAATAATTGGCATCAGATTGTTCAGTTGGCTGGCGAGCAAGGCACCCAGTACAGCGCCCAGCAGCGCGCCAATCACCCCGGCACTGGCCCCCTGAACCATAAACACCATCATTATCTGCCGCGGCGTTAGCCCCTGCGTTTGTAAAATCGCCACTTCCCCTTGCTTCTCCATTACCATCAGACCCAGCGAGGTAATAATATTAAAAGCCGCCACCGCCACGATCAGGCTAAGCAGCAGCCCCATCATGTTCTTTTCCATGCGCACGGCCTGGAACAGTTCCCCTTTGCGCTCGCGCCAGTCCTGCCATTTGGTGCCTTGCGGCAGCGTTTGCTGGCTCAGCGTGTCAACTTTTAACGGTTCGTTCAGCCACAGACGCCAGCCAGTGATATTACCCACCGGATAGCGCATCAGACGCGAGGCATCCTGAATGTTGGTCAGCATCTGGTAGCCATCGACTTCGCTGTTGGCGGCGAAAGTGCCAATCACCGTAAACAAACGCTGGCTCGGCAAACGCCCCATCGGCGTAAACTGGCTGGCCGAGGGCACCATCACACGGATTTGATCGCCACGGTTCACGCCCAACTGCCCGGCAAGCTGCTCGCCGAGGATGACATTATACTTACCCGGTTGCAGATCTGTTTGCTTCACATTGACCAGATACGGCGTTAACGGATCTTTTTGCGCCGGATCGATACCGAGCATCACGCCGACCGCCACGCTACGCGCACTTTGCAGCACCACATCTCCCGTAGTTATGGGTGCAACGCGGTTGACGCCGTTCAACACCACCGCTTTTTCCGGCAGTTGTTGCGGGTTGAGGGAACCCTGTTCAGACGAGAGTACGGCCTGAGGCATCAGGCCAAGAATATTGTTTTGCAGCTCGCGCTCGAAACCGTTCATCACCGACAACACCGTGACCAGCGCCATTACCCCGAGAGTAATGCCTATGGTGGAGAGCCAGGAAACGAAGCGACCGAAGCGATCTGCTGCACGCCCACGCATATAACGCAGGCCGATGAATAGAGCGACAGGTTGGTACATGAAATCCGTCTGGTTGCTGTTAGCAAAGTCACGAGTATATAAGCGAAAGCGGAATGGGTAAATGACTGAACCGTAAGTGTTCGTCAGCACTATTCCTAAAAGTATAAATAAATCAATTCGCTAAAGTTGTCCCTCTTTCCTTCAGCCCGGGTCCCTGATCTTTATCTTAAAAAAACAAAATGCAGACAGTTACGCATTACAGCGCACAGCGGGTTGCGCAGGATGGCAGGCTATAGCCAACAATATGGATACGCCGTCTCGATGAAGAAAAAAGAACTATGGATTAATCAAATCAAAGGGTTATGTATTTGTCTGGTGGTAATTTACCACTCGGTAATCACGTTTTACCCGCACCTCACTACTTTTCAGCATCCGCTTTCAGAGCTGCTGAGCAAATGCTGGATTTACCTCAATTTGTACCTGGCGCCGTTTCGCATGCCGGTCTTTTTCTTTATTTCGGGGTATCTGATCCGTCGCTACATTGATAGCGTCCCGTGGACAACCTGCGTGGATAAGCGGATCTGGAGCATTGCCTGGGTGCTGGTGCTTTGGGGAGTGGTGCAATGGCTGGCGTTAGTCGCGCTCAATAACTGGCTGGCCCCACAGCGCGATCTGAGCCATGCCGCCAACGCTGCGTATGCCGATTCGATCACAGGTTTTACCCACGGAATGCTGACCGCCAGCACCAGCTTGTGGTATCTGTACGCGCTGATTGTCTATTTTGTTCTGTGTAAGATTTTCAGCCGCTGGGCGGTGCCGCTGTTGGCGCTATTTGTGGTGCTGAGCGTGGCGATCAATTTTGTCCCGACGCCGTGGTGGGGAATGAACAGCGTGATTCGCAATCTGCCCTGGTACAGCCTCGGCGCATGGTTTGGTGCAACGCTGATGGTATGGATCAAGGAGGTGCCCCTGCGCCGCCATGCGGTCATTGTTCTGGTTAGCGCAATCGCCGCCGCCGTCGCGTGGCTGGCAAATGTCTCACTATTACTTTCTCTGCTTTCCATTGTGCTGATCATGAAGCTGTTTTATCAATTTGAGTTGCGCTTTGGTATGCGTGAGTCCGGCCCGTTAAGCGTGATTGGTGCCAATACCATCGCCATCTACACCACCCACCGTATTCTGGTTGAGCTGTTCAGCTTAACGCTAATCCCCAAAATCAATCATACCGCCTGGCCTGCATATGCGGAGCTGGCCCTGCTGCTGGTGTATCCGTTCGCCTGCCTGCTACTGTGCACCTTGTTTGGCCTGTTGGTACGTAAAATTTCACAAAAAACAGTGGCCGACCTGCTCTTTTCCCCGCCTTCTTTATCAGCTGTCTCGCGCTAACCCCTACGCGCTTTTTGCCCCCATCAGGGGGCGAATCAATTTGCTTATGAGAAACGATCACGGATAATAAAGAACATTGCTTATCAGATGTATATCTAAACGAGATCCTGACAACCGAATGCCTGAACAACATCGTTACACGCTCCCGGCGAAAGCTGGCGATCAGCGCCAGTTAGGTGAGCTTACCGGTGCCGCCTGCGCAACGCTGGTCGCCGAAATCGCCGAACATCACGCGGGTCCAGTGGTCCTGATCGCGCCGGACATGCAAAATGCGCTGCGTTTGCATGATGAAATTCGTCAGTTTACTGACCAGATGGTGATGAACCTGGCCGACTGGGAAACGCTACCCTACGACAGCTTTTCTCCCCATCAGGAGATTATCTCCTCGCGGCTCTCCACGCTGTATCAACTGCCTGCCATGCAGCGCGGCGTGCTGATCGTTCCGGTAAATACACTGATGCAGCGCGTTTGTCCGCACAGCTATCTGCACGGTCATGCGCTGGTCATGAAAAAGGGCCAGCGACTTTCACGTGACGCTCTGCGTGAACAGCTGGACAGTGCGGGCTATCGCCATGTTGATCAGGTCATGGAACACGGCGAATACGCCACACGCGGCGCGTTGTTGGATTTGTTCCCGATGGGCAGCGAGTTGCCTTATCGTCTGGATTTCTTTGATGACGAAATCGACAGCCTGCGTCTGTTTGATACCGACACCCAGCGCACGCTGGAAGAAGTCGATGCCATTAATTTGCTTCCCGCACACGAATTCCCGACTGACAAAACGGCCATCGAGCTATTCCGCAGCCAGTGGCGTGATACCTTTGAGGTGAAACGCGACGCCGAACATATTTACCAGCAGGTCAGCAAAGGCACGTTACCTGCGGGTATTGAATACTGGCAACCGCTGTTTTTCAGCGAGCCGCTGCCGCCGCTGTTCAGCTACTTCCCCGCCAATACGTTATTGGTGAATACCGGTGATATCGAGACCAGCGCAGAACGCTTCCAGGCCGATACCCTGTCACGCTTTGAAAATCGCGGTGTTGATCCGATGCGCCCGCTTCTGCCGCCGGAATCGCTGTGGCTGCGGGTTGATGAGCTGTTTTCTGAACTTAAACGCTGGCCGCGCGTTCAACTGAAAACCGAGAGTCTGGCGAACAAAGCAGCGAATACTAACCTCGGGTTCCAGAAGCTGCCGGATATCGCCGTTCAGGCACAGCAAAAAGCGCCGTTAGATGCGTTACGTAAATTCCTTGAAGGCTTCACCGGTCCGGTGATTTTCTCGGTGGAAAGTGAAGGCCGCCGTGAAGCACTTGGCGAACTGCTCGCCCGTATCAAAGTGGCGCCGAAGCGGATATTGCGACTCGATGAAGCCGTAGATAACGGTCGTTATCTGATGATTGGCGCAGCTGAGCACGGCTTCATCGATAGCAAACGCAATCTGGCGCTGATTTGTGAAAGCGATCTGCTTGGGGAACGCGTGGCGCGCCGCCGCCAGGATTCTCGTCGCACCATCAACCCGGATACGTTAATTCGTAACCTCGCAGAGCTGCATCCCGGTCAGCCGGTGGTGCATCTGGAGCATGGCGTGGGTCGTTATGCCGGTATGACCACGCTGGAAGCGGGCGGCATCACCGGTGAATATCTGATGCTCACCTATGCCAACGATGCCAAACTGTACGTGCCGGTGTCGTCACTGCATCTGATCAGCCGCTATGCAGGTGGCGCAGAAGAGAATGCGCCGCTGCATAAACTTGGCGGCGATGCCTGGTCACGTGCCCGACAGAAAGCCGCTGAGAAGGTGCGCGATGTTGCGGCAGAGCTGCTGGATATTTATGCCCAGCGCGCGGCGAAAGAAGGCTTTGCCTTTAAGCATGACCGTGAACAGTATCAGCTGTTTTGCGACAGCTTCCCGTTTGAAACCACGCCTGACCAGGCGCAGGCGATTAACGCGGTACTCAGCGATATGTGTCAACCGCTGGCCATGGACCGCCTGGTGTGCGGCGACGTCGGCTTTGGTAAAACCGAAGTCGCGATGCGCGCGGCCTTTCTCGCCGTAGAGAACCACAAGCAGGTTGCCGTGCTGGTGCCGACCACCCTGCTCGCACAGCAGCACTTCGACAACTTCCGCGACCGCTTTGCCAACTGGCCGGTACGCATTGAGATGTTGTCCCGTTTCCGTAGCGCCAAAGAGCAAGCGCAGATTCTGGAGCAAGTTGCCGAGGGAAAAATTGATATTCTCATCGGCACGCACAAACTGCTGCAAGCGGATGTGAAGTTAAAAGATCTGGGTCTGCTGATTGTCGATGAAGAGCACCGTTTCGGCGTGCGCCACAAAGAACGCATCAAGGCGATGCGCGCAGATGTCGATATTCTGACCCTGACGGCAACGCCTATTCCACGTACGCTCAATATGGCAATGAGCGGCATGCGCGATCTGTCGATTATCGCCACGCCGCCCGCTCGTCGTCTGGCGGTCAAAACCTTCGTGCGCGAATACGACAACCTGGTGGTACGCGAGGCGATCCTGCGTGAAGTTCTGCGCGGGGGACAAGTTTATTATCTGTTTAACGACGTCGAAAACATTCAGAAAACCGCTGACAGATTAGCAGAACTGGTGCCGGAAGCGCGTATTGGTATCGGTCACGGACAAATGCGCGAGCGCGAACTGGAACGCGTGATGAATGATTTCCACCATCAGCGTTTTAACGTGCTGGTGTGTACCACCATTATCGAAACCGGGATCGACATCCCCACCGCTAACACCATCATCATCGAACGAGCGGATCACTTCGGTTTAGCGCAATTACACCAGTTGCGCGGTCGTGTGGGACGTTCTCACCACCAGGCTTACGCCTGGCTGCTGACGCCGCATCCGAAAGCAATGACCACCGACGCGCAAAAACGTCTGGAAGCCATCGCCTCGCTGGAAGATTTGGGTGCAGGTTTTGCGCTGGCGACCCACGACCTCGAAATTCGCGGCGCCGGGGAATTACTGGGTGAAGATCAGAGTGGTTCCATGGAAAGCATCGGCTTCTCACTGTATATGGAACTGCTGGAAAACGCGGTCGATGCGCTCAAAGAAGGGCGTGAGCCGTCACTGGAAGATCTCACCAGCCAGCAAACCGAAGTTGAACTGCGCATGCCGTCTCTGCTGCCGGATGACTATATCCCGGATGTAAACACCCGACTGTCGTTCTACAAGCGTATTGCCAGTGCGAAAGGCGAAAACGAGCTGGAAGAAATTAAGGTTGAGCTGATAGACCGTTTTGGCTTGCTGCCCGACCCGGCTCGTACGCTGCTGGATATCGCCCGTTTACGCCAGCAGGCGCAGAAACTGGGGATCAGAAAGCTCGAAGGCAATGAAAAAGGCGGTACCATTGAATTTGCCGAGAAAAACCACGTCAACCCGGTCTGGCTGATTGGTTTACTGCAAAAGCAGCCGCAGCACTTCCGTCTGGACGGTCCAACCCGGCTGAAATTCATGCAGGAGTTGAGCGAGCGTAAAACGCGGATCGACTGGGTCCGCCAGTTTATGCGTCAGCTTGAAGAAAACGCCGTAGCATAGTGAACAGGCCGGGTGAGCACACCACTCACCCGGCCTGATGAATTTACAAACTCTTTGCACTTCCCTGCACTTCCCGACACAGCAAACAGCCATAATTCTCGTTTACTTTTACATAATAAAAACCACGTAAAAACAATGGATTTATGGTGATGTTAAACAATAAACGACTCTCTCGCTGGCTCGCGTTTTTTACGCTTGCAGCGACATTCGCATTAGCACTTCCGGCTCAGGCAAACACCTGGCCGCTGCCGCCACCGGGAAGCCGTCTGGTGGGTCAGAATGCTGTTCACGTTGTTGAAGACAATGGCGGTTCTCTGGAAGCGATTGCGAAAAAGTACAATGTCGGCTTTCTCGCGCTGCTGCAGGCCAACCCTGGCGTTGACCCTTACGTACCACGTCCGGGCAGCGTTTTGACGATCCCGTTACAAACTCTGCTACCTGATGCCCCGCGCGAAGGTATTGTTATCAACCTCGCCGAACTGCGTCTTTATTATTACCAGCCGGGGACCAATTCGGTGACCGTGTATCCTATTGGTATTGGCCAGCTAGGTGGTGACACGCTGACGCCTACGATGGTAACCACCATCTCTGATAAACGCGCCAACCCTACCTGGACGCCGACGGCAAATATCCGCGCGCGATACAAAGCAAACGGGATTGACCTGCCTGCCGTTGTGCCTGCCGGTCCGGATAACCCGATGGGCCATCATGCGATTCGCTTAGCGGCATACGGCGGCGTGTACCTGTTGCACGGTACAAATGCTGATTTTGGCATCGGAATGCGCGTCAGTTCCGGCTGTATTCGTCTGCGCGACGGTGATATCGAAACCCTGTTCCGTCAGGTAACGCCCGGAACTAAGGTCAATATTATCAATACGCCGATCAAAGCATCCGTTGAGCCTAACGGCGTGCGCCTGGTGGAAGTACACCAACCGCTGTCCGAAAAAATCAATGACGACCCGCAACTGCTGCCGATCGTGCTGAACGCGTCCATGCAGACATTTAAAAATGCGGCGCAAACAGATACCGCCGTCATGGATCATGCGATGGAGATTCGCTCAGGCATGCCGGTCGATGTGACCCGTCATCATGATGTTGCTCAACAACCGCTGTAAACGTAGTGTATAAAAAAACCCCCGCTGGATTTTATTCCGCGGGGGTTTTTTATTTAACTCGCAGTGGCATTGCGATGGGTTAAATCTTATTTGTAGATAACAGCAGTTCCGTGAAGAGTGTTAGGACCGGTAACGGAAGTAATACGGAAAGACTTCGCACCCATCTCATCGGCTTTCTGCGCCAGTTGATCTTCCAGAGAACCTAAGTTAGTCCCCGCATTCGCAGAAATAGTACCGACTTTCTCTTGGCCCGCAGGAGTGGATTGAACTTCAACAGCGGCAAAGCTTGCAGATGACAGTGAGCTAAGAACAGCAGCAACAAACAGTGTTTTTACGTTTTTCATGATAGTGACCTTTAGCAGATGAATGGGTGTCGAAAAGATTAACTTAACGATCGATAGGTAAATCATAGATGTGATCCAGGTCACACGTCAACATTTTTTTATAATGATCGTTATATAAAATATAAAGGTCTTATTTTTCATACTAATAGCTATAAATTATTTTTATCGTGAATCCGCTGGAGTGTGCAGTCGAATATTTTTATAATGGTTATTCAATAAACCCAACAAAGGTACATCGGCGCCATGACAACTGAAACGACAGGTTGTGCAAAAAAAAGCCGTGGCCGACCAAAAGTGTTCGACAGGGAAGCCGCGCTTGATAAGGCCATGACACTCTTCTGGCAGCACGGATATGAAGCGACCTCGCTCGCCGATCTCGTGGAAGCCACCGGCGCAAAAGCGCCCACGCTGTATGCGGAGTTCACCAATAAAGAAGGGTTGTTCCGTGCCGTACTGGACCGCTACATCACCCGCTTTGCGGCGAAACACGAAGCCCAGCTGTTTTGTGAAGAAAAAAGCCTTGAGTCCGCACTGGAAGACTATTTCACCGCTATAGCGACCTGCTTTACCAGCAAGGACACCCCGGCGGGATGTTTCATGATTAATACTTCTGCGACGCTGGCAGCCTCTTCCCGCGATATTGCACACACGGTGAAATCCCGCCATGCAATGCAGGAACAGACGCTTACCCAGTTCCTTCACCAGCGCCAGCAACGAGGCGAAATTCCGGCCCATTGCGACGTGCAAAAACTGGCCGAATACCTGAACTGTATTTTACAAGGTATGTCGATCAGCGCCCGTGAAGGCGCAACGTTTGAAAAACTGATGCAGATCGCACACACAACCCTGCGACTGTGGCCCGAACTCGTCAAAGCTTAAGCCTTTGCCGCAATTCCCCCGCTGTACTCACACCACCGGGAGCTGATAAAGCCCCCGGTTAGATTCCCGTTCTATTGTCCCTACATT
Source organism: Citrobacter sp. Cpo015 (assembly GCF_030333035.1). Classification (NCBI taxonomy): domain Bacteria; kingdom Pseudomonadati; phylum Pseudomonadota; class Gammaproteobacteria; order Enterobacterales; family Enterobacteriaceae; genus Citrobacter; species Citrobacter sp. Cpo015. Next base: position 1,081,159 of record NZ_JAOWGS010000037.1, on the reverse strand, counting down.
TCTCATTGTTTTCATCGTGTTACCCGATCATTTTTTGTAAAAAGTATTGATAACGACAATTATTATCAGCAATATTCGCATTTGTTTTAATGCCTGTTTCACAATGTAACCATCGGTTTCTCTACCGCTATAACAAAAACAGACCGACTTTTTTAAAAGGAATACAAATGCATAAGCGTCTCTGGGTGCTCAATCCTCTTCTGTTATCTTTAACTTTACCCGCTGTTGCGGCTGAGGAAGAGAACCTCATCGTCAGCGCCAACCGTAGCCAGCGCACCGTGGCAGAAATGGCGCAAACGACCTGGGTTATTGAAGGAAGCGAGATTGAACAACAGGTTCAGGGAGGAAAAGAGTTCAAGGATGTTCTTGCTCAGCTAATCCCAGGAATCGATGTTAGTAGCCAGGGACGCACAAACTATGGCATGAACATGCGCGGTCGCGCCATTGTCGTGCTAATTGACGGCGTCCGTCTGAACTCCTCGCGAACCGACAGCCGTCAGCTTGACTCCATTGACCCATTTAACATTGCGCACATTGAAGTCATTTCAGGCGCAACCTCTCTTTATGGCGGTGGCAGTACCGGCGGATTAATCAACATTGTCACCAAAAAAGGTCAGCCGGAGCGTGAAGTAGAACTCGAACTGGGGAGCAAAAGCGGCTTCAACAATAGCAACGATCATGATGAACGCGTTGCCGCGGCGGTGAGTGGCGGAACCGATCGCGCTTCCGGGCGTATGTCCGTCGCGTATCAACGATTTGGCGGCTGGTATGACGGTAATCACGATGCCCTGCTGCTCGATAACACCCAAACCGGGCTACAGCACTCCGATCGTCTGGACGTCATGGGCACCGGGACAATTGAACTTGACGACAACCGTCAGTTGCAACTGGTTACGCAGTACTATAAAAGTCAGGGGGATGACGATTACGGGCTGGATCTCGGCGAGAACATGTCCGCCGTGACCGGAAACGGCAAAGCATATACCAGCAGCGGACTGAATTCCGATCGTATTCCCGGCACCGAACGTCATCTTATTAGCCTGCAATATTCAGATGCGGATTTTTTTGGCCAAAACCTGGTCAGCCAAATCTATTACCGTGACGAATCGCTGAAATTCTACCCCTTCCCTACGCTCAGCAAAGGCAAAGTCACCAGTTTCTCCGCATCACAGCAGGACACAGACCAGTTTGGTGCCAAAATTACCCTCAACAGCCAGTTGATGGATAACTGGGAGCTGACGTGGGGTGTCGATGCCGATCACGAAACCTTCGACTCCAATCAGAAATTCTTCGATCTGGCCTGGTCCCTGCCCTCCGGCGGCATGGACAACCGTACCGCTTATACCACCGGACGTTACCCCGGTTACAGCATCACCAACTTCGCGCCTTTCCTGCAAAACAGCTATGACATTAACGATATCTTTACCCTCAGCGCCGGCGTGCGCTATCAGTGGACCGAAAACAGGGTTGATGATTTCGTTGGCTATGCTCAACAGCAGGGAATCGCGACCGGGCTTGCGAACTCTGCCGATACTATTCCGGGCGGCAAAACCGATTACGATAATTTCCTGTTCAACGCCGGTATCCTTGCCCACCTGACCGACCGTCAGCAAACGTGGTTTAACTTTTCTCAGGGCGTGGAGCTTCCGGACCCAGGGAAATATTACGGTAACGGTACCTATTCGCTGGTTGGCGATCATTACCAGCTCCAGCGCAGCGTCAACGTGGCGGATTCACGTCTGGAAGGGATTAAAGTTAACTCGTACGAACTGGGGTGGCGCTACACCGGCGATAGTCTGCGCACGCAACTGGCCGCTTACTACTCGACTTCAGATAAATCGATCGTTATCAACCGTAGCGATATGACCATTAACGTTCAGCCCGACGATCGCCGCATTTATGGCGTTGAAGGTGCGGTGGATTATTTCATTGCGGACACGGACTGGAGCCTGGGTGGCAACTTCAACGTCATTAAATCGGAAGTGAAACAGAACGGTAAATGGCAAAAATGGGATGTCACGCTGGCCTCACCGTCCAAAGCAACCGCGTGGGTCGGCTGGGCACCAGAACCGTGGACCTTGCGCGTACAGAGCCAGCAAACATTTGATCTGACCGACGCCAGCGGTAACAAGTTGGATGGCTATAACACGATGGACTTTATCGGCAGCTATCAGCTCCCGTTGGGTAAGCTGACCTTCAGCGTGGAAAACCTGCTGAATGAAGAGTACACCACACTGTGGGGACAACGTGCGCCACTACTGTATAGCCCAACCTACGGCAGCCCGTCACTGTATGAATACAAGGGCCGGGGTCGTACTTTTGGTCTGAACTACGCCTTAACCTTCTGATAAAAAAAGCCCCCCAGCCTGAGCGAATGGGGGGCTAATGTTCAGGATAATGCTATTTTACGCTTTGTTATTCAGTACCAACTGTCCGTTGTTATCCAACGGAATTTGCGCGCCGGGGTCCTTATCCATACGGATTTTCCCCTGCTGATCGCCAATTTTGTACGTCACGTCGTAGCCCAGCATCTTTTCAGATTTGTCATACACCGTTTTACAACGCTGCTGCGTGGTGGTGTAAGTATCGTTTTCCTGCATCGAACCCTGAATCTGGTTACCTGCATAGCCGCCGCCTAAAGCACCGGCCACGGTAGCAATATCTTTACCACGTCCACCGCCAAACTGATGCCCAATAACACCACCCGCAACCGCGCCCAGTACGGAACCCGCGATACGGTTTTCATCTTGTACCGGCTTGCGGTGGGTGACCGTTACGTTCCGGCACTCCTGACGCGGTGTTTTTACCGACTCTTTAATCGGTGTTGCAGAGACAACTTGCGCATACTGTGGGCCACGCTCGAAAACGTTCAGACTGGCCACCGCTGCAACACCCAGCGCAGCAGCTACGCCAATCCCTATACCCGCCAACATTGATTTATTCACGGGACTACCTCCTTTTTTGCTATTAGCAACAACTTTGCAACAGAAGGTAAGGAATGCCAATCAGATTACGGATGAAAATAGCGGGAGGTGAAGCGAAAGCGGAATGATTCAGACAACTCTGAAGGAAGGCGTCGGATGCGTAAAATCATCCGACGCCACAGGTCGATATTAATGCAGTTTCAGACGCGGGCGAATCACCCGGTTGATACTGCCGACCAGCATCATCAGCCCGGTTTTGAAGTAGCCGTGCAAAGCAATCTGGTGCATGCGGTACAGTGAGATGTACACAAAGCGCGCAATACGTCCTTCCACCATCATCGAACCACGGGTCAGGTTGCCCATCAGGCTACCCACGGTAGAGAAGTTAGAGAGCGAGACCAGAGAGCCGTGATCTTTGTACTGATACGCTTTCAGCGGCTTACCGTTCATCTGTGCCAGAATATTGTTCATCGCGCAGGTCGCCATCTGGTGTGCTGCCTGAGCGCGCGGAGGCACAAAACCGCCTTCCGGGCGAGCGCAGGAAGCGCAGTCGCCAATCGCGTACACGTCAGGATCGCGCGTGCTCTGCAGAGTTGGCTCAACCACCAGTTGGTTAATACGGTTCGTTTCCAGACCGCCAATGTCTTTCATAAAGTCTGGCGCTTTGATACCCGCCGCCCACACCATCAGATCGGCTTTAATGTATTCGCCATCTTTGGTGTGCAGTCCCCCTTCGTCAGCGCTGGTTACCATCGTCTGGGTCAGTACGCGTACGCCCAGTTTGGTTAACTCATTATGCGCAGCACCGGAAATACGCGGCGGCAACGCAGGCAGAATACGCTCACCGGCTTCGACCAGCGTAACGTTCAGCGCGTCATTGGTCAGCCCTTTGTAACCATAGCTGTGCAGTTGTTTTACCGCATTGTGCAGCTCAGCGGAGAGTTCAACACCCGTCGCACCGCCGCCCACAATGGCGATATTCACTTTTCCGTTAGCGCCCAGATTCGCGGAATACTTCAGGAACAGATTCAGCATCTCCTGGTGGAATCGACGCGCCTGATGCGGGTTATCGAGGAAAATGCAGTTTTCTTTCACGCCAGGGGTGTTGAAATCGTTAGACGTACTGCCCAACGCCATCACCAGCGTGTCATACGGCACTTTACGCTCAGGAACCAGTAGCTCACCCTTCTCATCGCGCAGCTCAGCGAGAGTAATGGTCTTCGCTTCACGATCGATATCCACCACCGAGCCTAACTGGAACTGGAAGCCATGGTTACGGGCATGAGCCAAATAACTCAGCGCATCCACACCTTCGTCCAGTGAACCCGTCGCCACTTCATGCAGTAACGGTTTCCACAAGTGACTGTGGTTTCTGTCTACCAGTGTGATTTTGGCCTTTTTCTTACGCCCGAGTTTTTTACCCAGCTGCGTCGCCATTTCCAGTCCGCCAGCACCGCCGCCGACAATCACGATCCTTTTCAATGGTGTAGTCAACGTGACCCCCTCAAATTTATTAACCAATTGTTAATTAAAAGTTATGAGCATAGCCTTTAATTAACAACAAGTTACGGCAATGAAAATGTTCTTCGAGAGTGAGAATAACACGAACGGTGCATTGGTCATACCAAAATTGATATGTATCAAGTTTTGATGCTGAAAAGATAGACAACCGGAACTTTAAGAACAAAAAAACCAGCCCGATGGCTGGTTTTTTACACACTCAATAAGAATTAACCTAACGTCTTGAACGCTTTGATGCGCTGCAAATGCGGAGAGATATTCTTAAACTTATGCGTCTGCTCTTCGTCCCAGACTATCTCGTAAAAATGATGCAGCTCTTCCGACGAACGCTGACTGTTAAGCGCTTCATCATGACGTGACAGGATCACCAGGCAGCGATCGCGATTCTTCTCACGGAAATTGGTCACGCATTTTGTTGCGATGTCTGCATACTCCTCAGGTCTGTCGATTTTGCCTTCCATGTTCTCATACGGGAACAGGTTGGGATTAAACACTACCTGACGAATATCACACAGGAAACCAATCCGTTCAGCCCAATATCCCCCGAGCCCCACACCACAAATCAGCGGACGGTCATCCACATTCAGCTGCAGCATTTTGTCCACTTCTTTCAGCAGATGCTGCATATCATGTTTAGGATGCCGCGTACTGTAGCTAATCAGCCTGACATCCGGGTCGATGAATTGCAGCTGCAACACCTTCTCATGGTTGCCCGGGCTGTTAGAGTCAAAACCGTGTAAATAGATAATCATCGCATCCTCGCCAAACTTGCGTTAATGACCTGCTTTCTCTTCCTGCCAGCGCTCATGAAGTTGGTTAAGCTGAGCGCTTACCGTCTTCCAGCGTGCCGAGTCCATCAGTTCCTGACGTGAAAATGAACCTTTATGATACAAACGTGTAACACGTTCTGCATTGATCGGCGACAGATTATCTAACACACTGACCGCTCCCTTACGATTATTGCAGACCAGGATCATATCGCAACCTGCATCCAGCGACGCCTGTCCACGCTCCGCATAGCTTCCCATAATCGCCGCCCCTTCCATCGACAAATCGTCGGAGAAAATGACACCATCGAAGCCAAGTTCCTGACGTAGCACCGTTTTCAACCAGTGAGGTGAGCCACTCGCCGGACGCGGATCGACATCACTGTAGATGACATGCGCAGGCATAATGGCATCCAGTTTGTTTTCCGTAATCAACGTCTGGAACACGGACATATCTTTCGCACGAATCTCGGCTTCTGGGCGTGGATCGGTTGGGGTTTCTTTGTGTGAATCCGCCGTCACCGCCCCATGTCCTGGGAAATGTTTACCGGTCGTTTTCATGCCAGCAGCATGCATCCCGTCAATGAAGCGGGTCGCCATCGCCAGCGCTTTTAGCGGATCGGCATGGTAAGAACGCTCGCCGATTGCCGCGCTGATATGGCCCACATCCAGCACGGGTGCAAAGCTGATATCAATGTCCATCGCGATCATTTCGCTGGCCATCAACCACCCGGCGTCCTGAGCCAGTTTGCCGCCCTCTTCCAGACCATGCAACGCAGCAAAGGATTGAGCCGCAGGCAGGCGGGTAAAGCCCTCACGAAAACGCTGTACGCGTCCGCCTTCCTGATCTACCGCCACCACCAGATGGTTACGTGACGCAGCCCGGATCTGACGCACTAATTCACGCAGCTGTTCCGGATCATGATAATTTCGGGTAAAGAGGATCAACCCACCTACCAGCGGATGTGCCAGAATCTCACGCTCTTCAGCGTCCAGCTCATACCCTTCGACATCCAACATTACTGGGCCCACACTGCTCTCCTTATCCTTTCATTGTTAGCTGCCGCCAGGTTTCATCGGCCAGCCTGATAAATTGTCGATCGCCGGTTTGCCGCCAGCGATACTCAAACCACCCCGCCTTCAGCATCATTATCCAGGGTTGCCATTGTCTGACCTGTCGCCACAAAACGTCTGGCTCAATGTGCGCTCGTTGGGCGTAGGTGCTAACCAACTGTTGGTGCTGGGATTCATCGCTAACCCATACTGCCGCCAGCTCCAGGGCAATATCACCGTCTCCGGCGTATTCCCAGTCAATCAGCCGCAGCCCTGATGCCGTACGTACGATGTTGTCACCGTGAACATCCATATGCAGCGGCCCCAGGCGCAAAGGTCGAGGCTCACCTCGTTTCCTTAGCCGCTTCAGCGCGCGCAGCCAGCATGGTGTACGACGCGCCGGATCGCCACACTGCCAGTACTGTTCAAGTAGCGGAAGCAGGTTGATTCGCCAGCCCAATCGGGGTTGCTGGTGCAGATGATACAGTAAGCCTGCGAGTTCGTCGGCGTCCGGTAATCTGGATTCTACCTTACCGTGAAAAAACTCGACTGCCATCCACCCACGCGTATAAAAGTGAGGACGTGGCGCAAGGCTTTCTGGCAGGTGTTTTAGCGCATGATATTGGCGTAAGAAATGAGATTCCGGCGCGTCAGGGTCGTGATGGCAGCGCAGTACCAGCCGGTGGGAACGGTGTTCAATGATGCAACTCCCGCCGCTCAGGCCGGTTTGGCTGGTTGCGACGGGATGATACTGCGGGAAATAGCGCGACAACACTTCGCCGCGCGTGAGTCTGTTATTGTTGCTGAACGGCACCTTTACCTGACCAGATTATCTCGCCAGTTTGTACCAGCATTAATTGCATTTGCAGCGCAGGCGAATTGACGTTGCCGGATGCGCTGGAATAAAGCACATACTGCGCGCCAACGTTACGGGCGATACCAATCGCTTTACTGCGCGTTCCCAGACTGTCATTCGGCGACAGACCTAACTGCTGTTTGGCGACAGCCAGCTGTTGGGCAGAAATCAGCGTAAACTTACCGTTATTCGCCAGCGCGTTACGTAAGGTTTCGGTGGCTTCACCCGCGTTCAACGAGCCGTTGGTGCGGTTATTCACGCTATCAACCAGCAGAACGCCGCCCGCTTTGACGCCGTCTGCCTGCAGCATTTTGCCGACCATCGGCTGCATAGCCCCGTTCCAGTCATAGTGACGTTGACGTGGCGTAGGCTGCGCCGTTTGGTCTTCATGCTCAATTGGGCCCGGCTGCTGCGGTATACTTGGCACCGTTGGCACAACCGGCACCGGCTGTTGCGGCTGCGCAGGCTGTTCCGGTACCGGCTTCACTTCCTCTACCGGCGCGGGCTCACGTTGCGCCACACAGCCAGAGAGAAACATCGCCAGCGCGGCAATCAGTGCGTAGCGATTCATTTTGTTCATCAAGATTCACCCCTTACAAATAAAGATAAAGTCTAACCTTGTGCGCCCCCAGAAAATTGGCGCTGCCGTACAGCGTCACCGACGAATGAGCCGGAATAGTCACACTGCGTGGCGCTTCCAGAGGGTGCATTTCCAGCCCTCTGGCGTCATACCAGTAAAACCGATAATGAACGGTAACGGGTTCTTGTCTTTCGTTATAGAGTCGAGAGGATGCCGAAGCCTGAATATCAGACGTTGTTAACGTGGGCTGCTCTGCTGTAATACCCGCCGCCAGAATTGTTGATTCCATCACCAGCGACTGTTCATCACTTACCGGGATTTCAGGATGTGTTCGACAACCCGCCAGCAACAACAAGCCCAGTGAAAGCGCAATGCATCCTCTGGTCATGCTTACAGACCTTTATGCGCAAGCATTGGGCCAAGCGCACGTCCACCCAGCAGGTGCATATGAATGTGATACACCTCCTGCCCCCCGTGGCGGTTGGTGTTCATGATTAAGCGGTACCCATCTGCAGCAATGCCTTCCTGCTCAGCAATTTTCGCCGCAACGGTGATCATGCGGCCCAATGCCTGTTCATGTTCCGCCGTCACATCGTTGACAGTTGGGATCAGAATGTTAGGAATGATCAGGATATGCGTTGGTGCCTGAGGGGAAATATCACGAAACGCAGTGACCAGTTCATCCTGGTATACGATATCCGACGGAATCTCACGACGAATAATTTTGCTGAATATAGTTTCTTCTGCCACGACGTTTTCCTTTTTCATTAACAGCCCAAGCGTTTTGCCATGCTACGCCGGGTAACTCTGCGAGTATAGAGTATGAGCGAGTTACTCACGCTCTTTCAACTTTAACCCTCGATTTTTTAAGCGAAAACCCCAGTCAGTGCTGCTCTTATAACCATTTCCCTGCGCTATTGCTCAAGCATAGTACTGAAACAATATTTCATTTATGCCGTAGCATCTGTTTACACATTGAGTGCTAATGCGTATATTTCGCATTTGTATTTACATGCGCATTTAATAATTTACAACCAAAGGGTTCATCACAACTACCGGTGATTTGAACTTAATATTAATAATTATCAAGGACTTTTCGATGTCTTTCACAACACTCAACGGGAATGTTCAACGCCAACCGGGCCTTGCCCCTTCTTTGCTGGCAGCATGCATCACGCTAGCGCTTTTACCTTCCACCAGCCTCGCAGCCCCTGCTGAAGAGACAGTAATCGTGGAAGGTTCTGCTCCAGCCGCATCCAGTGAGGAGCAGGATTACAGCGTTAAATCGACGACCGCTGGCACAAAAATGCAGATGACACAGCGCGATATCCCGCAATCAGTCAGCATTGTCAGCCAGCAGCGCATGGAAGATCAGCAGTTGCAAACGCTGGGCGATGTGATGGATAACACGTTGGGGATAAGCAAAAGCCAGGCGGATTCAGATCGCAGCAGCTATTACTCGCGCGGATTTCAGATTGATAACTATATGGTCGATGGGATCCCGACCTATTTTGAATCCCGCTGGAATCTCGGTGACGCCCTTTCTGACACCGCCCTTTTTGAGCGTGTCGAAGTGGTCCGTGGCGCAAACGGGCTAATGACCGGGACGGGTAACCCTTCAGCCTCCATTAACATGATCCGTAAGCATGCCACCAGCCGCGAGTTCACCGGTAATGTTTCAGCGGAATATGGCAGTTGGAACAAACAACGCTATGTGACCGATCTGCAAAGCCCGCTTACAGCAGACGGCAACGTGCGCGGCCGCATCGTGGCGGGTTACCAGAATAACGACTCCTGGCTTGATCACTACAATAGCGAAAAAATGTTCTTCTCCGGGATTGTCGATGCCGATTTGGGTGACACCACCAGCCTGTCTGCGGGCTATGAATATCAGCGCATTGATATCAACAGCCCAACCTGGGGTGGATTGCCGCGCTGGAATACCGATGGCAGTAAAAACAGCTACGACCGCTCGCGTAGCACTGCGCCGGACTGGGCTTACAACGATAAAGACTTCAACAAAGTGTTTGTCACCATCAAACAACGTTTTGCCGATACCTGGCAGGCGACCATGAACGCCACCCACTCCGAGGTCAAGTTCGACAGTAAAATGATGTACGTCGATGCCTATGTTAATAAGGCCGACGGCACGCTGATTGGCCCATATGGTAACTATGGTCCAGGATATGACTACGTCGGAGGAACCGGCTGGAACAGCGGCAAACGTAAAGTGGATGCTGTCGATCTATTCGCCGACGGCGGTTATGATCTGTTTGGTCGCCAGCATAATCTGATGTTGGGCGGCAGCTACAGTAAACAGAATAACCGTTATGAAAGCTCGTGGGCGAACGTTTTCCCCAACGAAATCGGCAGCTTCTATACCTACGATGGTAACTTCCCGGAAACCAACTGGAACCCGCAGTCATTAGCTCAGGACGATACCACGCACATGAAATCGCTGTACGCCGCAACGCGTATTTCGCTGGCCGACCCACTGCATTTGATTGTTGGCGCACGTTACACCAACTGGCGTATCGACACCCTGACCTACAGCATGGAGCAAAACCACACCACGCCGTATGCGGGTCTGGTCTATGACATTGACGATAACTGGTCTACCTACGCCAGCTATACCTCAATCTTCCAGCCGCAGAACAAGCGCGACAGTTCCGGTAAATATCTCTCTCCGATCACCGGCAACAACTATGAGCTTGGCCTGAAGTCCGACTGGATGAACAGCCGTTTAACCACCACGCTCGCGGTGTTCCGCATTGAACAGGATAACGTAGCGCAATCAACCGGCGTGCCAATCGCCGGTAGCAATGGCGACACGGCCTTTAAAGCGATGGATGGTACGGTCAGCAAAGGGGTCGAATTCGAGATTAACGGTGCGATCACCGATAACTGGCAGATGACGTTTGGTGCGACACGCTATGTTGCAGAAGACAACGAAGGCAATGCAGTAAACCCAAACCTGCCGCGGACCACGGTAAAACTGTTTACCCGTTATCGCCTGCCAGCCATGCCGGAACTGACCGTCGGCGGTGGAGTTAACTGGCAGAATCGTGTTTACAGCGATACGGTCACGCCTTATGGCACATTCCGCGCGGAACAAGGAAGCTACGCCCTGGTAGATTTGTTCACCCGCTACCAGGTAACAAAAAACTTCTCAGTGCAGGGTAACCTTAATAACCTGTTCGATAAAACCTACGACACGAATATCGACGGTTCTATCGTTTATGGTGAGCCGCGTAACGTCAGCGTTACCGCCAGCTATCAGTTCTGACACCGGGTATTGCGTAGAATCGCTAACTCGCTGACTTAGGTTCCAAATTCTCATCAAACTCCAGCCGCTTTCTGTCGGGTTCTACCGCAGTCAGCGGCTCCACTTCTGCAAGCGTCTGCTGACAGCGCCCCACCAGCACCTGATACTCGCGAGTGCCCTGTTTTTTCCACACCAGTTCCTGCTCAGTTAACATGCGAATCGCTTTCGCCGGGCTGCCGACAATCAGATGGTTGGCAGGCATCTCAGCGCGCGCTTTCACAAACGCCGAAGCACCAACGATACTGTTTTCACCGATGGTCGCGCCATCGATAATCACCGCGCTCATGCCGACCAGCGCGTTACGCCCAATCACACAGCCATGCAGAATCGCGCCGTGGCCGATATGTCCGTCCTCTTCTACCACCGTATCCAGGCCGGGAAATCCGTGCATTACGCAGTTATCCTGGATATTCGCCCCATCTTTAACCACGATACGCCCAAAATCTCCGCGCAGGCTGGCGTTGGGACCAACATAAACACCTTTGCCGAGAATGACATCGCCAATCAGCACTGCGGTTGGGTGAACATAGCTTTCTGCAGGAACTACCGGGATCATCCCGTCAATCTGGTAAATCGGCATGGCTTCTCCTGTTACACCTCGGCTAATCCGCCGAAGCGTTGATAATAGAGCGGACCCGGCGCGGGCAGTTCCCCCACCGAGCTCTCGCCTTTTTCGCTGACGAAAACCTGGGCGCCGGGCGCAACACGTTGATAAATATTAATGCACAGCTGACGCGCCGTCTGACCCAGCCAGTGAGCAGGCAACAATTCTTCCGGCAGCAGCGGATCTTTGAGCACAACCCGACGATAGAAGTGAATGAGCAACAGGCGGATCTGGAAGCAGCGCTCTGGCGTAAGTTCGTCCGGCCCGGCGTCACGCAGTAGCGGTAACAACGGACGGAACAGCGTGATAAACGCCTCGTACATGGCATTTTGTTCGGTTAAGTGCCAGCACCCTTCTACCCGCTCACGCAGCGCAGCGCGGGAGAGTGCCAACGGCGAATGCGCCTCAAAAACGATGACGTTTTCCGCCACCCCAGCTTCATGGAGCAGCGACTGTACGTCAGCCAGCTTTTGCGATGGCGACGCCAGCAGACTCGGCGCCAGTACGCCAAAACCTTGCCATAACAGCTGCTTTTTAACTTCGGCCAGGGTATTTTTCTCCAGCCCCTCCGACAGCAGCAGCAGCCAGGTACCGTCCCACTCAGGGGCGCTGGCACGGTAGATTTTGCTCTCGGCGCGGCGCGTCAAGCGTAGCCCTTTATCACTCAGGCGGTAGAAACTGCGACGGCCGATACGTACTACGTCCAGCCATTCTTCTTTATTAAGGCGAAACAGCGCGGTACGTACAAAACGTTCACCGAAGCCAAGCCCTTCCAGCAGCGCGGCAACGCTACCGAGCCAGACTTCTCCACCGCGTTGCGATAAACAGTCCCCGTAAAGCGAGGCGATAAGCGAGGTGCCGCTGACCGGCATTGCGGTTACCGCCTGCTGAATAAAACTATCGAGTTTTTCCATATGATTCATACTGTTGTCTTTTTTGTCCTTTTTGAATCATAGCACAGGAAAATTTCCGCGATATGGCAGGAATTTGTAGGCCGGATAAGGCAACGCGCCATCCGGCAACTTGTGCGCTCTCGCCTGATGGCGCTGCGCTTATCAGGCCTACGAGGCTTAGCCGTTGGCGGCAACTTTGCGCAGGTCGAACACCCGACACGCCTTTCCTTCTGAGCGCGGGATGCTGCCGCAGTTAACAATGCTTACGTCCGTTGAAATACCGACCATCGACTTAATACGATGACGCAAATGATGGCAAATCTGGCAGCGCTGCTCATGGCTTAGCACCAGGCTACTCTCTTTAAGCTCCACGCGTACCGAAAGCGAATCAAGATGTCCTCGGCGATCCACTTCCAACTGGTAATGCGGAGCCAGATGTTCAATCTTGAGGATCTCTTCTTCCACCTGCGATGGGAAGACGTTGACGCCGCGAATAATCAGCATATCGTCGCTGCGCCCGCTAATGCGATCCATACGACGCATCGTGCGTGCGGTACCCGGCAGCAGGCGCGTCAGGTCGCGGGTACGATAACGAATGACCGGTAGCGCTTCTTTCGTCAGCGTGGTGAACAGCAGTTCGCCGTGCTCTCCGTCGGCCAGTGGCGTACCGTCATCCGGATTGACCACTTCCGGGAAGAAATGATCCTCCCATATTGTCGGACCATCACCCGTTTCGATGCACTCCATCGCCACGCCCGGCCCCATCACTTCCGAGAGGCCATAAATATCCAGCGCCGTAATACCCAGGCGACGTTCGATCTCCGCGCGCATCCCCGTTGTCCACGGCTCTGCGCCAAAGACACCGGTACGCAGCGAACAACCCCGCGCGTCACCGCCCATCTGGCGCTCCAGCTCTTCAATCAGGTTCAGACAGTAGGATGGCGTGACCATAATCATGTCAGGTTTGAAATCGCGAATCAGCTGCGCCTGTTTCTCGGTTTGACCGCCGGACATCGGGATAACCGTTGCCCCCAGGCGTTCCGCGCCGTAGTGCGCGCCCAGTCCGCCGGTGAAAAGGCCATAGCCATAAGCGACGTGGATTTTATCTTTCGCGGTACCGCCTGCGGCACGCAGCGAGCGGGCGACGATGTTAGCCCAGGTATCGATATCATTTTGCGTATAGCCCACCACTGTCGGTTTACCCGTGGTGCCGGATGATGCATGGATACGCACCACCTGCTCCATCGGTACCGCGAAGGTGTCGAAGGGATAGTTGTCACGCAGATCCTGCTTGGTGGTGTAGGGAAACTTGCTCAGATCGCTCAGCTCACGGAAATCATCCGGGTGAACCCCCGCCGCGTCGAACTTACGGCGGTACATCGGGACATTTTCATAGGCGTGTTTTAACGTCCATTTCAAACGCTCGGTTTGCAAAGCCTGTAATTCGTCACGCGATGCGGTTTCAATCGGATCTAATTTTGTTGTTGTCGTTGTCATTTTGTAGGGCACTCGCAGGTCAATTAGCTCACACTCGCTCAAGGATCATGGCAATGCCCTGACCCACGCCAATACACATCGTACACAGCGCATAACGTCCATTGCGTCGTTCCAGCTCCAGCGTTGCGGCCAGCGCTAACCGCACACCGCTCATCCCCAGCGGGTGACCTAAAGCGATAGCCCCCCCATTGGGATTCACGTGTTCTGCGTCATCTGCCAGTCCAAGCTGTCTCATCACACCCAACGCCTGGGCGGCAAAGGCTTCATTCAGCTCAATCACATCCATATCGTTGATATTCAGCCCGGCGCGCTCCAGCACTTTTCGTACCGCAGGAACTGGCCCAAGCCCCATAAACTTCGGCTCCACGCCCGCCGTCGCCATCGCGACAATGCGTGCACGCGGCGTTAGTCCCTGGGCCTTTATGTGTTGCTCGCTGGCTACGATCATTGCTGCCGCGCCGTCGTTCACCCCAGAGGCATTGCCTGCGGTGACCACGCCGTTCTTACGAAACGGTGTTTTCAGTTGTGCGAGTTGCTCCAGCGTGGTTTCTGCACGCGGATGTTCATCTTCACGTACTGCGCTAACTGCCCCTTTCTTGCCAATGATTTGTACCGGCACAATTTCCTGCGCCAGAATGCCGTCACGCTGGGCTTTCGCCGTGCGCTGCTGGCTGCGATACGCAAAGGCGTCCTGGTCTTCTCGGCTTACATTTAACAATTCAGCTACATTCTCCGCCGTTTCCGGCATGCTGTCAGTTCCGAATTGTTGCTGCATGAGCGGGTTCACAAAACGCCAGCCAATGGTGGTATCAAACATTTCTGCCTGACGCTGGTATGGCGTCGTTGCCTTACCCATCACGAACGGCGCGCGGGACATTGACTCAACACCACCAGCGATCAGCAGGTCGGCATCACCGGCTTTGATCGTGCGAGCAGCGAAGCCGATCGCATCAAGCCCGGAGCCGCACAGACGGTTGATGGTCGTGCCGGCAACGCTGTGCGGATAACCCGCCAGCAGGGTCGCCATATGCGCCACGTTGCGGTTATCCTCGCCCGCCTGGTTGGCGCAACCGAAGATCACATCGTCAATAGCGCTGGGATCCAGGCGTGGGTTGCGGTTGAGTAATTCACGCAACGGGATGGCCGCCAGATCGTCGGCACGCACGCCTGCCAGCGCCCCGCCGTAGCGACCAATCGGGGTACGAATACCGTCACAAATAAATGCGTCACGCATTAGACTTCTCCTGTAATCGTGCCACCGATGCGGTGGGATTTGCCGCGAAACAGAGCCACGGTTTTGTGTTGCTGATTGACAATTTCAATGTCGTAAACGCCAGTGAGTTTGCCTTGCTGCTTGACCCGCGCGGTGGCGGTCAGTTTGTCACCTGCAAAGGCCGGGCGCAGAAAGTCGATACTGCCCGCTGAGGCTACTGCTGCCAGTCCCTGACTGTTGCAGGCGTAAGCAAAGGCAGTATCCGCCAGTGAAAACAGTTGCCCGCCGTGACAGGTCTGATGGCCATTCAGCTGCGACGGCGACACGGTCATGGTCATCTGCGAATAACCGTCGTCCATCTCAATAATTTCAATCCCCAGCGCCTGCGCGCAGGTGTCTTTCACATACATGGCGCGGGCGTTGCGCCAGGCTTCATTACTCATGACGCATCTCCATCAGCGCTTTCTGGCGCAGCAGCGCACTCGGGCGATAGCGTTCCTCGCCATAGTGCTGTTGTAGATTTTCCAGCAGACGCAGCACACGTCCCCAGCCGAGCGATTCACCCCAGGCCAGCGGCCCGTGCGGGTAGTTGACCCCCAAACACATGGCGGTATCGATATCCTCGGCGCTGGCGACTCCTTTTTGCAGCGCATCCAGCGCTTCGTTCGCCAGCATCGCTACCGTGCGCCATACCAGCAGCCCTGGGTAGTCGGCAATACGCAGCACCTTTTTGCCCTGCTGCTGGAAGTAGTACACTGCTTTGTCGGTGGCTGAATCCGGGTTGGTTGGTGCGCTTGCCAGCACGACGGTGTCGCCCGCAGCATGGTCATACACCACCACCGGGCGCTGGTGCTGCACGCTTAAGGCCAGCGCGGTTTCACCGGTAGTTTCAAGGAGCAGCACATCATCCAGTTCAGTGACAACGTCACGCTTGATATTTTTTGCTGCATTTTCAGGCGCTACCGCTGCAACAGCCAGTTCAGGCGATACTTCAGCAGGCCAGCGATAGACGCCGTGGCCGCTCTTTTTGCCCAGACGCCCCGCCAGAGCGAGCTCCTGTTGCAGCAAAGACGGTAGAAAACGGCGGTCCTGCCAGAAAGCGTTAAACACCGAACAGGTCACGGCAAAGTTGACGTCCTGACCAATCAAGTCGGTCAGCGCCAGCGGCCCCATCGGGAAGCCGCCGCCGTCGCGCAGTGCCGCATCAATCACTTCCGCTGACGCAACCTGTTCTTCCAGCGCGCGCCAGGCTTCAGCGTAATACGGACGCGCCACGCGGTTGACGATAAAACCCGGCGTTGAGCGGCAGCGCACCGGCTGCTTGCCCCAGGCGATTACGCACTGGCAAAGCTGCTCGACTACCTCGGTTGAGGTGGCAAGGCCGCTCACCACTTCCACCAGTTTCATCACCGGTGCAGGGTTAAAGAAGTGCAGCCCCGCCACACGTTCCGGATGCTTCACTCCCGCCGCAATTGTGGTAATTGAGATCGACGAGGTATTACTGGTCAGCAGCGTTGACGGCGAGCAGATATCCGCCAACTGACTGAACAGCGCTTTTTTAATTTCCAGCCGCTCAGAAGCGGCTTCAATCACCATTTGTGCGTCGGCAAGCTGATTCAGTTCAGTCGCGGGTGCGATCCGTCCCAGCAGCTCACTGGCCTGTTCCGCACTGATTTTTCCACGACCAACTCGAACGTCGAGTCGCTGGCGAATACCCTCAATGGCGCGAGTAATCGCCTCAGCGGAAATGTCATACAGCAGAACCGAATGTCCGGCGCAGGCAGCCACCTCGGCAATGCCTGCACCCATTGTTCCGCCGCCGATCACGGCAATGCGATGAAGAGTTTGCGTCATGGCTTATTTCCCGCTGAACTGTGGTGGACGTTTGGCGAGGAAGGAGCTGACCCCTTCGCGATAGTCGTCGCTGCGACCGGCCATGCGCTGGTAGTCGCGTTCAAGCTCAAGCTGCTGATCCAGCGTGTTGGTTTCGGAAAGCTGCAAGGCTTTCTTAATCAGCCCCAGGCCATAGGTCGGCTGCGTCGCGAAATGGCGCGCCATGGTCAACGCGGCATCGTTCAACTCGGCATCGTCGACCACTTGCCAGATCATGCCCCACAGCGCGGCCTGTTCGGCGCTGAGGTTATCGCCAAGCATCAGCAAGCCGACGGCGCGAGCGCGACCGGCTACGCGCGGCAGCACCCAGCTTCCGCCGCAGTCCGGCACCAGACCGAGCTTGCTGAAGGCCATGACAAACTTCGCCGAGCGCGCGGCGAGGACGATGTCGCAGCCCAAGGCCAGTGTGGCACCAGCACCAGCGGCAACGCCGTTGACGGCGCAGATAACCGGCTTCGGCAACGCGGCTAAGCGGCGCACCAGCGGGTTGTAGAAGCGTTCCACCGACATGCCCAGATCTGGCGCGGGGCCGCTCGGGTCAACGTTACGGTCGTTCAGATCCTGTCCGGCGCAAAATCCGCGTCCGGCGCCGGTGATCAGCAGGCAACGAATGGTGTCGTCGCGCTCGGCCTGTTTCAGGCAATCGGCAAGCTGCTGGTGCATCACGTCGTTAAAGCTGTTGAGTCGGTCCGGGCGGTTCAGGATGATAGTCATCACGCCCTGCTCCACTTCGCTGAGAATAAATGCATCCACGATTAGCGTCCTTTAAATTCCGGTGTGCGTTTTTCTAAAAAGGCGCTGACGCCTTCACGACGATCTTCGGTGCCGCTCAGCAGCGTAAACAGCTGACGTTCCTGCACCAGACCGGCCTGGAGCCCCACTTCTTGCGCAGCGCGTAGAGACTGTTTTGCCGCCCGCAGCGCCAGCGGTGAGTGACGGGCGATGGTCGCCCCCAGCTTGAGCGCGTATTCATCGGAGAGATTCACCGGGTGAATGTCACTCACCAGCCCAGCCTGTTGCGCTCGTTCTGCATCAATGCTTTCACCGCTCAGCACCATTCGGCTGGCCAGCGCTTTGCCAACACAACGGATAAGCCGCTGCGTACCGCCCGCCCCTGGCATGGTGCCGAGAGTAATTTCCGGCAGGCCGAAGCGCGCGTTATCCCCGGCAATCACCAGGTCGCACAGAAGAGCCAGCTCGCACCCGGCTCCCAGCGCGTAACCGTTAACCACCGCGATCAGCGGCTTGTTGAAGGCATCAATACGTGCCCACAGGCGAGGACGAACATCGTCGAAAGTGGCGGGCAGATCTTTTTCCGCCATTTCGTTGAGATCGGCCCCGGCGGCGAAAAAGCGCGGGTTGCCGCTAATCACGCAAACGCTGATGCTGGCGTCCGCCGCCGCGCTTTCCAGCGCGTCAGCAATCTGCGTTAGCAGCGCATTGTTCAGGGCGTTACGCGCCTGCGGACGGTTCAGGGTCAGTTGCAGTACACGGTCGTGACGGGAAATCAGCAGTTCGCTCATGCCATCCCCCGCGCATCGAAGTCGACCACTACGTCACCGCTGGTTGGCAGCGCCTGGCAGCTCAGCACATAGCCCGCCGCCAGTTCATCGGCTTCAAGGCTATAGTTGGCGGCCATCGCCACCTCGCCGCTGACCACCTTGCATTTGCAGGTGGCGCACACGCCGCCTTTACAGGCGAACGGCAGGTCAGCGCCCTGGCGCAGCGCGGCGTCGAGAATGCTGTCATCTTCCGCATTCAGTGAAATCAGGCGATCGCGCCCATCCTGACGAAGGGTGACCGTGCGGCCTTCCGCCTGCACGCCGGTGGCGCGTTTCACGCTGGTCCCCGGCGTATTGAAACGCTCAAGGTGAATGGATTTTTCCGCTATGCCCAGTTCGCGCAGTGCCACTTCGGCTTCATCCATCATTGCCGATGGGCCACAGATAAAGGCGTCGTCAAAGCGGCTGAAATCGAGCAGGTTTTTGCCCAGCGCACGCAGTTTGTCGCCGTCAATACGACCCTGTAGCAGATCGCTGTCCATCGACTCCTGACTGAACAGGTGCACCACCTGTAAACGCTGCGGATAGCGGTCTTTCAGATCGGCCAGCGCCTGACGGAACATCATGCTGTGGCTGCTGCGGTTGCCGTAGATCAGCGTGAACTGGCTGGCCGGTTCGGTCGTCAGCGTCGCTTCAATAATCGCCATCATCGGCGTAATGCCGGACCCGGCGGCAATCGCCAGATATTCGGCTTCGCGCTCGGCCTGCGGCTGGTAGCCGAAGTGCCCCTGCGGCACCATCACTTCCAGCGCCATACCCTGCTGGATATCCTGCTGGGCATAGCGGGAGAAACGCCCACCGTCGATAGCTTTAACCGTGACGCTAATTTCCGACGGCGAGCGGCTGCGACAAATGGAGTAACAACGACGCAGCTCTTCTCCACCGAGGTGAGCTTTCAGCGTCAAATGCTGGCCCGGTCGAAAGGCGTAGTCATTACGCAGCGCGTCAGGGATGGTGAAAGTGATGGTCACCGCATCGCGCGTTTCCGCTTCGACGTTGGCCACGGTAAGCGAATGAAATGTTGTCATCGCAACCTCAGATGCATTTAAAGTAATCAAAGGGTTCACGGCAGCTGTCGCAGCGATACAACGCTTTACAGGCCGTGGATCCGAATTCGCTAATCAGCGAGGTATGGGTGCTGGCGCAGCGCGGGCACTGTACGTCAGTTGGCATTTCGGCATGGCAGGCGTGGGCCTGCGGCGGGCTGATACCATACTGGCGCAGGCGTTCGCGGGCGTCCGGGCTCATCCAGTCAGTGGTCCACGGTGGGTCAAGCTGCAGGACGATATGTACTGGCGTATAGCCGTGCTCCGCCATCACCATGCGAATTTCACCCAGTAGATGCTCGGTGGCCGGGCAGCCGGAGTACGTCGGCGTAAAGCCGATAACCCAGCCGTCGCCGCAGCGCTCAACGCTGCGTACCATGCCGAGATCGGTGATGGTCAGCACCGGCACTTCCGGATCGGGAATCGCACTTAACAGCCCCCAAACGGTGTGCACCTCTGGCGGCGCGATCGCGGTAAGACGTTGCATAGCCACCTCCTGCTACCACTGCTGACCAGGATACGCACGCTGCAAGTACTGCATCTCGGCCAACATCGGCCCGAGATGTTCGCTGTGTAGCCCCTGCTTACCGCCGTTGCGAAACGCCGCCTCTTGCGGAACGTGTAAACCAGAATCAATCAGCGCAGTGTGTACCGTCATTTGCCATTCGGTTTGCAGTTCGCACGGATCGACGGCAATGCCCTGCCTGGCCAGACCGATCTCCAGTTCGTCGGCAAGGAACAATTCGCCGGTGTAACGCCACAGATTGTCCACCGCCTTCTGCATCAGTTGCGCGGAGTAGTCAGTACCATTCCCCAGTCGTTCCAGCCAGCCACGGCTGAAGCGCAGGTGATAACGCACTTCTTTCAGTCCTTTGGCAGCGATAGCCGCAATCTGCTTATCGCGGCTGTTAACCAAACGAGTGAACAGCGCCACATGCCAGACATCGAAAAAGAACTGGCGAGCGATCGTGTCGGCAAAGTTGCCGTTAGGCTGTTCCACCAGCAACAGATTGCGGAACTGACGCTCGTCACGACCAAAAGCCAGTGTGTCTTCGTCGCCGCTACCCGCCAGTTCGGCGGCGTAGCTGAGGAAGTTGCGCGCCTGCCCCAGCAGGTCGAGGCCGATATTAGCCAGCGCCAGATCAATCTCCAGCTCCGGCGCATGACCGCACCAGGCACCCAGACGCTGAGCCAGCACCAGGCCGTTATCGCCCAGACGCAGGGCATAGGTTGCAACGGGATTCAGGTTATTCATCGTTGCCTCACATATGTTCCATGCCGTCCGGCACGGTGTAGAACGTGGGATGGCGATAGACTTTGCTCTCCGCCGGGTCAAAAAACTCACCGCGTTCTTCCGGCTGTGACGCAACAATTTCGCTGGCTTTCACCACCCAGATGGAGCAGCCTTCGCTGCGGCGTGTATAGGCATCGCGTGCATTTTCCAGCGCCATCTGGTCATCGGCGGCATGCAGACTGCCAACGTGACGGTGTGATAACCCCTGTTTGCTGCGGACAAAAACTTCGTATAACGGCCAGTATGTTTTGCTCATGACTATCTCCTTACGCCGCGTCGCGGGCCTGTTGCTTTTCGGCGTGCGCCAGTGCGGCCTCGCGCACCCATGCCCCTTCTTCCCAGGCCTTACGCTTTGCGCCCAGACGTTCGTGGTTGCAGACACCACGACCGTTGATGACCTCATTAAATTCCTGCCAGTCGATCTCACCGAATCGATATTTCCCCGTCGTTTCATCAAGCTGTAGGTCGGCGTCCGGCACTGTCATACCGAGGATTTCTACCTGCGGGACCGTGTTATCAACAAAGCGCTGACGCAGTTCGTCGTTGGAGTGCAGTTTGATTTTCCACGCCATGCTGCGGGCGCTGTTCGGTGAGTTGTCGTCGTTCGGGCCAAACATCATCAGCGCGGGCCACCAGAAACGGTTGATGGCGTCCTGCAGCATCTGACGCTGATCCTCGCTACCGGTAGCCAGCGCCATACACGCTTCGAAGCCCTGACGCTGATGGAAGCTCTCTTCTTTGCAGATTTTGACCATCGCCCTGGCATACGGGCCGTAGGAGGTACGACACAGCGCCACCTGGTTAACAATCGCCGCGCCATCGACCAGCCAGCCGATCACACCGATATCCGCCCAGCTCAGGGTTGGGTAGTTGAAGATGGAGGAGTATTTCATCTGGCCGTCGAGCATCTTCTGGTACAGATCTTCACGCGCGCAGCCCAGTGTTTCCGCCGCGCTGTAGAGGTACAGACCGTGTCCGGCCTCGTCCTGTACTTTTGCGAGCAGAATGGCCTTACGCCGCAGCGTGGGTGCGCGGGTTATCCAGTTGCCTTCCGGTAACATGCCGACAATTTCCGAGTGCGCATGCTGGCCAATCTGGCGGATCAGCGTCTTACGGTATGCGTCCGGCATCCAGTCCTGCGGCTCGATGGCCGTTTCCTGCGCGATGCGCTGGTCAAAGCGTTGTTCTTCTGTCACTTCATCACCTTATGATTCCGATAATTTCAACAAATCAATATTTGTGAATCACTTTGTTTTATAAAAGTTACATCTTGGTTAAATAAAACCACAAATTTTGTTTGCTTGTTTTGCGATACTTGTCGCAAATGGTTTTTGTTTATCCATTAATAACAGATAGATAACCAATAAAGGTAAAGTGTTCGCGATCCCATTGTTAATAAATTATTAAAATCTCGCTTGCATTTTGTGATTCATAAAAGAACTATTTAAAGAGATATTACGGAACACATCTGGAGATTAACGATGCAGCAGTTAGCCAGTTATTTATCCGGTGCCTGGCAGACAGGCCGGGGCCGCACCCGCACCATCCACCACGCCCTTACCGGTGAAGCGCTTTGGGAAGTGACAAGCGTTGGACTGGATATGGCGCAGGCGCGCCGCTTTGCTATTGAGCACGGCGGCAAAGCGTTACAGGCAATGAGTTTTATTGAGCGCAGCGCGATGCTAAAAGCGGTGGCGAAGCATTTAATGGAACTGAAAGCCGATTTCTATGCCATATCCGCGCAAACCGGAGCAACGCGCGGTGACAGCTGGGTCGATATCGAAGGCGGCATTGGCACGCTTTTCACTTATGCCAGTCTCGGTGCCCGCGAGCTGCCGGACGATACGCTGTGGCCGGAAGACGAACTGATCCCGCTGTCCAAACAGGGCGGTTTTGCCGCACGCCACGTGCTGACCTCCAAATCCGGTGTTGCCGTGCATATCAACGCCTTTAACTTCCCCTGCTGGGGTATGTTAGAGAAGCTGGCGCCAACCTGGCTTGCCGGGATGCCAGCCATTATCAAACCTGCAACCGCCACCGCGCAGCTCACTCAGGCAATGGTGAAAGCGATTATCGACAGTGGCCTGGTACCGAACGGCGCAATTAGCCTTATCTGTGGTGGCGCGGGCGACCTGCTCGATCACCTCGACAGCCAGGATGTGGTGACCTTTACCGGTTCTGCTCATACCGGGCAACAGTTGCGCGTGCACCCCAATCTGGTGGCTAAATCGGTTCCATTCACCATGGAAGCGGATTCACTCAACTGCTGTGTGCTTGGTGATGACGTCACCCCAGAACAGCCTGAGTTTGCACTGTTTGTACGTGAAGTCGTGCGCGAGATGACGACCAAAGCCGGGCAAAAATGTACCGCTATCCGCCGCATTATCGTGCCACAGACGCAGGTGAAAGCGGTCAGCGAGGCGCTGATTACCCGTCTGCAAAAAGTGATAGTGGGCGATCCGGCGCAGGAAGGCGTGAAGATGGGGTCGCTGGTGAATAACGATCAGCGTCAGGACGTGCAGGATAATGTGAATCGTCTGGTTGAAGCCGGGTGTGAGGTGCTGCTGGGCGGAAAAGCAGCTCTGAGCACGGCTGGGGCTTTCTTCCCGCCAACGCTGCTGTTTTGTCCGCAGCCGGATGAAATTGGCGCGGTACATGCAATTGAAGCCTTTGGTCCGGTCGCCACGCTGATGCCGTATCAAAATACCGAGCATGCCATGACGCTGGCGCGCGCCGGTGAAGGCAGTCTGGCAGGAACACTGGTGACGGCGAGCGGCGAACTGGCGCGAGAGTTTGTCCTCGGTGCGGCCCGTGCCCACGGGCGTATTCAGGTGCTGAACGAAGAGTCCTCGGCGGAATCGACCGGTCACGGCTCTCCGCTGCCACAGCTGGTCCACGGCGGGCCTGGACGTGCAGGCGGCGGTGAAGAGCTGGGCGGTCTGCGTGCGGTGAAACACTACATGCAACGCACCGCCATTCAGGGCAGCCCAACCATGCTCGCGGCGGTAAGCCAACAGTGGGTGCGTGGCGCTCGGGTAGAGGAAGATCGTATTCACCCGTTCCGTAAATACTTCGAAGAGATCCAGCCGGGCGACAGCCTGCTGACGCCACGTCGTACACTGACCGAAGCGGATATCGTTAACTTTGCCTGCCTCAGCGGTGACCACTTCTACGCCCATATGGACAAGATTGCAGCAGCCGATTCCATTTTCGGCGAGCGCGTGGTGCACGGTTACTTCCTGATTTCCGCCGCAGCCGGTCTGTTTGTTGACGCGGGCGTCGGTCCGGTGATTGCCAACTATGGCATGGAAAACCTGCGCTTTATCGAGCCGGTTAAGCCGGGCGACACTATCCAGGTGCGTTTAACCTGCAAACGCAAAACGGTGAAACGTCAGCGCAATGCCGAAGAAAAAGCGGCCGGCGTGGTGGAGTGGTCGGTGGAGATCTTTAATCAGCACCAGCAGGCGGTGGCGCTGTATTCCATTCTGACGTTGGTTGCGCGTCAGCATGGGGATTTCCCGGCGTAAGATTCCGGTGTAGCTTCGCTCGATCAGGCTTGAAACAAAAAGCAAAAAACCTGCTTAGTTTCCTAAGCAGGCTTCTTAAATATGGCTCCTCTGACTGGACTCGAACCAGTGACATACGGATTAACAGTCCGCCGTTCTACCGACTGAACTACAGAGGAATCGTTGTGGAGGCTTATCTTAGCGGCGAAAAAAATTTTGTCAAACCCCATTTCCTCGAATGCGAATCAATTGATGCTTCTCTCGACAGTTTGTTGCATTTACAGACATTTTAAATAGAAAAAACTTTGCAGCTTTTTTGATTCTCCCTCATCATTTGAAATGAGGTTTCAACTTTCTTCGTTAAGGTCCACTTTGAACGTCTCCGCTGCCTTACACCAGGTCGCTTCCCGCACGCCCTGGTATGCCAAACGCAAGAGTTATAAGGTTCTCTTTTGGCGCGAAATCACTCCGCTGGCTGTCCCCATTTTTCTGGAAAACACCTGTGTGCTATTGATGGGTGTTCTGAGTACTTTCCTGGTCAGCTGGTTGGGAAAAGAAGCGATGGCCGGGGTTGGACTCGCCGACAGCTTTAATATGGTCATCATGGCATTTTTCGCCGCCATCGATCTGGGCACCACTGTGGTTGTAGCATTTAGCCTCGGGAAACGAGATCGTCGACGGGCCAGAGCCGCGGCCAGACAATCACTGGTGATCATGACAATTTTTGCTACCGTTCTGGCAGCGGTCATTCACTATTTTGGTCAACAGATTATTGACGTTGTCGCAGGTGAAGCAACGCCAGACGTTAAAGCTTTGGCACTCACCTATCTGGAGCTGACGGTGCTCAGCTACCCGGCAGCAGCCATTGCGCTGATTGGCAGTGGCGCACTACGTGGAGCCGGAAATACAAAAATACCGTTGTTGATTAACGGCGGCATGAACATCCTGAATATCATCATCAGTAGCATCCTGATTTACGGGATCTTTTCCTGGCAAGGTCTGGGATTTGTGGGAGCAGGTCTGGGACTGACCATTTCGCGCTACATCGGGGCGATTGCCATCATCTGGGTACTGATGATTGGTTTTAACCCCGCGCTGCGAATTCCCTTCAAAAGCTATTTTAAGCCACTCAATCTCGCCATTATCTGGGAGGTGATGGGGATCGGCATTCCGGCAAGTATCGAGTCAGTGCTGTTCAATGGCGGTAAACTTTTGACGCAGATGTTTGTTTCAGGCATGGGAACCAGCGTTATCGCCGGGAACTTTATTGCATTTTCTATCGCCGCGCTTATCAACTTACCGGGTAATGCTTTAGGTTCCGCGTCGACAATCATTACCGGCAGGCGTTTGGGAAATGGCCAGATTGCTCAGGCTGAAATCCAGCTACGGCATGTATTCTGGCTGTCGACGATCGGCCTGACGGCAATTGCCTGGTTAACCGCTCCTTTCGCCGGGGTGATGGCCTCATTTTATACCCACGATCAGGATGTAAAAGAGGTCATAGTCATCCTGATTTGGCTCAACGCAGCATTTATGCCGATATGGGCAGCCTCCTGGGTATTACCAGCAGGCTTTAAAGGTGCGCGAGATGCACGTTTTGCTATGTGGGTATCGATGCTGGGCATGTGGGGCTGCCGCGTAGTCGCGGGTTACACCCTCGGTATCGTATTAGGATGGGGAGTTGTCGGCGTTTGGTTAGGTATGTTCTTCGACTGGGCCGTACGCGCCGCGTTATTTTACTGGCGTATGGTCACTGGCCGCTGGTTGTGGAAATACCCGCGCCCCGAACGCGAAAAGTGCATAAAACAACCGGTTGCGTCTGAATAAGCGGCGAAATGGGGAATATTTCAGCAAACGATCGCATTTATCCATTCAGGCTTTGACAACGCTGAGCGGCATCGCTAATATTCGCCTCGTTCAAACGATTCCTCTGTAGTTCAGTCGGTAGAACGGCGGACTGTTAATCCGTATGTCACTGGTTCGAGTCCAGTCAGAGGAGCCATATTTAAGAAGCCTGCTTAGGAAACTAAGCAGGCTTTTTGCTTTTCTGCGATCCCATTCGCCAGGTAGACCGCTTCACTCCACACCAGGTTTTTCCATACTGCCGACGGGAGAATGTCCGTCTGCTTATGCAAAATGTCTCTATGATCCAATTCGTTAACGTCAGGGTTAAGTATCTTATCGTGCAACGACATCAGAATGAGACCCATACTTGCCCATGCCGATACTGCTGAAAGCAGCGCTAACCGCTTTATTAGTAATTCCACTGAGTACAATAGCCGGTGAGAAAGTCACGCTACGTTGCCCGGACAGAGGCTGGGCGGAGGTGACATTTCATTTGTTCCAGCACGTTAGCGTGCTGTGGGAAAACAATAGTTTTTATATTTCCGATGCCCGCCGTAGTCAGAGTAATAAATTCTATACGTTTACCAATCGAGATGTTCTTTCGGTGAAGAATGGATTTCAGTTTATTTATGCGGATTCGGGACGGGCGGTGTCTTGTTCGATATTGTCGCGGGTGCCGACGCAGGATCTGAGGCTGGAGACCTTGAAGTAACGCAGCTTTCTACCCGCCATTCAGCGACGTCAGAGAAGCCCGTTCGCTCACGGGCTTTGGTAGTTAAATCTGATAATCAATCACCGCTTCATCTGGCTCCATCGCCTGGCGCTTAATTTCATCGACGGATAGCCCTGCATTGCATAGCTCGATGAATCGCCAGACGTAGTTGCGCTGCAGCTGTCCGCGTTTAAGCCCCAGCCAAACGGTATTTGCATCAAACAAATGCCGGGTATCCAGACGGGTTAAGGTCCCCTCTTCCTGCTCGCCGCTGGATTGCTCTGCCACCAGCCCAATCCCCAACCCCAGCGACACGTAAGTTTTAATCACATCCGAGTCCTGGGCGCTGAGAATAATATCCGGTATCAGCCCTTTGCGAGCAAATGCTTCATCGATGCGGGAACGCCCTGTAATCCCCTGACGATAGGTAATTAACGGCCAGTGAGCAATAGACTCCAGCGTGAGCGGAGAGGCTTTCACTAATGGATGGTCATTAGGAACAAGCAGGCTGTGGTGCCAACGAAACCAGGGAAAAGCCACCAACAATGGATCGCTGCTCAGCCGCTCACTGGCAATTCCGATATCTGCCCCGCCATTTTGTAGCAGGACATCAATCTCCTGTGGCGTACCCTGAATAAGTTCCAGACGCACCTCAGGGAACAGCTCACGAAAAGCTTTTATCACCGCAGGCAAGCTATAGCGTGCCTGGGTATGCGTGGTGGCAATCGTCAGAACGCCGGACGTGTCATTGGTAAACAGATCCGCCAGTCGACGAACATTACTGGCCTCATTCAGAATACGCTCGGCAATAACCAGCAAGGCTTTACCCGGTTCGGTCATGCCCAACAGGCGTTTACCGCGACGGATAAAAATCTCGATACCAAGTTCATCTTCAAGTTCACGAATGTGTCGGCTGACGCCCGACTGCGAGGTGTACAGTATATTCGCGACCTCTGTCAGGTTGTAATCCTGACGGGCCGCCTCGCGGATTATTTTAAGTTGCTGGAAATTCACGTTTCGCTCCGGGCACATCAGACATTACGCTATTGTTAAAGTCTGATGCCCGGCATAACAAATAATAAAAACCTGCATCTTATTCCTTGCGGGAATAAGGTTTAGCTGACCAGCTGCAGCTCGCGATTTTCCAGCGCCGGACGGCTGACCAGCGACAACAGGATCTCCTTCACGGCCTGCGCCTGGGGCGATAAGCTCCCTCTGGCGGATACGTTCAACGATAATGGCAGATTCATCGACGGTGTTGTGATGCGCGCCATCCAGCCGTTAGCCGCATTGCATAATGAACGGGCGGCCGACTCAGGCAACACTGTGACACCCATACCACTGGCAATGGCGGCCGTTAGGGTGGAGATAGACTCAATTTCGCCAATCACTTTAGCCGTTAAGCGACGTAGCGAAAAAGCTTCATCCACGCGCAGGCGAACCGCGCTGTAATCCCGTGGCAAGAACAAATTCATCTGCGCCACTGCGGCTAAATCGACGCTTTGGCCAGGACAGTCACGCGTGCCGACCAGGTACAGATCCTCTTTAAGCAACGGTTGACTGCTGATGCCCGCCACAGGAGAACGCTCATAGAGCACTGCCATATCTAATTGCCCGCTGAGCAGCTTGTCATTCAGCACTGCCCCACTGTTTTCATGCAAATAGACCAGCACATCAGGCAGTTCGGCACGTAGCGTCTGTAATAACGGCATGGTAATGGATGACGCGACTGTCCCCGGCGCAAGGCCGATAGAGACCTGTCCACTCAAGGTCTGGCCCACGTTATTAACCGCAAGTTGCGCCTGTTCGCACTGACGTAAAATCGTCCGGGCGTGGGTATATAGCACTTTTCCTGCTTCCGTCGGCGTGACGCCACGCTTGGTACGAATCAGCAATTGCTGATCCAGCTCACCTTCCAGCGTAGCGACCTGCTGGCTCAGCGCGGGTTGCGCAATGTGCAACACTTCCGCTGCCTGGGTCAGGCTACCAATATCGACGATTTTCACGAAATATTTCAGTCGTCTGAAGTTCATTTTGCCTCCTGTCGGAATACCAGAACCCGTGCTGGCAGTCATTAAATTCAGGATTGCAAGATGCTTGCCACTTTCGTCTAAAACGGTGTTTTACGGTTAAAGCCGCGTAAAGTCAGGAGTAAAAGCGAAGGAAGATCATTCTGCACACCTAAGTATCTCATTCAGGCTGCCCTGGAAGAGGTAGACACGCACCAGAATGGGGCAAAAGCATAAAAAGACGGAAAGATCGCCGCTTTGCTGATTTTGTCAGCAAACGAACACACAAATGTATTTACCCCTTTGACAAGCCTCACCACCCTCGCTAATATGCGCCTCGTTCAAACAATTCCTCTGTAGTTCAGTCGGTAGAACGGCGGACTGTTAATCCGTATGTCACTGGTTCGAGTCCAGTCAGAGGAGCCATATTTAAGAAGCCTGCTTAGGAAACTAAGCAGGCTTTTTGCTTTTATGCCATTGCTCATTGCGCATATCAAAACCTCAACTTAGTCTGGCCAACACTTCATTCATAATAGCCGCAGGTATTTGTTCCAGACGCTTGCCGTTCCAGGCTTCCATATCAATAGACCGGAACAACAATGAGTTGAGATGTCCACTCTTCGCTCACAGTAGACTTTAAACTCACCCAGTACGTCCGCTCTGTGCCCAGAAGCGGCGTTTTCTATCACCGCTGATATATTAATCAATGTAGAGCAGGCCATATTTATAATATAAATTGACGGGTACGCTGAATTTTACAGGAACATCTCCAATGAATATTGCCGCCTCAATTGCCCTTTTGGGCGCTTGCCCATTTGTGAGTCTGGCGGCAGTACCGGTGACCTTTTCCGAAACTGCCCTGGATGCCGCAGAGCCAAAAGGCCCTTTGAAAGGCACGTTACTCACCCCGAATTCAAAACCAACAGCCGTTGTTCTTATCGTTCCTGGCTCCGGGCCAACCGATCGGGATGGAAACAACCCGCTTGGTGTGAATGCATCGCCTTACCGACTTCTTGCTGAAGGCCTGGCTGCCAAAGGTTTTGCGACGCTTCGTATCGACAAACGTGGAATGTTCGCTAGCGCAATGGCCGTAGACGATGCCAATGCGGTGACGATTGCTGACTATGTTGACGACATTCGATCCTGGGTAGACGTGCTTAGACGTCACATGCACACTCCCTGTGTTTGGGTTTTAGGACACAGCGAAGGGGGTGTAGTCGCACTTGCCTCGGCTCAAGAAGAGAATGTGTGCGGTGTGGTTCTTATCGCAACGCCTGGGAGGCCGATGGGCGAGGTGTTGAGGGGGCAACTTAACGCTAATCCGGAAAATGAAATTCTATTAAAGCAGGCGCTGCCGATAATTGATGCTCTGGAGCATCGGCGGCGAGTCGATATTACGAATATTCACCCAGCACTGCAAAGTATCTTTAATCCTGCTGTTCAGGGGTTTTTGATCAATGCATTTTCATATAATCCGGGTCATCTCATTTCGAGTATTTCCAAACCCGTGTTAGTGCTACAAGGGCAACGCGATCTCCAGGTGGAAGAAACGGATGCAAGACTGCTTAAGGCCGCGAATCCTCAAGCGTCCCTGGTTATACTGCCCAATATGAACCATGTTATGAAAGAGGTGACTTCGGACGATCGCAAAGCGAATATCGCGACATACGCTGAACCCGCGCTCCCCTTAGCTCCCGGTTTAATCGACTCGATTGAGCATTTCCTGATCCGCAACTCACCTTTTCCCGAAAAGTAACAGCTGCTCTGCTCTCGGTGTCCTCCCAAGACGGTTTACTTTTAAAGAGTTCAGCATGCTTTAAAGCATTCGTCTGCTCCATGCTCACAGCAGACATGGTCAGATGTCATTCCAACCGTCACATGCCAGAAGCAGACTCCCCTTCCCCATCCGATATCCACCTCATAACATTTTTATAAATAACAACGCATTAAGAAGTTCAACGTAATACAATTATATTTATAATTGTAATGATAACCATTCTCATATTACTATAATCGCGTGATAATTAACTTTTGATACATTCCACATGTCTGACCACGCCACTACCACTGCTTCCTTTACGCTCGAGTCGCTTTATGGCGCACATCACGGCTGGTTGAAAAGCTGGCTGACGCGCAAACTCCAGTCCGCCTTTGATGCAGATGACATTGCCCAGGACACTTTTCTACGGGTAATGGGCAGCGACTCGCTCTCGACGATCCGCGATCCGCGCTCCTTTCTGTGCACTCTCGCCAAACGGGTGATGGTCGACCTGTTTCGCCGAAACGCGCTGGAAAAAGCCTATCTGGAGATGTTGGCGCTTATGCCGGAGGCGCTCGCGCCTTCCCCCGAGGAACGCGAGAGCCAGCTCGAAACCCTGCAACTCATCGACAGCATGCTTGACGGGCTGAACGGAAAAACACGAGAAGCGTTTCTGCTTTCGCAACTGGATGGTCTGACATACAGCGAGATCGCGCTGAAGCTCGGTATCTCCGTCAGTTCGGTGAAAAAGTATATGGCAAAGGCTATCGAACATTGTCTGCTGTTTCGTCTGGAGCACGGTCTGTGAACGCTTCTATCACCGATTCTCGCCGCCAGGCATTGCGCTCGGCATCGCACTGGTATGCTGTATTGAGCGGCGAGCGTGTCAGCCCACAGCAAGAAGCGCGCTGGCAACAATGGTACGAAGAGGACAAAGATCATCAGTGGGCCTGGCAACAGGTTGAAAACCTGCGCAGCCAGCTCAGCCGCGTACCGGGCGATGTTGCCAGCCGGGCGCTGCACGATACGCGCCTTACCCGTCGTCATGTCATGAAAGGGCTACTGCTGCTGCTCGGCGTGGGCGGCGGCTGGCAGCTCTGGCAGTCTGAAGCCGGTGAAGGTCTGCGCGCGGATTACCGCACCGCCAAAGGCGCGGTCAGCCATCAGCGGCTGGAAGATGGCTCGCTGCTGACGCTCAACACACAAAGCGCCGCGGACGTTCATTTTGATACGCGTCAACGCGCTGTCCATCTCTGGTACGGAGAAATTGCTATTACTACCGCAAAAGACGCGCAGCAGAGACCTTTCCGCGTTGTGACCCGTCAGGGCCAGCTCACCGCATTAGGCACAGAATTTACCGTCTACCAGCATGACAACGTCACACGCGTTGTCGTTCAACAACACGCTGTTGAAGTCTTACTGGCAAATCGTCCGCAGGAAAAACGCATCGTCAGCGCTGGCGAGAGCCTGCAGTTTAGCGCGTCTGAATTTGGTGCAGTAGCCTCAGCGGATGATGAAAGCGCCACCTGGACGCAGGGCATTCTGAGCTTCAGCGATAAACCTTTGAGTGAAGTGATTGCCACGCTGAGCCGTTATCGCAACGGCGTGCTGCGCTGCGATCCGGCTGTAGCCGGGTTACGCCTGAGTGGCACTTTCCCGCTGAAAAATACTGATGCAATCCTGGATGTTATTGCCAAGACTCTTCCAGTGAAAATTCAGTCAGTTACGCGATACTGGGTAAATATTTCCGCACTGTAAGAAAAATAATTCTCATTTCGATTGTCCTTTTTCCCCTTCTCATTCGACTCATAGATGAACACAACAAAAATGATGATGGAGAAGGTATGACGCCTTTACGCGTTTTTCGCAAAACAACACCTTTGGTTAACGCCGTTCGCCTGAGCCTGCTGCCGCTGGCCGGGCTGTCGTTATCCGCCTTCGCAGCGCAGGTTGATATTGCACCGGGTTCGCTCGACAAAGCCCTTAATCAGTATGCCGCGCTTAGCGGAATTACCCTGTCGGTTGACGCCAGCCTGACTCGCGGCAAACAGAGTAACGGTCTTCACGGTGACTACGACGTCGAAACCGGCCTGCAACACCTGCTGAACAGTAGTGGCCTGCAGGTGAAATCGCTGGGTAATAATAGCTGGACGCTGGAGCCCGCACCAACACCGCAAGAAGATGCCCTGACCGTGGTGGGCGACTGGCTGGGGGATGCGCGCGAAAACGACGTTTTCGAACATGCTGGCGCACGTGACGTTATCCGCCGCGAGGATTTCGCCAAAACCGGCGCAACATCCATGCGCGAGGTACTGAACCGCATTCCTGGCGTTACCGCCCCAGAAAACAACGGCACCGGTAGCCACGATCTGGCAATGAACTTTGGTATTCGCGGCCTGAATCCGCGCCTGGCCAGCCGTTCAACAGTGCTGATGGACGGTATTCCCGTGCCGTTTGCCCCTTACGGCCAGCCGCAGCTTTCACTGGCGCCCGTCTCACTCGGAAATATGGACGCCATCGACGTGGTTCGCGGCGGTGGCGCGGTGCGTTACGGGCCACAGAGCGTGGGCGGGGTGGTGAACTTTGTTACCCGCGCTATTCCGCAAGACTTCGGCATGGAAGCCGGCGTGGAAGGCCAGCTCAGCCCAGCATCTTCACAAAATAACCCAAAAGAAACGCACAACCTGATGGTGGGCGGCACGGCGGATAACGGTTTTGGTACCGCCCTGCTTTACTCCGGTACACGTGGAAGCGACTGGCGCGAACACAGCGCGACCCGCATCGACGACCTGATGCTGAAAAGCAAATATGCGCCAAACGAAGTGCATACCTTCAACAGTCTGTTGCAATACTACGACGGTGAAGCTGACATGCCCGGTGGCCTGTCTCGCGCGGATTACGACGCTGACCGCTGGCAATCCACGCGCCCTTACGATCGCTTCTGGGGGCGCCGCAAGCTGGCAAGCCTCGGCTATCAGTTCCAGCCGGACAGCCAGCATAAATTCAATATTCAGGGCTTCTACACTGAAACCCTGCGCAGCGGCTACCTGGAACAGGGAAAACGCCTCACCCTTTCACCGCGTAACTACTGGGTACGCGGCATTGAACCACGCTACAGTCAGAGCTTTATGGTGGGTCCTTCCGCGCACGAAGTGGGCGTGGGATACCGCTATGTGAGCGAGTCGACGCATGAAATGCGTTACTACACGGCCACCAGCAGTGGACAACTGCCGTCCAGCGCCAGCCCTTACGATCGCGACACTCGTTCGGGCACCGAAGCGCACGCCTGGTATCTGGATGACAAAATCGACATTGGCAACTGGACTATCACACCGGGTATGCGCTTTGAACATATCGAGTCATACCAGAACAACGCCATCAAAGGCACACATGAGGAAGTAAGCTACAACGCCCCACTTCCGGCGCTAAATGTGCTTTATCACCTGACTGATAGCTGGAATCTTTATGCAAACACTGAAGGCTCATTCGGCACCGTACAGTACAGCCAAATTGGCAAGGCTGTGCAAAGCGGCAATGTGGAACCGGAAAAAGCGCGAACCTGGGAGCTCGGAACCCGATACGACGATGGCGCGCTGACGGCGGAAATGGGGCTGTTCCTGATTAACTTTAATAATCAGTACGATTCCAACCAAACCAACGACACCGTTACTGCACGCGGTAAAACGCGTCATACCGGACTGGAAACTCAGACTCGCTATGGTCTCGGCACATTGACGCCAACGCTCGACAACGTTTCAGTCTACGCAAGCTATGCGTATGTGAACGCTGAGATTCGCGAGAAAGGCGATACCTATGGCAATCAGGTGCCCTTCTCACCAAAACACAAAGGCACGTTGGGCGTGGACTATAAGCCGGGCAACTGGACCTTCAATCTGAATAGCGATTTCCAGTCCAGCCAGTTTGCGGATAACGCCAACACCGTTAAAGAGAGCGCTGACGGCAGTACCGGTCGCATCCCTGGCTTTATGCTCTGGGGCGCACGCGTAGCCTATGACTTCGGCCCGCAGTTGGCAGACCTGAACCTGGCGTTCGGTGTGAAAAATATCTTCGACCAAGAGTATTTCACCCGCTCTTACGACGACAACAACAAAGGCATCTACGCAGGCCAGCCGCGCACGCTGTATATGCAGGGTTCGTTGAAGTTCTAAACCCCGTTTACCCGGCCTGCATGCTGTTTTTGTAGGTCGGGCAAACGAAACGCCACCCGACGCAGGCAATTTACATGTTCACACCATTACGCACGCTATTCGCCGCTCTGCTGCTCACCGGCCATGCTTTTGCCGCCACGGTTCATGACGAACATGGCGCCTTTACGCTTGATAAAACGCCACAACGGATAGTGGTGCTGGAACTGTCGTTCGCGGACGCACTGGCTGCTGTCGATGTCAGTCCGGTCGGCATTGCCGACGATAACGATGCCACACGCATTCTTCCAGAGGTTCGTGCCCATCTGAAACCCTGGCAGTCTGTCGGCGCGCGTGCGCAGCCGAGTTTAGAAGCCATCAGCGCGCTGAAACCGGATCTGATCATTGCCGACAACAGCCGCCATGCAGGTATTTACAGCGCCTTACAGCAAATCGCACCTGTGCTGCTGCTCAAGTCCCGCAATGAAACTTACGCTGAAAATCTTCAGTCTGCGGCCATCATCGGTGAAATTGTGGGTAAAAAAGCACAGATGCAGTCACGCCTGGCGCAACACCAACAACAGATGTCAGCGTGGGCCAGCCAACTGCCAAAAGACACGATGGTGGTGTTTGGTACGTCCCGGGAGCAACAGTTCAACCTGCACACGCAGGAGACCTGGACCGGGGGCGTCCTGACCTCTCTGGGGCTGACGGTGCCTGCGGCTATGGCGGGTTCGTCTATGCCGTCCATCGGTCTGGAACAGCTGCTGGCGCTCAATCCGGCATGGCTGCTGGTCGCGCACTATCGTGAAGAGAGCATCGTGAAACGCTGGCAACAAGACCCGCTGTGGCAGATGTTAACTGCGGCGCAAAAACAGCAGACGGCGTCGGTCGACAGTAACGCCTGGGCGCGGATGCGCGGCATTTTCGCAGCCGAACACATTGCCAGCGACACGGTAAAAATCTTTCACCACCAGCCTTTATCCGATGTGAAATGACAATTTTCAAACATCCAGCGCTACAGTGGGGGCTTCCCCTTGTCGCGCTTATCACTATCTTCTGGCTGAGTCTGTTTTGCTACTCGGCCATTCCTGTTTCCGGCGTTGACGCCATTCACGCCCTGCTACCAGGCCATACGCCGACGCTTCCACAAGCGCTGGTGCAAAACCTTCGTTTGCCGAGAAGCCTGGTCGCCATTTTGATCGGCGCAAGCCTGGCTCTGGCGGGAACGCTGCTGCAGACCCTGACGCATAATGCAATGGCCTCCCCTTCACTACTCGGTATTAACAGTGGCGCAGCGCTGGCGATGGCGCTTACCAGCGCTATCAGCCCTGCGCCCGTTACGGGTTACTCCATCGCCTTTATCGCCGCCTGCGGTGGCGGCGTAAGCTGGCTGATGGTGATGACCGCAGGTGGTGGATTTCGCCACACCCAGGACAGAAACAAATTGATCCTCGCGGGCATCGCGTTCTCGGCTTTCTGCATGGCCCTTACCCGCATCACTCTGCTGCTGACGGAAGATCACGCCTACGGCATTTTTTACTGGCTTGCGGGAGGCGTATCCCACGCATGTTGGCAGGAGTTCTGGCAGCTTTTCCCAATGGTAGTGGTTGCTGTACCGGTGGTATTGCTGCTGGCTAATCAACTGAACCTGCTTAACGTCAGTGACAGCACCGCCCGCACGCTGGGGGTGAATCTGCCGAAGCTCCGTTTGATCATCAATGTTCTGGTGCTGCTTCTGGTCGGTACCTGCGTCAGCGTGGCAGGTCCGGTGGCGTTTATCGGTCTGCTGATGCCGCATCTGGCTCGCTTCTGGGTAGGATTCGATCAGCGCAAGGTCCTGCCGATGAGCATGCTTATGGGCGCCACACTGCTGCTGCTGGCTGATGTTCTGGCCCGAGCGTTGGCCTTCCCTGGCGAATTGCCCGCGGGGGCAGTAGTGGCGCTGATTGGTGCACCCTGTTTTGTCTGGCTGGTCAGGAGGCGTGGATGAAAATTGCGTTCGTCATTTTCATCGCCCTCGCGCTGGCAGGACTTTCGGCTTTGTCACTACAAATGGGGGTGATCGCCGTTCCCTGGCGTGCTCTGCTGAGCGACTGGCAGACCGGGCGCGAATATCATTTCGTATTAACGTCGTACCGCCTGCCGCGACTGCTGCTGGCGCTGCTTGTTGGTGCAGCCCTCGCAGTGGCAGGCGTGCTGGTGCAAGGGATCGTGCGTAACCCTCTGGCATCACCGGATATCCTCGGCGTAAACCATGCCGCCAGTCTTGCCTCTGTGGGCGCGCTGCTTCTCTTACCGTCACTACCGGTGATTACTCTGCCGCTACTGGCCTTTGCCGGTGGCATGGCGGGCCTGATCCTGCTGAGAATACTGGCGAACACCAGCCAGCCGATGAAGCTGGCGCTCACGGGTGTTGCGCTCTCTGCCTGCTGGGCCAGCCTGACGGATTATCTGATGCTTTCGCGTCCGCAGGATGTGAACAGCGCCCTGCTGTGGCTGACCGGCAGCTTATGGGGCCGTGACTGGAGCTTTGTGAAAATAGCCGCCCCACTGCTGATTTTGTTTCTGCCGCTGAGTCTGCGTTTTTGCCGCGATCTCGACCTCCTGGCATTGGGCGATGCGCGCGCCACCACGCTCGGTGTGTCGGTGCCGCGTATTCGGCTCCAGGCTTTGCTACTGGCCGTCGCCATGACATCGACCGGCGTGGCCGTCTGCGGCCCAATTAGCTTTATTGGTCTTGTGGTGCCGCATATGGTGCGCAGCATTACCGGTGGACGTCACCGCTGGCTGCTGCCCGTATCAGCCATGACAGGTGCGTTACTGCTGGTGGTTGCCGACCTGCTGGCGCGAATTGTTCATCCTCCTCTGGAACTTCCGGCTGGCGTGCTGACCGCCATTATCGGTGCACCATGGTTTGTCTGGCTGCTTGTGAGAATGCGATAAATGACATTACGAACTGAAAATCTGACGGTCTGTTACGGTACAAACAAGGTGCTTGATGGCGTTTCACTCACCCTACCAGCGGGGAAGGCAATCGCCCTGCTCGGCCCTAACGGCTGCGGGAAGTCAACGTTGTTAAACTGTTTTTCACGACTGTTAACGCCGCAGTCCGGAGGCGTATTTCTCGGCGATAGTGCCATCAATACGCTCTCATCACGCCAGATAGCCCGCAGGCTGGCGCTGCTGCCCCAGCACCATTTAACTCCCGAGGGGATCACCGTCCAGGAGCTTGTTTCGTACGGTCGCAACCCGTGGTTGTCACTCTGGGGGCGTCTCTCCGTTGAAGACAATACGCGGGTCCATGATGCTATGAACCAGACCCGGATCCAACATCTTGCCGACCGACGGTTAACCGATCTTTCTGGCGGTCAGCGACAGCGCGCATTTCTGGCGATGGTCCTGGCGCAGGATACGCCCGTTGTACTACTCGATGAGCCAACCACCTATCTCGATATCAATCACCAGGTGGAACTGATGCGGCTGATGGGCGAACTCAGGGCTCAGGGGAAAACGGTGGTCGCCGTGCTGCACGACCTTAATCAAGCCAGCCGGTACTGCGACCATCTGGTGGTCATGGCGAACGGACATGTTATGGCGCAAGGCACACCAGAAGAGGTGATGAACCCTGGATTGCTGAGAACCGTATTCAGCGTGGATACGGAGATACACCCCGAACCAGTATCTGGCAGGCCGATGTGTGTAGTGAGGTAGATGATACAGTCTGTAATGGTACCAGGGTCTCAACAGGTCGCTTGTCATATCACTCACGCTACGATGACTTCACTCTGCCCTGTGAGTTCAATCGGTCGATGCAACGCTATCCTTAATCGAAGGGGGACGTTGGACGCTGTATGTTCACTAGAATACGGCAGTTTCCGGTGTGATAATTAACCATTACGCGTGGTTGTCGTTGTATCAACGTACTATCCTGGAAAGGATAAAATCCACACATCCCTCTACAGAAACGCATAACAATTCATAAGAAAATCTGTCGGCGCATCATCACTGATTTTTTTATGAAAATTATTTGACTGATCGTTCCATAATCAATACTATGCCGCCTCAACTCATTTCAAGTCCCACATCCCTATGAGTGCTGAAAAACCAACCTTTCCAGGTCGTCCACGAAAGTTCGAAGATCAGGATGTCATTGATGCTGCCGTCGCTGTTTTCAGCGCCAATGGTTATGCAGGCACCTCTGCGCAAGATTTATGCAATGGTACGGGATTAGGGCGGGGAAGCCTATACAATGCCTTTGGAAGCAAGCAAGCCCTGTACGAGCAAGCTTTGTTGCGCAGCCACGAACAAACTATGTCAGCACAGTTAACAATACTCACACAGCCAGGTCTGGTAAAAGAGCGATTGCACACCCTTCTGCTCTGGGGTATTGCCGAAGATCTTTCTCAGCCAGAGCAGCATGATGCGATGGTCTTATTTTCAGCCCTGGAGATGGGCAGTAAAGATGAAGCCGTTGCGAGCCTGAATAATGAATATCGTCAGCATTTAGAAAAAACGCTGGTGTCGGTATTCATCGAAGGCCAACGAAGCGGCGAACTGAACAATAAAGCATCAGCCGTCGAAATGGCGAGAGGCTTTATGGCAGGCTATTACGGTTTACGTGTGCTGAATAAAAACATTTCAGATAGAAAAATCCTCGAAGATGTCGTCGCTGGTCTGTTAATCAATTTATAAATTTAAGCGGAAAAATTCATTATTTACTTGCACTCATTTTTGTAACGATCATTCCAATACAAGGAAAAATAAAAAAACATGCCATTAGTCGTTTATATTTTAGGGTTAGCCATTTTTTCATTAGGTACAGCAGAGTTAATGGTGGCGGGTATGATGACCACGCTATCTGAAGCATTTGGTGTTACAGTCGGCGAAGTCGGGCATTTGATTTCATATTATGCATTCGGTGTAATGCTAGGTGGCCCGGTATTAACCTACACCTTTCTTAAGTTTAAAGCGCCCTATCGCTCAACGTTATTATGGCTGTTAGGGTTATATGTTATCGTACAAGGATTAAGCGTCTTTGCCTCTGATTACAATGTGTTAGTTGCCATTCGAATCGTGACAGGTATTTTATGTGCAGGGTGTTTAAGTCTTTCACTCGCGACAAGTATGGCTCTTGTATCTGTAGAAAATCGCCCTCGTGCCGCATCAATAGTGATAGCAGGTTTTATGGTATCCAATGTCTTTGGTGTACCTATCGCGACAATCATTGACCAGCACTGGGGCTGGAAAATGAGTTTTGGGCTGGTTGCGGTCCTGGTTTTCATATGCCTGCTAGCATTAGTACGTTTATTGCCACATATGAGCGGCGGCGGTGCTATCAAGATGGCTGAAGAGATTAAGGCATTTAAAAATAAAGCCTATTGGAAAGCCTGTGCAACCAGCTGTTTGATTTTGGGAGCAAGTTTTGCGGCATTCAGTTATTTTGTTCCCGTGCTGACGGATGTCAGTGAATTTACAATGCAGACAGTTCCCTTCATTCTGATGCTTTATGGACTAGCCAATATCATCGGGAATATGGTAACGGGACGTCTTGCATATCGCCATAGTTTAACTGTTATGGTTGTCGGCTTAACAATATTGAGTATTTCTTTGCTCGGCATGGCGCTATTTGTTCAATATCAGGTCATTGCTATTCTGGCTGTTATACTTATCGGTTTATCTGGCGTACCAATGAATCCGGCAATGATGGCAAGAATTGTCAGCGTGGCACATCCAGGGCCAATGGTCAATGCCGTTCATACTTCCGTGATCAATATTGGATTAGGTGGCGGTTCTTATTTAGGTGGAATGGCAATTTCATCTGGATTCGGTTTACGTTCAGCTCTATGGATTGGAATGGTATTAGCGGTTCTGGCTTTATTATCCGTATTACCTTATATCCGTCGTAGTAAACAAGGCTGGAGTTAATATGTTCTGAAGATAAAAATGCCCCACTTATAAAAATTACGGGGCGTCGATTTAGCCGTTAAATTTTATTCAAAACTCACTGGCTGCATGTCGCTCAAAGTTGCCCCTCAGCTCCACGACAGGTGCGTAGTAAACCCATCCGTGTAAGTGCACAATTTTCATGTGTCACTAAAGCAGTGTGTTCCCATCAACATTCAGTCAGCTTTATACGCCTGCCACTCGCGCCAGACATTCTCAGGATCAATATCGCGGTAGCCACGCTCTCTGATTATATCCTCGGCTGCTTCGGCTGGCAGGCGGATGGCTGTAGCGCCATCGCGAATGGACTCAACCTCATCGCGGGTCAATTCCCGTCCTATGTCCTGTTCTTTATCAATCAGAACTACGATCAACGCAGGGATAAAAACAATCTTCATACTGATAAGCCTCTGAAATGTTCGCATGCCACTGTATCACTGACAGTTTTGATATAGTTCAGTAATCGTCGATTTATTTCCAGGACGGGAATCATTCATGACATTACAAATCCGTGAAGCTACACCGGCGACGCGATGTTGCTTAATACGCTGGGCTACCGCATCTACCGCGCACACTTTGAACAAAAGGCAACAATTTTTGAACACCCTGCTTT
Organism: Citrobacter sp. Cpo015; assembly: GCF_030333035.1. Taxonomy (NCBI): domain Bacteria; kingdom Pseudomonadati; phylum Pseudomonadota; class Gammaproteobacteria; order Enterobacterales; family Enterobacteriaceae; genus Citrobacter; species Citrobacter sp. Cpo015. Next base: position 1,039,596 of record NZ_JAOWGS010000037.1, on the reverse strand, counting down.
CGAGCGGTTTTTTTGCTTTTCTGTTTTCTCATTCATCTTATTTTTCATGTTGCCATCAGATGAGGGAGATAATCGTTTTCACTTCCCGTCTGTCGCGGTAATCTCATAACGGTCGTTAATATTGCGACTGCAATGTGTGTAACCCAACTCAAATACTAATAACTAAAAAACAGTACAGACAGGATAACTATGGATTCCTCCCTCACCTCCACGGGTCCCCAACAGGACGCCTCTTCACTTAACCGCGCCCGACGCGCTGCGCTTGGTAGCTTCGCGGGTGCCGTGGTCGACTGGTATGATTTTCTGCTTTACGGCATCACTGCCGCACTGGTCTTTAACCGCGAGTTCTTCCCGCAAGTCAGCCCGGCGATGGGGACACTTGCCGCATTTGCCACCTTTGGCGTCGGATTTTTGTTCCGTCCGCTAGGCGGGGTGATCTTCGGCCACTTCGGCGATCGCCTGGGGCGTAAACGTATGCTGATGCTCACCGTCTGGATGATGGGGATCGCCACTGCACTGATAGGGATTATTCCTTCCTTTGACACCATTGGCTGGTGGGCACCTGTGCTGCTGGTGACGCTGCGCGCTATCCAGGGGTTTGCCGTTGGCGGTGAATGGGGCGGGGCGGCGTTGCTCTCGGTCGAAAGCGCGCCGAAAAATAAAAAAGCCTTCTACAGCAGCGGTGTTCAGGTCGGTTATGGCGTCGGGCTACTGCTTTCTACCGGTCTGGTCTCGCTGATTAGCTCGCAAACCACCGATGAGCAGTTCCTGAGTTGGGGCTGGCGTATTCCATTCCTGTTCAGCATCGTGCTGGTATTGGGCGCGTTGTGGATGCGTAACCGAATGGATGAATCAGCCGAATTCGAACAGCAGCAACAGGCGCCGCAACCAGAGAAAAAGAGACTACCGGTAGTCGAGGCGTTAATCCGTCATCCAGGTGCCTTTTTGAAAATTATCGCTCTGCGCCTGTGTGAACTGCTGACGATGTATATCGTCACTGCGTTTGCCCTAAATTACTCCACGCAGAATCTGGGCTTACCCCGTGAACTGTTTCTGAATATCGGCTTGTTGGTGGGTGGGCTGAGCTGTCTGACCATCCCCTGCTTCGCCTGGCTCGCCGACCGTTTTGGTCGCCGGCGCGTTTACATTACCGGCGCACTGGTCGGGACGCTCAGCGCATTCCCGTTCTTTATGGCGTTAGAAGCGCAATCCATTTTCTGGATCGTTTTCTTCGCGATTATGTTGGCCAACATTGCACACGATATGGTGGTCTGCGTGCAGCAACCTATGTTTACCGGTTTGTTTGGCGCAAGCTATCGCTACAGCGGCGCAGGCGTTGGTTATCAGGTAGCAAGCGTGGTTGGCGGCGGTTTTACCCCCTTCATTGCTGCTGCGCTGGTAACATTCTCCGGCGGAGACTGGCACAGTGTGGCCATTTATCTGATGGCGGGTTGTCTTATTTCCGCCACTACAGCATTGCTGATGCGGGATAAGCAGCACGGTTAAGCCAGGGTGCGGAGGCCGTCCGGTCTTCGCACAATCTTCCTCAACGTCTGACTTTTGTTTCACATTCCTGTGACATACTATCGGGAGAGCAGTACATCTGTGGAACAAGGAGACAGACATGAACAATAAGGGCTCCAGCCTGACCCCGGCTCAGGCGCTGGATAAACTGGACGCGCTGTACGAGCAGTCGGTTAAAGCACTGCGTAGCGCCATTGGTAAGTATATTGAAACAGGGACGCTCCCTGACGTAATCGCCCGCCATAACGGTCTTTTTGTTTACCCATCACTGTGTGTCACCTGGGATGGCAGCGCCACCAATCCCCCGAAAACCCGCGCCTATGGTCGTTTTACCCATGCGGGCTGCTACACCACTACGATTACCCGTCCGTCGCTTTTTCGTCCGTATCTTGAAGAACAACTCACGCTGCTGTATCAGGATTATGATGCGCATATCTCCGTTGAGCCGTCGCAGCATGAAATCCCCTATCCGTATGTCATTGACGGTTCTGAACTGACGCTCGACCGCTCGATGAGTGCCGGCCTAACGCGCCACTTCCCCACAACCGAGCTGTCACAGATTGGCGATGAAACAGCCGACGGTACCTATCATCCGGCGGAATTCTCCCCGTTGTCGCACTTCGACGCCCGACGAGTAGATTTTTCGCTGGCGCGACTGCGCCACTACACGGGAACACCGGTTGAACATTTTCAGCCGTTTGTGCTGTTCACCAACTACACTCGCTACGTCGATGAGTTTGTGCGTTGGGGTTGCAGCCAGATCCTCGACCCGGACAGCCCGTATATCGCGCTTTCTTGTGCGGGCGGGATCTGGATCACCGCTGAAACTGAAGCGCCTGAAGAAGCGATCTCCGATCTCGCCTGGAAGAAACACCAGATGCCCGCCTGGCATTTAATCACCGCCGACGGTCAGGGGATCACACTGGTCAATATCGGCGTTGGCCCGTCTAACGCCAAAACCATTTGCGATCATTTGGCCGTACTGCGTCCTGATGTCTGGCTGATGATTGGTCACTGTGGCGGGCTGCGTGAAAGCCAGGCGATTGGCGACTATGTTCTGGCCCATGCTTATCTGCGTGACGACCACGTGCTGGATGCCGTACTGCCGCCAGATATTCCAATTCCGAGCATCGCGGAAGTGCAGCGCGCACTGTATGACGCTACCAAAGAAGTCAGCGGTATGCCCGGCGAAGAGGTTAAACAGCGCCTGCGTACCGGTACCGTCGTCACCACTGACGATCGCAACTGGGAGCTACGCTATTCCGCTTCTGCGCTACGCTTTAACCTCAGCCGCGCGGTGGCTATCGATATGGAAAGTGCCACCATCGCCGCCCAGGGATACCGTTTCCGCGTTCCGTACGGCACGCTACTGTGCGTTTCCGACAAGCCGCTGCACGGTGAGATCAAACTGCCTGGTCAGGCCAACCGTTTTTATGAAGGTGCCATTTCTGAGCATCTGCAAATAGGTATCCGGGCTATCGATCGTTTGCGTGCTGAAGGCGACCGACTGCACTCCCGTAAATTACGTACATTCAACGAACCGCCGTTCCGTTAAGGCCTGAAGGTAACTATGCACAACTCAACTCCTCTTTCCGCCCTGCGTAACCTGCTGATAGCGCAGGGGCTGGATGGCATGATTGTCCCGCGCGCCGACGCTCATCAAAGCGAAGATTGTACGCCGCATGACAATAAACTAGCCTGGCTGACCGGTTTTAGCGGCTCAGCGGGACTCGCGCTGGTCCTGCAAGACCGCGCATTAATGTTTGTCGATGGACGTTATCAGGTCCAGGTACGCAATGAAGTCTCGCTGGATGATTTTGAAATTCATCATTTACACGATGAACCGCTGGCCGACTATTTGCAGTCTCATGTTGCAGCAGGCAAACGTATCGGCTTTGAACCGATGCTGATGGTCAATAGCCAGTTTGAAGCACTGTCGGCAACCCACTGCGAGCTGGTGCCTCTTGAGCAAGATCCTTTTGACCAGGTATGGCTAGACCGCCCGGCAGCACCCTGCGGCATCATTCGTGAAATGCCCATTGAAATCAGCGGTGAAAGCAGCACGCAAAAGCGTGCCCGCGTCGTGGAACAACTCGCTCAACACCAGGCTGACGTGCTGGCAATTACCCTGCCGGATAACATTGCCTGGTTATTGAATGTGCGCGGTTCGGATCTGGCCATGGTGCCAGTGCCGTTTTCGTTTGCCCTGCTCCATCGCAGCGGTGAGCTGGAATGGTTTGTGGATAGCAATAAAACGCAACAGCTCCCCGCATCACTGCTGGATACGCTTACTCTGGCCCCGCAAGAGAATTTTCTGACTCGCTGCCAGCAATTAGCTAATGGGAAGCGTTTCCTGGTCGATAAAGACTACGCCCCGGTCGCATTGCGTTTTGCCATTGAAGAACACGGTGGCAACGTCTTATGGGCGCCCGATCCCATCACTCTGATGAAATCCCACAAAAATGACGTTGAACTGGCAGGCTATCGGGAATGCCATGAACAAGATGGCGCAGCCTGGGTAAACTTCCTTGCCTGGCTGGCCCATGAAGTTCCTTTGCGCGAAGCGGCAGGCAATCCGGTCACCGAGCTGGAAGCGCAGGCCAAGCAACTGGAATTTCGCCAGCAGCAGCCGGGATTTATCGAGCAAAGTTTCAGCACGATTTCGGCCTCTGCCAGCAATGCCGCAATGTGCCATTACCACTCCAGTGAAAAAACCAATACGCCAATTACCTCGCAGGCCATGTATCTGAATGATTCCGGTGGCCAGTACCACAATGGTACGACGGATACGACGCGTACCCTCGCATTTGGCCCACAGGACCCGCAACGTCGCCTGCATTACACCGCCGTGTTGAAAGGCTTTTTGTCGCTAATTTCGCTGCAGTTTCCCAGCGGGACTCAGGGCCATCAACTGGATGCTTTTAGTCGCCGGGCGTTGTGGGAGCTGGGTCTGGATTTTGATCATGGCACGGGACACGGCGTGGGTCACCAGTTGCTTATTCATGAGCAGCCACATCGCATTGCCAAAAAAGTAAACCCGTGGCCACTGGTCGCAGGCAACATCATCACCATCGAGCCGGGTTATTATCTGGCCGGACAATATGGGATCCGTATTGAGAATCAGGTGGAGATTATCAACAGTCGTCCTGGTTTCTGTCGTTTCTCAACGCTGACGCTGGTACCGATTGATTTGAATCTGGTCGAACTGCATCTGCTGAGTGATGCTGAGAAACAGTGGATTGATGATTACCACCAGCAGGTCAGAGAGACGCTATCCCCGCGCGTGAACGCAGAGGCACGTCCCTGGCTGTTCGCTGCCACCGCACCGATTCGCGTTCAGGCTAATTAATGCAATAAAAAAGGCAGCCCGCAGGCTGCCTTAGTTCTCCCCAACTTCTTACTGCTTAGCTGTTACGGATGTACTCATCCATTTCAGTTTTCAGGTTATCGGACTTAGTCCCGAAGATAGCCTGAACACCGGAACCAGCTACCACAACGCCTGCCGCACCCAGTTTCTTCAGGCCAGCCTGATCCACTTTAGCAACGTCAGCCACGCTGACACGCAGACGAGTGATGCACGCATCGAGGTTAGTGATGTTTTCTTTACCGCCGAATGCAGCAACCAGAGCCGGAGCCATTTCACCGGTCGCACCTGCTTTGCTGTCTTCGGTAGCATCTTCACGACCTGGCGTTTTCAGGTCCAGCGCTTTGATCAGCACACGGAAGATGGTGTAGTAAACAATCGCATAACCGATACCGACAATCGGGAACAGCCACAGTTTGCTGCTGTTACCGGACAGAACGATAAAGTCGATCAGACCGTGGGAGAACGACGTACCGTCGCGCATACCCAGCAGGATACAGATCGGGAATGCCAGACCAGCCAGAATCGCGTGGATGATGTACAGGATCGGCGCCACGAACATGAAGGAGAACTCGATCGGCTCGGTAATACCGGTCAGGAACGAGGTCAGCGCCGCGGAGATCATGATACCGCCCACTTTCGCGCGGTTTTCTGGTTTAGCAGAGTGCCAGATAGCGATAGCAGCAGCCGGCAGACCGTACATTTTGAACAGGAAGCCACCGGACAGTTTGCCCGCAGTCGGGTCACCCGCCATATAGCGAGGAATATCACCGTGGAACACCTGACCCGCAGCGTTGGTGTATTCACCGATCTGCATCTGGAATGGAACGTTCCAGATATGGTGCAGACCAAACGGTACCAGGCAGCGCTCAATGAAGCCATAGATACCGAACGCCACGACCGGGTTCTGGTATGCAGCCCACTGAGAGAACGTCTGAATAGCAGTACCAATCGGCGGCCAAATGAAGGACAGAACCACACCTGTGAAGATGGCAGCCAGACCAGAAATGATAGGAACGAAGCGCTTACCCGCAAAGAAGCCAAGATACTCAGGCAATTTGATACGGTAGAAACGGTTGAACATATACGCTGCAATCGCACCGGAGATAATCCCCCCGAGAACCCCCGTATCAGCAAGGTGTTTAGCGGCGATCTCTTCAGCAGGTAAATGCAGAACCAGCGGCGCAACAACAGCCATGGTCTTAACCATGATGCCGTAAGCAACAACGGATGCCAGTGCAGATACACCGTCATTATTAGTGAAGCCTAACGCAACACCGATAGCAAAAATCAGCGGCATGTTCGCAAAAACAGAACCGCCTGCTTCTGCCATTACGTGCGATACAACGGCTGGCAGCCAGCTGAAGTTAGCGGAACCGACGCCCAGCAGGATACCTGCAATCGGGAGTACGGATACCGGCAGCATCAGCGATTTACCGACCTTTTGCAGGTTAGCAAATGCATTCTTAAACATAATTAGGAGTGCTCCTGAGTATTTGTGCTTATACACTTCATCCTTCAAACCGCCTCAGCGCGGGCTGCGCTCGTTCATCCCAGACACTTACTCTAGTAAGCTCCTGCAATTCACTCACTTGCCGCCTTGATGCAGCTTGATTGACTTTGTGTATTCTACGTTCTCACGCATTGGCGAGGGGGGAGAACCTCGCCGTGTACAGGGCATCTAAGTACCCTTTATTTATTACACAGAGTAAAATAATTCAGTTTGTTTTTGTTTGACGGCTATCACAGTTCAGTCGTGAATGGCCGCAAAATCCGCACATTCCGATAAAATGCGTTTCTGAATGTGTCAAACTGATTATTCACCGCCCATTTTGTGGCGGTGAACTTTACTCGCATTAGTGATTAATTACGAGCTTTAAAAAAAGTCAGTTAACGAACAGATTGCAGGCGAGAAGCGTCGATGTGAAACAGGCGGGCAAAGTTATCAGTGGTTGCCTGCGCCAGTTCTTCAACGGCAACACCTTTCACTACGGCCATGTACTCTGCAACGTCACGAGTCATGGCGGGCTGGTTCTCTTTTCCACGATGCGGTACAGGCGCAAGGTAGGGAGAATCCGTCTCGACCAATAACCGGTCCAGAGGAACATAGCGGGCGGCATCACGGAGTTGCTCTGCATTTCGGAACGTGACGATGCCGGAAAACGAGATATAGAATCCAAGGTCCAGTAATTTGCCCGCCGTTTCTCTGTCCTCTGTAAAACAGTGTAGTACGCCGCCACAATCCGTCACTTTTTCTTCGCGCAGAATAGACAGCGTATCGGCTCGCGCATCGCGGGTATGCACGATAACCGGCTTCTGTAACTCACGGCCGATCTGAATATGGTGGATAAAAGATTCCTGCTGGCGCACCTTTGTTTCCGGCGTGTAAAAATAGTCCAGCCCGGTTTCTCCCATCGCCACAACCCCCTCTTCGGCGGCAAAACGACGCAGGTCCTCAACATCATAGGTTTCATCCTGATTTAACGGATGCACGCCGCAGGAGAAAACCACATTGTCACGCTCACCGACCAGTTCGCGCATACTGCGATATCCTGGCAGGGTGGTCGCGACGGCAAGACAGAATTTCACATCACGTGCGGCCGCTTTTGCCAGCACGTCATCCACGTCCTTATGCAGAGATTGATAATCCAGGCCATCAAGATGGCAGTGTGAGTCGACTAAAAACATAATGTCTCTCTCAAAGATGGGGAACAGGCAGTACGGTGCCTGGTTGCAGGTAATGCTCAATACGAAGAATAAGATCGGTTAACACCAGCTCACGGTTTACGCCTGTTACGTTCAGCAGTTGCTGACGACAATGACAAACGTCACCGAGTATCGCCTGTATCTGGGCAACGGATAACCGTTCTGCGATAGAAGATATCAGGTCCAACGCATCAGGATTCGTTAAATGGGAAACCCCATATGGACGTTTCAACGCATCCGTCAACAACGTTGCCAGCCAGTGTAAACGGGCGGCAGCCTGATCGTGGTTTAACGCCGCGAGCAAGATATACCAGTCGCCTGCGTTTAATGTGTTCACCAGTGCCGCACAAAAATCTGTGCGGTGCGCCCAGCTTTCAGCCTGTAACAACGTGAGTGCCGCGCCTGGCGAACCTGCACTCAGGCGTAACGCGCTCAGCAGCGCTTCTGACGATGCAGTCACCTCACGAGCAAGCCAGGAGATCGCATACGACTCCGGAGGTGGCGCAAGATGATGTAACCGGCAACGACTGCGTAATGTCGCCAGCAAGCGAGCTGGCTCTGTGCTGGCGAGGAAAAACCAGGTTTGTGCCGGGGGTTCTTCCAGCGTTTTCAGCAAGGCGTTGGCGGCGGCATCGGTTAACTGGGCAGCATCCGGGATCCACACGACCTTCGCACCGCCGAGACGCGAATGCTCGTACAGCTTTTCACTGACTTCGCGTACCGCATCAACCCCGAGCGTGCTTTTGCCTTTTTCCGGCAGCAGCGAATAGTAGTCAGGGTGCGTCCCCGCCTGCATTAGCTGACAGCCGCGGCACTGTCCACAGCTTTTATGCCCTTCCGGCTGCTGGCACATTAAATAGCGGCTGAGGGCGTAAATCAGCGCGTCGTCGCCCATTCCGGGTAACGCCTGAATCAGTAACGCATGGTGACCACGACCCGTCTGGTAGCTGGCTACCAGTTTTTCAAAATCCGGTCGTAACCATGGGTACCATTTCATGCGCCCTGCTCCTTCACCCATTGGGTGATGGTATGACGGATATCAGCCATCACAGCCTCCAACGGCTGCGTAGCGTCTATAGTACGAATGCTGGTGTCTTTGGCAGCCAGCTCAAGATAGCGCGCGCGAGTACGATTAAAGAAGTCGAAAGATTCCTGCTCAATACGATCCAGCTCGCCGCGGGCACGGGCACGCTTCAACCCGACTTCTGGTGTCACATCCAGATAAATCGTCAGGTCCGGGCGAAAATCACCAAGCACCGCATCACGCAGGGTTGCCAGCATGTTTTGATCGATACCGCGTCCACCACCCTGATACGCCTGGGTCGACAGATCGTGACGATCGCCAATTACCCACGCGCCTTTCGCCAGTGCAGGTTTAATAACGGTTTCGACCAACTGTACACGCGCCGCGTAAAACATCAGAACTTCGGCTTTATCGGTAATGACCTCGTCACCGACCGATTTAATATCCAGCACCAGACTTCTTAGTTTCTCAGCCAGCTGCGTTCCACCAGGTTCACGGGTGAAAACCATGTCACGAATACCGAGTTGCTCAAGTGTCTCCACCACCACGTTACGCGCGGTGGTTTTTCCGGCGCCTTCCAGGCCTTCAATGACGATATAGTTACTGCCCATTTTTTTCCTTAAGCACTTTCAGGTAATCCTGCACGGACCGGTTATGGCTGGCAAGATTGGTGTTAAACGTGTGGCCGCCTTTACCGTCAGCCACAAAATAGAGATACGGCGTTTTTGCCGGATGCGCCGCGGCCTGCAATGAAGCCTCTCCCGGCATGGCAATCGGGCCTGGCGGCAGTCCCGTAATGGTATAGGTGTTATAGGCGGTCGGGGTGTCTAAATCCACACGCGACAATTTGCCATTATACCGTGTACCCATCCCGTAAATCACGGTCGGATCGGTTTGTAAACGCATACCGATACGTAAGCGGTTAATAAAGACCGAAGCCACCTGGTCGCGCTCGCTGGCAACCGCAGTTTCTTTTTCAATAATAGAAGCCATGGTTACCAGCTGATTTTTGTCCTGATAAGGCAGGCCATCAGCGCGTCCCTCCCAGACAGTATCCACCGCTTTAACCATTTTCTGATGCGCACGTTTTAGCAACGCTACGTCAGTAGTATTGGCGGTATACATCCAGGTATCTGGCCAGAACCAGCCCTCCACCCATTGCGGGTTTTCCAGCTTCAGCGCCTCGGCCACGGTCTCATAGCTATCGTCGCTTAACGTATGTTTGATATACGGGGCATCACGCAGCTGTTTGAGGTAATCGCTCAGGCGCATCCCTTCAACCAGACGTAACGGGAACTGCGCCTCTTTGCCGCTTTCCAGCAGTTGCAGCATGTCCCGCACCGTCATGTCAGGCGTGAAGCGATATGTTCCGGCCTTAAAATGCGACAGCTCGGGCTCCACACGCAGCAGCCACTGGAACACGCGCGGACGATTGATAACTTTGTCTGCATACAGCTGTTCGCCGAGAGCCAGACGGCCCGTTCCCGCTTTCAGCGTAAAAATCGTTTCTTCTTTAATCAATAATTTGCTGTCCGCCAGATGGCGAACTTTCCACATTCCCACTCCAGCGGCAATGCCCAGCACAACCAGCAATAACAGGACAACAAGTAACAGTTTTTTCATGACTAATTCGGGTGCTCACAAAGTGGGGCTAAATAATCAAATAACAAACGTGAAGACAACAACGTGTCGCCACAGGCACGCACGGGAATAATGGGCATTAACGCGTTACAGACGACGATTTCATCAGCCTGCATTACCTCCTCCAACCCGGCATACACTTCGACAATACTGAATGGCGATTGTGCCAGCATCCGGATACAGAATTGTCGCATAATACCGTTCACTCCGGCCTGGTCCAGCCGGGGCGTGTAAACCACATCGCCTTTACGCCAGAACAAATTAGCCGCACAGCATTCCGTAACCCATCCCTCGCTGTCAAGAACCAGCGCTTCATCGGCGTCCGTCTGTTCAAGATGAGAGCGAATCAACACCTGCTCCAGTCGATTCAAGTGTTTAAGCCCGGCAAGCAGTGGATTACGTCCCAGCCGCACTGGGCTTAGCGCCAGCGTAATACCTTCTTGCCGCCAACGATCGTAATGATCGGGCCAGGCTGAAACGGAGAGGATGCGTGTGGCACTATGACAATTTTTGCCACTGTAACCCCGGCCTCCACTGCCACGGCTGATAATCACTTTCAACACACCGCGTACGTGCCCTTTCGCCAGCATTTTCATTTCATTTTGCAGCTCGGACCAATCTTCAAAAGAGATCAGCAGTTTTTGGCAAGCGTCTTGTAAACGCTCAAGATGCGCTGCAAAGAGAGGAATTTCACCGTCGATAATACAGGCAGTGGTAAAACAGCCATCACCAAATTGGGTCGCTCGATCGCTTGCGGCCAGCATATCTTGCTCGCAGCCATTAATTAAGAACATGGTGGCTCCTTATTTCTGGTCCGCTAGTTTGGCAGGATGAGTAACACAGGACAAGGGCGGAAAACCGAATAAAAAAAGGCCCGACAAGCGGACCTTTTCAATTTGCTATCGATGCTAGCGCATCACCTGACGGACTTAAATCTTTTTAAAGATCAAAGAGCCGTTGGTACCACCGAAGCCAAAGGAGTTACACAGCGCATACTCCAGACCACTAACCTGACGCGCTTCGTGAGGTACGAAGTCCAGGTCACAACCTTCATCCGGGTTATCCAGGTTGATGGTTGGCGGAATAGCCTGATCGCGCAGCGCCAGGATAGAGAAAATAGACTCTACCGCGCCCGCCGCACCCAACAGGTGTCCGGTCATGGATTTGGTGGAGCTTACCATCACACGGCTTGCCGCATCGCCAAAGACAGATTTCACTGCCTGGGTTTCAGCTTTATCGCCTGCAGGCGTAGACGTACCATGTGCGTTGACATAGCCGATCTGACCCGCTTCAATAGCCGCATCGCGCAGTGCGTTGACCATTGCCAGCGCAGCGCCTGCACCGTTTTCCGGTGGCGACGTCATGTGGTAAGCATCGCTGCTCATACCGAAGCCAACGACTTCAGCATAGATTTTTGCACCGCGCGCTTTCGCATGCTCGTACTCTTCCAGTACCACCATGCCAGCACCGTCGCCCAGCACAAAGCCGTCACGCTCTTTGTCCCATGGGCGGCTTGCCGCTTGCGGGTTATCATTACGCGTAGACAGTGCACGTGCCGCGCCAAAGCCACCCACACCCAACGGCGTACTGGCTTTTTCAGCACCACCCGCAACCATCGCGTCTGCATCGCCGTATGCAATGATACGTGCGGCATGACCGATGTTATGCACGCCTGAAGTACAGGCGGTCGCGATGGAGATGCTTGGCCCTTGCAGGCCGTACATGATGGTCAGGTGACCAGCCACCATGTTAACAATCGTCGACGGAACGAAGAACGGGCTGATCTTACGCGGTCCACCGTTTACCAGTGAGGTATGGTTTTCTTCGATAAGACCGAGACCGCCAATACCGGAGCCGATAGCGGCGCCAATACGATGAGCGTTCTCTTCCGTAATTTCGAGGCCAGAATCCTGCATGGCCTGAACGCCAGCGACAATTCCATATTGAATGAAGGCATCCATCTTGCGCTGTTCTTTGCGCGAGATAATGTCTTCACAGTTAAAATCCTTTACTAAGCCAGCAAATTTCGTTGCATAGGCGCTAGTATCGAAATGGTCGATCAGGCTGATGCCACTCTGACCGGCAAGGAGAGCTTTCCAGGTAGACTCTACGGTATTGCCGACAGGAGACAACATGCCCAGTCCGGTCACAACTACACGACGCTTAGACACGGTTGTCCTCCAGGGAGGGAAAATAATTCAAGTGGGATAAAAAGATAAAACTCAGGCGGTCGAATGACCGCCTGGAGATGTTCACTTACGCCTGGTGGCCGTTGATGTAATCAATGGCAGCCTGAACGGTAGTGATTTTCTCAGCTTCTTCGTCCGGAATCTCAGTATCAAACTCTTCTTCCAGAGCCATTACCAGCTCAACGGTGTCAAGAGAATCTGCGCCCAGGTCTTCAACGAAGGAAGCATTGTTGGTTACTTCTTCCTGCTTAACGCCCAGCTGTTCGCCGATAATTTTCTTAACGCGTTCTTCGATAGTGCTCATACTCTTAAATTTCCTATCAAAACTCGCTTTCGCGATGGTTTTCGTAGTGTATAAAATGTTGAAAAATTTGCAACTAAATCCCGGCAGGTCTTACCACGATTTTACGTTATTTTGAGGCCAAGACCTACAATAACGCAAATATTTTTCATCGTGGTTAAACCATGTACATCCCGCCGTTGACGTGCAAAGTCTCACCTGTGATGTAACTTGCTTCGTCAGAAGCTAAAAATGCAACCGCACTGGCGATTTCCTGAGCGCCACCGAGGCGACCCGCAGGAACCTGCGCCAGAATACCCGCACGCTGATCATCAGACAGCGCACGCGTCATGTCCGTTTCAATAAAGCCCGGAGCAACAACGTTTACAGTAATGCCACGAGACGCAACTTCGCGCGCCAGTGATTTACTGAAGCCGATCAGACCCGCTTTCGCCGCAGCGTAGTTAGCCTGACCCGCATTTCCCATGGTACCAACCACAGAACCGATAGTGATAATACGCCCATGACGCTTTTTCATCATAGCTCGCATTACCGCTTTTGACAGACGGAAAACAGATGACAGGTTGGTTTCGATGATATCGTTCCACTCGTCATCTTTCATGCGCATTAACAGGTTATCACGAGTAATCCCGGCATTATTGACCAGGATATCGACTTCACCAAATTCTGCGCGAATATTTTCCAGAACAGATTCGATAGATGCCGGATCGGTCACATTCAACATCAGACCTTTACCATTTGCACCTAAGTAATCGCTAATGGCCTGCGCGCCGCTTTCGCTGGTAGCAGTACCGATAACTTTCGCGCCACGGGCAACAAATGTCTCAGCAATTGCGCGGCCAATGCCACGGCTTGCACCGGTAACCAGCGCGATTTTTCCTTCAAAACTCATGGTCTTCCTCTTTTATTGCTCTAGCGCCGCAGACAGTGCCGCCGGCTCATTCAGTGCCGAAGCAGTCAGGGTGTCAACAATACGTTTCGTCAGACCGGTCAGAACTTTACCCGGACCGACTTCATACAGGTGCTCTACGCCCTGGGATGCCATAAATTCAACGGTTTTAGTCCACTGAACCGGGCTATACAGCTGACGAACCAGCGCATCGCGAATTGCGTCTGCCGTGGTCTCGCACTTCACGTCGACGTTGTTCACAACCGGAACAGTCGGCGCGTTAAAGGTGATTTTCTGCAGCTCAACGGCCAGTTTCTCAGCGGCAGGCTTCATCAGCGCGCAGTGAGAAGGAACGCTGACCGGCAGCGGCAGCGCACGCTTAGCGCCCGCGGCTTTACAGGCAGCACCAGCACGTTCTACGGCTTCTTTATGCCCGGCAATAACCACCTGACCCGGTGAGTTAAAGTTTACTGGTGAAACCACCTGGCCTTCGGCAGACTCTTCGCACGCTTTAGCGATAGCGGCATCGTCCAGACCGATAATAGCAGACATGCCGCCAGTGCCTTCCGGAACCGCTTCCTGCATGAATTTGCCACGCAGTTCAACCAGACGTACGGCATCGGCAAAACCGATAACACCCGCACATACCAGAGCAGAATATTCGCCCAGGCTATGACCCGCCATCAGCGCAGGTGTTTTACCCCCCTGCTGCTGCCATACGCGATAAAGCGCAACGGATGCGGTCAACAGCGCGGGCTGCGTCTGCCAGGTTTTATTCAGTTCTTCAGCCGGACCTTGCTGAGTCAACGCCCACAGATCATAGCCCAGTGCAGCTGATGCTTCAGCAAATGTTTCTTCAACAATTGGGTAGTTTGCTGCCATTTCAGACAACATCCCAACGGTCTGGGAACCCTGCCCCGGAAACACAAATGCAAATTGCGTCATGTTTAAATCCTTATACTAGAAACGAACCAGCGCGGAGCCCCAGGTGAATCCACCCCCGAAGGCTTCAAGCAATATCAACTGCCCAGCTTTAATACGCCCGTCGCGGACGGCTTCGTCCAGCGCGCACGGTACGGAGGCAGCAGAGGTATTACCATGTCTGTCGAGCGTCACGACAACATTATCCATCGACATACCCAGCTTTTTAGCTGTCGCGCTGATAATGCGCAGGTTAGCCTGATGCGGCACCAGCCAGTCCAGCGCAGAACGGTCGAGATTATTGGCTTCCAGCGTTTCATCAACGATGTGCGCAAGCTCGGTCACCGCGACTTTAAATACTTCGTTACCCGCCATCGTCAGGTGGATCGGGTTTTCCGGGTTCACGCGATCGGCGTTAGGCAGCGTCAACAGTTCGCCGTAGCGACCGTCAGCGTGCAGATGCGTGGAGAGAATGCCTGGCTCTTCTGATGCGCTCAGTACAACCGCACCAGCCCCATCACCGAAAATGATGATCGTTCCGCGATCGGTTGGATCGCAGGTACGGGCCAGGACATCGGAGCCAACGACCAGAGCATGCTTAACTGCGCCAGATTTAACGTACTGGTCGGCAACGCTCAGGGCGTAAGTGAAGCCAGCACAAGCGGCTGCAACGTCAAACGCCGGACAGCCTTTGATCCCCAGCATACTTTGGATCTGGCATGCCGCGCTTGGAAATGCGTGAGTGGATGATGTGGTAGCAACCACAATCAGACCAATTTGTTCTTTGTCGATGCCCGCCATTTCAATCGCACGGTTTGCGGCGGCAAAGCCCATCGTCGCAACTGTTTCATTTGGCGCTGCAATATGGCGTTCACGGATACCTGTACGAGTGACGATCCACTCATCAGACGTCTCAACCATTTTTTCCAAATCGGCGTTAGTACGCACTTGTTCAGGCAGATAGCTGCCAGTACCAATAATCTTCGTATACATGTACGCTCAGTCACTTTTTGGTTATATACCGCTACGAGCAAATCGCTGATACGTTGGCCACATTCACAAACGCACCGTTATCTGTGTGCTCGTGATTTTGCGCTTTCGCCACCGTCCAGCAGTTCGAATCCAGCTGGGTATACAGATTCCAGGCGAGCGGCAATTCGCTGAGGAACTTGTCGCTGCACCGCCTGCACTGCCTGTTCAATCGCGACTTCAAATGCTCGCTGATTGGCCGCACCATGACTCTTAATCACCGTGCCGCGCAATCCTAACAGACAGGCGCCATTATACTGGTCGGGGTTGAGGTGACTAAATCGCCTTGTCAGGCTTTTTTGTAACCAACGTTTTAATAACAGAAGCCACCACGACCGTTTTTTGCCCTCACCCTGAGATTTCAGCAGTGAAAGGAACATTCTGACAACACCTTCCATCGTCTTTAATGTGACATTACCTGTAAAACCGTCACAGACCAACACATCGGTTTTGCCAGTCAGTAACTCATTGGCTTCAAGATAGCCGATATAATTAATGGAAGGGATTGTTTTTAGCACAGCTGAAGCATCTCGAATACTGTCAAGACCTTTCGTTTCTTCTTCGCCGATGTTGAGTAACGCCACGCGAGGATTGGCAATGCCAACAACCTCTTCTGCCAGCACGGAACCCATGACGGCAAATTGCACCAACATCGTGCTATCACAATCTACGTTGGCGCCCAAATCCAGCACCACCGTTTTGCCCTTTTGCTGATGGGGTAACACCGTCACCAACGCAGGACGCTCAATCCCCTCAAGAGGTTTGAGCAATAACTTCGCAAGTCCCATGAGTGCGCCCGTATTACCGGCGCTGACACAAGCTTGTGCCTGACCTTCTTTCACGAGCTCCAGGGCAACACGCATTGAGCTTCCACGACTGGCGCGAATAGCTTGCGAGGGCCGGGCATCACTGGCAATAACTGACTGAGCAGGGATAATCTGCAGACGCGAACGTTGTTCGAAGTCAGCTTTGGCAAGTAATGGCGTGATTGTATCGGGATCCCCGACTAAAAGAAGTGTGAGTTGCGAATTAGAATTCAGTGCCTGCAATGCTGCAGGCACTGTCACGGTAGGGCCAAAATCTCCCCCCATGACATCTAACGCCAGGGTTAGACGTGTCAAGGTATCGTCGCTGCCCGGTTAGGTGTTTCCCCAGTTACCCGGGGAAAGCCTCACTAAGCTTCATCACGCGTTCACTCTTTGTCTTTCTCACCAGAAGTGGGAAAGCCATTGAGTCATGCGTGATTACTTAGCGATTACCTTACGGCCACGGTAGAAACCGTCGGCAGTGATGTGGTGACGCAGGTGTTGTTCACCAGAAGTTTTGTCTACAGACAGGCTGGTGACTGCGGTCAGAGCGTCATGAGAACGACGCATGCCACGTTTGGAACGGGTTGGTTTATTCTGTTGTACGGCCATGGACCTTACTCCTCAATTACTTACGCTTTAAGCTGGCTAATACGGCAAATGGGTTTGGTTTTTGCGCTTCATCAGGCAATTCGCCAAAGACCATGTCCGCCTCGGACACTTCACAGTGTTCAGAATCATGCACCGGAACTACCGGCAAGGAGAGGATAATCTCATCTTCAACCATTGCAAGCAGATCGATTTCACCGAATTCGTTAACCTCAATCGGCTCATACGCTTCCGGGAGTGCTTCAGCCTGCTCGTCAGAACGGACAGGACTAAAACAATATGTTGTGTGAACATGAAGTGGGAACGGTTTCCCGCAACGCTGACATTCGAGCGTAACCGATACCTTCGCATCACCGGTTATAACGGCGAGACGCTGGTTATCGATAGCGAACGACATGGAGCATTCCACATCACTGTCCACACTGACTACAGAATCGGCGACGCGCTCAACCAGATCAGAAGTATAGATACCTTCATAATCGAGGCGTTTTTGAGCCGTACGAACCGGATCAAGAGTCAGGGGTAATTTTACCTTTTGCATAGGGCGCGCATATTAACTTTGTAACGTCATATAGTCAAAGAAAAAGGCAGCCTGTGGTTGCCTTTTGCCAATAATTCGCACACATTGCGGGTCATCGACTTAAAATCGCTCAAGACAAGCCACTACAGCCAGCTTGTAGGTCGAAGTCCATAGTTTAAAATGGCTATCATCAATACGCTATATGCGAGGGAAAAAATATGCCTCAACTTATTCTTGCTTCTACCTCCCCCTGGCGTCGCGCTTTACTCGAAAAACTGGCAATCCCGTTTGAATGCGCTGCGCCAGAGGTTGATGAAACGCCGTTGCCCGGCGAAGCACCACGCCATTTAGTCTTGCGACTGGCGCAGAAAAAAGCGCAATCTCTCGCCCACCGTTACCCATCGCATCTGATTATTGGCTCCGATCAAATTTGTGTTCTTGATGGTGAAATAACCGGCAAACCATTAACTGAAGAAAATGCGCGCCAACAATTACTCAAAGCCCGTGGCAATATTGTGACGTTTTACACCGGACTGGCGCTGTATAATTCTGCGACCGGACATTTACAAACTGAAGTAGAACCTTTTGACGTCCATTTCCGTCATTTAAGCGAGGCGGAAATTGATGATTATCTGCGCAAAGAGCGCCCGCTCCATTGTGCAGGTAGTTTCAAAAGTGAAGGGTTAGGTATTGCACTCTTTGAACGCCTGGAGGGTCGTGACCCAAATACCCTGATCGGTTTGCCGCTTATCGCGTTGTGTCAAATGCTGCGGCGGGAAGAGATGAACCCGTTGAATGCCTGATTGATCTGCCTGATGGCGACGCGATGCGTCTTATCAGGCCTACGGTGCATCACACGATTGTAGGCCTGATAAGCAACGCGCATCAGGCTTTACTGCGTAAAACCTCAAGGCAGCGCTTCAATTGCTTATCCATCGGCGCCTCAATACGCATCACTTCACCCGTTCCCGGATGGGTAAATTTCAACGCTGCGGCGTGCAGGAAAAGTCGATTCAACCCCGTATCCGCCAGTTGCTTATCGAACTCACGGTCACCGTAGCGATCGTCAAAAGCAATTGGATGACCGGCATACTGGGTATGCACACGAATCTGGTGCGTACGTCCGGTCACCGGGCTACAGCGCACAAGCGTGGCAAACGCATAGCGCTCTTCCACTTTAAAACGTGTTTCTGACGGTTTGCCTTCCTGGTTCACCCGCACGATACGCTCGCCACTTTGCAGAATGTTCTTTAACAGCGGCGCCTGCACGGTTTTGACATGCGACTGCCATTGGCCTCGAACCAGCGCGAGATAGTCTTTCTGCATGCCTTTTTCACGCAGTTGTTCATGCAATGAACGCAAGGCTGAGCGCTTTTTAGCCACCAGCAAAACGCCGGAGGTATCCCGGTCGAGGCGATGCACCAGTTCAAGGAAACGCGCTTCAGGTCGCAACGCACGTAATCCTTCAATGACGCCAAAGCTTAACCCGCTTCCGCCATGTACGGCCGTACCTGAAGGTTTGTTAAGCACCAGAATGTGGTCATCTTCATATAAAATGACGTCGGTCAGCGCCGCGACCTTTTGCAGGTTCGGTGAAATGGCCTCTTCTTCACGTTCAGCGACACGCACAGGTGGAATACGCACAATATCCCCGTCTTCGAGTTTGTACTCGGGTTTAATGCGTTTTTTATTCACCCGCACTTCGCCTTTACGCAAAATGCGATAAATCATACTTTTCGGCACGCCCTTAAGCTGGGTGCGCAAAAAGTTATCGATGCGTTGCCCTGCTTCGTCGGCAGTAATGGCAACTGTTTTTACGGCTGGAGTCTCTGTTTTCATGGGGGCCGATTTTAAATAGCCATCAAGATTCGCGCCACACATTTTTCTATGCTTATATTAACTGCTATACCTTATTACTTAAGTTTGACATAGCCGATTTGGTGGTTATTAAAGCAATCACTACGCGGAAGTGAAAAAACTGTGAGTAACCGGGTGATAAATGGCAAAAGTCATCTTGCTATAACAAGGTTAGCAGTGGAATAATGAGGTTGTTTCCGTGTTGAATCTTGTTAAAACAAGAACTTTTCCGGAATGACCCAATTTTGCCCGACCGATCATCAACGCAGCAATGGCGTAAGACGTATTGATCTTTCAGGCAGTTAGCGGGCTGCGGGTTGCAGTCCTTACCGGTAATATGGAAGCTTTTCTGGAGAGTAACACCCAGACTGTTCCCCTGATAATTGCGCTGTGTTTCCGTATGAAATACAGGCAACCGACACTCTGCGCCTCTTTGAGCTGACGATAACCGTGAGGTTGGCGACGCGAATAGACACGAGGCCATCGGTTCACACCCGGAAAGGCATTACTCTGCCCGCAGCTTAGTCGTCAATGTAAGAATAATGAGTAAGTTACGATGAAAAGAATGTTAATTAACGCAACTCAGCAGGAAGAGTTGCGTGTCGCCCTTGTAGATGGGCAACGTCTGTACGATCTGGATATCGAAAGTCCTGGACACGAACAGAAAAAAGCCAACATCTATAAAGGCAAAATTACCCGTATTGAACCGAGTCTGGAAGCTGCTTTTGTTGATTACGGCGCTGAACGTCACGGTTTCCTCCCGTTAAAAGAAATTGCCCGCGAATACTTCCCCGCTAACTACAACTCCCATGGTCGTCCCAACATTAAAGACGTGTTGCGCGAAGGTCAGGAAGTCATCGTTCAGATCGATAAAGAAGAACGCGGCAATAAAGGCGCTGCGCTGACTACCTTTATCAGCCTGGCGGGTAGTTATCTGGTTCTGATGCCGAACAACCCGCGCGCGGGCGGTATCTCCCGTCGTATTGAAGGCGACGACCGTACCGAATTAAAAGAAGCGCTGGCAAGCCTGGAACTGCCTGATGGCATGGGCCTTATCGTGCGTACCGCAGGGGTCGGCAAATCCGCCGAAGCGCTGCAGTGGGACCTGAGCTTCCGCCTGAAGCACTGGGAAGCGATTCAAAAAGCCGCTGACAGCCGCCCTGCTCCGTTCCTGATCCACCAGGAAAGCAACGTTATCGTTCGCGCTTTCCGAGACTACTTACGTCAGGACATCGGCGAAATCCTTATCGATAACCCGAAAGTGATGGAGATGGCGCGTCAGCACATCGCCGCACTGGGTCGTCCGGATTTCAGCAGCAAAATCAAACTGTACACCGGCGAAATCCCGCTGTTCAGCCACTATCAGATCGAGTCTCAGATTGAGTCCGCATTCCAGCGCGAAGTACGTCTGCCGTCCGGCGGCTCAATCGTTATTGACAGCACAGAGGCACTGACCGCTATCGATATCAACTCCGCACGCGCAACTCGCGGCGGCGACATCGAAGAAACAGCGTTCAACACTAACCTTGAAGCAGCCGATGAAATTGCCCGTCAGCTGCGTCTTCGCGACCTCGGCGGTCTGATTGTAATCGACTTCATTGATATGACGCCGGTTCGCCACCAGCGCGCGGTTGAAAACCGTCTGCGCGAGGCCGTACGCCAGGACAGAGCGCGTATTCAGATCAGCCATATTTCTCGCTTCGGTCTGCTGGAGATGTCTCGTCAGCGTCTGAGCCCGTCTCTGGGTGAATCCAGCCATCACGTGTGCCCGCGCTGCTCCGGCACCGGTACCGTACGTGATAACGAATCACTGTCGCTGTCTATTCTGCGTCTGATCGAAGAAGAAGCACTGAAAGAAAATACGCAAGAAGTTCACGCTATTGTTCCTGTGCCAATCGCCTCTTACCTGCTTAACGAAAAACGTACCGCGGTTAATGCTATCGAAACGCGTCAGAATGGCGTGCGCTGTGTGATCGTGCCAAACGATCAGATGGAAACCCCGCACTATTCTGTGCTGCGCGTACGCAAAGGGGAAGAAACACCGACCCTGAGCTACCTGCTGCCGAAACTGCATGAAGAGGCAATGGCATTGCCGACGGAAGAAGAGTACGTCGAGCGTAAACAGCCTGAGCAACCGGCGCTGGCCACCTTCGCCATGCCAGACGTTCCGCCAGCCCCTGCTCTGCAGGAACCTGCCGCGAAAGCCGCCGCGCCTAAAGCTGCAGCAGCAACCGCAGCCGTTGCCGCACAGCCCGGTTTGATTAGCCGTTTCTTTGGCGCACTGAAGTCCATCTTCGGTGGTAGCGAAGAAGTGAAACCGGTTGAACAACCTGCGCCGAAAGCTGAAGAGAAAACCGAACGCCAGCAGGATCGTCGTAAACCGCGTCAGAACAACCGTCGCGACCGTAACGATCGTCGTGATAACCGTGATAATCGCGGTGACCGTGACAACCGTAGCGAACGTTCAGAAAACGGCGAAAACCGTGAAGATAACCGCCGTAACCGTCGTCAGTCCCAGCAGCAAAATGCGGAAGCTCGCGATAACCGCCAGCAAACCACTGATGTTGTAGACAAAGCGAAATCCGGTGATGAACAGCAGGCGCCGCGTCGTGAACGCAACCGCCGTCGTAACGATGACAAGCGTCAGGCTCAGCAGGAAGTTAAAGAGCTGAACCAGGCTGAACAACCTGTGCAGGATACCGAGCAGGAAGAGCGCGTACGTCAGCCTCAAACCCGCCGCAAACAGCGTCAGTTGACTCAGAAAGTGCGTTTCACAGACAGTCCGGCGGTTGAAGCCGAAGTGGCTACTGTTGCTGCAATCGCTGAAACTGCTGTTGCTCAACCAACAGAACAGCCGGTACCGGCACAGCGCACCGAACTGGCGAAAGTTGATCTGCCAGCCGTCGTTGCGACTGAGCAGGAAGACAACAGCGAAGCTCGTGACGCCAACGGTATGCCGCGTCGTTCTCGCCGCTCTCCTCGCCATCTGCGCGTCAGTGGACAGCGTCGTCGTCGTTACCGTGACGAGCGTTATCCGGTTCAGTCGCCGATGCCGTTAACGGTCGCCTGCGCATCTCCTGAATTAGCGTCCGGTAAGGTTTGGATCCGCTACCCTGTTGCACGTCCTCAGGATCAGCAGGTTGAAGAACAGCGCGAACAGGAAATGGTCCAGCAGCAAGCTGCACCTGTCGCCGTAGAGCCTCAGGTTGCTGCCGCTGCCGTTGAACACATTGTGGATACCCCTGCGCCGGTTGAAGCCGTGCAACCAGAGGTTGTCGTAGCTGAGCCTCAGGCCGCCGTTGTTGAAACCACACAGGTTGAAACCACGCATCCGGAAGTGATTGAGACCCCGGTCGAGGAAGAACCGCAAATTATCGCTGCATCTGATGCGCCCGTAGCAGAAGAAATCACCGCTGAAGCCGAACCTGTGGCTGACGTTGTGACTGCACCGGTTGCCGAAGAGCCTGCAGAGGTTGTTATTCCCCAGCCAGAAGTGGTTGAAGAGATTACTGAGGTTGTGGAAACAGCGCCAGTTGTTGAAGAAGTTGCAGCGCCGAAAGACGTTGTTGCCGCGCCTGTCGTCGAAACTGAAGTCGTTAAGGCTGAAGTTGTCGCAGCCAGCGCTGATGCTGAACACCTGCACAGCCATGCAACCGCGCCAATGACCCGCGCTCCGGCACCGGAATATGTGCCAGAAGCGCCGCGTCATAGCGACTGGCAGCGTCCGGCATTCGCCTTTGAAGGCAAAGGTGCCGCAGGTGGACACAGCGCAACGCATCAAGCGACTGCGCCAGCAACACGTCCACAGCCTGTTGAGTAAGCCATAATCAATATCAAAGCCGGCCCTCGGGTCGGCTTTTTTATATCTGATCTACACCTTTCATCCCCGTCAGCTGCGGCATAACATCCTTCATTAGGGCCAGAAACTTGCGTAAGCGGGTCGGATAGTAACGCGCCCACGGATAAACCAAATGTACAGGCAACGGCGCCGCATGCCACTCAGGTAGCAACGCAACCAGACGTCCATTGGCAATATCCTCCGCCACCATCCAGCTTGAAACAATTGTCACTCCCAACCCCGCCAGCGCGGCATTTCTTGCGACATAAATACTGTCTGTGCTTAATCTGGGTGAAATATTCAGCGTGACTGGCTCATTACGCAATTGGTGCAACAACGAAACGCTATGCTGATAAAACGTGTTCACGGCAATCCAGGGCAGCGCTGATAACTGCTCAGGATGAGAAAGCTCGCCATATTGCTCCAGCAGTCCTGGACTCACCACCATACTACGGGGAACTTCAGCCAGTAAGACGGAAACCGTGGCCGGATCCACCTCAGCACCAACCCTGATCGCACAATCAATATTATCGCTCAGAAAATCAACGGTTTTATCGTTGAGCATCCACTCTACTGCCAACTGGGGATAGCGCGAAAGAAACTGCAAAAGCGGCTCAAGTAGTTGTTGTTGCCCGAACGCATGCGGAGCGCGGACTCGCAACGTCCCCACCGGTTCATCTTCTGTGACATTAAGTCCATCTTCCAGCGCCAGCCAGGCATCAATAATCTTCTTAGCATACTGATAGCCTCTTTCACCATCGTCGGTCAATTTCATCGCATGCGTGGTACGCATAAGCAGTTTCACACCCAGCAGCGTTTCCAGCGATTGCAGCCGTCGGCTAACGGTCGCCTGCGTCGTCCCTATCTGTTTTGCTGCTGCCGAAAGCGATCCTGCTTCAACAATACGTACAAACGTACGCATCAGCTCCACCCTGTCTATACGCTCATTTTTTATCATTTTCAGTTTTATCATACGCCTGACGTATAACTGTTTTACCACTGCGCTCGCTACCGCGCCACTCGCTTAAGGATAAAAATAGCCGCACATCCTGTGATTGAGGAATCATTTGTGAACACACATACCGCACTTTCCCGTTGGGTCATTTTTATTCTGGCAATGGGCGCCGGATTCAGCGTGGCCGCTATCTACTACGCCCAGCCTCTTCTGCCTTTAATGGGTCAGGATCTGGCCTTAAGTCTCACCGGTATGGGGTTGGTCCCGACGCTGACCCAGGCGGGATATGCGTTAGGTATATTGTTTTTATTGCCATTAGGCGATCGTTATGACCGCCGGACATTAATCCTGCTGAAAAGCATCTCTCTTGCCGCGCTGCTGCTGGCCTGTAGCTTTACCGGTCAGTTGCATTCGCTATTACTGGTGAGCCTGCTGATGGGAATGGCGGCAACCATGGCACAAGATATTGTGCCTGCGGCGGCAATACTGGCGCCCGAAGGCAAGCAGGGAAAAACGGTGGGCACGGTGATGACGGGCCTTCTGCTGGGGA
This sequence comes from Citrobacter sp. Cpo015, assembly GCF_030333035.1. NCBI lineage: Bacteria > Pseudomonadati > Pseudomonadota > Gammaproteobacteria > Enterobacterales > Enterobacteriaceae > Citrobacter > Citrobacter sp. Cpo015. The sequence continues at coordinate 1,014,873 of NZ_JAOWGS010000037.1, read as the reverse complement.
TTTTACTCTCACGTACCGTCAGTGGAGTGGTGGGCGAAGCGTTTGGCTGGCGCGAGATGTACCAACTCGCTGCCGTCAGCATTGCCGTAATTACCGCGATTATGTGGAAAGTACTGCCTCGCTTTACGGTCCATTCCACGTTGAGCTATCCATCATTAATGTTCTCAATGGCGCAACTTTGGCAACGATATTCCACCTTGCGCCGCGCAGCACTGGCACAAGGCTTTCTGTCCATTGCTTTTAGCGCCTTCTGGTCTACGCTGGCGGTAATGTTATCTGAGCATTACCACATGGGTAGCGCTATAGCGGGTGCTTTTGGTATCGCGGGAGCAGCCGGAGCGCTTGCCGCACCGATGGCGGGCCATCTTGCCGATAAAGTGGGTGCGGCAAAAGTAACGCAATTGGGTGCTTTGCTGGTAACGGTATCTTTCGCACTGATGTTTTTGTTACCCGCCCTGCCCGTTCAGGGGCAGTGGCTGCTCATCGCCCTTTCGGCGGTAGGTTTTGATCTCGGATTGCAATCCAGCCTGGTTGCCCACCAGAATCTGGTCTATAGCCTGGAACCTCTGGCACGAGGACGATTGAACGCTCTGCTGTTTACGATGGTGTTTATCGGTATGTCGCTGGGTTCGGTTCTCGGAAGTCAGGTCTACGCCCTGGCAAATTGGGAAGGTGTCGTTGCATTGGCTACCTTCAGCAGTGCAATTGCGTTGGTCATAAGACTGACGGGGAACCCGTCGCTTAGTAAGACGTCGGTTGCCTAAAAAAATGCCCGCTCCGGGGTGTTAAAGGAGCGGGCAGACAAACATACCCAGTTTCAAGATATGTTTCAAAACGAGGCGTTAACGATTGAGCTGGAACAACGACATTCCCTGCATATCGGTGAACGCTTTATAGGATGCCTGTAGCGCAGCCTGCTGCATGACATAAGACGAGATCGCGGCGTTCCAGTCGACATCCACCAGATTACTCATCTGCTGAGTTTGGCCTAATGCACGATCGGCACCCAGTGAATCCAGCGAGCTTAATTCACTCAGCTGCGTACCTAATTCTGCACGAACAGACAGGACGTTATTCAACGAGTTTTTCAGGCCACGGCTGGTTTTATCAATGGCAGCAGCGGCTTTGTCTTTTGCCACATCATCACCCGCAATCGGGATTTTGAGCTCTGCAATCGCGCTATCCAGCATTTTAAACAGGTTCTTTTCCTGAGTGCCGCCACCAGGTTCCGGTACAGCGTTGCTTGTCAGGTTGGCGAATACTTTATCGCCAGTATGACCAATCACCATGGTTCGGGAGGCATCGACCTGTTGGGTAACGTTTGTTGTACCGCCGCTGTAAGCGCCATCTGCTTGGGCAAACGGTGCGGATTCTGTTTTATATCCACCGAAAATATAGCGACCATTACCGTCGGTACTGTTTGCCAGGTTCATCAGCTGATCGCGGATCCCCTGCAGGTCGGTGGCCAGTGATGCACGGTCATCATCACTTAACGTTCCGTTCCCGGCATAAACGATTTTTTCCTGTGCAGCCTGAATTGCCGTCGTCACCTGGCTCAGAACATTCTCTTCCAGCGACACCTTTTGCGTCGCGAATGAGCGTGCCAGCGTATATTGGCTGTTCTGCGCCTGAGCCTGAGAAAGTACCACGGCCTGCGAGGCGGCAATCGGATCGTCTGATGGGTTGATCACGCGTTTGCCCGTTGACATCTGCTCGCCGAACTTCATCCATTCAGCCTGAGAGTTAGTGATGCCACGCATATTCTGCTGGTACATCATCTGGGTGCTGATACGCATTGTGTCCCTCTCCCTTAGCGGATATTAATCAGTGCATCAAACAACGCATTCGCGGTCTGCAGCACTTGCGCGTTAGCCAGGTAATACTGCTGAAAACGCTGTAAATTACCGTACTCTTCGTCGAGGTTAACGCCGGAAATAGACTGTTGCTGCCGGTAAAGCTGTGTCACCACGTTGTTCTGGGTGGTGGCACTGGTTTTCAGCGTAGCGGTTTTGTTCCCGACATCGCTTACCAGCGTGGCATATGCATCGTTGAAGGTCTTATTGCCGACAGTCGCTTTGGTTTGCAGATCTAACAGTTTCTGACCGTTACGGTTGTCGCTCTTGCCTTTATCGATGGTGGGGTCCGTATCATTTTTAGACACTTGAGCCATGGCGATTTTCGACTCATCAGTCACCTTGACTTTCATATCAACGATGACGTTCTCTACCGGCTTCAGAATAAAACTGTCATTCTCTTGAGGCCCGGGCTTGGTGGGATCAATAGTCACCGTCACTTTCAGACCATCAATATCCAGTTTTCCGTCCTTATCAGGTTTAGCTTCAAACGTTGTGTTATCTGCCAGACGCGTCACCTGCCACTTACCGCCACTGAACACAACCTTATAGTCGGTAGCCTGTACTTTCGAACTATCACCAACTTCTGCAGTTAATTCCGCTTTGCCAATGTTATTCTTATTACTCAAAACTGACGGGCTGCCGATATCGAAGAAATTCTCACCTTTATCGCCGTTGGCATCAAAACCTTCTTTATGCTGGGCGTTAAATGCACTGGCAAATGCAAGCGCCAGTTGGCCGAGGGTATTACGCGTCTGATCCAGCTCCTGAGAACGGAAGGTGAGCAGTCCGCCCAGTGAACCGGTATTCAGCAGTTTCTCCGGAATTTCAACAGCTCCGGCAACGCCATCAACGTAGGCCACGGTTGTACGATTAGGATCATCGCTGGAAGGCACTGCCGCCAGTTGACGCGCATTGCTGCCCTGCACCAGCGAATAGCCGTTGGCCATGGTCAGGTTGTAAGTGCCACCATCCTGAACGCTGACTTCAACACCGACAATCTGATTCAATTCACTGACCAGCTGATCGCGCTGGTCAAGCAGGTCGTTAGGAGACGCACCTGCGCCGACGCCTGTCATACGAGAAATCTGGTCGTTGAGGCTGGCAATTTGTTTCGAATAGTTGTTGATCTGATCAACGCTGGCTTTAATCGCGGTGTTGACCTGCTTATCCTGATCGCGCAGATACTGGTCGGTCGTTTTAAACTGATTCACCAACCCATCAGCTTTACCGATTAGCGCCTGGCGTGCCGCCGGATCTTCGGCGTTGCTGACCAGCGTTTGCAGGCTGGTAAAAAAGTCCTGCATGGAGGTCGAAATAGAACTGGTTTTGCTGGAGAGCAGATTGTCGATTTTTGACATTTGCTCATAACGTGTCGTCAGACCGCTGCTCTGGTTCTGCGCTGCTCGCAACTGGTTAGTGATAAAGGAGTCATATTCACGTTGTACACCAGAAACATAGACACCATTGCCTACCCAGCCCCCCGCACCCAGCGTGCTGTTCGCTTGCGCCATAATTGTCGTCTGTCGGGTATATCCGGCAACGTTATAGCTGGAGATGTTGTTACTGGCAGTATTCAACGCGGCCTGCGCTGCGCTGAGTCCACTCATCGCGTTATTAATCAAGCTGGACATGGAGGTTCCTTGTAATCCTTCAATACTCGTTATTATCGGCAGCAGGTCGGTAGACTTGAGCTATTTAAAAGAGATTATCGATGTTCGTGCTGTAGGTTTTGCTCACTTTTTCACTCATCGATTTCAACTGCTGGATCATGCTGGTTAATTTTCGCGCATAGTTAGGGTCTGTGGCGTAACCCGCATTTTGCAATGCCTGCGCCCCTTGCTCGGCGGTCGCGGCAGCGGTCACTGCCGCATAGCGCGGGTTACGCGATATCAGACCGACATAATCCGACAACGCTTCAAGGTAAGAGCTATAGACACGGAATCTGGCTTTCACCTTTTTCGCCTCACCGTTCTCATATTCAGTCGTGGTGATTTCAGTGGTTGGACCTTTCCAGCTTCCTGAAGCCTTCACACCAAAAATGTTAAAGCTCGGTTCACCGTTCTCACGGCGAATTTGTCGCTGCCCCCATCCGGATTCCAGCGCCGCCTGTGCCAGAATCAGATGATGCGGGACCCCGCTTTGCTGGCTGGCCAGCTTAGCTGGCAGCGATAGCTGGGCGAGGAAGTCTTTACTGTCACCTGACAGCGGCTCATCATTGCTTTCCGTCGCCCGGGGGATGGCTTTGCGGACCAGTTGCGTCAATGCCTGATTTTGATAGCTGGTCACCGTTTCCAGTGAAAACTTCATCGGCACCTGCGGCGCGTCATCCGCAGGTTGCGCTTGCCCTTCAGTCATCTGCTTGACCATCATTTCAGCCAACCCCAGACCTTTGCCTGCGGTCATTTGCTGCGCAATTTGTTGGTCATACATACTGGTATACAAGCGCGTTGAATCGCTGCTAAACACGCCATCTTTCGGCAGCGCTTCACGCATGCTTTTCAGCATCATCTGCACGAACATCCCTTCAACCTGACGGGCGACCGGACGGATATTCGCCGCCGGGTCCTGGCCCGCTTTCGCTTTCAGTTCGTTCAGTGATTGCGCATCCCAGGCAGCGCTGGTCAACAGTTTGCTGTCACCAATCATTAGATGATTTCCAGTTTGGCGCGTAAGCAACCCGCGCTCTGCATCGATTGCAGAATGGACATCAGATCCATCGGCGTTGCCCCCAGCGCATTCAGCGCACGCACCACATTGTTCAGGTTGGCGCTGGAACGCACGCTTTGCAACGAACCACCGCTCTGGCGCAGGTCAATCTGGGTTTGAGGCGTCACCACGGTTTGTCCACCGCCAAACGGTGTGTCCGGCTGGCTGACGTTCGCCTGGCGGTTTACCGTAATCGACAAGTTGCCTTGTGCCACAGCACAGCTATCCAGCGTCACTTCACGGTTCATGACGACAGATCCGGTGCGCGAGTTGATAATCACTTTCGCATCCTGCGGCGTGACGTTCACCTCAATATTCTGGATATCAGCGAGGAAACGCACCTGCGAGCTGTTGCCGCTTGGCACGCGCACCTGAATGGTTCGGGCATCCAACGCTGTTGCGCTACCAAAGCCACGCGAACGGTTGATGGTGTCGGTAATCTGCTGCGCCATCGTGAAATCTTCATTATTGAGCTGCAGATTAATGGTGTTACCACCGCCGAACTGGCTGGGTAATTCACGTTCGATAATCGCGCCGTTGGTAATGCGTCCACCATTGAGCTGGTTAACCTGTACGCTACTGCCACCTGCAGCCGCGCCCGCACCGCCCACCAAAATATTCCCCTGAGCCAAGGCATACACCTGACTATCGACCCCTTTTAACGGGGTCATCAGCAGCGTACCGCCGCGCAGGCTTTTGGCATTCCCCATAGAGGAGACCACTACGTCGATGGTTTGTCCCTGACGACCGAATGCAGGAAACGACGCGGTAACCATCACCGCCGCCACGTTTTTCAGCTGCATATTGGTGCCAGTTGGCACGGTTATCCCCAACTGCGAAAGCATGTTATTGAGCGTTTGCGTCGTAAACGGCGTCTGTGTGGTCTGGTCACCCGTTCCATCCAGACCCACCACCAGCCCATAACCTATCAACGAGTTTTCCCGCACCCCCTGAACGCTGGTCAGGTCACGAATACGGTCAGCATGCGCAAAGGTGGTTATCAGCACCAGTACCATTCCAACAAAAGATTTAAACACTGGGTACCTCGCTTACATCGGCGACAAGTTAAGGAAGAAACGCTGCAACCAGCCCATATTCTGCGCTTCATTGATGTAGCCGTTACCGACGTACTCAATACGCGCGTCCGCAACCTGGGTTGACGGTACGGAGTTGCTGCCACTGATGGTGCGCGGGTTAACGACCCCGGAGAAGCGAATGAATTCAGTGCCCTGATTTATAGCGATCTGTTTTTCACCCACGACATGTAAGTTGCCATTCACCAGTACCTGATCGACCGTTACGGTCAGCGTACCGCTAAAGGTATTTCTGGCGTTCGCGCCGCCTTTACCGTTAAAGGAGTTACCGCCGGAGGCTTCTACGTCGGCACGTTCGTTACCGAACAATCCTTCCAAATAGCGCGGTACGGTATCAAAGCCAAAGTTTGTCTTGCCGTCGCGGCTGGCGTTCGCCGAAGAGCTTTTGCTCGCGCTGACGTTTTCTTGCAATACGATGGTCAGCGTATCGCCAATATTGCGTGGACGACGATCTTCAAAGAGTGGCTGATAACCATAGTTAATCGGTTGTGCCGACTGGAAGATTGAGCCATTCGCCACCGGCGTTGGACCTGGAACAGGCTGGGCAGACGTTGCGCCCTGCACGAGCGGCGTGGCCGGGATCCAGGCACATCCTGTTAGTGAAACCACCAGCAGGGCTAAAATTGGGTATGGGTGAAGCGCGTATTTTCGCATTGCGGTCATCTTCAAAATCAGTGTGCCGGTGAGGTTTTCACCCCACCGGGCTCCACTTTAGAGTTGCGTCAGTTTTTGCAGCATCTGATCGGTGGTCGATACCGCTTTACTGTTGATTTCGTAAGCGCGCTGAACCTGGATCATGTTTACCAGCTCTTCCGCCACGTTGACGTTAGAGGTTTCAACATAGCCCTGATACAGCAGACCCGCGCCGTTCAGCCCTGGCGTGCTCTCATTCGGCGCACCGGATGACTGCGTTTCGGTGTACAGATTCTCACCAATGCTTTCCAGACCGGTATCGTTCATGAAGGTTGTCAGGTTAAGCTGCCCGACCTGAACAGGCGCCGCCTGCCCCTGTTGGGTCACGCTGACAATACCGTCACGTCCAATGGTGATACTGAGCGAGTTAGCCGGAATGGTGATGGCAGGCTGAACCTGAAAACCACCCGCCGTCACCAACTGACCGTTCTGATCCACCTGGAAAGAACCGTCGCGGGTATAAGCGGACGTACCATCGGGCAACATGACCTGGAAAAAGCCCTGGCCTTTAATCGCCACATCTTTACTGTTGTTGGTCTGCGACAGGTTACCCTGGCTGTGTAAACGCTCGGTCGCAACCGGACGTACGCCGGTACCAATCTGCAAACCAGACGGCAGTGTGGTCTGTTCAGAAGACTGTGCGCCAGGCTGACGAATCGTCTGGTACAACAGATCTTCAAATACGGCACGTTGGCGCTTAAATCCGTTGGTGCTGACGTTTGCCAGGTTGTTGGCAATCACATCCATGTTTGTTTGCTGCGCATCCAGGCCGGTTTTGGCGATCCATAATGAACTGATCATAAAATGTCCTGTATTAACTCATCGACAGCAGTTGGTTGGCGCGGCCCGCGTTATCATCCACGCTACTGATAATTTTCATCTGCATTTCAAAGCGGCGGGCGTTGGCGATCATGTCGCTCATCGCAGCAACCGGTTTAACGTTACTGCCTTCCAGCACGCCAGACATCACACGGATGCTGGGGTCAGCCTGTAACGTCGCACCACGGGTTGCCTGTGCGGCCTGGGTCAGACGGAACATACCGTCATCGCCACGTTGCACTTCAAGCCCTGTAGCCTTCACCAGCTTCAACCGCCCCACTGGCGCGACCGTATTAGCCGGATCGCCAGGGTTAAGTGCAGAAATGGTCCCGTCCGCCGCAATGGTGACTTCCGAGCCTTCTGGTACGGCGATCGGTCCGGCTTCGCCAATTACCGGGTGTCCCTGAATAGTCAGTTCACCCGTTGGGCTCACCTGAATAGCACCGTTACGGGTATATCCTTCGCTACCGTCCGCGGTCTGCACAGCCAACCAGCCATCCTGTTGCAGCGCCACATCCAGCGGGCGGGAGGTATAGTCCATCTGACCGGGCGTCATATCGGCCCCCGGCGTGGAGGCCACCACCAGCGTACGCGTCGGTAAAGACAATCCTTCTACAGGAACCGCGCGCAGTGCATTGAGCTGCGCACGAAACCCTGGCGTGGAGGCGTTTGCCAGGTTGCTGGCCGTCACCGCCTGTTGATTCAGCGTCTGACTGGCCGCGCCCATGGCGGTATAAATTGCGTGATCCATTAAGCCATCCCGTCAGGCGCTTAGCGCAGGTTGACCAGCGTGTTGAGGATCTGATCCTGGGTTTTGATGGTCTGCGCGTTCGACTGATAGTTACGCTGGGCGACAATCATATTCACCAGTTCTTTACTCAAATCCACGTTTGACGCTTCCAGCGCGCCGTTGGTCAGCTTGCCGAAGTTACCTTCGCCTGCGGTACCCAGCAGCGCCACGCCGGAAGACTGAGTCGCCGCCCAGACGTTGTCGCCCTGAGACGCCAGACCTTCGTTGTTGGCAAAGTTTGCCAGCACGATCTGCCCCAGAACCTGTTGCTGTTCGTTGGAGTAGTTACCGACCACGGTACCGTCATTGTTAATCTGGTAGCTCACCAGATCGCCCGGCTTGTAGCCGTTCTGATTCGTGGCAACGATGTTGTTGGCACCGGTGTTCTGCTGCATGGAGTTCAGGAAGCTCAGGGAGAAGTTCGCCGGAACTGCGCCATTGATCGGACCGGTTGTAATTTTGATATCCTTTGGCCAGACGGCTGGAGCCGTCGGTGGTACTTCGGCTGCCGTGGCGCTAATACCTAAAAACAAACCATTATTATCAAAACGCATAAACCCTGCCGATTTCTCAGCATCCCCAGTAGAAGCATCTTGAGTGAAGACTTCCCAGGTGTTGCTCTGCGCGTTTTTGACATAAAAAATGTTCATGTCATGAGCGTTACCCTGGCTATCGAAAACGGTAACACTGCCTTTTTTGTTGTAGGAATCGGCATCGCTTGGGTTAAACGGGGTCTTGGTAGGGACCTTGTCAGTGGAGTTCAGGTTGACCTGCATTGACGCAGTGGTGGTTGATTTAGCCGCCATCAGCGTATTCGGGATAGTGATCGGTGCCGGGTTCGCACCCTGCTGAACTGTTGGCGGTGTACCGGTAGCCGGATAGCCCGTCAGCTGCAGCCCCTGCATGTTAACGATATTGCGGTTTTCATCGAGCTTGAACTGACCGTTACGGCTGTAGAAAACGGAACCGTTGCTGTCTACCATACGGAAAAAACCGTTCTGGCTGATAGCAACGTCCAGACCACGTCCGGTGTTGGTGGTAGTACCGTCGGTAAAGTCCTGAGTAATACCTGCAACTTTAACGCCCAAACCGACTTTCGAACCGGCAAACATATCGGCAAATGATGCCGTGCCAGATTTAAAACCGTAGGTGGCGGAGTTGGCGATGTTGTTACCAATGACATCGAGGTTGGTCGCTGCAGCGTTCAGACCGCTGACCGCTTGAGAAAAGGCCATGACTTACTCCTGATAAGTGTGAAGGCTTAAATTATCTGCCGTACTTCGTCGAGGGTGGTGGTTCCATAGGTGCCCAGATCCAGCGTATTACCGCCGTTACTGCGAATAACGCCCTGCACCAGCGCAAACTGAAGCGGCTGGGCCACCAGTTGCGTTCCGCCATTACTGGCAGCAATTGACACGTTGTAAGAACCGCTTGGTGCATCCGTGCCATCGGTCATGGTGCCGTCCCAGGTAAAGGTATGAACGCCTGCTTTCAACCCGCCAATGTCAATGGTGCGCACCACTTTGCCGTCTTTATCGGTAATGGTTGCGGTAACCTTATCTGCCGGTTGCTGCAGCTCAATTCCAAATGGTGTTGTCGTGGTTTTGGCACCCTCTTCTGTCCCTTTACCGGTCAGGATGGTGGTACCCGGGATCATGACACCGTGGCCAATCAGCGTACTGGCCTGCAGTGACTGACTGTTGTCGATCTGCCCGGAGATCGATCCCAGCGTAGTGTTCAGCTTCTCAATCCCGCTCACGGTACTGATTTGCGCCAACTGGGTAGTCAGTTCGTTGTTTTGCAGCGGGTTGGTAGGGTCCTGGTTTTTCAGTTGTGCAACCAGCAGCGTAAGAAAGCTGCTTTGCAGGTCAGCGGCGTTGCTGCCCGTCAGGGAGCTGTTCCCCGTGGCGGCATTAACCCCCGTCGTGCTCGGGTCATTCATTTTTACAGCAATAGACATGTGCGCCTCCTTTACTGGCCTAGCGTCAGCGTTTTAAGCATCAAGCTTTTCACGGTGTTGAGCACTTCGACGTTTGCCTGGTAGCTACGTGAGGCAGACATGGTGTTGACCATCTCGCCAACAACGTCCACATTCGGCATTTTTACGTAGCCGTTCGCATCGGCCAGCGGATTACCGGGTTCATAAACCAGCTTATCCGGCGCCTGACTTTCAATGACGTCAGCGACTTTTACGCCACCGGTTGCCGCACCTGGCGCAGCATCTACCTGAAAAACAACCTGCTTCGCGCGATACGGCTGACCGTCGGGTCCGCTGACGCTATCCGCATTCGCCATGTTGCTGGCCGCGACGTTCAGGCGTTTAGACTGAGCCGTCAGCGCAGAACCTGCGATATCAAAAATATTTAACAGCGCCACGAATTAGTTCCCTCCTTGCAGCACGTTCATCATGCCTTTGATTTGTCCCCCCAGCGCCGTCAGCCCCATTTGATACTTGAGGCTGTTGTCTGCAAATTGCGTGCGCTCCCGGTCCATATCTACCGTGTTGCCATCAAGAGATGGCTGGTCAGGAATACGGTAGAGCAGCTCCGTAGACGGCGCAGAAACGGTCTGGGCCGGAATGTGTTGTGCAGAGGTCAGCGTCAACGAAACGCCGCCGGTTTCTTCCCGTCCTCGCACCATGACTTTTTTTAATTCACTGGCGAAATCCAGATCGCGCGCCTGATACCCCGGCGTGTCGGCATTGGCAATGTTGGCCGCCAATATTTCCTGGCGTTGGGCGCGCAAATTCAGCGCTTCCTGTTGAAAACGTAAGGCGGCGTCGAGCTTATCGAGCATATCTCCTCCGCAAATGACAAAATTCAGCCGACAGCTTAAATCCCATTACGCGCGCGTTATCGCCGGAATAAACGCAAAATGCGTCGCTATTTGTTGCGTTGATGACTGCGTCACACAGGTAAAATCCTGCCACTACCTGAAAAAGCGCGAGGTTTTGATGCAAACGTTTAAACGTGGAATAGTCGTGGCAGCACTGCTGTTCAGCCCTATGACGCTGGCACAAGACCTGAATTCGCAGCTAACGGCATGGTTTTCCCAGCGCCTGGCCGGATTTAGCGATGAGGTGGTAGTCACTATCCGAACGTCACCAAACTTATTGCCCAACTGCGAACAACCGGCATTAAGCGTGTCAGGTAGCGCAAAACTGTGGGGCAATGTGAATGTGCTGGCCCGCTGTGCCAACGAAAAACGTTATCTGCAAGTGAACGTGCAGGCGACGGGAAACTACGTTGTTGCCGCTGCATCCGTAGCGCGAGGTAGCACCCTGACCCCAGCCAGCGTAACGCTGAAACGTGGTCGACTGGACCAACTACCGCCGCGCGCGGTGCTGGATATGAGTCAGGTGCAAGATGCAGTGAGCCTGCGCGATCTGGTGCCGGGCCAACCGATACAGCTTTCGATGTTGCGCCAGGCATGGCGGATCAAGGCCGGTCAGCGCGTACTGGTTATTGCCAACGGAGATGGATTTCGGGTCAATGCCGAAGGTAAAGCGCTGAACAACGCCGCTGTCGCACAGAATGCGCGAGTGCGGATGATTTCAGGCCAGGTGGTGAGCGGCGTCGTCGATTCTGATGGGAATATTCTTATTAACCTATAATAGGTTAAAGATTTTTTAGCGTGTGCCGATAGATAAACAACCAATGATTACAGCGGGCCGCTATAGCGTAACCCCTCGATGAGGAAAAATAAAATGAGCATTGATCGTACCTCACCATTGAAGCCAGTAAGCACCGTTCAGCCGCGTGAAACCAGCGATGCGCCGGTACAAAAAGCGCGGAAGGAAAAAACCACCGCGACCACCAGCACCAGCGTCATGCTGAGCGACGCCCAGGCCAAACTGATGCAGCCCGGCAGCAATGACATCAATATGGAACGCGTGGAAGCACTGAAAACCGCAATCCGTAACGGTGAATTGAAAATGGATACCGGAAAAATTGCCGACTCGCTGATTCGCGAGGCGCAGAGCTACCTACAGAGTAAATAAAGTATGACTCGTTTGTCAGAAATACTTGACCAGATGACGACCGTTCTCAATGACCTAAAAACGGTAATGGATGCTGAACAGCAGCAGCTTTCCGCAGGGCATATCAACGGCAGCCAGCTACAGCGTATTACAGAAGAAAAAAGCTCCTTGCTGGCAACCCTTGATTATCTTGAGCAGCAGCGCCGCCTGGAACATGACGCCACGCGCAGCGCCAATGATGAGATTGCTGAACGCTGGCAGACTATCACCAAGAAAACACAGCATTTACGCGACCTCAACCAGCACAACGGTTGGCTGCTGGAAGGGCAGATCGAGCGTAATCAACAAGCAATACAAGTGCTGAAACCGCACCAGGAACCGGCGTTGTATGGCGCAAACGGTCAAACCTCTGCTGCGCACCGCGGCGGGAAAAAATTCTCTATTTGATGTCAGCCTGATAACGTTTTGCTTATCAGGCCTACGCCTTTTGTAGGCCGGATACGGCGTTATGCCGCCATCCGGCATTGATCCTTTACGCCGTCCGGCGCACAAACTCTTTTACTTTAAAGCCCAGTACGGCGAGTGCTGCGAAGTAAGCGGCAATACCTGCCACCACGACCGCCATCAGACGCAGCAGACGCCACAACATCGTTCCCTGCGACCAATCCGGCATGATGTAGAGCATCCCAACCAGCACCGCAGACATCACCAGCACGGAAATCACCAGACGCGCCAGGAACCAGCTCCAGCCCGGTTGTGGGGTAAAGATTTTCTGTTTCCGCAGTTGCCAGTACAGCAGTGAAGCGTTCAGACATGCCGCCAGACCAATCGACAGCGACAATCCGGCATGCTTTAACGGCCCGATAAACGCCAGGTTCATCACCTGGGTCATAATCAGCGTCACAATGGCAATCTTCACTGGCGTTTTAATATCCTGGCGCGAGTAAAAGCCCGGAGCCAACACTTTCACCACGATCAAGCCAATCAAACCTACCGAGTACGCCACCAGCGCACGCTGGGTCATCGCGGCATCAAAGGCGGTAAATTTACCGTACTGGAACAGAGACACCGTCAGCGGTTTGGCCAGAATACCCAACGCTACGGCACTCGGTAATGCCAACAGGAAACACAAACGCAGGCCCCAGTCCATCAGGCGACAATATTCATCATGATTACCGCTGGAAAAGCTTTTGGACAGCGATGGCAGCAGGATAGTCCCCAGCGCCACGCCCAGAACACCGGACGGAAACTCCATCAGACGGTCGGCATAATACATCCATGAAACTGAGCCAGAGGCCAGAAACGAGGCGAAAATCGTATTGATGATCAGTGAAATCTGGCTGACAGATACCCCAAGGATCGCCGGGCCCATTTGCTTGACGACACGCATCGCCCCCGCATCACGGAAGTTCACGCGCGGCAGCACCAGCATGCCAATTTTCTTCAAGTGCGGAAGCTGATAAATCAGCTGTAGCACGCCGCCAACCGTAACGGCCCACGCCAGCGCCAGCACCGGCGGGTTAAAATAGGGTGCCGCAAATAGCGCGAAGCCGATCATGCTGATATTCAGAAATGTCGGGGCAAACGCAGGAATGGAAAAGCGGTTCCAGGTATTAAGGATCGCACCAACCAGTGAGGCCAGTGAAATCAGTAGAATATAGGGAAAAGTGATCCGCAGCAGTTGAGTGGTCAGCGCAAATTTATCCGCTGTGTCAGCAAATCCCGGCGCGGTGACTAATATCACCCATGGCGCAGCCAACATCCCGGCTACCGTCACCACGGCCAGCGCCAACGTCAACAGTCCGGAAACGTAGGCAACAAACACGCGGGTAGCATCTTCCCCCTGCTTGCTTTTGTACTCAGCAAGAATCGGCACAAACGCCTGCGAAAATGCGCCTTCGGCAAAAATTCGGCGCAACAGGTTAGGAAGTTTGAATGCCACAAAAAAGGCATCTGTCGCCATCCCTGCACCAAAGATTCTGGCGACAATCGCATCACGCGCAAAACCCAGCACACGTGAAAACATCGTCATCGAGCTGACGGCTGCCAGCGACTTTAATAAATTCATCTATGTTGTATTCCAGACTCTGAGGCAAAACCCCGACAAACCTGCCCGTAGGTCGGATAAGGCATTCTCGCCGCCATCCGACACTTTTGCTGTGCCTGATGGCGACACCCTGGCACCTTATCAGGCCGACAAACCAGCTATGGTTGAAAAGAGGTGTTATTTTGAGTGGGCATATAGTACCTGGATTACAATGAATTACTACCGCCAGATGTTACAGGGGGTTATTCAGCCATCGCCTCCCGCCACAGCTTTTCAACAACACGCTGGGCCAGTAGCGCCTGCTCGCCTGCCGTCTGGGGAACCGTCTGATTTTGCACGCACTCAATGAAATGACGTGCGCATCCGGCAAAACCACGCTGTTCTAAGGTCGTTTGCCAGCCCGCTATCGGCTTATGAACAACACCTTGCCCACGTTCCTCCCGCCATTCCCGCATATCAGTGACGTCAATCAGGCCGCCGTCCGTCACCGCCTGCACGCTCTCGCGCTGGCTACCGGCACGGCGATGCATACTGGTCGTTATCTGCATTTGACCGACAGAAAAATGATGCTCGGCGTAGAGCATCGCACCAGATTCATTGGTCAGCAGCGTGCCGTTATTTAACTGCGCCTGCCCTCCCGCCAGCCACAAAGCGGTATCGACCACGTGCAGATAGTCGTCCAGCAGAGTGAAGCGCAGATCGTGCGGCCCAACGCTATCCGTACGGTGCTTATCCATACGTACAGACGCTGCGGTGCCCAACTGGGTTTTGAGCTCCTGGTACAGCGGTGCAAATCGACGGTTAAACCCGACCATCAGCGTGAGTTTTTTCCGCGCGGCCAGCTCGACCAGTTGCTCAGCCTCGTGCAGGTTTTCCGCCAGCGGTTTATCCACACACACGTGAACTCCGGCATTCAGCAATTCACTGACTACCGCATAGTGCGTCGCGGTACTGGAGTGGACGAAAACCGCGTCGCAGGTTTGCGCCAGATTCTTCAATGAATCCACGTAGGGTATTCGCCAGGTATCACAGATACGCTGCGCTTTATCGCGCGAAGGTGAAAAGGCGCCTTGCAGCGTCCAGTCCGCGGAGGTGCCTAGCACGGGTAGCCAGGCCTTTTGCGCAATACCGCCCAGGCCGACTACGCCGATACGTAATTTATTCACGTTAGTCTCCCAGGTGCGCCAGCAAGGAATCAAGTCGCTGCTTAAGCTCTGCGACTTCCGTTTCCAGCGCTTCCACGCGCGCCTGCAGATCACCGGAGGCTACAGGGAGTTCATCTGCCGCGGCAATGGCTTCATCAAGCTCACCACAAAACAGGTGCATATAGCGACTTTCACGTTTGCCCGGCTCACGCGACAGGCGGATCACATAAGGCCCATCTTCCCGGTTCGCCAGATTTTCCAGCGTCGACTCCACTTCGGCCATATCGCTGAATTCGTACATACGGGATGCGCGGCTACGCAGTTCACCAGGCGTCTGAGCGCCCCGCAGCAGCAGTGTGGTGATTATGGCCACCTCTGCGGCACTAAGCTTCAGATTGCCAAATTCAGAGTTGCAGAAACGCTGCTCATATTTCGTGACGCGATTGCCAAAACCGCTCACCGTGCGCAGAAAATGTCGCTTAACCAGGTTATCCAACTGCTCCTGCACGTCCGATTCCGACAGGTTCATCACCGGTTCACGATTCGTTTTTTGATTGCAGGCTGTTACGACTCCATTAACGGAGAGTGGGTACTGTTCCGGCGTGGTCACTTGTTTTTCTAATAAACAGCCAATCACTCGCGCTTCGGTGGCGGTTAATTCGTATTTCATCGTCTTCTCCATTAATCATGGCTGCATCTGAAACTTAGCGGCCGGGGGTCCATTCTGATGTGGTCAACGCCGTCAGCACGTGATCGCGCCACTGCCCGTCAATCAGCAGGTAGTCTTTGGCATACCCTTCTTTTTCAAAACCCAGTCGCGCTAGCAGGTCACCGCTGCGCTTATTATGTGGCATGTAGTTAGCCATAATGCGGTGAATATGCTGCGTGCGTTGCATATAACGGATGGCCGAGGTTAAGGCTTCATACATTAGCCCCTGCCCCTGCCATTTCTGCGCAATGGAGTAGCCGAGATAACAGGCATGGAAGGATCCCCGCACTACGTTTGAGAAGTTCGCAACGCCGATAATCTCTTTTTCGTCCGGATCGAGCAGCGCAAAATAATAGGCGGTGCCCTGTTTATGAAACTCAGAGATCATGCTCAGACGTGCCTGCCAGCCGGACGGATAGCAGTGGCTTTCATCGCGAATAGGTTCCCAGGGTTTTAAGAAATGACGATTTTCTGCGTAATAATCTGCCAGACGCCAGGCATCACGCTCATGCACTAAACGCACGACCAGGCGGTCGGTGGTTAAGCGCACTTTTGGCACGTTACTGCGATAGCCAAACATTCTATACCTACTCCTTCCCGTAACGTCTTCAATACGCTATTCGCATTACTATACCTGTGCGAATACGCCCTGTGAAAAGAGCAAAATGCCATTTTTTGAATTATTCACACATTTTGATGAAAACTCTCTATCAAGACGGACTTTTGATAAAAAAATATTGTCCCGCGAAGGGTGGGAAAAGCGATGACGACACCGCAGAATAGGAGGTGCTTATCTTTTAAACTCTATCCAGAGTGACGAGTTTTTCCCTGGAGGGGAAATGTCGCAAGTCTCGCAGGCAAGGAACCTGGGTAAATACTTCCTTCTCATCGATAATATGCTGGTCGTGCTGGGTTTCTTCGTCGTTTTCCCGCTGATCTCAATTCGTTTCGTCGACCAAATGGGCTGGGCCGCCGTGATGGTCGGTATTGCACTAGGATTACGTCAATTTATCCAGCAGGGGTTGGGTATTTTCGGCGGTGCTATTGCGGACCGTTTCGGTGCAAAACCGATGATCGTCACCGGCATGCTGATGCGCGCTGCCGGGTTCGCCACCATGGGCATTGCCCATGAGCCGTGGCTGCTGTGGTTTTCCTGCTTTCTCTCCGGACTGGGCGGTACACTATTCGACCCACCCCGCTCGGCGCTGGTGGTTAAACTGATCCGCCCGGAAAAGCGTGGGCGCTTTTTCTCTATTCTGATGATGCAGGATAGCGCCGGAGCCGTGGTTGGCGCGTTGCTTGGCAGTTGGTTATTACAATACGATTTCCGTCTTGTCTGTGCCACCGGCGCAATTTTGTTCGTTCTGTGCGCGGCGTTTAACGCCTGGCTGCTCCCGGCATGGAAGCTGTCGACGGTGAAAATTCCAGTGCGCGAAGGGATGAGCCACGTGATGCATGACAAGCGCTTTGTCACCTATGTGCTGACGCTGGCGGGCTATTACATGCTGGCGGTACAGGTGATGCTGATGCTGCCAATCATGGTGAACGACATCGCAGGTTCACCGGCCGCCGTGAAATGGATGTATGCCATCGAGGCGTGCCTCTCATTGACGCTGCTCTACCCAATTGCCCGCTGGAGTGAAAAACGTTTTCGCCTTGAACATCGTCTGATGGCCGGTCTGCTGGTGATGTCTCTGAGCATGATGCCGATCGGTCTGGTGGGGAATTTGCAGCAGTTGTTCACCCTGATCTGTACGTTCTATATTGGCTCGATCATCGCCGAACCAGCGCGTGAAACCCTTAGCGCCTCACTGGCGAATGCACGTGCCCGAGGAAGCTATATGGGCTTCAGTCGACTGGGGCTCGCTATCGGCGGCGCAATTGGATATATCGGCGGCGGCTGGCTGTTTGACATGGGCAAGGCCCTGGCACAGCCTGAGTTGCCCTGGATGATGCTCGGTATTATCGGCCTCATCACCTTCCTGGCGCTGGGCTGGCAATTCAGTATCAAACGCCCAACGAGAGGCATGCTGGAGCCAGACGCCTGATAGCCGAACCTGCGTCCGGGCGCTTTTCAGTTTTTTCTGCTGGCGTCCGGGGCGCTGGTACTCGATGATGCTTTGTGTCACGATTACGCCACATGCATCATGTTGAGGAACCCCATGAAAAAGTTTTTTTTTGCCGCTGCACTGATTGTCAGCGGCCTGTTGGTTGGTTGTAATCAACTCACGCAATACACGGTTAGCGAGCAAGAAATTAATCAGGCCCTGGCAAAGCATAATAACTTTTCTAAAGATATCGGCTTGCCCGGCGTTGCTGAAGCACACATCGTACTAAATAATCTCGCCAGTCAGATTGGCCGTGAAGAACCCAATAAAGTGACGCTGACCGGTGATGCCAACCTGGACATGAATTCCCTGTTTGGCAGCCAAAAAGCGACCATGAAGCTGAAGTTAAAAGCCTTACCGGTATTCAACAAAGAGAAAGGCGCAATTTATCTGCAAGAGATGGAAGTCGTGGATGCGACCGTTACACCAGAAAAAATGCAGTCGGTACTGCAAACGCTGATGCCTTATTTAAACCAGTCGCTGCGTAACTATTTCAACCAGCAGCCAGCCTACATTCTGCAGGATGACAGTAGCCAGGGTGAAGCACTGGCGAAAAAACTGGCGAAGGGAATTGAGGTGAAACCGGGGGAAATCATCATCCCGTTCACCGACTAATAAAACTGAGGGCGCCGATGCGCCCTTTTTTTTCGTGCAAACGAAAACGTTTCCGCTTATCCTTTGTTTCCGGCAAAAAAGACTATCCTCAGCCGGAGCATATTAATGACTGCACCATCCCAGGTTTTAAAGATCCGCCGCCCAGACGACTGGCATCTTCACTTTCGCGATGGCGACATGTTAAAAACTGTCGTGCCCTACACCAGTGAAATTTATGGTCGCGCCATTGTCATGCCGAACCTGGCACCGCCCGTCACCACGGTTGACGCGGCTATCGCTTATCGCCAGCGCATTCTTGACGCGGTACCTGCTGGACACGACTTCACACCATTAATGACCTGCTACTTAACGGATACGCTGGATCCCAACGAGCTGGAACGTGGATTTAACGAAGGCGTATTCACCGCAGCAAAACTCTATCCGGCCAATGCCACCACCAACTCGACGCATGGCGTAACCTCTATTGACGCCATCATGCCGGTGCTGGAGAGGATGGAAAAATTGGGTATGCCGCTGCTGGTGCACGGCGAAGTGACGCATGCAGATATCGATATTTTCGATCGCGAAGCGCGCTTTATTGAAACGGTGATGGAACCGCTGCGCCAGCGTTTGACCTCGCTGAAAGTAGTGTTCGAGCATATCACTACCAAAGATGCTGCCGAATACGTGCGCGACGGTAACGAGCTTCTGGCAGCGACTATTACGCCACAGCACCTGATGTTTAACCGCAACCACATGCTGGTTGGCGGGATTCGTCCTCACCTGTACTGCCTGCCGATCCTCAAACGTAACGTCCACCAACAGGCGCTGCGTGAACTGGTTGCCAGCGGGTTTACGCGCGCCTTCCTCGGTACCGACTCAGCGCCGCACGCACGTCATCGCAAAGAGTCAAGCTGTGGCTGTGCTGGATGCTTTAATGCACCGACCGCACTAGGCAGCTATGCCACCGTGTTTGAAGAGATGAATGCGCTGGACCATTTCGAAGCCTTCTGCTCACTCAACGGCCCACAGTTCTATGGTTTGCCGGTAAATGAGACCTTTATTGAGCTGGAACGCATGGAGCACCTTGTTCCTGAGAGCATAGCGTTGGAAGACGATACGCTGGTGCCTTTCCTGGGTGGCGAAACGGTACGCTGGTCAGTAAAAAGCTAAAAAAAAGTGTAGCCAACCGACTCGAATAACTGTATAAATAAACAGTATATTCCACAGGGGGCTACTATGCGTATTGAAGTCACTATTGCCAAAACTTCACCTTTACCTGCCGGTGCAATTGACGCACTGGCAGGTGAACTCTCCCGCCGTATTCAGCACCATTTTCCGGATAACGAAGGTAACGTTACCGTCCGTTATGCCGGCGCAAACAATCTGTCGGTTATTGGCGCGACCAAAGAGGACAAAGAACGCATCAGCGAGATCTTACAGGAAACCTGGGAAAGCGCGGATGACTGGTTCATCAACGAATAAATAACGATATGCAGTGATGTTTGTTTGCCGGGTCGCCCCGGCTTTTTTATACACGCTATCTTGTAATCAATCGCGCATTTCTTCTGACGAGCATTTAATTTAATATTAACCCACCGATTATCTTTTAACCAAAACAACAAAATAATTGTGCAACATACTAAAAAAAAATGAATAACATGTCGGTTTCTTAGTCAGATAACGCTGAAAACAAAAATTTTATGCCCTTCCCTCTTTAAATTTTCAATGAATACCCTTATTTATTGATATACTGAAGTTGCTTCAGAAAAAAACGCATTGAACCTCGAAAACCGTTGTCTAGTAACACGAATTAGGGGGCATGATGGAAAAGAATAATGAAGTCATTCAGACTCATCCGCTTGTAGGGTGGGACATCAGCACTGTTGATAGCTACGATGCGCTGATGCTGCGTTTGCACTACCAAACCCCGAACCGCCCTGACCCGGATGGGACTGAAGTTGGTCAAACGCTCTGGTTAACCACTGATGTTGCCAGGCAATTTATTTCGATATTAGAAGCAGGAATCGCCAAAATTGAATCTGGCGATTACCAGGTAAATGAGTATCAGCGACATTAAACCTGATACATCCAACCATCAAAGGCACCTTAGCGGTGCCTTTCTTATTTCCAGGTTGAATATTCCAGGTCAGTTATTTACCCTTCTACTATCGCGATTGCAGAGAGAAGCGGATGAAATACGACTTAATCATTATTGGCAGCGGTTCGGTAGGCGCCGCAGCTGGATACTATGCCACTCGTGCCGGTCTGAAGGTTCTGATGATCGATGCGCATATGCCACCACATCAACAGGGCAGCCACCACGGCGATACTCGATTAATTCGTCATGCTTATGGCGAAGGCGAAAAATACGTTCCGCTGGTGCTACGTGCGCAAACATTGTGGGATGAACTGTCCACCCATAATGAAGAACCGATTTTTGTTCGCTCCGGAGTTATCAACCTCGGTCCGGCAGAGTCAACCTTCATAGCAACTGCAGCGCAAAGCGCAAAACAGTGGCAACTTAACGTTGAACAATTAGATGCAGCGGCAATCATGGCTCGCTGGCCGGAAATTCGCGTTCCTGACAACTATGTCGGTCTGTTTGAAGCGGAGTCCGGTTTTTTACGCAGTGAGTTAGCAATTAAAACCTGGATCCGTCTGGCGGAAGAAGCAGGCTGTGCGCAACTGTTTAAATGCCCGGTCAGCGCAATTCATCACGGTGATGATGGCATCACGGTAGAAACGGCTGACGGTGACTACCATGCGAAAAAAGCAGTGATCAGCGCCGGTACCTGGGTGCAGGCTTTAGTCCCTGAACTACCGATACAACCGGTGCGCAAAGTGTTCGCCTGGTATCAGGCCGATGGGCGCTACAGCGTTAAGAATAACTTCCCGGCTTTCACCGGCGAGCTGCCAAATGGCGATCAATACTACGGTTTCCCGGCTGAAAACGACGAGCTGAAAATTGGTAAGCACAATGGCGGACAGGTAATTCACTCTGCAGAAGAGCGTAAGCCATTTGCCGCTGTAGCCAGCGACGGTTCTGAAGCCTTCCCATTCCTGCGCACAATTCTGCCTGGCGTTGGCTGTTGCCTGCACGGCGCATCCTGCACTTACGATAATTCACCGGATGAGGACTTTATCATTGATACTCTGCCGGAACATGACAATACGCTGATCATTACCGGGCTGAGCGGACATGGCTTTAAGTTTGCTTCTGTACTGGGAGAGATTGCGGCAGACTTCGCTCAGGACAAACCGTCTGAATTTGACCTGACCCCCTTCAGGCTAAGCCGTTTTAAGTGATAATAAATGAATGGCCTCGTTGGTGAGGCCATTTTTAATGACAGGAATAACGTCAATGCGCCGTATCTTTAACTATCTGGTTAATAATATTCGCGAGCACCTTATGCTCTACATTATTTTATGGTCGCTGCTGGCCATTATGGATGTAATATATATTATGTTTTTCTAATTCCTGTGCGCTGACAATAATTGACAAAAATTGAGATTAGCTTAATTTTCATTGCAATAAACTGAACAATAACAAAAACCACAACACCCCATAGACTAAGCCCCGCCACATATTTTCGCACTAATCCCTTGATGATTACCTCAACAATCAGTCAACTTTATTGAACAAAAAATAAATATCATCACTATTGTTATTTATTAGTTGCATTAATGTCTTTTACACGCCATTTTCATTCACTTCTGAAATATCAATCGGTGTGCTTATGCAATTCAATAATACTCCACAGCGCTATGGCGTAGTGTCAGCCACATTACATTGGCTGGTTGCGATTGCTGTATATGGCATGTTTGCGTTGGGGTTATGGATGGTCACGCTTAGCTACTATGATGGCTGGTATCACCAGGCCCCCGAACTGCATAAAAGCATCGGCATCCTACTCATGATGGGACTGGTTATCCGCGTTATCTGGCGGTTGTTCTCCCCTCAGCCTGCTGCGTTGGCAAGCTACTCCCGTTTAACCCGTATCGCCGCGGCAATGGGTCACCTCGCACTTTATTTGCTGCTCTTTTCAATAGTCATCAGCGGATATCTGATTTCCACCGCAGATGGCAAAGCGATAAGCGTCTTTGGCTGGTTCGACATTCCCGCCACCCTGGCCAATGCGGGTTCCCAGGCCGACCTCGCCGGTAGCTTGCACCTGTGGCTTGCGTGGACCGTGGTGATTTTATCCCTACTACACGGACTGATGGCCCTGAAACATCACTTTATTGATAACGACGATACCCTCAATCGCATGTTGGGAAAATCGTCATCTGACTATGGAGCTTAAAATGAAAAAAAACCTGCTGGGACTTACACTCGCTTCTCTTTTATTCACCACCGGGTCGGCCGTGGCGGCAGATTACAAAATTGACAAGGAAGGACAGCATGCCTTTGTTAATTTCCGTATTCAGCATCTGGGTTACAGCTGGCTGTACGGCACTTTCAAAGATTTCGACGGTATGTTTACCTTTGATGAGAAAAACCCCGCAGCCGATAAGGTTAACGTAACCATCAACACCAACAGCGTTGACACTAATCACGCCGAACGCGACAAGCATCTGCGCAGTGCAGATTTCCTTAACGTGGCAAAATTCCCGCAGGCGACCTTCAGCTCCACCAGCGTGAAAAAAGAGGGGAATGACCTGGATATCACCGGTAATTTGACCCTGAACGGCGTTACCAAACCGGTTACGCTGGACGCGAAGCTCATCGGTCAGGGTGGCGATCCCTGGGGCGGTACGCGCGCTGGTTTTGAAGCGCAAGGTAAGATTAAGCTGAAGGATTTCAACATCACCACCGATCTCGGACCTGCATCGCAGGAAGTCGATTTGATCATCTCAGTGGAAGGTGTTCAGCAGAAGTAACGCATGAATTACCGGATGAGGTTCTGCCCCTCATCCGGCATCATGTTATTGCGCAGGGTCTGGAATACCCAGTTTGGTATTCAGGTGACCGCGTGATTTATTGAAGATTTTATTGCCATTTTCACGCCCCGCACGACGACGCCGTTGTTCCTCTTCCGGCAACTCACTCTCTTCGCTACACAGCTCGCTACAGCAGCCTTTATATTTCTGCGCACAAGCCGGGCACTGAATAAACAACAGATGGCAGCCATCATTTTTGCAATTAGTATGGCTATCGCACGCCGTGCCGCACTGATGGCAATGCGCGATAACATCTTCAGAGATCCTTTCGCCCATACGCTCATCAAAGACAAAGTTTTTACCGACAAAACGTACCGGAAGTCCCTGTTCACGCGCCTTGCGGGCATACTCAATAATACCGCCCTCAATGTGCCAGACTTTGCTAAATCCATTGTGTTTCATCCAGGCGCTGGCTTTCTCACAGCGGATCCCACCCGTGCAGTACATCACGATTTTTTTATCTTTATGCGCCTGCATCATTTCAACAGCTTTCGGCAACTGGTCGCGGAACGTGTCTGCCGGGATCTCCAGCGCATTCTCGAAATGCCCCACCTCATATTCATAGTGGTTGCGCATATCAATGAATACCGCTTCAGGATCGTCCAGCATGGCGTTCACTTCTGCTGCCTTGAGATAATCCCCCACGTTGCTGGCGTCAAAGTCTGGATCGTCAATACCATCCGCCACGATACGTTCGCGGACTTTCATACGCAGTACCCAGAACGATTTACCGTCATCATCCAGCGCAATATTCAGACGTAAATCCTTCAATGCAGCATCAAACGCATAGAGCTGCTGGCGAAATGCCTCGACGTTGATTTGCGGTACGCTGATTTGCGCGTTAATTCCTTCATGGGCAAGATATACTCGCCCGAAGACGTTCAATGCGGTGAACATCTGGTACAGCGCATCACGCGTGTGCTGAGGATTGGCAATGGTGAAATATTTATAGAATGAGATCGTCGTGCGCGGCTCGGTCTCGGCCAGCATTTTGGCTTTGAGGGCGTCGTTCGAAATGCGGTTGTGTAACACTGGCATGGTGTACGTATCCTGCAAATAAGGAATAAATGAAAATCGGCGGCATAATAAAGCAAACATCGCCAATTTACATCCACACATTTTACGCTACATTTCATACTTCACGATAAAATCGCAACAACAATTGCGGAATTAATCACCGTTCTCCCGTCACAAATTTTTGATACGCGCGAAAAAATGCGACAATACAGGGAATTGGTCGTTTGAAGACAGGATAGACATGACGAATTTACCCAAGTTTTCGGCTGCGTTACTGCATCCACGTTATTGGTTAACCTGGCTGGGTATTGGCATCCTTTGGTTAATCGTGCAGTTACCGTACCCCATCCTCTTTAAGTTGGGCTGTGCGTTAGGTCGACTGGCGCTACGTTTGATGAAACGTCGGGCAAAAATTGTTTCCCGAAATCTGGAACTGTGCTTCCCGCAGATGAGTGAGCAGGAACGCCAACAGATGGTCGTCAAGAACTTCGAATCCGTAGGCATGGGCGTAATGGAAACCGGGATGGCCTGGTTTTGGTCCGATAAGCGTATTTCGCGCTGGACGGAAGTGATCGGAATGGAACATATCCGTGACGTTCAGGCGCAAAAACGCGGGATTCTGTTAGTGGGTCTGCACTTTCTGACTCTGGAACTGGGTGCGCGCCAGTTTGGCTTGCAGGAGCCGGGTATTGGTGTGTATCGCCCTAACGACAATCCGCTGCTGGACTGGCTACAAACCTGGGGCCGCATGCGCTCGAATAAATCAATGCTCGATCGTAAAGACCTGAAAGGGATGATTAAAGCCTTGAAAAAGGGCGAAGTGGTCTGGTACGCGCCGGATCATGATTACGGCCCTCGCGCCAGCGTGTTTGTACCACTTTTTGCCGTTGAACAAGCCGCAACAACCTCAGGGACCTGGATGCTTTCGCGCATGTCCAATGCCTGCCTGGTACCGTTTGTTCCCCGCCGCAAACCTGACGGTAAAGGGTATCAATTGATTATGTTGCCTCCAGAATGCTCACCACCGTTGGACGACGCAGAAACCACTGCTGCGTGGATGAACAAAATTGTTGAGCAATGCATCATGATGGCGCCAGAGCAGTATATGTGGCTGCATCGTCGCTTCAAGACGCGTCCTGAAGGCTCCCCTTCTCTGTACTGACGCAGTGTTGCAGTCCAGTGGGCTGCAACCCCCTCCCAACCCGTTTTAGGTTTAACTGCTATCCGCATTGCAGCAACTATCAACCAGGCGCATAATTAGCCTGCTTACTTATATTCAATCGATAGCGCAAACAGCGCATCACACTGCGGATCGCTATGTCACCCTCAGATGCCCCCATAAACTGGAAACGCAACCTCACCGTTGCCTGGTTAGGTTGTTTTTTAACCGGAGCAGCATTTAGCCTGGTCATGCCCTTTTTGCCTCTTTACGTCGAGAGTCTCGGCGTCACGGGTCATAGCGCCCTGAATATGTGGTCAGGCCTGGTCTTCAGCATCACCTTTCTCTTTTCAGCCATTGCCTCTCCTTTCTGGGGTGGTCTTGCCGATCGCAAAGGACGAAAAATCATGCTGCTGCGTTCCGCGTTGGGCATGGCAATTGTGATGCTGCTGATGGGACTGGCGCAAAATATCTGGCAGTTCTTAATCCTGCGCGCCTTGTTAGGGCTGCTTGGTGGATTCATCCCCAATGCGAATGCACTGATCGCCACCCAGGTTCCACGCAATAAAAGCGGCTGGGCACTGGGAACGCTTTCAACCGGTGGCGTTAGTGGCGCACTGCTCGGGCCGCTAGCTGGCGGCCTCCTCGCGGATCAGTACGGATTACGCCCTGTATTTTTCATCACCGCCAGCGTGCTGCTGGTCTGCTTCATCCTGACGCTATTTTTTATCCGCGAGCGTTTCCAGCCGGTGAGCAAGAAGGAGATGCTGCACATTCGTGAAGTCGTGGCCTCTTTAAAGAACCCCAAACTGGTGCTGAGCCTGTTTATCACCACTTTGATCATTCAGGTAGCCACCGGTTCTATCGCGCCAATACTGACTCTGTACGTTCGAGAGTTGGCTGGCAACGTCAGCAATATTGCGTTTATCAGTGGGATGATAGCCTCTGTCCCCGGCGTTGCGGCATTAATCAGCGCCCCGAAACTTGGCAAATTAGGCGATCGAATTGGCCCGGAGAAGATCCTGATCGTCGCGCTGATCGTTTCTGTGTTACTGCTTATTCCGATGTCATTTGTCCATACGCCCTGGCAGCTTGGTGTTCTGCGCTTTTTATTGGGTGCGGCCGACGGCGCTCTGCTCCCGGCGGTACAAACGCTGCTGGTTTACAACTCGACCAATCAAATAGCTGGACGTATTTTCAGTTATAACCAGTCATTTCGCGATATCGGTAACGTAACAGGACCTCTAATGGGGGCAGCGATATCCGCCAACTACGGTTTTCGTGCCGTTTTCTGTGTGACCGCGGGCGTCGTACTGTTTAACGCCCTGTACTCGTGGAATAGCCTGCGCCGTCGTCGGAGTACAGAGGTCGTGGGATGATTTGTGTATTTGTATTCGCCGGTTCGGAATAATAAACTTATCTTACACGGCGTATATTTCAACCTTAATGATAATAGTAACACACCTTATTTCTGCCAGAATTTTTGGCTTCATACAATGCGGCATCGGCGTATGAAACAACTTTATCCGCTGATTCATCATCAATCTTGCTGCAATATACACCGATACTTATCGTCATTTTTTCTTTTAACTCATAAGAATTTGGTATTGTCGTACCATTCTCTACATTTCGCCTAATTCGCTCTGCAACAACAATTGCCTCATCTTTATCGTTACACTTAAGAAGGATCGCAAATTCTTCGCCGCCTACTCTGGCAAAAATATCCGTATCTCTGATTGATTTATTGACAATGTCGACAATGCTGATTATCACTCTGTCACCTTCCTGATGACCGTAAGTATCATTAATCCGTTTGAATTTATCAATATCCAGAACCATTACACATACTGTGCCTTTTGCTAATGATGATTTTAATGACTTATAGAATAGTTTACGATTATATATTTTAGTCATTGCGTCTTTAATAGCTGAATCCGTTTCTTTTTTTAAGATGATGAAGGTGTTGTACATCAGTATTGAGATTATACACAGAGCACTTATCACCTCAATCCCCCGGCTTACATACCAAATATACATGCTATATTCATCCAGGCTCAGAAGTAGTACATTGGTCAATATTGCTGAGCAACACAGTAGCCCTATACTTTTCCGCAAGATGTTATGCGTTCTGGTTTTAATGATTAAATACAACAGGACCAGTCCCCAGGATACAATAAGCGAATAAATGTACCCAATATGCCAGTGCACGGTGACATTATCAGGCTTCAGGCTTGTGATCTCGAGTGTAAAATTAGGGTTGTAACTGGCCAGAGCGTGCGCCACCACCGCGATAACAAGCATGATTAAAAAAGACAGAACGATATAGCAAGGTTCTCTTTCTTTGGTTTCAATAACTGTCGAGGATACTTTATAAGATTTTAATGAAACAAATAGCAGAGCGATGAAACTAATCTGCCGAAAGTAATAGAATATGGCTATATCGTTAGTTCTTTTTTCGATTGAGGCATAATCATTAATCAAGTCCTGAACGATGTAGATAGTCTCGATGAAAAATATGTTATTCCCAAGAAACGCCATACCTAATATCATAAGGCAGGTGAGATCTTTTCTACAAAGATACTGGAATAACATAAACAGGAAGATTATCCCATATAAAAAGAATAACCCTACAATTATAATCAGATATACTGTTTGCGGCACACTTTGTATCGTTAATTTAAATTGTGTAAGACACACTCCACCAAGAACATAGCTAGCCAAACAGATTATATAGAAAGCCATTAACCTTCTATTATTTGAATTGCCGTTATCCATAACAACCTTAAGGGCTTTCTTAATTTTGCATTTTATATAATAAAGCATAAGATTTTGCAAACTATTATATCTGCACAGATTCAATGACACTAATTCATTTCTTATTTAATGGTTTCTTATAGATTTATAACCTTTGTCATTAATAATATTTAATTATGTATACTATTTAAGTATCACTCACACTATTCACAGCCCCCATACACAAAAGATACTTTGTCACTACCAGAGACACCACTAAGTTTAGCCACTTTCATTGATTGCACCTGCGACACTTCCGTATAGGGCATTAATTTTCTTCTTAGTTTTTATTAAGTTACGAAATATTACTTCATAAGCGATCGGATTTCCTCTCTAAAACATATAAAAAATAACGTTTAACCCTGAAGATTTCCTTATATAACGTCATTTTTTAATTTTTCGATTTTCATTACTACATAGCAAACCACATACATTACTATTTTTTCTTGAATTTTTTTCCTGATATTACGTCGGCTTCAGTATCTGCCAATGTAAATTTTTCATAAACAACCGAAGTTACTTTCCCCCAGTCTCGTAGGCATTGCAGGCAGTAATCATCTGATTGAATGAACCATGCAGCTAATGGGTTTGACGCTCTGCGGATCGCCGTCTATAGATTGAATCATCCCCCTTTTTTGTTCGCCTTAGGAGAAGAAATATGGCAAAGAATGACATGAATTTTTATGCCACGTTGGAAGAGGCTATTGATGCAGCTCGTGAAGTGTTTCTGGCTGATAACCCTGACCTTGAGTCAGACGACGCCAGCGTTCAACAGCTAAGCGTCCAAAAATACGTGCTACAGGATGGCGACATTATGTGGCAGGCGGAATTCTTTGCTGACGAGGATGATGTAGATGGTGAATGTCTTCCAATCCTGAGCGGGGAAGCGGCCCAGAGCGTTTTTGATGGCGACTATGATGAAATTGAAATCCGCCAGGAGTGGCAGGAAGAAAATACGCTTCACGAATGGGATGAAGGTGAATTCCAGCTGGAACCTCCCCTTGATACTGAAGAGGGACAGACCGCAGCCGATGAATGGGATGAGCGATAATTACTCGTAAGGTCCATGATGTATGTCGAGCGGCAGCAGCAACGTATCAAACACCAGCGAAAATGGCAGATCGAGGATAGTGACGTAGCGCCATGCGGAGTCCCTAACATCCCATTGCACGCCAGGATAGTATTGGTTTCCGTGTCCTTGCCCTGGGATGGTACGACTAATAATGCTGCCGCATCCGCTCAGGAAGAAGATCATTATTCCTACAGCCAATATTCGCACCTGCTACCTCACGACTCATTCTATTCAATATAAAAAAATACCGGCACCAGGCCGGTATTTTCACGTTACAGAACGCTTATTTTTTCCTGAGCGCCAGCGGGTTCAGTGTCAGTCCCTGATAGTAGTTCACCCACGAAGAATACTTATCAGGTGAATTCCAGACACGGTAATGTAAACGCGCCATGGTCACCGGATCGCTCAACAACACCAGGCGACGATCGCGATTCAGTTTCTCCGGCGTTTCGTTCAGTGCCTGTTCCACATGACGATCGCGTGCAATCTCCAGCACGTTGCTGGCGCGGTGGCGTGCAGTCGCCATGGCCGTGGCCAGTGCGTTAAACGACGGATTAAACACCGCATGCATAAAGCCATCGTCCAGCGTACGTTTACGGTTCATCACCAGATAAGTATCGGTATCCACCAGCACCTGCGGCGGAGAATACTCTTCCGGGATCAGGAACAGCTTCCAGCGCTTGGTACGTAACCCCACCGTGGAACGGCTGGAAATCACGGAAACAAACGGTGACAGGATCAGCGAGAAGACAATCGGTGCCAGCCAGAACAGGAAACGCAGATCCAGCCAGGCCATACCCACAGCCCACACCAGCCCCAGCAGTAACTGAGAACCGTGACGCATAAACGCTTCACCCCACGGGGTCGAATCGTCATCACGCTGCGGCGAATTCCACACAACTTCCCAACCGAGGAAGGCACTCACGACGAAGACGGTGTGGAACAACATACGCACCGGCGCCAGCAGCACGGAGAACAGAACTTCCAACAGTAGCGACAGCGTGACGCGGATAAACCCGCCGTACTCTTTCGTCCCTTTACACCAGATGAGCAAAATACTCAGCAGCTTCGGCAGGAACAGCAGCACCATCGTTGAAGCAAACAGCGCGATCGCCAGTTCAGGTCGCCACTGCGGCCAAACCGGGAACAGCTGACGCGGTTGCAGGAAGTACTGCGGCTCCGTCAACGCATGCACCACCTGCAATGCGGTAGAGAGCGCGAGGAACATAAACCAAAGCGGCGCAGACAGATAGGACATTACACCGGTCAGGAATACCGCACGGTGAACCGGGTGCATCCCTTTCACCAGGAACAAACGGAAGTTCATCAGGTTACCGTGGCACCAGCGGCGGTCGCGCTTGAGTTCATCCAGCAGGTTCGGCGGCAGCTCTTCATAAGATCCCGGCAGATCGTAAGCAATCCACACCCCCCAGCCAGCACGACGCATCAATGCCGCTTCCACGAAGTCATGGGAGAGGATCGATCCCGCAAACGAGCCTTCGCCCGGTAACGGCGCGAGCGCACAGTGCTCGATAAATGGCTTCACGCGGATAATTGCGTTGTGGCCCCAATAGTGTGATTCCCCTAACTGCCAGAAGTGAAGCCCGGCGGTAAACAGCGGTCCGTAAACACGGGTCGCAAACTGCTGGCAGCGCGCATACAGCGTATCCATACCGGAAGCCTTCGGTGACGACTGGATAATCCCGGCATTCGGATTCGCTTCCATCAGACGCACCAGGCCGCTCAGACAGTCACCACTCATCACTGAGTCAGCGTCCAGCACCACCATGTAGCTGTACTGATTTCCCCAGCGACGACAAAAGTCATCAATGTTGCCGCTTTTACGCTTCACGCGACGACGGCGACGGCGGTAGAAAATCTGCCCTTCGCCCTGCACCTCAGCAATCAGCTCCATCCACGCTTTTTGTTCTGCCACGCAGATATCAGGGTTGTAGCTGTCGCTCAGGATATAAACATCGAAATGTTCGGCGTTGCCCGTTGCTTTGACCGATTCCCACGTGGCGCGAAGTCCCGCAAATACGCGGTCAACGTCCTCGTTACAGATAGGCATAATCAGCGCGGTACGGTGTTCGGGATTCAGCGGTTCGTTCCCGACCGTTGAGGCCGAGATACTGTACTTATCTCGTCCAATCAACAGTTGCAGGAAGCCCATCAGCGCGGTCCAGAATCCCGCAGACACCCAACAGAAAAGCACGGCAAACAAAATGAGAATTCCGGTTTGCAGCATGTAGGGCAGCAGTTGCATAAAGGAGACCCACAAGTTCTGTCCCATCATGTCTACCGGATTAATAAATGCCCACCCCTGATACGGAAGGATCGTCTTCATATACCAGGTTGCTACGACCGTTTGCGCCAGCGTTAGAATCAACAGCGTATAGCGGCGGATGGTGCCTACGGTACGCCATTTTTGCTCGCTTTCCTGTTCTTCTTTCGTCAAACGCGAAAGATAACGCGGCGTCACATCGCGCCCACGCAAGCGATCCCAAAAACGACCAACCGGGTTGGTACGCCAGGGATCGGGGAACATAGAGGTACGCGTTGCTTTTGGCATCGCCTGCAGCTGATCGCGGCCCTCATCGTCCTTAACCAACTGCTCTTTAGCCAAAGAATCCGGCCATGCTTGCTCAAGGCGAGCTTTCACAGAACCCTGCGGTGAATCATCTTCGCGCGAGTAAGTACGATGCTCGGCATCCAACGCCTGATGAACGGCGCGGATGTCAGTTTTCGGCAGTGCCGCTTTCTCGATATCCGAAAGCGGCATTGCGTCAATATACTCAGTTGTCTTATTCATTGGCAGGTAACTGGTAGCTCCAGGTTTCACTCAGCGTCTGATCGGCATTGACCAAGGCAGCACGCATTTCAGTGGTTTTCTTCACGTCTTTCACTTTCACGCGCAGCATCAAACGCCAACCCTTAGATACCGGGTTATAGCGCACAGTGCTTTCAACGATTTCACCGTTGTCGCCAATACTGGTTTGTGCGGTAACCGGGGTATCCTGCGGCAGTTTTTTCATATCTGTGCCGGTAAAGTCCACCACAAACGCGATGGTACCATCAGGCTGACGAATCAGGTTGGACTGTTTTACATCACCGGTAGAACGACGAGTCTGCTGTACCCAGGCGCTTTCCGGCGCATGAAGCTTGTCCTCATCACGCGTGAACGTCAAAGTGTACTTAAAGTTCATCTCTTTGCCCGCTTCAGGCAGTTGATCCGGCGTCCAGTACGCAACGATGTTATCGTTCGTTTCATCGTTAGTTGGGATTTCAACTAACTCAATCTTACCTTTACCCCATTCACCTTTTGGCGTGATCCAGGCGCTTGGGCGCAGATCGTAACGATCGTCGATATCTTCAAAACGCGAGAACTGACGGCCACGCTGCAACAGTCCGAATCCTTGCGGGTTTTCCATTGCGAAGCTGCTCACCGCGAGATGTTTCGGGTTATTCAGCGGACGCCAAATCCACTCCCCATTGCCCGCGTGGATAGACAAACCGTTGGAATCATGCAGTTCCGGACGATAGTTTGTCGCCGGAGACGGCTGGTTCGGTCCAAACAGGAACATACTGGTTAACGGTGCCACACCCAGTTTGCCCACTTTGTCGCGCAGGTAAACTTTGGACTGAACATCCACGACCGTGTCACGGCCTGGAATAATGACAAAACGATACGCTCCGGTTGCACGCGGAGAATCCAACAAAGCATAAATGGTTAAACGTTTATCAGTCGGTTTCGGACGCTCGATCCAAAACTCACGGAAGCGGGGAAATTCTTCACCAGAAGGCAGAGCGGTATCAATCGCGAGACCACGCGCTGACAGGCCGTAGACCTGACCTGCACCCAGAACGCGAAAATAGCTGGCACCGAGCATGCTGACGATTTCATCGTTTTTATCTTTGCTGTTGATCGGATACAGCACTTTGAACCCGGCGAAGCCGAGATCTTTTACCGTGTCTTTATCATGCTGAACATCGCCAAAATTAAAATAATCCGGGCTGTATTTGATTCTTTTCACCGCCGTGGCGGTAACTTCGTTGATTTTGACCGGCGTGTCGAAGTACATACCCTGGTGGTAGAACTCGAGCTTAAATGGGGTCTTGAGATTGCTCCAGTACGCTTTATCGCGATTGAACTGGATCTGTTGATAATCCGCATATTTCATGTCGCGGAAAACGGAGGGCAAGTTACTTTTTGGCGCCTCATAGCCTTTCCCGGCTAAGGATTGAGCTTGTTTTGCAACATCATCAATACTGAACGCCCAGCTCGATGATGTATACAGCGTTAACATGACTGCTGCACCCAACCAACGCATTTTCATCATTTGTAGTTTATGTTTCATAATTAGTAAGCACTTCCCCCTTTGTGTGCTTATATTGATCCGATCCATTTTAATGGATAATCGGGTACTCCGACAACTGAATCCCTGTATTGTTCGCGCGCTGGCTCATGGTTTAAGCAGGTTCATCTGCCTGTTTTCACTTTGCGTGCTTATCCTGGAGACAGGTTGTTGGACTTCGTGTAGGGTTGCCCTCGAATGTAACCATTATTCGTCTTAGGGATAAGACGAAAAGTCTGAGAATACGTAACTGTCTATGAGCTCTGTATCACCACCACGTGAATATTTTCTTGACTCCATCCGTGCCTGGCTAATGTTGTTAGGGATCCCATTCCATATTTCATTGATCTACTCCACCCACACCTGGCACGTGAACAGCGCAGAACCGTCATGGTGGTTAACCCTTTTTAACGACTTTATCCATGCATTTCGCATGCAGGTCTTCTTTGTCATTTCAGGTTATTTTTCCTACATGCTTTTTTTGCGCTATCCGTTAAAACGCTGGTGGAAGGTGCGTGTAGAACGCGTGGGGATCCCCATGCTGACCGCGATTCCGCTGCTTACGCTGCCGCAATTTATCATGCTGCAATACGTGAAAGGGAAAGCAGACAGCTGGCATACCCTCAGCGGCTACGACAAATACAATGCGCTGGCCTGGGAACTGATTTCCCATCTGTGGTTTTTGCTGGTTCTGGTGGTGTTAACGACCCTGAGCATGTGGGTGTTTACCCAGATGAAAAACAGACTATCGCGTGGAGACGGTACCCCTGCATCGGGGGTGTCAATGACCAAATTAACGCTGATTTTTATATTGTTGGGTGTCGGCTATGCCGCCGTCAGAAGAACGATTTTCATCCTCTACCCTTCGATTCTCAGCGATGGCATGTTTAATTTTATCGTTATGCAAACGCTGTTCTATGTGCCTTTCTTTATGCTCGGTGCGCTGGCGTTTATCAATCCGAATCTGAAAGCACTGTTTACCACGCCATCGCGCGGCTGCACGCTAGGCGCCGCATTCGCATTTGTCGCATACCTGCTCAATCAACGTTACGGCAACGGCGATGCCTGGATGTATGAAACCGAATATGTCATTACCATGGTCATGGGGCTATGGATGGTGAATGTCGTCTTTTCGCTTGGCCACCGTTTACTGAATTTCCAGTCGGCTCGCGTGACCTATTTTGTCAACGCGTCGCTGTTCATCTATTTGGTGCACCACCCGTTAACGCTGTTTTTTGGCGCGTATATCACACCGCATATCAAGTCGAATCTGCTGGGTTTTCTCTGCGGTCTGCTTTTTGTGGTTGGAATTGCGGTCATACTGTACGAAATCCATTTACGGATCCCGGTGCTGAAGTTTCTCTTTTCGGGTAAACCGCCCATTAAGCAGGATAAAAACAAGGCGGTAGCCGGTTAGTTTTCTTGCATTGAATGGTTCAGAGCAGCCATTCAATGGGCAACACGGATGCAAGCCTCACCAGAACCCGCTTCCAGAATCCTGTAGCGGGTTCTTTTTTCAGTACCTGTTCGCTGCCAGAAAGCCGATCAACCCAGTTGATTCTGCCCCAACGGTCAAGACGTAGTTGCCAGGCCATGTCACGCTGACTTTGCATAAAACGTTTATGAATCAACTCGGCCAGTACTTCACTCTCAATCACAAACCCCATTTCCGTATTGAGCAGCGTTGAACGGGGATCAAAATTAAGCGAACCGATAAACACTTTACGACCGTCAATACTGAAGGTTTTCGCATGCAGGCTGGAGCCTGAATTACCGGTTAATCCCCGGTCGTGTACTGCTGAAACGCGATCGCGGGTTGGTTTGAGCTCGTATAACTCCACGCCGTAGCGCAGGAGTTTTTTTCGCCAACGCGCATAGCCCGCGTGAACGACTGCGACATCATTCGCCGCCAGAGAATTAGTTAAAATTGCGATCTTAACGCCTTTTCTCACCAGTCTCAGGAGCTGCGCCACACCGGCGCGAGTTGGTACAAAGTAGGCGGAAATAATATCAATACGCTCGGTCGGAGATCCCATCACGTCAAACAAACGCTGCGGTAATAGTGAGTGGCGCGGCGCTTTCCCCTCTCCTTTTGCAGGATCATCACTCAGCAAGCGCGTTTTCGCCCAAATTAGCGGCAGCGACCTCTGATCGAGATGGGTCATAAACTGGCTGGTTTCCAGCTTATGTAGATAGCGACGCGTTATGTCATCATTATACCAGGATTCGGGAAGTTCGATTTTTTGCGTAGAAGCTGGTTCAGCCACCTCAAGTACGTTTTGCAATGTTGAAACCGAGCGGCAGCGCCAGTAACGCTCAAAGTCGTCTGCAACATCCTGGACAACCGGTCCAATAGCCATAACGTCCAGATCGGAAAACAGTGGTTGTTCGCCTGCGCCAAAATAGGCATCGCCTATATTTCGCCCCCCCACAAGAGTTACGACGCCGTCAGCGGTATAACTTTTGTTGTGCATACGTCGATTCAACCGGGCAAAATCGGTTAAATAGCCCAGGGCACGCAGGATGCGAAAGGAAAAGGGATTAAACAGGCGGACTTCAATATTAGGGTGATTGTCCAGCAAACGCAGCGTGTCATCCAGACCTGGCGTGTTGTTATCATCCAGCAACAAACGCACCCGGACGCCCCGCTTCGCTGCGGCCAGCAAAACGGAAAATAACAATAGCCCGGACATGTCGCTTTCCCAGATGTAATACTGAACATCCAGGGTACGTTCCGCCATTTCCGTCAACCGATAGCGAGCAGCAAACGCATCCAGGCTGTCATCCAACGTCAGAATGCCGCATTCTCCCGGGTGGTTTACGCATAGCGGCGTGATGGCACGCTCAAGTCGCGTCATATCAGTCCGTGCGTTCATCGCCTTGTTGGGTAAGTAATCTCTTGTATAGTCGAGCGTTTTCTTCATCAAAGCACACGAAGTATATTTGATCGGGTAGCGTACGTCGGGTGATAAATTTCAACACCGTTTTCACCGCGATCTCTACCGCTGCAGCACGTGGGTAACCATAAGCTCCGGTGCTTATAGCAGGAAAAGCAATGGATTGATAACCATTGGCTAAGGCCAGTTGCAATGTATTTAGATAGGCCTCTTCAAGTCGTTCAGCCTCGTGGTGATCACCGCCTTGCCAGACGGGTCCTACGGTGTGAATAACTGCTTTTGCCGGAAGCGCTCCAGCCAACGTGATAACGGCATGCCCGGTCGGGCATTCTCCC
The DNA here is from genome assembly GCF_030333035.1 of Citrobacter sp. Cpo015. NCBI lineage: Bacteria > Pseudomonadati > Pseudomonadota > Gammaproteobacteria > Enterobacterales > Enterobacteriaceae > Citrobacter > Citrobacter sp. Cpo015. The sequence goes on along the minus strand of NZ_JAOWGS010000037.1, from coordinate 977,761 downwards.
TGTTGTTGTATAACCTGTTTGCAGGCCTCCAACAACGCAGGCCCGGCAGCACGATGAATCGCGCCATCGACTCCACCTCCTCCCAGTAACGAGGAGTTGGCCGCATTGACGATCACATCTACTGCGATCGTCGTAATGTCGCCCTGTAACACATGAACACGCGATTGCATAAGTTCCCCCTGACAAAACACTCTCCGTTAAGTGTACAGCAGGGTTTTCCTTGAAATCTCACTTTTTAGCCATAAGCGTGCATACCTACGCCAGAATGATTCATTTATATTCAATATTCAGAATAGCCATGCTTTTCTGTTCATTGAGGTAATACATTTTCACCGTGGCAATTTGTTCCACACTCTGAGGCGCTGTCGTGACCTGTTGCAGGTCGTAGAGACTATTACTCATCGTGCCATCACGCATACATGACAATTCAATCTGTTGTTGTCGAGTGTTAACATCGCAAGGTGCTTCAACTATTGCACCACGAAAATGAATAACCCCGCCGGGTAAGATTTGCGTCGCCATTGCGGGGAGGGTGAAAAGAGAAAAAGCCCACAAACCGGTATTTAAAATACGCTTTAATAATGTACACATAAGGGTTCCTCAATGATTAATCATCCTTGAGGGATCGCAATGATCCTTCACCGCTGCGAGTTACGATCAAATAAACCGTTTGTTCGTTTCTATATTCATAGAACAGCACTGCACTCCCAGCCACACCCTTAATGCAAATCCGGCAAAAAATTATGGGTGACTGTTTGAGTCAGGCCATTGTTGCGACAGATGCAGAGACTGCCCGTCAGAAACGGTAACGATAATTTTGACCGAATCCTCCGGTGAAATATTAAAGCTCATTTTTGTTAATTCAATTGGCCGATTAGCAGGGACCGAAAGGCTTGTTTTCTGCTGTGACTGACTTTGTCCGCCCTTTCCTTTACGTATGGCAAGGACTTGCACTTCACATACGCACGGTTGAGCTAATGTCACCTGAGGAATAATGGTGTACATGTCACCTTGCTGAGTTGTATTGAATGTTATTTGATTTGCCAACGCGGCAATGAGTAATAGCGTGTGCATAATATTCTCCCGAAAAAAAACAGGGCTTTCGCCCTGTTTATTATCAGTCAGAAAACTGAATTAGTGCTGGTTAGCTGTAGCATTGTTGCCATAACCAACCTGCTGAATCAGCACATTGGAGTCAGACGCTGTCTGATTAACCACAGCACCGTTACGACCACCGAACTGAGTTACGCTGATATCAGCATTTTTTGCATTCCACTGATTGATATCAGCACTGTTCTGGAAGCCGGTCTGTTTCAGGCTAATGGTACTGTCATCAGCACCTTGGCCGACGGTCGCACCGTTACCATGTCCGTGTTGTGTGATAGTCACGTCTGATTTACGTGCATCACTTTGCAGCGCATTCGCAACGTTACTAGAGCCAAATTGGTAAATACTCATTGAAGAGTCTGGGCCATAGTTGCTACCGCCACCATGATGATTACCGCCCCATTGCGGAACAACACCTGCCAGAGCACTGCCAGAAACTACGATTGCTGCGAATGCTGCCACTTTTAAAAGTTTCATGGTAAACCCCCATCGGATTGATTTAAACGTCGTTTATGGATTAGCGTTGAGTAACGCGAATTGCCATTTGCGACTGTCTCTGCACCACAACTGCTGTTTTTTGTGTACCGTACTGGGTAATATTGGCTTTATTACCAGAGCCTTTCTGGATAATCATCGCCGTATTACCGTAAGAGCTTTGTTTAATACTCGCATCATTAGAGCTACCCGTTTGATCAATATATGCAAAGTTATTTGATCCCGTCTGCTCTGTTTTCGCTCGGTTACCTGAACCTTCTTGCGAAATGACCGACAATAACTTGGTGCCCTCCTGGCGAGTATTTGCACTATTAGCAGTACCAACCTGACCAATAATGGCTGCCTGATTAAATGAAGACTTACTTAATTCATTTACCGCAAAGTTATATTCTGAATTAGCTAAATCATAACTGGTTGCGGATGCAATCCCAGGCACTCCCAGTATTGTAAACATCATAAATAACAACTTGTTTTTCATGTTGTCACCCTGGACCTGGTCGTACATGAAGTTAAATTAATTACCACTCAAATTGTTGTTAACATGACTTACATTTGTTAACGCCACGTTACGATGAAGAGTATGTCCGTGGAAACATTTTAAATAACTCACCCGCGAGTGGTATTTTTATATCCGGATTCACACCAAAGTACTAATTAACAGTGAATAACACCGCTTCAGGTCTGGCTTTTATTTTTATTTTGCTATCAGTAATGAATTTCTATGCAGTCACTGAGAAAGTGCATTTTGCACGATATCAGGGCCTCTCAGTACAACGTCGAGATAGACATCGGTACAAGTCGTGACAAAGGTCATTTTTTTCCATCTAAAATTGACCAACGTAAATTGAGACAAGGATTTTAGAATTCATTAGAAATCTAAAACTCAGCAACTATTAATTAACTAATTTAAAATCAATGCGTTACTATAATTTGTATGATTTTTTAAATCTATGCAGCAAAGGTAAAATGTACAACTTTCCTATCAAATCTAAACTCTAATAAAACCATAAAATCACATTTTAATATATAATTTTACAAGTTGTTACATGTTTAACACTTGCTTTAAGATTTGTAATAGCTAGATTGAAATCAGTTGAAGTCCATTTGTTTTAATATTTTCACCCCTTTGGGTCGATATTTTATATCTACACAGCAGTGCAACATCTGTCAGTACTTCTGGTGCCTCTATTTTAGTAGAGACAGCTGTCAGGTGTGCGACTAAAAAGTGGAGTTTCATCATGTTTAATGAAGTCCATAGTATTCATGGTCATACATTATTGTTGATCACAAAACCTTCTTTGCAGGCAACTGCATTATTACAGCATTTAAAACAATCACTGGCACTCACCGGAAAACTACATAATATTCAACGTTCTCTGGATGATATATCCTCCAGCTGCATTGTTTTACTGGATATGATGGAGGCAGATAAAAAACTGATCCATTACTGGCAAGATAATTTGAGTAGAAAAAACAACAATATAAAGACGTTATTGTTGAATACTCCTGATGATTACCCTTATCGGGATATTGAAAACTGGCCGCATATCAATGGTGTTTTTTACGCAACTGAAGACGAGCAGCGTGTCGTAAGCGGCTTGCAGGGTATCTTGCGCGGTGAATGTTACTTCACGCAAAAACTTGCCAGTTATCTGATCACGCACTCTGGAAATTATCGTTATAACAGCACGGAGTCGGCACTGCTGACGCACCGTGAAAAAGAGATCCTTAATAAATTGCGTATCGGCGCCTCAAATATTGAAATCGCTCGTTCACTGTTTATCAGTGAAAATACGGTAAAAACACATCTTTATAATCTTTTCAAAAAGATAGCTGTCAAAAACCGTACGCAGGCGGTCTCATGGGCCAATGATAACCTCAGGCGATAAAGCCATGAAACGGTATTTGATCTGGATTGTGGCAGCAAATTTATTCTTTGCTGCCGGGAGTCTGCACGCAGCGACAACCGTAGAGGTGGAGGTTCCCGGGCTGTTAACTGACCACACTGTCTCTTCAATCGGGCATGATTTTTATCGGGCCTTTAGTGATAAGTGGGAAAGCGAGTACACAGGAAACTTAACCATTAATGAAAGACCCAGTGCGCGTTGGGGAAGTTGGATCACCATAACGGTCAATCAGGACGTTATCTTCCAGACTTTTTTATTTCCGACGAAAAAAGACTTCGACAAAATTGTAGTCTTCGCATTGGCACAAACTGAGGAAGCATTAAATCGCCGGCAAATAGATCAAACACTATTAAGCACAAGCGATTTAGCGCGTGATGAATTCTAAAACATGATTTTGTCCGGAGGCTTTCATGCGTGTTAAACATGCAGTGGTTTTGCTCATGCTAATTTCACCATTAAGTTGGGCCGGAAACATGACGTTCCAGTTTCGCAACCCAAACTTTGGTGGCAACCCGAATAATGGTGCTTTTCTGTTGAACAGCGCCCAGGCCCAGAACTCATATAAAGATCCAAGCTATGACGATTACGGTATTGAAACCCCGTCAGCTCTGGATAACTTTACTCAGGCGATTCAGTCACAAATTCTCGGTGGCCTACTCACCAACATTAATACCGGTAAACCAGGAAGAATGGTGACCAATGATTTTATCATTGATATCGCCAACCGGGACGGACAACTGCAATTGAATGTCACCGACAGGAAATCGGGGAAAACTTCGACTATTGAAGTGTCGGGTTTACAAACACAGTCGACCGACTTCTAAGTTATAGCCACGAAAGGAAATAATCATGCAGCGTTTACTTATCATGGTGGCAGTAATTTTACTCAGCGGATGTTTAACAGCTCCGCCTCAAGAAGCCGCTAAGCCGACATTAATGCCCCGAGCCCAAAGCTATAAAGACTTGACGCATCTGCCTATGCCTACAGGTAAGATCTTTGTGTCGGTATACAACATTCAGGATGAGACTGGCCAATTTAAACCTTACCCGGCAAGTAACTTCTCAACCGCCGTCCCGCAAAGCGCCACGGCTATGCTTGTCACCGCATTGAAAGATTCTCGTTGGTTCATCCCACTGGAACGTCAGGGGTTACAGAACTTGCTTAACGAACGCAAAATCATTCGTGCAGCTCAGGAAAACGGTACGGTTGCGATTAATAACCGGATCCCGCTACAGTCCCTGACCGCGGCAAACGTCATGGTGGAAGGATCAATTATCGGTTATGAAAGCAACGTTAAATCGGGTGGTGTCGGTGCACGTTATTTTGGTATTGGCGCCGATACGCAATACCAGCTCGACCAGATAGCGGTAAACCTGCGCGTAGTTAACGTCAGCACCGGTGAGATCCTGTCGTCAGTGAATACCAGTAAAACCATTCTGTCTTATGAAGTACAGGCTGGGGTGTTCCGCTTTATTGACTACCAGCGTCTGTTGGAAGGTGAAATTGGCTACACCTCTAACGAACCGGTTATGCTTTGTCTGATGTCAGCGATTGAAACGGGCGTTATCTTCCTGATTAATGACGGCATCGATCGCGGATTGTGGGATTTGCAGGATAAGAAACAAGTTGATAATGACATCCTGGTTAAATACCGTCATATGTCGGTACCGCCAGAATCCTGATGGGTCTATACAGCATAAAAAGCGTGAGGAAAACCCTCACGCTTTTTTATTTACTGGTCAGCGTCGACGATATTCTATTTTCACGGCGAGATGCCAGCCACAGACCACTGTTTTTCATTGCATAGCCGAATACGAGGCCCAGTGCCAGTGACGGTACAACCAGTCGCCAGTCGCCCTGCCCTGCAAATGTTGCACATGCGCCAATGAACGTGCCCGGTACAAATGAAAGCAGCCATTGCTTTGCCTGGATACACATCAGAAACGCGACAATTCCTGTCATGACATAACCAATAATGTCCATATGCGGAGCAAGCGCACTACCGTTAATAATCACCAACGCCCACACCACACCGCTTAGCAGCGTACACGCCGAGATCCACAGTCCTTTTAACCCACCTTGCGGGCAGGCGAAATAAGCCGTGCAACCCAGAAAGCCAGCCCAACTGAGTAAACCAAGAGAAACGGCCACCCATCCCCAGATCCCGGAGAGAATGCCCGTTGTGATTGCAATTGAGAGAAGTATGTTCATGCCGCGCATCTTAGCAGAAAAACGGCATGGTAATGAGATCGCGCACACAATTTATGCAAGCTTATAAATTGAGTTGCACCTTTAAGTGATGCGCGTCACATTTATTCGTCTGTATCTTCCTGCAATTCGTCCCACATCGCACCAATGGCATCACGCGTCAGCGGTGCTATCGTACGCCAGAAAGGCGTGTTTGCGTGCGCTTCAACTTTACCAAGGAACGTACCGCACCAGGGCAGCAAGTAGTCTACAAACAAGGTTTCAAGCGCCTCACTTTCATCTTCCGCAGACTGGTCCTCAAGCCATGAAGCCGCCAGCAACAGCGTACCAATGTGATCTGCCGGTGTATCAGCAAGCGGCATGCCCCGGGCTGAAAGAAATGCACGAACATCGGATTCTTTCGCCCCTTCTACCCAGGCACTACGATAAGGCGGCACTGCACACTCGTCACCGACAAACAGCGCGTTGTAATCTGCAGCCAGCTGGGGCATATCGCAGCTCTTCTGTAAACGGGTGAGCAGTTCGTCCTGTTCCAGCGGCCAGTTGGCGGACAGTTTACCTTCACTAATCAGGGTAAACAGGGGAACCAGTAAAGGGTCCTGCGGTTGGCGGTAAAACAGCGAGCCCAGTACACGACACAGGATAGAAAACTCGTTCATTGATATATTCCAGTTAGTAACAATTACAGTTCAGCAAATTCCGCGATCGGCTCCATGCCTCGCGATTCCAGAAACGCCAATAGACGTTTAGGTGTGACGTTTAAAATTCTGTCTTCAGGGAAATTAACATCATCCAGGATTTTACGGCATTCGCCAAATTCTCCCAACGTGAAAGCGGTATGTGAATCCGACCCTAACGCCACCCAGCCACCAGCATCACGCACAGCCGCAGCAACCGCACGGCAATTATCCTCACTGCCCTTACGCGAATGCAAAAACGAAGAGTTATTGATTTCCAGTGCAACCTGGTACTTTGCCGCCGCCTGCGCAATTGCTTTAATATCAACAGGATATTTGGGATTTCCCGGATGACTTATGATGTGCACATTACCGCTGGCCATCGTAGCTATCATTGCCTGGGTATTGGTGTCTTTATCGTGAGGTGCAAAAACCGGCTCATGGAAGCCCGCAATAATGAGGTCCAGGGAGGTAAACATCGGACCTGAACAGTCAATTTCACCTTCAATATTCTTAATATTGGCTTCTATTCCGCGCAGGATCCCCACGCCATCCACGACACGTGGCCAAATACGCATATTGATAAAGTGCCAGTGGTGAGGCGCATCCGCCATGTCCGGTCCATGATCGGTAATGGCAAATAGCTTGATGCCTTTGCGACGAGCTTCCGCGATGTAATCACTTAAGGTGCTGTAGGCGTGGGTGCTGGCGACGGTATGCATATGCAGGTCAACGGGATACATAACTCTCTCCTGTAGTCATTTTCCGTCAAGGATAGCAGGTATCGCCGCCATTAATACCCTAAAATTCGAGTCGCAGGCAGGTGGCAAGGGAGTGATACCTGAATCACTTACTTACGTAGGTGATTCAGGTGAACAACCGTAGCCAACGCACATGCAGCTTGAAGTATGACGGGTATTTTAGCTGAAACCCGGTACTTGCCGGGTTACCATCAATATCCCCGAACGCGATTGACCTGACCTGTTACGACTTGCCCGCTCTCCAGGTTCATAATCGTGCGGGAGATATAGTCCACCGCTTCTGCCGGACGGGTAACTGCGGCAATATGTGGCGTCATCGCCACACGCGGATGTTTCCATAATGGGCTGTTTTCTGGCAGCGGTTCACGACTATAAACATCCAGCATGGCCCCCTTCACCTTGCCGCTTTCCAGCGATGCCAGAAGATCGTCTTCATTGAGATGAACACCGCGTGCAAGGTTCAGCACGTAGGCTCCATCCTGCAATTGGCTAAGTAAATCAGCGTTAATAATGCCTACGGTTTCTGCCGTATTAGGCAGAAGGTTGATCAGCACGCGAGTTTGACTCAAAAACGCGCCCAGTTCCTCAGTACCGGCGAAGCTTTCCACGCCAGACCAGGATTTACGCGTACGACTCCAGCAGCGCAGTGGGAACCCCCATGCTTGCAAGCTTTCGGCAACTTTTGCGCCCAATACCCCAGCCCCCATGATCCCGACGGTAAACTCCTCGCGAGTATATTCTGGCAACGGCTGCCATTTCGCCTGATTTTTCAATGCCTGATAATCATCAAAGCGACGAAACCAGTGCAGCACCTGACTGACAGCATATTCCTGCATTTGCAGGCCCATACCCGTATCTTCCAGACGGAAAAGCGGGATCGACGCATCCAACATTTCCGGATGAGCATTGAGTTTACTGAGAATAGAATCGACGCCCGCGCCCAGCGCAAATACGGCTTTTAATTTTCGTCCTGCGAGCATTTCAACCGGTGGATGCCAGACCAGCGCATAGTCAGCATGTGCATTATCACCCGCTTTCCACTCACGTACGTTCGCACCAGGTATTGCCTTTGCCAACGCATTAATCCACCAGGTCGTATCGAATGTTGGGTGATAGAAAATTATATCCATATTGTCTCCTGAACATTGTTGTGCGGAACTTTCTCGCACTTATTATCATCATTTTTCGAGGGAACATCAGAGTAGCAAATTTTAGGATGCTGGCAAAAAAAACAATTCCCGCTTATTTATGCTCCATGTTGCTTGAAGTTTGTGTAAATGCACATTTTTTTCAAAAAGTTGATTGACGGCGGGGCGGTGTTTCCCCTACATTAGCGCCCGTTCCGGTAGCACAGGAACAACAATATGGTGAGGTGTCCGAGTGGCTGAAGGAGCACGCCTGGAAAGTGTGTATACGGCAACGTATCGGGGGTTCGAATC
>NZ_JAOWGS010000037.1:92996-969116 GCF_030333035.1 Citrobacter sp. Cpo015 | reverse complement strand
CGCAGCCAGCTGGACAGACCGCGAACGGAGTGAGTGGGCTGCCCGAAGGGCGAGCGAAGCGAGTCAATCCCCCCCTCACCGCCATATTTTGAGAAGAGCTCGTACGCAAGTACGGGCTTTTTTTTCACATATTGCACATCTGCGGGGGGATGAGAAACCCCGACCGGGGTTCGACTGCTGGCGCAGCCAGCTGGACAGACCGCGAACGGAGTGAGTGGGCTGCCCGAAGGGCGAGCGAAGCGAGTCAATCCCCCCCCTCACCGCCATATTTTAAGAAGAGCTCGTACGAAAGTACGGGCTTTTTTTTCGCATGTTGCACACCTGCGGGGGGATGAGAAGCCCCGACCGAGGTTCGACTGCTGGCGCAGCCAGCTGGACAGACCGCGAACGGAGTGAGTGGGCTGCCCGAAGGGCGAGCGAAGCGAGTCAATCCCCCCCTCACCCCCATATTTTAAGAAGAGCTCGTACGAAAGTACGGGCTTTTTTTCGCATGTTGCACATCTACGGGGGGATGAGAAGCCCCGACCGGTCATGTACTGGCGTCAAACAACAAAGCCCGGTTTCCCGGGCCTTGAAGACGGAGTACTTATCAGTTGTAAGCGTTGAGCGTCCGCTGACAGAGCGCAGAGCGGACGCAATCGTCTTTATTGAAACGAACAATCCCAACCATCTCATCTTCTTCGAAACGGGCCAGCGCATCGCTAAGCCCTGAGCGAACGTGGGCTGGTAGATCGCACTGGGTCACATCCCCATTCACAATCACCGTCACATTCTCCCCGAGGCGGGTCAAAAACATCTTCATTTGCGCAGCAGTGACGTTCTGAGCCTCGTCAAGAATGACCACTGCATTTTCAAAGGTACGTCCACGCATATAGGCGAACGGCGCGATTTCCACCTTACCAATCTCAGGTCGCAGGCAATATTGCATGAAGGAGGCTCCCAGCCGTTTGACAAGCACGTCATACACGGGGCGAAAATAGGGAGCAAACTTCTCGGAAACATCTCCAGGTAAGAAGCCGAGGTCTTCATCAGCTTGCAGAACTGGACGGGTTACAATGATCCTGTCCACATCTTTATGGATCAGGGCCTCTGCTGCTTTTGCCGCGCTGATCCAGGTTTTACCACACCCGGCTTCACCGGTGGCGAAGATCAGCTGTTTACTCTCGATAGCATTCAGGTAGTGCGCCTGAGCTTCATTCCGCGCCGTGATTGGCGAGGCGTCGCGACTGTCACGCGCCATACCAATCGTTTCTACGCCGCCCATCTGCACAAGCGAGGTGACCGATTCATCTTCACGTTGCTTATGGCTACGCGAATCCCGCCTCAGCACACGTTTTGCTTCACGACGAGCTTTGATCACTGCTTTTTGTCTTCCCATGGATAGCACCTTGAGTTGTAGGTATACATCACACGCGCCGTTGGCGGCACGATTATGCGCACGAACATCTGAGGGTTGGCTTCCTTGTAAGCCATTGCTTGCTTTCGGATAAGACGCCACGCACAGCTACGCGCACCGTACAGGGCGTCAGTTGCGAAGATAAGAAGTGAATGAGAGAGAGATTTAGCGGTGACGAGGAGGCTACCGGAAGAGAAACGTCCGCGTAAGGTACTGCTGTTACTGTGAAAAACGTGTCCAATACAGGACTTTTCCATTCGCGATCTCCATAGTGAATGACAATCACCGCCGGGAACTACCGCTATTACTTATAAGTACATCATAACCTTTCGCTAATGCAACAATATTTTTACTTGTTGTTAACTTAAATTCTATCTTATCACCAGAGACAGTCTCTTGCAGAAAGATGACAGAATTATTTCAGTCGCATACCGATCATAAAAAATAGTTTGTTCCTTCATCAAGATGTCAGGAAAAACCCCGCTGTACTGCGGGGCATAATCATCAGGCTTCAAGCAGAGACTGTCCCAGATAATTATCTGCAGTTTTAACACCCGGCAAAGCAAAGAAATATCCCCCACCAATCGGTTTGACATATTCTTCCAGCGCTTCACCGTTCAGACGTTTCTGCACTGTCAAAAAACCTTTTTCCAGATCGTGTTGATAGCAGACAAACAACAGCCCCATATCCAGTTGACCGGAATTAGTCACACCGAGCGAATAACTGTAGCCACGACGCATCATCAGGCTGGAGTCGGTCTCTTTCGTACGCGGATTTGCGAGACGGATATGGCTGTCGAGCGCAATCACCTCGCCTTCAGGATCGCTGGCATAGTCAGGCACATCATGCTCATGCTGCATACCCAGCGGTGCGCCGGTGTGTTTATCGCGACCAAAAATCGTTTGCTGCTCTTTCAGCGGTGTACGATCCCAGAACTCAACGCGAAACTGAATGAGCCTGACGGCCTGATAGCTTCCGCCTTGCGCCCAGGCAGGCTCGCCCTGCCCGTCCGTAACCCACACCACGTCTTGCATCAACTTCGCATCCGTAGCGTCCGGATTCGCGGTGCCGTCTTTAAAGCCAAGCAAATTGACCGGGGTCTCTTTGCCTTTACTACGTGCGGCGTGGTCGGAAATAAAACCTTCACGTTTCCAGCGCACGCTAAGGAGATCGGGCGTATGTTTAATGATATCGCGCAACGCGTGGATGACGGTGTCCTGGGTGTTGGCACAAATCTGCAGCAGCACATCGCCATGGCACAGCGCCGCATCCAGCGAATCATTCGGGAAACGGGTCATTTTTTGCAGCTTTTTCGGCATCTGCGATTTCAGTCCATAGCGTTCATCAAACAGCGAGGAGCCGACTGACAACGTCATCGTCAGGTTGTCTGGCGCAATGTATGCGCCGAGGATACCTGAATCCATAGGGGGGAGACGCGGATTCGGCGTATCCGGCGCCGGTCCACCGGTGGTCAGAAACGCAAATCGGCTGGTCAGCAACCGGAATAAACGCTCAAGATCGGCCTTATCGCTGGCGAGAACATCGAACGCCACCAGCATCATTGATGCCTGCTGCGGCGTCAGGATCCCCGCCTGATGCTGACCATAAAACGGCTGCGCTTCACTACGTGCATCCGGAGACAACGTGCCCGGCGCGCTTTGTGGTTTTTGCGCGTGGGCAACCGGACACCCACCCGCCAGCGCCAGCGCCCCACCCAGGGCGCCCATCCCTTTCAGTAAACGTCGGCGTGACGGTTCGCTCACGCCGTTTTCATTATCTTGCTGCATAGTGCTTAATCCAGACCCAGAACACCGCGTAATTGCGACAAATCTTCCGCCAGCGTCGTGATTGGCCCTTTCAGTGCATTACGATCGGCATCAGTCAGTTTGTCATAGGTTTCAAAGCCGTCTTTGGTACGGTACTTGCTCAGAATGGTATCGACCTTTTTGAAGTTCGCATCCACCTTCGCAAGCAGTTCAGCATTGGATTTTTGCAACTGAGGACGCAAGAGATCGACAATTTTCTGCGCACCATCGACGTTGGCCTGGAAATCCCACAGATCGGTATGGCTATAGCGATCTTCTTCCCCACTGATTTTGCTGGCAGCAACTTCTTCAATCAGTCCTGCTGCCCCGCCAACAACTTTAGACGGTGGGAAAGCCAGCTCGCTAATACGCGTTTGCAGGTCAAGAACATCGCTGTTTAATTGGTCGGCGTACTTATCCATACCTTTGGTGGAATTGTCACCAAACAGCGCCTTTTCCAGACGATGGAAGCCGGTAAATTTCGGATCGGCGGCTTTTTGTTCGTAATCATCTTCCCGCGCATCAATGCTGCCGTCGAGATCGGAGAACAGTTCAGCAATCGGTTCAATACGCTCGTAGTGCTGACGGGTTGGCGCATACAGGGATTTTGCTTTTTCCAGATCGCCTGCTTTAATCGCATCGGTAAAGGCTTTAGTGCCCGCAACCAACTGTGCGGTTTCGGCTGTCACATAGGCTTTGTATTCGGTAATCGCGCCGCTCAGACTCAGCAGAGCATCGCTTTGCGCGGCATCCGCCATTGCGCTACCTTTTACGATCAGTTTGCCTTTCGGGTTAGTCAACAGACCGCAGGTCATATCATATTCGCCAGGCTGGAGGTTAGCGGTCATTTTCTGGCTAAAGCCTGGTGCAATGTTTTCGCGCTCTTCAACCACCATAACGCCTTTGAGGATCTCCCACTCCAGCGCTTTCTGGCTATGGTTCTGGATGATGAACTGCGTTTTCCCGGCATTAACCGTGATAGTCATCGGTTCACATTGTTTGTCGTTAACCGTGACTTTCACCTGCGGAATATCGGCAGCTTGTGCATTAAAAGCGGAGGCAAACAGCGCGGCGATACCTAGCTGCAGCGCACTACGGCGAAAATTAAACGTCATAACCTATCCCTATAAATAAGTATGTTGTAACTAAAAAGTATTCTGCATCGCGTTTTTATCAAGGTGCGGTACGCGATGCCGTAGTGCCTGAACGCGGCGGTAACGCAAACATAATCAACGCCGGAATCAGGTAGATAAACCAGACAGCGACTTCACTAACGCTTGGCGCTTCCTGATAGCCGAAAATGCCTTCCATCAATGTGCCAAACAGTGAATGCGTCGACAGCACGCTGCTCAGGTCAAACGCCACATCCTGAAAATGATTCCACAACCCGGCTTCGTGGAAAGCGCGGATTGCCCCAGCGGCAAGACCGGCAGCCACCAGCAAAATGAACAGGCTGGTCCATTTAAAGAATGCCCCGAGGTTGAGGCGAATACCGCCGAGGTAAATCAGGTAACCCAGAACCACCGCGGTAGCCAGCCCGAGCATCGCGCCTAACGGCGGCCAGATACCTACATCCTGCTGGAATGCTGCCAGTAGAAAGAACACCGACTCCAGCCCTTCACGGGCAACAGCAAAAAAGACCATCATCACCAGCGCCCAGCCGTGATGGTTGCCGCGTTGCAACGCGTTATCGACAGCCTGTTCAAGCTGGACTTTGACGTTGCGCGAAACTTTACGCATCCAGAACACCATCCAGGTGAGGATCACCACGGCAATGACCGCCACGATGCCTTCAAAAAGCTCCTGTTCCTTTTGCGGAAATTCACCGGTGGTTTCGTTGATGAAAATCCCTAACGCCAGGCATAACGCCGCCGCCAGCAGAACACCAATCCACATCACACCAATCCATCGACCACGCTGAGTCCGTTTCAGGTAGCTGGCAATCAGGCTGACAATCAGCGCGGCCTCTAACCCTTCGCGCAACATAATTAGAAATGGAACAAACATGCGAAGAACCCTTAAACGTTATTCTCAGTCAATTGATGAAAAGAAAAGTAAATTACAGTGATAGTGATTATCATTACAGCAAAGAAAAACTCAAGAAGAATGTTTTGAGAATGATGACTGAATGTAAAAAGCCAGGCGGGTAATGGTTATAGCAGGTTTACAACGGAAGCAATAAAAAAGCCCGCACGCGGCGGGCTTGAAGACTGAGGCAGATTATTCTGCCTGTAAACGCGATGGCGGAGCTGAGTGATAATGCGCATCAGCCTCGGCAAAACGTTGCTGCATAGCAGTTGAAGGCGCTTTACCCAACAGGCTGAAGACCACAATACCGATGCTGCCGAAAACAAAGCCCGGGATGATTTCATACAGACCCAGCCAGGCAAACTGTTTCCAGACGATTACCGTCACCGCACCAATGATCATCCCTGCCAGCGCGCCGTTGCGGGTCATACGCGACCACATTACGGAGAACAGGACTACCGGACCAAACGCAGCGCCGAAGCCCGCCCAGGCGTAACTTACCAGACCAAGTACGCGGTTCTCCGGGTTCGCCGCCAGCGCGATAGACACCAGCGCCACGACCAACACCATGATGCGGCCAATCCACACCAACTCTTTCTGGCTGGCATTTTTACGCAGGAACGCTTTGTACAAATCTTCGGTGATTGCGCTGGAGCACACCAGCAGCTGGCAGCTCAGGGTCGACATAACCGCAGCGAGGATAGCAGACAGCAGAATACCGGCAATCCACGGGTTGAACAGGATTTGCGCCAGTTCAATAAACACACGCTCGGCGTTCTGGTTAACGGCACCGGCAAGCTGTGGGTTGTTGTTAAAGTAAGCAATACCAAAGAAGCCCACGGCCACAGCACCTGCCAGACACAGAATCATCCAGGCCATGCTAATGCGGCGAGCATGAACGATGCTATGGTGGGAATCTGCAGCCATAAAGCGCGCCAGAATATGCGGCTGACCAAAGTAGCCCAGACCCCAGCCCATCAGGGAAATGATGGCAACAAAATTCAGCCCTTTGAACATGTCCACGTTCTCAATGCTCTTTTGTTTAATCACTTCCAGCGAATCGTCGAATCCACCCACGCCAATGACTACCATCACCGGCGTCAGGATCAAAGCAAAGATCATCAGGCTGGCCTGGACGGTATCGGTCCAGCTAACCGCCAGGAAACCACCAATAAAGGTATAAATGATCGTCGCGGCCGCGCCCGCCCACAGTGCTGTTTCGTAGCTCATGCCAAAGGTGCTTTCAAACAGACGAGCCCCTGCCACAATACCGGAAGCACAATAGATGGTGAAAAACAGCAGAATAACCAGCGCGGAGATAATACGCAGAATTCGGCTTTTATCTTCAAAGCGACCGGTAAAGTAATCCGGTAACGTCAGCGCATTGTTATTGTATTCGGTGTGTACGCGTAAACGTCCGGCCACCAGCTTCCAGTTGATCCAGGCGCCCAAAATAAGGCCGATGGCGATCCAGCTTTCTGAAATCCCCGACAGGAAAATCGCGCCAGGCAGACCCATCAGCAACCAGCCGCTCATGTCAGATGCCCCGGCGGATAACGCGGTCACGAATGGACCCAGACTGCGTCCACCCAGAATGTAATCGTCAAAGTTTTTGGTTGAACGCCATGCAATAAACCCTATCAATATCATGCCAAAAATATAGACACAGAATGTCACTAACATCGGTGTGCTAATAGCCATCAAAACTCTCCAAAATTATGTATCAGCAATGCCGTGGCTTGCCGTTTTATTACCCTGCCGGAACGTGGCAAAGATATCTATGTTGACCAGGGCGACCGTATCCTGCCGGAAGCGATGGTTATTCACAATCGATTTAACACACCATTTACATCAAATTTGATCCAGAGTAGATAGCATTTTTCTGTAGGTTGCACTCTCTCACATTTTTTTCGGTTGCACCTTTTAAAAGTGTTAACTACCGCAGAGAAAAAGATTCTGTAATTTTTACAGCCCACATCATAAGACTCACATTTATTAACATTTCATTCATTTCCAAGCTTGCAAACCAAGTCACATTTAACACGGTTGCACAAAGTTGCAACATAGTGGATATTTCTCGGTAACTATCAGACCCGTATTTCAGTACAACAGGAGTAAACGGCATGGGAACCACCACGATGGGGGTTAAACTGGATGACGCCACTCGCGAGCGTATTAAAACAGCAGCATCACGAATCGATCGCACGCCACATTGGCTGATCAAGCAAGCCATCTTTAATTATCTCGAAAGACTGGAAAATGACGACGCGCTTCCTGAACTGCCGGCCCTGCTGGCGGGTGCCGCGAATGAGGGTGAGGAGTCAACCACGCCGCAGAATGAAGCGCATCAGCCTTTCCTGGAATTTGCCGAACAGATCCTGCCGCAGTCAGTTTCCCGCGCAGCAATCACCGCCGCGTACCGCCGAGCCGAAACCGATGCTGTGCCGATGCTGATGGAACAGGCTCGTCTGCCGCAACCCATTGCGGAGCAAGCGCACAAGCTGGCGTACGATCTGGCTGACAAACTGCGTAACCAAAAGACCGCCAGCGGCCGCGCCGGGATGGTACAGGGTTTATTGCAGGAATTCTCACTTTCTTCGCAGGAAGGGGTCGCGCTGATGTGCCTGGCCGAAGCCCTGCTGCGTATTCCAGATAAGGCAACCCGCGATGCGTTAATCCGCGACAAAATCAGCAACGGCAACTGGCAGTCGCACATTGGACGTAGCCCGTCCCTGTTCGTCAACGCGGCGACCTGGGGGCTGTTGTTTACTGGTCGTCTGGTTTCTACGCATAATGAAGCCAGCCTTTCACGCTCACTCAACCGTATTATCGGCAAGAGCGGTGAACCACTGGTGCGTAAAGGCGTCGACATGGCAATGCGCCTGATGGGCGAGCAGTTCGTCACCGGAGAGACTATCGCCGAAGCGCTGGCTAACGCCCGTAAACTGGAAGAAAAAGGTTTCCGCTACTCTTACGACATGCTGGGTGAAGCAGCTCTGACCGCAGCAGATGCCCAGGCTTATATGGTTTCGTACCAACAGGCAATCCACGCCATTGGTAAAGCCTCAAATGGTCGCGGCATCTATGAAGGGCCGGGCATTTCTATCAAGCTGTCAGCGCTGCATCCGCGTTATAGCCGCGCGCAGTATGACCGCGTGATGGATGAACTCTATCCGCGTCTGAAGTCGCTTACTCTGCTGGCCCGCCAGTACGACATCGGTATCAATATCGATGCTGAAGAGGCCGACCGACTGGAGATCTCCCTCGATCTGCTGGAAAAACTGTGCTTTGAACCTGAACTGGCGGGCTGGAACGGTATCGGCTTTGTTATTCAGGCCTACCAGAAGCGCTGCCCGTATGTTATCGACTACCTGATTGACCTCGCCACGCGCAGCCGCCGTCGCCTGATGATCCGTCTGGTTAAGGGCGCCTACTGGGATAGCGAAATCAAACGTGCGCAAATGGACGGTCTGGAAGGTTATCCGGTCTATACCCGTAAGGTCTACACCGACGTTTCCTATCTGGCCTGTGCGAAAAAACTGCTTGCGGTGCCGAATCTGATCTACCCGCAGTTCGCCACCCACAACGCCCATACGCTGGCGGCGATTTATCAGTTGGCCGGTCAAAACTACTATCCGGGTCAGTACGAGTTCCAGTGCCTGCACGGTATGGGCGAACCGCTGTATGAGCAGGTCACCGGTAAAGTTGCCGATGGCAAACTGAACCGTCCATGCCGCATTTATGCACCGGTCGGCACACACGAAACGCTGCTTGCATACCTGGTGCGTCGTCTGCTGGAAAACGGCGCCAACACTTCATTCGTCAACCGCATTGCAGACACTACCCTGCCGCTGGATGAACTGGTCGCCGATCCGGTCGAAGCCGTTGAAAAACTGGCGCAGCAGGAAGGCCAGGCTGGTCTGCCACATCCGAAGATTGCCCTGCCGCGTGACCTGTACGGTAAAGGCCGCGAAAACTCAGGCGGGCTGGATTTAGCGAACGAACATCGTCTGGCCTCACTGTCCTCCGCCCTGCTCAACAGCGCGCTGCAAAAATGGCACGCTAAACCGATGCTCGAACATCCGGTTGCTGACGGTGAAATGACCCCAGTCGTCAACCCGGCCGAACCGAAAGACATTGTCGGTTATGTGCGTGAAGCGACTCACAGCGAAGTGGAACAGGCATTGCAGAACGCGGTAAATAACGCGCCGATCTGGTTCGCCACACCGCCACAAGAGCGCGCCGCTATTTTGCATCGCGCCGCCGTTCTGATGGAAGGCCAGATGCAGCAGTTAATTGGCATTCTGGTGCGCGAAGCGGGCAAAACTTTCAGCAACGCCATTGCGGAAGTGCGCGAAGCGGTAGACTTCCTGCACTATTATGCCGGTCAGGTCCGCGATGACTTCGATAATGAAACCCATCGTCCGTTAGGGCCGGTGGTCTGTATCAGCCCCTGGAACTTCCCGCTGGCCATTTTCACCGGGCAGATTGCCGCTGCGCTAGCGGCGGGCAACAGCGTGTTGGCAAAACCCGCGGAACAAACTCCGCTGATTGCCGCCCAGGGTATTGCCATTTTACTCGAAGCAGGCGTGCCGCCAGGCGTGGTGCAACTGTTGCCTGGCCAGGGTGAAACGGTGGGGGCGCAACTCACTTCCGATGAGCGCGTACGCGGCGTCATGTTTACCGGCTCAACGGAAGTCGCCACGCTGTTGCAACGTAATATCGCGACCCGCCTGGATGCTCAGGGGCGTCCAATCCCGCTTATCGCCGAAACCGGCGGGATGAACGCCATGATCGTCGACTCTTCTGCGTTAACGGAACAGGTCGTGGTCGACGTTCTGGCTTCTGCCTTTGACAGCGCCGGACAGCGCTGCTCCGCGCTTCGCGTCCTGTGTCTGCAGGACGATGTCGCCGACCATACGCTGAAAATGCTGCGTGGCGCAATGGCGGAATGCCGCATGGGTAATCCGGGCCGCCTGACCACCGATATTGGACCAGTAATCGATGAAGAAGCCAAAGCCAATATTGAGCGCCATATTCAGGCCATGCGCGCCAAAGGGCGTCCGGTGTTCCAGGCCGCGCGCGAAAACAGCGACGATGCGCGTGAATGGCAAAGCGGTACCTTTATCGCGCCGACGCTTATCGAGCTGGAAAGCTTCGACGAATTGCAAAAAGAGGTGTTCGGTCCGGTACTGCACGTTGTGCGTTACACCCGCAACAATCTGGGCAGTCTGATTGAGCAAATTAATGCCTCCGGCTACGGCCTGACGCTGGGCGTGCACACCCGTATCGATGAAACCATCGTCCAGGTCACGGGTTCGGCACATGTGGGTAACCTGTACGTTAACCGCAATATGGTCGGCGCCGTCGTCGGAGTGCAGCCATTCGGTGGCGAAGGCTTGTCAGGAACCGGGCCAAAAGCGGGTGGACCTCTGTATCTGTACCGCCTGCTGGCAAACCGTCCGGAAAATGCGTTAGGCGTTACGCTTGCCCGTCAGGATGCCGAATACCCGGTCGATGCACAGCTTAAAACGGCGCTCGTTCAGCCGCTGGAAGCGCTTAGCGAATGGGCAACCGATCGTCCAGCACTGCGTGCGCTCTGCCAACAGTTTGGTGAACTGGCGCAGGCCGGAACGCAACGCCTGCTGCCAGGACCCACCGGCGAGCGCAATACCTGGACGCTGTTGCCGCGCGAACGCGTGCTGTGTATCGCCGATGATGAACAGGATGCGCTGGTACAGGTTGCCGCTGTAACTTC
Organism: Citrobacter sp. Cpo015; assembly: GCF_030333035.1. Classification (NCBI taxonomy): domain Bacteria; kingdom Pseudomonadati; phylum Pseudomonadota; class Gammaproteobacteria; order Enterobacterales; family Enterobacteriaceae; genus Citrobacter; species Citrobacter sp. Cpo015. The sequence continues at coordinate 958,128 of NZ_JAOWGS010000037.1, read as the reverse complement.
CGTTGGTAGCTTAATTCTGTGGCCGGATGATACATTCCATCGCGACCTGGCAAAACGTCTGCCAGCAGTAGTTTCCGGGCGCATCCAGTTTGCCAAAGCGGACAACATCACTGCGCAGCCGTTTGATGCGGTTATTTTCCACGGTGATTCCGATCAGCTTCGCGCACTGTGTGAAGCGGTGGCGGCCCGCGAAGGGGCGATTGTGTCGGTCCAGGGCTTTGCCCGCGGCGAAAGCAATATCCTGCTGGAAAGGTTGTATATTGAGCGCTCCCTGAGCGTCAATACCGCCGCTGCTGGGGGGAACGCCAGCCTGATGACAATCGGCTAAGGTTGTGGTTAATTAAGGCTCCGGTAACGGGGCCTTTTTTTATGAAGCCAGAGGGAAGCATGAAACGAATCGTACTGACATGTGCAGCGCTGCTGCTTAGCGGCCAGGCGCTGGCGGATGACTGCGCCAACGCGAACACGCAGATTGAGATGAACACCTGTGCGGCAGAGCAGTATAAGGCGGCCGACGCCAAACTTAATGAAACTTATCAGAATGCGCTGAAGCGCGCCGCCCCAACCCAGCGCGATTTACTGAAAAAAGCGCAAATATCCTGGATAACTTTGCGCGATGCTGACTGTGCGTTAATCAGTTCTGGCACTGAAGGCGGTAGCGTTCAGGCGATGATTTCCAGCCAGTGCCTGACGGATAAGACCAACGAGCGCGAAGCGTTTCTCGCCTCACTTTTGCAGTGTGAAGAAGGCGATTTAAGCTGCCCGTTGCCGCCGGCCAGTTAACGCACGCGGATCCCTTCAATAATCATCCGCTGTACGCTCTCCACCGTTTGGTTAAAAAAGGCTTCATCACGCAGCGTTGCGCCCGTCACCGCCTCTACCTGTGGGGCAAAATCGGCGTAGTGCTGAGTTGAAGCCCAAATCATAAAAATCAGATGATGCGGATCGACCGGAGCCAGTTTTCCGCTTTTGATCCAACCGGCAATCAGCGCGGATTTCTCATCAATTAGCGTTTTGAGATCCCCTTCCAGTTCTGCCATCAATAAAGGCGCTCCGGCCAGCATCTCCATACAAAACAGCCGTGAGGCCTGAGGGTAATCGCGCGACACTTCCAGCTTAAGGCGAATGTATTCTTTAATGGCCACCAGCGGTGCAAAGTCTTCGCGAAAAGCTTTCAATGGTGCCAGCCAGATGTCGAGGATCTGCCGTAAAACGGCGATATAAAGCACCTCTTTTGACGGGTAGTAATAAAGTAGATTAGTTTTTGAAACGCCCGCCTGCTCTGCCACCTGCTCCAGGCGCGTGCCGTGGATCCCATATTGGGAGAAGATATTTAATGCCGCGGTTAAGATGGCCTGGCGTTTTGCACTGACGGCCTGCGAGCGCTTACCTGTTTTTTTCTCTGCGCGTTGGACCATGCGCCCTCTCCTTCTTGTGAGGGCGTCAGCATACCAAATCACGCGGTGAATGGTTAAATTAAAGCGATTCCGGCGGCGCCTCTTGTCCAAGCGCTTTTTTCTTTTTGAACTTCAGCTCGCTGACCAGTACGCCAACAATAATGAATGCCGCACCAAGCAATGCAAGTAGCGGTAAGCGTTCACCCGCCAGACGGCCAAAGATCCCCGCCCACACCGGTTCACCGGTATAAATAACCGTCGCGCGCGTCGGCGAAACGCTGCGCTGCGCCCAGTTCATGGTGACCTGAATAATCGCGCTAAAAATCCCCAGCCCCAGCGCCACCACCAGCAATCCAGTAGACATTGGTGGTACGGTCTCTCCGGCCGGTTCCATCGCCATAAACGCCACTATCGAAGCGGTTGCCAGTTGCACTACCGTTACCCGACGTACATCCACTTTTCCCGCCCACGCGCTAATCAGGATAATTTCTGCCGCAATCGCCACCGCACCGGCGAGCGTGATCCACTCGCCTTCGCCTAAAGCCAGTAAATTGCCTCCCGGTCCGGCAAGAAATATCAATCCGATAAAGGCCAGCACAATGCCGACGCACGGCATCAGACCTGGCATGCGTCCCAGACACAACCATTGTAAAAGCGGCACCAACGGTACGTACATCGCGGTAATAAACGCCGATTTACTGCTGGGAATAAACTGTAACCCCCAGGTTTGCAGACTATAGCCCAGCGCAATTGCGATACCGATTGCAACCCCTGCTTTAACTTCCAGCCACGTCAGCTTATGCAGTGTGTGTAGCGACAAAAGCGCGACCGCCAGCGCGGCAGTGGCAAAACGCACACCGACAAAGAAAAAAGGGCCGCTCAGGGTAACGGCATATTGCACCGCCAAAAACGTGCCACCCCAGAACATGGTGATCACAATGAGGATCGCTTCCTGAGGTTTAACAGAGAAGGAATAACGAGAAAGTAATGACATGAGACACCCGATTAACTGAATGTCATTAGTCTGCGTTGCGTTTTGTTACAGTTCAACCTTGCAGACAAAAAAAACCGCCGGAAAGACCCGGCGGCGGTGGCTACGTAACGTCTGTCTCTGACTCTCAGCCGTCACGACATATCTGACAGATAGCCCGACAATTACGATTTGTTGTTGCCGTGACTATTTTTGCCCCCTTTTTTGCCTGCCTCTGAAGCGCGTTGCGGGTCATTCTTGAAGTTGCCCCCGCTGTGCTGGCCACCTTTTCGACCTGCTTCTGATGCTCTTTCGCGGTCTTCCGCAAAGTTGCCGGAACCGCCCCGATGGTTTGCCATTACTGACCTCCGTCATTGATTAGACATCATATTGCATAGGTACTGAGGAGTGATACCTCACGCAGCGTTACGGGCGAGGCCCTGAAAATAACTGCGTGGGAATAAGCATAGTGAAGTGTGGCCAGGGCAGACGCTAACTGTAATATCCTGCAACAGGATCAGGAGTGACAAATAAATAATCACCATAAGAAATCAATAAGTCTTTCTTATGACTACCGAATTCTATCCGGTTAAATATGTATCATTTTGCTACAAAGAAGGTTGTTATAAAAATTGTTATAAATCAAAGAAGTGATTGTGAAATTTGCACTCCTGACAGTACGTCATATCTTTAAAGGTAGGTAGCGAATCGCTACGGACACGGTTAACTCGAGGAGTAGTGTAAAATGGCAAAAGTTCTGGTGCTTTATTATTCCATGTACGGACACATTGAAACTATGGCCCACGCAGTCGCAGAAGGCGCAAATAAGGTAGATGGCGCGGAAGTGATTATTAAGCGTGTACCAGAGACCATGCAGCCCGAGATTTTCCTTAAGGCTGGCGGCAAAACACAAAATGCACCAGTCGCAACCCCACAAGAACTGGCTGATTACGACGCCATCATTTTTGGTACTCCCACGCGCTTTGGCAATATGTCCGGTCAGATGCGTACCTTCCTCGACCAGACTGGCGGGCTGTGGGCCTCTGGCGGCCTGTACGGCAAACTCGCCAGCGTATTCAGCTCAACGGGAACCGGCGGCGGTCAGGAACAAACCATTACATCAACCTGGACTACGCTTGCCCACCATGGGATGGTGATTGTACCTATCGGTTACGCGGCGCAAGAGCTGTTTGATGTCTCTCAAGTTCGCGGCGGTACCCCTTACGGTGCAACCACCATTGCCGGAGGCGACGGCTCCCGCCAGCCAAGTCAGGAAGAGTTATCTATCGCCCGCTATCAGGGTGAATATGTCGCAGGTCTGGCAGTAAAACTCAACGGCTAATCTTCAACAGGAGGATTCGAATGCCAACTCAAGAAGCGAAAGCCCATCGCGTCGGCGAATGGGCAAGTCTGCGCAATACATCGCCGGAAATAGCCGAAGCCATTTTTGAAGTCGCACATTATGACGAGAAACTGGCGGAAAAAATTTGGGAAGAAGGTAGCGATGAGGTACTCATCAAAGCCTTTGAAAAAACAGACAAAGATTCGCTCTTTTGGGGTGAACAGACTATCGAACGCAAAAACGTCTAGCGCGCTGACTCCCCCGCGAACACGGGGGAGTTTTCTTTTACTTAGCCGCCTCATTCAGCACGCTATCGAACTTATCTATCGGGCAAAAACCATCCGCATCTATCGGACATCCTTTCAGCTCCAGCGTTACGCGCTGCGCCGGGGATTTCAGCGTCAGAACGTCTGCATTACGCAACTGCTGCGAGCTCTGATACACATACTCGATTTTCATCAGATCACGATTTGCATTGCTGTCATGCCAGCGCTGGAAGACAATCTTCCCGCCAATCGGCGTACGCTCGTTCTGATCGTGAAGCTGGTACGGTTTAAAATCCAGCGCGGTGAGCAGCGAAGCGATATTTGAATCATGCCCCACCAGCACGGTTATTTTCGGTGCTTTCGCACGTTCAGTAACCAGCGCATTATCAATATATTTCACCAGTGGTTTGGCGACGTTCTGCGCCACTTCCGGGGAGGTGAACAGGCTATCCTGATAGCCGTTTTTCAGCTTCGACAGAACCTTCCACTGCTGATCGGATTTAATCTCGCCCCAGGCAACTTTTTCCATCGGGAAGCCTTCGTAATATTGCAGCGTGAAGGCATCAACCAGCGAATTCCCCACCTTCAGCGGCCCCGAAACGCCTGGCTCCTGCCGGTACTTCGCGCTAAACGTATCTTTGGCATCGGTCAGGGAACACTGCTGTTTTTCTTTGCAGGACGGAGAGTCTTTGTAGTCGGTCATTTGCTCAAGCAACTGATAGCTATCGTTGAGCTGCATTTTGCTGCGCTCTTTCTCCATGGCCTGAACGGCCTGCTGGCTGAAGGCGGCGGAATCATCGGTGATCACCGGGTTAAAGGTGGGATCCATGGTGCCCATTTTTTCCTGATGATGGACCGGAACATCGCAACCAGGGAAAGCACCGGTAACAAAGAACTGCGCCGTGGCGACCGTACGCTGCAGGCTGTTAGCATAGGTATAGACCGTGTTCGGTGCCGGGCATTCGCCCGATTTCACCATCCCCTGCTCTGCCAGCCACTCTCGCATGTAGTGGCCCATATAGATTTCCAGCACACCGCCTTTAGTAGTGAGTTGTCCGCCGGGGACATCCCATTCTGGCCATTGTTTGGGGGTGGACTGCTCAAGAACGCTGCCATTATTGGCTAAAGGTGCGCGTAAGTTATGCCGACTCATCATCAATACTTGCTGAAGCTGATAGCCTTCCGGCGCGGTCTGCGCCTGCGCGGCGGTTGACAATAAGACAGCCCCTGCCACGGCTGTGGCGATTAACGATTTATTCATCCCTACGACCTCTTGTTGTTATCAATCACAACAGAGTGTGACAGAAATATGACATATTTCCGGGAACGCTTTCGCAAAACAGACCATCTAGCGTGTCGTTTTAACACCAAACTCGGTTTCGAGTTTACGAATGCCAAGAGGTGTGAAGATGACATGACGGCTGCCCTGTTCGGTTTTTATCCATCGCTGTTCACTGAACCAGCGCAGCAGCGTTGCGCCAAGCACACCACCAGGATGATAACGTCGTTCGCTCCAGTCCAGACAACCACAGGTTAACTTCCGCCGGGATGAGCCAGCCGCCAGGACAATCCCCATCTGCGCCAGCTTTTCCTGGCCAAGAGGAGTCAGCGTTTCACCATCCGGCGTTAACCACTGACGGGAAACCAGCGTATCGAACAACCTCACTGCGACCTCTCCGGCGAGATGGTCGTAGCAGGTGCGGGCATGCCGCAAACCTGGCGGTGTAGTGATTCTGCGGGGCGTTGATGTCGCCCACGCAACGCCCATCAGGCGTTCCAGCAGTTCAGCGATATCGGAACCTGCAAGGCGAAAATAACGATGTCTGCCCTGCGCCAACGCGACAACAAAACGTTGTTCGCACAGACGCGCCAGATGCGCGCTGGCGGTCGACGCGGATATATCCGCCACCGCGCTGAGCTCAGTTGCAGTCCAGGCGCAGCCATCCATTAGGGCGCACAACATACGTGAGCGCGATTTATCGGCCATCACTGCCGCAGTGAGTGCCATTTTCGACTCCAGATCGCCCTCTTCTTCATGTAACATCACGGATGCCATAACGACCTCATTGGCCCTGAATCTCTGAATTAACGATGCCATGAAAGTCGCGCAAAGTCACCGCACCGGTCACACAGCACGCAGCATCATCTCTGTACCCAACCCGACCAGACAAAACAGAAAACAGCGTTTAAACACGAGCGGAGAAATAACCCTTCGCACACGGGTACCTATCCATTGGCCAATCAGCGCAGGAACAATGGCCAAAGCCGACAAACTTAACGATTGTATGGGCAGCGCGTTGTGCCACCACAGACCCAGCGCCAATGCCAGGGTCGAAAAGGTAAAAGAGATCCCGAGCGCCTGCACCAGTTCATCTTTCTCAAAGCCGAGGGACTGGATCCAGGGCACGGCGGGCATCACAAACACCCCGGTTCCGCCGGTCAATAAGCCGGTCACAAATCCAATAACGAGGGAGTACGGTTTTTCACGCTGCGGGGCCACCGCGATTTTCTTTCCCGCCAGCGTCCAGATAGCGTAGGCCACCAGCGCTACGCCGAGTGCAAACTGAGTTCGGGTGGTGTCACCACCGGTAATCCAGGCGCTGGCAAGCAGTGTCGCCACCACTACTGCCAGCAGCATTGGCCACAGCCGTTTGAGTAATTGGCGTGTATTTCCACCACCGCCAAACTGGAACAAATTGCTTATCAGCGAAGGCAATAACAGCATGGCCGCCGCGGCAACTGGCGAAATAAGCGATCCGAGGATCCCCATAGCCACGGTAGGTAACCCCATACCCGTAACGCCTTTCACCATCCCGGCGAGGACAAATGTGGCGGCAATCATCACCACCAGGGCGGGTCCAAACGCTAAAGAACTCGTCATGTTGCACTTTCCTGGAAAAGAGAAGATGACTGATTCTGGACGTTAATCACTGTGTTTGCTTCGTCAGGCAACGAAATATGCCTTCCTGGGGAGGGCGACGCCATAAAAAATGCCGGGTTTCCCCGGCACATTTATCAGAACGTTTTCGCCCACCACAACCGAAGTTTCATGCCCCAGTAGCTGGTCCAGCCGCTGGTGGTTGATACTACCCGACCTTGTGACATCACCACCAGCGTGGGCGTGACGCTGATTGCCCAACTGCGGGAAATGGCCCCGTTCGCATCATTGATGACCGGAAAGTCCACGCCTTTACGCGACAGCCAGCGAGATACCTCAGCTTCATTTCCGGAACGTAACGCAATGGTCATCACATTTTCCCCTTCCGAACGCAGCCTGGCGACTTCCGGCGTCGTGAAGCGGCATACGCCGCACCAGCTCGCCCAGAAATAAAGCAACACCGGCTCGTCTTTGCTGAGCGCCGCCAGCGTGACGGTTTCACCATCCAGTGTTTGTAAAGGCGTGCTGTCAAAGGAGGCAGGGAGCTGCGGCGCGCGCCAGGCATCCATCAGCAGCATTGCCCCCGCCAACAGCGCCAGTAAGATCAGCCCTTCGCGCAACCAGCGGCGCAGTTTACTGAGCATTGGCCGCCGCCAGTTTTTCTTTTACCACTTCCTCAAGGGTTTCCCACGGTACCGCGCCGGGAATAAGTTCATCACCAATAATCGTTGCGGGGGTTCCCTGCACCCCCACCAGTCGCGCCAGTTGCAGGTTAGTGCTCAGCGTTTCAGCACTTTGGGCGTCCAGCGTCACCGGACTGGCCCCCGCTTTTTCCTGCGCCTGTTTGATACTGACGTCGGTATGATAGCCCTTCTTCTGCATCAATTTTTCATGTAATGCCAGGGACTGTTGCGGATGCTCATGCCATGTCGTCAGCACGGTCCGCGCCGCCAGTTCCGAACTTTCACCTTTAAACGGCAGCGGTTTAATCACCACCGCCACGTCAGGATATTTCTGCACAATTTTTTCCAGCATTGGATCCAACTGCTTGCAGTATGGGCAGTTGTAATCGGTGAAGTTTATCAGGGTCAGTTTCGCCTGCTTCGCGCCAATCCGCGGGCTGTTAGGATCGTTAAACAAGGCTTCCTGAATTAATGCTTCAATTTGCTTTTCCTGTTCCGGGGTAAACGGCGCAGGCTCTTTCGCGATACTGACGGCAGAAAACAGGGTTAACAGCAGAACAATCATCATTTTCATGGGGTTACTCCTTTGGCATCATTCAACGTTTGCAATACCGCATCGCGGGTTAACAACGTGGGTAACGCCTGGCCATCCGGCAGACCGGGGCCATAAATTTGGTTATACGGCACAGCAACCTGGCCGCGTTTTTTTAGAAATTCGGTAATAGCTTCAGAAGGGAGTGTCCAGTCGCCGCGCAGCGCCACCACATCCGGCTGTTGCAATGCGGCCTGTACGTCTTCTTTATGCAACACGTTGTATTTGTTTACCTTACAGGTGATGCACCAGTCGGCTGTGACGTCAATGAACACGCGCTTATGTTGCGCCAGCGCATCCTCAATCGCCTGCTCGCTTAGCGGTTGCCAGTTCACGCTTTCTTTAGCGCTACTTTGTCCGCTAAACCCTAAGTGTGGGAGCAGCAACGTCGCAAGCCAGATAGCCGAACCCAGCATCATCACGCCAAGCAGACGTCGCAAAATATTCATCCACCGCCCTGGCCGCGGCAAACGCAGCGCCAGACCGGGACGCAGGGCCACCAGCAGCCACGGTAAGCTCATCCCCAGCCCAAGTGCGATAAACAATCCCCACAACGTCGGCAGCGAAGCGGTCAATGCTACCGCCACCGCCGTTCCCAGAAACGGGGCACTGCACGGCGTGGCAAGCAGTGTCGCAAATGCACCTTGCCAGAAATGTCCCGACAGTCCGTTGCCGCCGTGAGTCGCCAGCGTGGTGGTCATCGCAGAAGGGAGTCGGAATTCAAACCACCCGAACAGGCTGGCGCTGAACGTCAGCATCACTAGCACCATGACACCAATGAACCACGGATTCTGAAACTGGATCCCCCAGCCAAGGGCCTGATTGGTTAAACGCAGCACCGTCATCAATAGCGCCAGAGCCATAAACGAGACCAGTATTCCGGCTACCGATGCGAGGAACTGACGACGGATCTGGCGACGACTTTTTTCCTCGACCAGCAAAATAGAGCCCAGCTTCATGCCCAGAACCGGTAACACACAAGGCATCAGATTGAGGATCAAACCACCCAGCAGTGCCATGAGCACCACTTGCCACAGTGGGAGTGAGGCGTTCTCAACAACCGGGGCTTCGCCAATCGCAAGACGACTCTCCTGGGCAACACCGTTATCGGCCAGCACCAGCGTGACTGACTTACCACGCAGATCCGGCGCGCCTTCTCCCCAACCGTCATGTACAGGTACCGTAGCGCGTAACGTCTCCCCCGCAACATGAATTTGCGGCATGCCAAAATCCGCATCATCAACAGCATCCAGATACAGCCCTGGTTCAGTCCAGCCTCCCGCACGGCGAGCCTCGACGACTAACTCTCCCGCCCGTGCGCCAGCGCTCAGAGCATCGGTCAGGCCGCTGGCAAGTGGGATCTGTCCCATCGCCTGAGCATAGTCATGTGCAAAAGTCGGGTCCTGGGCTGTGGGCGTCACGGAAAAAGGAAAATCCGTCAACAGGCAAACGTTGCTACAGGTGGATAGCGTCAAAACGCCGCTAAGCGTGGCGGGCGCTCTACCGCGCACCACCATCGGGAACGTCACCTTATCGTGATACCCTTGGGTAGTGATATTGGCGACCTCAAAACGAGCAGGGGTCGGCCAGAACCAGTCGACCGCGGGCATTTCCCCTTTCCAGGCGATAGCAGGCGCAACGCCCCCCTCGCCTGGAGAACGCCAGTAGGTTTTCCAGCCGTCCTCCAGTTTGACATCCAGCAGCAGACGGGTTTCACCGCCAGCGGACGTATCAGCGCGTAACCGCACGCTGGCGTGATCGTTATCGGGTGAACGCAGCCAGCCGGGTTCAGCCGCCCAGGATACGGGCAGCCATAGCAATAACAGACAGAGCAGTGCCTGCCTGAAAACAGTCATCATAGTTTTTCTCCGTGAATAATTATCTAACAGTCAGCAACGGCTGTTCTGTCATTCACGGAAGACGCAAAATCGGAGATGCACCCGGAGAGTGGGCGGCGAGATGGCTCGCGGTGGGAAAAAAGGTAGACGAAACGCCCGCACTGGCGCCAGCAACGACAGCAGCAGGCACAGCACCAGAATAGCACCTTCAAACAGTACTGGTGGCGCAGCCAGTAATGATTTCGCACTCAGTTCACAAGGGGTAACGGGTGAGGCCTCATCGGTCTGCACTTGTGCGCTGGCGACAACGCTTGTAACGGCGGTGTCCATCTGCAACGCGTGCAGGCCCGCCATGCGTTGTGCGGTGCAAACCATCACCACAACACATGCCAGACAGAGGAACCACCATCCCATCCGTTGACGTTTCGCCATTATACCCTCACTCATTGATGCGAGTTATCTTAACCACTCGCCAGGTTTTGGCAACCTTTACGCTGTAAAGTTATGTCCTGCCATCTGCTGGATATACCGCGATTTCAATCAGATTGAGATCGGGATCCCTGACATACACCGAGCGAATAGGTCCTGTCGCTCCGGTACGTGCAACGGGCCCTTCAATAATCTCGACCCCGTGGGTTTGAAACGTCTCCATCACCTCTTCCAGCGTACGCGTGGTGATAAAACATAAATCCAGCGCCCCCGGCGTTGGCGCGTAGGCTTTGGGTTCAAACTCTTTTCCCCGAATGTGGAGATTGATTTTCTGATTGCCAAAGACGAAGGCTTTCCGACCTTGCGCGAAGGTTTCCAGCCTCATGCCTAAAAGCTCGACATAGAAACGAACGCAAGCCTCTTCATGATTGGTGGTTAGTACCAGGTGATCCAGGTGGTCAATCATAGCGATATCCATTTGGGTTGCTCATCTCTGACACTTACCCTATACATTCACGCGCGACAAGAAAAAGAAAATCTACGGAGTTATTTGCAGAACTTAACGCAACAACCTGTAATTTACGCTTTAAAAACGAAATGATAATTAATCATATTCCCGTCTTTATTTATTACACTATAACATTGCTAAAAACACCCATGAAAATATCACCCAAGTTATCATTCACTATTTACGAAGAATGCCGAAAGATATTTCCATGTCAGCACACAGATAATGCCCACCACGTACTGATGCGTAAATGAAAGTAAGGGTCAGCGCATTTCCAGAGAATTTCCTTATTATATTCAGACGCAATGAATAACGTATTCATTAGCAGATAATTTGTTTATTAAATGTTATTTAGAGTATATGGAAATGAAAAAATATTTATTACCCCTAATTGGGTTACTTTTTACAGTTAGCGCTCAGGCAGCATCATTTACCGACGGCAAAGAGTATATCTCACTGGAAAAACCTGTCGCTTCCGCTCCAGCCGCACTGAAGTTTTTCTCATTCTATTGCCCTTCCTGTTATCAGTACGATGAAGTTTTTGAAATCACTGATAACGTGAAAAAAGTATTGCCTGCAGATGTCAAACTCACCGAATACCACGTCGACTTTTTAGGTCCGCTGGGGCAAGACATGACCCACGCCTGGTCCGTAGCCATGCTGTTGAACGTACAAGATAAAGTTAAGCCGTTGCTTTTTGATGCCGTTCAGAAAAAACAAACCGTTAAAACAGCGGAGGATATTCGTAACGTATTTATCAGCGCGGGCGTCAGCGCCAGTGATTATGATGCGGCATGGAATAGCTTTGCCGTGAAATCACTGACCGCTAAGCAGCAAGAAATGGCGAAGGCAGTTGATTTAACCGGTGTGCCCGCCATTTTTATCAACGGAAAATATATGATCAATCCAAAAGGACTGAAGTCAGATGACCTTAATGCCTTCGTGCAAAACTATGCTGATACGGTCCGCTTCCTGATAAGCAAATCCTGATGTTTAGCTAATCTCATTTTTCGCACCACACAACAGATGACGTAACCTCAACTGCGCTGTTGGTGGTGCAATGCCTGCATCGTTTATCGCAATATCCTCCCTTCCCGGTTGGCATACGCCGTTATCAGGATTACCCTAAATGTAGCGGTGATACCTGTTGTAAGGGTTCACCTTCTGCAAGTGTTGATTTACACGAGAGAACGCTATGGAATTAAAGGATTATTACGCCATTATGGGCGTGAAACCGACAGACGATCTCAAGACAATCAAGACCGCCTATCGTCGACTCGCCCGTAAATATCATCCAGATGTCAGCAAAGAGACTGACGCGGAGGCCCGGTTTAAAGAGGTTGCAGAAGCCTGGGAAGTATTGAGTGATGAGCAGCGACGCGCCGAGTACGACCAGCTGTGGCAGCACCGCAACGACCCACAGTTCAGCCGTCAATTCCAGCAAGGAGAGAATCAAAGCTACAGCGCCGAAGATTTCGACGATATCTTCTCCTCCATTTTTGGCCAGCGTGCGCACCAGTCGCGCCAGCGTCCTGCCAGCCGCGGGCACGATATCGAAATTGAAGTTGCCGTATTCCTCGAAGAAACGCTTACTGAACATAGCCGCACTTTCAGTTACAACCTGCCAGTCTATAATGCGTTTGGCATGGTAGAACGAGAAATTCCTAAAACGCTGAATGTGAAAATTCCGGCTGGCGTCGGTAACGGTCAGCGTATCCGTCTGAAAGGCCAGGGCACCCCCGGCGAAAACGGTGGGCCGAACGGTGATTTGTGGCTGGTGATTCATATTGCACCGCATCCGCTGTTCGATATCGTTAATCAGGATCTGGAAGTTGTCGTTCCCCTCGCGCCGTGGGAAGCTGCGCTGGGTGCGAAAGTAACCGTTCCGACGCTGAAAGATAGCATCCTGCTGACCATTCCTGCGGGCAGCCAGGCCGGCCAGCGACTCCGCATTAAAGGCAAGGGTCTGGTAAGTAAAAAACATACCGGCGATTTGTATGCGGTGATCAAAATAGTCATGCCACCGAAACCTGACGACGCAAGTGCCGCCCTGTGGCAACAGCTGGCGGATGCACAAAAGACCTTTGATCCGCGCAAAGAGTGGGGGAAAGCATAATGGCTAACGTTACCGTCACTTTTACCATTACCGAATTTTGTCTGTACACCGGTGTGTCAGAAGAAGAACTGCATGAGATTGTCGGCTTAGGGGTGATAGAACCCCATGAAGACGAGACGTTTGACGATCATGCGCTGACAGTCATGCGTCGCGCGGTGCGCCTGCGTCAGGAGCTGGAACTTGACTGGCCAGGGATTGCCGTTGCGCTGACGTTGCTGGAGGAGAACGCTCAGTTACGCCAGGAAAACCGCCTGCTGCGCCAGCGCCTGTCTCGCTTTATCAGCCATCCGTAGTGTGTCAGGACCAGCATGGTGCTGGTCCTTTTATTATCCGCCCCGCGCTCTTAATGACATTGCCCAGCAGATGGCATACAGTCCGAGATAAGAATTATCTTAAACAATAAGACGTTGAGTCATGCAGCTTAAACCCCTCACGAAAGGTCGTTTTCACAACATCTGGCAGCAGGATGATGCCTTGATTGAGAAGATATTTCAGGAACTGCTCTCTGAAACGCAGATTATCCAGGAAGATGAGTATCTATACCGCCAGGGACAGGTTGTCGATCGACTGATCATGGTGCAATCCGGAAGAATTTCGCTGCGTTACAGCGCGGAGAATGGTCGCCGATTCCAGTTGGGCGCCATGGAATGCGACGAGCAGCTGTTTGGTGAAATGGAGTTTTTTACCGGGTATCGCTGCCAGCTTGATATCGTCGCGGAAGAACCACTGACCGTAGCGGTGTGCAGCTGTGACCGTCTGGAAGAAGCGCTAAATCAGCACCCCAGACTGGCGATATTTTTTGCCAGTGCAATGGCGATTGATTATCAGGATATGCTGGAAATCTTCCTGCACCGGATGCTCTACCCTATCGTACATAACGTGGCGTATGACCTGTATCGCCAGCATCAGAACAAGCAGCCGATGGATGGTTTCCATAAAAAATACCAGGAAGCTGAGCGATTCGGTACTACCGACCGGGTCTATCGGCGGGCGGTTAAAGCGCTGACGGATGCCGGGCTGGTAACGCGAACGAAGCAAGGACTGGAAATTAAGGATCTGGATGGGCTGCGTAAATTTCTCGGCAATGACATCATTGACTGACACACCAACGCTCGTTAACAGAACATTGGTGTGTCATTTCGGCGCAATCAGAACTTATAGGTGAGGCTGAAATAGTGACCGAGCCCGGTGGTACGCCCTGCTCCGCCGTGGTTTTCCATCAATGCCATGTTACGGAAATACTTCAGGCCATAACCGACTGCATAATGCTCTGAATGCCAGTAGATACCGTTATACCATTCAATCGCGTTATTGCTGTATAACGGTTGATTAGCAATCTTATTCGCGGCGAACTGGTAGTCAAAGTACCCCTGATAGTTCAGATAACTGCCGTTGGCAAAGGTATAGAATGGCGTCGACCAGTTAGTCGAGAACATATAGCCATCCCACTTTCCTTCGTTATCCGCACCGTAGTTTTCACGAACATAGTGCGCATAGATGTTCATTCCCACCAGACCAAACCACGGGACCTTCACATCTGTACCCAGGCCAACGTAATGTTCAAATAATTCCCGGTCGCCAATGTTATTTACCGTTGCAATATAGAATTCGTTAAACGGCCCAACGGATAAATCTTTATTAAAAATGGCGTCCAGGGAAAAACGCGGAGATATCTTGGCAAAGAAGTTATCACCACCATGACGATCGTCCTGCTTGCGATCCAAAATATCAAAGAAATCCACATAGCCGTACAGATCGATAATGCCAGAGCGTGCACCAAACTCCAGTTCCAGATAGGTGTCATTGCGAATACCATATGGCACTTTCGCGTCCACACTTTGCATTAAGTTCATCTGCATCCAGTTAAAATCATTTTTACGGATGTTGCCATCAGTATAGTCAGCCGCGAATGCTTGCATACAGCTCATTGCCACTACTGCACCCAGGATTGTTTTTTTAATCATTAACTTATTGTTCTTCAGCATTTTTCAATTCCTTTGAGTAAGGTTGAGTATCGCCCCACCATATAAATGGTGTGGCGACTGGCTATTTAATTAAAGAGGTAAGTGTTATCAGTGCTTTTAATTACGTTTGAGTTTTAATGTCACCATCAACATGACAAAGATAATTAAATACAACACCGGTATCGCGTACATAATTTTCTGCAATCCCATTGTTTTTTCCATGAGCGCGCTGATCGCCGGACTAAACATGGCCCCGGCACTGCCGCTAATTAAAATATAAGAAACGTTCTGACTGCTCGCACGCTTCACAAAAGAAACACCGTAGGCAATAAATGAGTTATACAGCGCAGCACAGACAAACCCGTAACTGTATGCCAGATAATCAAGCCCGGAGATATTATCCTTCGTGACGATAATTGTGGTAATAATGCTAGCCAGCAGAATAATACTTAGCAGGAAATAATGTATCTTCACCCGAGAAACAATGACGGTTGATACTAACGCCCCGACCAGCGCAGCGCCCCAGTATTGCGTAATAATATTTCCTGCTTCTTCAAAGGGAATGCCAAATTTGTTCTTCACAAATAATGGTGCCCAGGTCAGGAAGGTGTACAGCGCCAGCATTCCTAAGAACAGGCCAATGCCTCCGCTGATGATCCCTGGGTTCCACTCCGATTTTACCTTGTCTGTCCGATCTGCCGTGGGCGCCGTCTCGCAGGCAGTAAAGCGGGTGAGCGCCACAACGCCCAGCGTGAGTAAGGCCACCATACCTACGCTCAGATAGCTGTAACTCCACGACATATTGTGCGTCAGGGCGAAGGTCGTGATCAGCGGAAAAACCACGCCCGCAACGTTGAAAGTGGCGTCCTGCACCACCAGCATCGTACTTTGAATACGATCCTGCCAGACCGATACCACAATCGTTCCCGCCACGCACAGACCGATCCCACCGCAAAAACCCACCAGGGTCATGGCGACCATCACTGGCCATAAGCCAGGGCTTAAATGCATTACCAGAGCGCAAAGGAACACTATCGAATAGATAATGAGCGTCATACGCTTCACACCGATTTTCTCAATCAGGAAAAAGGCGGCGATAGTGCCGGCTAATGCTCCACCATTGAGCAACGAAAATATTGAAGCAACGGTATTCACATCGGCGCCGTAGCGTACTGCAATCGGTTCGATTAGCATACCGAACTGACTGGCAAACCCTGCCATAATAAAATTTGCCAGAAAACTAATCAGCGTAAGTGCTATTTTATTCTTCATATAATGCCATCTCTGATTGGTTCAATTAAAAGCCGGAACTAAGCGGTAACAGCAGTATTTAGCGCCAGCTCAATCATGTTATTAAAGGTCAATTGTCGTTCTTCTGCAGTTGTTTCTTCACCTGTCAGGCAATGATCGGAGACAGTTAAAATAGCCAGCGCTTCAATATTAAACTGATGCGCTAAAGCGTATAATCCTGCTACTTCCATATCCACACCGAGCACACCGAATTTTTCCAGTGCCGGTATTAAATTATCGTCAGGATCGTAATAAAGATCGCCGCTAAAAACATTGCCGACTTTAATATCGATACCGGCCTTCTGTGCCAGCGTCCACGCCTGCTGCAATAATGGGAAATAGGCGGATGTTGCCATCGCATAGCCTGCGCTACGTTTTAAATTTGTGACTGAATCCGTTCCGGCGGCGACGGCCAGGATAATATCGCGCATTTTGACATGATGTTGTGTTGCCCCTAAACTGCCGACGCGTATAATTCTTTGCACACCAAAATCATGTACCAATTCATGGGCATAAAGCGTCATTGAAGGAATGCCCATTCCATGTCCCATCACCGAAACAGGTTGCCCAAAATATAAACCGGTATAACCCAGCATATTACGTACATTGGTGACTTCGCGGTAATCCATTAGATAATTTTCGGCAATAAATTTAGCGCGGAGCGGATCGCCCGGCATAATAACGGTTGGCGCGAAATCACCTGGCTTGGCATTAATATGTGCAGTCATAACAATTCCTGAATTATGGGTATTGAAGATATGCAGGGATTGTAACCAGACGTTTGTGAGGTGATTGAGGACAAAAGTCCTGCTCAGAGGATCGGCCTCTCATTTTTGAGAGTTAGTGTTGTAGTGCCCCCCGCAATACAGGCTGGGGACACGTCAGAGATTGTCAGGGCTTGTCGACCTTTCCGAACAGTAACGCGGTGTAATGGGTGTTTATTTTACCGCTGCGCTTACCGTCGGTGCCGAAATAGCGGTCATCCCGACACAAACGTTCGTTGGTGTCACAAAACAGGCCACCGCGGAATGTAAAAGCCGAGGTATCGAACTGTCCGGCAGCTGCCAGTTTTTCGCCCTGCTGCTTGCCAAGATATTTCGTGGTCAACTCCACCGACAAACCGTGTTCATCGGCACAGATGGTTTTATCGCACAATACGCCCGGCGCTGGACTGTTTAGCCCAGTCGTTGCTGCGTACGCCGACAATGACAGAATGCTTAGCGCCAGCAAGGTGCCAACTTTTATCATCATAATCTCCTTATATCAGCTGACTTGCGCCAAAAGTATAAAGCAAAAAGCGGGGGCTTTCGGCAACCTATTCTTACAGATAACGTGGCTGTAGCATTTACAGCCCCTTAATCATCCCCAAATGACTCTGCTTACTGCGCTGACTGGCGTCAACATGTCGATCTGGTTTTACATCAATGTTAAACTCCCTTTCTTCCTGTTCAGCATTTTTAATCATGATAAAACTACTTTCTCGCTACATTTCTGTCGGAATCGTAAACACGGCATTGCATTGGGCCGTGTTCGGCATCATGGTGTACATCATGAAAAATGACCAAGCTGTGAGCAATGTAGTGGCATTCTTATGCGCAGTAACATTTTCATTTTTTGCTAACGCAAAATTCACCTTCAATGCAAAAGCCACCAGCAGAGGATACATACTGTTTGTTGGTTTTATGGGGTTGTTGAGTTTCATCTCCGGTCAGATTTCCGATCGCTTTAACATTTCCCCACTCATAACGCTGATTGAGTTCTCCTCAATCAGCTTAGTATGTGGGTTTGTATACTCTAAATTTGTTGTTTTTAGGGATCCGAAATGAAAATTTCTCTGATAGTGCCAGTCTTCAATGAAGAAGATACAATACCTATTTTCTACAAGACGGTGCGAGGATACGAAGAACTAAAAAAGTACGATGTTGAAATTGTGTTTATCAACGACGGTAGCAAAGATGCTACAGAATCAATTATTAATGCCCTTGCCTTATCTGATTCGCTCGTTGTTCCCGTTTCATTCACACGTAATTTTGGAAAAGAAGCCGCCATATTTGCAGGACTGGAATGTTCCACTGGCGAAGCCGTTATCCCAATCGATGTCGACCTACAGGATCCAATTGAAACAATTCCATTGATGATAAATAAATGGTTATCGGGTGCAGATATTGTACTGGCAAAGCGTGCGGACCGTTCTACAGATGGAAAACTTAAGCGAAAAACCGCTGAATGGTTCTATAAATTGCACAATAAAATAAGCGCCCCGAAGATCGAAGAGAACGTTGGTGACTTCAGACTCATGTCCCGCGATGTCGTAGAAAATATCAAACTCATGCCGGAACGTAATCTCTTTATGAAGGGTGTTCTTAGCTGGGTTGGAGGTCGTACTGACGTAGTGGAGTACACTCGAGCAGGCCGTATAGCTGGTAAATCAAAGTTTAATGGCTGGAAATTGTGGAATCTCGCACTCGAAGGTATTACCAGTTTTTCAACGTTCCCACTCCGAATTTGGACTTACATTGGTTTTTTTGTCGCCACTTTATCCTTCTTATTCGGCGCATGGATGATTATAGACAAAATATTTTGGGGCAATCCGGTAGCGGGATATCCATCTATTATTGTTTCAATTCTTTTCCTGGGCGGTATTCAGTTAATTGGAATCGGTGTACTCGGGGAGTACATAGGTAGAATATATATTGAAACCAAACAAAGACCGCGCTACATAGTTAAAAAACAAGATGGGATTTAACATGTTTTATAAATTCGATAAAAAATTATTTTTTATTTATTCAGGACTGGCTCTCCTATTTATTTACCCTTTAATTCAAGCTGGAATATATTATAGAGATGATTTAGACAGATCGATCACTGGAAACTACGGCTGGCGAGGTTTAGGTCGACCTTTTGCGGATGTTATAGCAAGAATTTTTTCTGCAAGTGGCCACTACAATCTTGATTTATTTCCTTATACCATGATCGCGTCCTGCATTCTCTTAGGAGCATCTTCACTTGCACTTAGTAAACATTTGATTAAATCAGATGTACCTAACGCTAAAATGGTTGCCGCACTTTTAATATTCAACCCATTTATCCTGCAAAATATCGCTTATAGATACGATAGTCTGGGAATGTCTATTTCATTTTTCGTGGCTGTAGTGGCATATACATACCAAAATAAAAACTTGACACTAGAGATAGCAATAAAGTTGATAGCGGGTGTATTATCCTTAACATTGTATCAACCGTGTGCAAATATTTTCATCGGTTTGCTGGCTGTTGACGTAATAATTATCGCAATAAAAAAACAGGCACATATCAAAGAATCGGTAATATTTTTATTTAAAAAAACAATTTTATTTATCTCATTTTATCTTATCTACATGATTTTCTTCTCTCCAAAACACAACTCGCGCTCAGAGTTAATATCTTTGGATAAGGGAGGATTTGAGCACCTAATCGGAACATTAACCTCTTTAAAAGCAATAACCCTTTCATATTTTTACCACCCTGTTTACATTTACTTTGCTATTCCGATACTAATTAGCCTGGTGTTTATGCTCATTTCTTATCGCACAAATATAGGGAGTATAGTATCCTTTATTTTGTATAGTGGATTGTCTTTTTTAATATTCATTATATCTCTTATGGGGCCAACTATATTACTTCAGGATGCACCGGTACTCCCCCGTACCTTAGTATCATTTTCAGTCATATTGGTTATAATTGCTATACCCATTATGCATTTTACTCCACGCTTTAAATATGCAGCATTGATACCGGTTATTGCTTCACTTGCTTTTAGTGCTCAACTAAGCAACACAATGAAATCACAACAAGAATACGAAGATTTTGTTTTTAACATGATTGCGCAAGATATTGCCAATCATAAAAACATCGTATCTATTGGTACTGTAGGTCAATTAAATATAAATGAAAGAGCAAAGCTAATAGTAGAGAGCAAACCGCTCATAGGTTACTTCGTTTCCCCAGCCACTGAATTCTTAGCGTCCTTTCAATTGATTAATAAAGGATTAACACAAACACGACATGGTTATACTGATGTGAATGACAGCAAAAATCAATTTGCTGATATGATTAACAAAGGAATTAAACCTGTATCATCTAATGAATATTATTCATTATTCATCTCAGATAACACCGCTATAGTCTACTTAGGTAAATTTAACAATTAACGATTACAAGCCCTCACACCTAAATGTGGAGGGCTTTGTTTTTTAAGAAGAGTCTACACCAGTCATTTCAAGTGATATCAGGGATTACCATAGCTCACTCAGGCTGGGCTGGAGAATATGATGCCTGCTTACGTTATTCAGTTTACTTGCCAAATATAGAGCATGTAATGCGCAACAGTAACACTGACATTCACGACACCATGTTTTAAATCTTTCTCAAAAGCAAAAAGGGGTTACCTTTCGGTAACCCCTTTTCATGTTTGGCGGAAGCGTAGAGATTCGAACTCTAGAACCCTTTCGGGTCGCCGGTTTTCAAGACCGGTGCCTTCAACCGCTCGGCCACGCTTCCAATGAGGCGCACTATAAACATCCCGAACGGACCTGTAAAGCACCAATGTGTTCATTTGCCTGAAAAACAGCCAAAATGTTGTTAATCGACTGAAATAACAACAAATTGACCATTTATTCAGCACGAATACCGGCTATAGCGCTTAATGTTTTTTGATGTACATATCTTTGGTGTAGTAATTTCCCCGGTTATCCGGCGCAAATCCCCCCACCCACGGCTTCACCAGATGCGTGCGGACATAGTGGTAAACCGGAATCGCGGGCACATCCTCACCTAAAAGGTCTTCAGCCTGCTGATAGTATTTGCCGCGTTCTTCCAGTGAACTTGCTTTTGCCGCATTACGCATCGCTTCATCAAAGGCGGGGTTACTGTACTTGGTGGTGTTCTCGCTATCACCGGTCCGGAAGATATTGAGGAAACTTGAGGCATCATCATAGTCGGCTATCCACGCATAGCGCACGACGTCAAAATTACCGGTGTGCATAGTGTCCAGCATGGTTTTCCATTCCTGGTTTTGCAGCTTCGCCTCGACGCCAAGGTTTTTCTTCCACATCGACGATGCGGCAATCGCAATACGCTGGTGCGTTTCGAAGGTGTTGTAGAGCAGATTCAAGCTAAGCGGATGCTCAGGACCAAAACCGGCTTCAGCCAGCAGTTTTTTGGCTTCAGCAATACGTTTTTCGAGCGGCCATGACGCATACTCCGGCGCATGCAGTTTCACCCCACCTATTTCCGGCTGGCTGATAACCCACGCTGCTCGCTGCCCCTGCCCCATCACCTTTTGCGCAATGATGTCTTTATCCAACGCCATATTCAACGCCCGGCGCACGCGCGGATCATTAAACGGCGCGCGGGTTGTATTGAACTGATAGTAATACGTTGAAAGCTGAGGCGAGACATGCAGTTCATCCCCCATTGTTTTTTTCAGTTGCGCGAACTGGTTAACCGGTACGCTATACACAATGTCGATTTCACCGGCCTTATAGCGATTTACGTCAGCCGACTCTGAGCTAATAGGCAAATAAGTAACTTTATTAATAACCGTATGCCGATCGTCCCAATAATGTGGGTTACGCTCGGCAACGATGCGCTCATTAACCACCCACTGCGATAATTTGTACGGCCCGCTGCTGACAAAATGCTCTGGCCTGGTCCACTTATCGCCAAAACGACCTATCAACACTTTATCCAGCGGGACCAGAGATGGATGCGCCAGCATCGCCAGAAACGCCGCCGTCGGTTGCGTCAGGGTAATTTCCAGGGTGGTATCATCCAGGGCTTTGACTCCCAGCGTGGCGGGATCTTTTTTCCCTTGGGCAATATCAACCGCGTTCGCAACGTGCATGTTGCCCAGATACGAAGCATAAGGTGAAGCCGTTTGCGGCGAAACCAGACGCTGCCAGCTCCAGACGACATCCTGTGCGGTAATAGCAGATCCATCTGACCAGGTTATGCCCGGGCGTAAATGGAAGGTCCAGACAGTGTTGCCTTTATTCTCCCAGGACGAGGCTAGACGGGGTTCGATAGACCCATCCTGCTTGACAGCAACCAGACCGTCGAACATATCGCTGATTAAATTAAACTCAACGTTGCTTTCAACTTTATGCGGATCCAGAGATGCCGGCTCACTGCCGTTGTTTCTGACCAGTTCCTGTTTTTCTGCCAGTAGTGTTCCTGCAGGAACATTTGCCGCCCTCGCCGCGCCGTTTATAGACATCAAACAGACAGCCAACAGCGTAAACGTCAATATCTTCGATTTATGTTGAATCATTCCCTTTACCTTATTGCTCTGTTTTATGTAGACACCGATGTCACTGTCAGAGAGATTCAGGAATAACGCAATATTTTTCAGTTACCTGGTAGACAGCGATCTGACATTTTTGCACATACAGTGCTAACATCTAATTCGGGAACTTTTGTTGAAATAATATGCTTAAGTCTGGCGGGCTAAAATGCGTAAAGATGGGTAAAACCGCTGTGTCATTCCCCTTGATTTCATTATCCTCCATCATTAATTACATCTGTCATAAGAGAGTGACTCATGGATCGTATTATTAGTTCTTCGCGCGAGCGTACATCGCTACTCAGCACGCATAAGGTGCTGCGCAATACCTATTTCCTGCTCAGCCTGACGCTGGCGTTTTCAGCGATCACCGCAACCGCCAGTACCGTACTGATGTTACCTTCTCCGGGACTTATCCTGACGCTGGTGGGTATGTATGGTCTGATGTTCCTGACCTATAAAACGGCAGATAAACCGGTTGGTATTTTGTCAGCGTTCGCCTTCACTGGCTTCCTGGGCTACATCTTGGGACCGATGCTGAATACATACCTGTCCGCAGGCATGGGTGATGTTATCGCCATGGCGCTGGGCGGTACGGCGCTGGTCTTCTTCAGCTGCTCAGCCTATGTGCTGACCACGCGTAAAGATATGTCCTTCCTCGGCGGTATGCTGATGGCGGGTGTTGTAGTGGTGTTGATTGGTATGGTTGCCAATATCTTCCTGCAACTGCCAGCATTACATCTGGCAATCAGCGCGGTGTTCATTCTGATTTCTTCAGGCGCAATCCTGTTTGAAACCAGCAATATCATCCGCGGCGGTGAAACCAACTATATTCGTGCCACCGTTAGCCTGTATGTTTCGCTGTACAACATCTTCGTCAGCCTGCTGAGTATTCTGGGCTTCGCCAGCCGCGATTAAGATGTCCACACGCATTATCCAGCCCCGCTTATGCGGGGCTTTCTTTTTTGGTAAACTGCCGCCAGTTTGACTAACGCAGTGACGAATTATGTTGATCTTTGAAGGTAAAGAAATCAGTACCGATAGCGAAGGCTATCTGAAAGATACCACGCTGTGGAGCGAGGCGCTGGCGGAGAGAATCGCCGAAAACGAAGGCATTACGCTCTCCGCGGAACACTGGGAAGTGGTGCGTTTTGTCCGCGAGTTTTATCTGGAGTTTAATACCTCCCCCGCTATCCGCATGCTGGTAAAAGCAATGGCCAACAAGTTTGGCGAAGAGAAAGGCAACAGCCGTTATCTCTACCGCCTGTTCCCGAAAGGTCCGGCCAAGCAGGCGACTAAAATTGCCGGCCTGCCGAAACCGGTGAAATGTATTTAATAGCGGATACTAAATCCCTTTAGCTCGTCGCCAGGACGATGTGGTTCACTAAGAACCCGGTCAACCCTGGCGCTGCTCGGCCCCCCGGCTTTCAACCACTTCATCAGTTGTTCTACCCGGTCGCTTTCACCACAGGCGACAACCTCTACGCTGCCGTCATCCATATTCTTCGCGTAGCCGGTCAACCCCAGCCGTTGTGCTTCATGCTGGGTGGTGTAGCGAAATCCTACCCCCTGAACCCGGCCATAGACCCAGGCGATTATGCAGACTTTCGACATTGCGGTTCTCCTTATTAACGTATATGAAGGAACAGGTACCGAGGCCTCATCGCACCTGTTTCGGCAGACATCCGTAATGCTGGCGAAATCTTGCAGTAAATCGTGAACCTGACAGATAGCCACAGCGTAACGCTATTTCGCCAATCGGCAGCGTGGTCGACTGTAGTTGAGAGAGCGCACAGGACATTCGCACCTCCTCGACTATCTGCCGGTAACTCTGCGATTCCATCTGTAATCGTCTGCGTAACGTCGAGGTACTGATAGACAGGTGACCAGCAATCTCCTGAGCTGTCCATAGCTTAGCAGGGGATAACATAATTAGTTGTCGCACCTGTTCAGTAAGATTAAACCGTCGCTCGATAAGCAGAGGCCCCGCCACACCATCATGCAGTAGCGCCAGCAATAATCCCATCGCCTGATGCTCCTGCAATATTGCAGGTAAGTCCTGGCGTACTGCATCCAGCAAGCTTTCCCACATAAAAGCCAGTCCGTTGCTCATTGGCGTACATAGCGACGTCAATTTTGCCGGAGGGAAATCCTCGACCCAGTTATTTTTAAACGCGGTAATGATGCTCGTCGATAGCAACAACAAATCCGAGCGAAATGCTCCCTGTTCCGGCTGATTAATAATCTCCAGAGGCGTATTCGCCGGGATGATAATCAGCTCACCCGGTCCTGCAACCAGACGATTTTCATCCTGAATAATGACCTTACTTCCCTGCGTAATATGGCAAATAGCAGCAGAAAACAGTTTAACCCGA
This sequence comes from Citrobacter sp. Cpo015, assembly GCF_030333035.1. NCBI lineage: Bacteria > Pseudomonadati > Pseudomonadota > Gammaproteobacteria > Enterobacterales > Enterobacteriaceae > Citrobacter > Citrobacter sp. Cpo015. The sequence continues at coordinate 933,158 of NZ_JAOWGS010000037.1, read as the reverse complement.
TGCAAGTGGTGCAGATGGCCGGAACGCACCTCAGCGGTGGTAAGGTTGTTATGGCGAAAATGTACATCCTGCACCAGAGTATCCTCTTTATTTTCTTGCGTAAGTGGCGGTTAATTCAGCTTTAGCAATCACGTGGCTGTTCAGCATAAAACCGACTAGGGCACCGCTGGCGTTACTGTCAATTGGCAACTCGTCTGTATTTAACGCCCACACGGTAAACTGATAGCGATGAGGTTTATCGCCCGGCGGTGGACAGGCGCCACCGAATCCAGCATAACCGAAATCATTGCGTCCCTGAACTGCTCCAGCGGGTAACTTATCCATGCTGGCCCCGCCAGGAAGAGTGTGGATCTGAGCAGGAATATTTACGACGGTCCAGTGCCACCAGCCGCTTCCCGTTGGCGCATCAGGATCAAACAGCGTAATGGCAAAACTTTTGGCATCAACTGGCGGATTTTGCCAGCTCAGTTGTGGGGAGATATTGTCGCCACTGCAGCCAAATCCCTTAAACACCTGTTTTTGCGTTAACTTCAGGTTAGCGGGTATGTCGGTGCTGTTGAGGCGAAACGTCGAGGCGGCAGAGGTATTAAAACTCAACGCAACAATGGCGGCGGTAGCCAGAAAGTAGACAGCTTTCATTGCATTTCCTTTTTCTGATTAAGAAATAGCAATGTAAACGGTGGGCATAAAAGAAACTGTGCCTCTGTGATAGAGTTTTGTGCCGAAACGCTCAACGCCATACCCTGATGATTGACCTCACCATCTGTGCTACTCTACGCGCCATTTTATTTTAATGGTTTCAGGTTGGTAGTTTACTCCAGCCCGCGTCACTGTTTGTGAGAGGTTGCTCCGCATGACTGAATCTACAATTCCACATTATCCTCGTTTAGTGTTAGCCAAAGGGCGCGAAAAATCATTACTGCGCCGCCATCCGTGGGTATTTTCCGGTGCTGTCGCACGTATGGAAGGTAAAGCCAACCTCGGTGAAACCATCGATATTGTTGACCATCAGGGTAAATGGTTAGCACGCGGCGCGTACTCACCCGCGTCGCAGATCCGTGCACGCGTCTGGACATTCGACAAGTCTGAGTCCATCGATATTGATTTCTTCACCCGTCGTCTGCAGCAGGCGCAGACATGGCGTGACTGGCTGGCGAAAAAAGACGGTCTGGACAGTTACCGTCTGATCGCCGGAGAATCCGATGGCCTGCCGGGCATCACCATTGACCGCTTCGGCAACTTCCTGGTGTTGCAGTTGCTCAGCGCGGGGGCTGAATACCAACGCGCCGCGCTGATTAGCGCTCTGCAAATTGTTTTCCCGGACTGCGCCATTTATGACCGTAGCGATGTGGCCGTACGTAAAAAAGAAGGTATGGAGCTGACTCAAGGGCCAGTAACGGGTGAGCTTCCGCCAGCCCTGCTGCCAATTGAAGAGCACGGAATGAAGCTGCTGGTTGATATTCAGCATGGTCACAAAACCGGCTATTACCTCGATCAACGCGACAGCCGCCTGGCCACGCGTCGTTATGTGGAAAATCAGCGTGTGCTGAACTGTTTCTCTTATACCGGCGGCTTTGCGGTCTCAGCATTAATGGGCGGATGCCGTCAGGTCGTCAGCGTTGACACCTCTCAGGAAGCGCTCGATATTGCCCGCCAGAACGTGGAACTGAACAAGCTGGATCTGAGCAAAGCTGAGTTCGTGCGTGATGATGTGTTCAAACTTCTGCGTGCTTATCGCGATCGTGGTGAGAAATTCGACGTCATCGTGATGGATCCGCCGAAATTTGTCGAAAACAAAAGCCAGTTGATGGGTGCCTGCCGCGGCTATAAGGACATCAATATGCTGGCTATTCAGTTGCTCAATCCGGGCGGTGTGCTGCTGACTTTCTCCTGCTCTGGGCTAATGACCACCGATTTATTTCAGAAAATCATCGCTGATGCCGCAATAGATGCTGGTCGTGATGTACAATTTATAGAGCAGTTCCGTCAGGCCGCCGATCACCCGGTGATCGCTACCTACCCGGAAGGGCTGTATCTGAAAGGGTTTGCCTGTCGCATCATGTAACTTGAAAAGTGGAATATTACCCTTACATAAAGGGTATCTATTTCCCGGGAGGTGACTATGATTGCCAGCAAATTCGGTATCGGCCAGCAGGTCCGCCATTCCCTGTTAGGTTACCTCGGAGTGGTCGTGGATATCGACCCGGAATATTCGCTTGATCAACCGTCAGCCGATGAGTTGGCGGTTAACGACGAACTTCGCGCCGCTCCCTGGTATCACGTGGTGATGGAAGACGATAATGGTCTGCCAGTGCATACGTATCTGGCCGAAGCACAGCTGAGTAGTGAGCTACAGGAAGAACATCCGGAACAACCGTCGATGGATGAACTGGCGCGAACAATTCGAAAACAGCTTCAGGCCCCGCGCCTGCGCAATTGATGCTAACACAGGCCCGATGGCGATTCGCTAATCGGGCCTGTGCGTTTTGTTCGGCTACAGATCAGCCTTACTTCGCCAGTCCCAACCGCGGGATCTCAATCGCCGGGCAGCGATCCATCACCACCATCATCCCTGCATCGCGAGCCAGCACGGCTGCCTGCTCGTTAATCACGCCGAGCTGCATCCATAGCGTCTTCGCGCCGATGGCAATTGCCTCCTGAGCAACACCCCACGCCGCTTCAGAATTACGGAAGACATCTACCATATCCACTTTCTCTGGTACATCTGCCAGCGTCGCATAGCCCTGCTGCCCCAGCAGCGTTTTTCCGGCAACCTTCGGTGAAACAGGAATAACGTGATAGCCCTGATCGAGTAAATATTTCATCACCCGATAGCTTGGACGATCGGGTTTATCGCTTGCCCCCACCAGCGCAATCGTATGGGTCGTTGTCAAAATGCCAGCAATATCGGTCTCTTTCATCGTTTTCCTCCAGGCTGTTTAGCAAAGTGTACGACAAACCTGCCCCCGCAACCATTCATCCCATACTGGCGCATGAGAGCTAAACTCAAAAATATGTCTATATGTTAGTAAACATGATTATCGAAAAATTTAGATACATCTTATACAGATATTTTCTGGACAGGAGAAACCTATGAAAGCCGGCATTGTGACAGCCTTGATTGCCCTATGTTTGCCGGTAACCGTTTTTGCTACCTCTTTACGTCTGTCTAATGATATTGACCTTCTGGTACTGGACGGAAAAAAAGTCTCCAGCTCATTACTGCGTGGTGCCGACAGTATTGAGCTGGAAAATGGTCGGCACCAGCTCGTGTTTCGCGTAGAAAAAACCATTCGCCTGTCCAGCCACGAAGAACGTCTGTATATTTCGCCTCCGTTGGTCATCAGCTTTGATACCCAACTCGTCAGTCAGGTTAATTTCCACCTCCCACGCCTGAGCAACGAGCGGGATGCAACGCATTTTGATGATGCCCCGCGCGTAGAACTGCTGGATGGGGACTCCATGCCTATACCGGTTAAGCTGGATATTCTGTCAATCACGTCCACCGCAAAAATCGTAGATTATGAAATGGAAACAGAGCGCTATAACAAAGCGGCTAAGCATGCGTCTTTACCACAATTTGCCACGATGATGGCCGATGACAGTTCGCTGCTTTCCGGGGTGTCTGAACTGGATCGCGTGCCGCCTCAGTCGCAAACACTGACCGAGCAGCGCTTAAAATATTGGTTTCAACAGGCTGACGCACAAACGCGAAGTAACTTCTTACAATGGGCGGAGAAACAACCCCCATCGTGACATTTATGTTCGTATACGCATTTTTTTTGTCTTTCTCTTGCAGCGTCAAGTGCTTCCAGTACTCTGTAACAAGGTTAACTTGGGAGCTGTACTATGGAATTAACGACTCGCACATTGCCAGCGCAGAAACATATTGCGTTGGTCGCACACGATCACTGCAAAAAGATGTTGATGAGCTGGGTTGAACGCCACCAGCCATTACTGGAAAAACACGTTCTGTATGCAACAGGAACAACAGGAAACTTAATTCAACGCGCGACAGGAATGGACGTCAACGCCATGCTGAGCGGCCCGATGGGGGGTGACCAGCAGGTGGGTGCGCTGATTTCAGAAGGGAAAATTGATGTGCTGATTTTCTTCTGGGATCCGCTCAACGCCGTTCCCCACGATCCTGATGTTAAAGCCCTGCTACGTCTGGCCACAGTCTGGAACATTCCAGTCGCCACCAACGTGTCAACGGCTGATTTTATTATCCAGTCGCCAAACTTCAACGACGCAACGGATATCTTGATCCCGGATTACGCCCGTTATCTGGCAGAACGCCTCAAATAAACGCTAAGCAGGCGGTAATTGCCGCCTGCTTTTCAGGGTTTCCGGGTCACCGGAACGTCTAATTGCTTAAGCTCATCAACAAAGCATGATGGCGCGTCTTTGCTAAACAGTAGCCATACCCGATGCCGCGCACGCGTTAGCGCCACATACAGCAACCGTCTCTCTTCTGCATCAGGAAAATCTTCAACAGCCGGGAGTAACGCCTCTTCCATAATCGACTCACGAGCCGGAGCCGGGAAACCGTCATTCCCTTCGTGAAGCCCCATCACAATGACGTAATCCGCCTGCTGCCCTTTGCTGGCATGAATAGTCATAAAATCCAACTGCAGCTTAGGCCAGCGGGTGGCCGCTTTGTCCAGGCTGGCAGGTTTGAGATGATGGTATCGCGCCAGCACCAGAATTCTCTCTTCGGCTTTCACAAAACCCGACAGCTTATCCAGCAACAGATCTAACTGGCTTTCGTCGAGCAACGTGACGGCTTTTTTATCACCGGTCGCCAGACTGTTCAGCGGTTTTGTGAGCTGGTGTGGGTTTTGCTGGATAAACTGGTTTGCGACTTCGCCGATACGGCTATTAAAACGGTAAGTCGTATCCAGATTACAGCTATCGCCCTCGCCGAAGTTTTGCTGGAATGCGGTTGTCAGAGAAAGCTGTGCTCCGCTGAACCGGTAAATTGCCTGCCAGTCATCTCCCACGGCAAACAGCGTGGTCTGCGAGTTTTGCTTACGCAAGGCGGCTAACAGGGCGGCGCGCTGAGGGGAAATATCCTGAAATTCATCGACCAGAATATGTTTCCACGGACTGATAAACCGCCCCTTCTCCAGAATGACAATAGCCTGATGGATCAACCCGGAGAAATCGACGGCATTCTCATCCTTCAGGGCACTCTTCCAGGCCTTGAGCAGCGGCGCCATTAGCTTTATGCGTTTACTGAACAGATCACGGATCTCCTCCGGAGCATTAGCAATCATCTCCGCCTGTGCTCCGCCATGCATACGCATCAAACTAACCCAGCGATCCAACCGGGAAGCCAGACGGCGCTGTAATTTTTCGTCATCCCAGAAGTTACCTTCGGGTACAGACCACTGCATTTCTTCTTCTAACCATTGTCGCCAACCTTTAGCCTGAGCCTTTTTCTCACTGCACTGCTGACGCCAGGTTGTTATAAGGAGTTTGTTGCGCGCGATGGCATCATTTTCCAGCTTGCTCACCGTTGGAACTTTTTTGCTACCTTGCGAAATAATGTGCAACGCGAGTGAATGGAACGTCCGTGCGGTGACCTCATCCGTATGCAGACGCTCACGGATGCGGTCATCCATCTCCTGGGCGGCTTTGCGTCCAAACGCCAGCAACAGGATCTGTTCTGGTGCAGCTTCTCCTCGTGCAAGCAACCAACCAGCCCGGGCAACCAACACAGATGTTTTACCGCTTCCAGCACCTGCAAGTACCAACAATGATTGCTCACCATTCACCACCGCGCGCGCCTGAGCAGGGTTCAACGGCGAAGATTCAATATGCTGGAAAAACTCGGCATACTCTTCCAGCATTGCATCGGTGTACGCCTGATTGTGCTGTAAGCGACAGGCTTCAATGTCTTTCAACCATGCCTGGCATTGACGTAACGCCTCCCGGCAATTTTCAAATTCCTCCAGCCGATTAACCGGGAGCGGTAACGCGGCAAAGGCACGGCGAATCTGCTGCTGCAGCCCTGACGTTTGTTCGCGCGTCAGCCATTTACTTTCACTAGTACGCGCCTCTATCGCATCCAACTGCTGCTGTAAAACCCCCGCAGCAACGTCACTCATTTCCTGGCTCCACTGTTGCCAGAGCGCATTCAAATGATGATGGAAGCGCTGGGTTTCCGCCCACTCTGTACCGTGAAGACGAACCACCTTCTCATCCGGGAGTACAAACTCCAGCTCGCCCCATACCAGGCCGCGTTTGCAATGAATAGCCAGTAACTGATTGAAGGGAATAAGATACTCGTGACGATCGCCGGAAACTTTAATCCCGGCATTGAGAATAACGGCCCGATCGTAAGGGTGTTGTGCCAGACGTTTTCCAAGAGAAGTTGCTTTCAGTTCCATAAGACTCAAGCGGATCCACACGAAGAGGTTTGCTTATCAGTGTAACCGCCAGAGAAAACGTGCTCCAGCCCAAAAAAACGTTACAATTGCCGAATTCACAGAAAACCAGAGTTAACCGAGGGTTTATGCGTACTGTTCTGAATATTTTAAATTTTGTGCTTGGGGGGTTCGCCACCACCCTGGCCTGGTTACTGGCAACGCTGGTCAGTGTCGTGCTTATTTTTACTTTACCCTTGACCCGTTCATGCTGGGAGATAACCCGACTTTCGCTGTTTCCCTATGGCAACGAAGCGATTCATGTCGATGAACTGAATCCGGCCGGTAAAAGCGTCCTGTTAAATACCGGCGGCACCGTGCTCAATATTTTCTGGCTGATTTTCTTCGGCTGGTGGTTGTGCCTGATGCACATTATCTCTGGTATTGCTCAGTGCATTACGATTATTGGTATTCCGGTTGGCATTGCAAACTTTAAAATCGCTGCCATTGCGCTCTGGCCGGTGGGTCGCCGGGTGGTTTCAGTAGAAGTTGCCCGTGCAGCGCGTGAAGCCAATGCACGTCGTCGTTTTGAATAATCAGGACCGATGGCCTTTATGTTAAGTCCTCTGCTCAAACGCTATACCTGGAACAGCACATGGCTGTACTACGTGCGGATTTTTATCGCGCTATGCGGCACAACGGCGCTACCCTGGTGGCTGGATGACGTCAAGCTGACTATCCCACTCACGCTGGGTATGGTCGCTGCCGCACTTACCGATCTGGACGATCGTCTCGCAGGCCGATTGCGCAATTTAATCATCACACTGGTGTGCTTTTTTATTGCCTCAGCCTCCGTTGAACTGCTCTTCCCATGGCCATGGCTGTTTGCTATTGGGTTAACGCTTTCCACCAGCGGCTTTATTCTGCTGGGGGGATTAGGCCAGCGCTATGCAACTATTGCTTTTGGTGCATTGCTGATCGCCATTTACACGATGCTGGGCACCTCGCTTTACGATCAGTGGTATCAACAACCCATCCTGCTGCTCGCTGGCGCTATCTGGTATAACCTGCTGACGCTCACCGGTCATCTTCTGTTCCCCATCCGCCCCTTACAGGACAATCTTGCACGCAGCTACGAACAGTTAGCGCACTACCTGGAACTGAAATCGCGTCTTTTTGACCCCGACATAGAAGATGAAAGCCAGGCACCGTTGTATGATTTAGCTCTCGCGAATGGCCAACTGATGGCAACGCTGAATCAGACTAAAGTGTCGCTGTTGACGCGCCTGCGCGGTGACCGTGGACAACGAGGAACACGTCGCACGCTACATTACTATTTTGTGGCGCAGGATATTCATGAACGCGCAAGCTCTTCACACATTCAGTATCAAACGCTACGCGATCATTTCCGTCACAGCGATGTGATGTTCCGTTTCCAGCGGTTGATGTCGATGCAAGGGCAAGCCTGTTCACAATTATCTCGCTGTATTTTATTGCGCACGCCTTACCAGCACGATCCGCACTTTGAGCGCGCCTTCACCCATATAGATGCCGCACTTGAGCGCATGCGTGCCAGTGGTGAACCTGCCGACCTGCTCAATACGCTGGGTTTTTTACTGTCAAACCTACGGGCAATCGACGCGCAGCTTGCTACCATAGAGTCTGAACAGGCTCAGGTACTCTCGCGCAATGAGTCTGAAAATCAGCTTGCCGATGACAGTCCCCATGGATTCAGTGATATCTGGTTACGTCTGAGCCGTAATTTCACCCCTGAGTCTGCTCTGTTTCGCCATGCCGTTCGCATGTCGTTAGTGCTCTGTGTTGGTTACGCCATTATCCAGATAACCGGCATGAATCACGGATACTGGATCTTGCTGACCAGCCTGTTTGTCTGTCAGCCAAACTACAACGCCACCCGACATCGCCTGGCGCTCAGGATTATCGGCACGTTGGTTGGGATTGCCATTGGTTTACCGATCCTGTGGTTTGTGCCCTCTCTCGAAGGGCAACTGATACTCCTGGTGATCACTGGTGTACTGTTTTTTGCCTTTCGCAACGTCCAGTATGCTCACGCCACCATGTTTATCACGCTGCTGGTGTTACTGTGCTTTAACCTGCTCGGCGAAGGCTTTGAGGTTGCGCTGCCGCGTGTCATCGATACGCTAATTGGCTGTGCTATCGCCTGGGCTGCTGTCAGTTTCATCTGGCCAGACTGGCGTTTTCGTAACCTACCACGGGTAATTGAACGGGCGACTGACGCTAACTGCCGCTACCTTGATGCTATTCTCGAGCAATATCATCAGGGCCGTGATAATCGTCTGGCCTACCGTATCGCTCGCCGTGATGCGCATAATCGTGATGCTGAACTCGCCTCCGTGGTATCAAACATGTCAAGCGAGCCGGATGTCACGGCCCAAACCCGCGAAACGGCGTTCCGTTTACTGTGTCTCAACCATACGTTTACCAGCTATATTTCTGCGCTGGGCGCACATCGCGAACAACTGACCAATCCAGACGTTTTGGCATTGCTGGATGACGCTGTTTGCTATGTTGATGATGCCCTTCACCATCAACCCGCTGACGAGCAGCGTGTATATCAGGCGTTAGAAGGGCTGAAGCAGCGAATTCAGCACCTGGAACCACGCCCGGACAGTAAAGAGCCGCTGGTCGTTCAGCAAGTTGGGCTATTGATCGCCCTGCTCCCAGAGATCCGGCGATTACAGCAGCAAATTGACGTGCTGCCGTCTAATACCCCGGCTCCGGCGTAAGAGAACTTACCCACTCAACCAGCTCCTGGCGACGCGTCGCCGGGAGCGCGGCTTCATGTATCCCCCCTACCGCGCCTTCAAGGGCATAGAGTACTTTTACCGTCAGAGCCGGGTTATTTTGCCGAAGTTTCAGCCAGCACATTTGTGCCCCCAACGATCGCATGGTCCCCTCATCTTTAATTCCAGCTTCATTCAACAGAGTCTCCAGATGAAACGTCATATTCGGCAATTCCCGCAGACGATGCTGGGCAAAGCGACTCTGTTTTTCCTTAACCGCTGCATCCAACGAATATCGCGATAGCGACACCAGCTGCTGCTGGTTTTGCCACAGGGCATCGTTCACCTGGTAATAATTAAGTACAAGAGGACGTCCGCGCTTAATAAATGTCAGCCAGACAGGAGAATTTTGTACACAATACTGGGCGCTCTGCTCACAGGCGCGAAGATACAGCTCACCATTAGCGACCATGGCAAAGACCGTATCGCCAACCGTCAGACTGTAGCCACCAAACAGTGAGCGATAGTGAATTGTCCCCAGAGAAGCCAGATATTCCTGCGATTTATAGATCCTTGCATAAGAAAGCTCTTTCATAAAAATCCTTTTTAAATCATAACGTAAGCAAATGATTTTCAGTAGCGGATCCGTTAATGACGAAAATAGGCAACTTATGCGTATGGGGCAAGATGAATTTTATTTTTCCCGTGACGACGACTAAAAAATGCGAACCTGTTTCCGAAAATAAGGTTGATCTTTGTTGATGGCAGGGTTACTGTATATCCATACAGTAACTCACAGGGCTGGATTGATTATGTACACTTCAGGCTATGCAAATCGTTCATCGTCGTTCTCTTCCACATCAAGCAACATTGCGCGCGTTTCATCAGAGAACGCAACCGCTGGGCTTATCAGTGAAGTTGTCTATCGCGAGGACCAGCCCATGATGACACAACTGCTGCTGCTTCCCCTGCTGCAACAGTTAGGGCAACAATCACGCTGGCAGCTGTGGCTGACGCCTCAGCAAAAATTAAGCCGGGAGTGGGTGCAGTCAGCTGGACTTCCATTGACGAAAGTCATGCAAATTAGTCAGCTCTCCCCCTGCAATACGCTGGAATCGATGATTCGTGCGCTGCGCACGGGTAATTACAGCGTCGTTATTGGCTGGCTGGCGGAAGAATTAACGGAAGATGAACATGCCGAACTGGTCAAAGCGGCTGATGAAGGTAATGCGATGGGTTTTATCATGCGTCCGGTTCGCGCCCAGACACTTGCGGGGAGACAGCATTCCGGGCTAAAAATTCACTCGAATTTGTATCATTGAGTAAAATTAGGATTTATCCTGGAATTTTTTTTCATCTCTCAATTTGTCTTTGAGCTGTAATGTGTTTTTCGTCTGAACGCTTGTCTGAAGCGGTTTTCAGGATATCCTCAGTACATTTATTCAGCCATAAATGTTAAATATTGTGTATACAAGCCTTTTTTTTTCATATGCCTGACGGACTTCACACTTGTAAGTTTTCAACTACGTTGTAGACTTTACATCGCCAGGGGTGCTCGGCGTAAGCCGCAGATATCGGTAGAGTAACTATTGAACTGGTCCCCGGGTGAAGGATTTAACCGTGTTATCTCTCTTCGGAGATATTCATGGCGAATTTTGGATGATAACGAGGCGCAAAAAATGAAAAAGACAGCTATCGCAATTGCAGTGGCACTGGCTGGTTTCGCTACCGTGGCGCAGGCCGCTCCGAAAGATAACACCTGGTACGCTGGTGCTAAAATGGGCTGGTCTCAGTACCATGATATTGGCAACAACCAGATCAATAACACCGGGCCTACCCACGAAAGCCAACTGGGTGCCGGTGCGTTCGGTGGTTATCAGGTTAACCCGTACGTTGGTTTCGAAATGGGTTATGACTGGTTAGGTCGTATGCCGTACAAAGGCACTGCCGACACTACCAATCAAAATGGCGCTTTCAAAGCTCAGGGCGTTCAGTTGACCGCTAAACTGGGTTACCCAATCACTGACGATCTGGACGTTTATACTCGTCTGGGTGGTATGGTTTGGCGTGCAGACGCTAAAAGCAGCAGCGGCTTCAAAGACCACGACACTGGTGTATCCCCAGTATTCGCTGGTGGCGTAGAGTATGCAATTACTCCTGAAATCGCCACCCGTCTGGAATACCAGTGGACCAACAACATCGGTGACGCGAACACCGTTGGTGGTCGTCCGGATAACGGCCTGTTGAGCGTTGGTGTTTCTTACCGTTTCGGTCAGCAGGAAGAAGCAGCTCCAGTAGTTGTTGCTCCGGCTCCGGCTCCAGAAGTACAGACCAAGCACTTCACTCTGAAGTCTGACGTTCTGTTCAACTTCAACAAAGCAACTCTGAAACCAGAAGGCCAGCAGGCTCTGGATCAGATGTACAGCCAGCTGAGCAACCTGGATCCGAAAGACGGTTCCGTAGTAGTTCTGGGCTTCACTGACCGTATCGGTTCTGACGCTTACAACCAGGCTCTGTCCGAGAAACGTGCTCAGTCCGTTGTTGATTACCTGATCTCTAAAGGTATTCCTTCTGACAAAATCTCTGCACGTGGCATGGGTGAATCCAACCCAGTTACTGGCAACACCTGTGACAACGTGAAAGCTCGCGCTGCACTGATCGACTGCCTGGCTCCGGATCGTCGTGTTGAGATCGAAGTTAAAGGCATCAAAGACGTTGTAACTCAGCCTCAGGCTTAAGTTATCGTCTTATAAAAAACCCCGCTATGCGGGGTTTTTTTTCATCTGTTTTCATCCAAAGTAAGCCACGCATTAAACCAGCCGACCGCTACTCTTTCCCCAGCAACGCCTGTAAATCCTGTTTCAATGTCGACATTTTGTTCGCGTACTTCTCTTTATGCTCTGCGTCTTCAATTAGCTGCACAATAGTTTCAGAAAGCGTTTTTCCGCGCCGCTGCGCAAGACCTGCCAGACGTTGCCAGACCATAAATTCCAGATCGATGGATTTCTTCCGGGTATGCTGATGCTCAGCATTAAAGTGCCGCTTGCGCCTGGCACGTATGGTTTGTTTCATACGATTAAGCAGCGCAGGATTCATGTGTTCTTCAATCCAGCTATTGACCCGAACCGGTTCATTTTCGAGGGTTAGCAATAAATCAACGGCTTCTTTGGCAGCGCTGGCCTCGACGTAACGGGTGATTAATTCCCCCTCACGATGCTTCTTCACCAGATACTTCCATTTCCAGCCGCTTTCAAGGTTTTCAAGTTGTTGATATTTCATTGCGATCTCAATGTTACCGTGTAACTCTTATCAGAATATCAGCTTTTTCGGCATCTGAAGAAAAGAATATCCAGCCTGTGAACTGTCGCGTGTCATCACAACCGTTTCACGGTGCTTTCCAGGTGTTTAGTGGTGAGGGTTACGGTATAATCTCGTTTTTTACAACAGACTAAAAAACATCAACTTTGACCATTACGAAACTTGCATGGCGTGATCTGGTTCCTGATACCGACAGTTATCAGGAAGTATTTGCACAGCCGCACGTCACTGACGACACCGACACCTTACTTAGTGATACTCAGCCACGTTTACAATTCGCGCTAGAGCAGCTTCTTCAGCACTGGACAACATCCTCGTTCATGTTGGTAAAAGCACCGGAAGAGCTTGAGTATCTCAACCTTATTGCAAAGGCTGCACGTCCCTTGCACACGGATGCAGGAAGCCTGACTGGCGGTCATTACGACATCTCCGGTCACACTATTCGTTATCGTACAGCTGAGAAAGCGGAAGACAATTTTGCGACGTTGACGCAGGTGGTCAGCGCTGACTGGGCCGAAGCCGAACAACTGTTTGGCTGTCTGCGTCAGTTCAATGGCGAAATTACGCTGCAGCCAGGTCTGGTACATCAGGCCAATGGAGGTGTGCTGGTTATCTCATTGCGCACGCTGTTGGCCCAACCGCTGTTATGGATGCGCCTGAAAGCCATTGTCAGCCACGAGCGTTTTGATTGGGTGGCTTTTGATGAGTCTCGCCCGCTGCCTGTCTCCGTTCCGCCTATGCCGCTTAAACTGAAAGTGATTTTGGTGGGTGAGCGTGAATCGCTGGCGGATTTCCAGGACATGGAACCAGAGCTGGCTGAGCAGGCCATTTACAGCGAGTTTGAAGATAATCTGCAGATAGTGGATGCCGAAACCATGACACAGTGGTGTCAATGGGTCACGCATACTGCTATGCGCAATAATTTGCCTTACCCCGCTCCTGATGCCTGGCAGGTTCTGATCCGTGAAGCCGTTCGCTATACCGGTGAACAGGATACATTGCCGCTTAACCCGCTGTGGATCACCCGACAGTTCAAAGAGGTGGCTCCGTTATGCGAGGGCGAAACCTGCAACGCTGAACAGTTCAGCCTGATGCTGGCTCAGCGCGAATGGCGTGAGGGATTCCTGGCTGAACGCATGCAGGATGAAATTCTGCAAGAGCAGATCCTTATCGAGACGGAAGGCGAGCGTATTGGCCAGATCAACGCCTTGTCGGTGATTGAGTTTCCGGGCCACCCACGCGCATTTGGCGAGCCTTCTCGTATTAGTTGCGTCGTGCATATTGGCGACGGCGAGTTTACGGATATTGAGCGCAAAGCCGAGCTTGGCGGAAATATTCATGCCAAGGGTATGATGATTATGCAGGCGTTCCTGATGTCGGAACTCCAACTGGAGCAACAAATCCCCTTCTCTGCCTCGCTGACCTTTGAGCAATCTTACAGTGAGGTGGACGGTGACAGCGCGTCTATGGCAGAACTGTGCGCATTGATTAGCGCTCTCGCCGACGTTCCTGTAAATCAAAGTATCGCCATTACCGGTTCTGTCGATCAGTTTGGTCGGGCACAACCTGTCGGTGGTCTGAATGAGAAAATTGAAGGTTTCTTCACCATCTGCCAGCAGCGTGAGCTGACGGGCACGCAGGGCGTTATCATTCCTTCGGCTAACGTCAGACACCTCAGCCTGCAGCCTGCGCTGCTACAGGCCATAGAAGAAGAAAAATTCACTATCTGGGCGGTGGACGACGTGACCGATGCGCTGCCACTGTTGTTAAATCTGGTGTGGGATGGCGAAGGCCAGACAACGCTGATGCAAACCATTCAGGAGCGTATTGCCACGGCAACGCAACAGGAAGGTCGTCACCGTTTTCCATGGCCGCTACGTTGGCTGAACTGGATTATTCCGAACTGATCGGACTTGTTCAGCGTACACGTGTTAGCTATCCTGCGTGCTTCAATAAAATAAGGCTTACAGAGAACATGGTAGATAAACGCGAATCCTATACGAAAGAAGACCTTCTTGCCTCTGGTCGCGGTGAGCTGTTTGGCGCTAAAGGGCCACAACTGCCAGCACCAAGCATGCTGATGATGGACCGTGTCATCAAGATGACCGAAACCGGTGGCAACTTTGACAAAGGTTATGTTGAAGCTGAACTGGATATCAACCCGGACCTGTGGTTCTTCGGTTGTCACTTTATCGGCGATCCGGTGATGCCGGGCTGCCTGGGTCTCGACGCCATGTGGCAACTGGTTGGATTCTATCTCGGCTGGCTGGGCGGCGAAGGTAAAGGCCGTGCGCTGGGCGTAGGCGAAGTTAAATTCACCGGCCAGGTTCTGCCGACCGCGAAGAAAGTCACTTACCGCATTCACTTCAAACGCATCGTTAACCGTCGCCTGATCATGGGCCTGGCAGATGGTGAAGTGCTGGTTGATGGTCGTCTGATCTACACAGCAAACGATCTGAAAGTGGGTCTGTTCCAGGACACTTCCGCGTTCTAATCCAGAATTGCGAAGCAGCCAGACATTAACGTTTCCCCGTTTTTTTCTGGTGTGCAAAAAGGCGAAACCTCCGCTCTGCGGAGGTTTCTTTTATCTAAAGAGACAGAATCAGGCCATTAAAACCCTATCCCCCATGGCTTCTCGCCAGCCTCCCAGCCAGTATGACCTCTGATTCAGCGTCTGATAGGGACACATTTCTTTTGAGCGTCCGGCAATGCCGGCCTGATATCCACGTTGATGTGCCCGTTCCAGGCGATCTCGTTTTTGTCTCTTCATGCCTCGTTTCCCTCATTTTTGGGTCTGGTGGAAAAGAAAACAGTGATTACTAAGTGTGCAATCACACTAAACGAATACCCCTAAACATCAGGTTCGTCAATGCGCAAAATTCACGCCAGTGTCATATTTGTGAGCTAGCCTCTAAATCATTTGTACAAAAATAGTCAGTCAGAACAGCTATCTTCACGGCTAAAAAAATAAAAAAAACCGCCCCGGGCAATGAACCAGGGGCGGCATAATTTACAATTATTTAAGCTTAAGGGATGCGTTTCAGCTCTTGAGCAATGGCCGTTGCTTCCTGACTCCAGGCGTTGGCAAGAACCTTCACCATCTCATCGTAGCCGTCTTTAGTCTGTACAGCTTCGATGTGGAACGGGCGTTTGATCAGTTGTCCCTGATGATTCAGCAACCATTCACCGCTCACAATAACCTTACCATCGTACCGACCGTGGAAGCCAGTTACGGTCACGTTCAGCGTATCCTGAGTGCTTCCCAGCGGTTGTGAAGCGACAACCCAGCCAGGCAACTGCATACTGAGGTTCGCAACCAGTGTATTGCGCAATTGCTGATCTAATGGGCTGGCCCAGAGATTATTATTGGCTATCACATATTGCACATCGCTGGTCTGGTAAACCACCCCATTACCGGCCAGATAATCAGGTACCGCAATCTGTTCAACCCACAGCAGACGGTTTCCCTGATTGGCAGAGCTCTGCACACCACCTTGTGCGATAGGGAGCTGGTAATAGCTTTTATTTTCTCCGCTGGAGCTGCATGACGTCAGCCAGACCGCCATCATCACCACTAGCCACTTTTTCATTGTTTCGCCCTCTTCGGCTCTGGATCTTTTTTGTCCTTCGCTTCAAATACCAGCGCATTACTCTTATCGTTCAACGTTTTCAGTACCGGTTGCAGTTCACGCAGTACCTGATCAAGACGCTGCATATCCGCCACCATCTTGTTGTAGGCCGCGGAACCAGGCTGGAAGCCCTGCATACTACGATTCAGTTCACGTAGCGTGTTCTGCATATCCGCCGGCAGATCCTGCATCGACTGGCTGGACGTGATCTTGTTCATATTATCCAGCGTGGTTTGCAGATGTTTCATTGTGCGCTGGCTTTCCGACAGCGTATTGGTTGCCTGCTCAATCATCGGGTTCAGCGGCAGATTGTTAATCTTATCCAACGCTTCCATCAGACGCTGTTGGATCTGCGCCAGACCACCGCTCACGGTCGGAATAATTTGATAACCATTGAATTCGCGTACACCGGTAATCGGCGGCTCTTTCGGGTAGAAGTCGAGATCGACATACAGCGCGCCGGTTACCAGGTTCCCGGTTTTGAGCGATCCTCGTAATCCGCGTTTAAGCAGTTGCTCCAAATGAGCGCCAACATCGGTATCTTCTCCCAGCTGTGCCTTCAGACGTTCAGGTTCAATACGCACCAGCACCGGAATGCGGTAATCATTGTTAAATACCTGACGCATATTCGGTGAGAAGAAAGGTACTTTACTCACCGTACCCAAGCGGATGCCACGGAATTCCAGCGGTGCACCAGGCTGTAGGCCACGAATCGAATCTTTAAAGAACATCAGGTAATCAATATGATCGGTATACAGGGAATCCTGAATACTTTTTTGATCGTCATAGAGGTTAAATGAGGCCTGCTGCTCAACCGGTTGACCTTGTTCCAGCCCTTCGGGCACATCAAAACTTACACCACCGCCAAACAGCGTGGAGAGCGATCCCATTTCTACGCGCATACCTGCTGAGGTAAGATCTACGGCGATCCCGCTGTCTTTCCAGAAACGTACATTGCTGGTCACCAGACGATCGTTAGGCGCATTGATGAAAAGCTGATAGCTGATCGTACGCTTTTGCGCATCAAACGTGCTGGTTTCAACCGAGCCCACACGATAGCCGCGGAAAAGCACCGGATCGCCTGGGCTCAACTGACCGGCTTTTTTGCTGTCCAGAATCACACGGATCCCTTTTGCATCTGGCGGGGCCAGCGGCGGTGAATCCAGCAGTTGGTAATTTTCCAGCTTACTGCCTTTATTGCCAGGCTGCAGTTCAATATAAGCCCCGGACAATAGCGTGCCGAGCCCACTGATACCTTCACGTCCAACCTGCGGCTTCACCACCCAAAAGACAGAATCTTTATGCAGCAGCTTTTCCATTCCGGAGTTAAGACGCGCTTTAATCTCCACATGGGTCAAATCATCAGTCAGGGTTGCGCTCTCGACGATACCGACATCCACGCTGCGGCTCTTAATCGTCGTTTTGCCCCCTTCAATACCTTCGGCATTGGTGGTAATCAGCGTGACTTCCGGCCCCTGATGACTGTAGTGATAAAACAGAACCCACGCGCCAATGAGTGCAGTGACGATAGGGAATATCCACACGGGCGACCAGTTTTTTACCTTTTGCACTTTGGCTTCCCCACTTTTAGATTCCATGCTGTCAGGACTCCTCATGGCCTGGTTCTGGTTCACGGTCCCACGACAGACGCGGATCAAATGTCATCGCAGAAAACATTGTCATAATGACGACTAAAGCAAACATCAAAGCACCCATTGCAGGATAAATGTTCATTAACCCTCCCATGCGCACCAGCGCAGAGAGTACCGCAATCACAAAGACGTCGATCATTGACCAGCGACCGACAAATTCCACAACTTCATAAATCAGGTGCATACGTTCGCTGTCACGTTTGCCGTGGCCTTTGGCATCCCAACATAACCAGGCAATGGCGATCATTTTCAACGTCGGCACCATAATACTGGCGATAAAAATAACCGCAGCCACCGGGTAAGAGCCTTCGCTCCAGATTAAAACCACCCCCTCAAGTATCGTTGATGGCAGCTTTGACCCGAGCAGATCGGTAATCATAATCGGCAAAATATTGGCAGGAAGATAAAGCATGATTGACGTAAACAGTAATGCCAACGTCCATTGCAGACTGTTTTTACGCCGCACATAGCCTTTCGTCTGGCAGCGCGGACACACCCGCTCATCAGCGGGAAGAATCGCGGTGCAGCAAGAGCAGGAACGCAGTCCCTGTCGAATGCCGGGCACGCCAGGTTTTAACTCCTGCTTAATCACTGGCATTGGCGCAATATCATCCCACAGCCAGCGACGGTCAACGCACTGGAATGCGCGCAGTTGCAAAACGCAAAAGAAGCACCACGGAATAAAGCTGCTGCCCACGCCGATATCGCCGTAAGCCATAAGCTTAACGAAGCTGACCAGCACGCCGGCAAGGAAGATTTCCGCCATCCCCCAGCTTTTTAACTGGAACAGGACGCGTGCAAGACCCGCCTTAAGTCTGGCGGGCATCTGCACCCGATTCACCAGCAGCAGGATAGTCAGCAGGCAAAACGCGGGGACCAACTGCACGAATAATAAAAAGAAGGTGCCGAGACTGGCGTAGTCTTCAGAAAAGAGAACGCTGGGGATCTCCATCAACGTCACTTCGCTGCTCACCCCTGCAACGTTCATATTCACAAAGGGGAAGAGATTTGACAGAAGCAGCATGAACAATGCTGCTAAAACATAGGCGGTAGGACGCTGCCGCGGCGCGTCCCACTCAACCGTTAACGTAGTGCCACATCGTGGACATGCCGCTTTCTGACCATGCTCAAGGCGAGGTAACGCCACCAGCATGTCACACTGCGAGCACAAAATATGCTTCGCGGCATGGTGATGTTCGCACATATGTGCTCCTTTAAATTATGCGCCGTTCTTCAAAGACTCAAGATACTCCCAGCGCTCAAAGGCTTGCTCAAGTTCTTGTTCCGCTTCGTTCAGATTAGCTAATACCTGCTGTGTTTGCTCATGTGGCTGACTGAAAAAAGCGGCGTCAGCAACCTGAGCTTGTAGTCTTTCCAGTTTAGCTTCCAGTTCTTCAAGCTGAGCGGGGAGCTGCTCCAGTTCGCGCTGCAGTTTATAGCTTAGTTTGCTCGTGCCACGTTTGACAATTTCTGCTTTAGGAGCAACAGCTTCCTCTGTTTTTTTCGCGACCGGTTGTTTAAACGCCACATACTGAGATTGCTGGCTGCGCGCGTCATGATAACCGCCGACATAACGACCAATTTTACCACCGCCCTCGAAGATCCAGCATTCAGTTACAGTATTATCCACAAACTGACGGTCGTGGCTTACCAACAGTACAGTCCCCTGATAGCTATCAATTAGTTCTTCAAGCAGTTCCAGCGTTTCGACGTCAAGATCGTTCGTTGGTTCATCGAGAATCAAAAGATTGCTGGGTTTCAGAAAAAGACGCGCCAACAGCAGGCGATTTCGTTCCCCACCAGAGAGCGCTCGCACTGGCGTCATCGCGCGTTTCGGATGGAACAGGAAGTCCTGCAGATAACCCAGCACATGGCGAGGTTTACCGTTAACCATCACCTCTTGCTTACCTTCAGCCAGGTTGTCCATCACGGTTTTATCGGGATCCAGTTCGGCGCGGTGCTGATCGAAATAGGCCACTTCCAGCTTGGTGCCGACGTGAATGCGTCCACTGTCAGCCTGAAGCTGGCCTAACATCAGCTTCAGCAGCGTTGTTTTTCCGCAGCCGTTCGGTCCGATTAGCGCAATTTTGTCGCTGCGCTGTACCTGTGCTGAGAAATCTTTTACCAGTTGCTTTCCATCAACCTGGTAATCCACGTTCTCCATTTCGAAAACAATCTTGCCTGAACGGCTCGCCTCTTCGACCTGCATCTTCGCCGTGCCCATCACTTCGCGGCGTTCGCCACGCTCGCGACGCATGGCTTTCAGCGCGCGCACGCGGCCTTCATTACGGGTACGGCGCGCTTTGATCCCCTGACGGATCCAGACCTCTTCCTGCGCCAGCTTGCGGTCAAACTCTGCATTTTGTAACTCTTCTACGCGCAGCGCTTCTTCTTTTTCCAGCAGATACTGATCGTAATTCCCCGGATAAGTCACCAGCTTGCCACGATCGAGGTCAACGATACGCGTCGCCATATTTCGTATAAATGAACGGTCATGGGAAATGAAGATGATTGTCCCATTGAAGGATTTCAGGAACCCTTCCAGCCAGTCGATGGTTTCAATATCCAGGTGGTTTGTTGGTTCATCCAGCAGCAGTACACGCGGATTGCTCACTAACGCGCGGCCCAGCGCCGCTTTACGCAGCCAACCGCCTGAAAGCGAAGAAAGTGCGGCGTTTGGATCCAGCCCCAACTGCTCCAGCACTTCATTAATACGGCTTTCGAGCTGCCACAGATTGTGATGATCGAGCATTTCCTGAACCCGCGCCATCTCATTCAGATTTCTGTCGCTCGGATCAGTCATCACCAGACGCGAAATATCGTGATAACGTTTGAGATACTCGGCCTGCTCTTCGATACCCTCGGCAACGAAATCATACACGCTGCCTTCAACATTACGCGGCGGATCCTGTTGCAGACGCGCCACAACCAGATCCTGCTCATAAATGATACGCCCGTCGTCAAGCCCCTGCTCACGGTTCAGGATCTTCATCAGCGTCGATTTACCTGCGCCGTTACGGCCAACCAGACAGACGCGTTCGTTATCTTCGATATGCAGTTCTGCATTATCAAGAAGCGGCGCATCGCTGAACGACAGCCATGCACCATGCATACTGATCAATGACATTTATTTATCCTTTCAGGCTGCGGTAATCAGCCAGCAATTGTGGATCTGACGGTTACGGGCAAAATCCTGGGAAAGCGTTTTTTGGGTAATTTCTTGTGCTTTCAATCCCAGTTCAGCCAAACCGTCGAGATCCATACGGAACCCACGTTTGTTGTTGGAGAACATGATCGTGCCGTCTTTACGCAGCAGACGTTTCAGATCTTTCATCAGCGCCAGATGATCGCGCTGCACATCAAACGAATCTTCCATACGTTTTGAGTTAGAGAACGTCGGCGGATCGATGAAAATCAGATCAAACTGTTCATTCGCATCACGCAGCCAGCCCAGGCAATCGGCCTGAATTAAACGGTGAGCGCGACCGCTCAATCCGTTCAGGCGCAGGTTACGTTCCGCCCATTCCAGATAGGTACGCGACATATCGACCGTCGTGGTGCTACGCGCACCGCCCAATCCTGCATGTACGCTGGCGCTACCGGTGTAGGAAAACAGGTTGAGGAAGTCCTTACCTTTACTCATCTGCCCCAACATGCGGCGCGCAATACGGTGATCAAGGAATAAACCCGTATCAAGGTAGTCAGTCAGGTTAACCCACAGGCGCGCGTTGTACTCGCTTACCTCAATGAATTCCCCCTTCTCATTCATCTTCTGATACTGATTCTTGCCTTTCTGACGCTCACGGGTTTTCAGCACCAGTTTGTTTGGCGCGATTTCCAATACTGACAGCGTGGCGGCAATGATGTCGAACAAGCGTTGACGTGCTTTTTGCGCATCGACCGTCTTCGGCGGTGCGTATTCCTGAACCACGACCCAATCACCGTAACGATCTACTGCAACGTTGTATTCCGGCAGGTCAGCGTCATACAGGCGATAGCATTCAATGCCTTCCTGACGCGCCCATTTTTCCAGCTTCTTAATATTCTTGCGCAGGCGGTTGGCATAATCTTCCGCTACCGTAGCCGGCTTGCTGTCCGCAGTGGTCTCTGCAACGTGATAATTCTTCTGCACACAATCCAGCGGGCCGTTTTTCGCTTTGAACTGCTTGTCGGCACGTAATTGCAGGCTGCTGAGCAGATCCGGCGAGGCGCTGAACAGCGACAAATTCCAGCCGCCAAACTGGTTTTTCATCGTACGGCCCAGCAGGCTGTGCAGGGCAATCAGCGCCGGTTCGCTATCCAGACGTTCGCCGTAAGGCGGGTTACTGATAACTGTCCCATACGGTCCTTTCGGCAGCGGATTGCTCAGTTTGGCGACATCTTTCACGTCAAACGTCATCAGATCGGCGATACCGGCGCGGCGAGCATTACTACGCGCTTTTTCAATCACGCGCGCATCGCTATCGGATCCATAAAAATGCGAGGTATAGTCAGCCAGTCCCTTACGCGCACGCACCTGCGCTTCGGCTTTAACTTCTTGCCAGACAGCTTCGTCGTGTTGCGCCCAACCGCTGAAGCCCCAGTATCCACGGTGCAGACCCGGCGCGCGATCGGTCGCCCACATTGCCGCTTCAATCAGCAGCGTGCCGGAACCACACATCGGATCGAGTAACGGGGTTCCCGGCTGCCAGCCAGAACGCATAACAATTGCCGCGGCCAGCGTCTCTTTAATCGGTGCCTGACCCGCGCGATCGCGATAGCCACGCTGATGCAAACCGTCACCGCTCAGATCGAGCGCAATGCTGGCAGTATCTTTGTTCAACCAGACGTTGATGCGCAGATCCGGAGATTCACGATCCACATTCGGACGCGGCATATTTTTGCGGGTAAAGGCATCGACAATCGCATCCTTGACCTTCAGTGCGCCGTACTGGCTGTTACGAATGGTCTCGTTCAGCCCGCTAAAATGGACGGCAAACGTAGCACCAGGGTTAAATATCTCTGTCCAGTCGATTGCCTGAACGCCGAGGTACAGATCAAGATCGCTGTAGACCTTGCACTCTCCCATCGGCAGGATAATGCGCGAGGCCAGGCGGCTCCACATCAGGCTCTGGTAAACAAGCCGCGTGTCGCCCTTAAAATGGACCCCACCCTGAACGACCTGACACTCCAGCGCGCCGAGGTTTTCCAGTTCAGTTTTTAACAGCTCTTCCAGCCCGCGGGCCGTACTGGCAAACAGAGAATTCATAATGTCACTTTTACTCCAAGAAAATTGCTGCGCATTATAGCTAATATGGGCTGTATGTCATAAAGTTGAAGGCTTATTTTCATTCGAGGGGCTGTACAGTGGTCACGTTAACCCGACTTTTTATTCATCCGGTTAAATCAATGCGCGGCATTGGGCTTACGCATGCCCTGGCAGATATTAGCGGTCTCGCCTTTGATCGCATATTTATGATCACTGAACCTGACGGAACGTTCATAACCGCCCGCCAGTTCCCACAAATGGTCCGTTTTACGCCTTCCCCATTCCACGATGGACTGCATCTTACAGCTCCAGATGGCAGCAGCGCGCTCGTGCGATTTGCCGACTTCGCTCCCCAGGATGCACCAACAGAAGTATGGGGAAACCATTTTACCGCGCGTATTGCGCCAGCGGCTATCAACCAGTGGCTTAGCGGCTTTTTCTCCCGTGAAGTACAGTTACGCTGGGTCGGCCCGCAGCTGACGCGCCGTGTAAAACGCCATGTTGATGTTCCTTTATCCTTCGCTGATGGTTATCCTTATCTGCTGGCCAACGAAGCATCCCTGCGCGATGTGCAACAGCGCTGTCCGGCAAGCGTCAAAATGGAACAGTTTCGCCCCAATATAGTGGTTTCAGGAGCTGGTGCCTGGGAAGAAGATACCTGGAAAGTGATTCGCATTGGCGAGGTTATTTTTGATGTAGCAAAACCCTGTAGCCGCTGTATTTTCACGACAGTTAGCCCGGAAAAAGGCCAGAAACATCCATCCGGTGAACCGCTTGTCACATTGCAAACCTTCCGCACTGCGGTAGATAACGGCGATGTCGATTTCGGTCAGAATCTTATCGCGCGTAACAGTGGCGTTATTCGCGTCGGCGATGAGGTAGAAATTTTGGCAACCGGCCCCGCCAGAGCGTACGGCGCGGCTGAATCAGACGAAACTACACCCGAACAACAACCTGATGCCACGGTGCTTATTGACTGGCAGGGACAGACCTTTCGCGGAAATAATCAGCAGGTATTGCTTGAGCAGTTGGAAAACCAGGGTATCCGGGTTCCCTATTCATGCCGGGCAGGCATTTGCGGATGCTGTCGAATTCGGCTGGTAGAAGGCGAAGTTAGCCCGTTGAAGAAATCAGCGATGGGGGACGACGGAACAATTCTTTGCTGCAGCTGTGTTCCCAAAACGGCAATCAGGCTGGAGAGCTAAACCGCCTGCTCAAGGCTGAAATTGTCAACAACGGCCTGCGGTTTCAGTCTGTCATTCATTATTTTAATCGCATCGCCAAGCTGCATCGTACGCCCGGCGATAACCACGCCAGGTTGCGCAAGCAGGCAAAGCGCGGCGTTTTCACCCGGCTCAACCACTAACAGGTTTACCTGTTCATCGGTATCGCTTAAATCAACACAGGCTGCGTCACCCACGACCGGCGACCAGTTAATACCGTGTGCGACAAAGTGCCAGCTTTTTGGCATTTGCGGTTTGAGATAACGAACCGCCACCAGCGCATTAAGCACCAGTTCCGCTTTTTGTTCTTTGGCTAAATCCAGGTAGCGACATTTTTCTTCAAAGGAAAAATAAAGCGCGGCGTCATCAACACAAAAACCTGACGGAGAAAATGCATCAGGAGTGAGCATTTTACGAGCAAAACGCGAACGGAATAACATGCCATTGGCTAAATCGAGCATCATTCGATCGTGCTCTTCATCATAATACCAGCGCCAGTTATCGTCGGGTTTAATTCGCATCAGTTTCTCTCCTTTCCTTAATCATCACCGTTACGACAGTATCCTTTTGCCGCTTCGTTTATTGCCCTAATAATAAAAGCTCAGAATGTTTAAATAAGCAACAGTAAAGGAATATAAAACAACCAGGGCTAGAAATAAAGCCCTGGTTTGTGATTAAGGTAGCATTCAGATATTGCTGACGATTTCTTTTATCAACGGCGGACCTTTAAAAATAAAGCCCGAATAAATCTGTACGAGGGTTGCACCAGCAGCTATTTTCTCACGTGCAGCAATCACCGAGTCGATACCACCAACGCCAATAATCGGCAGCTGACCTTTTAATTCCTGAGACAACTGGCGAATAATTTCTGTACTTTTTAATTGCAACGGTCGACCGCTCAGACCCCCCATTTGATCGCAATTTTTCATTCCCTGAACAAGAGAACGATCGAGGGTGGTGTTAGTCGCAATTACGCCATCAATATTATGACGAACTAAACTATCGGCGACCTGGATCAGTTCTTCCACAGAAAGATCCGGCGCGATCTTTACCGCCACCGGAACATATTTATGGTGGATCGCTTGGAGATCATTTTGCTTATTTTTAATTGCCGTCAGGAGATCGTCCAGCGCCTCGCCGTATTGCAGCGTACGTAATCCCGGCGTATTCGGCGAAGAGATATTAATCGCGATATAGCCAGCATAGGCATAGACTTTTTCCATACAAATCAGATAGTCATCTTTACCGTTCTCTACTGGGGTATCTTTGTTCTTACCAATATTAATACCCAGAATACCGTCGAAATGCGATTTTTTAACGTTCTCAACCAGGTTATCAACCCCGTGGTTATTAAACCCCATGCGGTTGATCAAACCTTCTGCATCGACCAGACGGAACAGACGCGGTTTATCGTTACCCGGCTGAGGGCGTGGCGTCACGGTACCAATCTCAATGGAACCAAATCCCATCGCGCCGAGCGCATCAATGCACTCCCCGTCTTTATCCAGTCCGGCAGCAAGCCCGAGCGGATTTTTAAACGTCAACCCCATACAGGTAACCGGTTTTGCCGGTACTTTCTGGCGCACAAGCGCTTCAAGCGGTGTGCCGGTAATGCGACGTAATTGCTGGAATGTCAATTCATGAGCGCGCTCTGGATCGAGCTGAAAAAGGGCTTTACGAACGAAGGGGTAGTACATGAACTCTCCTGGATTCCCGGTGTGCAAACCGGGGGCGTATTATGTGCGATCGCGAGCAAAAAGGGAATTGACCTGCGGCAATAAATAGCAATCGTTTTCCTCGCCCCTGCCTTTTTATTCAATTTCCAACTTTTCTATCCCGTATAAATCATTTCGATAAACAAAGCCTCTCTGCCAGACTGCACAAATTGTTATCAATGTTAATTAAAAGCAAACAATTGGTTATAAGTGGAGAATGAAATTATGCGCGTCATCACTCTGGCGGGGAGCCCTCGCTTTCCTTCTCGCTCCAGTGCGTTACTGGAATATGCCCGAGAAAAACTAAACGATCAGGATGTCGAAATCTTTCACTGGAATCTGCACAACTTTACCCCGGAAGACCTGATCTATGCCCGTTTCGACAGTCCGGCGCTGAAGACATTTATCGAACAACTGCAGGATGCTGACGGGCTGATTGTCGCAACCCCGGTCTATAAAGCCGCTTACTCTGGCGCACTGAAAACGCTGCTCGATTTGCTCCCCGAGCGGGCGCTGGAAGGAAAAGTGGTTTTGCCGCTGGCGACAGGCGGCAGCGTAGCGCATTTACTGGCCGTCGATTACGCCCTGAAACCGGTCCTGAGCGCGTTAAAAGCTCAGGAGATCCTGCACGGCGTGTTTGCCGATGATTCGCAGGTCATCGATTATCAACATAAACCGCAGTTTACGCCCAACCTGCAGCAGCGTCTGGACAGTGCGCTCGACACCTTCTGGCTGGCGTTGCATCGTCGCGATATCCAACTCCCTCACCTGAACACCCTGCGAGGTGCCGCCCATGCTTGATCTTCTCAAGCGTCACACGTTCTGGCTGGCGCTGACCGGGTTGTTGTCGCTGTCAACCCTGGGGCATGCCGCAGAATCGGCCCCCGATGCCCTGCGCATTGGTTATCAAAAAGGAAGCGTCAGTATGGTGCTGGCTAAAAGCCATCAGCTACTGGAGAAACGCTACCCGCAGACCAAAATCTCGTGGGTTGAATTCCCGGCTGGGCCGCAAATGCTGGAAGCACTCAATATCGGCAGTATCGATCTCGGCAGTACCGGTGACATTCCGCCGATTTTCGCCCAGGCAGCCGGGGCCGATCTGGTTTACGTGGGCGTCGAGCCGCCCAAACCGAAAGCCGAAGTGATTCTGGTGCCAAAAAATAGCCCGATCCAGAGCGTCGCGCAGCTTAAAGGACATAAAGTCGCCTTCCAGAAAGGCTCCAGCGCCCACAATTTACTGCTCCGGGCGCTGCAACAGGCCGGACTGAAATTTACCGATATTCAACCGACGTATCTGACTCCCGCCGATGCGCGAGCGGCCTTTCAGCAAGGAAACGTGGATGCGTGGGCTATCTGGGATCCCTATTATTCCGCCGCGTTACTGCAAGGTGATGTACGCGTACTGAAGGACGGCTCAGACCTCAAGCAAACCGGTTCGTTTTATCTCGCCGCCCGTCCTTATGCCGAGAAAAATGGCGCTTTTGTACTTGGCGTACTGGATACCTTTAGCCAGGCCGATGCGCTAACGCTCAACCAGCGCCAGCAAAGCATTACCCTGCTGGCCAAAACCATGGGGCTGCCCGAACCGGTGATTGCGTCTTATCTGGATCACCGTCCGCCAACCACCATTGTGCCAGTCAACGCCTCTGTTGCTGCCCTGCAACAACAAACCGCCGATCTGTTTTATGACAACCGTTTGGTGCCGAAAAAAATCGATATTCGCCAGCGTATCTGGCAACCCACTCAGCAGGCAGGAGAAAAATTATGAGTCTGAATATGTTCTGGTTTTTACCCACCCACGGTGACGGTCATTATCTTGGAACGGAAGAAGGTTCGCGCCCGGTCGATCACAGTTATCTGCAACAAATCGCGCAAACGGCCGATCGTCTTGGATTTACCGGCGTCCTGATCCCAACCGGTCGCTCTTGCGAAGATGCCTGGCTGGTCGCCGCTTCGATGATCCCAGTCACCCAGAGATTAAAGTTTCTGGTCGCGCTGCGCCCAAGCGTCACCTCGCCAACGGTTGCCGCACGTCAGGCTGCGACGCTCGACAGACTCTCAAATGGCCGGGCGTTATTTAACCTGGTGACCGGCAGCGATCCGCAGGAGCTGGCAGGTGACGGCGTGTTCCTCGATCACACAGAACGATATGAAGCCTCTGCTGAATTTACTCAGGTCTGGCGGCGCTTGCTGCAAGGTGAAACGGTGGATTTCAACGGCAAACATATTCATGTCCGCGGCGCGAAGCTGCTTTTCCCTCCCGTTCAACAACCCCGGCCACCACTTTATTTCGGCGGCTCGTCTGATGTCGCACAAGACCTTGCTGCCGAGCAGGTTGATCTTTATCTGACCTGGGGCGAGCCGCCGGAACAGGTGAAAGCGAAGATTGAACAGGTGCGGGCCAAAGCAGCGGCGCTCGGGCGCAAGATCCGCTTTGGTATTCGTCTGCATGTGATCGTACGGGAGACAACCCACGAGGCGTGGCAGGCAGCGGATCGTCTGATAGCCCACCTTGATGACGACACCATTGCCAAAGCCCAGGCCGCCTTCTCAAGAACGGATTCGGTTGGTCAGCAGCGAATGGCTGCACTGCACAATGGTAAACGCGACAAACTGGAAATTAGTCCGAACCTGTGGGCAGGCGTTGGACTGGTACGCGGTGGTGCGGGTACCGCGCTGGTCGGAGATGGTCCGACTGTCGCGGCGCGTATCAACGAGTATGCCGCGCTGGGAATCGACAGCTTTGTGTTGTCCGGATACCCACATCTGGAAGAGGCATACAAGGTTGGCGAGCTGCTGTTCCCGCATCTGGATGTTGCTATACCGGAAATTCCGCAGCCGCAATACCTGCAACAACAAGGTGAAGCGGTGGCAAACGAATTTATCCCGCGCAAAGTCGCGCAAAGTTAAGGAGCGGCTAATGGCAACGCCGAAAAACAGGTGGTTATTACGCCTCGCGCCCTGGTTTTTACCGGTAGGTTTGGTGGCGCTCTGGCAGCTCGCATCTTCAATGGGCTGGCTGTCCACTCGCATTCTGCCCTCTCCGGAAGGTGTTATCGAAGCTTTCTGGACGCTTTCCGCCAGTGGCGAGCTTTGGCAGCATCTGGCCATCAGTTCCTGGCGCGCGCTGATCGGATTCTCCATCGGTGGATCGATTGGCCTGACGCTGGGACTGATCAGCGGTCTTTCGCATTGGGGAGAACGCCTGCTGGATACCTCGGTGCAGATGCTGCGTAACGTACCGCATCTGGCGCTGATCCCGCTGGTGATTTTGTGGTTCGGCATTGATGAATCCGCCAAGATCTTTCTCGTGGCGTTGGGCACACTGTTCCCAATTTACATCAACACCTGGCATGGGATCCGTAATATCGATCGTGGGCTGGTAGAAATGGCGCGCAGCTATGGATTATCCGGCTTTTCACTGTTTGTTCATGTGATCCTCCCCGGCGCCCTGCCCTCGATTATGGTCGGCGTGCGTTTTGCTCTCGGGCTGATGTGGCTGACGCTGATTGTGGCGGAAACCATTTCTGCCAATGCCGGTATTGGTTACCTGGCGATGAACGCCCGCGAATTTCTGCAAACCGATGTGGTCGTGGTGGCCATTATTCTCTACGCCCTGCTCGGCAAACTTGCCGACGTCAGCGCCCAACTGCTGGAGCGAGTCTGGCTACGCTGGCATCCGGCTTACCATGTAAAGGAGGCTACCGTATGAATACCGCTCGCCTGAACCAGGGTACACCGCTGTTGCTGAGCGCCGTGACAAAACAATACGCCGCCAATACAGTGCTCAATCAATTAGATTTGCATATTCCGGCCGGACAGTTTGTTGCCGTGGTTGGCCGCAGCGGCGGTGGTAAAAGTACATTGCTGCGTCTGCTGGCAGGGCTGGAATCGCCCACCTCAGGCGCATTACTTGCCGGAACCACCCCACTGGCGGAAATTCAGGATGATACACGTATGATGTTCCAGGATGCGCGTCTGCTGCCATGGAAGACGGTTATCGATAATGTGGGCCTGGGTTTGAAAGGTCAGTGGCGCGATGCGGCCCGAGATGCGCTGGCCGCAGTTGGGCTGGAGAGTCGTGCTCACGAATGGCCGACTGCGCTGTCCGGTGGACAAAAACAGCGTGTAGCCCTGGCACGGGCATTAATTCATCGCCCTGGTTTGCTGCTGCTGGATGAACCCCTCGGCGCTCTGGATGCCCTAACCCGCCTTGAAATGCAGGATCTGATCGTCTCTTTATGGCAAGAGCACGGCTTTACCGTACTGCTGGTCACTCATGACGTCAGTGAAGCGGTGGCTATGGCCGATCGCGTGTTGCTGATTGAGGACGGAAAAATCGGACTGGATCTTACGGTGGATATTCAGCGCCCCCGCCGTTTGGGATCGGTACGGTTAGCCGATCTGGAAGCGGAAGTGTTGAACCGGGTTATGAAACGCGGCGAGACGGAACAACCAATCCTTCGACATGGATAACCGCTCAGAAAACCAGGCCCGGTAGCGCTTACCGGGCCTTTTGCCGGATGGCGGTGTTACCGCCTTATCCGGCCTACTAAACTACAGGTCAACGTTTCAGGCTAACGCTTTGTCAATCTTCTCGAACAGATCGCCGGAGAGATTCTCCAGACCTTTCAGCTGTTCCAGCGCCGCACGCATTTTCGCCTGACGTTTTGCATCATAACGTTTTAAGCGAATTAGCGGCTCAATCAGACGTGACGCCACCTGCGGGTTACGACTATTAAGCTCAGTCAACATGTCGACCAGGAACTGATATCCACTACCATCTTCCGCATGGAATGCCGCCGGGTTGCTACCCGCAAAGGCACCGATCAGCGAACGAATTCGGTTCGGGTTACTCATACTGAAAGAGCGATGCTTCAGCAGGCCGCGTACCGTTTCCAGCACGTTTTTCGCCGGGCTGGTGGATTGCAGGATAAACCATTTGTCCATCACCAGACCGTCATGGTGCCACTTATCGTCATACTCCTGCATTAGCGCGTCGCGACAAGGCAGCTGCGCCGCCACTGCCGCGGATAGCGCCGCCAGCGCATCGGTCATATTGTTCGCTTCACGATACTGCTTGCTTACCAACGTGTCAGCCAGATGGGTTTCGCCAAAGGCCAGGAAACGCAGGCAGGCGTTACGCAGCGTACGCTTGCCAATATCGGCATGCTCAACGCGGTACTCATCAAGATGATTAGCGTTATAGATGGCGAGGAATTCATCTGCCAGCTCGGCCGCCAGCGTGCGGGTTAACGCTTCGCGTACTTCGGTTATCGCCACCGGATCGATGATATCGAACAGTTCAGCTATTTCATTTACTGAAGGCAGCGTCAGGATCTCTGCCGCCAGCGCCGGATCGATTTTCTCATCCAGTAAAATTGCGCGGAATGCATCAGCCACGTGTACCGGCAGCGACAGCGGTTGTCCCTGCTGATGACGGGCAACGTTAAGCTTAATATAGGTCGCCAGCAGGCTTTGCGCCGCGTCCCAACGAGAGAAATCGTTACGCGCATGACGCATCAGGAAGGTCAGCTGCTGATCGCTCCATTTGTATTCCAGTTTTACCGGCGCGGAGAATTCGCACAGCAGCGCCGGAACCGGCTGGAAGTAGACGTTATCAAAGACAAAGGTCTGCTCTGCCTGGGTGACGTTGAGTACAGAATTCACCGGGTGCCCGCCTTTTTGTAGCGGGATCACTTTCCCTTCGTTGTCATACAACTCGAGGGCGAAAGGAATATGCAGCGGCTGTTTTTCGGCCTGATCCGGCGTGGCCGGCGTGCGCTGGCTGATCGTCAGCGTGTACTGCTCAGTTGACGGATTGTAGTCATCACGCACGGTCAGAATCGGCGTACCGGACTGACTGTACCAGCGGCGGAAATGGGAGAGATCAACGTTAGAAGCATCTTCCATCGCCTGCACGAAATCATCACAGGTTGCAGCACTGCCGTCATGACGCTCAAAGTACAGTTGCATCCCTTTCTGGAAGTTAGCCTCACCGAGCAGGGTGTGGATCATACGAATGACTTCAGCGCCCTTTTCGTACACGGTCAGGGTATAGAAGTTGTTCATTTCAATGACCATATCCGGACGGATAGGATGCGCCATCGGGCTGGCATCTTCAGCAAACTGCAGACCACGCATGGTGCGCACATTGCTGATGCGGTTTACCGCGCGTGAGCCGAGATCGGAACTGAACTCTTGATCGCGGAACACGGTTAAGCCTTCTTTCAGGCTCAACTGGAACCAGTCACGGCAGGTCACACGGTTGCCGGTCCAGTTGTGAAAATACTCATGACCGATAACGCGCTCAATATCGAGGTAGTCTTTGTCGGTGGCGGTATCGGTACGTGCCAGCACATATTTGGAGTTAAAGATGTTCAGACCTTTATTCTCCATCGCGCCCATGTTGAAGAAATCCACGGCGACAATCATATAGATGTCGAGGTCATACTCGAGGCCAAAGCGCTCTTC
Organism: Citrobacter sp. Cpo015; assembly: GCF_030333035.1. NCBI lineage: Bacteria > Pseudomonadati > Pseudomonadota > Gammaproteobacteria > Enterobacterales > Enterobacteriaceae > Citrobacter > Citrobacter sp. Cpo015. Next base: position 900,763 of record NZ_JAOWGS010000037.1, on the reverse strand, counting down.
ATCCCATTTCATGGAGTTTTTCAGCGAGGTCATCGCCCACGGCGCGCGGTCAAGGTTGCCGCGATCGACGTACAGTTCCAGCGCCACCTCACGCCCGGAACGGGTGGTAAAGGTATCGCGCAGAACGTCGAAATCACCGGCTACCAACGCAAACAGATAGCACGGTTTCGGGAACGGGTCCTGCCACTGTACCCAGTGACGACCATTTTCCAGTTCGCCCTGCGCCACACGGTTGCCGTTGGAGAGCAGGAACGGATATTGGGTTTTATCGGCGATAATTTTGGTGGTAAAACGCGCCAGAACATCGGGTCTGTCGAGATACCAGGTAATATGGCGGAACCCTTCTGCTTCACACTGGGTGCACAGCGCTTCGCCAGACTGGTACAGCCCTTCCAGCGCAGTATTGGCCGCCGGGCTAATTTCATTCACGATACGCAGCGTAAAACGCTCCGGCAACTGACTAATGACCAGAGCGCCCTCTTCTTCTTTATACTCTGTCCACGGCTCGTCGTTCACGTGGATCGACACCAGGGTCAGATCTTCGCCATTCAGGCGCAGGGGCACATCAGACGCGCCATGACGGACAGCCTGGCTCACTGCGGTGACCACGGTTTTTTCAGCATCCAGGTCAAAGGTCAAGTCAATATCAGTAATCTGGTAATCCGGCGCACGATAGTCGTGACGGTATTTGGCTTGTGGCTGTTGTGTCATAAAAAAACCTTTAGCATCTTTAATAGAGTCTCGGCTTCAGTCTATTCCTGTTGCGTAAATCGCGCTACGCAGAATGTTCATCTTTTCAGGCACAAACACCCTTTTTGCTACATTTTCATAACACGTGGCACGAATTGCCCTCGACCAGAAAGAGAGCTTATGGTGTGATCGGGGTTCAATAAATCGCTAAACAGGGTATACTCCAGCGGTTTTCTTAGTTGTTTATTGTACTAAACGCTCCCGTGAGAGGATGCTACTGCGCACCTATGACACAATTCGCTTCTCCTGTTCTGCACTCGCTGCTGGATACAGACGCTTATAAGTTGCATATGCAGCAAGCCGTTTTTCACCACTACTATGATGTACAAGTAGCGGCTGAATTTCGTTGCCGTGGCGATGACCTGCTCGGTATTTATGCCGATTCTATTCGTGAGCAGGTGAATGCTATGCAGCACCTGCGACTGCAGGAGGATGAGTACCAGTGGCTCTCCGGCCTGCCTTTCTTTAAAGCTGATTACCTCACCTGGTTACGTGATTTCCGCTATAACCCGGAACAGGTTCACGTCACCAATGATAACGGCAAGCTAAACATCCGCTTAACCGGTCCGTGGCGTGAAGTGATCATGTGGGAAGTCCCGCTGTTAGCTGTGATTAGCGAACTGGTACACCGTTACCGTTCACCTGAATCAGGCGTCCCGCAGGCACTCGATGAGCTGGAAAGCAAACTAGTAGAATTCTCTGCTTTAACGAAAGATGTCGATATGTCCCGCTTCCATTTGATGGATTTCGGTACGCGTCGTCGTTTTTCGCGCGAAGTACAGCAGGCTATCGTTAAACGCCTGCAGCAAGAGCCCTGGTTTGTCGGCACCAGTAACTACGATCTGGCCCGCCGCCTGTCATTAACCCCAATGGGTACGCAGGCGCATGAGTGGTTCCAGGCTCATCAGCAAATCAGTCCAGAACTTGCCACCAGCCAGCGCGTAGCCCTGGCAGCCTGGTTAAATGAATACCCTGATCAACTCGGCATTGCATTGACCGATTGCATCACCATGGACGCATTTTTACGCGACTTTGGCGTTGAGTTCGCTACCCGCTACCAAGGGTTACGCCATGACTCAGGCGATCCGGTGGAATGGGGTGAAAAAGCCATCGCTCATTATGAAAAACTGGGTATTGATCCGCTGAGCAAAACGCTGGTCTTCTCAGATAATCTCGATCTGAAAAAAGCGATTGAACTCTACCGCCACTTCTCTTCCCGCGTACAGTTGAGTTTTGGTATTGGGACACGGCTAACATGCGACATTCCGCAGGTTAAGCCACTCAATATTGTGATCAAGCTGGTGGAATGTAACGGCAAACCGGTGGCGAAGTTATCTGACAGCCCGGGTAAAACCATCTGCCACGATAAAGCATTTGTTCGTGCACTGCGCAAAGCCTTCGATCTCCCGCATATCAAAAAAGCCAGTTAAGCCTTCCAGGGAGCCATTTTGGCTCCCTTTTTCGCGTTTATTTCCGAAATCTTTCACTCCAGCTACGAATTCTGCTTGTCTGATTGCAGATGCCAGGTAACATAGGTATCCCCCCATTACGGGTGGACATGTGTTTATATATCCGACTATTAACAGAGAGAATATTATGAGCGTTGTGCCTGTAGCCGACGTACTCCAGGGCCGCGTAGCCGTTGACAGCGAAGTCACCGTGCGCGGATGGGTGCGTACCCGCCGAGATTCAAAAGCTGGCATCTCCTTCCTCGCCGTTTATGACGGTTCCTGCTTTGATCCTGTACAGGCCGTCATCAATAATTCTCTGCCCAATTACAATCAGGACGTACTGCGCCTGACGACGGGTTGTTCAGTTATCGTAACGGGTAAAGTCGTTGCATCTCCTGGACAAGGACAGAGCTTTGAAATTCAGGCCACTGAGGTTGAAGTAACGGGCTGGGTTGAAGATCCTGACACTTACCCAATGGCAGCTAAGCGTCACAGCATTGAGTATCTGCGTGAAGTGGCGCATATGCGTCCGCGTACCAACATGATTGGTGCGGTAGCGCGTGTACGTCATACGCTGGCACAAGCTCTGCATCGTTTCTTCCACGAGCAGGGTTTCTTTTGGGTATCTACTCCGTTGATCACCGCTTCCGATACGGAAGGTGCCGGTGAAATGTTCCGTGTTTCTACGCTGGATCTGGAAAACCTGCCGCGTAACGATCAGGGTAAAGTCGATTTCGATAAAGACTTCTTTGGTAAAGAAGCCTTCCTGACCGTTTCCGGTCAGCTGAACGGTGAAACCTACGCCTGCGCCCTGTCTAAAATTTATACTTTTGGCCCGACATTCCGTGCAGAAAACTCTAACACCAGTCGTCACCTGGCAGAGTTCTGGATGCTGGAACCAGAAGTGGCTTTTGCTGACCTGAATGATGTTGCAGGCCTGGCTGAAGCGATGCTGAAGTACGCGTTTAAAGCCGTACTGGCAGAGCGTGCGGATGATATGAAATTCTTCGCTGAACGTGTCGACAAGGACGCGATTTCACGCCTGGAACGTTTCATTGACGCTGACTTCGCGCAGGTGGATTACACCGACGCGGTAAGCATTCTGGAAAAATGCGGTAAACAGTTCGAAAACCCTGTTTACTGGGGTGTGGATCTGTCTTCTGAGCATGAACGTTACCTTGCTGAAGAGCACTTTAAAGCGCCGGTGGTAGTGAAAAACTACCCGAAAGATATCAAAGCGTTTTATATGCGCCTTAACGAAGACGGTAAAACCGTTGCTGCAATGGACGTACTGGCCCCGGGAATCGGTGAAATCATCGGTGGTTCTCAGCGTGAAGAGCGCCTGGACGTGCTGGATGCCCGTATGCTGGAAATGGGTCTGAACAAAGAGGATTACTGGTGGTATCGCGACCTGCGTCGCTACGGTACCGTTCCGCATTCCGGCTTCGGATTGGGCTTCGAGCGTCTGATCGCTTACGTCACCGGCGTACAGAACGTCCGTGATGTTATTCCGTTCCCGCGTACTCCACGTAACGCCACCTTCTAACGTGCGTTATTGTTTCAAAGGCCAGCATTGCTGGCCTTTTTTATACCCTTTTCGTGTTATCTGGATACCCATCTCACGTTAAACACAACCTTTCAATCCCCTCCACCTGTTACGTAATATTTCATCGCAATACATTTGCACAAAAAATAATCAGCAATTTTATTGTGGATTAGCATTTTCTGATTAAATAGTACATTTTTTAGCCTCTCGCACGGCACTCCAGACGTCCAAAAATCGTTACCTGTAAAATCCGAACTTTCCGGCATAACGGATAAAAAACGACCTTAGCAAAATTAAACATAAGAAAATCATATAAATAGAAATAAAAACGAGAATTTTAAGCGCAGGGGCATCCGAAGTTTGACGCTGTTCACAAAGTTGCACAAAAATAACATCTTGTTACATATTTTTTCTTTTTGAAACCAAATCTTTATATTTGTAGCACTTTGACGGTAGCGAAACGGTAGTTTGAATGGAAAGATGCCTGTCAGACACATAAAGACACCAAACTCTCATCAATAGTTCCGTAAATTTTGATTGACGGAATTTATTGGCGGCAGTGGCAGGTGTCATATAAAAACCGATGAGGGTAATAAATAATGATGAAGCGCAATATTCTGGCAGTGGTTATCCCTGCTCTGCTGGTAGCCGGGGCAGCTAACGCTGCAGAAGTTTATAACAAAGATGGCAACAAGCTGGATGTATACGGTAAAACCGTAGGTCTGCACTATTTTTCTGATAACGCTGGCAACGATGGCGATCAGACTTATGCCCGTCTTGGTTTCAAAGGGGAAACTCAGATTAATTCCGATCTGTCCGGTTACGGTCAGTGGGAATACAACTTTGCCGGTAATAACTCTGAAGGCGGCAGCGACGCTCAGAACGGCAACAAAACCCGTCTGGCATTTGCTGGTCTGAAATATGCCGATCTGGGCTCTTTCGACTACGGTCGTAACTACGGTATCGTTTACGATGCACTGGGTTACACCGATATGCTGCCAGAATTTGGTGGTGATACCGCATACAGCGACAACTTCTTCGTTGGCCGTGTGGGTGGTGTTGCAACCTACCGTAACTCTAACTTCTTCGGTCTGGTTGACGGCCTGAACTTCGGTATCCAGTATCTGGGTAAAAACGAGCGTGATGGCAATACCGGTCGTTCTAACGGTGACGGCGTTGGCGGTTCTGTAAGCTACGAAATGGATGGCTTCGGTATCGTCGGTGCATACGGTGCAGCTGACCGTACCAACGCGCAGGAAAACTCTTTCTACGCTAACGGCGGCAAAAAAGCTGAGCAGTGGGCAACTGGCGTTAAATACGATGCTAACAACATCTACCTGGCAGCGAACTACGGTGAAACCCGTAACGCAACTCGCATCTCAGGTGCCGGAAACAGTGGCTTCGCCAACAAAACTGAAGATTTCTTTGTTGTCGCTCAGTACCAGTTCGATTTCGGTCTGCGTCCATCCCTCTCCTACAACAAATCTAAAGCGAAAGACGTAGAAGGCGTGGGTAACGAAGATCTGGTTGACTACATTGAAGTAGGCGCTACCTACTACTTCAACAAAAACATGTCCACCTATGTTGACTACCAGATCAACCAGATCGACTCTGATAACAAACTGGGCGTGAACTCTGACGACACCGTAGCAGTCGGTATCGTTTACCAGTTCTAATAGCAGACCTCTTTGTTAAATGCCTATAAAACAGGACTTCGGTCCTGTTTTTTTATATCTGCTAGCGAATTCTTGCGTCTTAAAAAAACACCTCAGCTTTTCGTCAGTAACGGTTGGCATTTTGTAAATCTACCGTTAACCTGATAGCGGACTTCCCTTCTGTAATCACTATGGAACCTCGTCATGTTTGAGAACATTACCGCCGCTCCTGCCGACCCCATTTTGGGTCTGGCTGATTTGTTTCGTGCCGATGACCGCCCTGGAAAAATAAACCTCGGGATCGGTGTATATAAAGATGAGACAGGCAAAACGCCGGTGCTGACCAGCGTTAAAAAAGCCGAGCAATATATACTGGAAAATGAAACCACCAAAAATTACCTTGGCATTGACGGTATTCCAGAGTTTGGTCGCTGCACTCAGGAATTACTGTTTGGTAAAGAAAGTTCGCTGATCAACGATAAGCGTGCACGTACCGCACAGACCCCTGGCGGCACTGGTGCACTGCGTGTGGCAGCTGATTTTCTGGCAAAAAATACGTCGGCTAAACGCGTATGGGTGAGCAATCCAAGCTGGCCGAACCATAAGAGCGTCTTTAACTCTGCAGGCCTGGAAGTTTGTGAATACAACTATTACGATGCAGCAAACCACTCGTTAGATTTTGATGCGCTGCTGGCAAGCCTCAGCGAAGCGCAGGCTGGCGACGTGGTGCTATTCCACGGCTGCTGCCATAACCCTACCGGCATCGATCCTACGCTGGAACAGTGGCAAACGCTGGCTCAGATGTCTGTCGAAAAAGGTTGGTTACCGCTGTTCGACTTCGCATACCAGGGTTTTGCCCGTGGCCTGGAAGAAGATGCAGAAGGTCTGCGCGCATTTGCGGCTCTGCACAAAGAGCTGATCGTTGCCAGCTCCTACTCCAAGAACTTTGGACTGTACAATGAGCGTGTAGGCGCCTGTACGCTGGTTGCTGCCGATACTGAAACCGTTGACCGTGCGTTCAGCCAGATGAAATCAGCCATTCGCGCTAACTATTCCAACCCACCAGCACACGGTGCATCCGTAGTGGCCACGATTCTGAGCAACGACGCGCTGCGTGCTATCTGGGAACAGGAACTGACTGATATGCGCCAGCGCATTCAGCGCATGCGTTTACTGTTTGTGAATACGTTGCAAGAGAAAGGTGCAAACCGCGACTTCAGCTTTATCATCAAACAGAACGGCATGTTCTCGTTTAGCGGCCTGACCAAAGAGCAGGTTCTGCGTCTGCGTGAAGAGTTTGGCGTCTATGCCGTCGCTTCCGGACGCGTAAACGTGGCAGGAATGACGCCAGATAATATGGCGCCGCTGTGCGAAGCGATTGTCGCAGTACTGTAATCTATCGCGCACAAAAAAGGCCGCAATAGCGGCCTTTTGTTTATCTGAGATATTACCAGACAGGCATTTCATCCTGCAGGAACGGGTTATGTAGCCGTTCGTTACCCAGCGTAGAAAGTGGTCCATGACCCGGAATAAACGTCACATCATCGCCCAACGGCAAAAGTTTACGTTTAATCGAATCGATCAGTTGGCTATGATCTCCGCGCGGGAAATCGCTGCGCCCTACGCCGCCTTTGAAAATCACATCACCAGAAATCAGTAATTTTGATTGCTCATCAAAGAAGACCACATGTCCCGGTGTATGACCCGGACAATGCAGAACCTGTAACGTCACGTTGCCAACGCTTATCCGGTCACCTTCATTCAACCAGCGATCGGGCGTCAGCGGCTCACAATCTCCCAAGCCAAACATGCGGCTCTGAGCAGGGAGTCCCTGTAACCAGAACTCATCTTCTTTTTCCGGGCCAATAACCGGTACACCATAATGCTGTGCCAGTTCAGCCGCCGCTCCAACATGGTCAAGATGACCGTGAGTAAGCAGGATCTGCATTAGCGTCAGACCGCTGGCATCCACTTCCTGTTTGATTTTCTCGGCATCGCCGCCGGGATCGACCAGCGCGGCCAGACGAGTCTGCTCACACCAGATTAGCGAGCAGTTCTGGGCGAAGGCAGTGACCGGAATAATACGATAGTTCATACAGCTCCTGTTTCATTAAGCTTATGGATCACCAGTGCCGTGCAGGGCCGGTGTCAATATGCACAAAGTTACTGCTGGGGTAGTATCCTACACCACCTGCGCGCATAGATAACGCAGCTTTGCGAATATTACTTAATGCAATGCCTTCAATATGGAAATCCATGGCCTGACCTTTAGTGTGGTAGCTTTTCTTGGCCACACCACGGCTACGTGCACGGAGTTCATTATTGGTATCGATAGAGCGATAGCCTGAGATCAGCTGTACGGGTTTACGCGTGCCCAGCAGGCCCTGCAGACGGAAGAGTTGATCAAACAGTCCCGGGTCAATGGATTTCACTTTATTGGCCCGAAAATCACGGAAAAAGTGGTTAAGTTTTGCTAATTCGTCCTGAATATAGCCCCTGCCATCAAAAAACTCTGCTTTTATTGACTCACCGGTATGCAGGTTATTCAGAGTCAATATACGCGGACGTGGGGTAGAGAGTGTTGCAAATGCAGGCGTAGGCAAGATGGCAGCGCCGAGGGCAATACCACCAAGCGCCAGCAGTTTGCGGCGATTAGCGTCAAATTTGTCCATGGTATTAAGGTCTACAAGGTCAATGTTATCGTATGTATGCTCTAGCGCACGCGGGAAACCTTATCTGGCTAAGTAGTCCACGTCAAGGCTCCCAACCCCAGGAAATACGGGGCTCACAGCCATTTTGCCCCGTTTCCAGCATAACTTACGACAATCATTTTCCTCGAACTGCTTCATTTATCTGATTAATTGCTCGGCTTTTGACACAATTTGTGCGCTGGATCGCGCTGTCAGATCGTAATTGTAAATATCTGTACGATACTGCGTGCGCCCATCAGGGCCGACAAATGCGGTCAGATAGTAGAGGTTGACCGGAATATTCTGGCGAATATTCACATACCGCGTATCCCCTTGCTTCAGGGCATCCGAGATGCGTGAATCATTCCAACCCGCGTCCTGTAGCAGCATATTCGCCAGCTCAGATGCCTTGTTCACACGCACGCATCCGGAGCTTAACGCCCGCGTATCTTTCTGGAACAGATTGTGGTTCGGCGTATCGTGCAGATAAATAGCGTCCGAACTCGGCATATTGAATTTATAGCGTCCGAGCGAGTTACGTGCACCCGGAGCCTGCTGAAAGCGGAACGGCAGATTGGACGCAGTGATGGTCGCCCAGTCAACCTGCCACGGATCTATCGTCTCTTTACTGTTCCAGCCGCGCATTACGGTATAGCCGTGACGTTCAAGATATCCCGGATCATTCCATAACTTAGGCAGAATATCTTTACGTGCCAGCGTCGGCGGAACGTTCCACGGTGGGTTAACGACCACGTTATTTAGCGCACTGCTCATCATCGGCGTTTTACGATCGGGACGCCCGACAATAACGCGCGAGGCCAGCACCTGATTGCCATTCTGATAATAAACCAGCGAATAGGCAGGAATGTTCACCATGATACCGGTAGACAGCTCACTCGGCAGCAGGCGCAAGCGCTGAATATTTAACGCCAGCACGCCCGCACGCTGAGCAGGCGTCACGTTCAGCCAGTCACGCGTCGCAGGGCCAATCGCGCCATCTGCGCCAAGTCCCTGCCACGTCTGAAAACGCTTTACCGCATCAACCAATTCACGATCGTAGGTACCACGCCCTTCTTTGCCAGACGTACTGACGGCAGGCTCCAGCATCCCGGTTCGACGCAAAATTTCACGTAGCGCGGGGATGTCATTACTCCACTCCCCCGGACGCAGCGTTGCTGTACTGGTGAGCTGTGGCCAGGGACGTGTATCGCCCACCAGCTTGAGCAGTGATTCATGCATGGCTGCATACTGCGGATGTTGAGGCGCAAGGCTGGCCACAAATGAAGTCAGTTGACCGTTATCCAGTGCGACCTGCCACTGGTTGATGACGGAAATCGGCGGCGTCGTTAGCGCATAGGGCTTATCGCTGTAAAGCCAGCGATTACCTTTGACAGGGATGTTAGCGATAAAGTGCAGATACCCCATCATCGCATCAGAGAGCACGATGTCTCTCGCCTGACCGGTTACTGCCGGGTCAGTCAGAAGTGCAACCCAGGTAGTGAACTGCGGCTGAAAGCCGGCAATTGCGACCTCGGCTAACTGTTGCTGAAATGCCTTTACCGCATCACGATTTTCCCACATCGGCTTCATTTCGCGTGCGGCATACAGCAGTTCCAGCTGGCTCATGTAAACCGGCGTATAACCTGCTGGCAGCTGAGAGTGTATTTCGGCGCGGGCTTTATCGACAGACACGCCTTCTGGCAGCGGTTGAATACCCGCCATGATGGCCGTCGCAGAAGATTGAACCTGCGGCTGCGATAACGCTGTTGGCTGTTCACTGACGGTCGCAGAGCTATCGCCAGGGATCATTTCAGGCTCATCGGCCTGAGCATTGAACAGTGGAGCGAATGTTACGGCCAGGCACAAACTGATTGCCGATAGCCGACGACCACACATTTTATTAAGCAACATCCCTTGCCCCCTGTTTTCTTTATCATACTCTGAATAGCCAGGCCGTCTGTATTCCTCTTTATTCTGACGAGGGTCGGACCTGTAAAACGCCAATACAAACTGAAGTATGACGAGCAAGCCTGTGATGCGTTAGGCTCACCTTTAGTATATAAACATCAAAAACTTTTTGCCTAACCTAATGTAAAGAAGTCTAAAGAAATTACACCAGGCATGAAGTCTTTTCGGAAAAAAATAAGGCGGCCATGTAGCCGTAATGCCAGTCAGTTAGCGCCTCAGTTTCAGTAAACTGGCGGAGGTAAAGAACATGCTATCTCGGAAATAGAGTTCCGTTCACCTCATGCTCATTGTTTCTCTGAAACACGGATTCCCGTGAACGTGTAAAGGGCGTTCTCCGCCACGCCCTTTACAATCCCGGCTCCCGGCGGGAAAATTGTTGCTACGCAATACCCTCCGCTTATTCCTCCTGGCTACCGGGCCGGGCGCGAGGAAGCGTCCCTGCAAAGCGCGCCCTGAGCCAGCATCCATGCTGGCTCTCCCGGCCTTACGGAAACACGTCGGCAATTTTCAGCCGGACCAGCCCACACCTGACCATCTGCGTTTTTGTTTAAACAGCAAAACAGCTTTTACTGAAAGTCAGGGCATTGAAGCGATGACCCCTGTCCGGCTGAAAATCGATGAGGCGTTGACGTCTGCCCGGGACTGCCCGCAGGGATGCGGGCAGAGGGGATGGCCTGCATGGATGCAGGCTCGGCCCCGACCCGACAGGCAGACGGCATAAGACGAATAACTCGCGCAGCGACGATTTTCCCGCCGGGAGCCTGGGTTGCAAGGGAGGTGGCGGTGAGCCTCCCTTGCACGTTCACAGGTATCTGCGCTTCAGAGAAATGACACCACTGAGGTGAACGGAACCCTGAGCAAGAATCACATGTTCATCATACATGCTTAACTGATGAGCATTAGCCATGTAGCCGCCTTTTTGCTTAGCTTGCCTGCGAGGAGGCATCTTCAGTCCCCGGCAGTGGTTCCGGTAACTGAGGCGCAAATCCGCGCAGCCCCACCACGTGAACGTGTTCGGTGTTCTGGAAGACTTTACGCACCAGTTTGTAGGTGGTGCCTTTCTCTGGGCTGATGTTTTCCGGCGCAGCGATAATCAGCTGCATCTGCAAACGCTCACACAGCTCAAACAAGGTCGCAATAGAACGCGCATCGAGTCGTGCAGCTTCATCAAGGAACAGCAGGCGGCAAGGAGATATATCTTTCCCGCGCAATCTGCGGCCTTCATCTTCCCAGCTTTGCACCACCATCACCAGAATAGACATCCCGGTCCCGATCGCTTCACCCGTTGACAACGCACCAGACTCAGCACGCAGCCAGCCGTCAGAGCCACGGTTAACCTCAACTTCCATTTCCAGATAGTTACGGTAATCCAGCAGCTCTTCACCAATGGTTTGTGGCGTGCGTTGCCCCATGTCTATCTGCGGATTCAGACGCTGATACAGCTTCGCCAGCGCTTCTGAGAAGGTCAGGCGATTGCTGTTAAACAGATCCTGATGCTGTTCATGCTGCTCTGAAAGTACGTCCAGCAAGGTAGCATGTGTTTCACGCACATTGACGTTCAGGCGAACGCTGTTGACCTGGCCAAACGACACGCTTTGCAGCCCCTGGTTCAGCATGCGAATACGGTTCTGTTCACGCTGAATGGTCTTACGAATAATGTTCGCCACGCTGCGTGAGCTGATCGCCAGCTTCTGTTCGCGTGAGGTTAACTCTTCCGTCAGACGGCTCAGCTCAATCTCCATCTGTTCAATGGCTTCAACCGGATCATCGGTACGAATAATATCCTGGCGAATACGTTCACGCAGATGCTGGTAAACCGCGACGAAGAACTGAATTTTGCGCTCTGGACGTTTTGGATCTTCAGACAGACGCAACACATCGCGCAGGTGCTCGTTATCTGCAACCGCCAGACGTAGCGCACCGAGCGCCTTATCCGACATCGAACGCAGTTCGTCACCGGAAAGATAGGCCAACTCGCGACGGTGCAGACGCCGTTCCACACCGTTATCTTTCACCATCCGCATGACTGCACACCAGCCGGCTTTGGCGGTGACTACCTGCTCGCGCATTTCATGATAATCACGTTCCAGCTTGCGCAGTCTGCGGGTCAGGTTTTCCATCTCCGCTTCGCAGAAGGTCAGTGCTTTCTCAAGTTGGTTGCGGCGTGCACGGTTGTTGCTGAGTTGTGCATGCAGTTCGTCACGACGGATACGCGCGCGCTCTTCGGCACCGCTGTCCGCACGAACGCCAATATCCTGCAGTTCACGTTGTAAATCGTTCAGCAGCTCTTTTTTGGTGTCATAAGAGCTTTTCAGCGATGCCATGACCTGGTTGTACTGGCTTAACTGTGCGGCGTGGCTGCGCAGCGCTTCGCGAGCGCGGGTACGTTCGGCTTCCGCCTGTTCCAGGCGTTCACGCAATTTTTCGTTCAGATCGCTATTGCCGCTCAGCATTTCGGCTGAGTCGGAATAACTAAAGTGCGCCCGACGCTGTACAACTTCGGTCAGCGCAAAAGCCTGCTGACGCGCATCGCGCTGCATCTGCTGGGAATACGCATAGTCTTCCTTCAGCTGTTCAAACTGCTCAGGGTCATTTTGCAGAACCGAAACGATAGGTTCCAGTTTCGCCAACTGATTGCCATGTTGCTGTACAAAACGCGCGGCTTCCTGAGCTTCATCCAGACGCTCGCGAATTTCGTCTACGCGATCGGCTAGCGTATCATCTGCCAGCAGATTCAAGCGCGGCAGCAGGCGGTTCAGCGCAGAGACGCCCTCTTTCGCCTGTTCAAACTGCATACGGCTTTGCTGGTTATCATTTTCATGATTGGTCAGCGCACGTTCCAGTTCAACGCGACGGCTATTCAGTTGGCGAATTTCCGCTTCTGGATCGGCTTCAAACGCCACCGACAGATGGCTGCCGATAAAGCGACTGAACGCCTGATGCAGACGTTGGGTTTTCTGGACGTCAAAGGAGAGCGTGGCGAAACGTTCAGACAGCCCTTCACGCTCGGCATGCAGGGTTTCGATACGGCTTTCACGTGCTGCACGCCCAAAAATAGGCACCGTCGGGAAGCGAGAATAACGCCACTGACGCTCGGCAGTTTTCACCACCACCGCATTTTCCAGTTCATCAACGCTGAAGACGCTGTCATCAAACGACTGCGGATCCCCTTCGATGAAATAGAGATCTTCCGGGCAATCCGTCAGCCCTTCAAGCTGTTCGGTAATCAGCGACAGATCCGGTACCACAATGGCATGACGCGAAGGACCGTATAGCGCAGAGAAGTACGGTGCATCTTCAAGGCTAACGTCATCATAAATTTCTGACAGCAGTACGCCGCCAAAGCGTTCAGCCAGCGCGTTCAGACGCTGATCTTCCGCCCCGCCCGGCTGACTTAAACGTTCAATCTCTTCATCAACTGCATTTTTACGTGCGCCGACTTCATCACGCTCAACAATGGCCTCACGCTCGCGCTCCAGCAATTGTTGCAGATACTCGGTCACGTCCTGGCTGGAGGTAAACTCTTCACCACACTGCTCGCTAAGCTGATTCAGGCTATTTTGCGCAGCCAGCCAGACAGGTGCCCGCTTCATCAAATGCTGAATACGGGATTGCAGCTGTTCCTGCTCCTGACGCAGCGTCATACGCTGTTCGCTGGCAGACGAGACGCTGTCCGACAAGGCGGCGATGCGTGCTTCCAGCTCCTGGTGCAGCGCTTCCAGCTCATCGATATCGAACTGTTTACCCTGACGCTTGCAGAATTCGGCCAGCAGACGCTCGGCATCCTGCTGTTCGCGCAGACGCTGCTCCAGTTCGCTCAGTCGCATACGCAACGGCTGAACCTGTTCTGCCAGGTGGCGCTGTTCCACGCCTTCGCGCAGCAGTTCACGCGCCACGCTCCAGGCTTCACCGCGCGCCAGCGGGCCGTTGATAGCCGCCACCAGCTGATAAGCCTGTTCAAACTGGCTATGCGCGGTTTGCGCCACGCTCATTTTTTGTTCTAACGTCAGCAGCTTTTCAGTGGCTTCCTGCTCTTTGGCCTGGAAAGTCTCCAGCCATTCGGCGGCGCTGTCGGCTGTCAGGTCCGGTAAGTGGCAGAGCTCTTTCGCCCGGTTTAGGGCCTGGATCGCCTGGGTATACTGGATGGCTCGCGTTTGCTGGACGTCCAGCGCTTGCTGGTAATCGGCAAGCTGGCTTTTCAGCTCATCCACTTCCAGCTCAGCGGCTTCTGCGCGGGCTTCGTTTTCATCCTGGCGGTCAACGGCTTCCGCGACCACCTCGTTTTGTTCTTCAAGACGGACCTGCAATTCTTCGAGATCCGCCTCGTAGCGTTCAATTTTTTCCTGCTGACGCAGCGCGGTTTGCACCAGATTCAGGTGATCGCTCGCGGCCTGGTAATCAGCTTCCAGATCGCCTTCCGCACCGTTGTGCTCACCCAGTTCACGCGCCATATCCACGTGTTTGTACTGCTCTGCCGCCAGCTGCTTGCGAGAGGTATACAGTTCACGACGATATTCCAGTGCTTTATCCAGATGGATACGACGTTCATTGGCGTGGCGCATATAATCTGCGGCCACATAGTTGGTCGCTTCACTGATTAAATGCTTAAACAGGTCGCGGTCAGACTGCGTTACGCGAATCGCTTCCAGCGTCATACGGTTTTCACGCAGCGCGGCTTCCATATCCTGGAACGCTTTACGTACGCCGCTGTTTTCCGGCAGCAGGTAGTCACGCAGTGAACGGGTAATGGCGCTGGAGATCCCGCCGTACAGCGAGGCTTCAATCAGACGGTAGAATTTACTACGATCGGACGCAGAGCGCAGACGACGGGCAATGATGCCCAGATCGAACATCAATGAGTGATAATCGGTTATTGAGTTGAACTGCTTAAACTGCACGCCTTCCATCTCATCAAGCTTCTCTTTCAGCTCAGGTAGAGACAGTACGCGCGCCTGGCGTTCGTTCAGCGTTTCCGTCACCAGTTGGGTTGGCTGTACCGACATCGGCAGCCCCTGAATGGCAAACGGTTTGATATCCACTTTGCGATCGCGACCAGCAACCTGTTGCAGACGCACCCCCACGACCACGCGCTGATGACGCGAGTTGAGGACGTCGAGCATTGAATAACAAACCCCTGCTTTCAGCTTACCGTGCAGGCCTTTATCACGTGAACCGCTGGTTGCACCGGCTTCGGTGGTGTTACGGAAATGCAGCAGGGTTAAGTCCGGAATGAGCGCCGTAACAAATGCCGCCATGGTGGTGGATTTACCCGCACCGTTACCACCGGACAGCGTGGTGACCAGCTCATCGAGATCAAACGTACGGGCAAAAAAACCATTCCAGTTAATCAGCGTAAGTGAGCGAAATTTACCGCGTTCAATCATTATTCTTCTTCTCCACTGTCCGGCTGATTCTCTTCGGGCTCATCGTTGAGCTGCAGACGGTTCTCGACCGCCATCGCTTCACCATCACGAATTAAGCGACGCTGTGCTTCACGCGGATCGTCACCGCTACGCACATCCGCACCAAAGCGGAAGACAGATTCCGTAATACGGAATTTGCTGCTGTCGTGGCCCAGAAACCACACCATGCCTAAGCGGCGCAAGCGGTTGAGCGAAGAACGCACTTTTTCCTGTAGCTTCTGGCGGTCAACGTCAGAACCGGTTGAACGGTTGTTCACCAGCTTCAGTAACTTCGCTTCATCTGCCAGCGTTAGCAGCTCGTCGTACAGCTCTTGCTGGGTAAAAATCCCTTCGTTCGCCAGGCGTTCCGGGCTGAGATAGAGATAGCAAAGAATTTTACCCACCATCATGTCCAGTTCAGACAGGACCGAACGCGGAATGAGCGTCGTTGAACGCGGACGAAGGTAGAAGAACCCTTCCGGCGCACGGATCAATTCCACGTTATAGCGGCTGTAAAACTCTTCAAAATATTCCTGAAAATCCATCAGGAAGGCATGATTATCCAGTTCATCCAGACCGATATGGCGGCCCGAACGTAAGGCACTATCCAGTGCCGGAAATAACGGATTCGCCAGCGCCTGCGCCAGCTTTACCGGCATCACTTGTTCAATATTTGTCAATGACATGCGCCTGTACCTTGGCTCCGTAATCATTAATCGGCTGCCATTTGGCTGGCAGTCCGGTGAAGTCTGCTTGCGCTACGCCAAGGCGTACCGCCTGATCGATAACAATACGCGCGACGTCGAAATGACGCGCACGTGGGTATTGCGCCAGATACTCGCGCACTACCAAGCCGAGATCCAGTGGTGTTTGTCTGGATTTGTAGATAGCCAGCTGTTCTTCGATGATCGCCGCCAGCTGCTCACGGATCTCGTTAAATTCTTCATATTCCAGGTCTTCCGGAAGTTCACCGGTGACCTCTTCGTCACGCAGCACCATCTCCTCGTCACGCATATCCAGCAGACGATCGGCGTTGGCATAGGTCAGCGCCCATGGGTCGTCAAAGTAGGTCTGCACGGACTGACGCAGACGCTGGGCGAAGACGCGGTTTTTATCCATGTCGATCGCGGTACGGATAAATTTATGCACGTGACGATCGTAGCCGATCCACAAGTCAATGGACTGCTGGCCCCAGCTAATAATGCGGTCGAGCTTGCTTTGTAAATCAAACACCAGCCGATCGACAAAATGCAAATCGTCATGCGTCATCGTGGCGTCCTGGATGCGTAACAGGTTAGCCTGCAGCTTATCCCCTGCCGCTTCCAGCGTATCTTGCAGCTCACGCAGCGTACCAGATGTTTCAGACAGCAGCATTTCACAGCTGGAAATCGCCGCCCGCCAGTCTTTGTTTAGCAACTGTGCGATGTCGTCTTTTACCTGCTGCTGCTGTTCATCCATGATGCGCTGGGTCAGATCGATACTGTCGAAAATCTCCGCCACCGAGTATTTCAATGGCGCATAGACGTTGCGATGCCAGTGGAACTCATCACCACCTTCCGCTGCCGCATCCGCCGCGCGCTTCAGTTCGCCTGCCACAATTGACAGCTGCATAGAAAGACGCAGCGTAGAGAATTCGCGCTGACGAATATAGTAATCTGTGATGCCAATCCCGAGCGGCGTTAAACGGTAAATGGCGTTGCCTTCAGCCTGCTCGCTGGTAAAGCGGTTCAGCAGACGTTGACGCACCATATCGTTGATCGCGTTGTTGGCGCGGACGCCGATGGTTTCGCTGGTTTGCTCAAACGCATCACTCACATGGCGGAACGCATCCACCAGTTCACCTTCACTCATCTCACCGTCAAGTCGCTCACCGTTTAGTGTGGCAACAGCCAGCAGGAACGAAAGTCTGTCTACCGGCAGAGAGATGGAGAAGTCATTTTTTCTGGCCCAGGCAACCAGTTCGGGGACTGTCTGGGAAAATTCACTCATAGGTTATCCTTGCATCTGCGGCTCGGGCCGGACGTTTAATCGCGGTGACATGAATATAGCGCCCAAGGCTGATATACGGTTCCTGGCGGCAATAACGTGTTTCTATTTCTGTTAAAGCATCAAAACAGTCATGCTGTTTTTGTTTATCACGCAGATAATCATGAAACACCCTCACGCCCGTTTTACCGGTTATCTCCCAGCCAATCTCCTCCAGCCAGCCATAGACCTGCTGAGGGTCGCGCGGAAAATCGGGAGACAACGTGCGCCGTTTCTTTTTATACATTCCCTGCTGTACATAGCCGAAATTACCGACCAACACATTACGCATCAACAGACCGTTTGCATTGTAGAACATCAGCGATAAAGCACCGCCCGGGCGTAACATCGACCACAATGTTTTTAAGACGGCTTGCGGATCGGCCACCCATTCCAGCACAGCATGAAACAATATCAGATCAACCTGAGAATCCAAATGCTGTGGGATGTCCTGAGCGGCACAATGTATAAAATGCATGTTGTCGCTCACACCTTGCTCTTCTGCCGCCCGTTGCGCTCGCGCCACCATCTCAGCAGAAAGATCGCACAAGGTGACGTGATGGCCCCGCTGCGCCATCAGAATGGCTGTCTGCCCTTCTCCGCCACCCGCATCAAGCACACGCAACGTTTGGCCCGCGTAGTCGGCAAGAAGTTTGTCCAGATCCTGCCAGAGGATCGTCTGACGAAGCTGACCTTTGGTGGTGCCGTAAATGTTACGGGAAAACTTCTCTGCAATGTCATCAAAATTGCGATCCCGCATCGGGCTCTCCACATGCTGGCTTTAGGGTGACTAAGTAAAACCGCTATTTTGTCACACCCACGCCGAGAATGAACCTTCCTGGTGTAATATCCCTGCTGATCCCCTGCTGTATGGTTAAAAAAGGAACCAAAAAGGATGTTTTTTACGCTGAAGAAAGTGATTGGCGGTATGATGCTGCCACTTCCGCTAATGCTCATTATCATGGGCATAGGCCTGGCGCTGCTCTGGTTTAGCCGCTTTCAAAAAACAGGGAAAGTGTGCATTAGCCTGAGTTGGCTGGCACTGTTACTTCTAAGCTTGCAGCCCGTCGCCGACAGTCTGCTGAAACCGATTGAGGATAGCTATCCAACCTGGCAGGATACACAAAAAGTGGAATACATTGTGGTGCTGGGCGGAGGGTATACCTGGAATCCACAGTGGGCGCCGAGTTCAAACCTGATCAGCAACAGTCTTCCGCGTCTGAATGAAGGTATTCGCCTCTGGCGTGCTAACCCGGGATCGAAGCTTATCTTTACCGGCGCTGCGGCAAAGAGCAATAACGTCAGTACTGCAGAAGCGGGCGCCCGCGTAGCGCAGTCACTGGGTGTGCCGCCCGGTGATATCATCACGCTGGATAAACCTAAAGACACCGAAGAAGAAGCAACAGCGGTTAAGCAGGCCATCGGCAGCGCGCCGTTCTTGCTGGTGACCTCCGCATCGCACTTACCGCGAGCAATGATTTTCTTCCAACAGGCCGGACTACATCCGTTGCCCGCGCCAGCCAACCAGTTAGCGATTGATTCACCGCTTAATCCGTGGGAGCGCGCGATCCCCTCTCCCGTCTGGTTGATGCATAGCGATCGTGTTGGTTACGAAACGTTGGGGCGAATCTGGCAGTGGCTAAAGGGATCGGAACATTGACAGGAATGTTGCCTGATGGCGACACTAACGCGTCTTATCAGGCCTACGTGTTCAGCGCAGAATTGTAGGCCGGATAAGGCGTTCACATGTTCATCAGGCGAGCCACGGCAGCAGTGATTTCGTGGCCAGGTCAAAGTTGGAGCGGTTAAAACGTCCGGTGTTGACCAGTTGCGCCACCTCATCCCATAACACATACAGCCAGCGCCGCCAGATGAAGGACTCCGCCACGGGCGCGCGTTGCAGGTATTGCCAAAGCAGACTTTCCGCCAGCGCATTATCCATTAAACGGAACAATTCATACTCTCTGGGCGCCCACAGCATCAATCCCGGTCCGACCATCGCCAGAAGCTGATCGCTACGGGCGTCTTTGAGCATGCTACGTAAACTAAAATTACCGTGGATCAGCACGCAGTTATCATTGAATCCTTCAAATAAAGCGGGCAAACACTCACGGGTACGAAACAGGATCCGCTTATCCTGCATCGTCAGCCCGGTATTGTTGAACTGATTTAACGTGGTCCACAACACTTCAACACGCTGACGATACCAGGATGGCCAGATATTCTCTTGCGTGTTATCCACCATTCCCACGCAGCCACGGCTATCCTGCCGATGCCATGACAGCAGACCTTCTACGATCTGATCTTTTAAATGTTCCCAGCGTTCGGGCGTTCGGGCTGGCGCTTCCACCGGCACACCGCGTAAACGCTCAAGCAGTAGCACATCGGGACCGGGATGCTCTTCGTGGGTTAAGACCCCGTAAATGACGGGCATTCGCACCGTACCACTGCGCGCCAACATGGAGGTTTTCCATGCCAGCTGCTGCGCCATACCTGGCGTGGTGAAACTTCTCGCCATCAGCGGCATCGGATTTCCCTGGCTGTCGTACAGTGACCACAGGGCCGTATCCACTTTTTCATTCACGCATTCTATGCGACTGAGTTTTTCGCCCAGCAGGTGGCTGAGTTCGGCACGCAACTGTTCCATTTCAGATTGCCCTCATAAATGCTACTGCTTTCATAATGAGCGTCGTGCAGACAGATGTCACCCGGATGAGATCAATTGATGAAAAGAAAAGTGGAGGGAAAGCGCAACGATACGACACTCCTCCCAAAAATACGCCTCAATATGGGGGGAGTGCCGTGAGAAAAACTAATGCATTTCGGCGCGAACGCGCTCAAGATCTTCGGCAGTGTCTACGCCGGTACCCGGGACTTCTTTTGCGACGGCAACGTGAATTTTTTCGCCGTACCACAGCACTCGCAGCTGCTCCAGCATTTCGATATGCTCAAGCGGGCTAGGCTGCCAGTTAACATAGCGGCGAATAAAACCGGCGCGATAGCCGTAAATGCCCAGATGGCGCAGGAAGGTGTCCCCCACCGTTTCCAGACTTTTGGCGAAACGATCGCGATCCCATGGGATGGTCGCGCGTGAAAAATAGAGAGCATATCCTTCAGCGTCCAACACGACTTTTACCGCATTCGGATTAAATGCCTCTTCCGCACTGTGAATCGGAGCCGCAAGAGTCGCCATACCGACCTGACGTTGCGCCAGATTCTCAGCCACCTGGCGAATAATGACCGCAGGAATCATCGGCTCATCACCCTGTACGTTCACAATAACGGTATCATCGCTAAAACCACATTTCTCGACGACTTCCGCCAGGCGCTCCGTACCAGACTGGTGATCGGCGCGAGTCATGCACACTTCGCCACCCACCGCTTCTACCGCGCGAGCGACATCCTCGTGATCGGTGGCAACGATGATACGTTCAGCGCCAGATTCACGCGCACGCTCCAGTACATGCACGATCATCGGTTTACCGTTGATATCCAGCAACGGCTTACCCGGCAGACGTGTGGACGCATAACGCGCAGGAATAATGACCACAAAACTCATGATTTACTCTCATCAGCAGTCAGAACGCGGGCCTCGGTTTCCAGTAACACGGGAATGCCATCACGCAGTGGGAAAGCAAGGTTATCCAGTTTACAAATCAGTTCCTGTTTTTCCTGGTTAAACCAGAGTTTGCCATTACATACCGGGCAGGCAATGATTTCAAGCAGACGATGATCCATAGTTCCTCCAGATGGACCGGATTGTGAATCCGTAAATATTAACATAATCGCTTAAAGGGCTGGGTCTATTTCCCAACCATGGTGTGCATCAGCAAATAAACCTTCAGGATAACGTCCCAGCGTCACGCGTGTTGCCTGTTGCCAGCGGGCAAAATCGTCAATCGCCTGAAACAATCCTTTTTGCAACGTCACTCCAGGCTTAACCCCATCCTGTAACCACAGCGAAATAACGTCCAGCACACCTGTTTTGCGGTGCATTTTGGCATCCATCCGCCCAACCAACTGTCCACGATGCAGCAACGGCAAGACAAAATAACCATACTGACGTTTCGGTGCTGGCGTGTAACACTCCAGCCGATAGCTAAAATCGAATAGCTGCTCTGCCCGTTTACGATCCCAGACCACCGGATCAAAAGGTGATAATACTGCACTGTGAGTCGCCGTTAATTTGCCCGCCAGCGCCTGTTCAAGCAGCGGCTGAAGGTGGCTATGCAGCCACAAAGTTCCCAGCCCTTCAACGTCGACAGGAATAATCTGCTGCTGTTCCGCCCGTTCGTTGCACCAGTTTTTTAGCGCCGGGCGCTTCAGGCGGTAGTAGTCTGCCAGCCATTGTTCGCGGAAAATCCCCAGACTGCGGGCGCTGTTATCCAGCATGACACTTTCCGCATCTTCCTGCGAAAGTGGGTCGCGTTCATCGTCCCAGTGCGGCATGACGCGATGGGTTAAATCATACACTCGCTGGAAATTACGCCGTTCCACGACCATCACTTTCCCGGCGGTGAACAACCCTTCAAGATGACGCTTCTGCGGTTTCCATTCCCACCAGCCGCTGGTCCCTTTGCGTGGATGCTCAAAATCAGCTGAGCGTACCGGCCCGTTATGCTGGATGTGCTGGAGCAGTTGCTCAATCTCATGCGCATGTTCTTTCATCCACGCCGCTTTATATTTCCAGCCCATATTCTCCGGGGCCAGCATGCGGTGACGTATCAGCATAAAATCGCTGCGCGGCAAAAAACAGGCCTCGTGCGCCCAGTATTCCATCAGTTCGCCCTGCTGTAACGAGTCGTCCAGCCATTGGGGGGAATAATCGCCTAAACGACTAAACAGCACCAGGTAAGGACTGCGCGCCACAATATTGATGGTGTCGATTTGCAGTAAAGACATGCGCGAAATGGTCGCGAGAATATCTGCCGGGGTTGCCCGGCGGCGTGTTTTTTTCAGCAGACCTTGAGCAGCAAGGTGAAGATGACGGGCATCCGTCAGAGAAAGGCGCGGCAACGACATTTATGGCCTCATAAATGATTCGCTGCCGCAGCGTGAATCAGTTAGCGAGTCAGCGAGATTAAGCTATTCAGCAATACATCAGGCCGATCGCCTGACAAATGTGCATCAACAGGTAAATACCACCAGTTTTCATCGGCAAATGCCCGGCACTTAACCGCATCTTTTTCCGTCATGACCAGCGTTTGCCCGGCCCCTACAAACGCACTGACGTCACTGTAGGTCAGAGACTGATGGTCTGCCAGCGCAATGCTTTTTTGCACGCTGGCACCACATGCTTTCAGCGTGGCAAAAAAACGCGGTGGATGACCAATGCCCGCCATGGCGACAATATTGGACAATTGCGCCACATCACGACGTTCACCTGTACGTAAATTAACGGCCAGCCCCGGTTCAAGTCGCATAGGGATTTCCCCTGGTTGCGCAACGCCACCGTTAACAATAGTCGCATCCACCGATTTAAGGCGACCAGCGCGTTCCCGCATTGGACCAGCGGGAAGCCACCAGCCGTTGCCAAACCGACGTTCGCCGTCAATGACTACGATTTCAACATCTCGCGCCAGACGATAGTGCTGTAGTCCATCGTCCGTCACAATAATCTGCACGTCGTGTTGGGCCAAAATGGCTTTTACCGCATCCGATCTTACCGGGGATACCGCTACCGGCACGCCGGTACGTTGGGCGATCAGCACAGGTTCATCGCCCGCTTCTGCGGTAGTAGTATCAGCGGTTAGCAACAGCGGGTAAGCAGTCGCTTTCCCGCCATAACCACGCGACACCACACCCACGCGAATCCCGCGTTGTCGCAGTTGTTCAACCAACCAAATCACCACCGGCGTTTTACCGTTTCCGCCCGCAGTAAGGTTTCCGACCACCACTACCGGGACTGGCGCGCGCCATGCGCGTTTAAGCCCCAACTTGTAGCATAAGCGGATCGCGCCACTCACCAGGCCATACAGCCAGGAGAGTGGAAGTAACAATCGCCACAGCGGCGATTCACCAGACCAGATACGTGCGATCATTGACCAAATTGCATTTTGTGTAATTGCGCATACACCCCGCGCTGCTCAATCAGCTCGCTATGGGTTCCGCGTTCGACAATCAGACCATCCTCCACCACGATGATTTCGTCGGCTTGTTCAATGGTTGAAAGACGGTGAGCAATGACCAGAGAAGTACGGTTTTTCTGTAGCTCATCCAGCGCAGACTGAATCGCGCGTTCAGATTCAGTATCAAGAGCCGATGTTGCTTCATCAAGGATCAGAATTGGGCTGTCACGCAACAAGGCACGGGCGATAGCGATACGCTGACGTTGTCCGCCGGAAAGCAGGACGCCGTTTTCACCAATCACCGTATCCAGGCCATTATCCATCTTGTTGATGAAATCCATGGCGTAGGCCATCTGTGCCGCTTTTTCGATCTGCTCACGGCTGTACATATCGGTACGAGCGTAGGCGATGTTGTTGGCAACCGTATCGTTAAACAAGTGCACATTCTGCGAAACCAACGCAACCTGATCGCGCAGTGATGCCAGGGTATATTCGCGCAGATCGTGTCCGTCCATCAGAATCTGCCCTTCATCAACATCGTAGAAGCGCGTAATCAGGCTGGCGAGAGTGGATTTCCCTGAGCCCGAACGGCCAACCAGAGCAACGGTTTTACCCGCTGGAATATTCAGGTTGATGTTACGCAGAGCCGGTACTTCACGTCCCGGATAAGTGAAAGTCACGTTGCGGAACTCGAGATCGCCGGTAGCACGCTCGATCACACGTTTACCTTCATCTTTCTCCTGTTCGCTATCCAGAATCGTAAATAAGGTCTGGCATGCCGCCATACCGCGCTGGAACTGCGCGTTGACGTTGGTCAGCGATTTCAACGGACGCATTAATGCGATCATTGAGGAGAAGACAACCGTAATTGTCCCTGCTGTCAGGTTTTCCATTACGCTTGGGAAGCTAGCCGCATATAACACGAAGGCCAGTGCCAAAGACGCAATCAGCTGGATGATAGGGTCGGAGATAGAAGAAGCGGAAACCATCTTCATACCCTGCAAACGCATCTTGTTGCTGACCTTATCAAAGCGCTTGGTTTCGACTTCCTGACCACCAAAAATCAGAACTTCTTTGTGGCCTTTCAGCATCTGCTCCGCACTGGTCGTAACCTGACCCATGGTGTTTTGCATGTTTTTACTGATGCTACGAAAGCGCTTGGAAACCACACGGATTGCCACTGACACAATTGGCGCCAGTACAATCAGGATCAGTGACAGCTGCCAGCTGTAATAGAACATCATGATAAACAGGCCAATAATTGAGGCCCCTTCACGTACCACGGTGATCAGCGCACCGGAGGACGATGACGCTACCTGCTCTGAATCATAGGTAATACGTGACAGCAACGTACCTGTTGACTGCTTATCAAAAAAGGATACTGGCATACCCATCATATGACCAAAAAGGCGGCGGCGCATGGTCATAACCACTTTGCCTGACACCCATGAAATACAGTAACTGGAGACATAGCTGGTTAAGCCACGAACTATCATCAGTCCAATGACCACCAGCGGCATCCACAGCAGCACCGAGCGATCCGTTTTACCAAAACCATCATCCAGTAATGGTTTAAGGAGCGATAACATGAAGGTATCGCTGGCCGCGTTAAGGACTAACGCTATACCCGCCACGATCAGACCCGATTTAAAAGGCGCTATGGTTGGCCATAGTCGGCGAAACGTCTGCCACGTAGAGAGATCTTTATCGTTATGCATTCAAAAAACCAGCATTTGTTAGAATAGCCGCATATTCTACCCGTTATCCTCCGACACGCCAAACCACTGATGATACCAACGAGGTAAAATCTGATCCCGCATGCTGCGTATGCGCCAGTTTTTTTGATAAAAATCCAGCGTAATCTGTCCCTGATGGGGGGTATCCAGCCATTGATAATTTTGTTGCCGATAACGTTGCTTCACTTTCCAGGACGGCAGACGCCAGGCGTTGTAACGGGATGCAGAGGCGAGTGCGACCTGCCCGTCAACCCGCTGAATGAGTGCCAGTGATGATGAAGTATTGCTGCCATGATGTGGAACCTGCATCACCGTCGACTGTAGGTGCTGCCAATAGTGACTTAGCATTTTTTGTTCAGCAGGAGATTCGATATCACCGGTCAGCAGAATACTCTGATATCCGTCATCGACCTTAACCACGCAGGAGTGGTTATTCCCCTGGTCTGTATTTCCACGCACAGGCCAGTGCGCACTGAAGGTTAACCCTTGCCATTGCCAATGCTCTCCGCGAAAACACGGGAGATGACCTTTCCAGCTCAGCGGACTTCTTACCCATAGCGACGGCCAGGCTTGTTGTAAGGAGTGCAACCCGCCGCGGTGATCCATGTGCTCATGGCTTAAAATAATTCCTTCTGGCTCCAGATTATGCCAACGCAACCAGGGAATAATCAGCTGTTGTGCGCTATCGCCTTCGGGCCATGCCAGACCGGTATCGTAAAGCAGCGCTTTCCCATTTCGCGCGATCACCATCGCCAGCCCCTGCCCGACATCCAGCATATGCACTTGCCACACATCAGTACGCGGTGCACGCCAAAGCGGCCCACTCAGCAAAAGGAGCACAGAGAAACAGAGCACCGGTAGCGTACGCAAGATATTTAGTCGCCATGCGATAATCATCATTCCGGGTAAAAATGCCAACCATTGCCAGCGAGCATCAATATTGATCCACCCTTGAGGCAGACTTCTGAGCCCCCAAAATAGCAGCGCCAGAGAACGATCCGCTAGATACCACAGGCTTGATTCAACCATCACCGTCCCGGCTAAATGCATGATCATGCCTGCTAATATCAAGGGTACGGAAACAAACGTGACCAAAGGGACGGCAAACAAATTAGCCAGAAACGAGGTCAGACTAAAACCGTGAAACATTGCGATTTGCACGGGAAAAAGCAGAAGCGTAATACCCAATTGCAGATGAGCCAGCGCCAGAAATTGACGTCCAGCACGCGACAGCGGCCAGTCCGGGAGCGGTACCCATTGGTACCAGAACAGCAGTGCCGCAACGGCGGATGCAGACAACCATAGGCTTTGCGAAAGAACAGCAACAGGATCCACCACCACGATGGCTGCCAGACAGCAGATCCAGACCGACCATCCACTCCACTGCCTGCCGCTAAGTCTCAGCGCCCCCCAGACTAGCAGCGCAACAACCGTTCGTAATGCCGGGGGTTGCAGCCCCGTCAGCCAGGCATAAAATGTGGCGCAGACAATCCCACCCACTAATGGCATCTGCCAGCAAATCCACCTTGTTGGCATAAAAAACTGTCCAGCACGAATCAATCCTGCGGCCAGTAATGCTGCAAACGCAATATGCAGCCCGGAGATAGCCATCAAATGAGCCGTGCCGGTATCACGCATAATCGTTTTCACCTCTTGTGACACAGACAAGCGCTCTCCCATTCCCAGACCCAGTATGACCTGCTGCCAGGGAAAGTCGGTGAGTGCCGTTTTCAGCGAGGCGAGATACCGCGAACGCAAACTACATTGTGGTGTGATTACCGAAGCCTGCAAGAATCGTCCCGTCAGCGGTTGATGCTGCGCCAATGCGTAACGCTGGCTATCAAATCCGCCTTCGTTTAATTGACCGTGTACAGCGCGGACTTTCAACGTCATCGCCCATGTCTGACCCGCACAAACATCACCGGGTAAATACTGCCCGTACAAGACGATTCCTTGCGCAGGAAAGATTCGTTTCCCCTGAAGGTGAGTGATCTGGCCGTAGTGCGTTGTCATATTGTCAGTTCCGGTTATCCGCACAATGGCTTGCTGGGTTTTCGCAGGCAGCGTATTACCGGCCCACATAGCCTCTTTCGCGGCCAGGATTCCCCAAAGAAAAAACAGCAGGGTTAGTCCGGCGGAACGCATATATTTGTAGGGGAGAAAACAGAGCAGACATGCCAGACAAAATACAATGCCGATACACAACATGCCTGGCAGCATAGGTAATAGCATGAGTGGGAGAATGCCGAGTAATGCGCAGGTACTCACCGTTGTTATTTTCATCAATCACCTCCCTGTTACAGGGAGTGTGCAGTACTCTTCGACGGTTGTCTGGCATCAATTTATCGTTATACGACCTGAGTTCCGCAGACATTTAGTGATGGTTGTAACGTACAAATTAACTGGGATGAGGATTCCAGGATAGGTGGACAGAAATGAAAAAAGCACCCATTTGGGTGCTTTTCTCGGCGTTAAGTCTCGCTAAAAACTTAACCGTAAATATTGGCGCGATCGCGCAGTTCTTTACCTGGTTTAAAGTGCGGAACGTATTTCCCTTCCAGATCCACTTTATCGCCGGTCTTCGGATTACGTCCGGTGCGTGGTGCGCGGTAATGCAAAGAGAAGCTGCCGAAACCGCGGATTTCAATACGCTCGCCCTGCGCAAGAGTCGAGGCCATATGTTCCAGCATCTCTTTAACTGCATCTTCAACCGCTTTCGCGGGAATATGAGGTTGCTGGGTTGCAAGTCTTTCAATCAATTCTGACTTGGTCATGATTCCTCCGGTTCCTTAAAGGCATAATTAGCTGCTGCATTGATTAAGGGCGGCCGTAGCCGCCCTTTGTCATTGATTACAGGACGAATCCTGTAATCTGTCAAGCTACTCGTCACCCTTTGTGCAGTTAACAGCACAAAGGATTTAGAGCACTCGATATTACTCGCCTTTAGCTGCTTTGAAAGCTTCAGCCATTGCGTTGTTAGAGAAGTTAGCATCTTCCTGTTTGTTAACAGTTGCGATTGCATCTTTCTCATCAGCTTCGTCTTTAGCACGAACAGACAGGCTGATTGCACGGTTCTTACGATCAACGCCGGTGAATTTAGCTTCAACGTCGTCGCCTACGCTCAGAACCAGAGTTGCATCTTCAACGCGGTCACGTGAAGCTTCAGAAGCGCGCAGGTAACCTTCAACGCCGTCAGCCAGTTCTACGGTTGCGCCTTTAGCGTCAACTGCAGTGACTTTACCGTTTACGATTGCGCCTTTCTTGTTCAGTGCAACCCAGTTGTTGAACGGATCTTCTGCGAGCTGTTTAACGCCCAGAGAGATACGCTCACGCTCTGCGTCAACCTGCAGAACAACTGCTGCGATTTCGTCGCCTTTTTTGTATTCACGAACTGCTTCTTCGCCTGCAACGTTCCAGGAGATGTCAGACAGGTGAACCAGGCCGTCGATGCCGCCGTCCAGGCCGATGAAGATACCGAAGTCAGTGATAGACTTGATTTTACCTTCAACACGGTCACCCTTGTTGTGGGTTTCCGCGAACTGCTGCCATGGGTTGTTTTTGCACTGCTTCAGACCCAGGGAGATACGACGACGTTCTTCGTCGATATCCAGAACCATAACTTCCACTACATCGCCAACGTTAACAACTTTGGACGGGTGGATGTTTTTGTTGGTCCAATCCATTTCGGAAACGTGAACCAGGCCTTCAACGCCTTCTTCGATTTCAACGAAGCAGCCGTAGTCGGTCAGGTTGGTCACGCGACCAGTCAGTTTGGTACCTTCCGGATAACGCTTAGCGATAGCTACCCATGGATCTTCGCCCAGCTGTTTCAGGCCCAGAGATACACGAGTACGCTCGCGGTCGAACTTCAGCACTTTAACAGTGATTTCGTCGCCAACGTTTACGATTTCGCTCGGATGCTTAACGCGTTTCCATGCCATGTCGGTGATGTGCAGCAGGCCGTCAACGCCACCCAGATCAACGAATGCACCGTAGTCAGTGAGGTTCTTAACGATACCTTTAACTTCCATGCCTTCCTGCAGGTTTTCCAGCAGCTGATCGCGTTCTGCGCTGTTTTCGGATTCGATAACGGCACGACGGGAAACAACAACGTTGTTACGCTTCTGATCCAGCTTGATTACTTTGAATTCAAGCTCTTTGCCTTCCAGGTGCAGCGTGTCGCGGACCGGACGAACGTCTACCAGGGAACCCGGCAGGAACGCGCGAATACCATTCAGCTCAACAGTGAAGCCACCCTTGACTTTGCCATTGATAACACCAGTAACGGTTGCAGCTTCTTCGTAAGCTTTTTCCAGCGTGATCCAAGCTTCGTGACGTTTAGCTTTTTCACGGGACAGCAGGGTTTCACCGAAGCCGTCTTCTACTGCATCCAGAGCAACGTCAACTTCGTCACCAACCTGGATTTCCAGCTCGCCCTGGGCGTTTTTGAACTGCTCTGCCGGAATGGCGGACTCAGATTTCAGACCAGCGTCAACCAGTACTACGTCTTTGTCGATAGCAACAACAACACCACGAACGATGGAACCCGGACGGGTTTCGATTTCTTTTAAGGATTCTTCAAACAGTTGAGCAAAAGATTCAGTCATGTTTAATCTTCAGGTTTCATATTTAACGTCCACCTGGCTCCATGCCGGATGGGGTTGTTTAACATACCCGCTGTCAATCCATTGCAACGGGGGTACTGCAAATTCGGTCGCACTTAAGCGAGAGCCAGTTTTTGGCGCGCGTATTGTAACGCTTTTTCAATCACTTGCTCAATGCTTAATCGGGTTGAATCCAAAACTAAAGCATCAGCAGCGGGAACCAGCGGCGCTACAGCACGATTACGATCGCGATAATCGCGTTCTTCGATCTCGGCCAAAAGGCGTTCAAAGTTAACACTAAAGCCCTTCTCCTGCAACTGTAGCATACGTCTATGCGCACGTTCTTGCGAGGAGGCGTCCAGAAAAATTTTCACCGGCGCATCCGGGAACACCACGGTGCCCATATCACGTCCATCAGCAATCAGACCTGGGGATTCGCGAAATGCGCGTTGACGACGTAATAACGCTTCACGCACGCGGGGAAACGCCGCAACCTGAGAGGCGGCATTCGCTACTTCCTGAGTACGTATTTCACCGCTGACATCTTCACCTTCAAGAATGACTTCCAGGTTGCCGTCTGTTGAGATAAAACGCACATCAAGGTGTGAGGCAAGCGGTACCAGAGCATCTTCAGATGTGACATCAACATGGTGATGTAACGCTGCGAGCGCCAGTACGCGGTAGATCGCGCCTGAATCTAACAGATGCCACTGCAATGCTTCCGCCATTGCCTTGCACAAGGTGCCTTTACCTGCACCACTTGGGCCATCAATGGTAATAACCGGGGCAATTGCCGTCATCTTTTTCTCCTTAAACGGGCGTACATTAACGTGAACGCCGCGCATTATACGCGCCAACGCCAACGATCGTTATCTTTGTGTGAAAAATGCAGAATCATTGAAGCTGAGTGTAGAATAAATAGGCAATCGGAGATGTCAGAATGTGCCGCACCCGAAAGTGCGGCAATAAAATCAGGCAGATGTACTAATACGAGCCAACTGTTCGAAATAATCCGGGAAGGTTTTGGCGGTACATTTTGGGTCAAGAATGGTCACCGGCGTGTCAGACAGCGCCACCAGCGAGAAACACATCGCCATGCGGTGATCGTTGTAGGTCGCGATGTCCGCAAATTGCAATGTTGCAGGCGGGGTGATGCGGATAAAGTCATGCCCCTCTTCCACTTCCGCGCCCACTTTGCGTAACTCCGTCGCCATCGCGAACAGACGATCGGTCTCCTTGACGCGCCAGTTGTAGATATTACGTAATGTCGTGGTGCCTTTAGCGAACAGCGCCGCCGTTGCAATGGTCATCGCCGCATCAGGAATATGGTTCATATCCATATCCACTGCGTTCAACTCGCCGTGAGTACAGGCAATAAAATCGTCGCCCCATGTAATGGTTGCGCCCATTTTCTCCAGTACATCGGCAAAACGAATATCACCCTGCATGCTGTTGCGGCCAATCCCGGTAACTTTTACCGTACCGCCTTTAATAGCACCTGCCGCGAGGAAATAGGAAGCGGAAGAAGCATCACCTTCAACCAGGTATGCACCCGGTGACTGATACTGCTGCTGCCCCTTCACGACAAAGCGCTGGTAGTTTTGATTTTCAATTTCAACACCAAACGTTTTCATCAGGTTCAGTGTGATATCAATGTAAGGTTTGGATACCAGGTCACCTTTAATTGCGATCGTCGTATCCTGCGGCGCCAGCGGCGCAGTCATCAGCAACGCAGTGAGGAACTGGCTGGAAACGCTACCGTCTACCTCAACCTGGCCTCCGGTAAAGCCACCACGCAGACGTAAAGGGGGATAGTTTTCCTGCTCCAGATAGTCAATTTTGGCTCCGCCCTGGCGCAGCGCATCAACCAGATGGCCAATCGGGCGCTCTTTCATGCGCGGTTCGCCCGTCAGCACGATGTCATTGCTGCCCAGACATAACGCTGCGGCCAGCGGGCGCATTGCGGTTCCGGCGTTGCCAAGGAACAGCTCAACTGCACCTTCTGCGTGCAACGCACCGCCATTGCCAACTATCTCGCAGCGGGTACGATCGGCAGAAAGGGTATAGCTAATCCCTAACGCATTCAGAGCATTGAGCATATGGCGAACATCATCGCTGTCCAGCAGATTGGTCAGGACAGTGGTGCCATTGGCTAATGCAGCCAGCAGCAAAGCGCGGTTAGAAACACTTTTGGATCCAGGCAGATTGATGGTGCCATCCACCCGCGCAATGGGTTGTAACGTCAGGGATTCCATGAAACTCGACTCTCAAAAAACAGACATAAAAACCCCACAGACGGGCTGTGGGGATGAAAAGTACAGCAGATTAGCCTCGGCGGCGTTCGAAATCGACCATGAAATCGGTCAGTGCTTTAACACCTTCAAGCGGCATGGCATTGTAGATGGACGCACGCATACCGCCGACCACACGATGCCCTTTCAGCGCGTGCAGGCCCGCAGCAAAAGACTCTTCCAGGAACAGTTTATCCAATGCGCTATCAGCCAGCTGGAACGGTACGTTCATGCGTGAACGGTTAGATTTCGCCACATCGTTACGGTAGAAATCGCTGTTATCGATTACGCCGTAGAGCAATTCCGCTTTTTGCTGGTTAATTTTATCCATCGCATTAACACCGCCCTGCTTTTTCAGCCATTTAAAGACCAGGCCAGACAGATACCAGGCAAAGGTTGGCGGCGTATTGAACATGGAATCGTTGTCATTCAGCACGGTATAGTCGAGGATTGACGGGCATGAGACATGAGCTTTACCCAGCAAATCTTCACGGACGATGACAATCGTCAGACCGGCCGGGCCGATATTTTTCTGTGCCCCGGCATAAATTACGCCATAACGACTAACGTCAAGCGGTGCGGAAAGAATGGTAGAGGACAGATCCGCCGTGACCACAACGTTGCTGGCAAAATTCGGCGTTTCATCGATCGCAATGCCATCGATGGTTTCGTTCGGGCAATAGTGCAGGTATGCCGCGTTATCAGAAAGTTGCCATTCACTCATCGGCTTAACAGCACGCAGGCCGTCCACGGTGACTTTGGCATCAATAACGTTTGGCGTGCAGTATTTTTTCGCTTCTTTAATTGCGCTGGCGGCCCAATAACCGGCATCGACGTAATCCGCGGTGGTTTTATCACCCAGAATATTTAAAGGGATACCCGCGAACTGCCCGCGACCACCGCCATGGCAGAACAACACTTTATAGTTGGAGGGGATGCTGAGAAGATCGCGAAAATCCTGCTCCGCTTCCTCTGCGACCTGGATGAATTCTTTGCCACGGTGGCTAATTTCCATCACTGACGTGCCAAGACCGTTCCAGTCACAAAGATCCTGTTGAGCCAGTTTAAGTACTTCTGCCGGTAACATTGCCGGACCTGAACTAAAATTGAAGACCTGAGCCATTTCCCCTCACCACGTTGTGTTGTTGTCCAATCAACATCCTGTCATTGACGATAATCCGGTGACAGACATTGGTATAAGTTATTCCTGTGGATATCGGTTTTATCATTCAGTGACACGCGCCGCAATGGGTAAAACTGGCAAGGGTAAAAATGTGTCATCGGTCACACAACAGAATCTATCGGATTGACGGGTAAAAACCGAGATTTTTGCTGTCAGGTAACCCGTTTTGCCCGACTGGCCTTCGACCATTCTGGATTTGCACAGCGCGGACATAATTGATGATCTCCGGCCTTCATTTGCACCACTTCGCTACAACGTATGCAGGCATAGTCCCCTGCTTCAGGTATTACTTTAAATCGTTGCGTACAACGTTTAGGCAGAATACTGAGCCCCGGCTTTACGTCTTCATCGGCAAAGAAGTAGACGCTGATTTGCCCATTCGTCTCCAGAATAGCCAGTTTCACTTGTCCCAATTGCTCCACGCCGTTCAAACGCAGTTCCATAAAGAATTCAAATTCCGTCATATTGGCGCTATTGAGCTTTGACCATGCCAGCTCGCCGTCTTCAATGATCACGACGGGTTTGCCCTCCAGCAGGTCCTCCATTTTTTCACTATGCGCCATTAGCCACATTACCAGCCGATACAGCACAGCAAGAGTAATAAAGACCACCAGCACCGGCAGCATCGGAACATCGTCATAAAACGCCACGTCTCCCGCGGCGGAACCCAGCGTAAGGATGATAAGGACTTCAAAAAGCGACATCTGCCTTACACCACGCCGCCCTGTAAGCTTTAAAAACAGAAAAACCAATATAAAGGTATAGAGACTGCGCAGCGCAACCTCACCAAGAAACTCCATTGGCACCTTATCCAGTGCCATACGCTGTAAATCGAATGCTTTCATTTTGTGCTCTTAACATTGTTGACTGTGTGAAAGCATAGCCAATAGTTTTATTTACGCTTGGGCTCCGGCAGCGATAGCGCCGTTCATTGAAAACCCGTATCATTGCGCGCTTTCCGTACGACAAAAGTGATTTTCATGACGCAAACATTTATTCCCGGCAAAGATGCCGCTCTGGAAGACTCCATCGCTCGCTTCCAGCAAAAATTACTCGACCTTGGTTTTCAAATTGAAGAAGCTTCGTGGTTGAATCCCGTCCCTAACGTCTGGTCTGTACATATTCGCGACAAAGAATGCGCGCTGTGCTTCACCAACGGTAAAGGTGCGACAAAAAAAGCGGCGCTGGCTTCTGCGCTGGGTGAATACTTTGAGCGTCTGTCGACTAACTACTTCTTTGCAGATTTCTGGCTGGGCGAAACTATCGCCAATGGCCCGTTCGTGCATTATCCGAACGAAAAATGGTTCCCGCTGACTGAAGACGACGATGTTCCAGAAGGTTTACTGGATGCACGTCTGCGTGCGTTTTACGATCCAGATAACGAACTGGCCGGCAGCATGCTTATCGATCTACAGTCTGGTAATGAAGAGCGTGGCGTCTGTGGCCTGCCGTTTACCCGCCAGTCTGATAACCAGACCGTCTACATTCCGATGAATATTATCGGCAACCTGTATGTTTCTAACGGCATGTCTGCGGGTAACACACCTAACGAAGCTCGCGTTCAGGGCCTGTCTGAAGTCTTTGAGCGCCATGTGAAGAACCGTATTATCGCCGAAAGCATCAGCCTGCCGGAAATCCCGGCCGAGGTGATGGCGCGCTATCCGGCAGTGGTGGAGTCCATCGCCACACTGGAAGCGGAAGGTTTCCCAATTTTTGCCTACGATGGCTCGCTGGGCGGCAAGTATCCGGTGATTTGCGTTGTCCTGTTCAACCCGGCCAACGGTACCTGCTTTGCCTCCTTCGGCGCACACCCGGATTTCGGCGTTGCGCTGGAGCGTACCGTGACTGAACTGCTGCAGGGCCGTGGTCTGAAGGATCTTGATGTCTTCACCCCACCGACCTTCGACGATGAGGAAGTGGCAGAACATACCAACCTTGAAACTCACTTCATCGATTCCAGCGGTCTGATCTCCTGGGATCTGTTCAAGCAGGATGCCGACTATCCGTTCGTTGACTGGAATTTCTCCGGCACCACGGAAGAAGAGTTCGCCACCCTGATGGCCATCTTCAATGCTGAAGATAAAGAAGTGTATATCGCTGACTATGAGCACCTGGGCGTTTACGCGTGCCGCATTATTGTTCCGGGAATGTCTGACATCTATCCGGCAGAAGATCTGTGGTTAGCCAACAACGCTATGGGCACCCATCTGCGTGACACCATTCTCTCTCTGCCAGGCAGTGAGTGGGATAAAGAAGACTACCTCAATCTGATTGAACAGTTGGATGAAGAAGGTTTTGACGACTTCACCCGCGTGCGCGAGCTGCTCGGTCTGGCGACCGGTGCGGATAACGGTTGGTACACCCTGCGTATTGGCGAGCTTAAAGTGATGCTGGCGCTGGCCGGTGGCGATCTGGAGCAGGCCCTGGTGTGGACCGAATGGACGATGGAATTTAACGCCTCCGTCTTTAGCGCGGAACGTGCAAACTACTATCGCTGCCTGCAAACATTGTTGCTGCTGTCTCAGGAAGAAGACCGTCAGCCGCTGCAGTATCTGAACGCATTCGTCCGCATGTACGGCGCTGAGGCGGTTGAAGCGGCAAGTGCGGCACTGAGTGGTGAAGCGCCGTTTTATGGACTTCAGCCAGTAGACAGCGATCTGCACGCATTCCCGGCACATCAGTCTCTGCTGAAAGCCTATGAGAAATTGCAACGCGCGAAAGCGGCACACTGGTCAAAATAGTGACAAACAACTTGCCTCGAGTAGGCTAAATGTATTGTCTGAGCTATATTACGGGGCGCTTAAAGCGCCCCGTTTTTTATTTTGGTCAAACCAAAAAATAAATGTAAAAGCAAGGTTAAATATTAGTAGTTGATATTAAAAAATTTAGCTTATTAATGTGGTTTTTTATCTCAATTACTCCATTTTAATTAACCGTCCCATAGGAGGCTGAAAGAAAAAATTCAACTCACTTTATAATTTTTAAAATTTATTTTTATATGGATAATCAACATGTTACACCGTAATCGCATAAAAACCATGCGTCTTACGGGCCTATAAGCCAGGCGAGATATGATCTATATCAAATTCTCATCTATAATGCTTTGTTAGTATCTCGTCGCCGACTTAATAAAGAGAGAGTTAGTGTGAAAGCTGACAACCCTTTTGATCTTATTCTACCTGCTGCAATGGCCAAAGTTGCCGAAGAAGCAGGCGTCTATAAAGCAACGAAACATCCGCTTAAGACGTTCTATCTGGCAATTACTGCCGGTGTATTCATTTCAATTGCCTTTGTTTTCTATATCACCGCCACAACCGGCACTGGTACTATGCCTTTCGGCATGGCGAAATTAGTAGGTGGTATCTGCTTTTCCCTGGGGCTGATCCTTTGTGTTGTCTGCGGTGCAGACCTCTTCACTTCAACCGTACTGATCGTCGTTGCTAAAGCCAGTGGTCGTATTACCTGGGGTCAGTTAGCGAAAAACTGGCTTAACGTTTATGTCGGCAACCTGATTGGCGCCCTGATCTTTGTGTTACTCATGTGGCTTTCTGGCGAGTATATGACCGCCAACGGCGCATGGGGGCTCAACGTTCTGCAAACAGCCGACCACAAAGTGCACCATACTTTTGTTGAGGCAGTGAGCCTTGGTATCCTGGCTAACCTGATGGTGTGTCTGGCCGTATGGATGAGCTACTCAGGCCGCAGCCTGATGGACAAAGCGTTTATCATGGTATTACCGGTCGCAATGTTTGTTGCCAGCGGTTTTGAGCACAGTATCGCAAACATGTTTATGATCCCTATGGGTATTGTAATACGCGATTTCGCCACCCCGGAATTCTGGACCGCAGTTGGGTCTTCTCCGGAGAATTTTTCTCACCTGACCGTGATGAATTTCATCACCGATAACCTGATTCCGGTTACGATCGGTAACATTATCGGCGGCGGTTTGTTGGTCGGGTTGACATACTGGGTCATTTATCTGCGTGGTAACGATCATCATTAATCTGTTGATGCCCATTACACGCAGTAAATAAAAAATCCACTTAAGAAGGTAGGTGTTACATGTCCGAGCTTAATGAAAAGTTAGCCACAGCCTGGGAAGGTTTTACCAAAGGTGATTGGCAGAATGAAGTAAACGTACGTGACTTCATTCAGAAAAACTACACTCCGTATGAGGGTGACGAGTCCTTCCTGGCTGGCGCAACTGATGCGACCACTGCACTGTGGGACAGCGTTATGGAAGGCGTTAAACAGGAAAACCGCACTCACGCGCCTGTTGACTTTGACACCTCCGTTGCTTCTACCATCACTTCTCACGACGCTGGCTACATCAACAAAGCGCTCGAGAAGATTGTTGGTCTGCAGACTGAAGCTCCGCTGAAACGTGCGATCATTCCGTTTGGCGGCATCAAAATGGTTGAAGGTTCCTGCAAAGCGTACAATCGCGAACTGGACCCGATGCTGAAAAAAATCTTCACCGAATACCGCAAAACCCACAACCAGGGCGTATTCGATGTTTACACCAAAGACATTCTGAACTGCCGTAAATCCGGTGTTCTGACTGGTCTGCCAGATGCGTATGGCCGTGGCCGTATCATCGGTGACTACCGTCGCGTTGCGCTGTACGGTATCGACTACCTGATGAAGGACAAATACGCTCAGTTCGTCTCTCTGCAGTCCGATCTGGAAAACGGCGTAAACCTGGAAGCAACTATCCGTCTGCGTGAAGAAATCGCTGAACAGCACCGCGCTCTGGGTCAGATCAAAGAAATGGCTGCTAAATATGGCTGCGATATCTCTGGTCCGGCTACCAACGCTCAGGAAGCTATCCAGTGGACTTACTTCGGCTACCTGGCCGCAGTTAAATCTCAGAACGGTGCAGCAATGTCCTTCGGTCGCGTATCCACCTTCCTGGATGCTTACATCGAACGTGACCTGAAAGCAGGCAAAATCACCGAGCAAGACGCACAGGAAATGATCGACCACCTGGTCATGAAACTGCGTATGGTTCGTTTCCTGCGTACTCCTGAATATGATGAACTGTTCTCCGGTGACCCGATTTGGGCAACTGAATCAATCGGTGGTATGGGCGTTGATGGCCGTACTCTGGTTACCAAAAACAGCTTCCGCTTCCTGAACACCCTGTACACCATGGGTCCTTCTCCGGAGCCGAACATCACTGTTCTGTGGTCTGAAAAACTGCCTCTGAACTTCAAGAAATTCGCCGCTAAAGTGTCCATCGACACCTCTTCTCTGCAGTACGAGAACGATGACCTGATGCGTCCGGACTTCAACAACGATGACTACGCTATCGCTTGCTGCGTAAGCCCGATGGTTGTTGGTAAACAAATGCAGTTCTTCGGTGCGCGTGCAAATCTGGCGAAAACCATGCTGTACGCAATCAACGGTGGCGTTGATGAAAAACTGAAAATGCAGGTTGGTCCTAAATCTGAACCGATCAAAGGCGACGTTCTGAACTTCGACGAAGTTATGGACCGCATGGATCACTTCATGGATTGGCTGGCTAAACAGTACGTCACCGCGCTGAACGTTATCCACTACATGCACGACAAGTACAGCTACGAAGCCTCTCTGATGGCGCTGCACGACCGTGACGTTATCCGCACCATGGCGTGTGGTATCGCTGGTCTGTCCGTTGCTGCTGACTCCCTGTCTGCAATCAAATATGCGAAAGTTAAACCGATTCGTGACGAAGACGGTCTGGCTATCGACTTCGAAATCGAAGGCGAATACCCGCAGTTTGGTAACAACGACTCTCGCGTTGATGACATGGCGGTTGACCTGGTAGAACGTTTCATGAAGAAAATTCAGAAACTGACTACTTATCGTAACGCTATCCCGACTCAGTCTGTTCTGACCATCACCTCTAACGTGGTTTATGGTAAGAAAACTGGTAACACCCCAGATGGTCGTCGTGCTGGCGCGCCGTTCGGACCGGGTGCTAACCCAATGCACGGTCGTGACCAGAAAGGTGCTGTTGCCTCTCTGACCTCCGTTGCTAAACTGCCGTTTGCTTACGCTAAAGATGGTATTTCTTACACCTTCTCTATCGTTCCGAACGCACTGGGTAAAGACGACGAAGTTCGTAAGACCAACCTGGCTGGTCTGATGGATGGTTACTTCCACCACGAAGCGTCCATCGAAGGTGGTCAGCACCTGAACGTGAACGTCATGAACCGCGAAATGCTGCTGGATGCGATGGAACATCCGGAAAAATATCCGCAGCTGACCATCCGCGTTTCTGGCTACGCAGTACGTTTTAACTCCCTGACTAAAGAACAGCAGCAGGACGTTATTACTCGTACCTTCACTCAGACCATGTAATTGGTTTTGACTGAAATCGTACTTTAAAAAGCGTACAATAAAGGCTCCACGTAAGTGGGGCCTTTTTAATAGCCTGCTTTGTCAGCTATCTATACTTATATACTCGATGGATTTCGAGTTGCATTGAGGCGGCAACGGAGTGAATCCCCTGGAGCATACAGAAGTACGTGACTGGGGTGAGCGAAGGAAGCTAACAAAGATGCAGCTTGAAAGACGAAAAGTATGGATAGCAGCCAAAACAGACTCGACACAGTTAATAACTGTGCACTAACACTGGCCCCGGATGGGCCACACCTGGAGAAACACCGCAATGTCAGTTATTGGTCGCATTCACTCCTTTGAATCCTGTGGCACTGTTGATGGCCCGGGCATCCGCTTTATTACCTTCTTTCAGGGCTGCCTGATGCGCTGCCTGTATTGCCATAACCGTGACACGTGGGATACACACGGCGGTAAAGAAGTCACCGTCGACGAATTAATGAAAGAGGTGGTGACCTATCGCCACTTTATGAACGCATCCGGCGGCGGCGTGACGGCGTCTGGCGGCGAAGCTATCCTGCAAGCTGAATTCGTACGTGACTGGTTCCGCGCTTGTAAAAAAGAAGGTATTCATACCTGTCTGGATACCAACGGTTTTGTTCGCCGCTACGATCCGGTGATCGATGAGCTGCTGGAAGTCACCGACCTGGTCATGCTCGATCTCAAACAGATGAACGATGAAATCCATCAGAATCTGGTCGGCGTATCTAACCATCGTACGCTGGAGTTCGCGCGTTACCTGTCAAACAAAGACATCAAAGTGTGGATCCGCTATGTTGTCGTACCTGGCTGGTCTGATGACGATGACTCCGCACACCGCCTCGGAGAATTTACTCGCGATATGGGTAACGTTGAAAAAATCGAGCTGCTGCCTTACCACGAGCTTGGCAAACACAAATGGGTAGCAATGGGCGAAGAGTACAAACTGGATGGCGTCAAACCACCGAAGAAAGAGACCATGGAGCGCGTGAAGGGCATTCTCGAGCAATATGGACATAAAGTGATGTATTGAGTTTTAGCCACCACGAAACGGCTGCCCTGAACGGCAGCCGTTTTGCTATCTAAGCGACAACCACTCGAATTAAAGGAAAGGACGCCATGCGGTTATTCATTTCTGGCATGTTGCTGTTATCTGTCCAATACGTAAATGCCGCCAGCAACTGTGATATCAACGCCATTGTGCAACATGCGTGGCCGGATGCAAAACCGACAGCGGAAGGCAAGCTACTCACACAACATAATCAGGTTATCGATATCACAGGTAACTCACCGCAAAGCGCAATTTGCCGTGTCTGGCCAGCACACCCGGAACTGACCCTAGCGGCGATTCCGCTGATGGCACAACAATATAGCGATTACGATCGCATTGGCGATCTGGAGCTTCTGGTACTGGATTCCACAAGCCTCGACGTAAAACAGCGGCTACACCTGCCCGAACGTATGAATGACGATGCCATTCAAATTACCGGTCTGGCGCTGGATACTGCGCGCTGGAAAGTTACCCCAGATCAGACCGCATTTGGCTTACGAGTCGCCCGCACCGGCAGTTCCCGTGTAAATCCTTTTAGTGAAGATGCGCTATCGCTGTTTGTTATTGAAAATAATCAACTACGGGCGGTATTAAACGCAATCGTACTTGAGAATAGCACCGGTGAATGGGACGGGAACTGTGTGGGAACATTCCACGATATTAAACGCACCCTTGCCCTTGCGCCTGATTCACATAATGGGTACATCGATATTCGGGTAAACGAGAAAAACGTGGAATCAACGGCCTATACAGACGCCAACGAGCAGTGCGCATCAAAGGATAAACCGGGGAAAGCCAGTTGGGTACTGCGTTATGATGGCAAACAGTATGCCATCCCAAAAGAACTGTCCCCGTTGTTTTGAGAAGCAAAGCAGGAGAGGAGATAGCATCACTATCACCTGCTCTTCTGCCACACTTGTCTTTAGCGTCCTCTTCTCGCCAGTAGCGGGAAAATCAATCCCAGTCCAACCAGCACAAATGGCGTCACGATATTCAGCGTGAGCTGGAATGTCCACTCAGGGGTAAAGGCTTCCATTTTCGGGAAAATCCCGGTCAGACAGGCAAATGCGGTAAAGGCAAAGCACCAGATCCCCACGGTCATCGCAAGCGAGCGGTTGCGAATAAAGACATATTCCGATTTATATTTTTGCGCCAGGCGAATAACGGCAATGAACGCCACAAACACCCATAAATAACGCAATGGCATCACGACAGAGTTAAGATTCAATAGCCATTTATACAGGTTGTTCATGTCGCCAATTCCCAGCGTTGGCAACATAATCAAAATCGCCACCAGCACCAGCGTCAGAATATAACCATTTACCGGCGTACCGGAAGCGTTGGTTTTACACAGGCTCTCGGGAATATATTTACGATCAGCATCACCCAGCAGAACTTTAAGCGGTGCATCAATAGAAAATACCAATGCCGCAATCTGTCCCAGCGTATTGGCAATCGCGTAAATAACCATCAGCGAATTACCCATACCATAATACTCACCCAATTTCTGGAAGGCGTAATATTGACCATTCGTCATCAGGTCATCTGGAATATGCCGGGAGTCAAACATCATTCCCATAGCCAGCGACCCGAGAATCGCGCATACCGCTACCATAACAGCCAGAACGAGCATCCCTTTTGGAAATTCTTTGCCCGGATTACGTGTCTGATTAACGTATGGCGAAATTTTCTCCGCACCGCCCACGGCAAAGACCAGCATGGAGATCGTGGTAATGTAGGTAAAATCAATGTGCGGGATAAACGATTCCCAGGTGATATTGGTTGTCGCTATTTGCACATCCGTAATTGCAGGCGCGGTTACCGCCATCACGACATACAAAATGGACATCACAAACATCGCGATGCCTGCAACTGACCCAACAATTTTCAGTGACTTCATGCCACGGGACGCAACCCACATGAAAAAGACAAACAGCGCCAGCGTCAGCCCCTGCAACGCCACGACGGTGTACTCTTTAATCAACGAACCATCGCCCTTCAGCGCCCATCCCAGCGCAATCAGAATAGCCTGCGGTTTTTGCGCCAGATAAGGTATATGAACAACCCAATAGGTCCAGGCAGCAAGATAGGCCAACCCTGGCCCCATGGTATGTTTAATCCAGGTACTGACGCCGCCTTTACCCTCTTTAAAGGTTGAGCCAAGCTGCCCGACGATCAACGCATAAGGAATAAAATAGAGCGCGAAAATAAATATCCAGGAGGAGACAACAACCAATCCCTGATTAGCATAGTTGTTGACGACGTTACCAAAACCCCAGACGGTAATAAATGACATTAATGCAATGTTGTACCATCGCAATTGTTTTTCCTGCACACCAGCCATACGCAATCCTTTGTGGAAGCTTTTTGATTATCAATATATGAGGCGTGGGATTATGCGCGGTAAAATGAGCGAGCGGAAACGGCAGGATGTAAAACTATAACCTTCTGCACACTTTATTTTCAGGACAGACGTGTGCGATTAAATAATGCAGGTTCCCATAAAGCATACATAAACAGTATGTATGGGAACCTGTTCATATTCTGTTAAATCAGGTCAAATGTGCGCAATAGAATTGGGCGTATGGCCCGTCTTACGCAGCAGCATTAGTAAATAAATAAACGATACGCTGGCGATCATGATAAACAGCAAGCTATCTGAATAATTCTGCATCAGCATCGCAGTAAACGAAGGTCCCAGCAGACTGCCCACGGTATAGCTCAATAGCAATGCCTGATTCATGGCGACCAGCTGATGATGTTCCACCTTTTCACAGGCCCAGGCCATCGCGACCGGGTAGAGGGTAAAGCCTGCCGCACCCAACATAAACAACGCGGGCGCCATCGCCGCCTGGTTCAGCATGGCGATACTCCCGACGATCACCACGAAGACCTGGACGCGTAAAACCAGCAGACGTCCCAGCTTATCCGCCAGACGGCCAATCGGCCATTGCCCCAGAATACCGGCACTTACCAGAACCGCCATCCAGAAACCAATGCTGGCGTTGCTCACCCCCTGATGGTTGAGATACAGCGGCATCAGGCCATACAAAGACCCCAGCACGATCCCGGAAATAATGCAGCCATTAACGCCCAGGCGCGCCTGACGCAACCTCAGCATGGAGACAATAGGCGTAGACTGCTGTTCATCGCCCTGCTGATTAGCAATGCGCGTAAAGAGCAGTGGCAAAACACCCGCCAGGATAGTACCCGTCACCCACGGCAGGACGTTCATCAATTCTGTTGATACTTTACTAACCAGCAGTTGGCCTAAAAACGTTCCCACGTAATAGATCATCATATAGGCGGCAAGTAACCGTCCGCGATTACGTGACGTCCCGCTGCACATCAGCGCGCTTTCCACGACCACCCAGATCATGGCGCAGCCAACACCGGCGATAAAACGCCATGTCATCCAGCTCCAGAATCCCACCATAATCCCCAGCCCGACACAGCCCGCGGCAAAAATAAGCGAGGCGATGTAATAGCTGCGGTTAAAACCAAGGTGTTTTATTAAATACCCTGTCAGCAACGTCCCTACCAGATTACCGGTAAAGTAAGACGAGCTCACCACGCCTACCTGCCAGGTAGGCAGATTTTCATGGGCGAGCCAAAGCGGGACGAGCGTGTTTAACACGGCGATCGCCAGGGTCAACAGAAGTAGCCCGCACAGCAATAGCATGACGGGACGGGTATAGGTGGACATGAATAAAAACCGTGAGGAAGTTCAAATTTCATGCGCATCATGCCACTGCTAAAAACATTGTCAATCGGCGGAATCAGAGGGCTGAGGCGCTTTCTGGTCGATCGATTTGCATTACTGATTCTTAATGTGAATAGATAAAAAACACAAAAACACATCTGCTTGTTTTTATTGATCTAAAACAAAAATCTCGCGTTACGTTCAGTCGAAAAATTTCATGGACTCCCCTTACTTTTATTTCTTACTAAACTGTATTCGGGATGCTGAGCTGCATTGTCTTCAAAATAG
The DNA here is from genome assembly GCF_030333035.1 of Citrobacter sp. Cpo015. Lineage (NCBI taxonomy): Bacteria > Pseudomonadati > Pseudomonadota > Gammaproteobacteria > Enterobacterales > Enterobacteriaceae > Citrobacter > Citrobacter sp. Cpo015. Next base: position 855,989 of record NZ_JAOWGS010000037.1, on the reverse strand, counting down.
AACAGTGAGTTCTTATTTATCTATCTAATCCAAATATCGTTCTTTTCGTAGACTTAAACTCATCAAATTTCCCCCACTGATACTGAACAGGAGAAATACCATGACTAAACCTTACGTAAGACTTGATAAAGACAATGCGGCAGTACTGCTGGTCGACCATCAGGCTGGCCTGCTCTCTCTGGTTCGGGATATCGATCCCGATAAATTTAAAAACAACGTGCTTGCGCTCGGTGACTTAGCAAAATACTTCAACCTCCCAACCATTCTGACAACCAGTTTTGAGACAGGACCAAACGGACCGCTGGTACCGGAACTGAAAGCTCAATTTCCCGATGCGCCCTACATTGCTCGCCCAGGAAACATTAACGCATGGGATAACGAAGATTTCGTGAAAGCAGTAAAAGCGACCGGCAAAAAGCAGCTGATTATCGCTGGTGTCGTGACGGAGGTTTGCGTCGCTTTCCCAGCGCTCTCGGCTATTGAAGAAGGTTTTGACGTCTTTGTTGTCACCGATGCTTCAGGCACGTTTAATGAAATTACCCGCCATTCAGCATGGGATCGGATGTCTCAAGCAGGCGCTCAATTGATGACATGGTTCGGAGTAGCATGCGAACTGCACCGCGACTGGCGCAACGATATCGAAGGTCTGGCGACGTTGTTCTCTAATCACATTCCGGATTATCGCAATCTGATGACCAGCTATGACACGTTAACTAAGCAGAAGTAAAGACTGGGGCAAAACCCTGGCCTGACATGTAGCCGGATAGCGCGCAGCTTTAAGGCCTACGGATATTGTAGGTTTGATAAAGCACGAGCCGCCATCCGGCATATTATGAATTAACTCGCCACCGCCATACCGACGGTCATATGCAGCCCGTAGAACACGCCACGACCAATCAGCTCGCCGACTAACAGCAGAATAAACGCGACGGAAAGCAACGGAACGGCAGGCTGGTAACCCTTCACTTGCGGTACTATCCAGCAGCACAGCGCTAACGCCAGTGCCACAATCCGCCACGCCATCAGCGAACCGTAATCCGGAACCAGCGCAGAGGCCTGTTGAATCGAACTGTGGATCGTCGCCAGTTCAGTCCCCTGCATTACCGACATGATGGCGCTCACGACCAGAGCAAGCACTGATATAGCCGGCAGCAGGCGCATCGCCCAACCATCCACGCCAGCAATTCTCAGTAACAGATATCCCAGCAGCGGACCGCCCATAAACATCGTCAGGAAGAATCCCAGCGGTGTCCAGATGCTGTACCAGGTCGGTACGGTATCGATGGTGTTATACACGCGCACCATCATCCAGACAAAAACCACACCCAGCACCATGGTGACAACTAACCACAGATTGCGTAATGCGGGCGACATTTTCTTCAACATAGCCAGCAGCCAGCCGATACCGCCAACGGCAAAGAAGAGTGAGCCGCTGGCAATTTCGTTACTCAACGCAGATGACCCAACGCGATTGAGTGAGTTAAAGGCGCGCATCGGTGAGCCCAGGTGGAGCATAGAGGCAATAAAACCAATGCCCATTAATACCCACAGCCCAAACATGCAGGTAATTACGCGTTGCTGCGATTCTGGGCGTAAGCCCCCTTTTATCAACGCCAGCGCCAGAACAATAAAACCGCCAACCACACACTGTCCGAAGACCGTGAAGATCATCAGCGGCCATTCATGCCATCCACTTCCCATCTTACACCTCCTTCGGATTAGCCAGATAACCTGTGGTATCCCCGGTCGGGCGGCTATTGGCGTTAGGTTTGATGACAATGCTCGGTTTGGTAAAGTGCGCGCCCGGCAGTGGCGCAACCGCAGCCAAAGTACCGTGTTTTTTGCGCAGTTCATCAATTGGGCCAAAATCCAGCGCACGCAGTGGACAGGACTCGACGCAAATAGGTTTCTTACCTTCAGCGACGCGCTCATGGCAGCCATCGCATTTGGTCATGTGCCCTTTGTCAGCATTGTACTGTGGTGCGCCGTAAGGACAGGCCATGTGGCAATAGCGGCAGCCGATGCACACATCTTCATCGACAACGACAAAGCCATCTTCACGTTTGTGCATCGCACCGCTCGGACACACTTTGGTACAGGCCGGGTCTTCACAGTGGTTACACGCAATGGAGAGGTAATAGGCAAAGACGTTCTGATGCCAGACGCCGTTGTCTTCCTGCCAGTCACCGCCCGCGTACTCATAAATGCGGCGGAAGCTGACTTCAGGGGTTAAATTTTTGAAATCTTTGCACGCCAGTTCGCAGGTTTTGCAACCGGTGCAACGGCTGGAATCAATAAAAAATCCATACTGGGTTGTCATCGGTTACTCCTTACACCTTTTCAACCTGAACAAGGTTCGTGTGTGATGGGTTCCCCTTCGCGAGAGGAGACGGACGCTGGGTCGTCAGGACGTTAATACAACCGCCCTGGTCCACGCGTTTTGCGTCCGGGTCATACCACGCCCCTTCGCCCAATGCCACCACGCCAGGCATCATACGCGGCGTTACTTTCGCCTCAATGTGCACTTCACCACGATCGTTAAAGATGCGCACCTTGTCGCCGTTGTTAATGCCGCGTCGCTGTGCATCCATCGGGTTGATCCACATTTCCTGACGGCAGGATGCTTTCAGAACATCCACGTTGCCATAGGTCGAGTGGACGCGAGACTTATAGTGGAAGCCGGTCAACTGCAGAGGGAATTTCTCCACCAGCGGGTCGTTTAAGCTCTCAAAACCTGGGGTATAAATCGGCAGTGGATCAATCACATCACCTTCCGGCAGTTCCCAGGTTGACGCGATCTCGGCAAGCTGCTGCGAATAAATTTCGATCTTACCTGACGGCGTGGTCAGCGGATTGGCGTTAGGATCCTCACGGAACGCCTTGTAGGCCACGTGATGTCCCTGTGGGTCGCGCTGTTTAAAGATCCCCTGCTTGCGGAATTCTTCAAACGTTGGCAGTTCAGGAATGGCTTTGCGCGACTGCTCGTACAGATGACGCATCCACTCTTCCTGAGTACGACCTTCTGTAAACTGCTGCTCAACACCAAGGCGTTTCGCTAGCTCACTGGTCATCTGGTAGATAGTCTTGCATTCGAAGCGTGGTTTGATCGCCTGATCGGTGAAAATCACATACGACATATTTCCGCAGGAGGCATCCAGTGCGAAGTCCATCTGCTCCGAAGCGGTGCAGTCCGGCAGCAAAATATCCGCGTATTTCGCCGAGGAGGTCATATGACAGTCGATGACAACGATCATCTCGCACTTCTTATCATCCTGTAGGATTTCATGTGTGCGGTTGATATCAGAGTGCTGGTTAATCAGACAGTTACCGGCATAGTTCCAGATCATCTTAATCGGAACATCGAGCTTATCTTTGCCACGAACACCGTCACGCAGCGCCGTCAACTCCGGACCTCGCTCAATGGCGTCCGTCCACATAAACATAGAGATGCTGGTTTCGACTGGGTTTTCCAGCGTAGGCATACGTTCAAACGGCAAACTGTATGAGCCCTCACGCGCCCCGCTGTTGCCGCCGTTAATCCCAACGTTACCGGTAAGGATTGCCAGCATAGAAATGGCACGAGTCGCTATTTCACCGTTAGCATGGCGCTGCGGTCCCCACCCCTGACTGATATATGCCGGTTTAGCGCTACCGATTTCACGTGCCAGTTTGACGATTCGATCAGCAGGAATACCGGTAATTTGCGCTGCCCATTCCGGGGTCTTGGCGATACCGTCTTTGCCCTGCCCAAGAATATACGCCTTATAGTGACCGTTTTTCGGTGCGTCGGCCGGTAAGGTTTTCTCGTCGTAACCCACGCAGTATTTATCAAGGAACGGTTGATCAACCATGTTTTCGGTGATCAGCACATACGCCAGACCATTCACCAATGCCGCATCGGTACCTGGGCGGATCGGGATCCATTCATCCTCACGACCCGCGCCGGTATCCGTGTAGCGGGGATCGATAATAATCATGCGGGCATTGGATTTCTGTCGCGCCTGTTCAAGGTAATAGGTTACCCCACCCCCGCTCATACGGGTTTCACCTGGGTTATTCCCGAACAGAACCACCAGCTTGCTGTTTTCAATGTCGGACGGGCTGTTACCGTCTGCCCAGCCGCCGTAGGTGTAGTTCAACCCGGCAGCGATTTGCGCTGAAGAGTAGTCACCGTAGTGGTTCAGGTAGCCGCCACAGCAGTTCATCAGACGTGCTACCAGCGTTTTGCCTGGCGGCCAGGAACGTGTCAGGGTGCCGCCCAGCGTACCTGTGCCGTAGTTCAGGTAGATAGACTCGTTGCCGTAGTCTTTGATAAGACGTTGCATATTGCTGGCAATGATGTCGTAGGCTTCATCCCAGCTGATACGCTCAAATTTCCCTTCGCCACGTTTACCGACGCGTTTCATCGGGTATTTCAGACGGTCGGGATTATAAACGCGACGACGCATGGAGCGACCACGCAGACAGGCGCGTACCTGGTGCAAGCCGTCATAGTTGTCATCACCGGTGTTGTCGGTTTCAACATACTTTATTTCACCGTCTACCACGTGCATACGCAGAGGACAGCGGCTACCACAGTTCACCGTACACGCGCTCCATATGACTTTCTCATTGGCCTGTGTCGGATTAAGGGCTTCTGCAGCATTTGCAATACGGGTAAATGGCAGGGTAAACGCGCTACTGGCCACCGCCAGTCCGCCTATCGCCGTCGTTTTCACCAAACCTCGGCGACTAACCTCAGCTGCCAGCATGGCATCGGGGATCTTAGTTTTCATAGTGGCTCACTCTGCTGCTCACAATAAACAAAAGAGAAATACTCGTTATATAGATTTTTATATAGCGTTAATATCAATATACAGACTGGTAGATACTGAATTTGCGAAAAGACAGAGATAAATACTGACTTTCATTCGAAGGCAGTATTACTCCTATGGAGGTAGGCGTTATTGTCCGACGTCAAACGGGCATAAAAAAAGCGCCCTGAGGCGCTTTTTTAGCAAAGAAAGGTAGCTTAGCCGATAAATTCCAGGCCATTCATGTACGGACGTAACACTTCCGGAACCTGAATACGGCCATCAGCCTGCTGATAGTTTTCCATCACCGCAACCAGCGTACGTCCAACCGCCAGACCGGAACCGTTCAGCGTATGTACTAAACGGGTCTTTTTGTCGGATTTGCTGCGGCAACGCGCCTGCATACGACGAGCCTGGAAATCCCACACGTTGGAGCAAGAGGAGATTTCGCGATAGGTGTTCTGCGCCGGGATCCACACTTCCAGATCGTACGTTTTGCATGCGCCGAAGCCCATGTCGCCTGTGCACAGGATGATCTTACGGTACGGCAGGCCCAGCAGCTGAAGAACCTTCTCAGCATGGCCGGTCATCTCTTCCAGCGCGTCCATAGAGTCTTCCGGGCGAACGATCTGCACCATTTCAACTTTATCGAACTGGTGCATACGGATCAGACCACGGGTATCACGACCGTAAGAACCTGCTTCAGAACGGAAGCACGGCGTATGCGCGGTCATTTTGATCGGCAGCGCATCTTCGTCAATGATTTCGTCGCGAACCAGGTTGGTCAGCGGAACTTCTGCCGTTGGGATCAGCGCATAGTTGCTGCTGTCAGCTTCTTCATCCAGCGGACGGGTGTGGAACAGATCGCCAGCAAATTTCGGCAGTTGCCCTGTTCCGTACAGCGTGTCATGGTTAACCAGATACGGAACGTAGTTTTCGCTGTAACCATGCTGTTCGGTATGCAGATCCAGCATGAACTGAGACAGCGCACGGTGCATGCGCGCGATCTGCCCTTTCATCACGACGAAACGAGAGCCGGTAAGCTTAACCGCAGCGGCAAAATCAAGACCCGTGTGCATTTCACCCAGGGTAACGTGATCGCGCACTTCGAAATCAAACTCACGCGGAGTACCCCAACGGCTGACTTCAACGTTGTCATTTTCATCTTTACCCACCGGAACGTCGTCCGCTGGCAGGTTAGGAATGGTCAGCGCAATGTCGCGGATCTCGGCCTGTAAGGTATCAAGTTCAGCTTTCGCGGCATCCAGCTCTTCGCCCAGTTTGTTCACTTCCAGACGTAAAGACTCGATATCTTCCCCGCGCGCTTTTGCCTGGCCGATGGATTTCGATCGAGAGTTACGCTCTGCCTGCAGGTTTTCAGTTTGTACCTGCAGAACTTTACGACGCTCTTCAAGAGCGCGCAGCTTATCTACATCCAGCTTAAAGCCCCGGCTTGCCAGTTTTTCTGCGACTGCGTCTGGCTCATTACGCAGCAGATTGGGATCGAGCATGCTTATCCTGTGCTTATCGAATTAAAATAGGAGAAAGTGACCACAGCCTGCGGTCACAGGGATACAGAGACAACATTACCGCAACGATAACACTAACGGTAGCGTTTTATAGGGCTATTTTGATCCTGTCCGGCGAGCCAGGCGAGCTTTTCGCCAATCTTGCCTTCAAGACCTCTGTTTGTGGGGTGATAATAGCGCGTTTGTGCCATTTCCTGCGGGAAGTACTCTTCTCCGGCGGCATAGGCATTTGGTTCATCATGGGCGTAACGATACTCCTGACCATAGCCCATTTCTTTCATCAGCTTAGTTGGCGCATTACGCAGGTGGACCGGCACGTCGTAATCCGGACGTTCGCGGGCATCAGCCAGCGCGGCTTTGAAGGCGGTGTAAACCGCATTACTTTTCGGCGCGCAGGCCAGATAAACAATCGCCTGAGCAATCGCTCGTTCACCTTCCGCGGGTCCCACGCGGGTAAAGCAGTCCCATGCGGAAATTGCCACCTGCATGGCGCGAGGGTCGGCATTGCCGACATCTTCAGAGGCAATGGCCAGACAGCGACGGGCAACATACAGCGGGTCACCGCCTGCACTAATGATGCGCGCATACCAATAAAGTGCCGCATCCGGGGCGCTGCCGCGAACCGATTTGTGTAATGCGGAGATGAGATCGTAAAAACGATCGCCTTTATTATCGAAGCGTGCGCTGCGTTCACCGGCAATTTCAGTGAGCAATTCTGGTTTCAATACGCGCTTGCCAGAATCATCAACTTCGGCCATATCGGCCATCATTTCCAGCGTATTCAGCGCTCGCCGCGCGTCGCCATTCACCAGTTCGGCAATCGCCCGACGCGTCTCTGGTGGCAGTACGATATCCTGACCACCGTAACCACGGGCTTTATCTGACATCGCCTGGTCCAGCACCTGTTCAATATCGTCGGTGGTTAACGATTTCAGTAAATAAACACGCGCCCGCGACAACAGTGCCGAGTTCAGTTCAAACGAGGGATTTTCAGTGGTGGCGCCAATAAACGTGATGGTACCGTCTTCAATATGCGGTAAAAACGCATCCTGTTGGCTTTTATTAAAACGGTGAACTTCGTCCACGAACAGGATCGTACGTCGACCCGCGTTACGATTCTGACGCGCCCGCTCAATCGCTTCACGAATTTCTTTTACACCAGACGTGACCGCCGAAATTCGTTCAACATCGGCGTTAGCGTAACGGGCAATAACTTCGGCTAGCGTGGTTTTCCCCGTCCCCGGCGGACCCCATAAAATCATAGAGTGCAGGTGCCCGGCCTCGATGGCACGCGGCAAGGGTTTACCCGCAGCCAGCAGATGCTGCTGGCCGATGTACTGCGCTAAATTTTCTGGCCGCATACGTGCGGCCAGTGGCTGAAAGGTATTATCAGAAAAGTCGAGCGACAGATTGCTCACTCACACGCCTCTACTTACGTTGATCGTCAACCGTTACACCTTGCGGCGGGGTAAAGGTGAATTTCGAAGGTTCAATCGCACCATTTTGCTGGGATTTCAGCTGATAGCTGCTGCGCTGATCGTCTTGCTCAACGGCACTGAACTGATGGATCGTCCCGTCCCGCCCAACATTGATAGTAAACTGCTTCAGGTTACCGCTGCTGGTTTTTGGCGTCAGCACGAAATCATCGCCGTTTTGCTTAATATTGTACTGTTGCCAGTCGCTGGCCTGGTTACGCGCAATCAGCATAAACGGCGTGTTGCCCGTGGCGTCTTTCAACCAGGTCGCAGTCGCCTGCTCAACAAACGGGTTAAAGAACCACAGCGTTTTACCATCGGAAACCAGGATGCTCTCGTCAGGCTGCGTCATATGCCAGTTAAACAGATTAGGGCGTTTAACCCATAAGTCGCCCTGACCTTCCTGCACCGCCGCGCCGCTACCGTCCGTGACCTTCTGAGTAAAGCTGGCATGGAAGCTACTGACTTTATCCAGACGGCTTTTCAGGTCGCTGGCAGCATCAGCCCAGACGCTGCTCACCACAAAGCTAGACAGTAATGCACAGGTGATTGCGATTCTTTTCATCGTTATTCCTCAAAATACGTCACTCCCAACGGGGAGATCCCTCTGCTATCCATTTCAGGCCAAAAATCAGCATGAGGAAAGTAGAAAATACTGAATTACTTAACTTTGCAATCATTCGAAGGGCGGCGGAGCCAGCACTTCACGATTACCATTATGCCCTTGTTCGCTGACTATTCCCTGCGCTTCCATCTGTTCGATGATGCGCGCCGCTCGGTTGTAACCGATACGGAACTGACGCTGGACGCCGGAGATTGAGGCTTTGCGTTTCTGAGTAACAAAGTTCACCGCCTGATCGAACAGCGGATCCAGTTCTTCGCCACCATCAAAGCCGCCACCGCCGCCTTCGCTTTCGCTGTCAGAGGTAATGCCATCAACGTATTGTGGACGGCCGCGCGCTTTCCAGTCCTGCACCACCGCGTGAACTTCTTCATCGCGTACAAAGGCGCCGTGTACACGCACAGGGATCGTCGAGTTTGGTGCAGAATAAAGCATGTCACCCATACCCAACAGCGATTCCGCGCCGCCCTGGTCAAGGATGGTACGCGAGTCAATTTTACTGGACACTGTAAATGCGATACGCGTCGGGATGTTCGCTTTAATCAGACCGGTGATAACGTCAACTGACGGTCGCTGGGTTGCCAGCACCAGGTGGATACCCGCCGCACGCGCTTTTTGCGCCAGACGAGCGATCAGTTCTTCCACCTTTTTGCCAACGGTCATCATCAGGTCAGCGAATTCATCCACCAACACCACGATATACGGCAGTTTTTCCAGCACCGGATGCTGAACATCCATGCTGTCGCCCGGCTTCCAGTATGGGTCTGGAATCGGACGTCCCATACGGGCGGCTTCAGCAATCTTATCGTTATAACCGGCAAGGTTACGCACGCCAAGCGCCGACATCAGTTTGTAGCGACGTTCCATTTCATTGACGCTCCAACGCAAGGCATTGGCGGCATCTTTCATGTCGGTCACAACTTCAGTCAGCAGATGTGGAATACCTTCATAAACAGAAAGTTCCAGCATTTTCGGGTCAATCATGATAAAGCGAACGTCTTCCGGCTGCGCTTTGTACAGCATGCTGAGGATCATGGCGTTCACCCCAACAGACTTACCGGAACCGGTTGTCCCTGCCACCAGCAGGTGCGGCATTTTAGCCAGATCGGCCACCACCGGTTCGCCCGCAATATCTTTGCCCAGCACCACAGTCAGCGGAGATGAGTTATCACGGAATTTAGCGTTATCCAGCACTTCTCGCAGATAGACGGTTTGACGTTTTTTGTTCGGTAACTCCAGTCCGACATACGGTTTGCCTGGAATAACCTCGACCACACGTACCGCCGCGGTCGACAATGAACGCGCCAGATCTCGTGACAGGTTAGAAATACGCGCTGCTTTAACCCCTGGAGCCAGATTAAGCTCAAAGCGGGTAATCACCGGGCCAGGAGAGTAGTTCACCACATCGGCTTTAATGCGGAAATCCGCCAGACGCGCTTCCACCAGACGTGCCATTTGTTCCAGTGCGAACGTATCTATCGGCTCAACTTCGCTCGGCGGCGGCGTGAGCAGATCTAACGAGGGCAGCGGCGTGCTTGGACGGTGCGCCGGACGACTATCCCCATTACGCATCAGCAGCGGATGGATCAGACTATCCTGCGGCGGCGGTGTAACAGGCTGCGCTGGCTGCTGATAATGCTGCTGCGGCGCAACTGGCTGCGCTGGCTGTTGATAATGCTGCTGCGATGCAACTGGCTGCACCGGTTGCTGGTAGTGCTGCTGCGATGCAACTGGCTGCGCTGGTTGCTGATAATGCTGCTGTGGTGCAACAGGCTGTGCCGGTTGCTGATAGTGCTGCTGCGGTGCAACTGGCTGCGCCGGTTGCTGATAGTGCTGCTGCGGTGCAACTGGTTCCTGGTACTGCGGCGCGGGCTCCGGCATTACGCCAGGCGTAAACAGCGGCTCATGCGGACCCTCATCCACCAGTGTTTTCATTGGCGAAAATTCAAAGTCATCGAGGGAGAACGGATTCGCTCCGACAGGCTGTTCACCGGAATAACGCTGCTGCTGAGAAGAAGCAAACTGGCGAGCCAGTTCCGCTTCTGCGGCTGAATCTTCGTCATCAGTCTGGTGGGTATCGTCCTGATACTCTTCGCCATAACGATGCTGCTGCGACTGAGCGAACTGACGTGCCAGCTCGTCCTGCTGCATTGCATCCATTTCATCGTCACTGTACGCATCTGTATCAAGCTGCTCTTCGCGCGCTTTCTCTTCAGCCATACGCTGTGACGGCAGTTTTATGCCATATGAAGCCAGTTCACGACGAGTAGGCACGCGCACACGATTCGGACGCGGCAACTGCGGGCCAATGCCCTCTTTCACCTGCGGACGCGGCGTACCGCTGCCTGCAAGGCTAAAGACAGGTGCTGCGGCAGCGGCACCTGCCCCTAACGCGGCGCTTTTTACGCCAGCGGCCAGCGGTGCAACGGCAGCAACAGACTCAACGGGTGGTATGGATGCAGTCGCCGGCATAGATGGCGTAGACGGCTTAACACGCTCAGGTTCCTGAGCAGGTTCTGGAATCGGCTGATACCATGCGGCCAGTTGCTCACGCTCACGCGCACGTTTCTCTTCGACTTCTTCAAAGTAATAGAGCGGCGGACGAGTCGGTTTAACTTCTTCAACCACCGGCTCAGGTTCCACCACTGTTGGTTGTTCAACCACAGGCTGCTGGAACGTAGTGCTCTGTTGAAAAGTTGGATCCTGCTGATAAACAGGTTGCTGCACAGGCTCCGGCTGATAACCAGGCTGCTGGAATGCGGCGTTCTGTTGAGAGGTCGGATCCTGTTGATAGACAGGTTGCAGCACGGGCTCCGGCTGATAAACAGCTTCCGGCTGCGGCGCGACAGGCTGCGTATAAACAGGTTCAACGGGCTGCTGTGCGTAATATTGCGGCTGCGGACTCTGCTCCACAACCGGTTGTTGCCATGGCTCATAAGGCTGCTGCACCGGAGGTTGCGCGTACTGGGCTGGCTGCGGATAACCTTCAGGCGCTGGTGCAATCGCGGCATCACCGGTTTGCGGGCCAGGCACGGGTTGCCAGGCCACGGTTGGGACCGGTTGCTCCATAACAGTGTTGGTCACGGGTGACGTTTGCAGTAACGGATCGACCGGTGCGCTCCAGGCCTGAGCGGCTGTTGTAGCTGCAGCTGCTGCAGCCACAGGCTCGGTCACCGAGTGGCCGTTAAGCAGTGGATCAAGTTCGTCATATTCAGGCAGCGTCGCGCGATTACCGGAAAACAGCACATCATTAGGATCGGCAACCACGCCACGGGCGCTGTATTCAATTTCGTCTTCATCATCCATGCGTTTGCCGGAGAACAGCGCCGCATCGGTATGACGACCAAGCGGGTTGGTAAATTTCTCCGCCAGACGTTTACGGCGCGCTAACGCACCGCGCAGGATACGAGCTCGGCGCGATTCATGGGGTTTGCCATCAGCGGCGTCGACAGACTCTTCTTCGTCTTCATACTCTTCGTCATCGACCCAGGTATCGTCGCGGCGGGTACGGTTGCTGGCAAACGTCAGGATATTGAGTAACCAGCCGCCCAGTTTTTCCGCAATGCTCACCCATGACCAACCGGTGAACAGCGTTAATCCCGCTGCCCAAATGCACAACAACGTCAGCGTGCCGCCGCTGCTGTGCAGCAATGGTTGTAGCGTGGTGCTGAGCAGACTGCCGATCACGCCGCCAGAGGCGAAATACCAGATGTCATCGGCGTTAATTGCGGCCAGCCCGCAGGAAGTGAGAATCAGCGCCAGAACGCCAATAATGCGCAGCGAGACGGCAAAATAATCGACGTATTCGTCGCTGGCCTGATGTCGCCAGGCAAACCAGCAGCCACCGACAATGATGACGGGGATGGTGTAGGCCATGACGCCAAAAATAAAGAACAGCGTGTCCGCCAGCCATGCTCCAGGTATTCCACCCAGATTATGGATAGGCTCATGCCACGCGGTTTGCGACCAACTGGGATCCGAAGGGTTAAAGCTGAGTAAGGCAGCCATCAACCAGACGGCAAAAAGGGCAATAAGGATCAGTAGCGCTTCCAGAAGTCGGCGCCCGCTGCTTAACTTCGTCAATGTGACGTCTTTGTCTTCAGTGTATTCCTGGCTCAAAAACGGCTCTCCAGGTTTCGGGCTTTTCCTGCCCGATGCTAAAACGGACAACAGCACCGGGTTGCCCCGGCACTGTTGCTGTATGGATTAACAGGAGTGTAATCAAACTGCGTCGATTTTGCACCTGTTCCGTGTTAGCGCGTCTTAATTACCAGACGATTGCTCTGTTTGACTTCTTCCATTACTACATAAGTACGTGTGTCATTCACGCCAGGCAGACGCAGCAGGGTTTCCCCCAACAGCTTACGGTATGCCGACATATCCGGTACGCGTGTTTTCAGCAAATAGTCGAAATCACCGGAAACCAAATGACACTCTTGAATTTCTTCAAGTTTTTGTACTGCAGAGTTAAATTGCTCAAACACATCCGGGGCGCCACGATTCAGAGTAATCTCAACAAAAACCAGAAGTGATGCATCCAGATAATGCGGGTTTAACAGCGCTGTATAGCCCTGAATAAAACCCTGTCTTTCCAACCGACGCACACGCTCAAGGCAGGGCGTTGGTGAAAGTCCCACACGTTTAGAAAGCTCGACGTTAGAAATACGCCCATCCTTTTGCAGCTCATTAAGAATGTTACGATCGATACGGTCGAGATCTTTGCCAGGGCGCTTCTTACTATCTACCATTATTATTGTCTCTCTGTATTCCTTCCCTACTCCTGCCTGACTCTACCAACATCACTGTTCAGAGTCGCTACCCATCAAAATAAACCGCAACCCAGAGGGATTTTCGGTTCGCAATGTCTGGGTTTATGGTGAGAAGACCGTTGCCTGTCGGCGGCTATCGACATCACGAATGGCATCTGTCCACACCATGCGTAGATTTCGCTAACACGGTAAACATGGTATCTACATGCATGATTATGCAGCACATACATGACACAGTTTTTTCTTCCTTGAATGTTTTCGCAAAACAGCAGGGGATTGTCAAAGCAAAACATCGATTTTTAGTACAACATGCCAGTTATTCATTCGCAGTGATGGAAAATCGTCATTTTATCACCTTATAACTGACCGATTTTAAGTAGAAATCGTTATAGTATTACGACTAATTCTGCCGTTCATCGGTTCTCGCTATTACACATATTGTTAACAAAATCGCCATACTCTTTTTTTACGCCTGTAAATTCCCTACAATCCTGCTCATTGCCTGCTAACAACTATGGGGATCTCATGGGCGCAACCAAACACAGTAAACTTCTTATTCTGGGCTCTGGCCCTGCGGGGTATACCGCTGCGGTCTACGCTGCACGCGCGAACCTGCAACCGGTACTGATTACCGGTATGGAAAAAGGTGGTCAGTTGACCACAACAACAGAAGTGGAGAACTGGCCTGGCGATCCGCACGATCTTACAGGCCCATTGCTGATGGAACGCATGCACGAACATGCGACCAAATTTGAAACTGAAATTATTTTTGATCATATCAGCAAAGTTGATCTGCAAAACCGCCCTTTCCGTCTGACCGGCGACAGCGGTGAATACACCTGTGACGCGCTGATCATCGCCACCGGTGCGTCAGCACGCTACCTGGGTCTGCCTTCAGAAGAAGCCTTCAAAGGCCGTGGCGTTTCCGCCTGCGCGACCTGCGACGGTTTCTTCTACCGTAACCAAAAAGTTGCGGTGATCGGCGGCGGCAACACTGCTGTTGAAGAAGCGCTGTACCTGGCGAATATCGCATCTGAAGTGCATTTGATTCACCGTCGCGACAGCTTCCGCGCCGAAAAAATCCTGATCAAGCGTTTGATGGATAAAGTCGAAAACGGCAACATCGTGCTGCATACCCACCGCACACTGGAAGAAGTGACCGGCGATCAAATGGGCGTAACCGGACTGCGCCTGCGCGATACGCAAAACACTGACAACGTCGAGTCACTTGACGTTGCAGGGTTGTTTGTTGCTATCGGTCACAGCCCAAATACCGCCATTTTCGACGGTCAGCTTGAACTGGAAAATGGCTACATCAAAGTTCAGTCCGGTATTCATGGTAACGCCACCCAAACCAGCATTCCGGGTGTATTCGCCGCCGGTGACGTGATGGACCATATTTATCGCCAGGCGATCACTTCAGCAGGCACCGGTTGTATGGCTGCGCTTGACGCAGAGCGTTATCTCGACGGTCTGGCAGACGCTTGCAAATAAGTTTTACAAATCAGTAACAAAAGTAAAAAAGGCGACTATAAGTCGCCTTTATTTTTGCCTCGTTGTAACATTGTCCTGCCCAAAAATTCCAATAACTCACCTGCTAAGCGTGCAATGAATAAAACCCGTCAAAAAGAGCTGACCCGCTGGTTAAAACAGCAAAGTGTAATTTCCCAACGATGGCTGAACATTTCACGCCTGTTGGGGTTCGTGAGCGGCCTGTTAATTGTCGCTCAGGCCTGGCTCATGGCCCGAATTCTCGACCATATGATCATGGACAATATCCCCAGAGAGGCGCTTCTGCTCCCTTTCATTGTGCTGGTATTGATTTTCATCCTGCGGGCATGGGTCGTCTGGTTACGCGAACGCGTCGGGTTTCATGCTGGCCAACATATCCGCTTTGAGATTCGCCGACAGGTGCTTGACCGTCTGCAACAAGCAGGTCCCGCCTGGATACAAGGCAAACCAGCCGGGAGCTGGGCTACGCTGATCCTCGAGCAGATTGACGATATGCATGATTACTATGCACGTTATCTGCCACAAATGGCGCTGGCCGTATGCGTCCCCTTATTGATCGTAGCGGCGGTATTCCCGTCAAACTGGGTAGCCGCCCTTATTCTGCTTGGAACTGCCCCGCTGATCCCGTTATTTATGGCGATGGTTGGTATGGGTGCAGCCGATGCTAACCGCCGCAACTTTCAGGCTCTTGCCCGCCTCAGCGGCCATTTTCTCGATCGCCTGCGGGGCATGGAGACGCTAAGAATCTTTGGTCGCGGTGAAGCCGAAACAGAAAGCATCCGCGCAGCGTCACAGGATTTCCGCCAGCGCACGATGGAAGTCCTGCGCCTGGCGTTTCTGTCATCCGGTGTCCTTGAGTTCTTTACCTCCCTGTCCATCGCACTGGTCGCGGTTTACTTCGGTTTTTCCTACCTCGGTGAACTCGATTTTGGCCACTACGGGACGGGCGTCACATTGGCTGCTGGCTTCCTGGCGCTCATTCTGGCGCCGGAATTTTTCCAACCCCTGCGCGATCTGGGCACGTTTTATCACGCCAAAGCACAAGCCGTTGGTGCTGCAGACAGTCTGAAAACCTTCATGGAAACCCCGCTTGCACATCCTGAGCGTGGTGATATTGAGCTGACAACAAAAGACGCAGTTTCAATTGAAGCTGAAGATCTGGTCATCACCTCGCCGGAAGGTAAAGTGCTTGCAGGTCCGCTCAACTTTACCCTGCCAGCGGGCCAACGCGCGGTGCTGGTTGGCCGCAGCGGCTCCGGCAAAAGTTCGTTGCTCAATGTCCTGTCCGGTTTTCTCTCTTATCAGGGATCGCTGCGGATTAACGGCTTTGAGCTGCGCGACCTATCGCCTGATTGCTGGCGCAAACAGCTGTCCTGGGTTGGACAAAACCCGCAGCTCCCTGCCGCCACGTTACGCGATAACGTGCTGCTCGCTCGCCCCGATGCCAGCGAAGAACAGCTGCAAGCCGCACTCGACAGCGCCTGGGTCAGTGAGTTTTTACCACTTCTGCCACAGGGTGTGGATACACCAGTAGGCGATCAGGCTGCTCGACTTTCTGTCGGACAAGCGCAGCGCGTTGCCGTGGCTCGCGCCTTACTCAATCCATGTCAGTTGTTGCTGCTTGACGAGCCCGCCGCCAGCCTTGATGCACATAGCGAACAACGCGTGATGCAGGCGTTGAAAGCAGCGTCACGCCGCCAGACCACGCTGATGGTGACACACCAACTTGAAGATCTTGCCGACTGGGACGTTATCTGGGTGATGCAGGACGGACAGATCGTTGAACAAGGCACTTATGCCGAACTTAGCGCAGCCAACGGGGCGTTTGCGACATTACTGGCTCATCGTCAGGAGGACATTTAAATGCGCGCTTTGCTACCTTATCTGACGCTGTATAAACGTCACAAATGGATGTTAACCCTGGGGATCGTTCTGGCGATCGTCACACTGCTGGCAAGTATTGGTTTGCTGACGCTTTCCGGCTGGTTCCTGTCGGCTTCTGCTGTGGTGGGTGTCACCGGGATTTACAGTTTTAACTATATGCTCCCTGCTGCCGGGGTACGCGGTGCGGCAATCACCCGAACCGCGGGCCGCTATTTCGAGCGATTGGTCAGCCACGACGCGACGTTCCGCGTGCTGCAACATTTGCGTATTTATACCTTCAGCAAACTGCTGCCGCTCTCCCCTGCTGGCCTGTCCCGTTATGGACAAGGTGAATTGCTTAACCGCGTAGTGGCAGATGTCGACACGCTCGATCATCTCTATTTGCGCGTGCTCTCCCCGCTTGTGGGCGCTTTTGTCGTCATCATGGTGGTCACGCTGGGGCTGAGCGTTCTCGATTTCACGCTGGCTATCACTCTCGGCGGTATTATGCTGCTGACCTTATTTATCCTGCCCCCACTCTTTTATCAGGCAGGTAAAAGCACCGGGCAAAGCTTGACGCATTTACGTGGGCAGTATCGTCAGCAGTTAACATCCTGGCTGCAGGGCCAGGCTGAACTGACCATCTTTGGCGCCAGTGAACGTTACCGCGCCCAAATGGAAGCCACCGAGTTGCAGTGGCACGAAGCCCAACGACGTCAGTCTGAATTAACGGCGCTATCACAGGCAGTCATGCTGTTAGTCGGCGCACTGGCAGTGGTTGTAATGTTATGGATGGCCTCAGGCGGCGTGGGTGGCAATACCCAGCCTGGCGCACTGATCGCGCTGTTTGTCTTCTGTGCGCTGGCCGCGTTTGAAGCTTTGGCACCCGTCACCGGGGCGTTTCAGCATCTCGGACAGGTTATTGCCTCTGCGCTGCGCATCACCGAACTGACCGAACAACAGCCAGAAGTCACCTTCCCGGATACCGGTTCTCCAGTTTCTGAGCAGGTCACTCTCACGCTACACGATGTTTCATTCAGCTATCCGGGGCAAACACAAAAAGCACTCGACACCCTTTCGCTGCAGGCTCAGCCCGGTGAACACATTGCGATTCTCGGTCGCACCGGCTGCGGTAAGTCAACGTTACTACAATTGCTGACCCGCGCATGGGATCCGCAGCACGGCGAAATTCTGATTAATGAGCAGCCGATTTCAGCCCTCAGTGAAACCACGCTGCGCCAGAGCATCAGCGTCGTGCCACAGCGCGTGCACCTGTTCAGCGCGACGCTTCGCGATAACCTGCTGCTGGCAGCACCGCACGCCAGTGATGACACATTATCCGCAATGCTGTGCCGCGTCGGCCTGGACAAACTGCTAGAGGGGGATAGACTCAATGCCTGGTTAGGCGAAGGCGGTCGTCAGCTTTCTGGCGGCGAACTCCGTCGTCTGGCTATCGCCCGCGCCTTATTGCACGATGCCCCACTGATGCTGCTGGATGAACCGACCGAAGGGCTTGATGCCACAACAGAAAGCCAAATGCTTGAATTAATTGGCGATGTCATGCGCGATAAAACCGTACTGATGGTGACACATCGTCTGCGCGGCTTGTCACGTTTTGATCAAATAATAGTGATGGACAACGGACACATTATTGAGCAAGGTAATCACGCAGATTTGCTAGCCCGGCAGGGGCGTTATTACCAGTTTAAGCAACGTCTGTAAGCTATTATTGAACGATCAAACTCGCGTAGTGGAGTTTCGCTGTCATGCGCCTGGTGCAATTGTCCCGCCATTCTATAGCCTTCCCTTCACCGGAAGGCGCTTTACGCGAGCCTAACGGTTTGTTGGCGCTTGGCGGCGATCTCAGTCCAGCTCGACTGTTAATGGCCTACCAGCGCGGAATTTTCCCGTGGTTTTCACCTGGCGACCCCATCCTTTGGTGGTCGCCCGATCCACGCGCCATTCTTTGGCCCGAGAAATTTCATCTCAGCCGCAGCATGAAACGTTTTCATAAAAACTCACCTTATCGCGTGACGCTCAATTACGCGTTCGGTCAGGTGATTGAAGGCTGCGCGAACGACCGGGAGGAAGGTACCTGGATAACGCATGATGTGGTGGACGCATACCATCGCCTGCACGAACTGGGGCATGCGCACTCTATTGAAGTGTGGCGACACAATGAATTAGTGGGCGGTATGTATGGTGTGGCGCAAGGCACGTTGTTTTGTGGCGAATCGATGTTCAGCCGTCAGGAAAATGCGTCCAAAACCGCACTGCTTGTTTTTTGCGCTGAATTTATCCGTCAGGGCGGAAAATTAATCGACTGCCAAGTATTAAATAGCCACACAGCTTCGCTGGGAGCGGTCGAAACACCGCGTCGGGAGTACCTTGAGCACCTGAGCAGACTGCGCCAGCAGCGGCTACCGAGCCATTTCTGGGTTCCTAGGACGTTATTTTTACCTCAGGGGTGAATGTTTTCGGCACATTTTTTGTCGGGGTGTTATAATTGTCGCGCAGAGTTGGTTTAGCCCATTACCCCGCCGCCGTTAAGGAACAGTTCGCGTCAGGCAACGCCTATCGTTTATCTCCTCGTTCCCTTACACGTTGCGCTTTAAGTGCGGCTTTGCCGTGTGTGGTTAGAGTAATGCGCCAAACCCGATTTGCTGTGTTTTAAACGCACAAATCTTTACTTATTAAAAGAACTTCGGCATTATCTTGCCGGTTCAAATTACGGTAGTGATACCCCAGAGGATTAGATGGCCAAAGAAGACAATATTGAAATGCAGGGTACCGTTCTCGATACGTTACCTAATACCATGTTCCGCGTAGAGTTAGAAAACGGTCACGTGGTTACTGCACACATCTCCGGTAAAATGCGTAAAAACTATATCCGCATCCTGACGGGCGACAAAGTGACTGTTGAGCTGACCCCGTACGACCTGAGCAAAGGCCGCATTGTCTTCCGTAGTCGCTGATTGTTTTTAACGCCCGAATGGCGTCCAGATAATAAAAGGTCGGTTTAACCGGCCTTTTTTGTGGGCCAAGGTCAGGTATTTAATCCTCAATCATCCGCGCATATTCTTCTGTTAAGAAATCCACTAATGTGCGTACTGACGGCAATAATCCCCTGCGTGATGGAAAGACTGCGTGAATTATTTCTCGCTTCGGTTCCCAGCCGTCGAGCAATGCCACCAGTTCACCCGCGGCTACTTGATCTTTTACCATCAGCTGTGGAAGTTGAACTACCCCCACACCGGCAACTGCGGCTTCACGTAACGCCAGCATATCGGTGGTGATCATACGCGGCGTGAAATGCACCTCCGCACGTGCGCCCTGCGGCCCGAATAACTCCCAACGATGCACATGTTTACCCGTCGCCAGACTCAGGCCAGGCCAACGCGTCAGCTCCGCCGGAGAATGTAGCGTTCCCATTTGCTCGATTAACTGCGGGCTGGCATACAAACGATGTCCCCTGTCCGCCAGCACACGCATCACCAGGTCGCTATCCTCAAATGGTCGGGGCCTGACGCGAATCGCCACGTCCAGGCCCTCTCCAACCACGTCCACGCGGCGGTTAGTGGCCTCCAGTTGCACTGATACGTCGGGATAACGCGCCATAAAACGGGCAAGCATTGGCCCGATATGCACATGCAGCAGCGTGACCGGACACGTCAACTTCACCACGCCACGCGGTTCAACCTGTAACGCGGCAATCGCATCCTGCGCTGCCTGCGCTTCCACCAGCATCGCCTTACAGTGTTCGTAAAAGGTTTGCCCAACTTCCGTCACGTTAAACTGGCGGGTGGTTCGCTGAATCAGTCGAACTCCCAGCGTCTCTTCCAGTTGCGCTATCCGTCGGCTTAGTTTTGATTTCGGTTCATCAAGCGCCCGACCCGCCGCCGCGAATCCCCCTTCCTCTACAACATGTACAAACCATGCAAAATCATTGAGATCCGGCTTTGTCATTTTATTGTCCTATTAATGAGACAGTGAGGACTATTTTAGCTACTACTCAGCTCGCTGTCATGAATATAAGCTTATTTACATCAAGATTACGCCACAGAGGAGACACATATGAAACAAGTAACAGGCGTCTACACCGCACCTCGCCCACACTGGGTTGGCGATGGATTTCCGGTTCGCTCGATGTTTTCTTACCAGTCTCATGCTGAACAGCTAAGTCCGTTCCTGCTGCTGGATTACGCCGGCCCACATACGTTTACGCCGGGTAACGAAAAACGCGGCGTAGGTGAACACCCTCACCGTGGTTTTGAGACGGTGACCATCGTTTACAGCGGCGAAGTTGAACACCGTGATTCAACCGGTCGCGGCGGCATTATCGGCCCCGGTGACGTGCAGTGGATGACCGCAGGAGCAGGAATATTACACGAAGAGTTCCATTCACCTGAATTTACCCGTCAGGGTGGCGAACTGGAAATGGTACAGCTGTGGGTCAATCTGCCAGCAAAAGACAAAATGGCCGTTCCGGGTTACCAGGGCATCAGAAGCGATGTGATCCCCACTGTCACCCTGCCAGATGAAGCAGGGAGCGTTCGTGTGATTGCGGGCAGCTATCAGGATACAAAAGGCCCGGCACATACCTTCTCGCCGCTGAACGTCTGGGATATGCGTGTGCAACGTAATCATCAGCTCACGTTGTCCCAGCCGGAAGGATGGAGCACTGCCCTAGTGGTATTGAAAGGGAATATCACCGTAAACGGCACTACGTCTGCCAGCGAAGCGCAACTGGTGGTGCTGAGCCAGCAGGGGAAAACGCTGCATATTGAAGCCTCCAGCGACGCCAGCGTGCTGCTGCTTTCTGGAGAACCGTTGAACGAGCCGATTGTAGGTTACGGTCCGTTTGTAATGAACACGAAACAAGAAATCGCTGAAGCCGTACGCGATTTTAACACCGGCCGCTTTGGCCAAATCTGAATCGAAGGAGAAGAATATGTCCAGTCCTGCAAACTTTAATGGTTCACGTCCGGTCATCGATGTGAATGATTCCGTCATGCTGCTTATCGATCATCAGAGCGGGTTGTTCCAGACCGTCGGCGACATGCCAATGCCAGAACTGCGTGCGCGTGCCGCCGCGCTGGCTAAAATGGCGACTTTGGCGAAGATGCCGGTGATTACCACAGCATCCGTACCGCAGGGACCTAACGGCCCGCTGATCCCTGAGATCCACGCCAATGCGCCGCATGCCCAATACGTGGCGCGTAAAGGCGAAATCAACGCCTGGGATAACGAAGACTTCGTGAAAGCGGTCAAAGCAACGGGTCGTAAAACGCTGATTATCGCCGGTACGATTACCAGCGTGTGCATGGCTTTCCCGGCTATCAGCGCGGTTGCGGAAGGCTATAAGGTTTTCGCTGTGATCGACGCTTCCGGTACTTACAGCAAAATGGCGCAGGAAATCACCCTGGCTCGTGTTGTTCAGGCTGGCGTCGTGCCGATGGATACCGCCGCAGTCGCTTCTGAAATTCAGGGCACTTGGAACCGTGAAGACGCCGCCGAATGGGCGGAAGTGTATACCAAAGTCTTCCCGGCTTATCAGTTGCTGATCGAAAGCTACAGCAAAGCTCAGGAAGTCGTGACCAGCGGCGAAAAACTGGACTCTCAGCGCTAATCCTTTCCTCCGCGCCTGCCTGGGCGGAGGAATATGTATATTGCGTAACCAAACGAGAGTTAACACGTAAATTCTGCTTGACCGTTTTAGCGCAACTCCCTATAGTAGCGCCCCGTTGCCCCCCAAGCGGTCAGGCAGCAATACAATATGGTGAGGTGTCCGAGTGGCTGAAGGAGCACGCCTGGAAAGTGTGTATACGGCAACGTATCGGGGGTTCGAATCCCCCCCTCACCGCCATATTTTAAGAAGAGCTCGTACGAAAGTACGGGCTTTTTTTTTCGCATGTTGCAGATCTGCGGGGAGATGAGAAGCCCCGACCGGGGTTCGACACAAAATTGCCGGGAGCAATTTTGAACAGCGCATGCGCTGGCCCCGTAGGGGCAAGGCCCAGGGATGGGCCGAGTAGCGGCGCAGCCAGCTGGACAGACCGCGAACGGAGTGAGTGGGCTGCCCGAAGGGCGAGCAAAGCGAGTCAATCCCCCCCTCACCGCCATATTTTAAGAAGAGCTCGTACGAAAGTACGGGCTTTATTTTCGCATGTTGCACGCCAGTGGGGGATGTAAATCCCCCACTGTGTGATGAACGCTTTCAGATATACACGGAGTACTTTTATTACGTACTTAGCTTATTTTAATATCATCCCAATCGATATCTTCCTCTTCTTGATCATTATTTATAATTACATCCCGAGGAACATCTTTTTTGATAATGGCATAGACAGTAGCCGTGACAAATATATTAACTATCAATGCCATAATACCGGCCATTGGATGTGACATTGTAGGAATCATCAAAACACCACCAAAAGGTACTGTTGCATCTGCGCCATAAACCATGGTGATTGCACCACCACAAGCACCGCCTATTGCTGCAGCAGCAATACCACGAACGATATCATTCATAACTATGGGTATAGATCCTTCAACAATATTCACCACCCCCATAGGAACAGCCGATTTTAACATTTCGATTTCTTCGTTATTATAAATATTTTTTCGAAAAAGTTTGGCAATAAAGAATGCAAGCCCAAAACCGATAGGTGTTGCCGTGTTAACTAACTGCAGGGCCGTAATTGGTTCATTTATACCCTGCGCCTGGAGTGTTAAGACAAATGCAAAACACGTTTTATTTATCGGACCGCCAAAGTCAACGATACACAACGCTCCTATAACAGCACCTAATAGTAAATTAGATGAAGTTCCCATACTTCTCAGGAACGATGTAAGAGCGTCTGTAAAAATACCAATAGGCGTACCGATGATATAAACCATAATCAGGGCACTGAGAACGGATGCAAAAAATGGCACAACCAATGTGGGCATTAACCCCCTAGCCCAGTCAGGCACCTTCATATTTTTAATAATAGCAAGAGCAATATACCCAGAAATGTAGCCGCCGATCATGCCACCAATGAAGCCCGCACCAATAGCATTAGCCGCCAGACCAACGACAAAACCAGGGGCTATACCGGGCTTACCTGCGATAGAACCGGAAATCCCGATAGCTATAACGACGGGTAATAGTCCAAGCGCCTTGGCCCCCATAGTCGCGAAGGCCTGCCACAGATCAAATTGACCCGGTACTAAAGTGTCCTGAACCGTCCCCCCAAGACCCATACCAATTGCAATAATAAATCCAGCACCACAAACAATGGGAATCAAGAATGAGATGGCAGTAAGCAGATGACCCTTAGGGTTTGCTGCTTTCCATACTTCTTTAATATTCATAAATTACGCCCTTTAATTTATATAGGATACGCATAGGTAAAAGTTATGAATTTACTAATTCACTGAGTTTTTCAATAAGCTTATTGGGAGATTTAACTGCCATTTCAGTTGGCACTCTGACTACTTTCTTTCCAGCGAATCTTTCTTCACCAGAAACCTTAACATCGGCGGCTAACAGTACAATGTCGGCTTGTATGATCTCATCAGCGGTTAAGGCATTCTCGATACCTATAGTGCCTTGTGTTTCAATTTTGACATTATGCCCTGCTTTTTTCGCAGCTATTTCAATTTTCTTTTGCGCAATATATGTATGTGCAATACCTACAGTACAGGCTGTAACGCCAACAATATTCATAACTATTCTCCAGGATTTAATTATTTGCTATGCTATGGCAGAGGTGTTGATTAAATTAAGCGTTAATGCCTTCATCTTCAGGGATCAAAAGTTCGATGATTTTCTGAGGATCATTTTCTTTCAGCAATTTTTCTATTATTTCTTCATCTGCTAATGAGCCAGAGACTTGTGATAGTAAACGGATATGAGTTGCATTTTGATCCACTAGACAAACAGCAAATAAAATAATACAACGAACATCACTACCATCCATTGTTTCCCAGGGTATTTGATGCTGGGTTCGTCCAATAGCCAATGCAGTACGGGCCACGCCTGAGGATTTCCCATGTGGGATCGCAACATGATTCTCGAACCCAGTGGAGCCTTGTTCCTCGCGTAGCCAGACATCTTTTAGAAAATCATTTTTACTGATAACAACTCCATCAAGCACTAATAAGTTGGTTAATTCTTCAATGGCTTCTTCTTTTGTTTTAGCCATCATATTTAGCTTAATGTTCTTTGCATTAAGCACATCCGAAATATTCATAACTCACCTTCATTAATATAATAGGGTTACAGCGCCCTCAACCGAATAAATCAAGAGCGAGAGTAAAGAGACAGATCGGTTAAATAGACTCTTTACCCTAAGTAATGGCTTAATACGGTTGAGTACGCTGTAATTTTAGGCAGCGACTTCGCGCTGATAGATATCGACCATTTTATCCCAGGCATCACTGACATTATCCGCCAGGGAGAACAGGCCCGAGGTTCCCACAATATAGACGTCAACACCGGACCGGGAGATCACATTAAAAGTTTTCTCGTTGCAGGATCCATCAATCTCAGTCAAGTAGTGGTAGCCTTTATTTTCACGCATCGCAATCAGTTCTTTGATTTTGGTGAGTGATTCCGGAATAAACTTCTGCCCTGCGTAGCCGGGGTCAACCGACATAACGGTCACTTTATCCAGCAGATGTGCGTACTCTTTAATAGCATCCGCTGGAGTTGCCGGATTCAACACCACGCCACAGCGGCGACCAGCATCTTTAATCTGGTTCAGCAGGCGGAATATTTTGTTATTCGCCGTTTCCGGATGGAAACTGATAATATCGGCTCCCGCATCAATACACATTGGAATAATATCTTCAGGGTGATTCACCATCAAATGCACATCAATTGGTACATCGGTAATTTTCTTCAGGTTTTCGATAAAGAAGGGTGACAGCGTAATGTTCTTCACATAGCTACCGTCCATAATATCGACGTGATAAAAATCAGCCCGGCCGTTCATTGCCGTAATTTGTTCTCTGAACCGCGTTAAATCCATACACATTAACGAGGGCGAAAATTTAGCTGCCATACCCTACCTCTATAAGAATCAATTAGTTAAATAATGAAACGACATGCCCAAGTATGATGCCAACAACGCCGAAGTCCGCATCACCAAAGGTGGTGGATGCAAAACCAAGGTCGCCCATTAGAGGCAGCAAGATTGCAGGCAAAAACGAAATCAGCAGACCGTGAGCGAAGGCCCCCACCACCGCACCTCGGCGACCGCCGCAGATGTTGCCGTAAACGCCCGCCGTCGCGCCGCAGAAGAAGTGCGGTACCAAACCCGGAACAATGACGCTTAAACCAAACAGAGGGCATAGGAACATGCTCACCAGACCCGCGGCAAAACTTGACAGAAAACCGACGATTACGGCATTCGGGGCGAACGGAAAGACGGTTGGGCAGTCGAGCGCCGGTTTGGCGTCTTTCACCAACTTGTCGGCGATACCTTTAAAGGCTGGAACAATTTCGGCAATAATCATGCGTACACCCGCAAGGATGATCCACACGCCTGCCGCAAAGGTCAGCGACTGGATAACGGCGAAGATGATAAAGTTCTGACCACCACTGACGCTGCTCTCAACAAATTCCTTACCTGCAACCAGCACCAGAATTACAAACAGGATCATCATCGTCAGAGAGATAGCAACCGAGGAGTCCCGCAGGAAATTCAGTGATTTCGGCACCTGCATTTCTTCAATTGACGGGCTACCTTTACCGACCGCTTTTCCCACCAGCGCCGACAGCAGATAGCCAGTTGAACCAAAATGACCTAGTGCCAGATCATCAGTACCGGTTATTTTGCGAGTAAACGGCTGCAGAATGGCCGGAGAGACCACCATCATGATGCCGAGGATCACCGCCCCGACCAGTATCACCCAAAATGGTGACAAGCCGCCGACGGAGAGAATGACAGCCAGCATCGCCGCCATATACAGCGTGTGGTGCCCCGTCAGAAAGATGTATTTCAGCGGTGTAATGCGGGCAAGTACAATGTTAAACAGCATCCCCAGCACCATGATCATTGCCGTCGCGGTACCGTAGTTTTTCTGCGCCAACGCCGCCATGGCGTCAGTATTTGGCACAACTCCCTGAATATGGAATGAGTACTCAAACAACTGGCTAAACGTTGTTAACGTAGTGGCAACAATCGCCGCACCGGATGTTAGTATTACAAAACCCATTATAGTTTTAAGAGTTCCGGAAATAACCTCGGAGACTGCTTTTTTTTGCAATAATAAACCGATCATGGAAAACAGACCGACCAGTATTGCTGGTGTACCCAATACATCATGAATAATAAACTGCAGCATAGAATGACTCCGTAGGGCCGCAAAAAATTAGTCAGAGATTCTCGGAAAGAATTTCTTTGATTTTATTGTTATCCAGTAAATTAGATAAGCCAAAGACCTGTGCAGCATGGCTGGATAGATGTTCAGCAATATCTTTAGCGCTAAGAATAACATCTGCACTTTCACTTTTTGCCGACGTCAGGTCAGTATGTGAAACAATTGCTTCTTTATTTAGCTCTTTAATGATTTTTTTCACGTTCATTTCAACGATAAAACTGCTGCCTAAACCGTTACCACACACAATCAGAATTTTTTTCATCTTTACCTCATTATCCTTTGATAACGGCTTGAATTTTTTCCAATGAGGATGCTTTTAACAATGCTGAAAGTCTTTCATCATCGCTAAAAATATCCGCAAGGGCTGTGATCATATTAATGTGCTCATCTCCCGAAATCGCACATAACATAATCACCACATAAATAGGATCATTGTCTTCCGAGTCAAAAGAAATGCCTTGTTTAATATGCAAAAGCGATAAGCCATTTTTAATCCCACCCTGTTCCGGACGAGCATGGGGCATCGCCAGACCAGGTGCTAAAATATAATAAGGACCGAGTTCCTGATGGCTATTTAAAATGGCTTTAATATAAGCCTGAGTTATCGACTCTTTATCCAATAAAGGTTGTGCCGCTAACGTAATGGCCTGTTTCCAGTCACAGACTGAATCCGCAATTTGGATATTTTCTGTAGGTAACCAGGTCGTAATCATAAATACCCCGATAGCGTTGAAATTGAGCCTACTATAGAGGAATGCCTTCACGCCTTACCGTGATCTCTCTCGCAAAGTTAGCGCTAACACAATGGCGATGTTAAAATTCTTGTTACCGCTAACTTCATTAACCATACTTATCATTACTTTGCAGTTGGGCAATGCGCAAAACGCTAAACATCATTTACAATGGGAGCCCAGACAGGCTAAAGGAGGACATCAGTGCAGACGTTACAAGCGGACGATAACGATAGCGCGCGAGAAAAACGCAGGAAAAACACTGGCAAAATTACGCTCGCCGAAGTGGCAAAACTGGTCGGCGTTAGCACGATGACCGTGTCGCGCGCACTACGTATGCCTGAAAAAGTGAATCCTGAACTACGCACCCGCATCGAAGCAGCGGTGAACGAGTTGGGCTATGTGCCAAACCTGCAGGCCCGCAGCCTCGCCTCTGCTGACTCCAGTCTCGTAATGGGTGTGGTGCCTTCTTTTTCCTCCCCTGGATTTCTTGCCGTCTCCGAAACGCTACAGACGGTGATCGCGACCCAGGGCTACAGCATGATGTTTATCGAGTCCGGCCAGGGTGGACAAAGCGAAGAAAAAGCCTTTGCACAAATGCTCGCCTATAACCCGGCGGCGATTGTTCAGTTCAATATTGATAACATCAGCAGTTGTTCGCAGATGATAAGTAATACCGGCGTGCCGGTGGTTGAGATTGGTGCTATTAATCGCGATGCTAACTGGGTCAGCATCGGCGTTGACTACGCTGCGGCCATTAAAAAGCTGGTCACCTCCCTTGCGCATAGCGGATACAAAAATATCGGCTTGCTCTGCACCGCCTCCAATAACATTATGTTTCGCCAGGTGCTGAGCGGCTGGAACAGCGCCATGCTCTCGGTTAACCACTCCCCACATCGCGTGGTGACCTCTCACCTACCAGCAGGCATAACGACCGGTTTAAACCTGCTGGGAGATATTCGTATCACCTGGCCAGAGCTGGATGCGCTGATTTGTACATCTGATGAAATTGCCTGCGGCTGCATTATGGCCTGCCACGGTGCAGGACAAAAAGTGCCCAACTCCCTGGCATTGGCAAGCTTGAGTGGTGGTACTCTTGCCGCAGTTTGCTCACCTTCTCTGACTGCTGTCGAGTTCCCATGGAGTGAAACAGGAACTCGCGCAGGAAAAACGTTACTTGATCTCCTTGCTGGCAATTCGACGGATAAATTCATTGAATTACCATCAACGTTACAAGTTCGCGCGAGCACCAGAAAATTGTAATGCGGTAATATTTATTAATTTGTCATCCTGCCTACAGCCCTGCATATCTCCGTAGGCCTGATAAGCGAAGCGCCATCAGGCATGGCAGTTATTGTCGGCTGAGCAGCGTTAGCACTTCATAGTGCGCGGTGTGTGGGAACATATCGAAAAGTTGGACGCGTTCAATGCGATACCCGGGCAACTCACGAATATCCTTCGCCATGGTTTGCGCATTACAGCTGGAATAAACGATATAACGCGGTGCCATGCGGGAGAGAAAATCGCACAGCGGCTTTCCAATCCCGCGACGCGGCGGATTCACCAGCACCAGGTCAGGTACTTCACCCTGAGCGGTAGCAAACTGGGTTGAATCCAGCGCCTGAAAATGCAGATTCTGCAACCCAAGCTCCTGCGCTGACTGCTTCGCGCAGGTAATCGCTTCTGGCGCGATTTCAATCCCCGTCAGTTTCATTTGCGGTGTAGCACAGTGCAGACCAAAACCCCCGACGCCGCAAAACAAATCCCACATGTGATTAACCGGAAGCTGACGCACCCAGTCACGCGCCGTGGCATATAACTGCCCCGCTACCACCGGATTGGTCTGGAAGAAACTCTGCGGGCGGATCCACAACGGTACATCGTTAAAGCGTTCCGCCAGCGCCTGTTGTTCCGTCAGGAAGATTTCTGTCTCCCCTTCCATAATCGCCATATGCACCGGCTGAATATTGGCAGTGATCACTTTTAACTGTGGGAGTTGTGCCTGCAACCAGGGTAGCGCCGCGCGCAGTTGTGCCAGTTTTGCGTCAGAACGCAGGACAAAACGCAGCATCATACCGCCGTCGTATCGGCTTTCCGTTAACAGCAGATATTTCAGCTCCCCGCGTTTGCGCGCCACGTTATAGGGCGTCAGCCCCGCCCGAGCGATAAACGGCTTAAGCGCGGCAAATACGGGCGCAAAAGACTCAGGATAGAGCGGACAGTCGCACAAATCCTCAGGCGTACCGTCACGATGCAGCATTCCCAGCAGCGGTTTTTCCACGCTGCCGCTGACCACCATTTTGGCTTTATTACGAAACGCGCTTTCCGGACCACTGACCGGCGCGCACCATTCTCCGACCGGATACTCGGCCAGCAGATTCTGCAGATCGGCTGTTTTTTCGAAGAGTTGATCGGCGACAGGCTGTGTTATCCACTGACAGGAGCGGCAGCGTTCGGCGTCATATAGTGCGCACTGCATACAAAGACCTACAAATTAACCGGGGGCCAAGATTATACACGTTATTGCAAACGGAAGAACCGCCTGCTGGACGCAGGAACAAACAGCAGCAGCAATACCAGCATATCCGGCAGTTTTTGCATCACCAGCGTATGCAGGATTTCGCGTCTGGACTCCCCCGCAATGCTGAACAGTTCTGGATATCCGTAGCCCAGCGAAGCCGCCCACAGATAGACGCTGGCGATAATCTGGGTCAACAGATAGATCCAGCGTGCCCAGTTCCGTCCTTTTACCAGCGAAAATGCGCAGTAAATTTCGATAAATAGCAGCACCAGACTGCCCAGAAACACCAGCGTCAAATTCCAGGTCTGCACACTGCGATGAATAAACTCACTGGTTCCACGAAACCCAAGCGTATTAAAAATCATCAACAGATCGAGACAGCGGATCATGATAATAGCCAGCGCCGCCACCTGCACCAAAGCAGGGACGTTTAAGCGAGCATGTGATGTGGATGATTTCTTAAAAAATCCCAACGCGTCGTCTTCCATGAAAACGGCGCAACCACCACAGCTGCGCCGTATAGACAGGTTGGCAGATTTTAGTTTTTTCAGCCGCGTCTTGCACGTTGGATATCGCGGATCCGTTGTTTTTCTGTTCGCGCCATCAGATACCACGCGATAAATCCGATAATTCCTACCACACCAAGGATCAGCGTCGCCAGGGCGTTGATCTCCGGGTTCACCCCCATACGTACGCTGGAGAACACCAACATCGGTAACGTTGTGGCGCCAGGACCAGAGACAAAGCTGGCAATAACCAGATCATCGAGTGACAGCGTGAAGGCTAATAGCCAACCGGAAATCACCGCCGGCATAATCATCGGCAGGGTGATGACGAAAAAGACCTTCAGCGGCGTGGCGCCGAGATCCATCGCCGCTTCCTCAATGGAGTGATCCAGTTCGCGCAAGCGTGAAGAAATCACCACCGCTACGTACGCCGTACAGAAAGTGACGTGCGCCAGCCAGATGGTCAGCATGCCGCGATCCGCCGGCCAGCCGATGGCGTGAGCCAACGCAACAAACAGCAGCAGCAGCGACAAACCGGTAATGACATCCGGCATGACC
Organism: Citrobacter sp. Cpo015; assembly: GCF_030333035.1. Taxonomy (NCBI): domain Bacteria; kingdom Pseudomonadati; phylum Pseudomonadota; class Gammaproteobacteria; order Enterobacterales; family Enterobacteriaceae; genus Citrobacter; species Citrobacter sp. Cpo015. The sequence continues at coordinate 824,739 of NZ_JAOWGS010000037.1, read as the reverse complement.
AGCGGCGCGGTGATCATAAAGGCGAAACCATTCGAACCACGAAAACGACCAAAGCGCACCATTACCACGGCGGCGATGGTGCCAAGGATTGCCGCCATCGTCGCAGCGCCCGCAGCAATCGTTAAACTCATGCCGACGGCGCTTATCATCGCGCTATCGTGGAAAAGCTCGCCATACCAACGTGTTGACCACCCCGCCCAGACCGTCACCAGCTTCGAGCTGTTAAACGAATAGATAACCAACATCAGCATAGGCGCGTACAGGAAGGTAAAGCCCACTACCAGGATAAAAATACGCCACGGCGAGCGAACGACCGGTAAGTTATTCATCCGTGTTCCCCCACGCTTTTTTGCTGATATTTATGGAACCACATGATTGGCACAATCAGTAACAGCAGCATAATAATGGCGACAGCAGAAGCCACCGGCCAGTCGCGGTTATTGAAAAACTCTTGCCAAAGCACACGGCCAATCATGATGCTATCCGGGCCGCCCAACAGTTCCGGGCTCACAAACTCGCCAACAGCCGGAATAAATACCAGCATTGACCCGGCGATAATGCCGCCCTTGGTCAACGGTACAATCACGCTAAAGAAGGTCTTCAGCGGCCGGGCACCTAAATCCAGCGCAGCTTCCACCAGCGAGTAATCAATACGGGTCAGCGCGGTATAAATCGGCAGCACCATAAAGGGCAAATAGGCGTAAACAATACCGATGTAGACCGCCAGATTGGTGTGCAAAATCGTCAACGGTTGGTCGATGACGCCCAACCACATCAGGAAGTTGTTCAGCACGCCGTTGTTTTTCAGGATCCCCATCCAGGCATATACGCGAATTAAAAACGAGGTCCAGGACGGCAGGATCACCAGCAACAGCAGAATATTACGCGTTGAGGGTTTACTGTGCGCGACGGCCCATGCCAGCGGGTATCCCAGCAGCAGGCAGCAGATTGTCGAAATTCCCGCCACCTGTAACGATTGCATGTAGGCATCGAAATAGAGCGGATCGTCCGTCAATTGCAAAAAATTGCCTAAATTGAGCGTGATGGATAACTGATCGTCAGCCCATGAAACGAGGTCCGTATAGGGAGGAATAGCGCGCGCCATTTCAGCCAAACTGATTTTGAAGACGATCAGAAAAGGCAGCAGAAACAGGAGCAGCAGCCACACATACGGCAGCGCGATCACCAGCTTGCGCCCGTGCTTCATTTGCAGCCGCGACATAAACAGCGTGAATCGCCCTGCTTTATCCACGCGTGCTGGAGGTTCAAGTGTACTCATCTTCGCTCCTTAAACCGTCAACACCACACAGCTGTCCGCATCCCAACACAAACGGACCTCGTCACCCCAGGTTGGTAACCCTTTACGATAACGATGTTCATTTTGTAGCTGGGCGCTCAACATCTGGCCGCTTTTCAAACGTACGTGGTACACCGACAAATCCCCCAGATAGGCAATGTGCACCACTTCGCCTACAGCGAAGTTATAACCCTCTGGCGGAGGCGCTTCGCAGAGCATGATTTTTTCCGGGCGCAGCGCAACATACACCGGGACGTTATCGACAACAGATGCATCGGCGTCCACCTTCAGCGGATGCACCAGACCAGGAGACTCAATCACCAGACCATCTTCCTGGCGTTCTTTTAGCAGTCCCTCAAAAACGTTTACCGAACCGATAAACTCTGCGCTGTAACGCGTAGTCGGATGTTCATAGATCTCTTCCGGCTCGCCAATCTGGACAAATTTGCCACGGTTCATGATCGCAATACGGCCCGCCATCGTCATGGCTTCTTCTTGATCGTGTGTCACCATCACGCAGGTCACACCGACGCGTTCCAGGATATCCACCACTTCCAGTTGCATGCGATCACGGAGTTTTTTATCCAGCGCCCCCATTGGTTCATCCAGCAGCAGCAGCTTCGGGCGTTTTGCCAGGCTGCGCGCCAATGCCACGCGCTGACGCTGACCGCCAGAAAGCTGATGCGGCTTACGCTTGGCGAACTCCTGCATATGCACGAGTCCCAGCATCTCATTCACCCGACTGGCGATTTCAGCCTTCGGCAGCTTGTCCTGCTTGAGGCCAAAGGCAATGTTCTGCTCCACCGTCATGTGCGGAAACAGGGCATAGGACTGAAACATCATATTAATCGGACGCAGATAAGGCGGGACATGCGCTAAATCGACGCCATCCAGCATGATTTGCCCGGTAGTCGGCAGTTCAAATCCCGCCAGCATCCGTAGCAGAGTCGATTTGCCACAGCCGGACGCGCCGAGCAGAGCAAATATTTCACCTTTGTAGATAGTAAGATTGACGTCATCAACGGCGTGCTGACCGTCAAATGACTTGGTCAGATTGCGAATTTCAAGCAGCGGGGTCAGCGCCTTGCGGATTTTCGCTTGTGGGCGTGGGGTTGCATCATTCACTCAGGTGCTCTCCGGCATAAAACAAAGAAACGGTGCAAATAACGCACCATAACGGTGCGTATTGCCGGGTTATATGTGTCCGGGTTCAACGCTGCCCGGCAGGCAAAAATCCTGCCGGGTCATGTCCCAAACATCGGTTTATTTCCCGCTTTTTACCTTCGTCCATGCGCGGGTACGTACACGATCGATCTTCGGATCCTGTACTTTCAGTGTGAACAGCTTGGCGCGAACATCCGCAGGCGGGTAGATACCCGGGTTGTCACGAACTTCAGGGCTGACCAGAGCCGTCGCTTCTTTGTTGGCATTGGCATAAAACACGTGGTCGGAGATATGCGCAATCACATCAGGGCGCAGCAGGTAATTGAGGAACTGATAGGCTTCATCTTTGTTTTTCGCATCGGCAGGCATCGCGAATACGTCAAAGAACGCCATTGCACCTTCTTTAGGAATTGAGAAGGAGATATTGACGCCATTTTTCGCTTCTTTCGCACGGTTTGCCGCTTGCCATACGTCCCCTGCCCAGCCAATCGCGACGCAGGTATCACCGTTTGCCAGGTCGTTAATATATTGCGAGGAGTGGAAGTAGCGAATATTTGGGCGCAGCTTCAACAGCAGATCGGTTGCCGGTCCGGTGTAATCATCCGCTTTGGTACTGTTTGGGTCTTTACCCAAATAGTTCAGCACCGTGGCAAACACCTCTTCGGGCGCATCGAGGAAAGAGACGCCGCAGCTTTTGAGTTTTTCCAGATTTTCCGGTTTGAGGATTAAATCCCAGCTGTTAACCGGCGCATCTGGCCCCAGCACCGCTTTGACTTTATCCACGTTATAACCAATACCGGTCGTAGCCCACATATACGGCATCGCGAACTTGTTGTCCGGATCGTGTTTACCCACCAACTTCAGCAGTTCAGGATCAAGATTTTTCCAGCCCGGCAATTTGCTCTTATCAAGCGGCTGGAATACGCCCGCAGTCAGTTGACGCTCAAGGAAGCTGGCAGAAGGAACGACAAGGTCAAAGCCGGTACTGCCAGCCATGAGCTTACCTTCCAGTACTTCATTGGAATCAAATACGTCATAGATAACTTTAATTCCGGTCTCTTTTTCAAAATTAGCCACCGTGTCCGGGGCAATATAATCAGACCAGTTATATATATGCAGCGTTTTTTGTTCAGCAGCGAGCGTGCCGGCAGAGATGGCCATCAGAGCACCCGCAACCAGGCCTGATAACCATTTTTTATTTAAGGCGGTCATAATCTCTTTCCTTCTGAAAGTTCGTTAACAAACGAACAAAAATGTCACACTCTAATGATATGCAAGAAACGTGCATATTCTTTCATGCGGCACCGATGAAAAGAGAGACCTCTCCTCATGCCGCTGTTGCTCGCTGGCATCCGCCTATGCATTCAACACACATTGTGGCCACAGGTCAGGTCACAAGGGGCTGTTTAAATGATGACGTTGGTAAGCTTCGCAAGAATAACTTTAGCCAGGAATTGTGGATATAGCCCAGATTAAAAAACGTCTTTTATCAATTTTTTATGCAGGAATTGTCTATGACATAAAGCGGAAGGCGCTGAATCGAGGTGAATAATTCTTTAATGAAAGGTTAAATGCAGAATAAAAACAGGCAATACGCAACCGCTCTGGCAGCGGCTGCGCGATATATGTCCAGATTCAGGAAGAATTAATGGAGGAAATGAATTTCAGCGGTGCTGTTTTGCGCATCTTCTTCAGCATTAAATAACAGCTGATGCGCTCCGGCTTCGAGGATCACCATCGATATTTGCTCTTCGCTCTGGCGAACAAAACATTCAAACTGCTCAAACGTTACGCCCGGCGTAACGGATAAAGACTGGCAAACCACCAGCTTTGGCAGATTATCATCCTGCATATCCAGAAACGCTTTCACCGTCAGTGAACTGGCATTGATCGCAGACAGATCGGCTGCCAGTGGCAGCAATGCAGAAGGTCTGACTTCCGCCATCGCAGAAAACAGAATGACGTTATCGACCAAATCAACTTTTGCATCAAAGATGCCGTCAAAATTCTGCATGTGTGGCAAGTGCAGCGCCTGACAGGTATCGCATTCAAAAAAACTCATGCCCAGGTCGTCGAGCCATTGACGCAACGTATCCAGAGTGGGAACGACCAGTGATGTCATAATAATGTGCGACCTCTATTGATGAAAAAAATACCGGCACAGCTTACGCAAAAAGAGCGTGTCATACCACGATCGCAATCGATATTGCGCTTAGCCGCCGATTTTAAGACAAAATTCAGGAGTAGCATGGCGCTCGATCCACTGGATCATTTTCGCGGCAATGTCTATTCCGGTGGTTTTCTCCACGCCTTCCAGCCCCGGAGACGCGTTGACCTCCATGACCAGTGGCCCTCGATCAGCGCGCAGAATATCAACGCCTGCAACGTCCAGGCCCATCGTGCGGGCGGCTTTGAGCGCAATTTCTCTTTCGCGCGGCGTGATACTCGCAATAGTCGCCACCCCACCACGATGGAGATTAGAACGAAAATCGCCCTCTTTAGCCCGTCGTTCAATGGCGGCCACTACTTCATCGCCCACCACGAAACAGCGGATATCGCGCCCCTTCGCTTCTTTGATATATTCCTGAACCAGGATATGGGCATTCACCCCACGAAACGCATCTACCACGCTTTCTGCAGCCTGCCGCGTTTCCGCCAGCACCACGCCAATCCCCTGGGTGCCTTCAACCAGTTTCACCACCAACGGCGCACCGCCAACCATGTCAATCATGTCGCTGGTATCGTCCGGAGAGTGAGCAATTCCGGTGATGGGTAAATCAATTCCCTGACGCGCCAGCAGCTGTAGCGAACGCAGCTTATCGCGCGCTCGCGTAATCGCTACCGATTCATTCAACGGATAGCTACCCAGCATCTCAAACTGGCGCAGCGCCGCGGTCCCATAAAAGGTAATCGCGGAACCAATCCGCGGGATCACCGCGTCGAAATGGGGAAGCTGACGGCCCTTGTAATGAATAGAGGATGCCGCCGGGCTGATGTTCATATAGCAAGAAAGGGGATCGATAACTTCAACCAGGTGACCGCGCTGCATCGCCGCTTCACGCAGGCGTTTACAAGAATAGAGCGTTCCGTCCCGGGACAAAATGGCAATTTTCACCCTGCACCTCTCTGAATGACCTGGTAAAAGCTGGCGTATCATACACTGGGTTAAAATCTTTAGCGCGTGGCCCATCCCTGTTTATGCAAATATTCCAGGATAAAGGGGCGACTTTCTTTAATGATGGTACGGCGAATATGATCGCTCCAGGTGTCGCGGCGGGTATTGCTGCCTCGGGTCAGATAGTACTGCGCGAGCTGCTCATCATATTGCGCCAACACATCACTGTTGAGTGGCTGGTATTGGTTTTCATGCACCACAAGCGACGCGGGCAGGCGCGGCTTGATATCCGGGTTATCCGCAGGCCAGCCGAGGCACAATCCAAAGAGCGGCAGAACATGTTGCGGAAGCTTCAGCAGTTCGGTGACCGGCTCAATATTGTTACGCAAACCGCCAATAAACACGCCGCCAAGTCCCAGCGACTCTGCCGCCGTCAATGCATTTTGCGCCATCATTGCAGTATCAACCACGCCCAGCAGCAGCTGTTCCGCCAGCCCAAGTTGCGCGTCAGGGCAAATCTGCAAATGACGGTTAAAATCAGCGCAAAACACCCAGAACTCAGCGGCCTGAGCCACATGCTTTTGGCCGCCAGATAAGGTAGCCAGTGATTCACGCAGGGATTTATCCGTTATGCGAACGATCGTCGTGCACTGTAGAAAACTGGAGCTTGACGTTCCCTGAGCGGCGGCAATAATCGCCTCACGCTGTGCATCCGAAATGGCATCATCAGTAAAATGGCGAATGGAACGGTGGCTGCGAAGTAAATCAATGGTTGGAGTCATCTCTTTTGTCTCTGTCTGAATCAGTTGAATCACCGGGTGCGCGAGACATCAGTTGCGGTGCCAGCAGTTGAGCAACACGCCACATCAACGCCACCGCAGCAGGGAGCATCAGCAGTACGCCCAGAAATATCATCACCACACAGGCTAACGGGCTGTTAAGCGGTGCGGGCAAGGTGAGGTAATCGTTAAGCGATAGCAGCGCCAGCGATAACAAAACCATCCCAATTATTTCCAGCATCAATACGCTTTTGGGTAATACACCAATTGTGCGCATACGCGGCCTCCCGGCGAAATGGCTTCCATTATAAAACGTTCCGGCTTGCCGTGTTTAACAGATATAGCTTGAGGATATCAAAGCAACAGGCTGAACCTGCTTTCCATCCGTCACAAATCGCGGCATCATAACCAGTATTGCCATCCGGCCTGATAAGTTCGAGGAGAAAGAGATGTTTGCCGTTATTTTTGGTCGCCCAGGGTGCCCGTATTGCGTGCGCGCAAAAGAATTAGCAGAAAAATTAAGCAGTGAGCATGACGATTTTAACTTCCGCTACATTGATATCCATGCTGAAGGAATTACCAAAGCAGATCTGGAAAAGACGGTAGGTAAGCCAGTTGAAACCGTTCCGCAGATTTTTGTCGATCAAAAACACATCGGCGGCTGCACGGATTTTGAAGCTTGGGCAAAAGAGAACATGAATCTGTTCGCCTGATAGCGGTTTCTACGCCCTCACCTTGAGGGCGTCATCAGTTCTTTTTCCGCCGTTGATGCTGATTGAATAAGCTACTGATAAATAAAAAACATAATGCGCCAAGTGCGCACCAAAACACCGCACTAAACAACCACGCCAGCTCTTGCCACAATGAACGCGTCGGCATAAAAACGAACCGCATCAGTAACAGGCAGCACGGCGCCGCCAACATTGCACCAAGCAGGGGTTTGAGCACTTCCCGACGATGGGAAAAAAAGCTTGCTGCAGCACCAGGTAAGATAAAAAACAACAATCCGACCTCAGGATGCCCTGCCGCTCTGAATGCCCCTTTCACGTTCAGCGTTAATGAAAGACACACCACAATAAAGAGCACAAAGCAGCAGACCGCACTCGCCCAACTTTGCTTATGTTTCAATCGTTCCTCCTGACACATTCTCTATCGAACACTCTTTTCGCCCGCAGGCGTCCAGTCAGATAAAGTAACTCGGCATTCCATGCCAAAAACACACCCACACGATTCTTATAGCCGTTGATACGTAATGAGATTAAACTAACCGCATATATTGTTATGCTGCATTATTCGGGGCTGTGTACGATGCTATCGCCCCTTAATTTCTGGCAAAAACATTAGCGTAAATTGCCATTTCTTTCAATAGCTTACTAGTAAACAAGAAGTTAGTCTCCGTGAATATAAACGTCGCAGATTTGTTAAATGGGAATTACATCCTGTTATTATTTGTGGTCCTGGCTCTGGGCCTGTGTCTGGGCAAATTACGTCTGGGTTCAGTCCAACTCGGTAATTCCATTGGCGTTTTAGTGGTCTCCCTATTATTAGGTCAGCAGCACTTTAGTATTAACACCGATGCATTAAATCTCGGCTTTATGCTGTTTATTTTTTGCGTCGGCGTCGAAGCCGGTCCCAACTTTTTTTCGATTTTTTTTCGCGATGGGAAAAATTATCTAATGCTTGCCCTGGTGATGGTCGGTAGCGCAATGCTGATCGCGTTGGGGCTGGGTAAGCTATTTGGCTGGGACATCGGCCTGACGGCGGGTATGCTGGCTGGCTCGATGACCTCAACGCCGGTGCTGGTCGGCGCGGGTGATACCTTGCGCCATTCAGGAATGACAGGGACACAACTTTCAAGCGCTCTCGATAACCTGAGCCTGGGTTACGCCCTCACCTATTTGATTGGTCTGGTCAGCCTGATTGTTGGTGCGCGCTATTTGCCGAAACTGCAGCATCAGGATCTGCAAACCAGCGCCCAACAAATCGCGCGTGAACGAGGTCTGGACACCGACGCCAATCGTAAAGTGTACCTCCCGGTGATCCGCGCCTATCGTGTTGGCCCTGAGCTAGTGGCATGGGCCGATGGCAAAAATCTGCGCGAACTGGGTATTTATCGCCAGACCGGTTGTTACATTGAACGCATCCGTCGCAACGGCATTCTGGCCAACCCGGATGGTGATGCGGTGTTGCAAATGGGCGATGAGATAGCCCTGGTGGGTTATCCGGACGCCCATGCTCGCCTCGATCCCAGCTTCCGTAACGGTAAAGAGGTGTTCGATCGCGATCTGCTCGATATGCGCATCGTCACTGAAGAAATTGTGGTGAAAAACCACAATGCCGTTGGTCGTCGCCTGGCCCAGTTGAAACTGACCGACCATGGTTGTTTCCTGAACCGCGTGATCCGTAGCCAGATTGAAATGCCTATTGATGACAACGTCGTACTCAATAAAGGCGACGTGTTGCAGGTCAGCGGTGATGCTCGTCGCGTGAAAACCATTGCCGATCGTATCGGCTTCATTTCCATTCACAGTCAGGTGACCGATCTGCTGGCCTTCTGCGCCTTCTTTATCATCGGTCTGATGATCGGGATGATCACCTTCCAGTTCAGTAATTTCAGCTTCGGCATCGGGAATGCGGCTGGACTGCTGTTCGCCGGGATCATGCTGGGCTTCCTGCGAGCCAACCACCCCACATTTGGCTATATCCCACAGGGTGCGCTGAATATGGTGAAAGAGTTTGGCCTGATGGTATTCATGGCAGGCGTCGGTTTAAGCGCAGGCAGCGGCATTGGTAATGGCCTGGGTGCCGTCGGCGGTCAAATGTTGATTGCCGGTCTGGTAGTCAGCCTGGTTCCGGTTGTCATCTGTTTCTTGTTTGGTGCTTACGTATTGCGCATGAACCGTGCCCTGCTGTTTGGTGCCATGATGGGCGCACGTACCTGTGCTCCGGCAATGGAAATCATCAGCGACACCGCACGCAGCAACATCCCTGCGTTAGGCTATGCCGGGACCTACGCGATTGCTAACGTTCTGCTGACATTAGCGGGGACACTCATCGTCATTGTCTGGCCTGGCCTTGGGTAGCGCTGAAATTTTCCCTTAATTGAAAAATTTTTGCAGGTAAGCAGAACTTTTCTTCAAGGCGTCAGTCATAACTATTGCCACTGCTTTTCTTTGATGTCCCCAATTTGTGGAGCCCATCAACCCCGCCGTTTTGGTTCAAGGTTGATGGGTTTTTTGTTGCCTGAAATTCACGTCTTTTTTAATCAATCAGTTACACGCCCACTGTTCAACGCATGGCGACAAAGTGGCGACAGCAGTTTTAGCATGTCGGTGTAAGTCTTTGCTTTATGCTGTTTCAATCGCGTACAACAGCTCAACCAAAGCAACCGCGCCGACATCATCCCAGCGCAAATAACTCGCTAAAGAACTTGTTCCTGAATCCTTCCCTAAAACTTTCTGACAGATTGGCTGATGATCGGCTGATGCAGAAACCCAAACACCTCCACTTTGTTGGCAAAAGTAAGTAGAACCTTTCAAACCATCCCGCTGAATGCGTTTCTTCCAGGTATCCACCTGCTGTGTCGTGACTCTCAAACTCATCATTCCCCCTAAGTAAATCAAGCATTCCCAGTTGATGATCCCATAAAATATCAGGATGAATCAGCGCGGAGAATATGAGTGTTTAATTTTTATCCTGACAAAACATTCAGCAGAACAGATGTCATGAGTTGCCCCACACCTGTTCCTGCTGTGAATGGGATTTATTTCTGGTGGTTCAAAGAGATCCCCTCTGGCGTACCAACTGAAGGCTGCATAACTCAGAATGGATACACACTGCTCTATGTCGGTATTTCACCTGATAAAAAAGGCAAACCGAATAGCCGCGCCAATCTTCGACAGCGCATCAAAACCCACTATAGCGGAAACGCCGAAAGCTCAACACTCAGACGCACGCTCGGGGTTTTACTGGCGACGGAAAGCAATTTCCCGCTCCGTCGGGTTGGCTCGGGAAAGAGAACGACATTTACCCACCCTGGCGAGCAATGGCTGGACCAGTGGATGGAAAAGAATGCAAAAGTATATTGGGTAGCCAATGAAGAACCCTGGGTACTGGAAGAAACGCTAATTTCCAGCATTTCGCTGCCATTAAACATTCAGGGTAACAACCACGCCTTTAAACCTATCCTTTCAGCAATGCGCAGCAAAGCCATGGCAGAAGCCAAACTAATGGAAATTGCAGATGAAACAGGATTTAGCAGGAGTGTAGTTGCAGAAATGGTGAAGCAAGCTGTCCCGGTGGAATTAAGCCACATATGAAATCCGCCGCTACGTAATCCAGTTCAGTACTGAGAACCCTATTACGCCAGCGGCGGGTCAATATCAGTAAGCTAATTGTTCCTGCATCCCTTTCGGATGAGGTGGTGCAGCGCTGATTTTTTGTGGACGGCACACTGAACGAACAAACGTTTCATGCGTTACGAAGGTATGCCCACATTCTATGTTAGTGCACTGGTTGTACCGTTCTTTGGTTTCATTGGAAACCTGGAAGCTGCTTCGAGTATGTGCCGCCTGCCCGCACATAGGACAATTCATCATAATAATCAGCCCTCACTATTAACCAGTCCGCAATAATGATACATCATTGTTCTCAATTTGGAACTAATCATTCAATATCGAACTCATCTATTTTCACTTCAAGCTCCATGCTGGTCGTAAATCCATTATCCGGGCTGACAGAATGCGTCAGGGTGGTAATGGTCCATTCTGCATCATCAATCGGCTGCTTAAACCCCATCACCTTCACCGGCATTTCCGTATAGAGATCAGCCCGCCCCTCAGCGAGCTGCAGGGAAAATGAAGCAACCCCACGCTGCAGACGTTCCCACTGCATTTTTGCTGCGCGCTCTGCATTGCTCCGGTTGGCGTAGGTACGATTAAGAACCAGCACGTTTTCATCCGTTCCCACCAGATAATCTCCCTGTTTTGCTTCCGGCTCTTTGGGTGTGGTGGTTTTCTTTCGACGACGCTTAACACTGGTTGTCTCTTTTTTCCTGGGTTCACGCGTATGCAACCAGCTGGCAATAACGCCGGTATAGGCACCACGATCAGCAAGGGTGAACCGATGACCGTCACCGGCTTTGCGCGTGATGGTGATAACCGGCAGCGGCTTGCCGCTTGCCGTTCTTCCCTGTCCCTGCCGGATAAACAGCAGGTTCCCGTCCTTAACAGAAGCAATCGCCCCATACTGTCTCGCCAGTTTCATCAGAAAACTTGCATCGCTTTCATTGGTCTGGTCCAGATGATCCAGCGCCTTATCCGTCAGGTCTTTACCCAGCGCCACTTTGAGGTTATGCCGGGCGGCGATTTCCTTTACCACCTCCCCCACCGTTGTCTGATGCCATGATTTTTCGCGCCGTGTATTGAGGGTTTCACGGAAATCTGCGCTACGCGCCCGGATGGTCAGTCGGTCAGGGGCACCGCTGTGTTCAATTTCATCCACGGTAAAAGCCCCTTTAGGGAAAAGCGGCTGGCCTTTCCAGCCCAGCGCCAGCTGAATCACTGCCCCACGTCGCGGCAGAGCAATCAGACCGTCGGCGTCGTCCAGCTCCAAATCAAGCTGGTCCGCTTCAAAGCCCCGGTTATCCGTCAGCGTCAGACTCATCAGGCGCGTATCCAGCACGGTCGTCACGTCCTTACCTTCAATGACGATACTGAATGCCGGGCTTTTGCTGTTCAGATTCAGGAGATCAGAATTAACGTTCACTGCAGCAATCCTCCAGCCGTGTTTTTAATCCCCCCAATAGCAGAAGCTGCAGAGTCCTGCAGGTTGCTGAGCTGGTCACTCAGGTTCCCGAACATGTCAGACAGCGACTCATCAACCCGTTTGAGGGTGATCGTAAACTCAATGCGCCGGGGCATTCCGCCTGCAAAAAACTCCGTCTTTGTCTGGCTCAGACTCTCAATAACAAACATGCCGTAAATGGTTCCGCTGCCTTCAATCAAAGGCCAGGCTTTGCCCTGCTCTGCCATCAACTCCAGCGCCAGCAATGACAGCCTGCCACCGGTGACTTCCGGCAGCAGCACACCGGACAGGGTCAGCGAGTCGTTATCCGGGCCAAGAAACTGCGTGGAAGGACGGCGGTTTACCCGGCTGTTGACTGCATGGCGCCAGCTGCGCTGATACTGCAGTTCCTGATAAGGGACAGTGCGCAACATAAAGACATATAAACCCAGCACCATCATCATGATTCATACCCCCCCTGATCGCTGAAATTGCTGCGCGCTTTTGCCCTGGCCCTGCGTTCCCGCTCGTCAAGCTGGCGTGCCACTTCACGGGCAATATCCTGCGCACTCTGTCCCGGCTGCGCGACGATATGAATGGGCGCATTTATCTCATAACGAATAACTGACGGCGGGCTGTCAACCTTCACTGGCTGAGTCTGGTATGCCCTCGCAGGCAGACTGAACGGATGAAGCGGAGCCGCTTCTGCAGGTGCCGCAGCTACCCCCATCACGCCAGCAACGACAGAGGCAAGTGCAGCAGTACGCCGTCTGCTGGTGACATTTGCCGGTCCGTTCACAATTTCAGGGCCATTTTCTCCAACAATGCCAAACTGCCCGCGTGGAATGATCCCGCCCGTGTCGTACATCCCTGCGTAAGCCGGGAACCAGCCGGGCGGCAGCACCACTTTGCCGTCACTGTTCACTGTGGCGGATTGTTGCTGCGTGACCTGCGCAGGCAGTTTCGCCTTTGCCGCCTCCTTACTGACTATACCGAGCTTTTCCAGTAGCCATGACACACCGGATTTAAGAGACTCCAGCGGGTGCATCACCCTATTCAGACCTTCCGCCAGCGCCTCACCAAACCGGCGCCCCATTGCAGCTGCGCTGTTCAGTTCTTCGGAAGTGGATTTAACCGGGGTAAGTAAATCACTGAACCAGCCCCACAAGGCTTGCACCCTGTCACCAATCCACTGAAACACGGATCTGAGCGGCTCAAAGGCGGCGCTGATGGGTGCAGCAGCGGCTTTGAACCCTTCCACCACGCCCCCCAGAAATGCACTGATGGGCTGCCAGTATTTCCACACAACCAGCGCCACACCAGCCAGCGCAGCCACAACCAGCCCTATCGGACTGAGCAGCGCACCCAGCAGGCCAGAAATGCCAAACAGCGCACCGCGAAGTAATGCCAGCGGACCAGAAACAAGAAAACGCAACACGCCACCGGCAGCTGTCAGCCCACCCCGCAACGCCGCCAGCGGGTTCATCACCATACCGATAACATTACGGATGCCTGACATACCGGCACGGAACACGGCAAGCGGCGCACCTGCCACCGTTTTCAGTGCATTACCCGCCATTCCAACTGAGCGACGCAGGGAATTAAGCGGGGCACTCAGCAACCCGACACTGCCACCGGATGACGCCATCCCCCGACGCAACAGGGAAAGTGGCGCACCTGCCAGCCATGACAGGGCACCGCCAGTACGTGTTACTGCAGCAGCAACGGAAGGTAATGTTTTTACACCCAGCACAGACAGTCCAAACCGAATCACCGCAATCGGCCCCAGCACAGCAGCCATCGCCACGGCAAGTGTACCCAGCCCGACAGTGATAGCCGCCGTAGCCGCCGCCACTTTCATCAGCGTGCCAGCCAGCACGGGATTCTGCTCCACCCAACGACGCAGCGCCCCGGTCACGCCCTTAACCATGCCCATAATATCCATCAGTGGCTGACGCAACGTTTCCCCCAGGCTGCTGAAAGCGTTCTGCGCGCCCGTCTTAACCAGCAACCACTGCGCAGACAATGAATCCTTGTTAATGTCGGATTCTTTCTGCATGGAGCCATTAGCACCACTGCCTGATGTGAGTTTCAGCTGACGCTGCAGCTCAGGCAGGTTGTTAGCCAGCTTTGCCGCATCATCGCCAAACTCTTTACCAAAAATCATTGTCATGGCTGACAGGCGTTTATCCTGCGGCAGATTGTTGACCTTCTCCAGAACCCGCTGAATGGTGCCCATTGCATCGGTGGTCATCTGCTTTTCAATCTCCGCAGGATTGAGTTTCAGCATGTCCATACCTTCAAAGAAGCGTTTACTTTGCATGGTGGCAATGGACAGTTCACGCACCATGGCATTAGAGGCGCTGGCGGCGATTTCCGGGGCAGCCCCAAGAGAAAGGAATGTTGAACCCAGCGCCGCAGCCTTTCGGAAGTCAAGGCGGTCAGCCACGCCCCCCATGCGCTGCAGGACGTTGATAATGTCCCCGCCCTTTGACATGGCGTTATCGTCCAGGTAGTTCAGCGCATCGCCCAGTTGTTCAATATTGCGCGTCGGAACTTTATAGAGCTGCGCGATTTTTCCCAGCCCTTCCGCCAGCTCATCGGCTGGCAGCTCAAAGGCCGTTGCAGCTTTTGCCGCCGTGGATGCAAAGGCCAGCAGGTCACGTTTCTGGTCTTCGTAAGGATCATCCTGGCTGGTCACGCCCATGCGCGCGCCCCCCTCAACCAGCGCGGCATAGTCTATAGCGCCATTCTCCATCGGCAGCTGCTCACTGGCAGCCTTGATGGCATCCTGCATGTCATAAAACTGTTTTGTACGGTTGCCGTTATCGTCACGCAGCCCGTTTACCTGCTTTGCCACGCCTTTCATGGCATCTTCCATACTGGCGTAGCTCTTAACTGCAGCCATAACCGGCGCGCCCATTGCCAGCCCCGCAGCCGTGGTGGTGGCCCCGGCTCCGGCAATGCGATCCCTTACCTCAAGACTCCTGGAGTATGCCGCACGGGCGGCGTGCATTTTTCGCTGTTGCTCCCCGACACGTCGTAACCTTGCTTCCTGTTCAGAAAGTTGCCTGTTATAACGCATTGTTTCACGGGTAATGCGGGCCGTCGCGCTGGCACCATCACTGGCTGAAATACCGGCACGATAAAGCTCTGCACGCACAAGCGCAGTCTGCTGCTGCAGCTTTTTCTGGCGTTCTTCCAGACGCTGAACAGCCAGCTGTTGGCGGCCCAGAGCAACAACCTGCCGTTGGGAAGGTGGCCCCATCGCGCCCAGCTCATGACTGAGTAAATTTGCACGCTGGCGGGCATAGTTCAGCCGGTCGCCCAGTTTCTGATTTTCTGCCTGTAGCTTTCGGAAGCTGTCCAGACGGCTCCCGGCCTGATCAAGCTGCTTTATTGCATCGCGGGATTTTTTGACAGCAGCAGCCAGCTCCCTTGAGCTGGCCTGCGCGGATCGAAATGGGCGGGTGAGCTTGTCAACCGCATTCAGAATCACCTGCAGACGCAGGCTATTGTCACTCATCGCTGGCCCCGCTTCTCTGAATCGCTTTGTGCCGCCACTCCAGCACCTCAGTCAGCGGCATAACGTCAGTGATGGACGGCGACCAGTGAAAGATGGTGGCGATATCCGCCACCAGGTCATCAATCGTCAGGCTGTCGGTAAACCGGCAAGCACCGACTTCTTCAACAAAAAAGTCACCACCTCGACCGACAGCGCGGTGAGATCGGCGGGGTCCAGTTCAGCCATTTCCTGTGCGGTCAGTGTCGGGGTGGAAATACGCGGGATCACTGTCATCATGGCCCCCACGTCCATATCCATAATGGCCTGCAGGCGGGTGCCGCGCAGCGCACCGGACTGCGGCTTACGCAGCACTATTTCGGTGATTTGGGTTTTACCGCGCATGATGGGCGTATCCAGTTGTACGGTTTTTTCAGTCAGCTTGTCGCTCATGTTCGTTTCCTGTTAATCAGAGACTGGCGCGGGTCACCGCGCCGTTAAGTTAAATCAGAGGCCGAGGGCGTTACGGTGTGCTTCCATAAGGTCCACACCGTCCACGATTTCAATCATGTTGACCAGATCAACCTCATAGAGCACTTCGCCGTTAATGGTCAGCTTCGCGTAGCTGTTGGTGCTGCTGACCTTGGTGGTGCTGCTCTCGCCGGTTTTCCACTCGCCGGAATCCACTTCTTTATGACGCCCGCGCACAACCAGCTCAATGGCCTGCACTTCGCCGGTATCGTCACGCTGAATGGAACCGGTGAAACGCAGCTGGATTCCGTCAACGGTTGCCTTGCCCATCTGCTTGAATAACAGCAGTTCGGTGCCGCCGATTGAAAATTCCGTGTCCAGTGCGCCGTCATCCAGCCCCATATCCACATCCACCGCGCCCGGCATACCGCCGCCGCGATACTTCTCAAATTTGCGGGTGAATTTCGGCAGGGTCAGGGACTCAACGATCCCCCGCCAGTTGTTCCCGTCGTTGAACAGGTTCAGGTGTTTTAACTTGCGTGGTAATGCCATGTATCCCCCTTATGCGCTGACACGGCTGACAAAATCGACCAGGTAGCGATCGGTGATGCGCTGGCGCAGCATCAGATTTTCAAGCGGCGGCACAGGCGTGTAGTCGTAGTCGATGGTGAGTTTCCCGGCTTTCAGGGAGTCTTTATCGTTCACTGACTCATCCAGCCAGCAGTCCGCCCCGATGAGGTATCCCTGATTCACCAGGCTGCGTAATTTGGCGCGGATACCTTCGATAATGTCGCGGGCCAGTGACGGATTCAGTGGCTTATCCACCGCCCACATGTGCCCCTCTGCAATCGTGTCAGCCAGCACCTGCGCCGTGCGGGTGTAGTTCTCAAACGCAAACAAGGGATCGTCACTGAGGCAACGGGAACCCCAGAAGCGGAACCCGTCTTTGCAGATCAGCGTGGTGACGTCATTCTGGTTCAGCAGCCCCGCATCCGTTGCCGGATCCTGCAGATCCCAGAACACATCAGCGGAAATACCGGTGACACCATTCACACCCACGTTGGACAGGGTTTTGTGCCATCCGGTCTGTTCGTCGATTTTGGCGCGCAGACCGAGCGCACGGGCGGAGGCGTAAGCCGTTGCATCATCTTTCAGAACGGTGTCAAAGTTGATGAAATCAGGCCAGATCAGCATCCCCTCTCGCTGGCTGAAATTGTCCCGGTAAGCAATGGCTTCTTCCACCGTCTTGCAGCCATAGGCGGAGAGGTAGGCAAACCCTCGCAGACTCTGCGCCACACTCATCAGCTCAGTGGCTACCGCCTGCGTGTCATGCCCCGGCACACCGAGAATGCGCGGCTTAACTTTCAGCTGCGACTGCGCAGAAAGCAGCGCTTTCATACCCGTTTTTTTACCGTCGGACGTGACGCCACCGATAATATTGGAGGTGGTTTCCGCTTCGGTTTCGCCCTGCGCTACGCGCACAACGACGGTCACGGGTTTTGACTGGTCGGCAATCGCATCCAGTGAACGGGCCAGCGTGCCGGACTCGCCCGCTTTACCGCTGGCGGTCAGCACATCGGTCAGCAGAACCGGCTTATTGAGGGGAAACATGGACGCATCAGCATCATCGCCGGTGCAGACCATGCCCACGATGGCGGTGCTCACCGTGGTAATGGATCGGGTGCCGTCGTTGACTTCAACAACGCGCACCCCGTGGTGGTAATCCTGAGCCATAAAGATATCTCCAGTTATATTACTGAGATACATTGGCCTTATTGATGCTTTACATCATCCAGTTGACATTGTGCCATTGACGGTACAATCAGACTCAGGTAAGTGTTAGTCACATTTACATACAGGAGTCCACATGCTAATCCCTTCCTTCAATTATCCTTATCCATCTATATTAGAATTATACCCTTACGGTATAGATGATAACCTTGCATCACAACTTACAGAAAAATGGGAAAGAGCTTTTGTCTCATTCCATGCGCCAAAACCAAATAGCAGAAAAGAAACGCTTACAATGGGCAGTGGCTTTCTGATGCTATTAGGTGGCAATCCTTTTATAGTTACAGCAAGTCACGTCATTCATGATTTAAAAGACCTTGATAGCCGATATTTTAGAGTTGAAGATAAAGTATATCCTTTTGAGAAAGTCTCTGTTTTTTTCAATTCCGAACAAGACTATGCCTTCATTGAACTCCCAAAGGAAATGCTTACCTCTGGAAAAGGTTTTATATTTTTCACCGATAGCCCCCGTACTGATCTCATCCCCACATCTTCCATGATAATTTCTGGTTTTCCCTCATCGAAAAACAAAATCCATAAAGACAGACCAGGCAAAGGCTTGCAGCGATTTAATTTCGTGCACCATCATTTTGAATACAACACTCTAAATGAAGAGCTTCATTTCCCATTCGATTCAAGGCAAGGGAAAGGAACGCCTGTAAGGACAGAACCTGCCAGCACTTTCTCATCAGTGCCATTACTGGAAGGAATGAGTGGTGCACCGGTGTTACAAATAATGCAGAATATTCATACTGAAGCGTTGACACTTCGTGTCGTAGGGATATTTAAGGAGCATAGATCTAAAACTGAGAAATGTTTAGTGGCCTCAACCTTCATTCACTTTGCGGAAGAAACAAATAACATTCTCGATATTAAAAGCCCCTACGAATGAAAAAATCCGATTCAGCGAATGTAAATATACTGTTGCCCCCCATTTACTTTCCGCATTAAAAACACAGCAGCAAAATTTAGAGGCCCCCCGCAGATGCGGGGGATGTATTAATATTCCGGAGGCACAGGCCAACTGATAGCGTCCACATCTGAGATAGTCATTACATCCAGTATATCAAGATAATCCAGCCACAGATTATACTGTGCCAACTCGTTACCCCTCAGCCTGCCAATTGCCGCTTTACCTGGCCATTGTTTACTGTTCATATAGTCATTAGCCTGAGCAATAAGTACCTGCCTGGCTTTTTCCGCTTCGGCGATGAGTTGCTCTTTGCTCTTTGATGGCGCATCAATCCAGCAAGGCATACCGTTAGCATCGGAGCGTCTTATTTTCCCCTCTGGCGGTATTCCTGAATATTCAAAATAAATTTCGTCACTTGCACCGACAGGATCGCCAGGCCATGATGACGCCTTTTCATAATCCGCCCGCAAAGCAACAGGATAAAATAGATTACTGGTCGGGCTATAAACGTAATTACATGTTTTATCCATAGTTTTATTTCCCATATGCGATAAATCCATAATCAGCAATTGCCTGTGTCATTGATGAGTTATAAATAGTGATCTGGTTTTTTCCGCTCCATTTTATCCCCACACTTGCGTCAAATCCCGGACCTAACGCGCCGGTATAAGGTACAACGGCAAGAATGCCGGAAGGGAACGGGAAAGGAAGTTCAATCACTTTTGCTTCACCCGCTACCATTCCACCTGTATTGCCTCCAACCCATTGCCTGATTAGACCAGAAGGCTCTTTGGCATAGCCACTAAGGGACAACTTAGCCTCAAATGCGGACATATCCGGTATCTGGTTTACGCCAGTGCCCACGTTCCGTTTCGCCGCTTCTCCCAAACCAAGGTATTGTAGAAGGGCCGAAACACTTTTCCCGCTGAGGTTAGTCAAAGTGGCATCGAGGGGCTGTTTTCCCGCCAGCGCGTTCATCACTGTTGTCGCAAAGTTAGGATCATTCCCCAGCGCAGCAGCCAGTTCATTCAGTGTATCCAGCGCCTCCGGCGACGAACCGATCAGCCCCGCAACGGCAGATTTCACAAACGCGGTAGTGGCAATCTGCGTATTGTTCGTCGACTGAACTGCTGTTGGGGCCGTAGGCGTTCCAGTTAGGGCCGGACTTGCCAGCGGCGCTTTCAGTGCCAGCGCATTGTTAATGGTGGTACTGAAATTCGGGTCATTATTGATAGCCTCTGCAATTTCTTTCAGCGTATCCAGCGTTGCCGGTGCCCCCCCAATCAGGGCAAGAATAGCAGCCTGTACAAAAGCGGTGCTGGCAATGAGGGTGCTGTTGTTTCCTGCCGGTGGCGTTGGCGTTTTAGGCATCCCTGTCAGAGTTGGACTGTCTTTTGGTGCATACTGCGAATGGGGATCAACAGCAGCAAGATGCTTTGCCATCAGGTCATCCACATATACCTTAAGCTCCAGCACCTTATCATCCACATACTTGCGGGTTGCCAGGACCACAGCAGGGTCAATTTTCAGGGTGATGTTATCGGTGCTGCTGGTAATCAGTACCATACGCACGGTCTGTGTGCGACCACTGCCCTCCGCCAGCTTCGGCTTGTAGCTCTCCGGGCAGTTTCCCACGGCAATCAGCGCACCGGTTTCATCAAACAGGCCAACTTCACGGATCCACCACCCGCCCTCATTTTCCGGGATCACCTGCTCAGCAATAATCTGGCTGCTGTTCTGCGGGTCGATATACAGCATATTCAGCGCTGCGCGGCGCTCCTCTGCAACTAACGCGGTCTGTTGCGCGTTGGGTGTGGGCAGTACACCGCCACCACTACCCACCGCCATATGGGTAATTTTCAACGGGACACCGAGCGCGGCGGCGCTTGCCAGTTTCGCCGCGCCGATCTCCGTCAGCAGGGTATAAAATTTTGCGCTCATGGGTTCACTCTCATCGTGTCAATAACATGGACCGCTCCGCCCTCATAAGCGGTGCCGCCGGAAATAATGGTTTCGTTGATATACGGGTAGATCGTGATTTCTTCGCCGGTGTAGGTGGCTGCGCCCACAAAATACGGTCCGCCTGTCTGCAGGTTGATGGACATACCAACCAGATGACGGCTGCATGGTTTGGCGTCACCGATCAGGCGCTCCAGCTCCAGATAGGTTTCTTCTGTTATGCCCTGGTCCTGCACGCCAATATCCAGACGGAACGTCCCCGGCGTTTCGCCGGTCTGCCACCACTCAATGATGCGGATCAGGAAGCCGAATGGCTCCACCACGCGCCGCACGGCGCTGGTTGTCCCCTTGTGCTGATGGATATAAAAAGCGTCCTGCACAACGCGACGTTTGACGTTTTCTGTCCAGCTTTCATCCCAGCGGTCAACAGAAAACGCCCAGGCCAGATAAGGCAGGAATCTGATCGGACAGGTTGCCGGATTCCACAAATCACGCAGCGATACCTGCAGATCGGAAATCCCGCTGCAGGTCTGCGCCAGTCGGCGCTCAAGCGGCGACGAACCCGGCGGCAACAGACTATTCATCTGTGCCCCCGTTGGTGACGCTCCACTCTGTACAGGACGCCGCCTGCGTCTTATCCAGCACCACATCTTCCAGCGGGGACGCCAGCTCCACACGCTGGACGCCTTCCACGTGCAACGCGGCATAAATGGCGCTGCGGCGGATATCACGTCCCAGCCGCGTTTGACTGGCGATGTATTTCTGCAGACTGGCTTTTGCTTCTGCCATCACCGGCTCAGCCTCCGGCCCCGGATAAAGGAAGATCGTTGCATCCACGCTGTACGGAATAATTTCAGCGCTGCGCACCGTCAGGCGGTCTGCTACCGGGCGAACCTTTTCACTGTTAAGCGCTTGATCTACCACTGCCAGCAGGTCAGCCCCTGCCGTACCGTCACCCTCGCGGCTCAGTACGGTAAGCACCACCTCTGCCGGTGCCGGACTGGTTGCGCTGGCATCAGCCACGCGCCCGTCGGCGCTTCTGGCGTGGAACTCATAGGCTCCCGTCGGCCCTGCAACGGACAGCCCCTCAAATGCTGCAGGAATGCGCTGGCGTAATGCTTCATCACTTTCCATCACTGCGGCGACCGGCGGCACCGCGTCATTATCTGCAGGGACTACCGTCAGGCGCTTCACGTTGCAGTTGCCTGCCAGTTGCTCAAGGTCATTTCCCATTGAATAGGCCACCATGACCGCCTGCGCAGCCTCATTAATACGCTGGCGCAGCAGGATTTCGCGGTAAGTATTCTCCTGCAACAGTTTGGTGACAGGTTCTGACTCCAGCGCTAACGTGCGCATAACGGCCTCCTGTTCATCAGCCGGATGGAGGGCCACAAAGGCGGCCTTGCGTTCTGCCAGCAATGCCTCAAAGTCCGGCACATCCACAATCTGCGGCGGCGGTAGTCGGGAAAGATCAATGACTGCCATTGTCTGCTCCTGTTGATACGGAAAGGGAAACTGGCGCGCCGTTATCGCTGTGTCCGGTAAGTTCAACCACCATAGAGCCGTCAAAATTGCCGTTGATGGTGATGGAGTCCAGCGTAAGGCGCGGCTCCCAACGGTTCAGCGCCACATAGACCGCAGACATAATCTGCAGGCGCAGCGCCGGGTTCTGCGGCTGGTCAATCAGGGCAGACAGCAGGGAGCCATATTCCCGGCGGGCAAGACGGCTGCCCTGCGGCGTCAGCAGAATATCCCGCACCGACTGGCGCAGATGGTCTGTATCTGCAATGACCTGCCCGTCATTCCTGCTCATACCGATATACAACGTCATACCGGTCCCCCCGTGTTGTCGCGGCCTTTCAGAACACCACTATGCTCATGGTCATCAACCACGACTCCGTTAGAACTCATTGCGCCGCCGCCCTGGGTGACGCCGCCATTGATCACCACCTCACTGTTGATGCGGGTAGTGTCGGCCTCCACCACAAACTCCCCGGTTTTAAAGGTGACGTTATCTGCCGCCTCGATCACCATGGATTTAATGCCGCGCACGTACCAGCGTCCGGTGGAGGGTTCGTATTCAAACCAGCCGCCGTCGTCATACGCCGTCACGTTGCCGTCCTCAGAGTCTGAGGGTGGCGGAAACTGATTTGAGTAGACGGCAGGCAGGGCAAAGGCGGTTTCCAGATTGCCGCCCAGGCTGAACAGCACTACTTGCTCACCTACAGACGGTTTCCACCATGTCCGGGATTTCCCGGCACGGCAGGTCAGCCAGTTAATCCAGTTGGTTTCAAGGTCGCCCGTTTTCACCCGGCACAGCCAGTTAGCCCAGTCCACTTCCGTTACAGTTCCGGTGCGGATCAGGTTGGTGATAAGGCGCATGATTTCTGTTAGTTGTGTGTTCATTTAGTTATTATGAAAGAGTGAGATATGCCAAAATACTTCTCCTAATTGTCCTATTTTTTACACAATGGAGAGGTCATGAGTCAGCATCTTCTGGAATCAAAGTTGGTTACTTTTAATTTTTCGACTACAACGTTAGAAAATATTAGATGTGATATTTCAATTGATGACATCACTACTTGGAGCGGGATAAAAATAAAAACAAAAGACAGTGCCGCCCTTGCTTTAATTGACCAAAAAGATATCAACATCCGCATCCAGACCCATGGCGAAAAATCAGAAATAAATGATTATATATTTATCCACGATGCTTTCATCGACTCTTTTGAAAAATTCATGAACCACCCCAATTCTTATTATGAGTTCAAAGTAATCCCCAAAAATATCTATACTCATACTGAGTCATACACTAAAGAAACAGAAACACCAAGAACAATAAGGTTCTTTATTAATGACGCACCTTTAATTGCTCCATTCAGCCACTTCCAATCAACTGAAGATGGAGTCATTAGTCATTCCAAAGGTGAAGTATTTTCTGTCTGCATTGATGCTAAAAACATAGCAACAATGGATATAAAATTCACTAGCCACATAACGAACAAAAGTATAAATCTAGAAAAATATCAAATCATCGAAATACAAACCCTAGAATCTGAATACGACGTTGAAAAAATAAACTCAGAATTATTCAATAAAATTGACTCCCTTTGCGACATAATTTCATTAGCCCATGGTGAAAAGGTAATATGTACAAGTTGGTTGTACCAATCCCCAGAAAAAAGAATATTCTTCCACAGAAAGAACTATAAGGAACAACCAAATATTTCAACTGAGAGCAATAAAAGAATCATTGAAAAAAGAATGATAAAAGATTTTCTACAGCGTACATATGACAACTATATCTCCTCACCTTATTACGATAGTCTTCGTTTAGCAATTAACTCTTTAACTATCGACAGGATTTTTGTAGAGCAACAATACCTATCATTATTCCAAGCATATGAGTCTTTAGTCTTGAACTTCAAAAAGCAACAATGCCTTGAGAATATCATTAAGGCAGAAGATTTTTCAAAGCTCAGAAAGAAAATCGAGAAACAAATAAACAAAGATGACATACCTGACAAAGAAGCCAGATCCAGAATGAAGGCAAAACTTGCTGAATTAAACAGACCTTCACTTGAAGATATAACAAAACTATTACTTGAAGAAACAGAAATATCGAATAAAGATTTATGGCCTTTATTCAAAGATGGGAAAGGAATATCTTTATCCGAATTGCGCAACATCATCATACATGGAGAAATATTACCTCCCCATTGTATTATTGATTTACACATTGCATCTGAGCACTTAAAAATACATCTTTCTAGATTAGTATGCACATTGTTAAAATGGGAAATTAACAATACCAACATATCCGAAGAAAGATTGCAAAAACGATTTAATTTAACTGATAAATCTTTCTGCAATACCCACAGAAACTCATTATCCACAGCATGTGACAAAAATTTGAATCCACGATAGTTGAATATCAAATTACTAACCAACGTAATAGCATTTCATGGGTCAGCATTTTCGCTTCAATGCTGAAACCCAGCAGGTTTCGCTTAGCATAACGCACCTCCAGACCATTACGGCTGACGCGATCGCGCAGGCCGTAATGGTGGACGTGGGCAATGCGCTGCACCTTGCCCGCAAACTGCACGCTGGCTGAATCCGCGCTAGCGGCAGTTTTCAGGTATTTACCCGTACGAATTTTTGCAAACATCTGGCGTTTAATGCGCCCCTTTTTAGTCCGGGCAGTAACTTTTCGCGGCTCGTATCCGCTTCCGTCAGGATTGCGCTGCAGCCGGATATTGTTTTGCTGATTCCGGCGTAATTCCTGCGCCAGTTCGCGCATCATACTCTGGCGTGCGACAGGCTCCAGATTCGCCAGCAGCGCTGCCAGCCACTCATCCACTTTATGCAGATTATCCACATTTCACCGTCCACATTTCTTCGAGTTCGTTGGGTTCTGGCTCCGCCTCAACCGTTGAGATACCTCCGTCAGTGCTGACCAGCACACGCTCCGTCAGTTGTAGGTTCAGACTGATATCGCACACATCGTTGCGCAGAATATCCACTTCAAAGGTGAACAGTTTTTCGCGCAGCTCCGGGTTGTTGATGGCGTCCGGCTGGTTTTCTCTGAGCCACAGCAACACGGGAGCCATCAGCAGATTCTGGTCGCCGCTGAAATCCTCGATCACCACATTCAGGGTGTAGCGGTATTCCCATGACATAGAGCTGGCACCGGTTGCCACCAGTGAGCCGTTATCAACGAAAAGGTGCAGCTTATCCGGGTTGTTGCGGACATACGCCACCGCTTTATTCAGAGCGCTGCGCAGGGACTGCGGTTTGTTCACTGTTTCGCTCCTGACACGCAACTATCGTGTCGACTTTGTCAGCACAGACTGCCCAGGCGGCCTCTGTTTCATCCAGTGCCGCAATCAGATCGCCGTTACTGCGCGGCGCTGACCTTTCCAGGCGGCACTGCGTCACTCTGGGACAGCCATTCACGGTAAGCTGCACCTCCGGCAAGGGCCGGACGTTCGCGCAGCCGGATAATGTCAGCAGGCAAAGGAGCGTCAGCCCAGCGGCGTAAATCCTCGTTTTCACGTTTCAGTTCCTCGATCCGGCGCTGGCGGCTTCGCAGCAGTGTAGTGGTCTGTTCCGCTGCCGCATAAAGCCGCGTCTGCTCCCGGCTGTTGGTTTCGGTCAGAATGGACAGGCCGATCAACTGACTGTTTTTCTTCGTCAATTCCTGCCCTTTCGTTTCCAGTTCACGCCCCTGTGTCTCGATGGTGTGACTGGCATTGTTAAGCCGCCACGACTGCCAGCCCAGCGCCGCAAAAGCCAGCGCCAGCACTGCCGCCAGCAAGCGCGTCATGCCCCAGCTCCTTTTAAGCACCAGGCCAGTTCCCGCGCGCGGCGATTCTCCAGACCTTTATTTTTCACACCGTTAACGTAAATCCAGCGCGGTAGCTGGTTGCATGCCTGCCACCACTGCTGACGATTGATATATGACACCATGGTTGACCTGCAGATCGCGCCGGTCCCCACATTGAAACCAATACTCACCAGCGCATCGTAGACATGTTGCGGGGGCTTAACCGTCAGGCAGGCATCCAGCCTTTTTTCAGTCAGCAACACATTGTTTATTAACCCCTGCGCCGCCTGCCGTTCCGTGATAGCTTTCCCCGGCACCACCCCGGATGTATTGCCGATCCCGTCAGTCCAGACACCTGCGCTGCACTGATACGGCTGCAGACGACATCCCTCGTATTCGGCAATCAGTTTCAGCCCTTCAACGGAGGTTTTGAGCGACTGGAAACCGGGCAGCGTGGCGGCGATAGCCAGCACAGCCCCTACAAGGCAGCGCTTAACGATTGAAGGATTCATATTCCCCCTGTGAAATTTTGCCATCGCGCAGCAACCTGAAAGACTGGTGTTTGTAGTACCAGTTGATAGCCAGCATCAGCACACCAATCAGCACGCCGCCAACCGTTGACGCATCCTTGAGCGACAGATCGCCCAGCCATGCCAGCAGCACGGCGATGCAGTAAGTGATAAAGGCGCTGATTCGTTCAAGCGTCATAATTCAGTCCCATAGCTGGACGGTCTGCGCCGTGGTTGACGCCGTAATGTCCGGCAGTTCCACCTGCAGCCCGTGCGGTAAAAATGGGCCGTACTCTGCCAGCCCCGGATTTGCCTTCAGAACCTGCTCAGTGACCCCCTGCGTGCGCCCGTAATGACGCCAGCAAAGCGCGTCCACCGTATCATACTGATGCGCACGCACTTTCATCAGATAAGCTCCACCGTATAGTGCGGCGCATCCTGCACCCGGCTGATGGCCCAGCGGGCATCACGCCACAGATCACCGCTGGCCTCCGCCAGCTCCTCCCCCCGTGTCACACCTGACGCCGTGGCGTCATAGTCCTGATAACGCTCATTGAGTACGGCGCGCGTCCAGCAAAAAACGGCGTTATGGTAATGCCGGATACGCTCGCTTTTACCGTCCAGCATGTCCGCCGGAACCTCAGCCAGTGCCCGGTAGCCCAGCAGTTGCTGGCGGTTGCGGAAGTCGTACAGCTCAGCGTTAACCTCAGAAATAGCCGTCAACACAACCTGCTTTAAACGCGGCTGCGTCACCGTGCCGTCAGTTCGCATCACACTGCGAAATTCCGACAGGTCCACATCAGGCCAGAACGGCGTATTTTTGATGACCTCCGCCTGTTCCGGTGCCTGTTCGGGCGCAACAAACTTCATGCGGCTTTCTCCTGAATAAGTGGGCGGTGGACAGAATTTTGATGTGGCAGTGCCTTTCGCCATCCCGTGCCGCCCGTGCGCGGGGCACGTTCGTTAGCGACTGTCATTGCGCAGTCTGCGCTCCAGTTGCTGCTTTTCTTTTTTCACACCGCAGCGGGGATCAAGCTGCAGCGCTTGGTTAAGGTGATTCAGGGCAGATGCCGGGTTGCTTTCGCTCAGTACAGCGCCGATGGCTTTATGCAGGCGCGCCCGCGACTGGTCCGGCATATCCAGATCGGTTGTCAGGTCCAGCGTCTGCAGAAGCAAATCGGCATCAAATCCGGCAGCGGCTAGCAGAGCGCTTTGCGCCGCGTCTGCCATTTCTTCTGCCAGCACGGTCTGCACGTTACGGTTGCCCAGCGGCATCACCCAGCCATGGTGCAGAGCATGGCGCCCGATTTCCAGCGCACCGGCATAATCACCGGCGTCAATACGCCACAGCATCACGTACATCAGCACGTCATCCTGTTGCGTACCTCCGGCAGCCAGCACGCCGTCTGCCCAGGCGGCATATTTCGGCAGCAGCGCCACCTTAATCGCCGCCTTTTTCACCGTGGACTGGATACCCTTGAGGCGGCGACGGTCTTCTGCCAGTTGCAACAGCATCAGGTCATAGCCCGACGCATGGCGAACACTGCCGCCCTCACGGGCGGCCTGTTCGGCCTGAATGCGCAGGCGGTGCTGCCGTGCGGGACTCAGGCTCATGCGTTATTCCCCACCTTCCGGTGCAACAGGCACACTGAAATCACCGATTTCGATGTTTTCAACCAGCGCCGCGCAGCGGTAGTCCTCGACCACATACGCCTCGTTGACGGATTCAAAGTTTTCAATCCGGTCACGTTTCGGGTTATCGATAACAGAACGGCGGCGGGTGTCTTCCTGCCAGTAGATGGACAGGTTATCCAGACGGGTGATCAGCAGGGAATTTGCCGGGAAGAAAGGCGCGCGCACGGCCTGCAGGCCGCCCATGCGTTTCTGGCTAATGATCAGATCGGCAGAAATTTTTTCGCTGTTGTCCTGCTCTTTGTTGACCAGCGGGAAATATTTGTCAGATAACAGTTCACGACCACAGACAACCACCAGATCGTCATCATCCTGGTAAACCACGTCGATCAGCTCGTTGACGGCATCCATCACCAGTGCGTCCAGGTTGGCGTAGTCGCCCTCCTTGCCCACTTTCACTGCATCTTTGGTGGTTACGCCGTCTTTTGTGGTGCTGCCCATGACATGATCCGGCGCGTCTTCGCGGATTTTCTGCAGCCAGCCTTTATTGACGTCCTGCAGTAGCGGGTTTTCAGCACGACTGGAGGTTTTGGCGCGCTTCACGCCGTTAAAGCCAATCATGATGCGATCCAGCGCCTGACGCTTAACGATGGCGTTGCGGATACGCACCTGGAAGTCCTGGAACTTCGCCCACAGGTCCAGCTTTGCGTAGGTCAGCACTGTGTCAAAGTTGGTCTGTTCGCATTTATATTCCGCGTCCTCCATCAGCATCGGATCGGTAGGTTCGCGCTCTTTGGTGGTGGTGTCGGTGGTTCCGGCAATGGTGCTGCCAACGCCCAGCCCCAACAACTGACCGGACTGCTCCGTAACCGGCGTGATGTTAATCAGCGTCAGAAAAGCGGCAGACTGCTGGATCTGGTCTTCCAGCGTCTGCTGCACGGACGGCTCCACGGTGAACTTGCTGGAGAGTTCTTCAACCTCCACACCGTTCAGGCGCGCCAGTTGCTGCAGGTAAGCGTTAAAGGCAAAGCGGGTTTTCTTTTTCATTGGGTTTTATGCTCCATCAGCAATTGGTCAGGGTGCCTGCCGGTGCGTCACCGCCCGGCGCGCGCTGGCGGTAATCCTTGCGGCTGTCTTCACGGCTCAGCTGCTGCTGTAACTCGGCAAAGGCGGTCTGCTGTTCCTGCAGGGAGGACTCCAGCTCAGAAAGGCGCTGGTCCCGATCGGACAGGGATTTGTCAGTGCGCTCGCTCAGGAGCTGCTGCTCAGTAGCGACCAGCTCCACGGCTTTATGCACATCAGAGAAGCGCGCATCGTCGGTCTGTTCTTTTTTGGTGAACAGCGCGGTGACGCGGGCAAAGAGGGACGGCTTTTCGTCCTGGGCTTCTTCCAGTTCGATCTGCGTTTCTTCGGCAGCGGTAAAAAGGTTTTCAGGATTCTGCTTACGGTTTGCCAGCGGGTTATGTGCGGCACTGGCGCTGAATGCCAGCATTTCGGTGCCGAGACTTGCCGGATCATCTGTTGCAGCCAGTCCCACAAGATAGGCTTTACCGGTGTCAGCAAACTTCGGGCTGACCTCCATGGAGGTAAACAGCTTCTGGCCTTTTTTCACCAGTGCCACCAGGGAGTCCGTCGGTTCAACATCGGCGTAAAGTGCCATCTTGCCCGCCAGCGGACCGTCCTGGATTTCTTCCTCAACCAGCGCCGTCACTTTGCCGTAACGGTTGAAGGCACTGTCCGGGGAATAAGACTTGATGTGCTCAAGGTTAATCAGCGCGGTATAGACCGTCGGGTTGTAGCTGGCAGCCATCTGTACCAGCCATTCACGCTGGATCTCGCGCCCGTCAGTGGTGGCACCTTCCACCCCGATACGGAAACGCTTTGCTTTCACTGTCATGAGCCATGCTCCGTTAGAAATAACTTACTGGAGCCTTATGTTTGCGGTGATGGGGGGAGTGAGACAACGCGCTGTATTTGTACGGTAAACCACACAAAACGCAGCCGGGGAAAGCCGCCATACAAGGTCGTATGTTTGGGCCATGAACACGACACTGACCCCCGCAGACCTCGATCCCCGTCGGCAGGCTATGCTGCTGTACTTTCAGGGATACCGCGTAGCCCGCATTGCTGAAATGCTGGGCGAAAAAGTTGCAACCGTTCACAGCTGGAAAAAACGCGACAAGTGGGGCGACTATGGGCCGCTGGATCAGATGCAGCTCACCACCGCCGCACGTTACTGCCAGCTCATCATGAAGGAGCAGAAAGAAGGGAAAGACTTCAAGGAAATTGACCTGCTGGCGCGCCAGTCAGAGCGTCACGCCCGGATCGGAAAATTTAACGATGGCGGGAACGAAGCAGATTTAAACCCGAAAGTAGCCAACCGTAA
Organism: Citrobacter sp. Cpo015; assembly: GCF_030333035.1. NCBI lineage: Bacteria > Pseudomonadati > Pseudomonadota > Gammaproteobacteria > Enterobacterales > Enterobacteriaceae > Citrobacter > Citrobacter sp. Cpo015. The sequence continues at coordinate 794,108 of NZ_JAOWGS010000037.1, read as the reverse complement.
CAAAGGTCCGCGCAGGCAGCCGGAAAAGAACGTTTTCTCCGACGAACAGATCGAAAAGCTGGAAGAAGTCTTCCATGCCTCAATGTTCGACTATCAGCGTCACTGGTTTGAAGCAGGAAAAACAAACCGCATCCGCAATCTGCTCAAGTCGCGCCAGATTGGCGCCACGTTTTATTTTGCCCGTGAAGCATTGATTGACGCCCTGCTGACCGGACGCAACCAGATTTTCCTTTCTGCCAGTAAGGCACAGGCGCACGTTTTTAAGCAGTACATCATCGACTTTGCCAAAGAAGTTGAGGTGGAGCTGAAAGGCGATCCCATGGTGTTACCCAATGGTGCAGCTTTGTACTTTCTCGGCACCAACGCCCGCACGGCGCAGAGCTACCACGGCAATCTGTACCTGGATGAGTATTTCTGGATACCGAAATTCCAGGAGCTGCGCAAGGTGGCCTCCGGGATGGCCATTCACAAAAAATGGCGACAAACCTACTTTTCCACTCCATCCAGCCTGACCCACAGTGCCTATCCGTTCTGGTCCGGTGCGCTGTTCAACCGGGGCCGTGCCAAAGCGGACAAGGTGGATATTGACCTGACCCACAGCAACCTTGCGCGCGGCCTGCTCTGCCCTGACGGACAGTACCGCCAGATCGTCACCGTGGAGGATGCGGTGCGCGGAGGCTGTAACCTGTTCGACCTGGACCAACTGCGCATGGAGTACAGCCCGGACGAATACCAGAACCTGCTGATGTGCGAATTTATTGACGATCTGGCGTCAGTATTCCCGCTCAGCGAGCTGCAGGCGTGCATGGTGGACAGCTGGGAAGTCTGGACCGATTTTCAGGCGCTGGCGCTGCGCCCGTTTGGCTGGCGGGAAGTCTGGATCGGTTACGACCCGGCGAAAGGTACGCAGAACGGTGACAGCGCAGGCTGTGTGGTTATGGCGCCACCCACTGTACCTGGCGGAAAGTTCCGCATCCTGGAGCGTCATCAGTGGCGCGGGATGGACTTCCGCGCCCAGGCTGATGCCATCAAAAAGCTGACGCAGCAGTACAACGTGACTTATATAGGCATCGACTCGACCGGCGTTGGGCACGGCGTTTATGAGAACGTAAAAGCGTTCTTTCCTGCCGTGCGGGAGTTTGTCTACAACCCCAACGTCAAAAACGCCCTGGTGCTCAAGGCGTACGACATTATCAGCCACCGCCGTCTGGAGTTTGACGCCGGACACACCGACATAGCGCAGTCCTTTATGGCAATCCGACGCGCTACAACCGCCAGCGGAAACCGCCCCACCTACGAAGCCAGCCGCAGCGAAGAAGCCAGCCATGCAGATTTGGCTTGGGCAACGATGCACGCACTGTTTAACGAACCGCTGCAGGGCGAATCCGCCAATACCAGCAACATTGTGGAGATTTTTTGATGGGTAAGAGTAAGAAAAACCGCGCTGCAAGTGGGAACAATACTCAACATAAAGGAGGCATGGCTACAGAGGCATTCAGCTTTGGCGATCCCATTCCGGTACTGGACCGCCGCGAGCTGCTGGATTATGTGGAGTGCGTGCAGATGGATCGCTGGTATGAGCCACCAGTGAGTTTTGACGGACTGGCACGCACCTACCGTGCAGCGGTGCATCACAGCTCCCCGATTGCGGTGAAGCGCAACATTCTGACCAGCACCTTTATCCCGCACCCGCTGCTGAGCCAGCAGGCGTTCAGCCGCTTTGTGCAGGACTATCTGGTATTTGGTAATGCCTATCTGGAGAAGCGCACCAACCGGCTCGGCGGCATTCTGTCGCTTGAGCCATCGCTGGCGAAATACACCCGGCGCGGCGTGGATCTGGATACCTACTGGTTTATGCAGTACGGCATGACCACCCAGCCGTATGAGTTCACCAAGGGCAGCATTTTTCATCTGATGGAGCCAGACCTGAACCAGGAGATTTACGGCCTACCGGAATACCTGTCCGCCATCCCATCCGCCCTGCTAAATGAATCCGCCACCCTGTTCCGCCGTAAGTATTACATCAACGGCAGCCATGCGGGATTCATCATGTATATGACCGATGCCGCGCAGAACCAGGAGGACGTGAACAACATCCGCCAGGCGATGAAAAGTGCCAAAGGGCCGGGAAACTTCCGCAACCTGTTTATGTACTCGCCCAACGGCAAAAAGGACGGGATTCAGATCATCCCGCTGTCAGAGGTTGCCGCTAAAGATGAGTTTCTAAATATCAAGAATGTGAGCCGGGACGACATGATGGCAGCTCACCGCGTGCCGCCGCAGATGATGGGGATTATGCCGAGCAATGTTGGGGGGTTTGGGGATGTGGAGAAGGCTAGTCACGTATTTGTTCGGAACGAACTAATCCCCCTACAAAAAAGACTTCAAGAAATTAACGGATGGTTAGGCGAAAACATCATTAAATTTGAATTATATAACTTAGATTCAAAATAAAAATTACAGCGGTTCTTAAGAACCGCTATTTTCGTGTCTTTTTTTACGTCTGATTTTTGCTTCTTCTAAACGTGCTTTTTCGGTGTATAACCTCTCAAGTAATATATATGTGAATTCTTCGAGGTCATCGGCAGATGTTTTATCGAGTAACCCATCATGAGCACCGTCATTTCCATCATCTTTAACACATTCTGCTAAATCCCTCATGGCTTCAGGTAAGAGCTGATTATCAAACAGCCAATCCATTCTAAAACCTAAGCTACGCCGAATTTTGTTTGCAGGTTCTTGCCCTTCAGGTGGTAACAATTCTTTAGTTGCAATATCCAAGCATAGCCTAAACATAGTTGCAGAGGCGTTATAACAACCTACTGACAAACATTTAGAACCTTCAATAAAAATATCATTAATTTTTTGTGGTAAAAACTCTGGAGGAGGATTTGTTTTTAATTCAGCTGGGTTAACTACACCCAGTATTTTTCCCATTGAGTTAAAATTAAACCCAGATCGCCAATCAATACCATCAAAAGATTCTTGTCGGCCACTGGGGTATGCAAAAAAGATAGTGCCACGTACACACTCACGGCAGATACAATACAACTCGTAAACTTTGACCGTTTCTCTCAGATTTAGCTGTCGGTTTGCTACATAATGACCATTTTGAATATTAAATGTGATTTTCTTGCTTCCGCAACGAGGACAATCATCAACCATCATCGCCATCGTAATACTCCCTCTTAACCAGAACCACAATGCATTTATTTTAAAGAACTTGATTCAAGTTTACTATGACAACGTCCATTGTTTTTAGCTTTTGCGCGCGCTCGTATCCCCGCCACGCCTGCCCACTTCATGTAGTGGTTTTCATGCGCCTGCATGACATCAGCAAAAACCCACCAAGAGTGGTCAATCTCGTCCTAAAAGAGTCCCAAGTAATCATGCGGATCCATGCGGCATAGGCATGCATTGCCGCGTTGTGGAGCTTCGATTATTTCAACTGAGTCCGTGCCCCCTTATCAAGCTAAAACCATGACATTGCGTGATCCCACAACCACCCGCCTTAAAAATTTAAGCCTCATACACCTGAAAGACTCTCAGCATCACAAACCATACCTGCTCAAAAACAGTACAACAACGAAACACTACACAGATTACTCAATCAAGTACTCAATAAAATACTCTTGACCAACTCAACCAATCGCGCATAAACTGCAGTCATTACTAGTAGTGATTCTAAAAAAGAGGGCACAACAAAATGGCTAACACTAACTGCATTACTGTACTTACCGCACGTGGCATCACCGAAATCCTGAATACAGGGGGAAGTCAAGCATGGAGACTAGATGCTAGCCATGCAGCCAAGCACGAATATCTAGTTTGTGTACAAAATTCGAAGGCGGACTGGGGAACACAAGAAGCCAAGCATCACCATGCATTTATGGTCGGTCGAATCTCGGGAGTCAGCAGAGCTCCAGAAAACTCTCACCGTTGGATCATTAATATTGATTCTTATGCGGAAATTGACCTTCCGGAGCAATGGGATGGTAACCGAAACCCCGTTTCTTACCGTAACCTCGAAGACATTGGCATCGAGCTTGGCAAACTGGAATTTAAAGCTGTTCCAAAATTATCTCCGACTAATGTAATCATCGGAAAAGCAGGTGATGAGTACGAAGAAGAAGAAGAAGAAGAACAAGAAAGTGTAAAACCGTTAACACTTAAAGAAGCAAAGGCTGGGCTAGCCCTCTATTTTGGTGTCAATGAAGAGAACATTCAAATAACCATACAAGGTTAAGTGCTTAATATGCGGGTAGGTTGCAATTAGTTTGCGTTAGTTTTCGTGCGAGGCGGCATTCTCAGGTTAAAAAGCACCTAATGGGATTTGAGCATATATCTTAAATCCCCAAAAATGATTTGCCGTTCCTCGCACATAGTGAAGCTCATGTACGGTTACCCAAAGCAGTACTGGGTAGCCAATCTCAAGCCAGAAACAGTCGTAGTAAATGCGGCCCAACTAGTAACTAACGCCTCGCTCAGGTCGTTGTTCAACCTTGCTGACGTCAGAATCAAGTTCTCACGCCAGCAACGTTCCTGCTACTAACTGGGAAGATCCATTGAGCGGCTGTACTCATGAGCACGAATCTTTGCCATCAGCTCATCCGTCAACTCAGAAACCCACTGGATAGCCAGCTGCTTTTCTTCATCGTCACACTCACTAGCCGCTACAAGCTTGATAAAAAAATCAATGCGCTGGAGCTTTAACGACTCCAAGAAATAGTCCTGCATCTTCCCTCCTATCGATACCACTGCACAAATAACTGTATATATATCCACTGTTTATATATACAGTATAGAAGAAGTTTCTGATTGTAAAATGCTTTTTTAGCTTTCAGTCGGTTAGCCATGCGAAGGTCACGATTCTGCACTTATCGGACGATACTCACGAGTACCACTGCCTCCACTTATCATCTTCCTGCAGACGCTGGTTGCGGTAGAAAATACGCAGCCCGGCCCCGGACGGAATGCTGCCGCCACGCAGAAGCAGATCCACCTCTGTTTCACTCGCTTCAAACCCTCTGGACCTCAGCTCCGCGTTGAGCTGCCGACGCTGGAGATCGGTAATTTCTTGTTTGTAACCTTTCCGGCGCTTCGGTTTTACTAGCCTCAGCCGGGCTGTCAGCTCCCGCCGTTCCTTCGCGCTCAGATCGTGGAGGTCCGGCAACGTCTCTGGCTCTCTGGATTCAGGTAATTCGCCCCCTGATTGGTTCAAATTTTCAACAGGGGGACAGTTATTGCCACGAGTCCAAGGGGCGCAAGCGCCCTGGTCGGCTGTCGCCTCCTTAACGTCAACGGCCTTGCGAACCATTTTCCACTTAACCGCATGCGTGCAAATCTTGCCCTCTGCAATCGGGGACCAGATGCCATAAATACGAATACCGTGATCGCCGTAGGCGCTCGGCTCGTCGTTAAGTTCGTAGGCAGTTCTGACAAGGTGATGCTTGCGGGGAACCAGCACACCGCCCTGTTTCATAATGTAGGTGGCAAAGCAGCCCGCATCAGCGGCAGCCAGTACCGCATCTAGACGCGGGTTATCCAGTACCGGCGCGCCCGCTTTACGTTCACCCTGCACTCTCGCGGCCTGACCAGCCAGCAAACGCAGCTCGCGGTATGCCTGGCGCCCCGGAATACCAAAGAAGCGAAACTGCTGGACGCGATGCAGTGACGCCCATGCACTAACATGCTCGGCGCTGTCGCGCAGCGATCTGCCGGTTTCTTTGCTGATTTCTTTAGCCAGTCCGCGCCCGTCAATATTCTTGCTGATGTATTTGGCGATATAGCTGGTCGGCGTGCCCTTACGCGGGTTGATAAGCTCGGATTTGAAGCGCGGCCCCGTATTGTTGCCCAGCTCCTCGCGGTCTTCACGAATGGCAAATTTACGCAGCAGCGCGGTAATGGAGCGACGGTCTTTTTTGCGCATGAAGCACAGCAGGTGCCAGTGCACAGTGCCGTCATGGTGCGGTTCTGCAACGCGGACGCCATACCAGCGCAGCCCGGCTTTGTGCATTGCCTTGCGGAAAGCCGCGAACGTATCAACCAGGTAATCACTGCTCTGGCGGACAGTGGCGCTGGTCCACTTAGGATTTGGTCTGCCGTTGTTGAGGGTTGCGTGGAAGCGTGACGGGCAGGTGATGGTATAGAACACAGCGCAGTCTCCGCGCATTTCCGCGATCAGCTCCAGCCCTTTAACACAGGCCATCATTTCATTACGGCGGTGTGCCGGGTTGCTGTTGCTGGCGTTCACCACGTCTTCCATATCCAGCGTGTCGCCGTCTGCATTAACCAGTTCGTGCGACTGGAAAAACTCCAGCGATTTGCGGCGCTGCTCGCGTTTGTGGATCACGGCTTCATAGCTGACATATGGCGATGCTTTCTTGTTGACGAGGCAGACTGCGCGCAGTTGTTCCTCCCGCCATTCACAGCGCATTTGCCACAGCTTGCGATACCACCAGTCCGCGCACAGCATGCGTGCCAGAGAGGATGGGATCAGCTCGTAAGGCACCGGCTTGCGGCGGCGTTTCTTGCGGCGCAACTTCTCAAATGCTGGCGGAATCACCTCAAGACGCATGGCCTCTGCAGCAACCTTTTCCCATACCTGGCGGATTTCTTCTGGTTTAACATCGTCACTGACAAACAGATCACCGCATGCCGCATCAAGACACATGCTCATATGTGCCGCAACCAGCGTGGAAAGGCGCTTGACCTGATCCTGATTCATTTCAGGCAGTACCAGCAGCCCCGCCAGTCCGTCCTGGCTCGCCATGAATCGGAAAGACGCAGACACCTGGCTGTCGCGCGCGCGCTCCAGCCGCTCAAGACAAGGCCTGATTGTTTCGCGCAGATAGCGGGAATAAGCTTTAGCCCTGCCCAGGCTATGGAAGTATTTAATACGTTCCAGCAGAGGCTTGCTGATATGGGCAGGCATGGCGCTTACATCGGCAATAATCACCAAATCGGGATTAACACGCTGCTGTTCGCGGGCCATTTTGGCATGGCTAATCAGCCGATCCTGCTCCATTTCACGCTGGACAGGATCACGAGACTCATTGAAGAAATAACGTTCCCAAACCTCATCACTCAACGCCTCACGGCGCAGATGCTCCTGCTCGTTATCCGCAGCGTACAGAGTAATGAGGTTTGAAAGCGCAGACTCCGGCGCAAATTCCGCCGGGTCCAGATATGGGTTAACCGCCTTTTTTGGGGTATTCCATGGAAAGGCCACACTGTAGCGATCAAGCTTTGACACGTGGCAAACCAAACTTTTTAACACATTGGTAGAAGGATACTGCATGCCCATACAAAGGAACGGGAGGTATAAATTCAGAAACAGCTATGATTTCGTCTGCAGATTTCCCCTCACCTGCCGCCACGCCCATGCTGCGCTTAGTGGTGATACGGTGTCTGGTGAAATTGTGATAAATAGAATTGATCAGCGAGGTATCACTGTTTGAGACAACAACCGGATGCCCTTCCGAGGAACGGCGTTCAAGGATAGCTGCTAAGCGATACTGATCACTCTCGGTAAATCCTGCTGTATGGTATGCCGCAAAAGTACCGTCATAAGGAGGATCGCAGTAAACCACATCACCCGCCTGCAGCATTGCCAGTGTTTCGTCATAGCTGGCGCAGATGAACGTGGCACACTTGGCCTTTTCGGCAAATTCGCGGATCTCTTTCTCTGGAAAATACGGCTTCTTATAATTACCGTAAGGAACATTAAAATTACCGTCCAAGTTATAGCGACATAGTCCGCGGTAACCATAGCGATTTAAATATAAGAAATACAATGCGCGTTCAATTGCACCACCATGGCGCAAGCTAAAATCTTGTCTCGTCTTGTAATATGCCTCAGAATCATTACGGGCTTCAAAAAGATATCGACCCTCTTTGATGAAGTATTCAACGTCATTCTTAATCACCTGATAAAGATTAATCAGGTCTGGATTAATATCCGCGACAAGATAATGAGGATAGTCTGTCTCCATCATCACAGCGCACGACCCCGCGAAAGGCTCAACCAGTCGCGGGCCTGCTGGAAGGTGTTTTTTCAGTTCTGCCATGATGGCGGTTTTATTACCCGCCCATTTCAGGATAGTGCTCATACAGCACCGCCTACGTAATGTTTGCCTTTCAGCTCAGCGATTTCCTGACAGGTGATGCAGCACTGCACGCCCGGAATAGCGTGGCGTCGAGCTGGCGGGATCGGTGCATCGCAATCTATGCAGAGAACACGGGAAACGCCCGGCACTTTGGCGCGGGCGTTGCGGATGTGGCGTTGGAGGTCTTCTTCCACGCGCTGTTGTACAAGGTCCATTGAATCAGCCATCAGTGGATCTCCTTCGCTTCGCTCTGAATGTTTTCAGCCGTAACACGCAGCAGCTCCGCCGCCTCAACGTGGTTAAGCTGGCGTGATGTAATATGACAAGCCAGACTATCAAGACGGGCAGCCATTGCCGCAGCTCGTGCCCGGCGTTCTTCCATGCGGGCATCAGTCAGCAACTGGTTCAGGCCAGCATCATCTGGTCCGGTTTTGGTGATACGGGTTTCAATATTTCGCATAGTTGTTTCTCCTGAATTTGGGCAATAAGAAGCCCGGCGGGTTTACGCCATTAATTTCTGTTGTGGATTAATTCGGCATGGTTAGCCGTTTTGGAAATAAGCTCACCACTGCACGAAAATGATTCATTGCTTTAATCAGTTCCCGCTTTTCGTCAGTAGTCAGATCACTAATATTGACGCTATGACGTTCTGCCGGAATTTTTGCCATATAAAATATGGCTGCCAGTGCCCTCACATTATGTTTATTGTTAACGTCCCTTTGGTTGCGCATATCTTCAATGAACCTTTCAAGCTCCGACTCAATGTTCAGGCCGAACACTTTTGCACGTAGTTCCGCAATATGGTTCAGTCCGTCCAGGCGTTTACCGGGGCTTAATGGGACAGTCACCACAGCGCCTTCAATAGCCATAAATTCCTCCACAGATCACTTGCTACTCCTTCTCTGATATGATTTTCCGATGCAACGAGATAACTCAGAGGATGTACCAATGTTGAACCTGGTTGAGAAGGAACGGATCGAGCAGCTTGAAAATGAAATTGCGCGACTGCGAGAGGATGTTGAGATGCAACAAATCCTGCTGTCTGGCTTACTACACAGCGTGCTACGAGGAGAATCATCGAATCAGTCAGCATTTTTAAACATCCTTCGTGAAGAATTAAACAAATTGCCGCCAGGCTCACTCAAACGTCAGGAATTCACCTACAAACTTCAGGAGCTAATAGAGCGTTACCGATAAGTTTGTTGGCGATACTGTTCAAGAGGTGATGTGCTTTTCCGCATCACTTCCTGAACCCGTTCCCCCCGAAAGAATGTCCCATCTCGCAACGTAAAATAGTAACTACCATCACCCGAAAGAGACGGATAACAACTTGCAAACTCGTCCTCATGAATTGAATACTTTTCGCCCTTATGGAAGAACTGGTAAAACACACCTTCTGTAGCTTGCGCCATGATTTCCCCTTTTTGGTTGTAGACAGTTCATCCAGAAGCGCATTCTGAGTACGGCACGGGTGCCAGCGCTTGCCATCCTTCCCCATAATCCAGCCGTGACCGCAATGCATTGCCGGGCTTTGCCTCACCAACAGTGATGCAAATGAAGGTTCTTTCGTCAGCATAACTACCTCAGATCAAACCGAACGAAGCGCCGAGACCCGTCACGGTATCCACCGCACTTGCCATCGCCGGATTTGCCTGTAGACGTGCCTGCAAAGAAACTGCGGTCAGAGCCATCAAACGCGTAACTGAATTAATGCTGCTAATTACATCGCGGCGACCTGCGGTAGTTTTCACATCACCAGAGACAGCACCAGCAGCAACACGACCTATTTCTGCGGTAGCGCTCATGACGTAATGCGGCAATTTCTCTTTTGCAACTTCGTTTACCGGAACACATGGCAGGCAATGGATCTGCGCCAGAAAACCGTCAACCAGCGTTGAGTCTTCGGTGAGATCGGTCAGCAGCCAGATATCTGGCGCTGTGAGCTGGTGAGGCTGCTCCGGGTTCAGCTTGTTACGCAGGGTTTGAACATTCATGCCAGCGCGTTCTGCCAATTTCGCCATGTTGTGATGCAATGCGAAGGTGCGACAAGCTTCATCAAAATGGTTTTGTTTGGAAACTCTGTAATCAAACATGGTTTTCATCTCCGAACTTATCGCAAAATCGAACCATAAAAGTGAAAGCGATAAGCAAAGGTTTTCACGCCGAAAGTGCATCTACTGTCAAAGCGGCCATGTTAATCATGACTTTTTCGCGTTTCTTGTCTTTGCGGAGACGATGTCGCGGAAGGCGACCATCAGCCAACATGTCATTGATCGTATCAACAGGAAGGCCTGTGAGTTCGCTATAACGTTCAATTGTGACGTGCGGCGTATTCAGAGTGATTGAAATGTTTGGGATCATGGTGCAACATTCCTCTTTCAGTCCGGCTTGTGGCGAGCCGTTGTTTAACGTGATTAGTAGTGAAGGCTCCAAAAGAACACTTCGAGTTCAACTTTAAGATCGCTTTTGGAATCTGTCAACGAATTTTAGATTGCTTTGGAGGTCTTGTGGATTTCAGCAGCGGCGGTAAGAAAGTCATTGAACGATTGGTAGAGGCGTATGGGTTCACTACTCGCCAGGCACTTTGCGATCATTTGGGCGTGTCTAAGAGCACCATGGCAACGCGCTATATGCGTGACATTTTCCCTGCGGACTGGGTTTTGCAATGTGCAATGGAGACAGGATGCTCCCTTGAATGGCTGTCATTTGGCATGGGGGAAAAGAAAAATATTACTAAAATTGAGACTCGAACCCTGATAAAAAAGACATTAGTCAATGGTATGCTTGAAGACAATGGGTCATATTTATTCGACACCAATTTCCTACCACAGAATTTAAAAAAAGCAGTAGTTGTCACTTCCGAAACAGCTGAATTAATCTGCGAAATGGAATTTGGCGATGTAAGAGATGGAAAATGGCTAGTCAACATCGATGGAGAACATTCATTCAGAATGATAACTCGTCTACCTGGAGGCAGAATACATCTTACTGCTGAAAATCATTCTTTTGAATGTGCATTAACAGATATTGAAATCATTGCAAAAGTAGTATTAAGTTGCTTGCGCTAAGTTAATACTTTTATAAGGATGTTCTAAATTGAAACGCGGCGAATATAACTGGAACTGGGATGAAGCAACCACATTCACATTAGATGATGAAAATGAGGCATTATCTAATGACAAATTAAACCGAAGGCACTATGCAGAATATCTATATTATTACCTTGAAAATAAAGGACAAAAAAACAACACAGTAATTAATCTTAATGCCGAGTGGGGGGCAGGAAAAAGTTTTTTTATAAAGAGATTTTATAACTCAATAAAAGATGTACACCCTTGTGTTTACATTGACGCATGGAAACAAGACTTTTCCGATGATGCTTTTCTAACCTTGTTTTCATCCTTATCTCAACAACTACAAACATATGCAGGGAAACTTGATGCGCGATTGATACAAAGTGGACATGCTATTGGACGCTTTACAAAGGGTGTGATTCCAGAAATACTTTCCGGACTAATCAAAACTTATGCAGGTATAGAAAGCGTAGGTGATATAGCCAAAGAAGCCTCATTATTGATGCTAAAGGAGCATCAAGAGAAACTCAAAAGTATTCAAGTATTGAAAAAGGAATTAGCGTTGTGGTCAAGACTAGCATTTGAAAAGGAATTTTCAAGTCCGATATTTTTATTTATAGATGAATTAGACAGATGCAGACCAGACTATGCAATTTCTCTTCTAGAGATCGTTAAACATATTTTCGACATTAATAACTTTGTATTCATTATCGCTACGGACACAGACCAATTACAACATTCAATCAAAAATGTATACGGGAATGATTTTTCGGCAAATGACTATTTAGGCCGATTTTTCCATAGGCGATTCACATTAAAAGCCCCTGAAATTTACACCCTAATACGCGAAATTATTAACGATGGTTTGGCACCCGTCTATGAGGAGGCGTCACATTTAGTTTATCCATTAACATCCACCCCAGATGATTTTGCGAAAAATATCTCATCTATTTATGAAGCATTTAATCTTAACTTAAGAGATTCAATTAGAAACACTGAAAGATTAATTGATATATTGAAGTCAAACTTAGTCAAGAAAAAAATTGACTACCTTTTTCTTTTAACACTTATGATAATATACGACAAAGATCGTCGAATTATAGATAGCCAAATAGGAAGGCATATAATCAGCGAGCCTCTTACTGATTCATTGAAAAAAAGCATATATTTAAAGGGGGCAGCCCAAGCTAGTTTGCATCTTATTTTTGATACTAACCAACAAAATCTTGGAGTTAATTATAGATATGAGTCAACTCATCGAAGGATAATGACAACGCAATTTTCTCCGGAGATAAGCATAAGTCTTCATAAATATTTAGACACTGCTTTTTATTTTATTAAAAACATTAGAACGTTAAAAAAAGATGTTAAAGAAAAGAATTATAATACTTTGATGATATGTGATCACACCCCCTCAAGCGATACAATCGTAAAATACCTTCAAGGAGCTATCCTTGAAAAGGACGTGCAAACTAATTTTTATTCATTTAATAGTTATATTGAGTTTATTGAATTAGCAACTTCTTTTGAATAAGTTATGTTTAAAAATTCGATAACAAACATTGACCACTGTTCAAACATACAGTTAAATTTACCCCTCAAACATGGGGGCTTTTTAATGGCAGTACGAAAACTCGACACAGGAAAATGGATTTGTGAATGCTACCCCGCCGGGCGCAGTGGTCGGCGCGTGCGTAAGCAGTTCGCCACCAAAGGCGAAGCAATGGCATTTGAACGCCATACGATGGATGAGACAGAGGCTAAACCCTGGCTAGGTGAATCAGTAGACCGCCGAACTCTGAAAGACGTCGTTGAACTCTGGTTCAAACTGCACGGCAAATCCCTAACCGCTGGCGAGCATGTTTACGACAAGTTGGTTCTAATGGTCGATGCACTCGGAAACCCTCTCGCCACTGATCTCAGCTCGAAATTGTTCGCACATTATCGTGACAAACGCTTGACCGGTGAAATCTACTTTAGTGAGAAATGGAAGAAAGGTGCCAGCCCGGTCACGATCAATCTGGAGCAAAGCTATCTGAGCGGAGTGTTTAGCGAACTGGCCCGACTCGGTGAATGGACAGCGCCAAACCCACTGGAGAACATGCGCAAGTTCACCATTGCCGAAAAGGAGATGGCCTGGCTGACGCATGAACAAATTACTGAGCTTTTGTACGACTGCAACCGCCAAAGTCCCCTGCTCGCCCTGGTCGTTAAGATATGCCTAAGTACCGGAGCACGCTGGCGCGAAGCTGTAAATCTCACACGCTCCCAAGTCACTAAATACCGAATCACGTTTGTCAGGACCAAAGGTAAAAAGAACCGCAGCATTCCTATCAGTAAAGAGCTGTATGAGGAAACCATCGCCCTTGACGGCTTCAGGTTCTTTACCGACTGCTATTTCCAGTTTTTATCTGTGATGGATAAGACCTCTATCGTGCTGCCACGCGGGCAGCTTACCCACGTTCTGCGCCACACATTCGCTGCTCACTTTATGATGTCAGGTGGAAACATCCTCGCCTTACAGAAAATCCTAGGTCATCACGACATTAAAATGACTATGCGCTATGCTCATCTGGCACCAGACCACCTTGAAACCGCCCTGCGCTTCAACCCGTTGGCTACGCTGCCAAGTGGCGACAAAGTGGCGGCAGCGGTTGGCAATACTCCGTAATCGCCACCTTTTACCACCAAACTAACTTATTGATTATGTTACAAGCAATTGTTTTTACTAACCCATTTACATAAATGGGTTTTTTGTTGCCTGAAATTTGCGTTCATCGCCTTCCACCTCTGAAACACCTCCCAAATTTGCAGCATGCCGGTTATGGCACATACTTTAAAACGGTGCTTTATCGGGGATGGGGGTTAGTCATGTTGCTTACTGGCAAAGTCGCAGTAATTTTTGGTGGCAGCGGGGCTATTGGTAGTGCGGTTGCGCAGGCCATGGCGCGCGAAGGAGCCCATGTGTGTCTGGGTGCTCGCAGCCAGGAAAAACTTGATCGGACGGCCAGTATTATCCGAACGGCAGGTGGTACAGTCGAAACCTTTATCACCAATGTACTCGACGAGCACAACGCATCGAAGGAAGTTACCCGCCTTGTAGAGCAAACCGGTGGAATAGATGTGGTGGTTAACACAACGGGATTTATGCACGAACAGGGCAAACGCATTGACGCATTATCCCTCTCTGAGTTTATGAGCGGCATCACCCCTTTCCTCTCGGCGCAGTTCAATATCGCTAAAGCCGTAACGCCGCACATGGGCGGCAATCGTGCGGGCGTCATTCTCAGCGTTGTTGCCCCCGCGGCCCCGATGGCGATGCCTGGTCATCTGGGTCATATTGTTGGTTGTGCAGGAACAGAGGCTTTTATTAAAGCATTCGCCAGCGAGGTAGGACCGGCAAATATCCGGGTCGTCGGCGTGCGCTCGCATGCGATTGTGGATGCTGTTGCAGCTGGCTCCTATACCGGAGAAATTTTCTCCGCTAAAGCACAGTCAATGGGTTTAACCGTCGATCAATGGTTAGGAGGTGCGGCGCAAAGTACCATGCTCGCGCGCCTGCCTACGCTTGCACAAATCGCTGAGGTCATGACCTTTCTTGCTTCAGACCATGCCAGCGCCATGACCGCGACGGTGGTGAATATTACCGGAGGCGCTACGCACAGCTGACTGTCGCGGGTATCCCTGCAATACGCTCCACCATCAGCAAGATATCTTCTCGCTGCAGCGGTTTTTTGTCCGTGACAAAATGCAGCGTCATTCCTTCAATAAACGCATCCAGCGCCCGCGCAGTAACCGGATCAAACCACTGCTCCAGCGTTTGTTGGCTGCGTAGCATCCAGTTCTGCATCACCGTTTTCAACGCTGGTTTACGGCTGGCAAAAGCATACAGCTGATACATGAGCTCCATATTATCAGGCGTTGTGACCTGAGAGCCGTAAATCATATCGGTAATGGCATGGCAAGCCTGCGACGCATCCTTAACATCGGCAAAAAAGTCCTGATACTGCAGCATCATCCTGTCAGTAAAACGGCCAAATGCCTCCATCAAAAGCTCATCGATTCCCGAAAAGTAATAGGTCATAGAACCCAGTGGTACCTCGGCAATCATAGCGATTTTACGGTGTGTAACCCCATGAATACCATGGGCTATTACTGCATCCAGAGTCGCCTGAACTATTTTTTCCCGCCGCTGCGGATCGTTTGCACGTCGCACTACATTTCCTCTTCTTGCATTTGTGTACAAATGTACACAGTCTTGCTAATGTTGTCTCCTTCCCTCTTTTCTTTGGCTCGAATTCATGACTGGCATCTCATCACGCAAAGCCTTAAGACGTCGCACCTGGGCGCTGTTCACGTTCTTCTTTTTACCAGGATTATTAATGGCCTCCTGGGCAACGCGTACCCCTGCCATCAGAGATATCCTCTCCATCTCCACTGCCGAAATGGGTGCGGTGTTGTTTGGGCTCTCTATTGGTTCGATGAGTGGCATACTTTGTTCGGCCTGGCTGGTGAAACGATTTGGCACGCGTAAGGTGATCCGCACCACCATGTCTTGTGCCGTTCTCGGAATGGCGATCCTCAGCATAGCGCTCTGGCTACATTCCGCATGGCTTTTCGCGTTTGGCCTGAGCGTATTTGGCGCCAGCTTTGGCGCGGCAGAAGTTGCCATCAACGTCGAAGGTGCGGCAGTTGAGCGCGAAATGAACAAAACCGTGCTGCCGATGATGCACGGTTTTTACAGCCTGGGAACGTTGGCAGGGGCTGGAGTTGGAATGATGCTTACCGCCTTCAGCGTCCCGGCTACCGCGCATATTCTTTTGGCTGCAATGGTTGCTATCACACCTATTTTCATCGCCATCAAAGCTATTCCTGACGGCACGGGCAAAAATGCCGCTGACGGTTCTCACTCCGGTGAAAAAGGGCTGCCTTTTTATCGTGATATCCAGCTATTGCTGATCGGCGTTGTAGTGCTGGCAATGGCATTTGCTGAAGGTTCCGCCAACGACTGGCTTCCACTGTTAATGGTGGACGGACATGGATTTAGCCCGACATCAGGCTCGCTGATTTATGCCGGTTTTACGCTGGGTATGACCGTTGGGCGATTTACCGGCGGCTGGTTCATCGACCGTTACAGCCGCGTTGCGGTGGTGCGCGCCAGTGCGCTGATGGGCGCTCTCGGGATTAGCCTGATTATTTTTGTCGACAGTTCCTGGGTGGCGGGTGTGTCCGTTATTCTGTGGGGACTCGGCGCATCGCTCGGCTTCCCGCTGACCATTTCAGCCGCCAGCGACACCGGCCCCGATGCCCCAACCCGCGTCAGCGTCGTGGCGACCACCGGTTACCTGGCGTTCCTTGTTGGACCGCCGCTTCTGGGCTATCTGGGTGAACACTATGGCCTGCGCAGCGCTATGTTGGTGGTGCTGGCGCTGGTGCTTGTCGCCGCCGTCGTCGCGAAAGCGGTAGCGAAACCGGATCTCAAAAATACTACGGTGATGGAGAACAGCTAATGAGTATCAAATTAATTGCGGTCGACATGGACGGCACATTTTTAAGCGACCAAAAAACCTATAACCGTGAGCGCTTTATGGCGCAATATCGCCAGATGAAAGAACAAGGGATCCGCTTTGTGGTCGCCAGCGGTAACCAATATTATCAGTTGATTTCCTTTTTCCCCGAACTGGCCAATGAGATCTCATTTGTCGCCGAAAACGGTGGTTGGGTAGTCAGTGAAGGTGAAGATGTCTTTAACGGCGAACTGGCTAAAGACGATTTCCATGCCATCGTAGATCATCTGCTGACCCGCGCCGATATCGACATTATTGCCTGTGGTAAAAACAGCGCCTATACATTGAAACAGTACAGTGATGAACATAAGAACGTTTCCGCCATGTACTATCATCGTCTCGAGTTTGTAGATAATTTTGACAATCTTAACGACGTTTTCTTCAAGTTCGGGCTGAATATTTCCGACGACCGAATTCCACAGGTACAGGACGACCTCCACGAGGCGATTGGCGATATTATGGTACCGGTGCATACCGGCTACGGCAGCATCGACTTAATAATTCCCGGCGTGCATAAGGCTAACGGTCTGCGCCTGCTGCAACAACGCTGGAATATTAACGACAATGAAGTTCTTGTGTTTGGCGATGGCGGAAATGATATTGAGATGCTGCGCCAGGCAGGATTTAGTTTTGCAATGGCCAACGCCCATGAGCCGGTGATCGAGGCGGCAAAATATCGCGCAGGCTCGAACAACGAAGAGGGCGTGCTGGATATTATCGACCGCGTGTTAAAGAATGAAGCACCGTTTACGCATTAACGACTCAGCACAGACGGCAACAAAATGATGGCATGATCTATTCATAATCCGCCTCAAATTAACCCGCTGGATTATTACTTCCAGTGAATATTTCAGGCGAGCGGATCATGAAGAAAAGTGTACTGATGGCAACATTGTTGCTGGGCTTTGCGGGGACAACATTTGCACAGAGCGTTACCGTTGATGTCCCCAGCGGTTATAAAGTGGTGGTAGTGCCCTCTTCCGTCAGCGTCCCGCAGGCGGTCAGCGTAACGACCGCACCACAAACGGTATATGTTGCTCCAGCGCCTGCTCCGGCCCCTGTCTATCGCGCACATCCTTATGCGCGACATGTGGCAAGCGTCGGTGAAGGGATGGTTATCGAACATCAGATTGACGACCACCACTAAGTTGTCGCCAGGCCCAGACAACCGTAATACTGGTCAGTTAAGATCTTTGGTGAGCGGTAGGCCGGATAAGGCGTTTACGCCGCCATCCGGCAATTTGCTACAGGCCGCCGGATGGCGCTTCGCTTATCCGGCCTACAGCGTGATTCTATTATCAGCATAATGATGAATTTATCGGCGTCATTATGCTTATCTGCACTGGATTGCGGAAATCCGGACCTTAGCCTTCCCGGGAATTCCCTACCCGTTTATCTTTCAGGAAGATAACCATCAAAATCAGCCACAGTACGCCGCTTGCCAGATTGAACAGGCTGAACAAGCCGTTCCCTCCCAGCAGATACGCGTGTTTACTCAGCTCAATACCGACGGTAAAAATCAGCATCTGCAACATACCCATTGCGGCAGAAACAGTACCCTTACTCATTTCGCTGGCAAACAGCGTCAGGCGCACCAGCCCCGCATTCGCCACGCCAATGCCAAACGCATAGATACTCAAACCCGCCGTCATCCATAGATATGCATGGGATGACACCACCGTGGCCGCAGCGGCAATAATCAGGCCAACGGCGATTGGCCAGCCGCCCATGATAATTAGCGAACGCACGGTTTTTCGCGAAGTCAGACGCGCCAGCACCAGGTTACCGGCAATCAACGCGCCAAAAATCGGCACCTGCAACAGACCATATTCGTAGCTGCTGAGATGTTCACCACTGATGATAATAATCGGGGACTGCGCAATCCACGCCAGTAACGGCAGGCTGACAAAACCCAACGCCAGTGCGCCTGCAACGAAACGTACGTTCCTCAGCACCAGCTTATAATCCTTGCCCAGCTCTTTAATGGACAGCTTTTCACCAAGCCGGGTTGCCGTTTCCGGCATCGCGCGTTGCAGACCAAAAAAGGAGATGGCCGCCAGAGCAGCAAACAGGATAAACATCCCTTCCCACGGCAGAACATGTACCCAGGCTGCGCCTACCAACGGCCCCAGCAGTGGCGCAATCAGCGCCACGTTTGCCATCAGCGCGGTAATTTTTATGCAGACCGCTTCTTCAAAGGATTCCTGAATGGCGGCGTAACCCACCGCACCAATAAAGCACAGGCTTATCCCCTGCAAAAAACGCAGGAAGGTAAATTGCTCAATATTCTGTGCAAGCAGGGTCGCAAGACAGGTAACGATGAACCAGATCACGCCGGTTAACATTACCGGGCGACGACCAATACGGTCCGACAGCGGTCCTAACAACCACTGCAAAAACATGCCGCCTGCCAGATAGGCGGTCATGGACGTAGGTACCCAATCTAATCCGGCGTTATATTGCGCCACCACCGCCAACATTCCGGGCTGGATCATATCGTTGCCGATATAAGTGGAGAATTCGTAAAGCACCAGACAGAGCGGGAAAAGTAATGCCTGACGCCCCAAACGGACGCCTGAAGATAAACGGTTCTGCATGCAATCTCTTAACTATAGAAAAATCGCGCAAAGTGTAATAAATGCGCCGTACTGGTGATAGTGAATTATGTGATTTGAAAGCAAAATGCGCACATTTTTACACTCATTTGCTCAAGAACATTTTGCTTTAAGGTTAATTTAAGTTGAGACCGCTATCATGCTCAATAAGTCTCATTAATTGTCTTAAAAATCGTCATTTAACAGGCAAATAAGACAAGACCGCTTTTTATCCCGTGAAAGCAATTTTATGCTCTCCCCAAATGGGTCTATTTAACGATTACACTGAGTCTGGACGTTATGCTGGAAAATCTGAACAATTCGCTTTTTTACTTGATCAATGCAACACCCGACTCTGCGCAATGGGCAATTTCGCTCGCCATTTTCATTGCCAAAGATCTGATCAGCATTGTGCCGCTGTTAGCCGTTGTGCTCTGGCTTTGGGGACCTCGTGGTCAGGTTACGCTCCAGCGCCAGTTGGTCATCAAAATGGCCATTGCGTTGGTAGTCGGTCTGACGATTTCCTGGCTGATGGGGCATCTTTTCCCCCACGATCGTCCGTTCGTTAACCACATCGGTTATAACTTCCTGCACCATGCGGCAGATGACTCTTTCCCGAGCGACCACGGTACGGTTATCTTTACCTTTGCTCTGGCCTTCCTGTTCTGGCATCGCTTGTGGACGGGTGCTCTGCTGATGGTTGTCGCCGTGGCGATTGCCTGGTCACGTGTTTACCTTGGCGTTCACTGGCCGATGGATATGCTGGGCGGATTACTGGCCGGGTTGATCGGCTGTCTGAGCGCCCAGATGATCTGGCAACGGTTCGGCACAACCTTGTACCTCGGCTTGCAGACGTGCTATCGCACCTGCTTCGCTCTCCCCATCCGTAAAGGTTGGGTACGTGACTAACCCGCGGTAAAAAGAGTAGTATTAAGCGCGAAACTGAGCACTTATTCTATTCTCCAGGGGAACTATGGAAACTCGACGCGACGAGCGTATTGGTCAATTACTGCAGGCGCTGAAACGCAGCGATAAATTACACCTCAAAGAAGCCGCGACGTTGCTGGGCGTATCTGAGATGACCATTCGTCGCGACCTGAATAATCATGATGCTCCCGTCGTGCTGCTCGGGGGCTATATTGTTCTGGAACCCCGCAGCGCTAACCACTATTTAATCAGCGATCAAAAATCCCGTCTGGTTGATGAAAAGCGTCGCGCTGCCCAGCAGGCGGCGAGTCTCGTGCAGGCGCATCAGACCATCTTTTTCGATTGCGGTACGACCACGCCGTGGATCATTGAAGCGATCGACAATGAACTGCCCTTCACCGCAATCTGCTACTCGTTGAATACGTTTCTGGTGCTGCAGGAAAAACCGCAGTGCCGCGTCATTCTGTGTGGTGGTGAATTCCATGCCAGTAACGCGATTTTTAAACCGCTCGATTTTCAGGAAACGCTGAACAACCTCTGTCCGGATATCGCCTTTTATTCCGCGGCAGGTGTTCACATCGAAAAAGGCGCGACCTGCTTTAATCTGGAAGAACTGCCGGTGAAGCACTGGGCGATGTCGATGGCGCAGCATCACGTTTTGGTGGTCGATCACAGCAAGTTTGGCAAGGTGCGACCTGCGAGGATGGGGGAATTGAAACGCTTTAATACCATCATCAGTGATAACCGCCCTGACGATGAGTTTGTTGAGTACGCTAAAGCGCAACGTATCACGCTGAAGTACTAACAGATACTGCCGGACGGCGATTGCGCCATCCGGCAATAGATAAGATTAAGAGAACCAACCACCAAACCACTGGTGGAATTTCATCATCACAAAGTCCCACATGCGGCTAAAGAAACCACCCTCTTCCACATCTTCCATCACCATCAACGGACGCTGCTCAATGGATTTTCCGTTCAACTGGAAGTCGATAGTGCCCACAACCTGACCTTTCTTCAGCGGTGCAGTTAGCTGTGGTTCAGTCAGGGTAAAGCTGGCCTTCAGGTTTTTGAGCTGGCCACGCGGAATGGTCACAGAACCCCCTTCTCCGGCGCCCAAATTCACTTCACTCTTATCGCCAAACCAGACGCGCTGGGTGACGAAAGTCGCATCCGACTTGATCGGCGTAACGGTTTCAAAGAAACGGAAGCCCCAGGTCAGCAGTTTTTCTGACTCATTGAAACGAATGCGGTCGGTTTTTGCTCCCAGCACCACGGAGATCAGGCGCATATCGCCCTGGGTCGCGGAGGCCACCAGGTTGTATCCCGCCCCGGCAGTGGTCCCGGTTTTCATACCGTCCACGTTCAGGTTGGTGCTCCACAACAGACGGTTGCGGTTCGGCTGGCGGATTTTATTGAAGGTAAATTCTTTCTCTTTGTGAATAGCGTACTCTTCCGGCACATCGTGGATTAACGCCTTCCCGAGCAACGCCATATCACGTGCGGTACTGAACTGTCCTGCCGCATCCAGGCCGTGTACCGTCTGGAAAGTCGTGTTGGTCAGCCCCAGTTTTTTCGCATAGCCGTTCATCAGACCAATAAAAGATTCCTGACTGCCGGCAACGTAATCAGCGAGTGCAATACAGGCATCGTTACCTGACTGAATGATAACGCCTTTATTTAGATCGGACACCGCGACCTGATCGCCGGGCTTGAGGAACATGACCGACGAACCGCGCAGGGCTGGATTACCGGTCGCCCAGGCGTCTTTGCCCACGGTGACCATGTCGTTGAGGTTAATTTTTCCGGCCTTCAGCGCCTGCCCAACCACATAGCTGGTCATGATTTTGGTCAGACTGGCAGGATCCAGTTTCTCATCAGCATTACCTTCCGCCAGCACCTTACCACTGGCGTAATCCATCAGAATCCACGCACGCGCCTCCACGCTCGGCGGGGCCGTCGGTTGCTCCGCCGCCTGTACGGTCGGCGCCAAAAGGATTAAGAGTGCAGAACCTGCAGCAAAGCTGCGAAGTGAAGAGAAGTATTGCGTCATAAATGCCACCCGAGTATCCATTCCAAAAAACCACGTCATACCACACCGTGTTTACACAAAACCGGCCAAGCGACCTCGACCAACCCATGCAGAAAAAGTCTGATGGATGACGTGTAAAATAAGTGCGGTGAGTAATAACGCACTAACGAGCTTAAAGAAACCGTAAGTTGGTAAAGTTTTTAAAGTTTATGCAATAACGCCGCGCTGCGCTGCTCCTGGCACGATTTTTTTAGACTTTGTTGCGTAAATATTAGGTTTACCCCACCATGTGAGCTAGTCAGATGGCATCTGCAGCCATAAAGCTGCTCAATTAATTTGCGGGGTTACTATGATTACACTGTGGGGTCGCAATAACTCGACCAACGTAAAAAAAGTATTGTGGACGCTCGAGGAACTGGAACTGCCGTATAACCAAATTCTGGCGGGCGGGCAGCATGGCGGTAACCGCGATGCCGACTATCTGGCACTGAACCCGAACGGACTGGTCCCGCTGCTACGCGATGATGAAACGGACGTTGTATTGTGGGAATCCAATACCATTGTCCGCTATCTGGCCGCTCAGTACGGACAAAAACGTTTGTGGATTGACGCCCCGGCCGCGCGCGCCGTCGGTGAAAAATGGATGGACTGGGCAAATCAGACGCTAAGCCCTGCGCATCGGGTTATCTTATTTGGTCTGGTCAGAACACCTGCCGATCAGCGCGATATGGCGGCCATTGAGGCAAGTAAGCAAGTTTGCGATAACCTGTTTGCCATTCTGGATAACGCGCTGGCAGACCAGCCATGGTTCTCCGGGGCTGAATTTGGCACAGCGGATATCGCTGTTGCACCGTTCATCTATAACCTGTTCAACGTTGGTCTGAGCTGGACCCCGCGCCCGCATCTGGAACGCTGGTATCAACAACTGACTGAGCGACCGGCGTTTCAAAAAATCGTGATGATCCCGGTCAGCTAACCAAATCAGGGACTCACTTTCAGTAATTCCCCGTCGGACTCGTCGGTTAGCACGTACAAATAACCGTCTGGTCCGACGCGCACATCACGGATCCGCTGCCCCCTTTCCTGCAACAGACGACCATCCTCAGTGACCGTATTCCCCTTAACGCTCAGCACGATCACTTCTTTATCTTTCAACGCGCCGATGAACAACTTCTGCCGCCACTGCGGGAAGGTATCGCTATTGTAAAAAGCCATTCCACTAACCGCCGGCGACTTTTCCCAGTAAAAGATGGGTTGTTCCGTGCCTGCAACAATTTGACCTTTTGCTTCGGGAATTTTCAAACCACTGTAGTTAACACCCCAGGTCGCGATAGGCCAGCCGTAGTTTTTCCCTTTCTCGGGGATATTGATTTCATCGCCTCCGCGTGGACCATGCTCATTGAGCCACAGCACATCACTCCACGGATTCATCGCCATCCCCTGCGGGTTGCGGATGCCATACGACCAAATCTCTGCCCGCGCTCCCGCCATGTTCACAAACGGATTATCCGGCGGAATTTTTCCCTCGTCGGTCAGTCGGACTAATTTACCCTGCAATTTATCCAGGTCCTGGGCGGTAGCGCGTTGATTATTCTCCCCCAGGCCAATAAACAGATAACCGTTACCATCAAAAACCAGACGTCCACCAAAATGGTTCCCGGTGGAAAGCTTAGGCTGTTGGCGAAAAACGGTCTGAAATCCTTGCAGTTGTTTGAGATCGTCACTCAATCGCCCGTAGCCTACCGCGGTGCCCGCTTTGCCTTCGCGGTCGGCTTCAGCGAAGCTTAGCCATACCCGGCGAGATTGTGCAAAATCCGGTGCTAACGCCACATCAAGCAGTCCTCCCTGACCATTTGCCCAAACTTTGGGTACGCCGGTCAGCGGGTCGGAAAGCCCTTTCTCAGGCTGCCAGAGTCGAAGCTGTCCACCTTTGAGCGTAATGAGCATACCGCGGTTATCGGGTAAAAAAGCCAGTGACCATGGGTGATCGAGTTTAGTTTGCAGCACTTCCACTTTTACCGCGGCGGCATAAGTGGAAAATAGCGCAAGTGGAATAGCACAGAGAAAGAGTCGACGCATAACACCTCCTTAATGGCTCTGCATAAAGCGTAGCCAGCAAGGGGAATTATCCCGCTACATTTACATAACCTTGACGAAAAGGGGGAGCGCCCTCCCCCTGATTCAGACGTGTTCCAGCGTTGGGTAAGATTGCAAACTCTGGATACTTAGCGTCAGCGTTGTCAGGCAGTTTTCCAGTTTCTCTGCGTTAACGGCGATAAACGTTGGACAATCGTGATGTCCACTCATAAGACAAACAGCGGCGGCGGCTAACGCCCCTTCAGCACGATGAAGGGCATTCCACTCTTCCTGATCAAGATGCATACCGTGAAGCTGTGATTGCTCGTGCAATTCGCGATTCAGTGCAAAAAAAACATCACGCAGGCGATCGCTCTCGCTAACTGACATGTAGCCTTTCGCTTTTCTCAACTGCAGATAAGCGGCAAGTTCGATACGGGCGTTTATCAATTTGTTGAGAAGATCGGTTCTCAGTCTGTCAACAACCATACTTTGTTCCTCCTCTTTCCAACTATGGTGCAACTTAATAGTATGGTTGTTTTTTGAACAAATAGATGTCCTACATCAATAAAGCCCAATTGATTAACATAATTTACAATGTTACAACTTCATTCTGTACGCTTATCGAAGGCGCTCTGTGTCTGACTCGCCTGACTTTTTTTGCTATACCTGATGTGGTTACTGCCATGGTGTTGATGATGAGGGGTCTATGTCGAAAGCAAATGATGCAGAAAAAATACGCACACTATCAAAAATAGATCTCAATCTGCTGACCATTTTCTGTTTGATCTATAGCGTGGGTAGCATTTCCAGAGTCGCTGACATGCTGAACATCTCACCTTCCGCCGTCAGCCAGTCATTAAGAAAACTGCGCGAAATGATGGGTGATAATCTGTTTGTCCGTAGCGGGAATGCACTGTTACCGACGGTCTATTCTGATGAACTGTATGATAATACAATCCCAATTATCGATAAGCTATCAACGCTGATGCCGCTTTCCACGCCTGCCGCCAAAAAAAGGTTAACGCTTTATACGGAATCTTTTATTTCCCCTATCGTTATTCCAGATGTCACCGCCAGAATAATCGAGACTGACGCCGATATCAGCCTCCTGCACCTTACCGCCGACCTGAATGAACAGAGTATTATTGAACTGCTGAATATGCGTCAGGCAGATGCCGTTTTTTCTACCTTTGCCGTAGAGTCAGCAAGTCTTTCATGCCAGAAAATATGCGATATGCGCCTGGTACTGGCGGCCTCGCAGAATAATTCTTTATATGGTAACACCATCAGTGAAGCGCAATTCAGAAACGCTAACCTGGTCGGTTACAATACTAAGAATGAGAAAATCATTTATCATCGCAGTATTGTGGATAAAAAATTCAGAACCGGAGAACGCTGCCTGCTTACCTCATCGTTTACGGCGATTCTGACGATTGTGTCCAATACCCATTGTTTAGGGGTGATCCCGGAAAAGGTATTTGAAACACACGCTCAACTGTATGGACTAAAAAAAATAAACACTCCGTTTCCCTTGCCGCAATTTAGCGTGTTTGCCTCATCGCGCAAAGAAAGCAATACCCACAAAATCCTCTCAGCTATTCTGGCTGATTTGCAAACAGCCTCCCTGTTATGAAAACCAGAGAGGCTGAGCGTTAGAAATACTGGCTACACGCGAATTTTTGCTATGCGCCAGATATGGTCGGCATATTCCTGAACCGTTCTGTCCGACGAGAAATACCCCATGTTAGCAATATTATGCATGGTTTTTGTCGTCCACTCCCGGGGAGTACGATACAACTCGTCCACCGCATCCTGACAATCTACATAGCTGCGATAATCTGCCAATACCTGATAGTAGTCGCCGAAGTTAATCAATGAATCCAACACGTCTCTATAACGCCCTGGCTCCTGCGGACTGAACACCCCTGTACCGATTTGCGTCAGCACCTGATGAAGTTCCTCATCCTTTTCAAAGATGTGCCTCGGGTCACAGCCATCACGTCGCAGAGTTTCAACCTGATTAGCCGTATTGCCAAAGATAAAGATGTTATCTTCCCCAACGTATTCGCGCATTTCGATATTCGCACCGTCGAGCGTACCGATAGTGAGCGCACCATTCATACCGAATTTCATATTGCTGGTCCCGGAGGCTTCCGTCCCGGCCAAGGAAATTTGCTCTGACAGATCGGCTGCCGGAATAATTAGCTGAGCGAGACTGACGCTGTAATCCGGAATAAATACTACTTTCAGTTTGCCGCCAATCAGCGGATCGTTATTGACTAACTGCGCCACATCGTTAATCAAGCGAATAATTTGTTTTGCCATGTGATAAGAGGAGGCCGCTTTTCCGGCAAAGATATTCACTCGCGGTACCCAGTTGGCATCCGGCGCGGCTTTAATCCGGTTATAGCGTGTAATAACGTGGAGCACATTCATGAGTTGCCGCTTGTACTCGTGGATGCGTTTCACCTGCACATCAAACAGCGCATCAGGATTCACCACCACGCCATAGTGGGTGGCAATATGGTGCGCCAGCCGCTGCTTATTTTCACGTTTCGCACGATGCACAGCCTCATTCACCGACGGATAATCTATAAACTGCTTCAGCTCGCCCAACTGCATTAATTTAGTCCGCCAGCTGTCACCGATATTTTCGTCCAGCACTTTGGCAAGCGGTGGATTCGCCAGCGCCAGCCAACGACGCGCAGTCACACCATTGGTTACGTTGGTGAAACGCAAGGGAAATATACGCGCGAAGTCTGCAAACAGTGATTCGGTCATCAATTTTGAATGCAATGCCGACACGCCGTTTACCTTATGACTGACAACTACCGCCAACCATGCCATACGCACCACACGACCATTGGACTCATCAATTAACGACACACGTTTCAGTAGATCGCTGTCATTACGATAACGTTCCTGTAAGGTCTTCAGAAAACGATCGTTAATCTCAAAAATAATCTGCAAATGGCGCGGTAAAATTCGACTTAGCATTTCTACTGGCCAGATCTCCAGCGCCTCACTCATCAACGTATGGTTGGTATAAGAAAAAATCTGACAGGTCACGTCAAACGCGTTATCCCAACTAAACTGATGCTGATCAATCAATAAACGCATCAACTCAGGGATCGCCAGTACCGGATGCGTATCATTAAGGTGAATCGCAATTTTATCGGCCAGATTGTCGTATGTTTTGTGCAACTGATAATGACGACTCAGAATATCCTGAATCGTCGCCGAGGCCAGGAAATAGGCCTGGCGTAAACGCAATTCACGCCCCGCATCGGTGGAATCATCCGGGTACAAAACCCGCGAGATACGATCGAAGTGATATTTGTTTTCCACTTCAGTAGCAAAGTCGGCTTGCTGATTCAGTTTGCCCGCATTAACTTCGCTATTCACCTGCACGTTCCACAAACGCAACGTATTAGTCGTGTCCGTCGCATAACCTGGAATAATTTGATCATGCGCCACGGCCAGAATATCTTCGGTTTCAAGCCAGCGGGTTTTATTCCCCTCCTGTTGAACACGCCCGCCAAAACGTACTTTATAATGCGTATTATGACGTTTGAACTCCCAGGGATTACCGTATTCCAGCCAATAATCGAGCGACTCTTTTTGTACACCGTTAACGATATTTTGTTTGAACATACCGTAATTATAACGAATACCGTATCCACATCCCGGCAACCCAAGCGTCGCCAGTGAATCAAGGAAGCAGGCCGCCAGACGACCGAGACCACCATTACCTAACCCGGGATCGTTTTCTTCGTCAATCAGTTCTTCCAGTTCAAGCCCCATTGCCTCCAGCGCGCTTCTGACTTCGTCATAAATACCTAAAGAGAGCAACGCATTGGATAGAGTACGGCCAATTAAAAATTCCATCGACAGATAATATACCTGGCGCGCATCCTGAGAGAATTGCGCCCGATTAGAACGGTGCCAGCGCTCGACCATCCGATCGCGTACCGCATATAACGTCGCATTAAGCCACTCCCGTTTCGTGGCGATTGCGGGATCTTTGCCAATAGTGAATAAAAGTTTATTAGCAATATCATCTCTAAGTTTATCAAAATCAGAGTCCGTGGCGACTGGAAGTGGCGAAATATACATATTAACGTTACCTTTCAAATTTTGTAGGATGGTAATAGACAGGTGAATTATTTAAAGTTTGGGTACGTGAGCGTTAGCTTTTTGTCGAATATTTTCATGACTGGCGATAAACGTTAATTCTGTCATTAATACATGCCAACTTAAGCCTGTGGCAAGTGAGATATAATATAAACTCACACCATTAGCATAAAGAGTTTTAGCCATTTCAAGTTTCGACTTCAAAACAATATCTTTCAAATTTAACCTCATTAGTAACGCTCGACGAGATAAAATTTACGATAATGAGTGTCTATAGCCAAGAAGCGGCACTTAAAGCCGGAATTAGACTCACTAAACACCTTTCACTAACCGATCTACTCTTTATAGGTATCGCTCTTTATTCTCTCCGTCTTATGCTGATCAGATATAGATGTACCGTGAAGGCATCTGTATAATCCCCCGATTACGAGCAATGTACAGTATAAGAAAATGGCAAAAATTGGTTTTATATCACTAGGTTGTCCGAAAAACCTCGTCGATTCTGAGCGCATCCTGACCGAACTTCGTACCGAAGGCTATGATGTTGTGCCAAGCTACGACGACGCGGATATGGTTATCGTTAATACCTGCGGCTTTATCGACAGTGCGGTTCAGGAGTCCCTGGAAGCAATTGGCGAAGCGCTGAACGAGAACGGTAAGGTGATCGTCACCGGCTGTCTGGGCGCGAAAGTCGATCAGATCCGTGAAGTCCACCCGAAGGTACTGGAAATCACCGGGCCGCATAGCTATGAACAGGTTCTGGAGCACGTTCACCACTATGTGCCAAAACCAAAACACAACCCGTTCCAGAGTCTGGTTCCTGAGCAGGGCGTCAAGCTGACTCCTCGCCATTACGCCTATCTGAAGATTTCCGAGGGCTGTAACCACCGCTGCACGTTCTGCATTATTCCATCCATGCGCGGCGATCTGGTGAGCCGTCCGATTGGCGACGTCCTTAGCGAAGCCAAGCGTCTGGTCGATGCGGGCGTGAAAGAGATTCTGGTAATCTCTCAGGATACCTCTGCGTACGGTGTAGATGTGAAGCATCGTACCGGTTTCCATAACGGCGAGCCGGTCAAAACCAGCATGGTTGATCTGTGCGAACAGTTATCAAAACTGGGGATCTGGACGCGCCTGCATTACGTCTACCCTTACCCGCACGTTGATGATGTGATCCCGCTGATGGCGGAAGGCAAAATCCTGCCGTATCTGGACATCCCGTTACAGCATGCCAGCCCGCGTATTCTTAAACTGATGAAACGCCCGGGCTCCGTGGACAGACAGTTGGCGCGCATCAAGCAGTGGCGTGAAATCTGCCCTGAACTGACGTTGCGATCCACTTTCATTGTTGGTTTCCCGGGTGAAACGGAAGAAGACTTCCAGATGTTGCTCGACTTCCTGAAGGAAGCGCGTCTGGATCGCGTGGGCTGCTTTAAATACAGCCCGGTAGAAGGCGCTGGCGCTAATGACCTGCCGGATCAAATCCCGGAAGAGGTGAAAGAAGAACGCTGGAACCGCTTTATGCAATTGCAGCAGCAGATCTCTGCTGAACGTTTGCAAGAGAAAGTGGGCCGCGAGATTCTGGTTATCGTTGATGAAGTTGACGAAGAAGGCGCAATTGGTCGTAGCATGGCTGATGCTCCAGAAATCGACGGCGCGGTATACCTGAATGGTGAAACCAAGGTGAAACCTGGCGATATCATCCGCGTGAAGGTCGAAAACGCAGATGAATACGATCTGTGGGGCACCCGCGTTTAATTAGCGTAACCCAACGTAGGCCGGATAAGGCATTTATGCCGCATCCGGCAATGCCTGATGGCGACGCTGAAGCGTCTTATCAGGCCTACGGTTTATCCTTTTATCTTCGGGTCCAGCGCGTCGCGCAGACCATCTCCCAGTAAGTTAAACGCCAGCACCGTCAGGAATATCGCTACCGCCGGGAAAATCGCCACGTGCGGCGCGATCACCATATCAGCGCGCGCTTCATTAAGCATTGCCCCCCACTCCGGCGTCGGCGGCTGTGCGCCTAATCCCAGAAATGACAGGCTTGCGGCAGAGATGATCGACGTGCCAATTCGCATGGTAAAAAAGACCACGATCGATGAGACCGTTCCAGGCAGAATATGGTTGAAGATGATGGTCGCATCGCTGGCACCAATACTGCGCGCAGACTCAATAAACGTCTGTTGCTTCAGCACCAGCGTATTCCCACGCACCAGGCGCGCGAAGGCTGGAATGGAGAAAATGGCTACGGCAATGATCACGTTAGCAATACCGCTGCCCAGCACGGCGACCACGGCTATCGCCAGCAATATCCCCGGAAAGGCGAACAGCACATCGCAGATTCGCATGATCAGTCGATCCCACCAGCCTTCGTAGTATCCCGCCAGCAGCCCCAGTACCGTACCAATCGCCGCGCCAATAAATACGGCAAAGACTCCTGCCGCCAGCGAGATTTGCGCCCCAACCAGCACGCGGCTAAAGATATCCCGTCCCAGTGAGTCAACGCCAAACCAGTGCAGCATCGACGGCCCATCATTCAGACGGTCATAATCGAAGTAATTCTCGGCATCAAATGGCGTCAGCCAGCGGGCAAAAATCGCTACCACGATCAGGAGCAATACAAACAGCCCAGCGACCATCGCCATGTGCTGTCGACGGAACCGACGCCAGAACTCATGCCACGGTGTGCGTATCTGCTCTGGCTTAACAAGGGGCATCGCATTTAAAATCGCCTGTCGGCGCCAGTTAAAAAATCGCATCCTTACTTGTACCTGATAGCCGGATTAATGGCAGCGTAGAGCACATCCACCACTAAGTTAATAAGAATAAATTCCAGAGAAAACAACAGCACCTCGGCCTGAATCACCGGGTAGTCGCGCATTTCGACGGAGTCCACCAACAGTCGCCCAAGCCCGGGCCAGTTGAACACCTTCTCAACCACGATTGATCCACCAAGCAAAAAGCCAAACTGTAGTCCCATCATGGTGACCACCGGGATCATCGCATTACGCAGACCATGTTTTAACACCACCCAGGTTTCACTCACCCCTTTAGCCCGCGCGGTGCGCATATAATCTTCGCTAAGCACATCAACAAACGAGGCGCGAGTAAATCGGGCTAACACCGCAGCCACCGCCGCGCCCAGCGTAATAGACGGGAGGATGTAGTGAAGCCAGGTGTCTGCGCCCACGGTAGGCAACCAACCGAGTTCAACGGAGAATATCTGCATCAGCAGCATGCCAAGCGCAAACGCCGGGAACGAGATCCCGGTGACCGCCAGCGTCATGCTTAATCTGTCCGGCCAGCGATTTCGCCATACGGCAGCAATGATCCCCGCCGTCATACCAAACAATACCGCCCACGCCATACTGGCAATAGTCAGCCATAGTGATGGCATAAAACGACTGGCTATCTCTTCAGATACCGGGCGACGAGAAACCATCGAGGTGCCAAAATCGCCTTGCAACACGTTGGTCATGTAATGCCAGAACTGAACATGCAGCGGCTGGTCCAGACCCAGCTGCTTGCGCACCAGTTCAATAACCTCGGCGTCAGCTTCCGGTCCGGCAATCAGCCGGGCCGGATCGCCGGGTAGCAGGTGAACAAATAAAAATACCAGCACCGCAACAATCAACAGAGTTGGAATCAACCCCAGCAGGCGCTTGAAAACATAGTTAAGCATCAGGCTCCCTTCGTCGGCCCCTGTGCTAAGGGGCCGAATGCATAGCTTATTTTAAATCCGCATCATCAAAACTAAATCCGGTATCCGGCATAATCCAGAACCCGGTCAACCGGGTACTGTGCGCCGAAATCAGTTTTTCCACCACCAGCGGGATCCACGGCGACTCTTTCCAGATAATATCCTGCGCGTCTTTGTACAGCTTCGCTTTCTGCGCCGGATCGTTAGTTTGCAACGCTGCCGCTAAATCACTGTCCACCTGCTTATTGCTGTAGAACGCCGTATTAAACAGTGTCGGCGGCCAGTTTTGTGATGCAAACAGCGGTGACAGCGCCCAGTCAGCTTCACCCGTAGACGCCGACCAGCCGGTGTAGAACATCCGTACCCCGCTCTCTTTCTGCGCTTTACCTTCAACTTCCGCGGCGCGCTGACCGGCATCCATCGCTGTAACCTGAGCCTTAATGCCCACCTGCGCCAGCTGCTGCTGGGTAAATTGCAGAACTTTCTGCGCGGTACTGTGGTTATGCGATGACCATAGCGTAGTGGTAAAACCGTTCGGATAACCTGCTTCTTTCAGCAGTTCGCGCGCTTTCGCCGGGTCGTATGGCCATGGCGTATAGCTTTGCGCATAGGCTATCGACGGGGGGAGAACGCCGGTTGCCGGCGTCGCGTAACCAGCAAAAGCCACTTTCACCAGCGCCTGGCGGTTGATGGCATAATTCAGCGCCTCACGCACTTTTGGGTTGTCGAACGGTTTTTGCGTGACGTTCATGCTGATGTAACGCTGCATAATAGACGGACTGGCCACCAGTTCCAGGTTTTTGTTCTTCGCCAGTAACGCCGCCTGCTCGTAAGGGATTGGGAAGGCAAACTGCGCTTCCCCAGTTTGCAGCATGGCCGCACGCGTGTTGTTGTCGGTCACCGGACGCCAGGTAATCGTATCCAGCTTTGGCAACCCTTGCTGCCAGTAGCCCGCGAACTTCTTAACCTTCACAAAATCCGTCTGATTCCAGGTATCAAGCTGGTACGGCCCGGTCCCCACAGGATGGAAACCGATCTCCTTACCGTATTTCTCCAGCGCGGCGGGAGAAATCATCGCCGTTGCCGGGTGCGCCAGAATATTGATAAAGGCAGAGAACGGCTGTTTCAGCGTAATCTTCACCGTCGACGGATCGACGACTTCGGTTTTATCGATATTCTTATACAGGTTGTAACGTTTCAGATGGTTTTCCGGGTTACTGGCCCGATCGAGGTTAGCTTTTACCGCATCGGCATTGAAGTCGGTTCCATCCTGAAACTTCACGCCCTGGCGCAGCTTAAGGGTATAGGTCAGCCCATCATCAGAAACCGTATAACTCTCCGCGAGCACATTTTTCAGTTTCATCTCTTTATCAAGGCCAAACAACCCCTGATAAAACGACTTCGCTACCGCCTGTGACAACGTATCATTCGCGTCATAGGGGTCGAGCGTCGTGAAATTGGACCCCACGGCTACCACTACATCTTTGGCGGCCCAGCCAGCCGATGCGGCCAGTGCAGAGACCACTCCCACAGCAACCAGCCATTTTCGAGCAACAATTTTTGTCATGTTATTCTCCTTAAACCCTGCCTGCCTGTTATAAACGCGAAAGCGCATTTTCTGGTAGCGGACGCGCAACATAATGCCCCGGACCAACTAACTGGAGTGATACGGGGGAAATCTCTTCGCCACGTTTACGAATATTGCTGGGGATATCGTCCGACAACAGCACGCGCTGGGGACGGTGATGGGATGGATCGGCGACCGGAACTGCTGCCATCAGCTTGCGAGTGTACGGATGTTGCGGATTTTCAAACACCGCCCGTCGGGTGCCTATCTCAACGATCTGCCCCAGATACATTACCGCCACACGATGACTGATCCGTTCCACTACCGCCATATCGTGGGAAATAAACAGGTATGCGATACCCAATTCTCGCTGCAGGTCGAGCATCAGGTTGATGATTTGCCCACGAATTGAAACATCCAGCGCCGAGACAGATTCATCGGCAATAATCACTTTGGGATTGAGCGCCAATGCCCGTGCAATACAGATACGCTGACGCTGACCGCCGGAAAACTCGTGCGGATAGCGCCAGGCATGCTCAGGTAGCAAGCCTACACGTTCCAACAACCATGCAACCCGTTTTGACCCCGCATCGCCCTGCAATAACCCATGTACCCGTAGCGGCTCCAGAATGGAATATCCCACGGTCTGGCGCGGATCGAGCGAAGCATACGGATCCTGGAAGATAAACTGAATATCCCGACGCAGCGGCTGCAACTTGCTGGCAGCAAGGGTATCAATACGCTGTCCGTTGAAAATGATTTCCCCACGCTGAGACTCAACCAGGCGCAGCAGCGCCCGCCCGGTGGTGGATTTCCCGCAGCCCGACTCCCCCACCAGTGAGAGCGTTTCTCCCGGCCACAGGTCAAAGCTGACGTTTTCCACTGCATGCACCTCGCGAGTCACGCGATTTAGAATACCGCTGCGCAGAGGAAAACGCGTCACCAGATTGCGTACCCGTAGGATAGGCTCGCCTTCAACCACTGTGTCCTGCTCGGTTTGCGGTTCGACATGACTGGGATCGTGCAATGAAATGAGCGGGAAACGGCGCGGAAGCTCATGCCCGTTCATCGCCCCAAGCTGCGGCACGGCTGCCAACAGCGCTTTGGTATAGGGATGCTGGGGAGCGTGAAAAATTTGTTCAACGCTGCCGGTTTCTACCGCCTCGCCCTGATACATCACCAGCACGCGGTCAGCAATATCCGCCACAACGCCCATATCGTGGGTAATGAAGATCACTCCCATCGACATATCCTGCTGCAACACTTTTATCAGTTGCAGGATCTGCGCCTGAATGGTGACATCCAGCGCGGTCGTCGGCTCATCGGCAATTAAAACCGCAGGGCGACACGACAGTGCCATGGCGATCATCACCCGCTGGCGCATACCGCCGGAAAGCTGGTGTGGATAACGCGATAAAATCGCCTTCGCCTCGGGGATACGCACCTGATCGAGCATCCGCTTCGCTTCTACCATCGCCTCTTCATGGCTGGCGCCCTGGTGCAAGCGTATAGACTCAGCAATTTGCTCGCCCACGGTAAACACCGGATTGAGCGATGTCATAGGCTCCTGGAAGATCATCGCGATATCCGCACCGCGCACGTGACGCATTTGTGATGCGCTCTGTTCACCCAGCTCAATAACCTGCCGGTTGCGGCGTCGCAGCAGCATTTCATCGCAGCTTACCTCGCCGCCTGCTTGTTCAATCAGATGCATCAGCGACAAGGCCGTTACCGACTTTCCTGAACCGGACTCACCAACAATCGCCAGCGTTTCGCCACGCTTCAGGCGAAATGACAGATTACGCACTGCGCTGACACGTTGCTGTTCCTGTTCAAAGGCAATATTCAGATTGCTGACTGCCAGCACGTCGCTGGCATCAAGCTCATCACTGTGTGGCAACGCTATCTCCTTTTTCCCGATAAATACCGGTGGTTGGCGTATCGCCTGCATATCCCCAGGCGCGGTACATGCCTTCGCTATTAAACGGCAAGGCGACATTGCCCTCATGATCGATAGCAATTAAACCGCCACTGCCGCCAAGCGCCGGTAATTTTTCCATCACTACGCGTTCACACGCTTCGGATAAACTCAGGCCGCCATAGTCCATCAACGCCGCAATGTCATAGGCCGCCAGCGCACGAATAAAGACTTCCCCGGTTCCGGTGCAGGAGACTGCCACACTTGCGTTATTGGCATAACAGCCTGCGCCGACCAACGGACTGTCACCCACCCGCCCAGGTAATTTGTTGGTCATCCCCCCGGTCGATGTTGCGGCCGCCAGATTGCCAAACATATCTAACGCGACCGCCCCCACGGTACCCATTTTGTTGTTTTCATCCAGCGGGCTCGCGCTATGGTCCAGTACCGTTTCTCCCGCTGTTCGCGCCGCCAGTAGTTGAGCGTAGCGTTCTGGCGTCGAGAAAATATCCGCTGATACGCGCTCAATACCCTGCGCAATGGCAAAGTTTTCAGCCCCTTCACCGATCATCATGACGTGTGGGCTGTGTTCCATTACCAGGCGCGCCGCGAGAATCGGATTGCGTAAATGGCTGACTCCGGCGACGGCTCCCGCATTAAGCGTGTTACCGTCCATCACGCAGGCATCCAGTTCATGGGTTTCATCACGGGTATACACCGCGCCAATTCCGGCATTAAACAACGGACACTCTTCCAGTAAGCGCACGGCTTCGGTAACGACATCCAGTGCGCTACGACCGTCTTCAAGCATCCGCTGGCCGGTTTCAACGATATCCGACAGCGCCTGTATATAACGCAACTCTTGCTCCTGGCTCAGCTGCGAACGGGTGATAGCCCCTGCGCCGCCGTGAATTGCAATGACTGCTTTACCCATTTTTTTCGTCCATCAGGTGGCAGGTACCGGGGTTATAAATATCAGAATTTCTGTGACTTATTGATTCGATTTTTGAATATAGAAAGATGCAGACGTCATGTAAAGGTTAAGGCCCGTACCTCACGCCCCATCCCATCAGGTTATTTAGATGAGTTAAACAGAAAGAGTTTCTTCCAACATCGTTGAATATATTATTCAAGCCGATCGGCAATCTGTTTTTTTGCATAAAACACAAAGCGTTCAACAGATGGCATAGACGCAGCCCAGTTCTTTTTGGTTAACCCCAGGTATTCTGCACGTGCGGCTTGCAGCGTATCAGCATACTCATCGGGTAATTGCGGTATAAGCCAGGAGGCAGCTTCATCTTTAGCGACAATATTGCCCGTAACTACGCTGTACCAAATACGCGCCAGAGTAAGGATGATATTTCGCTCGTCACCCTCTAAATCGCCCGGTTTCTGCCACATATCAAGGATATGCCGAAACGTTTGCACGACATCGCTAAAAGGGATGACGTTGAATAACGTCTCAGCGGGTTCACCGAACAACGCTACGCTGGCGCGCCGGGCCTGGGTCAGCAGGATCGAAAGATCAGGATCCACCTGTCTCGGTTCAACAATTCCCGCGCGAATATCGTCACGCAACCATTCGCCAAATTGCATTTCTCTTGACGGTGGGAATCGCCACGGCACAAGTTGTGAATAGACCACAATGGTCACTTCCAGCGCCCGATAGCTATCAACGCTGCCAGGCGGTGCTGATATTTCCAGAAAACCCTGCATCAGATCTTTTCTTTGCCGGGTATTCAGTGGCTGCCTAATGGTAACCAGTAAATCGATATCGCTTTGGGGCTTTAAGCCACCTTCAACAGCAGAGCCATACAAATGAACAGCAACCAGGTCGCCCTCTATAATCCGCGCAATCAGTGCACTGGCGGCATTCACCTGTTGTCGAATTGAATTCGGGATAGTCGCAGCCATTTAGCCTCCTGGAAAAAAGCAGAAATAATGAGTCTATACTGCATTTTTCCTGTAGCGCTATTCTCTGGCAGAAAACCTGTCTCAGATCGGATCCTAAGCCTGAGGTAGCATACTGTCCGCGTCCATTTTCTGACATAATGAGCGGATTCGATTTTGCCCCGCAGGAGTCTTCTCATGGAATTTACCGCCGGACTGATGCCGCTTGAAACGGCTCTCTCTCAGATGCTTTCGCGTATTACCCCACTCACCGCCGTCGAAACGCTGCCGCTGGTTCAATGCTTTGGCCGCATTCTGGCCACCGACGTCATCTCCCCGATTGATGTGCCGGGATTCGATAACTCGGCAATGGATGGCTATGCGGTGCGATTAGCCGATTTACAATCAGACCAGCCTCTTGCGGTGGCTGGCAAAGCCTTTGCTGGTCAACCATTCCACGGCGAGTGGCCTGCGGGAACCTGCATCCGCATTATGACCGGTGCCCCGGTGCCTGCCGGTTGTGAAGCGGTGGTGATGCAGGAGCAAACGGAACAAACTGACGACGGTGTGCGTTTTACCGCCGAGGTCCGCAGCGGACAAAATATTCGTCTGCGCGGTGAAGATATCGCAAACGGCGCGGTGGTATTCCCTACCGGAACTCGTCTGACAACCGCCGAGCTTCCTGTTCTGGCCTCGCTCGGCATTGCCGAAGTACCGGTCGTTCGCAAAGTTCGCGTGGCGTTGTTCTCCACCGGTGATGAGCTGCAACTGCCGGGTCAACCGCTGGGCGACGGGCAGATTTATGACACAAACCGTCTGACCGTTCACCTGATGCTGCAGCAGTTGGGCTGCGAAGTGATCAACTTAGGAATTATTCGCGACGATCCCAACGCGCTGCGGGCCGCGTTTATCGAAGCCGACAGCCAGGCCGACGTCGTCATCAGCTCTGGTGGCGTTTCGGTAGGCGAAGCGGATTACACCAAAACCATTCTGGAAGAGCTGGGAGAAATTGCCTTCTGGAAGCTGGCCATCAAACCCGGTAAACCGTTCGCGTTTGGTAAACTGAGCAACAGCTGGTTTTGCGGCCTGCCGGGTAATCCGGTTTCTGCGGCCCTCACCTTTTATCAGCTGGTGCAACCGCTACTGGCGAAACTCAGCGGCAACACCGCCTGTGGGTTACCTCCGCGCCAGCGCGTGCGCACAGCCTCACGCCTGAAGAAAACGCCAGGGCGTCTGGATTTTCAGCGCGGTGTATTGCAGCGTACCGCGGAAGGCGAACTGGAAGTCACCACCACCGGACACCAGGGCTCGCATATTTTTAGCTCCTTTAGCCAGGGCAACTGCTTTATCGTGCTGGAGCGCGATCGCGGTAACGTTGAGGCCGGAGAATGGGTTGAGGTCGAGCCGTTTAACGCACTGTTTGGAGGCCTGTAATGGCAGAACTCAGCGACCAGGAGATGATGCGCTATAACCGGCAAATCATTCTGCGCGGCTTCGATTTCGAAGGTCAGGAAGCGCTCAAAGATGCGCGGGTACTGGTCGTTGGTCTGGGGGGACTGGGATGCGCAGCAACTCAGTACCTTGCGGGCGCTGGCGTCGGACATTTAACCCTGCTCGACTTTGACACGGTCTCCGTGTCGAACCTCCAACGCCAGACGCTGCACAGCGATGCAACCGTCGGGCAACCCAAAGTGCTATCCGCCCGTGACGCGCTAGCGCGGATTAACCCTTATATCGCCATTACGCCGGTGAATGCGCTGCTTGACGATAGCGAGATTCACGCGCTTATTACCGAACACGATTTGGTGCTGGACTGTACGGATAACGTCAGCATCCGCAATCAGCTGAATGCAGGATGTTTTGCCGCCAGAGTCCCGCTGGTTTCCGGTGCAGCTATTCGCATGGAAGGACAAATTACCGTATTTACATACCAGGACGGTGAGCCCTGCTACCGTTGCCTGAGTCGTCTGTTCGGTGAAAATGCCCTGACCTGCGTAGAAGCCGGAGTGATGGCCCCGCTGATCGGCGTGATCGGATCGTTACAGGCGATGGAAGCCATTAAGCTACTGGCAAACTACGGTAAACCGGCATCCGGAAAAATCGTCATGTACGATGCCATGACCTGCCAGTTTCGCGAAATGAAGCTGATGCGCAACCCGGGGTGTGAGGTTTGCGGGCAGTAAAAAAGTCGGGTGGCGGCTTCGCCTTACCCGACCTACAACGGCTCGAACGTAGGCCGGGTAAGCGTTAGCACCACCCGGCAACAGCATCAGATCGACGTGCGTCCAAATGCACTCTGCCAGTCGTGCTCAAACTTCGCGACGGCAGCATCAACCGCCGGAGAGCTAATCATCTGCTGAGCAACGTCCAGCGGTAGCGTGATGGACTCGCAGCCCGCCAGCAGACAATCCAGTGCCTGACGCGGTGTTTTAAAACTGGCTGCCAGTACTTTGGCGTGCGGGGCATGCATTTTCAGTAACATCTGCAGGTCGGCCACCGTCTGAATGCCATCCCCTCCTTGCGCATCCACGCGGTTAACGTATGGCGCAACGTATTCCGCACCCGCCAGAGCAGCCAATAACCCTTGAGCTGCACCGTATACCGCAGTACCCAACGTCGGGATCCCTTCTTCTTTCAGCAATTTTATAGCCGCCAGACCTTCTGCTGTCACCGGCACTTTGACCACGATATCAGCAATGATTGCCCGCAGCTTACGCGCATCGCTGACCATCCCTTCGGCGGTGGTCGCCATCACCTGAGCAAACAGACGCCCTTGCCCTCCCATCGCTTCCTGCAGTTGCGGCAGTAGTACTTCCAGCGTCTGGTTCCCTGCCGCCACAATGCTCGGGTTAGTGGTCACCCCTGCCAGCGGGAAAATGCGCGCCAGAGCTTTTACCGCATCAACATCAGACGTATCTAAATAGAGTTCCATAACCTTTCCTCAAACGAATAATTAGCATGAATAAAAGGTAGCACGGCGAAACCTCACTGTTAGTTGACGCATGTCAATATAACTTTCATTCGAAAGTAATTTAATCTTTATACGAAAGAAAAGAGGTCGCTTATGATTTTCAATATCCAGCGCTACTCCACGCATGATGGCCCCGGTATTCGTACCGTGGTGTTCCTTAAGGGATGCTCCCTGGGCTGTCGGTGGTGCCAGAATCCGGAAAGCCGCGCACGCACGCAGGACCTGCTTTATGACGCGCGTTTGTGCCTCGACGGTTGCGATCTCTGTGCTCAGGCTGCACCCGCGGTGATTGAACGGGCGCTGGGCGGATTACTTATTCATCGCGAAAAACTGACCGATGACGCACTCACCGTACTGACCGACTGCTGTCCGACTCAGGCGTTAACCGTCTGCGGAGAGGTAAAAAGCGTGGACGATATCATGGCGACCGTATTGCGAGATAAACCGTTTTACGACCGCAGTGGCGGAGGCCTCACCCTGTCCGGCGGTGAACCGTTTATGCAGCCAGAGCTGGCAGCTGCTTTGCTCAAAGCCAGCCACGACGCAGGCATTCATACCGCGGTGGAAACCTGTTTGCATGTCCCGTGGAAGTATATTGAACCATCATTACCTTACGTCGATCTGTTTCTGGCAGATCTAAAACACGTTGCAGATGCGCCGTTTAAACAATGGACCGATGGGCGTGCCTCTCGCGTACTGAAAAATCTAAAAAAGCTGGCTGCCGCCGGTAAAAAAATGATTATCCGCGTACCGCTGA
The DNA here is from genome assembly GCF_030333035.1 of Citrobacter sp. Cpo015. NCBI lineage: Bacteria > Pseudomonadati > Pseudomonadota > Gammaproteobacteria > Enterobacterales > Enterobacteriaceae > Citrobacter > Citrobacter sp. Cpo015. The sequence continues at coordinate 752,787 of NZ_JAOWGS010000037.1, read as the reverse complement.
TTCAGGGATTCAACGCAGACGAAGCTGCTATTCAAGCCATTACCGATTTTGCCGCCGATAAGCTTCACGTCGGTGAGATCCATTTCTTGCCCTACCACACCCTGGGCATCAACAAATACCACTTACTCAGTCAACCCTACAACGCACCGGATAAACCGCTTGATGCGCCAGCACTGCTCGAATTTGCCCAGCAGTACGCCAGCCTTAAAGGTTTAACCGCGACCCTACGAGGATAATCGCCATGACCACTCTGAAACTGGACACACTCAGCGACCGTATCAAAGCGCATAAAACGGCCCTGATCCACATCGTGAAACCACCGGTTTGTACCGAGCGCGCCCAGCACTATACCGAGATGTATCAGCAACACCTGGATAAGCCGATCCCGGTACGCCGCGCGCTGGCTCTGGCCCATCATCTGGCGGAACGCACCATCTGGATCAAACATGACGAACTGATCATTGGTAACCAGGCAAGCGAAGTGCGTGCCGCGCCTATTTTCCCGGAATACACCGTCTCGTGGATTGAAAAAGAGATCGACGACCTCGCCGACAGACCGGGCGCAGGCTTTGCGGTAAGCGAAGAGAACAAACGTGTATTGCATGAGGTGTGCCCATGGTGGCGTGGTCAAACCGTGCAGGATCGCTGCTACGGGATGTTCACTGATGAGCAGAAAGGGCTGCTGGAAACCGGCATTATCAAAGCCGAAGGTAACATGACCTCCGGCGACGCACACCTGGCGGTAAACTTCCCGCTGCTGCTGGAAAAAGGTCTCGACGGCCTGCGTCACAAAGTCGATGAACGTCGCTCCCGCATCAATCTGACATGTCTGGAAGACCTCCATGGCGATCAGTTCCTGAAAGCGATTGATATCGTGCTGGAAGCCGTCAGTCTTCACATTGAGCGCTTTGCCGCGCTGGCGCGTAAAATGGCGTCCACGGAAACCCGCACCAGCCGTCGAGATGAACTGCTGACCATGGCGGAAAACTGCGATGTGATCGCCCATGAACCGCCAAAAACGTTCTGGCAGGCATTGCAGTTATGCTATTTCATCCAGCTGATCCTGCAAATTGAATCAAACGGTCACTCGGTGTCGTTTGGTCGTATGGATCAATACCTCTACCCGTTCTATCGTCGTGACGTTGAACTGAACCAGAGTCTTGATCGTGAGCACGCCATTGAACTGTTGCACAGCTGCTGGCTGAAACTGCTGGAAGTGAACAAAATCCGTTCCGGCTCCCATTCGAAAGCCTCGGCGGGCAGTCCGCTGTATCAGAACGTGACCATTGGTGGTCAAAACCTGGTCAACGGCCAGCCGATGGATGCCGTCAACCCGCTCTCCTACGCGATTCTGGAGTCCTGCGGCCGTCTGCGTTCTACGCAGCCAAACCTGAGCGTGCGTTATCACGCGGGGATGAGTAATGACTTCCTTGATGCCTGCGTGCAGGTGATCCGCTGCGGTTTCGGGATGCCAGCCTTTAACAACGATGAAATCGTCATACCGGAATTCATTAAGTTGGGCATTGAACCGCAGGATGCCTATGACTATGCGGCCATTGGGTGTATCGAAACCGCAGTCGGCGGGAAATGGGGCTACCGTTGCACCGGCATGAGCTTTATTAACTTTGCCCGCGTGATGCTGGCGGCACTGGAAGGTGGGCGTGATGCCACCAGTGGCAAAGCCTTTCTGCCACAGGAAAAAGCGCTCTCGGCTGGTAACTTCAACAATTTCGACGAAGTGATGGATGCCTGGGATACGCAAATCCGCTACTACACGCGTAAATCCATAGAAATTGAGTATGTCGTCGACACCATGCTGGAAGAGAACGTGCACGATATTCTGTGTTCCGCGCTGGTAGACGACTGCATTGAACGGGCGAAAAGCATTAAGCAAGGCGGCGCGAAGTATGACTGGGTATCGGGTTTGCAGGTGGGTATTGCCAACCTCGGTAACAGCCTGGCAGCAGTGAAGAAACTGGTCTTTGAACAGGGCGCTATTGGTCAACAACAGCTGGCCGCTGCGCTGGCCGATGATTTTGACGGTCTGACCCATGAGCAGTTACGCCAACGACTGATCAACGGCGCGCCGAAATACGGCAACGATGACGATAGCGTTGATACGCTACTGGCCCGCGCTTATCAGACCTATATCAATGAACTGAAACAGTATCATAATCCGCGTTACGGACGTGGCCCGGTTGGCGGCAATTACTACGCCGGGACCTCGTCTATTTCGGCAAACGTGCCGTTCGGCGCAGCAACGATGGCAACGCCGGATGGCCGTAAAGCACACACTCCGCTGGCAGAAGGCGCAAGCCCGGCTTCCGGTACGGACCATCTCGGCCCAACGGCGGTAATTGGTTCGGTGGGTAAACTGCCGACCGGTTCGATTCTCGGCGGCGTGCTGTTAAATCAGAAGCTCAACCCGGCCACGCTGGAAAATGAATCCGATAAGCAAAAGCTGATGATCCTGCTGCGTACCTTCTTCGAAGAGCACAAAGGCTGGCATATTCAGTACAACATTGTCTCCCGTGAAACGCTGCTGGAAGCCAAAAAACACCCGGATCAATATCGTGACCTGGTGGTCCGTGTAGCAGGTTATTCCGCCTTCTTCACTGCGCTTTCTCCGGATGCGCAAGACGACATCATCGCGCGTACTGAACATATGCTGTAAACAATATTGTCGGCCGGATGAGATTCCACACCGCCATCCGGCACGCTACCCTACCCATTGCCGGATGCGCTGACGCTTATCCGGCCTACAACGACTCTCTCCATAGCCGGGTAAGGCGAAGCTACCACCCGGCTTTTTACTTTCATTCGAAATTAAATTTGTGCTACAGGTCACATTGTTATTAGAATGTTTCTGGTTGCAGTAATCGCCAGGAGCCTATCTTTATGACCATCAAAGTTATCGTCACCGATATGGACGGAACTTTTCTCGACGACGCCAAGAAATACGATCGTGCACGTTTTATGGCGCAGTATCAGGAACTGAAAAAACGAAATATCGAATTTGTCGTGGCCAGCGGCAACCAGTATTACCAGTTGATCTCCTTTTTCCCGGAGCTCAAAGAGGAAATTTCTTTTGTCGCTGAGAACGGGGCTTTGGTCTTTGAACATGGCAAGCAACTGTTTCACGGCGAGCTTACCCGCCACGAATCCCGTATTGTCATTGGTGAACTGCTAAAAGATAAGCAGCTCAACTTTGTGGCTTGCGGGCTGCAAAGCGCTTACGTTAGCGAAAATGCGCCAGAGTCCTTTGTCGCATTGATGTCAAAACACTACCATCGCCTGAAACCCGTAAAGGATTATCAGGATATCGACGATGTGCTGTTCAAGTTCTCGCTAAATTTACCGGACCAACAAATCCCATTGGTTATCGATCACCTGCATGCTGCGCTGGACGGCATCATGAAGCCCGTCACCAGCGGCTTCGGGTTTATCGATCTGATCATTCCGGGCCTACATAAAGCCAACGGGATCAGCCGCCTGCTTAAACGCTGGAACCTGTCACCGCAAAACGTAGTCGCCATTGGCGATAGCGGAAACGACGCGGAAATGCTGAAAATGGCGCACTACTCTTTCGCCATGGCCAACGCGGCAGAGAATATCAAAGCGATTGCTCGCTATCAGACCGACGACAATAACCATCAGGGCGCGCTGAACGTAATTCAGGCTGTGCTGGATAACACCTCCCCTTTTAACGTCTAATCCTGCCAACCGGGGTATCTCTCATCCCGGTTTTCATACTTTTTCTATTTTGCTCACTCCATCAAGTTTTAAACTTGCGTTAACTAAATTTTAACTTATATTATCATCTGTAAGTTAGTTAAGTTTCGAATGAAAGTTAATGCGAGGTGGATATGGCTTTTACTTTTACCAGCGGCACGCTGCCCGCCGATCACAAAGCGGCAATCCGGCAGATGAAACAGCAACTGCGGGCACAGCTTGGGGATGTTCAGTTAATCTTCAATCAGTTGAGCGATGCTATCGCCACCCGCGTGGCGGAAATCAACGCCTTCAAAGCGCAAGGTGCCCCAGTGTGGCCAGTGATATCTTATGCAGATATCAAAGCAGGCCACGTAAGTGCAGAGCAGCGTGAAGAAATTAAGCGTCGCGGATGCGCAGTCATTAAAAGTCATTTCCCTCGCGAACAGGCTCTCGGATGGGACAGCTCAATGCTGGACTATCTGGACCGCAACCACTTTGACGACGTCTATAAAGGACCCGGCGATAATTTCTTCGGTACTCTGAGCGCATCACGGCCTGAAATCTACCCCATCTACTGGTCCCAGGCGCAGATGCAGGCCCGCCAGAGTGAAGAAATGGCCAATGCACAGTCGTTCCTCAATCGTTTGTGGACCTTTACAAGCGAAGGTAAACAATGGTTTAACCCGGATATCAGCATTATTTACCCTGACCGCATTCGCCGTCGACCGCCGGGAACCACGTCTAAAGGGCTGGGCGCGCATACGGATTCCGGCGCGCTGGAACGCTGGCTTCTTCCGGCATATCAGCAGGTCTTTGCTCATGTTTTCAATGGCAAGCTGGAAGATTACGATCCGTGGCAGGCGGCGCATCGCACTGAGGTAGAAGAGTACACGGTGGATAACACCACCAAATGTTCGGTATTCCGTACCTTCCAGGGCTGGACTGCACTGTCCGATATGCTGCCAGGTCAGGGATTGTTGCATGTGGTCCCGATCCCTGAAGCGATGGCGTATGTGCTGTTACGCCCATTGCTTGACGATGTGCCGGAAGATGAACTTTGCGGCGTCGCGCCCGGCCGGGTGCTGCCGATTTCCACGCAATGGCATCCTCTGCTGATTGAAGCGTTAACCAGCATTCCACAACTGGACGCCGGAGACTCCGTCTGGTGGCATTGTGATGTGATTCACTCCGTCGCACCGGTGGAAAATCAGCAGGGTTGGGGTAACGTGATGTACATTCCTGCCGCACCGATGTGCGAAAAGAATCTGGCCTACGCCCACAAAGTGAAGGCCGCGCTGGAAAAAGGTGCATCACCGGGTGATTTTCCACGGGAGGATTATGAAACTAACTGGGAAGGACGCTTCACGCTGGAGGATTTGAATATCCACGGTAAACGCGCGCTGGGGATTGTTTAATTTTATATCCCCTTATCCCTAAGTATCTCGTGTTACAGGTGCAACCATCACACCTGTAACACGAGAACGACGGGAGACTTATTCGACGCCTTTACTACGCAGGTAATCTTCGTAGTTACCGGTGAAGTCGATTACGCGTTCCGGCGTAATTTCAATCACGCGGGTTGCCAGCGAGCTGACGAACTCACGGTCATGAGAAACGAAGATCAGCGTGCCCTGGTACATTTCCAGCGCCATGTTCAGCGACTCGATAGATTCCATATCCAGGTGGTTGGTCGGTTCATCCATAACCAGGATATTCGGTTTCTGCATCATCAGCTTACCGAACAGCATGCGTCCTTTTTCACCACCGGAGAGGACTTTTGCAGGTTTCTTGATATCGTCCTGGCTGAACAGCAGACGACCAAGGAAGCTACGTACTACCTGCTCATCATCGCCTTCCTGCTTCCACTGACTCATCCATTCGAAAACGGTCAGATCGTTTTCGAACTCGTATTCATGATCCTGCGCGTAGTAACCGACCTGGGCGTTTTCAGACCACTTAACGGTACCGTTGTCCGGCTGTAAGTCGCCAACCAACGTTTTCAGCATAGTGGATTTACCCACGCCGTTGGCACCAATGATGGCAACCTTCTCCCCTACTTCCAGCAGCAGGTTGAAGTTTTTAAACAGCGGGCCTTCATCAAAACCTTTCGCCAGCGCTTCCACTTCCAGCGCGTTACGGAACAGTTTCTTATCCTGTTCGAAGCGGATGAACGGGTTCTGACGGCTGGACGCTTTCACTTCGTCGAGCTTAATCTTATCAATCTGACGCGCACGAGAAGTCGCCTGTCGAGATTTAGACGCGTTGGCGCTAAAGCGGCTGACGAAGGATTGCAGATCGGCAATCTGTGCTTTCTTCTTGGCGTTATCGGCCAGCAGACGTTCACGCGCCTGGGTTGCCGCCGTCATGTATTCGTCGTAGTTACCCGGATAAACACGCAGTTCGCCGTAGTCCAGATCCGCCATGTGTGTACAGACCATGTTCAGGAAGTGACGGTCGTGCGAAATGATGATCATGGTGCTGTCACGCTCGTTCAGCGTCTGCTCCAGCCAACGGATGGTGTCGATATCCAGGTTGTTCGTTGGTTCGTCGAGCAGCAGAATGTCCGGGTTAGAGAACAGCGCCTGTGCCAGAAGCACACGCAGCTTCCAGCCGGGTGCGACTTCACTCATCGGGCCGTAATGCTGTTCTACCGGAATACCTACGCCCAGCAGCAGTTCACCCGCACGCGCTTCCGCAGAGTAGCCGTCCATTTCGCCATACTGAACTTCGAGGTCAGCAACTTTATAGCCGTCTTCTTCGCTCATCTCGGCCAGAGCGTAAATGCGATCGCGCTCCTGCTTCACTTCCCACAGTTCAGCGTGACCCATGATCACGGTGTCAAGCACGGTGAACTCTTCAAAGGCGAACTGATCCTGGCGCAGCTTACCAATACGCTCGTTAGGATCGAGGGAAACGTTGCCCAGCGTCGGTTCGAGATCGCCGCCGAGAATTTTCATAAAAGTGGATTTACCGCTACCGTTCGCGCCAATCAGGCCGTAACGGTTGCCGCCGCCAAATTTGACGGAAATATTTTCAAACAGCGGCTTACTGCCGAACTGCATGGTGACGTTGCTGGAAACTAACACTGGCGTATCCTGAAAGAGAAAGAAATATGTGACAAACCGCTTATTATGCCATAAGTCTGCAAGAAGATCGCGTCTTCATGCGGAAGGGAAAAAGTGAAACCAAAAGGAAAAAAATGTGATTTAGTACACATCCGAATTCCTTGTTGCTCAGATTGCACATATAATGCGTGCCCAACACTACATAAATCTCAACCCACTAGCCTGCCTGGCACTGAATCTCGCATACATGAATATGAATATGAAATTAACAACGCTTTTCGCGGCGGCACTCGCAATAGTTGGTTTTTGTAATACCGCTTCAGCCGTCACGTACCCGCTGCCGACTGATGGTAGCCGTTTGATTGGCCAAAACCAGGTCATTACTATTCCTGAAGGCAACACCCAACCGCTGGAGTATTTTGCGGCAGAGTATCAGATGGGTCTGTCTAACATGCTGGAAGCCAACCCGGGCGTGGATACCTTCCTGCCGAAAGGCGGCACCGTGCTGAACATTCCTCAGCAGTTGATCCTGCCGGATACCGTGCATGAAGGTATTGTTATCAACAGCGCTGAAATGCGTCTGTACTACTACCCGAAAGGCACCAACACCGTAATTGTTCTGCCGATCGGTATCGGCCAGCTGGGCAAAGACACGCCAATCAACTGGACCACCAAAGTAGAACGTAAAAAAGCGGGCCCAACCTGGACGCCAACGGCGAAAATGCATGCGGAATACCGCGCTGCGGGCGAACCGCTGCCAGCCGTTGTTCCGGCAGGTCCGGATAACCCGATGGGACTGTACGCGCTGTATATCGGTCGCCTGTATGCCATCCACGGCACCAATGCTAACTTCGGCGTAGGCTTACGCGTCAGCCACGGTTGCGTGCGTCTGCGTAACGACGACATCAAATTCCTGTTTGAAAATGTGCCAGTCGGCACCCGTGTACAGTTTATTGATGAGCCGGTAAAAGCCACTACCGAACCAGACGGCAGCCGTTACATCGAAGTACATAACCCACTGTCTACGACTGAAGCACAGTTCGAAGGCGGAGAAATCGTACCGATTACCCTGAACAAGAGCATTACCAGCATCACCGGTCAGTCTGACGTCGATCAGGCCGTCGTTGAGCAGGCGGTACAGAACCGTTCAGGTATGCCGGTTCGTTTGAACTAATCTGCTATATATGCCCGATGGCGCTACGCTTATCGGGCCTACCAACGCAGTAGGCCGGATTAGGCGCCAGCCGCCATCCGGCACATCACATCAATTACATCAACAGCAGCAAACCATACCCCACCAGCGCCGCCCATATCAGCATCGGTACCGAATACCAATGAAAACGCCACCAGATCCGTCGGTCGTTTGCCATCCGTAACGCAATGAGATTCGCCAGCGATCCCGGCAACAGACCAAAGCCGCCCACATTAACTGCCCAGGCCAGCAGCAGCGTCGGCGGGACATAGTTCAGCAGCAAAATCGTACTCGGCACATTACTGATAAACTGCGACAGGCCAATAGCCGTCAACCAAAGTCCCGGCGCTGAGAGCGTGCCAATCTGGTGGGTAATCCCCTGCAAGGCCGGGAGCTGCGTCAACAAATGCACATCAATGAACATCGCCATAAACACTAACAGCAACGTCCAGTCCACGCTGAGGATCACGCGACGCGCCAGCACCATGAACCCTGCCGCCACAATCGCCAGACCCCACAGCTCTTGCTTTAACTCCAGCGCCGCCAAGAAGATGATATACAGCGCCAGACAGCTCCATACCAGGCGTGGTTGCCAGTCAGACGCGCGCGTACCGGTATGATAGTGCAACGCTTTATGCGGGAAACTGAACCAGCACAGCACCACCAGCGTCAGCATCATGGCCCCCGCAAGCGGCGCCATTTGCCAGGTAAACGCGGTAAACGATAAGCCTGAGCGTCCCCACATCAGAATGTTTTGCGGATTACCTATTGGCGTGAGCAACGATCCGGCGTTTACCGCCAGCGCCTCAAAGATAATCAGGCGATTCACCGGAATGGCACATAATTTTTTCAGGGTGATGGTCAGCGGAACAACAATAAACAATGCAACGTCGTTGGTCAGAAACGTCGACAACAACGCCGCCGCCAGCACCATAAATATCGCCAGCTGGCGCTCTGTTTTGAAGCGGCGGGTCATCTTGCGACCTAACACATCGAAATAACCGCTTAGCTCCACGCCTTTGGTCAGTAACATCAGGCCGCTAAGCGTGATAATCGTGTGCCAGTCAATCGCCCCTGGCCAGGACCGGGGCGTAAATGGCGTGAACAGACTCAGTACAACCCCAACGATGATTAACAGCTGGAAAAAACGATCGCGCTGTAAGGCACGTAATAAAGGAAAACTCATTCAGAGCCCGTTCCTTGCTGTTGCGTAAACCGGCTAAAAGCCTCCAGCGTTTCCTTACTGACGTGATGCTCCATCCCCTCCGCGTCGCGACGGGCAATTTCCGGGCTGATGCCTAACATCAACAGGAAATTTTCCACAATCTGATGACGTTCCCGGCTCTCCTGGGCTAGTCGTTCACCTTCTGCGGTTAAAAACACCCCACGCCACGGGATCATTTCAATCAATCCGACTGAGGCAAGGCGCTTAAGCATTTTAGCAACCGTCGGCTGGGAAACCCCAAGTCGCGCGGCCATATCCACCTGGCGCGCTTCACCCACCTCAATAATGAGATCGGAAATCAGCTCTACGTAGTCATCAATCAGTTCGCGGCGATGCGCCTCCCGGACCTGACGAAATCCTTCAACGTGTTCTTCGACATTCACCAATTGCGTCACTTTTTTGGTTGTTGGCATACCTGCGCGACGACTCATTCTGCTTCCTCGTTACTGTGACGCGTTAACGGCATCTGATTAGAGAGCGCTCATTGTAAACCAGAGTTGCGTGGGCACAAAAAATTAACGTTTTAGCAATAGCTATATAATATAGCCTGTGCTATATCTGTATATAATAAAGACATCCCTCAAGGACTGATGGGATCGTGAAGTCAGGAGGTTTACATGAATGAATTTAAGAGGTGTATACGCGTGTTTAGCCACTCTCCCTTTAAAGTACGGTTGATGCTGATCTCTATGCTGTGTGACATGATTAACAGCAAACCAGAGCAGGATAAACCTTCAGAAAAATAATGCGGCGTCGCGGTACGCCGCTTCATTTTCCTGCCGTCATTCGGGTACGGTGGTGGTTTTCGTCTCAATAACCTTTCTTTTTGTCAGTTTTGCCACGCCCCTCGCAAAACAATTTCTTTGTAGTAGTTGACCTTCTCTTGCGCACACTCTATCTTTTCGCAGCCCTGCGTATATTGCGGCTCGCGGATGCGGACCCTATCCCTCTTCTCGCTCTCTCAGGCAGGCAATGACCCTTAGCGCCAGGGTAAGCACATGGCGTTTTTGTAACAGTGGCATATGAATTTAACCCTCAAAGATTCAATCATTGCTCGTAGCCGGGCAATTAGTCCGTGGACTGGCCTCTATTTCTTACAGTCTCTGCTAATAAACCTTGCTCTGGGCTATCCGCTTAGCCTGCTCTATAGCGTTGCTTTCACCTGTATATTGATGCTGCTGTGGCGTAGCGCGCCGCGCGCGCAGAAGGCACTGATTGGCATTTGCTCACTCATTGCGGCAATGTACTTTCCGTTCGGCCAGGCTTACGGCTCACCGAACTTCAATACCTTGCTGGCGCTGCACTCAACCAATATGGAAGAGTCAACCGAGATCCTGACCATCTTCCCCTGGTACAGTTATCTGGTTGGGGTGTTTATTTTTGCCCTTGGCGTTATCGCCGTACGCCGTAAAAAAGATGTGCAGCAGCGCAGCTGGAATAAGTTCGACAGCATTTGTTTGCTGTTTAGCGTTGTCGCATTCTTTGTTACCCCGGTACAAAACCTGGCCTGGGGCGGCGTGTTCAAGCTGAAAGACACTGGCTATCCGGTTTTCCGTTTCGCCAAGGACGTTATCGTCAATAACAACGAAGTGCTCGACGAACAAGAGCGTATGGCGAAACTGTCGAGCGTAAAAGACAGCTGGACGGTAACCGCCGTTAAACCGAAGTATCACACCTACGTCGTGGTAATCGGTGAAAGCGCCCGCCGCGATGCGTTAGGCGCGTTTGGCGGTCACTGGGATAACACCCCGTTTGCCAGCTCCGTTAACGGCTATATCTTTGCGGATTACATTGCTGCCAGCGGTTCAACGCAAAAATCGCTCGGCTTAACGCTTAATCGGGTAGTGGATAATAAACCCCAGTTCCAGGATAACTTTGTCACCCTGGCTAACCGCGCGGGCTTTCAGACATGGTGGTTTTCCAATCAGGGACAGATTGGTGAATACGATACGGCCATCGCCAGCATTGCGAAGCGCGCTGATGAGGTTCAGTTCCTCAAAAGCGGTGACTTCGAAGCGGATAAAAACACCCGTGACGAAGCGCTGTTGAAGATGACTGCCCAGGTGCTGGCAACCGAGCGCACCCAGCCACAGCTCATCGTGCTGCATTTAATGGGCTCGCATCCGCAGGCCTGTGACCGAACGCAGGGTAAATACGAGACTTTCGTCCAGTCAAAAGAGACATCTTGTTATCTGTACACCATGACGCAGACGGATGACCTGCTGCGCCAGCTTTACGAGCAGTTACGTAACAGCGGAAATAGCTTCTCGATGGTCTATTTCTCCGATCATGGCCTCGCGTTTAAAGAGCGGGGAAAAGAGGTGCAGTACCTGGCGCATGACGATCAGTTCCAGCAGAATTTCCAGGTGCCTTTCATGGTGCTGTCGAGCGATGATAAAGCGCATCGGGTGATTAAAGCTCGTCGCTCCGCCAATGATTTCCTAAGTTTTTTCTCGCAGTGGACGGGGATAAGCGCAAAAGAAATCACCAACAGCTACCGCTTTATCTCAGAGAAAAAAGCCGGGCCGGTGTACATCACCAACTTCAAACTGCAGAAGGTGGATTACAACCATCTGGGTACCGATATTTTCTCAACCAAATAATACGTTGTCGGCCGGATAAGGCATTTTGCTACCGATGCCTGATGCGCTGCGCTTATCAGGCCTACAACGACATTCCTTCCTGCATTACACGCAAAAAAAATCCGCCCCAAGAGGCGGATTTTTCATATCACCGAAGTGATTAGAAGCGGTAACCCACGCCAGCAATCCAGGTGCCAACGTCAACGCTACGAATACGGCTCTGCTCGTAGGAGAAGTCCAGAGCAACGTTTTCGATCGGGTTGAACTGCAGACCAGCACCGTAAGAGAAACCGTAGTCGCTGGTGCTGTGGTTGTCAGCCGGAGATGCTGCGTTCTGGAATTTACCGTAACCAACACCCACTACACCGTAGATGCTTGCCCAGTCGTTCAGACGGTAAGCCGGACCAGCAGTGATGCCGTAGTACTGGGTTTTGTTGTAGTCGCCAGAAGCATCGGTACGATCTTTTTCAGTGTAAGTGAAGGAACCGATAACACCCAGCGGGTTGTTGTCCTGCTCGTAGCGATACTTCAGGTTGAAACCGTTCATTTTGTTCGCTGCGCCCTGAGCATCGCTCTGAGCGTAACCACCGGTAACGGTAGAAGTAGCAGCTACAGCAGTACCTGCGGAGAAAGCCAGAACAGCGGCCAGTGCTGAAAGACATGCAATTTTTTTCATAACCACCTCAAATGTGCTTCAAGTAAATCTTAAGTTTTAAATATACCAAAAATTGATGGGAAACTCTTTGCGATTCGCGATGTCTAACGGGGTCTTTCATGTAACAGAACATTTCAAAAACCCGCTATCTCTTTCAATTAACATCACTTTTTCAACTGAAAATACCATTATTGCGCGCACAATATGGCACATTCATCCAGAACATTCCTAATCACACAGATTATTAATCCATCATTTTCATGCCATTGTACGGAACTGAGTAATTTTTTTTTCAACGAATACTCAACCAGTTGAGCGTAATTCCATTACACTCGCTGTTTTACTTTTCTATACATAAAATCATCTGCGTCGTAACAATGCTGAAGCGTGGCACAGATGGAGACGTGTAATCATCATTTGACAGGAGAAAGGATGCCGGGGTTGTCACGTAAAGCGCCAGTCTGGTTGCCTATTTTGGTTTTGCTTATTGCTATGTCCTCCATTCAAAGCGGAGCATCACTGGCAAAATCTTTGTTCCCACTCGTCGGTGCGCCGGGCGTTACCGCGCTGCGCCTTGCGCTGGGTACGCTCATTCTTATCGCTTTCTTTAAGCCCTGGCGTTTACGATTCGCTAAAGAACAACGCCTGCCGCTACTGTTTTATGGCCTGTCTCTGGGCGGGATGAACTACCTTTTCTACCTGTCAATCCAAACTGTCCCACTGGGAATCGCCGTGGCGCTGGAATTTACCGGCCCGCTCGCGGTAGCGCTGTTTTCATCCCGACGCCCGGTGGATTTCATTTGGGTTGCGTTGGCAGTACTCGGGCTCTGGTTCCTGCTGCCTCTGGGTCAGGACGTTTCTCACGTAGATTTAACCGGCGCAGCGCTGGCGCTGGGGGCTGGCGCCTGCTGGGCCATCTATATTCTTACCGGGCAGCGAGCCGGGGCGGAACACGGTCCGGCAACCGTCGCAGTAGGGTCATTCATTGCAGCACTGGTATTTGTTCCAATCGGCGCACTCCAGGCCGGAGATGCCCTGTGGCACTGGTCCATTCTGCCGTTAGGCCTGGCCATTGCAGTTCTCTCTACTGCGCTTCCCTATTCACTGGAGATGATTGCATTGACGCGCCTGCCTACGCGTACTTTCGGTACATTGATGAGCATGGAACCCGCGCTGGCAGCGGTTTCCGGAATGATCTTCCTCGGTGAAACGTTGACGCTTATCCAGACGCTCGCTCTGGGCGCCATTATTGTCGCATCAATGGGCTCTACGCTCACTATTCGTAAAGAGCCACAAATAAAACAAGTCGACGTGAATTAACCACGTATTATTCTGCATGGTTTGCATAATCATGCAGAATATCCAATTGTAAATCTGCGTGATAATAATTCTAATAAATATAATTTTCTCATCCGCATATTTCATTTAATCTTAAAATTAACATAAAAATAACACTACGCAAGTAACAAAACCATCATCACATTGATTTTATTTGATATTTTATATTCACCCTCGTCTTCACTATTAAAGTGATAGGCAACACCGGAAACAAAAATCCAAATTTAGCGCTATACTTAATTCCGTTGAAGAGTTGGGACATAAATATCAAGAGGATATGAAAATATGAGTACCGCGAAACTGGTAAAAACAAAAGCATCCGCCCTCCTTTATACCCGCAACGATGTGTCTGATAGCGAAAAGAAAGCGACCGTAGAACTGCTGAATCAGCAAGTAATCCAGTTCATTGACCTGTCATTGATCACCAAACAGGCTCACTGGAACATGCGCGGTGCAAACTTCATTGCAGTACATGAAATGCTGGATGGCTTCCGTACAGCTCTGACCGATCACCTCGACACCATGGCTGAACGCGCCGTACAGTTGGGCGGTGTGGCACTGGGCACAACTCAGGTTATTAACAGCAAAACGCCTCTGAAAAGTTACCCGCTGGATATCCATAGCGTACAGGACCACTTAAAAGAGCTGGCCGAACGTTATGCCGTAGTTGCAAACAGCGTACGTAAAGCTATCAGCGAAGCAAAAGACGAAGATACCGCGGATATCTTTACCGCAGCTTCTCGCGACCTCGATAAATTCCTGTGGTTTATCGAAGCCAACATTGAGTAACAGCAGACATAAGAATTACCTATATAACCCTCGCTCCGGCGGGGGTTTTGCACATCTATGGTGCATAACATTGATCATTCGTCACTCCAAAGTAAATTATTTGTAATAATCACCTCACACAATCGTTAACGAAAGATTGTTTTATCAACAATTTTTACGCTAAATAGTCATACCGTTTGCACCGTGACTGGTTCGCACCAAATGAGTGCCCCAAAACAGTGCAGATTATTCGCTATGCCCTACTTATTGTGCAGAGAAACGAGACACCCTCTTGTTAAAACAATGAGTTGCAAAATTGGCACGATTTTTTCATTAAGCCATATGTTCTCGCAGGGGATCGCCCCGTGGATATAAAAGGAAATCCTATGAAGTCTGTATTAAAAGTTTCACTGGCTGCACTTACCCTGGCTTTTGCGGTGTCCTCCCATGCCGCAGACAAGAAACTGGTTGTCGCAACCGACACCGCGTTTGTACCGTTTGAATTCAAACAGGGTGACAAATACGTTGGTTTTGATGTGGATCTGTGGGCTGCCGTGGCCAAAGAACTGAAACTGGATTATGAACTGAAACCGATGGATTTCAGCGGCATCATCCCGGCACTGCAAACCAAAAATATCGACCTGGCACTGGCAGGTATCACCATCACCGAAGAGCGTAAAAAAGCGATCGACTTCTCCGACGGCTACTACAAAAGCGGTCTGTTAGTGATGGTGAAAGCGAATAACAACGACGTCAAAAGCGTAAAAGATCTGGATGGTAAAGTCGTTGCAGTTAAGAGCGGCACCGGTTCCGTTGATTACGCGAAAGCGAATATCAAAACCAAAGACCTGCGTCAGTTCCCGAATATCGATAACGCATATATGGAACTGGGCACCAACCGCGCAGACGCTGTACTGCACGACACACCAAACATTCTTTACTTCATCAAAACAGCTGGCAATGGTCAGTTCAAAGCTGTAGGCGAATCGCTGGAAGCCCAGCAGTACGGTATCGCCTTCCCGAAAGGCAGCGACGACCTGCGTGAGAAAGTGAACGGCGCGCTGAAAACGCTGAAAGAGAACGGTACTTACAACGAAATCTACAAAAAATGGTTCGGTACTGAACCTAAATAATAACCGGCAGCGTTGCCCGGTAGCGTGATGCTTACCGGGCCTACGCCTGGATTTTTGAGACCTGTAGGCCGGATAAGCACAGCACATCCGGCAAAACGGGCATTTGAATATTTACACCACGGTAACAGGAACGACATATGCAGTTTGACTGGAGTGCCATCTGGCCCGCCATCCCGCTTTTGATTGAAGGCGCCAAAATGACCCTGTGGATCTCGGTCCTCGGTCTGGCTGGCGGTCTGATAATCGGACTTGCAGCAGGGTTTGCGCGCACTTTCGGCGGTTGGATCGCCAACCACGTAGCGCTGGTGTTTATCGAAGTCATTCGCGGTACGCCAATCGTTGTGCAGGTAATGTTTATTTACTTCGCTCTGCCAATGGCATTTAACGATTTACGCATTGACCCCTTTAGCGCCGCCGTTGTCACCATCATGATCAACTCCGGGGCCTATATTGCGGAAATCACCCGCGGTGCCGTGCTCTCAATCCATAAAGGGTTCAGCGAAGCCGGTTTGGCGCTTGGACTTTCACGCACAGAGACTATCCGCCACGTTATTTTACCCCTCGCACTGCGTCGTATGCTGCCACCGCTAGGCAACCAGTGGATCATCAGCATTAAAGATACCTCGCTGTTTATTGTCATTGGCGTCGCTGAACTGACCCGTCAGGGCCAGGAAATCATTGCCGGTAACTTCCGCGCACTGGAAATCTGGAGCGCCGTTGCGGTGTTCTATCTGATCATTACGCTGGTGCTGAGCTTCATTCTGCGTCGTCTGGAAAGAAGGATGAAAATCCTGTGATTGAATTTAAAAACGTTTCTAAGCACTTTGGTCCAACTCAGGTGCTGCACAATATTGACCTGAACATTCAGCAGGGTGAAGTCGTGGTGATTATCGGGCCGTCAGGATCCGGTAAATCTACCCTGCTGCGCTGCATTAACAAGCTGGAAGAGATAACCTCCGGTGATCTGATCGTCGATGGTCTGAAAGTAAACGATCCGAAGGTAGACGAGCGCTTAATCCGTCAGGAAGCCGGAATGGTATTTCAGCAGTTCTACCTGTTCCCACATCTGACGGCACTGGAAAACGTCATGTTCGGACCGCAGCGCGTACGCGGGGCGAATAAAGAACAGGCCGAGAAACTGGCGAAAGAGCTGCTGGCAAAAGTGGGTCTGGCCGAACGTGCACATCACTACCCTTCTGAACTGTCCGGCGGTCAACAACAGCGTGTGGCTATCGCCCGTGCGCTGGCAGTAAAACCGAAAATGATGCTGTTTGATGAGCCAACCTCAGCACTCGACCCTGAACTGCGCCATGAAGTTCTGAAAGTGATGCAGGACCTGGCGGAAGAAGGGATGACCATGGTGATTGTGACCCACGAAATCGGCTTTGCCGAAAAAGTGGCTTCACGCCTGATTTTCATTGATAAGGGACGAATTGCCGAAGACGGTAATCCGCAGGCCCTGATTGAAAATCCACCCAGCCAACGCTTACAGGAATTCTTGCAGCACGTTTCCTGATAGCTCAACCTCCCTTCGCCCGAAGGGAGGTTTTTCACCAGAATCCTCTCATTTCAATTCCCTCCCGCTCTGACATCTATACTTATCCTTTTGAATTTATTTTCTCATGGGAGGAGTCATGCGCTGGATCCTGTTCATCTTTGTTTGTCTGTTGAGTCTTGCGACTCAGGCAGTGACGATACCTGGCGTCACCTCGCCAACGTCAACCAACGCACAAACCGCGCCAACGAAAGAGCCGGATGTTGAACAGAAGAAAGCGGCCTACGGCGCACTGGCGGATGTGCTGGAAAATGACGCCTCACGTCAGGAACTGATCGATCAGTTACGCAAAGTGGCGACAGCGCCCCCTGCCGAGCCGGTGCCAACCATTGTTCCACCCACATTAACAGAAGAAAAAACGGTGCTGGAAAACGTCACCGATGTCACCCGACACTACGGTGAGGCGCTCTCCAGCCGCTTTGCCCAGCTTTATCGCAATATTACCGATGCACCGCACAAGACCTTTAACCCGCAAACGTTCACCAATGCCCTGACTCATTTTTTAATGCTGGCGGCGTCAGTGTTCGGGTTTTACTGGCTGATCCGCCTGTGCGCGCTGCCGCTGTATCGCAAAATGGGGCAATGGGCGCGGCGGAAAAACCGCGAACGCAGCAACTGGCTGCAGCTTCCGGCGATGATCGTTGGCGCATTCATTATTGATTTGCTTCTGCTGGCGCTGACATTGTTTGTCGGGCAGATACTGAGCGACAGAATGAACGCCGGCAGTCGCACCATCGCCTTTCAGCAAAGCCTGTTTCTCAATGCCTTTGCCCTGATTGAATTCTTCAAAGCCATTCTGCGTCTGATATTTTGCCCAACGGTGGCCGAACTGCGTCCGTTTAACATTCAGGATACCGGTGCGCGCTACTGGAATCGGCGTTTGAGTTCATTAAGCAGTTTGATTGGTTACGGGCTTATAGTTGCCGTTCCCATTATCTCCAATCAGGTCAATGTGCAGGTCGGCGCGATGGCCAACGTCATCATCATGCTGTGTATCACGCTATGGGCGCTGTACCTGATTTTCAGAAATAAGAAAGAGATAACGCTGCATTTACAGAATCTGGCAGAAAGATCGTTAGCTTTTTTCAGCCTGTTTATCCGCGCCTTTGTGTTGGTATGGCACTGGCTGGCCAGTGCCTACTTCATTGTGCTGTTTTTCTTTTCGCTGTTTGATCCGGGCAACAGTCTGAAATTCATGATGGGCGCTACGCTGCGCAGCCTGGTAATCATTGGAATTGCCGCCTTTGTTTCCGGCATGTTTTCCCGCTGGATAGCCAAAACTATTACCCTTTCGCCACACACCCAGCGCAGCTATCCGGAACTCCAAAAGCGGCTGAATGGCTGGCTGTCGACGGCGTTAAGCGTGGCCAGGATCCTAACGGTGTGCGTTGCGGTGATGCTGCTATTGAATGCCTGGGGACTGTTCGACTTCTGGAACTGGCTGCATTACGGTGCAGGAGAAAAAACGGTGGATATTCTGATCCGTATCGCGCTGATTTTATTCTTCTCCGCCATCGGCTGGACGATCCTTGCCAGCCTGATTGAAAATCGTCTGGCCTCCGATATCCACGGCCGTCCGCTACCCAGCGCTCGTACCCGCACCCTGTTGACGCTGTTTCGCAACGCGCTGGCGGTGATCATCAGCACGATCACCATCATGATTGTGCTGTCGGAAATTGGCGTTAATATCGCCCCATTGCTGGCCGGGGCCGGGGCGCTGGGGCTGGCAATCTCTTTCGGCTCGCAAACGCTGGTAAAAGATATTATTACCGGGATTTTTATTCAGTTTGAAAATGGCATGAACACCGGCGACCTGGTGACCATCGGTCCACTCACCGGTACGGTTGAACGAATGTCCATTCGTTCTGTGGGCGTGCGTCAGGACACCGGGGCGTACCATATCATTCCCTGGTCATCGATAACGACCTTCGCCAACTTTGTGCGTGGAATTGGATCGGTCGTCGCCAATTACGACGTAGACCGCCATGAGGATGCGGATAAAGCAAATCAGGCGTTGAAAGACGCGGTTGCTGCGGTGATGGAAAAAGATGATATTCGCGGGCTGATTATCGGCGAGCCGTCGTTTGCCGGGATTGTAGGATTAACCAATACGGCATTCACGCTACGGGTCTCGTTTACCACCTTGCCGCTGAAGCAGTGGACGGTACGTTTTGCACTCGACAGCCAGGTGAAGAAATACTTCGATCTGGCCAACATACGCGCCCCGGTACAGACGTATCAAGTGTTACCTGCACCAGGGAATGGCCCTGCGTCGGCGGCAAGCGAACCGCTACCGCCAACCGAGCCAACGCTTTAGCGTTTACGCGCCATAAAACGACGACGCTGATCGTTATCCATAAAGGTCCAGGCAATAAAGCGACTCTGCTTTTGTCCCTGGGCCATCTCTTTCTTGACCACTTTCACCGCGCCCGCATCCGTTAATGCATGGTACAGCGGAGGCAAGTTCTCACCGCGCGACACCAGCGTGGTGAACCACATCACCTGGCGACCAAAGGCCTGGCTTTCAGCAATCATTTTCTTGATGAACGCCACTTCACCGCCTTCACACCACAGCTCCTGCTGCTGTCCGCCAAAGTTCAGCGCATCGTCTTTGTCCTGTCCCAGATTACGGCGTTTGCGCTCGCTTCCGGCACGGGCTGATGCCGCAGAATCATGGAATGGCGGGTTACACAATGTGGCTTCATACTGCTCATTTTTGTGAATGATGCCGTTGAAGATTGCCGTTGCATCTTTCTGGCGACGCAGACGAATAGCACGGGTTAATCCCGGATTGGCGTTGACGATCGCCTGAGCGCTGTTAAACGCTTCGCTACTGGTTTCACTACCCGTGAATCGCCAGCCATATTCATGCACGCCGATCAGTGGATAAATACAGTTTGCCCCCACTCCCACGTCCAGCACGCTCGCATTTGCCGGAATGGTTCCGCTGGTTTCACCCAACAGGTCGGCCAAATGGTGTATGTAGTCAGCACGACCAGGCACCGGCGGGCACAGAAAACCATCTGGAATATCCCAGTTTTTCACCGCATAAAAATGCGCCAGCAGTGCTTTATTAAGCGCCTTTACTGCCTGCGGATTCGCGAAATCAACACTCTGCTCACCGCCGGGCGTGAGGGTGAGAAATTGCGTCAGCTCGGGCGTAACCTGGCATAAAGTCGCAAGATCATAACGGCCATTGTGGCGGTTGCGTGGGTGTAATCCCGGTTTCTGGGCGGACATAGCATTCTCCTTTTAACAGCGGCGTAAGATACCCGCATAACGCCACGCGGTAAACACACACAACAAGGAAATTTGATTTTTTACACCTGTTTGACGCCTTGCTGATTGTTCAAAAAACAGACAGTTCATCACCAATTTTTTGCGGTAAATGTCATCCGCTGACGACCTAAACTTATCAGGCACACCTGTTGTTTTTCAGAGGACATCACCATGAAGAAATGCCTCACACTACTTGCTGCTACCGTACTTTCCGGCATGACATTTGCCTCCTTTGCTGCACAGCCCAACACTAGCCCTGCAACCGGTCAGCTACATGCTTCCGGCACCGTATCCGCTACCGGCGCCTCTAATCTGAGCGACCTGGAAGACAAGCTGGCGGAGAAAGCGAAAGAGCAAGGCGCAAAAGGCTTTGTCGTTAATTCTGCAGGCGGTAAAAATCAGATGTACGGCACCGCAACCATCTATAAGTAACCCCTTCTCAGCCCAACTGCATTCATCCCGAATGCAGTTTTCTGCGCGCTGTTCACTTCATTGCAGTTCAATTTGTAATCAATATGTTGGCATTTTGAATCCAATGTAAATAAATGTATTTATTTTTGAATTAATGAATGCTAAAACGTCGCACTGATTAGTAATGCTTATCAAAATCATTATCAATTACACATTCATTTCCGCGAGGCCTGCAGGGTATAACATCCATAGAGATGTCCCTTCGCGCGAGTGAAACCGTCCACTCAAGAAATAATAAGTCACTCATTAACATGGATAAAAATCGCAACTTGCCGTCCAGTAGCTTTCACTCACTGACTTTTTTTGCCGGTCTGTGCATTGGCCTGTCCCCTATAGCTCAGGCTGTCGCTGCGGACGACCAGGATAAAAAACAAGAAGACACTCTGATCGTTGAAGCGGCCAAACCTTCGCTGTACGCCCCAACACAGTCTGCCGACCCTAAATTCTCCCGTCCGGTGGCGGATACAACCCGCACCATGACGGTGATTTCTGAGCAGGTGATTAAGGATCAAGGCGCAACAAATCTGACCGACGCGCTGAAAAACGTCCCGGGCGTTGGCGCATTTTTCGCCGGTGAGAACGGTAACTCCAGCACCGGTGACGCGGTTTACATGCGTGGTGCGGATACCTCGAACAGTATTTATATCGACGGTATCCGTGATATTGGCAGCGTCACGCGCGACACCTTCAATACCGAACAGGTGGAAGTAATCAAAGGTCCTTCCGGTACCGACTATGGACGTAGCGCACCGACTGGCTCTATCAATATGATCAGCAAGCAGCCACGCACTGACTCAGGAATCGATGCATCGGCCAGCGTCGGTAGCGCCTGGTTCCGCCGTGGTACGCTGGACATGAACCAGGTCATCGGCGAGACCACCGCCGCACGTTTAAACCTGATGGGTGAAAAAACGCATGATGCTGGTCGCGATAATGTTAAGAATGAACGTTACGGTGTGGCCCCCTCTCTCGCTTTTGGCTTAGGGACTGAGAACCGACTGTACCTGAACTATCTGCATGTCACCCAACACAACACACCGGATGGCGGCATCCCTACCATTGGCCTGCCGGGATACTCCGCACCTTCTGCGGGGACTTCTGCACTGAATCATTCAGGCAAAGTGGACACGCATAATTTCTACGGTACAAACTCGGATTACGACGATTCGACAACCGATACCGCGACGATACGTTTTGAACATGACCTGAACGACAGCACCACTATTCGCAACACCACCCGCTGGTCGCGCATTAAACAGGATTATCTGATGACGGCGGTGATGGGCGGCGCGTCTAACATCACCCAACCCACCAGCAGCGTCGACAGCTGGACCTGGTCACGCCTGGCAAATACCAAGGATGTCAGCAATAAGATCTTGACCAACCAGACCAACCTGACCTCAACGTTCTACACGGGATCCATCGGTCACGACATCAGCACCGGCGTGGAGCTGACGCGCGAAACACAAACCAACTATGGCGTGGCGCCGATCACCCCACCACCGGTGAATATCTATCACCCCGACAGCAATGTGAATATCGGCGGATTATCTCGTAACGGCGCCAACGCTAACGGGCAAACAGACACCTTCGGTGTATACGCTTTTGATACGCTACAAATTACCCGTGAATTCGAGCTGAACGGTGGTATTCGCCTCGACAATTACCGGACTGAATATGACAGCGCCACCGCTTGCGGCGCTTCCGGTCGCGGCGCAGTCGCGTGCCCGACAGGCGTGGCTAAAGGTTCCCCGGTCACCACTGTAGATACTGCCAAATCAGGCAATCTGGTGAACTGGAAAGCTGGCGCGCTGTATCACCTGACCGATAACGGTAACGTGTACATCAACTATGCCGTTTCTCAGCAACCGCCGGGCGGCAGCAACTTTGCTCTTGCTCAGGGCGGCAGCGGTAACAGTGCGAACCGTACCGATTTCAAACCGCAGAAAGCGAAAACCAGCGAGATCGGCACCAAATGGGAGGTGCTGGATAAGCGCCTGCTGTTAACCGCCGCGATTTTCCGCACAGATATTGAGAATGAAGTTGAGCAGAACGACGACGGTACCTATTCCCAGTACGGAGAGAAACGCGTTGAAGGCTACGAGCTCTCGGTAGCAGGTAACATCACTCCCGCATGGCAGATTATTGGGGGTTACACCCAGCAACGCGCGACCATCCACAGCGGTAAAAACGTTGCTCAAGATGGATCCTCTTCCCTGCCATATACACCGGAACATGCATTCACGCTGTGGAACCAGTATCAGGCTACCGATGATATCTCCGTTGGCGCAGGCGCTCGCTACGTGGGCAGTATGCATCGCGGTTCCGACGGTGCGGTGGGTACGCCATCCTACACTGAAGGTTACTGGGTCGCTGACGCCAAACTGGGCTATCGCGTGAATCGCAATCTCGATTTCCAGCTAAACGTCTATAACCTGTTCGACACCGATTATGTATCTTCCATAAACAAGAGTGGATACCGCTATCATCCGGGCGAGCCAAGAACTTTCCTGCTCACCGCCAATATGCATTTCTAATCCATCGCGTGGGGCGTAAGCCCCACTTTCAGGAGAAACACTGATGATGTACCACATTCCCGGCGTTCTGTCGGCGCAGGATGTAGCCTGGTTTCGCGAACAACTGGACGCTGCCGACTGGGTTGATGGCCGCGCAACCACCGGCGCTCAGGGGGCGCAGGTTAAAAACAACCAGCAGGTGAATACGCAAAGTGAACGCTACGGCGTTTTACAACAGGCGGTACAGACTGCGGTAAATAACAGCGCGCTTTTCTTCGCCGCAGCACTACCGAAAACGCTCTCCACACCGCTGTTTAATCGCTACCAGGACAACGAGACCTACGGTTTTCACGTTGACGGTGCGGTGCGTAGCCATCCGCAAAACGGCTGGATGCGCACGGACCTTTCCGCAACTTTATTCCTGAGTAACCCGAATGATTATGAAGGGGGAGAACTGCTGGTCAATGATACTTACGGCCAGCATGCGGTGAAGCTTCCGGCAGGCGATCTGGTGCTTTACCCTTCCAGCAGCCTACATTGCGTCACGCCAGTGACCCATGGCGTTCGTGTAGCGTCTTTTATGTGGATACAGTCGATGGTCCGTGACGACAAAAATCGCGCCATGCTTTTTGAACTGGATAAAAACATTCAATCCCTGAAGGCTCGCCATGGGGAGAGCAGCGAGATCCTGTCATTACTCAATCTCTACCATAACCTGCTGCGCGAATGGTCTGAAATCTGATACTGCTGGCGCGTGGTCGTTTTTCAACCATCACCTTCGCTATACTTAGTCTGTAGACATCAGCAGGAGGTACACATGGCATCCGGATGGGCAAATGACGACGCGGTTAACGAACAGATCAACAATACTATTGAAGATGCTGTTGCCCGCGCTCGCGGTGAGTTACCGACGGGGGAAAGTCTGTATGAATGCGAAGAATGTGGGGATCCTATCCCTCAGGCCAGACGTGAGGCCGTGCCAGGGGTACGCTTATGCATCACCTGCCAACAGGATAAAGATTCACATAACTCAGCATTTTTAGGATATAATCGCAGGGGTTCGAAAGACAGCCAGCTACGTTGACTTATCTTTACCAAAAGTTTCAGCGCATACGATTTCCTTTACGAGCACGCTTTTTTGCACCCTGTGTAGCAAAATGTGCCGTTGTCGCCTTCTCTGTAAAGCGCAATGACAAGAACTGTAAATCCCTTACTCGAATTTATTAATATTCAATAAGTTATTTGTCATTCAATTTTTTTGATTGATGTCGTCAATTCTATTCGATTTTCTCTCACCAAAAAAAACGTGATACTTATCACATCGACGGAACAACGTCTTCTTAAAGAACACTGACTAACAGAACAACCCTGCGAGAGATTAATCATGAAAAATATCAAATTTGCTGTTGCTGCCATCGCCCTGTCCACCCTGTCATTTGGCGTTTTCGCTGCCGAGCCGGTTTCCTCTACTCAGGCGCAAAACATGAACAAAATTGGTGTGGTATCTGCTGACGGCGTCACTACGCTGGACGGCCTGGAAGCCAAACTGGCTGAGAAAGCGAATGCTGCTGGCGCAACTGGGTACAGCATCACTTCCGCTATCGGCAAAGACAAAATGAGCGGCACCGCGGTTATCTATAAATAACCGAAAGATTACCTGTACGACCCAATGCTCCAACCCTCATTGACCCTGTTTGTTACCCTTTGTTTGCCCGTCCGCCACTGGACGGGCTTTTTTTTTGCCTATTGTTTCAGCCGTTGGCAGAATTCCTGCAACACGGCGTCTGGCATCCCAATTTGCAGTGCCGCCTCACAAATCGCTTGCCAACTTCCGGCATCCAGCGGAATACCGTGTTCCAGCCGTTCCTCGCGAGTGTTCACCTCCCACTCCCCAGGCAACAGGATCGGGGCATCTTCAGCATGCGGGGACGCTTTCACCCACTCAGCAAATGCCGCGACCTGGTTGTCGCAGTCCGGCGCGCCGAACAGTTGTGGATTCATAATGATGGTGGTCATACAGTTAATGATGGCGTCCGCGCTGGTCTGCAGGCTCTCTTCATGTGTGGTTTTACCGCCAGAAAGCGCACCGCCCATAATTTCGCACATCGCCGCCAGCGCATACCCCTTGTGCTCGGCAAAGGTCAGCAACGACCCCAGCGGAGAAACCTGCATTACCGCAGGATCGGTAGTGGGAACACCCGCCACATCAATCAGGCATCCTGGAGCCACCGGCTCGCCCTTATGCCATGCCACACGGGTTTTGCCAAACGCGATGGCGCTGGTTGCATAGTCCAGCAACAGTGGGAAGGTATTTTTACGTGGAAACACGACGCAGAAAGGATTGGTGCCAAAACGGCTATCGCGCCCATGAAACGGTGCGACCATCGGGATCCCCACCACATTCACAAAATGCACCGAGACAAAACCTGCTGCCGCACATTGCTCCGCCCAGTAGCCAATACGGCCGATATGGTGCGAATTATGTAATGCCACGGCAGCGATTCCGTACTGACGCGCTTTTTCGATTCCAAGCGTGATTGCCTCGTGCGCTGCCACCTGACCAAACGCAAAGTCGCCGTCAAGCGTAATCACCGCCCCCGCATCTTTTACCACTTTGGCATGACGGTTGATCTGCAGATGTCCCTGCGAGAATGAACGAATATAGCTTGGGATCATACCGATGCCATGGGAGTCGTGACCGGCGAGGTTAGAGGCTATCAGATGGTCGGCCACCAGCCGCGCCTCCTGATCATTGCTTCCCATCTGATGAAAAACGGCCTGGATAAAGGCGTGCAGCGTTGGCACATGGAAGCGATGTCCACTGTTCATTGTTATCTCCTGTTGTGTCGCGGGTTTGTTGTGTTTCTTATTTTTCAACAAACTATGCTGCGCCACGGTGCGCTGGAGGTCAATAAACGTGCAGAAATTTCACATTGCCGAACAGAGAGAACCGACAGGCCAGGCAACAGGCCCGTCGGGATAACAAATGGTTTAGAAACTTTGCTCGACGCGGGCAAGTCCTTCAGCCAGTGAGGCGGACTCACCGGTTGCCACCAGGCAGCAGGCCATCTGGATTTTCAACGATGCCGGAACAGGCTCACTGCCAGCCAGACAACGCTCAATCCAGCGCGCGGTGGTTTCCGGGTCTTTTGCTACCGGTAGGGGTACCGGCTCGTCAGGCATCTCGCTCTGTCGGTCTTGTAGCACTCGCACACCGGATGAATCTATCAGGCTTATCTGCGGGCAGCGCTGCGGGTTGGCATACACTTCGCCCTCGGTACCATGCATCAACAGGCCGCGCCCACCGATATCGCCGAAGAACTTCGCCACGCGCGAAACATATTCCGGGTGGGACACGCTGGAAAGACGCAACGCGGCATCTTCAGCAAACGGCGTGGCTAATTTAGCCAGCGTATGTGCACTGTTACGCACACCCATGCGCCAGCGCATCGCCAGCTGTTTCTCCAGCGGAGGGCACAGCGCGCTCACCGGAATAAACACCGGCTCATGACCATCCAGCTTTGCCTGCGCCTGCCCGGCATGCAGCGTTGGCGTAATCCCCATCAGTTCAAAAATGGTTTCAGTCAGTACGCGGGTTGGATCCTCGCTGACGCCGTGCACCACCACCGGAAAACCGAGTTTATGCAGTAAAATCGCCAGCAGCGGAGTCAAATTCGCCTGCTTGCGCGCGCCATTGTAGCTGGGAATGACAATCGGCATGGGTTTGGTTACCGGCGGAGTCAGTCGAATGGTGTGGTTTTGCATCGCTTCGTAAAAGCCCAGCATCTCCGCTTCACCTTCGCCCTTGATACGTAGCGCAATCAGTACCCCGCCCATCTCAAGGTCAGGTACGTCGCCGTTCATCATATGGGTATACAGTCCGCGAGCAGTATCCTTATCCAGGTCACGCGCGTGATTTTTTCCTCGCCCAATCTCTTTAATGATTTTGCGGTAATCCATCGATAACTCCTTGCCTGTTGCTCGCATCGTTAACGCCGACGGCGGCGCGTGGGTTTCGCTTTTTCTTTTGGTTTTACTATAACGTCTGGCACAGCAGGTTGCTCTATCGGAAATATGGGTAACGCGTTCAGTAAACGCTTGCCATAGCTTTTGGTCAATAAACGCTTGTCATAAATAACCACTTCTCCCCAGCAGCCATGGCTACGGATGAGTCGCCCAACCTGCTGGATCAAATTGAATGACGCCGCAGGCAGGCTCTGCACCTCGAAGGGGTAGCGGTTCAGACTTTTCAACCACTCGCCCTCGGTGATCACCACCGGGCTGTCGATAGGCGGAAAAGCAATTTTGTGAATATGCACCTGAGTCAGCAGGTCGCCTTTCAAGTCCAGACCTTCAGCAAAAGATTGCAGCCCAACCAGCACACTGCGCTCGCCGTTGGTCACCCGTTTGCGGTGCAACTCCACCAGACGGTAGCGCGGCTGATCGCCCTGCACCAACAACAGCAGGCGCAGATCGGTAACGTGCTCAAGAAAACGCTGCATCGCCCGACCGCTGGCAAAAAGTACCAGCATGCCCTGATGCTTTTTACTCTCCAGCTGTTCGCGAAAATAGGCGGCCATTTCCGCGATATGCTGCTCTTCGTTATCAATTAACGGTTCGTAGCGCATCTGCGGAATGACTATTTTGCCCTGTTCAACGTGATTAAACGGTGAATCCAGCGCGACAAACCGGTCCCCTGCTTTTTCTTTCAGACCGCTCATCTCCTGCAAACGCGAGAAGCTGTTGAGAGAGCGCAGCGTTGCGGAAGTGACAATAATATGCGGGACGCTACGCCACAGCAGTCGTTCGAGCTGATCGCTCACACGGATCCCCACGCAGTGGAACCAGACGTGGATCTGCCCGTCACGCACCTCGCGCGTCGCCCATTTACTCACCGGCGCGCCTGACGATTGCGCGAGCGATGCCAGCCGCCACAGTTTGCTTTGCGCCTCAAACATGCCCAGCGCCCGGTTCATCTGCAAAATAACCCGATGCAGACGCACGATATCGTGAGTGCCGGTTTTTTCGCTGAGATCGTTGAGGAACAGTTCCGCCAGACCGCGCAGCATTTCCGTTAGCTTTGCCAGACGCTGACAAATCTCCATCACTTCCGCAGGCAATTCACCCATCGCAAAGCGGTGCTCCGCCTCCTGGGTAGCGGGCATATACAGATTAAGAATGTTATTGAGCGATGAAATCAGCTCATACAATTCCTCACAGTGACCGTTCAGACGCTCGGCATTCGCCAGCGGCGGCGTGGTCTTCGGGCGGAACTGCTCCAGGCAGGTAGCCACTAATTTGCAAAACAGATCCAACTGCAGTCGATACCAGGGGGCGCTGATTTCTGCGCTCATCTCCAGCGCATCGCGCGCGACATCCGGCAAATGGTGGCCTTCATCAAGTACCAGCAGTAGGTTTTTCGGCTCCGGCAAAACGGCTTCGCTTTCCATGGCCGCCATTACCAGCGCATGATTAGCCACGACCACTTCAGCTTCCTGAATCTCCCGGCGGGCGACAAAAAAAGGGCATTCACGATAGTAGTGACAGTTGCGATTCAGACAGCTGGCTTTATCGGTGCTCAGACGCTGCCAGAGTCCGTCGTCGATAGCGATATCGGTGTGGTCGCGCAGCCCGTCCCACTTGTAGCTGTCGAGATCGCCTTTTAGCCTGGCACAGCGCTTTTGTTCTTCCTGGTTGTTGGGCGTCAGGTCATCGTCGAGAAAAGCCAGCAGATCCTGCTGATTGGGTTCAGTGCTGGCCAGCGCCGCTAAGTTACGCGGGCAGACATAGCGTCCGCGACCAAACGCAGCCGTAAAACGCAGGTCGGGGATAATTTTGCGCAGCAGCGGTAAATCTTTGCTGTAGATCTGGTCCTGCAAAGCGACGTTGGCGGTACTGACCACCAGCGTTTTTTGTTCTTCACGCGCGATGGCAATACCGGGAATCAGATACGACAGGGTTTTCCCCACTCCGGTCGGTGCTTCAATCGCCAGATGCCGCCCTTCTTCCCCGGAGAGCGTTTTCGCGACGTCAGCAATCATCTGCCGCTGCGGCGCACGGGGGATAAAGTCGGGGATCTGTTCCTGAAGCGCCTTGTACCAGGCGGCGATTTGCGCTTTTAGCGCAGCCGTAAGTGCCATGAGAAAACCTGAAATACTGTATAAACAGCCACTATTGTGGCACTTTCTATCCCGTGTCGCAAAAAGAAAAGCCCGACCTTTCGGCCGGGCTCGCAATTACTGCGCTGCAGACGGTTTGCGCGGACGGCGCGGTGGACGAGGTTTATCACCTGCCGGTTTGCCTTCGCCGCTACGCGGTTTCGCTTTTGGCGCTCCGCCATCCTGACGACGCGGCTGCTGTCCGCGCCCTGCTCCGCCCTGCCCACGACCACCGCCGCCGCCACGCTGCTGACGACCGTTCTGGATCGGCTCAGCTTTAATGGACGGGTCTGGCTCATAGCCTGGCGTTGCAATACGCGGGATCTCTTTTTTCAGCAATTTCTCGATGTCACGCAACAGCTTGTGTTCATCGACGCACACCAGAGACAACGCTTCGCCGGTAGCGGCCGCACGACCGGTACGACCAATGCGGTGCACGTAGTCTTCCGGGACGTTTGGCAGCTCGTAGTTCACCACGTGCGGTAACTCTTCAATGTCCAGACCTCGCGCGGCAATGTCGGTCGCTACCAGCACGCGAATATCACCGGATTTAAAATCAGCCAGCGCACGCGTACGCGCACCCTGAGATTTATTACCGTGGATAGCCGCACTGCGGATGCCGTCTTTATTCAGTTGCTCTGCCAGATGGTTCGCGCCATGTTTGGTACGGGTAAACACCAGCACCTGCTGCCAGTTGCCCTGACCAATCATCTGAGATAGCAGTTCGCGTTTACGTTTTTTATCAACGAAATGAACGTGCTGAGTAACCTGCTCTGACGCGGTATTACGACGCGCCACTTCGATTTCCAGCGGGTTGTGCAACAGTTTTTCGGCCAGCGATTTAATGTCATCAGAGAACGTTGCCGAGAACAACAGGTTCTGACGTTTTGCCGGCAGTTTTGCCAGAACGCGACGAATATCGTGAATAAAGCCCATATCCAGCATGCGGTCAGCTTCATCCAGTACCAGGATCTCAACCTGATCCAGTTTCACCGCATTCTGGTGTTCCAGATCGAGCAAACGACCCGGAGTGGCGATCAGCACATCTACGCCGCCACGCAGCTTCATCATCTGCGGGTTAATGCTGACGCCGCCGAAGACCACCAGCGAGCGAATATTCAGATACTTACTGTAATCACGGACGTTTTCGCCAATCTGGGCCGCCAGTTCGCGGGTTGGCGTGAGGATCAGTGCACGAACCGGACGACGGCTTTTACCATGCGGCTGATTGGTGATCAGGTGCTGCAACAGCGGCAGGGTAAAACCTGCCGTTTTCCCCGTACCGGTCTGGGCACTAGCCATCAGATCGCGGCCTTCCAGCACGGCAGGAATAGCCTGCTGCTGAATAGGGGTAGGTTCACGGTAACCCTGCTCGGCAACGGCACGTAAAATTTCAGGGTTTAAACCAAGGGAATCAAAAGACATAACAACTCCGAACCGCCCTGACCGTTACCGGTGTCGTTTTCAGGGAGATACATACAATAGAGATGACAAAAACCACAATGTCATGAAGGGGCGGAGTGTAGCAGTTTTTGTGATGTGCCGCATAAATTATCCCTTCACTGGAAAATAACGCTCCGGACTGGACAAGGCTGCACATCAGTCATAATATTAATCAATCGATTGATTAAGATTAGAGTCGTGCCATGAATACACCCACCATGACAACCAAAGGTGAACAGGCGAAGAACCAGCTCATTGCCGCCGCATTGGCGCAATTCGGTGAGTATGGTCTGCACGCCACGACGCGCGATATCGCTGCACAGGCCGGGCAAAACATTGCGGCTATCACCTACTATTTTGGCTCAAAAGAGGATTTATATCTCGCCTGCGCCCAGTGGATTGCGGATTTTATCGGTGCACAGTTTCGCCCGCACGCTGAAGAGGCCGAGCGTTTATTCGCCCAGCCTGAGCCGGACCGTGGCGCGATGCGCGAACTGATCCTGCGCGCCTGCAAAAATATGATCATGCTGTTAACTCAGGACGACACCGTTAACCTGAGCAAATTTATCTCGCGCGAACAGCTTTCCCCCACCGCGGCTTATCAACTGGTGCACGACCAGGTTATCAATCCGTTGCATACACACCTGACGCGCCTGATTGCCGCCTATACGGGCGGCGATGCCAATGATACCCAAATGATTCTGCACACCCACGCCATACTCGGCGAGGTGCTGGCTTTTCGTCTGGGGAAAGAAACCATTCTGTTGCGTACAGGCTGGTCACAATTTGATGAGGATAAAACCGCGCTGATTGACCAAACGATCACCTGTCACATCGATCTTATTCTGCAAGGTTTAACGCAAAGGAGTCTGGAGTCATGAAAAAACCTGTCGTTCTCGGGCTGGTTATCGCGGCCCTCGTTGCCGTGATTGCCGGTGGAACGTGGTGGTATCAGAGTCGGCAAGATAACGGCCTGACGCTATACGGCAATGTCGATATCCGTAGCGTCAACCTGAGTTTTCGTGTCGGCGGCAGGCTGGCCTCGCTGGCGGTTGACGAAGGCGATGCGATTACCGCCGGTCAGGTGCTGGGTGAACTGGACCGCGCACCGTATGAAAACGCATTGATGCAGGCAAAAGCCAACGTTGCCGCCGCACAGGCACAATACGATCTGATGCTGGCAGGGTATCGCGAAGAAGAGATCGCGCAAACCGCGGCGGCAGTCAAACAGGCGCAGGCCGCCTATGATTACGCGCAGAACTTTTACAATCGGCAGGTCGGATTGTGGAAAAGCCGCACCATTTCAGCCAACGATCTGGAAAACGCCCGTTCATCTCGCGATCAGGCGTTAGCTTCGCTGAAATCCGCACAGGATAAACTCACGCAGTATCGCAGCGGTAATCGTGTGCAGGACATCGAGCAGGCAAAAGCCACGCTCGAACAAGCTCAGGCCGAGCTGGCACAGGCAGAGCTTAATTTGCATGACACCACGCTGACCTCGCCGTCTGACGGCACGCTTCTCACCCGTGCAGTTGAACCCGGCAGCATGCTGAACGAAGGGGGCACGGTACTGACGCTGTCGCTCACGCGTCCGGTATGGGTTCGTGCTTACGTTGACGAACGAAATCTGAGCCAGGCGCAGCCAGGACGTGAGATCCTGCTCTATACCGATGGCCGCCCGGACAAACCGTATCACGGCAAAATCGGCTTCGTTTCTCCTACCGCCGAATTTACCCCGAAAACGGTCGAGACTCCTGACCTGCGTACCGACCTGGTTTATCGCCTGCGAATTGTGGTGACCGACGCGGACGATGCGCTGCGTCAGGGAATGCCGGTAACGATAAAGTTTGGCGATGAGGCACGGCATGAATGACGCCGTCATTACGCTTAAAGGGCTGACGAAAAACTTTGCCGGAATGGAAAAACCGGCCGTCGCCCCGCTCGACTGTACCGTTCATGCAGGCTACGTGACCGGGCTTGTCGGGCCGGACGGCGCGGGCAAAACTACGTTGATGCGAATGCTGGCGGGATTATTAAAACCTGATGCCGGAAGTGCTGAAGTGATTGGTTTTGACCCCATCAAAGACGACAGCGCACTACATGCGGTGCTGGGCTATATGCCGCAGAAATTTGGTCTGTACGAAGATTTAACCGTCATGGAGAACCTCAATCTCTATGCCGACTTACGCAGCGTCACCGGTGAAGCGCGAGAAAAAACCTTTGCCCGACTCCTGGAATTCACCTCGCTGGGACCATTTACCGGACGACTGGCTGGCAAGCTTTCTGGCGGCATGAAGCAGAAGCTCGGGCTTGCCTGTACGCTGGTTGGCGAACCTAAAGTGTTGCTGCTGGATGAGCCAGGCGTAGGTGTCGACCCCATTTCCCGTCGCGAACTGTGGCAAATGGTCCACGAGCTGGCCGGGGACGGCATGCTGATCCTCTGGAGTACGTCGTATCTGGATGAAGCAGAGCAATGCCGTGATGTGCTGCTGATGAACGAAGGTGAACTGTTATACCAGGGCGATCCCACCCAGCTTACGCAAACCATGGCAGGTCGCAGCTTCCTGATGAGCAGTCCACAGGAAAACAACCGCCGACTGCTGCAACGCGCGTTAAAACTGCCGCTGGTCAGCGACGGAATGATTCAGGGCAAATCCGTCCGTTTAATCCTGAAAAAAGAGGCTACTGCTCAGCAGATCCAAAACGCTGACGGCATGCCGGAGATAACCATCAACGAAACCGCACCCCGCTTCGAAGATGCCTTTATCGATTTACTCGGCGGAGCCGGAACATCGGAATCCCCGCTGGGCGCTATCCTGCATACCGTGGAAGGCACGCCTGGCGAAACGGTGATCGAAGCCAAAGCGCTGACCAAGAAATTTGGCGATTTTGCCGCTACCGACCACGTAGACTTTGCCGTGCAGCGCGGCGAGATATTTGGTCTGTTAGGACCCAACGGCGCTGGCAAATCCACCACCTTTAAAATGATGTGCGGCCTGCTGGTCCCCACTTCCGGCAAAGCGCTGGTGCTGGATATGGACCTGAAAGTTAGCTCCGGTAAAGCGCGTCAGCATCTGGGCTATATGGCGCAGAAATTCTCCCTGTACGGTAACCTGACGGTTGAACAGAATCTGCGCTTTTTCTCCGGCGTCTACGGCCTGCGCGGTCGGGCGCAGAAAGAGAAAATCGATCGTATGAGCGAAGCATTTGGCCTGAAGAGTATCGCTTCCCATGCCACCGATGAACTGCCGCTGGGATTTAAGCAGCGTCTGGCGCTGGCCTGCTCGCTGATGCATGAACCCGACATTCTGTTCCTTGATGAACCCACTTCCGGGGTCGATCCCCTCACCCGTCGTGAGTTCTGGTTGCATATCAACAGTATGGTGGAAAAAGGCGTCACGGTGATGGTGACCACCCACTTTATGGATGAGGCAGAATACTGCGATCGCATCGGGCTGGTGTATCGCGGCAAACTGATAGCCAGCGGTACGCCAGACGACCTGAAGGCTCAGGCTGCCGACAGCGACACGCCGGACCCAACCATGGAACAGGCGTTCATCACGCTAATCAATGACTGGGATAAGGAGCATACGCATGAGTAACTCCGCTCTCTCCTGGCGTCGCGTCCGCGCGCTGTGCGTGAAAGAGACGCGCCAGATCGTCCGCGATCCCAGCAGCTGGCTGATTGCTGTGGTGATCCCGCTGCTGCTGCTGTTTATCTTCGGCTACGGGATCAACCTCGACTCCAGCAAGCTGCGGGTAGGGATTTTGCTCGAACAGCAGAGTGAAGAGGCGCTGGATTTTACCCATACCATGACCGGTTCGCCGTATATTGACGCCACCATCAGCGA
This sequence comes from Citrobacter sp. Cpo015, assembly GCF_030333035.1. Lineage (NCBI taxonomy): Bacteria > Pseudomonadati > Pseudomonadota > Gammaproteobacteria > Enterobacterales > Enterobacteriaceae > Citrobacter > Citrobacter sp. Cpo015. The sequence goes on along the minus strand of NZ_JAOWGS010000037.1, from coordinate 717,842 downwards.
TAATCGTCAGGAACTGATTGAGAAAATGCAGGCCGGGCGCATTCGCGGTCTGGTGGTGATCCCAGTGGATTTTGCCCAGCAGATGGCGCGACCTAACGATGTCGCCCCGATCCAGGTGATCACCGACGGCAGCGAACCGAATACCGCCAACTTTGTGCAGGGTTATGTCGAAGGCATCTGGCAAATCTGGCAGCAACAGCGGGCAGAAGATCGCGGGGAATCGTTCAAACCTTTGATCGACGTGCAAACCCGCTACTGGTTTAACCCGGCGGCCATCAGCCAGCACTTTATTATTCCCGGAGCGGTAACCATCATCATGACGGTGATTGGCGCCATCCTCACCTCATTAGTGGTGGCGCGCGAATGGGAGCGCGGCACCATGGAAGCGCTGCTGTCGACAGAAGTCACCCGCGTCGAACTCCTACTGTGCAAACTGATCCCGTATTACTTTCTGGGCATGCTGGCGATGCTGCTGTGTATGCTGGTGTCGGTGTTTATTCTTGGCGTGCCCTACCGCGGCTCGTTGCTGATCCTGTTTTTCATTACCAGCCTGTTTCTGCTCAGTACGCTCGGCATGGGGTTGCTTATTTCCACCATCACTCGCAACCAGTTTAACGCCGCACAGGTTGCGCTGAATGCCGCCTTCCTGCCCTCGATTATGCTGTCGGGTTTTATCTTCCAGATAGACAGCATGCCCGCGATCATCCGGGCGGTAACCTACATTATTCCGGCACGTTATTTCGTCAGTACCCTGCAAAGCCTGTTTCTGGCGGGAAATATCCCGGTGGTGCTGATTATCAACGTGCTGTTTTTAATCGCTTCGGCGGTGATGTTTATCGGCCTGACGTGGCTTAAAACCAAACGTCGGCTGGATTAAATTCGTGTATGGATAATTGTAGCCGTAGGCCGGATAAGGCGTTCACGTCGCCATCCGGCATCATGCCTGATGCGCTTAGCTCATCAGGCCTACAAACTGGACTGAGAGGACAGGCATGTTTCATCGCTTATGGACATTAATTCGCAAAGAGCTGCAATCGCTATTACGCGAACCGCAGACGCGAGCCATTCTGATTTTACCGGTGCTGATTCAGGTTATCCTGTTCCCGTTCGCGGCAACGCTGGAAGTGACCAACGCCACTATCGCTATCTATAACGAAGACAACGGTAAACATTCGGTTGAGCTTACCCAGCGCTTCGCCCGCGCCAGCGCCTTTACGCATGTTCTTCTGTTGAAAAGTCCGCAGGAGATCCAGCCCACCATCGACACGCAAAAAGCCCTGCTGTTGGTGCGTTTCCCGGCCAATTTTTCGCGTAATCTGGATACCTTCCAGCAGGCTCCCATGCAGATTATCCTCGACGGACGTAACTCCAACAGCGCGCAAATTGCCGCGAATTACCTGCAACAAATCGTTAAGGAGTATCAGCAGGAGCTGATGGACGGCAAGCCGAAACCGAACAACAGCGAGCTGGTGGTGCGTAACTGGTATAACCCGAATCTGGATTACAAATGGTTTGTGGTTCCGTCGCTGATCGCCATGATCACCACCATCGGCGTAATGATCGTCACCTCGCTCTCGGTTGCCCGCGAGCGCGAGCAAGGCACACTGGATCAACTGCTGGTTTCCCCGCTTACCACCTGGCAGATTTTCATCGGCAAAGCGGTGCCTGCGTTAATTGTGGCAACTTTTCAGGCCACCATTGTGCTGGCGATTGGTATCTGGGCTTATCACATTCCGTTTGCCGGTTCATTGGGGCTGTTTTATTTCACGATGGTAATTTACGGGCTGTCGCTGGTCGGCTTTGGTCTGCTGATTTCGTCACTGTGCGCCACCCAGCAGCAGGCGTTTATCGGGGTGTTTGTGTTTATGATGCCGGCGATTTTACTCTCGGGCTATGTCTCACCTGTCGAAAACATGCCGGTCTGGTTGCAGAATCTGACGTGGATAAACCCGATCCGCCATTTTACGGACATCACGAAACAGATTTACCTGAAAGATGCGAGTCTGCAGATTGTCTGGGGAAGCTTGTGGCCGCTATTAGTGATAGCGGCCACGACCGGATCAGCGGCGTATGCGATGTTTAGACGCAAGGTGATGTAGCTTTTTGTCTTTCGCCAGCAGCGAGACCACGGCGGGTCCGGCAAGGATGACCAGCCCCGCCAGTGCCAGCAAGACGTTGTTTTGCAGCACGCGTGACAGCAGCCACAGCACGATCATGGCGGCACCGAAATACCACGTCGTGGTCAACTCTTCCAGCACATCAGCCACGTCGCGCCAGCGCTGTTCGTGGTGACGTTGCAATGCAAGCATCAATAAAACGGTAACGCCGTACACGACGCACAATCCCAGGCCGACATGCACCAGTCTGCCGCTCATCCAGCCCATTACCAGCAACGCCACTACCAGTAAATGCAACACTATCTGCCAGCAACTTAGACCCGTTGCGACACGAACACGTTGTTGCCACCTCATGGCTATTCTCCTGAAGGATTTTCGACTAATTGTTCAGAGTACCGGACTTTACGGAAAATTCCGTAACACCGCATCTTTTTGTGACGACGACTACACTATTTTATTTAGGAAGTGACGCCACCGGGAGGTCCATGAGCGGATCGAGAGTTCAATTTTCATTCAATGTGCTCACCATTAATACTCACAAAGGGTTCACTGCCTTCAACCGGCGTTTTATTTTGCCTGAGCTACGGGAAGCCGTAAGAACCGTCGGCGCAGACATTGTGTGTCTGCAGGAAGTCATGGGAGCGCACGAAGCGCATTCGCTGCACATTGAGAACTGGCCGGATACCAGCCACTACGAATTTCTGGCGGACACGATGTGGAGCGACTTCGCCTACGGGCGTAACGCCGTGTACCCGCAAGGACATCACGGTAATGCGGTGTTGTCGCGGTATCCCATTGAGCATTATGAAAACCGTGATGTGTCAGTCGGCGCGAGTGAAAAGCGCGGAGTCCTTTACTGCCGCATTGTACCGCCAATGCTCTCCCACCCCATTCATGTGATGTGTGTGCATCTCGGCCTACGTGAAGCTCACCGCCAGGCCCAGCTCGCTATGCTGGCAGACTGGGTCAACGCCCTGCCCGACGCGGAACCCGTGGTCATCGCAGGAGATTTTAACGACTGGCGGCAAACGGCCAATCGCCCGTTGAAAGCCAAAGCTGGCCTTGACGAGATTTTTACCCGCGCCCACGGTCGCCCGGCGCGAACGTTTCCGGTGCAGTTTCCCCTGCTGCGCCTGGACAGGATCTATGTGAAAAACGCGAATGCCAGTACCCCAACGACGCTTGCGCTGCGTCACTGGCGACATTTGTCCGATCATGCCCCTCTGAGTGCGGAGATTCATTTATGAAATATGGCTGGCGTGAAGGCAATCAAATTCAACTGCTGGAAAACGGCGATCAATTCTACCCCGCCGTATTTGACGCCATTGAGCAGGCACAGCAAAAAATTATCCTTGAGACTTTTATCTGGTTTGAAGATGCGGTAGGGAAACAGCTGCATGCCGCGTTGCTCGAAGCCGCCCGACGAGGAATCAAAGCAGAGGTGCTGCTGGATGGCTACGGCTCGCCGGATCTGAGCGACAGTTTTGTTGAAGAGCTGACCGTAGCCGGTGTTGTTTTCCGCTACTACGATCCGCGTCCGCGTCTTTTTGGAATGCGCACCAATCTCTTTCGCCGTATGCATCGAAAAATAGTGGTCATTGATGACCGTGTTGCCTTTGTCGGCGGCATCAATTACTCCGCTGAACATATGTCGGATTACGGCCCGGAGGCCAAGCAGGATTACGCCGTGCGCGTTGAAGGTCCAGTCGTTGCTGACATTCTGAACTTTGTACTGGAAAACCTGCCCGGGCAAAGCGCCGTACGACGCTGGTGGCGACGTCATCACCGGGCAATTGACAATCATCGACCCGGCGAAGCGCAGGCGCTGTTTGTCTGGCGCGATAACGAAGAGCATCGCGATGATATTGAACGCCACTATCTTAAAATGCTGACCCAGGCCCGACGGGAAGTGATCATTGCCAATGCCTATTTCTTTCCCGGTTATCGCCTGCTGCATGCCCTGCGTAAAGCAGCACGACGCGGCGTTCGGGTAAAACTCATTGTGCAGGGTGAACCGGATATGCCGATTGTGAAAGTGGGTGCCCGCCTGCTGTACAACTATCTGGTTAAAGGTGGTGTCCATGTCTACGAATACCGCCGTAAACCTCTGCATGGCAAAGTGGCGCTGATGGACGATCACTGGGCGACGGTGGGCTCCAGCAATCTTGATCCGCTGAGCCTGTCACTGAATCTGGAAGCGAATCTGATTATTCATGACCGCACGTTTAACCAGACCCTGCGCGACAACCTGAACCCTATTATTGCGCAGGACTGCAAACGGGTTGATGAATCCATGCTGCCAAAACGCACCTGGTGGAACCTGACTAAAAGCGTGTTGGCCTTCCACTTTTTACGCCACTTCCCGGCGCTGGTCGGCTGGCTTCCGGCGCATACCCCGCATCTGGCCGAGGTAGAGCCGCCCGCGCAGCCCGCTCTGGAAACTCAGGACCGTATACAAACTGAGGATGCAGGAGGGAAAACCTGATGGCAAAAAATCACCGACGCTGGCGGTTAGCGAAAAAGATCCTCACATGGTTATTTTTTATTGCGGTGATCGTGTTGCTGGTCGTTTATGCCAGCAAAGTCAACTGGCAGGAAGTGTGGACGGTAATTCGCGATTACAACCGGATCGCCCTGCTCAGCGCCGTGGGGTTGGTGATCGTCAGTTATTTACTTTACGGTTGTTATGATCTGCTCGGGCGCTACTACTGCGGTCACAAACTGGCAAAACGCCAGGTCATGCTGGTGTCGTTTATCTGTTACGCGTTTAACCTGACGTTAAGCACCTGGGTGGGCGGTATTGGGATGCGATATCGGCTCTACTCGCGTCTCGGGTTGCCGGGGGGCACAATAACGCGGATTTTTTCGCTGAGCATTACCACTAACTGGCTGGGCTATATTCTGCTGGGCGGTTTTATATTTACCTTCGGCGTCGTCGAACTGCCCGCTCACTGGTATATCGATGAAGGCACATTGCGCATTTTAGGCATAGCGCTGCTGCTGATTATTGTTGTTTATCTGTGGTTTTGCACCTTCGCTAAACATCGTCACATCACCATCAAGGGCCAAAAGCTGGTGCTCCCCTCCTGGAAATTTGCCCTCGCGCAGATGGCGATATCCGGGACTAACTGGATGGTTATGGGGGCGATTATCTGGTTGTTGCTGGGTCAGAATATTAACTATTTCTTCGTGCTTGGCGTGCTGCTGGTAAGCAGTATTGCCGGGGTTATTGTGCATATTCCGGCGGGAATCGGCGTGCTGGAGGCGGTGTTTATGGCGCTGCTGGCGGGAGAGAATACGTCTCAGGGCACGATCATTGCTGCCCTGCTCGCGTATCGCGTGCTGTACTATTTTATTCCGCTATTGCTGGCGCTAATGTGTTATTTGCTGTTGGAGAGTCGGGCGAAAAAGCTACGGGCAAAGAACGAGAAGGCGATGGCGAAATGAGGATGTATAATGAGGATGTATATAGTGCCGGATGCGGCGTAACACCTTATCCGGCCTACTTTTTATACCATCCGGCAACAGACAATTAACGACGATTGCCGAAAATACGCAGCAGCATCAGGAACAGGTTGATGAAGTCCAGATACAGCGTTAAGGCCCCAAGAATCGCGTATTTACGCAGATTGGAGCTGTCTCGCAGGTCGATCTGCTCACCGATATTTTTCAGCTTCTGCGTGTCATAGGCGGTCAGACCGACAAACACTATCACCCCGATATAGGTCACCGCCCACATCAGCGCTTCGCTCTTCAGCCAGAAGTTAACCAGCGAAGCCAGCACAATACCGATCAGCGCCATAAACAGCATATTGCCGAAGCCGCTCAGATCGCGCTTGGTGGTGTAGCCATACAAACTCATGATCCCGAACATCCCACCAGTGACCACGAAGGTGCTGGCGATAGACGAGTAGGTATAGACAATAAAGATGCTTGATAGCGTCAACCCGGTTAATGCCGAATAGAGCATAAACAGCGTGGTCGCCATACCCGCGCTCAGCCTTTGCACCATGCCGGACAGAACAAACACCAGCGCCAGTTGAGCGATGATCAGGCCAAAGAAGGTGATTTTGCTGGAGAAGACAAACATCATCACCGCGGGCGTATTTGCCGCATACCAGGCGATAAACGCCGTCAGCAATAGTCCGCAGGTCATCCAGCCGTACACCTGCGCCATATACGTTTGCAGGCCGGAACGGGCCTGTACAATAGAATCGGATCGTGGGAATCGGTCCATGACAATCTCCTGAATCAGTATGAGCCTACAACAATTGTACTCTACCAGCGTTTTGCTGCTAGCTTATCACTGTCGCGGGCGTCAACCCAGCGCTCACCTTCCGGCGTGGCCTCGCGCTTCCAGAACGGCGCGCGGGTTTTCAGGTAATCCATAATGAACTGCCCGGCATCAAACGCGCTGCTGCGATGCGCGCTGGTCACGCCAACAAAAACGATTTCGTCACCCGGCCACAGTTCGCCAATGCGATGGATCACCGTCACCCGACCCAGCGGCCAGCGCGAACGCGCTTCGTCGACAATCTCCGCCAGCGCTTTTTCGGTCATTCCCGGATAGTGTTCCAGCGTTAACGCCTTAACGCTGTCACCGAGATTGTGATTGCGCACTTTACCGGTGAAAGTGACTACCGCGCCGTCTTCATCGCGCTCTGCCAGCCAGGGATACTCATCCCCGACGCTGAACGGCGCATGGCCAACAACAATTCGCGTTTCAGCCATTTTAGCCTCCGGTTACCGGCGGGAAGAAAGCGACTTCATCACCCGCGTTAAGAGGATGGTCAAAACTGACCAGCGTCTGATTCACCGCCGCCAGCAGCTTGCCGTCTTCCAGCGCCAGCGCCCAGCGATCGCTTTGCGCCGCCAGATGCTTGCGCAGCGCTTCTACCGTTGCAAACTCGGCGGCAACTTCTAACGCATCGGTGTTCACCAGTTCCCGTACCTGAGCAAAGAAAAGAACCTTAATCATGCGCATCCACCTTAAAATCACCCGATTTGCCGCCGCTTTTTGCCAGCAAACGCACCGGACCAATCACCATATCCTTTTGCACCGCTTTGCACATATCGTAGATGGTCAACGCCGCCACGGAGGCTGCCGTTAACGCTTCCATTTCAACGCCGGTTTTACCGGTCAGGCGACACAGCGTTTCAATACGTACGCGATTGTGCTCCGGCTCGGCGTGCAAACTGACTTCGACCTTGCTCAACATCAGTGGGTGACACAGTGGGATAAGATCCCAGGTCCGTTTGGCAGCCTGAATACCGGCAATACGCGCCGTGGCGAAAACATCACCCTTATGGTGACTGCCGTCGATGATCATCGCCAGCGTTTCGCTACGCATGGTTACAAATGCTTCTGCACGCGCCTCGCGTACGGTTTCCGCTTTGGCGGAGACATCCACCATATGCGCTTCGCCAGCGGCGTTAATATGAGTCAGTTGCGACATACTTATTTCTTCAAATGTGGGTGGAAATTACACGGACGCGTACGGGCATCAAGCTGCGGCGCAATGATATTTTCCCAGGCAGTACGACACGCTTTGGTCGAACCCGGCATGGCAAAAATCAGCGTTTTATTGGCCACCCCGGCAATCGCGCGGGATTGCAGCGTCGCGGTGCCAATCTCTTCAAACGACAGCATACGGAATACTTCGCCAAACCCTTCGACTTCTCTGTCGAACAGCGGTTGCAGCGCTTCCGGCGCCTGGTCCCCTTCGGTTAAGCCAGTGCCACCGGTAATGAGCACCACCTGTACATCGTCACTGGCAATCCAGGCAGAAACCTGGGCGCGGATGGCGTAGCGGTTCTCTTTGACAATCGCCTTATCGACAATCTGATGACCCACTTCTTGCGCCGAGTCACGCAGATAATGGCCGGAGGTGTCATCTTCTTCGCCGCGACGGTTGGAAACAGTAAGAATAGCAATGCGTGTCGGGATAAATTCAGCGCTTACCTGACTCATGAAAAACTCCTTTTAGCGATCAGCCGCCAATGTAAGATAAGTTTTGCGTAATACCGGTATTGTTCTGATGCAGGAAATGGGTCTGCTTTTTCTCCAGCAGCGCGGCTGAAATACGTTCTTCCAGCGCCGGTTGCTGAGCATCGTCTTCCAGCAAATCACGCAGGCTTACGCCGCCTTCACCAAATAAACACAGATGAAGCTTGCCGACAGAGGAAACGCGCAGACGATTACAGGTGGCGCAGAAGTCTTTCTCATAAGGCATGATCAGACCAATTTCGCCAACATAATCAGGATGACAGAAAACCTGAGCCGGGCCGTCGCTACGCTGTCGGATCTGGTGGATCCAGCCGCGACGCAGCAGCTCATCGCGCAGTACCTGTCCGGAAATATGGTGTTTACGGAAGAGAGAGCTGCCCTCGCCCGTTTCCATCAGTTCAATAAAACGCAGTTGGATTGGTCGAGGTTGGATCCACGCCAGGAAGGTGTCCAGTTGATGATGGTTTACGTCGCGCATCAGCACGGTGTTGACTTTCACTTTTTCAAAACCGGCATCAAAGGCAGCATCAATGCCTGCCATCACCTGCTGAAACTTGTCCTGTCCGGTAATGGCGTGAAACTGACGGGCGTCGAGGCTGTCGACGCTGACGTTGAGCGCGGTCAGTCCGGCATCGCGCCAGGCGGCGGCATCGCGCGCCAGACGATAACCATTGGTGGTTACCGCAATCTGGCGAATGGCGTCGTTTTCGCGCACGGCGGCGATAATGTCAGTGAAGTCGCGACGCAGTGAAGGTTCGCCCCCCGTCAGACGCACTTTTTCCGTTCCCAGACTGGCGAACGCACGCGTGACACGGCGAATTTCATCAACGGTTAAAAAGCCGTTATTGGTGACCCCGCCGGGCTTATAGCCATCCGGCAGGCAGTAGGTGCAACGAAAGTTACACACATCGGTAATCGACAAACGTAAGTAGTAAAACTTACGTGCGAAAGCATCGGTAAGTTGAGAGCCCATGTACACCTTTCCAAATACGGGAGACGTAGTCATTTCTTCCTGCGCCCTGGTGACAAACTTTTTCAAGTCTTGTCACGGCCAAAGCACCGTATCATTTGACCCAGGTGCAGAGGCTAGAGTGTTTATACTCATCATACTTCGAGTTGCAGATGCGTTGGCTTACGGCAACTCAAATTTTTAAGAGTACTTTGTGGTTATGCCGATACTAGCGTGTAAATGGCGCTTTTGCCATGTACACTTTCGCTGTATAAATATGTATATAGCGACATAATCGTGCAATTTCGCTACAGAATAAGCAAAAATCACAGTTTTGCATTGATATACATCATCTTGCCATCAGGTGAGTGTCGTCAGAAAGGAGTAGATCGCAGAAAAAAATTACGGCAGATGCCGACTGGATAATTGCTGAAAACACGCTATTTACGTTACTGTAGCGCCGATCAATTGATATCAGGAAAATATATGCGCACTCGCACGCTGGCAGATTTGGACCGCGTTGTCGCTCTCGGCGGAGGGCATGGATTAGGACGCGTTCTCTCCTCTCTTTCCCCATTAGGTTCCCGCCTGACGGGTATCGTCACCACCACCGATAACGGCGGGTCGACAGGTCGTATTCGTCGCTCTGAAGGAGGGATTGCCTGGGGAGACATGCGTAACTGTCTGAACCAGTTAATTACCCAACCCAGCGTTGCATCCGCTATGTTTGAGTATCGTTTTGGCGGTAATGGCGAACTTTCCGGGCATAACCTCGGAAATCTGATGTTAAAGGCGCTCGATCACCTCAGCGTGCGGCCTCTGGAAGCTATCAATTTAATTCGTAGCCTGCTGAAAGTTGACGCACATTTAATTCCGATGTCGGAGCTGCCGGTGGATCTGATGGCCATTGATGACCAGGGGCACGAAGTTTATGGCGAAGTGAATATCGATCAGCTCACCGTCCCACCTCAGGAACTGATGCTTTCGCCAAAAGTCCCGACTACACGGGAGGCCGTTGAGGCTATCGCTGAAGCGGATTTAATTTTGATAGGCCCCGGCAGTTTTTACACCAGCCTGATGCCGATTCTGTTACTCGATGAAATGTCACAGGCATTACGTCGCACACCGGCTCCAATGGTCTACATAGGCAATCTTGGACGCGAATTAAGCCTGCCAGCAGCGAGCCTGACGCTTAGCGATAAGCTGGCCATTATTGAACAGTACGTCGGGAAGAAAGTGATTGATGCGGTGGTTGTGGGGCCGAAAGTGGATGCTTCCGCCGTTACCGACCGCGTTGTGATCCAGGAAGTGTTGGAAGCCAGCGATATTCCCTACCGCCATGACCGCCAGCTATTGCATAGTGCGCTGGAGAAAGCGGTGCAGGCGCTGGGCTGAACGGATTTGCCTGATGCGCTTCGCTTATCAGGCCTACAAAACGAATTGCTCCGGCATCAAACAATGCCTGATGCGCTGCGCTTATCAGGCCTACAAAACGATTTGCTCCGGCATCAAACAATGCCTGATGCGCTACGCATATCAGGCCTACAAATCGATTTGCTCCGGCATCAAACAATGCCTGATGCGCTTCGCTTATCAGGCCTACAAAACGATTTGCTCCGGCATCAAACAATGCCTGATGCGCTGCGCTTATCAGGCCTACAAAACGATTTGCTCCGGTATCCGGCCTACGTACGCTATCTACCCAGTAGGTCGGATAAGGGTTTACCCCGCATCCGACACCGCCTTACGATGCCGCAATAAACAACTCGCGCAACTGATGCAACTGGTCACGGATTGTCGCGGCCTCTTCAAATTCGAGATTCTGCGCGTGTTGCATCATCTGCCCTTCCAGCTCGTGAATCTTCTGCTGCAGCGCTTTTGGCGTCATATCCAGTTCGACAACCTCAGACTTCGCGCCTGCGCGTGACTTCCCTTTGCCTTTCGCTTTGGTCTTCGCAATATTCTGCCCCAGCGCCAGAATATCGACCACTTTCTTGTTCAGCCCCTGCGGCGTAATACCGTGTTCTTCGTTATAGAGCTGCTGCTTCTCACGGCGACGTTCGGTTTCACCAATCGCTTTAGCCATAGAGGCGGTAATTTTATCGCCGTAGAGAATCGCCTTACCGTTGATGTTACGCGCCGCACGACCAATGGTCTGAATAAGTGACCGCTCAGAACGCAGGAACCCTTCTTTGTCTGCGTCCAGAATCGCCACCAGGGAGACCTCAGGCATGTCCAGACCTTCACGTAGCAGGTTGATACCCACCAGCACGTCAAACTCGCCCAGACGCAGGTCACGAATGATTTCCATACGTTCCACGGTATCGATGTCAGAGTGCAGATAACGCACCCGTTCACCGTGCTCTTCAAGATACTCGGTGAGATCCTCCGCCATCCGTTTGGTGAGCGTGGTGACCAGCACACGTTCGTTAATCGCCGCACGGGTGCGGATCTCAGATAGCAGATCGTCAACCTGCGTCGCCACCGGGCGCACCTCAATGACCGGATCCAGCAGGCCGGTCGGTCTTACTACCTGATCGACCACATCATCACCGGATTTCTCCAGCTCATAGTTGCCCGGCGTCGCCGAAACGTAGATGGTTTGCGGGGCCAGCGCTTCAAACTCTTCAAATTTAAGCGGACGGTTATCCAGCGCAGACGGCAGACGGAATCCGTATTCGACCAGGGTTTCTTTACGCGCCCGGTCACCGCGATACATGCCGCCAATTTGCGGGATAGTCACGTGAGATTCATCCACCACCAGCAGGCCATCGGCAGGCAGGTAATCAAACAGCGTCGGCGGCGGCTCGCCCGGACCACGCCCGGACAGATAGCGGGAATAGTTTTCAATCCCCGAGCAGTAACCCAGCTCGTTCATCATTTCCAGATCGAACTGGGTACGCTGACTTAAGCGCTGTTCTTCCAGCAGTTTGTTATTTGCCAACAGGACTTTTCGCCGCTCTGCCAGCTCAACTTTAATTTCTTCCATCGCCTGTACAATACGTTCGCGCGGCGTCACGTAGTGCGTTTTAGGGTAGATGGTAAAGCGCGAAATAGTGGATTCGACCTGCCCGGTAAGCGGGTCAAACAGCGACAAACGTTCGACCTCTTCATCAAACAGTTCCACGCGCAACGCGATGTCGTCAGATTCCGCCGGGAATATGTCGATCACTTCACCGCGCACGCGGAAGGTCCCGCGCTGGAATGCCTGATCGTTGCGGGTATACTGCAGCTCCGCCAGACGACGCAGGATCGCGCGCTGGTCGATAATCATCCCCACCGTCAGGTGCAGCATCATTTTCAGGTATAGATCCGGGTCACCCAGACCATAAATCGCGGAAACCGACGCCACGACGACGACATCCCGTCGCTCAAGCAACGCTTTGGTTGCTGACAGACGCATCTGCTCAATGTGTTCGTTAACCGAAGCATCCTTCTCAATGAAGGTGTCAGAACTTGGTACGTAGGCTTCCGGCTGATAATAGTCGTAGTAGGAGACGAAATACTCCACCGCGTTATCCGGGAAGAACTCTTTCATCTCACCGTACAACTGCGCGGCAAGCGTCTTATTGGGGGCCAGCACCATGGTAGGGCGCTGTAGGTCCGCAATCACGTTCGCGATGGTGAATGTTTTCCCCGACCCCGTCACCCCCAGCAGCGTCTGATGCGCCAGACCATCCTCCAGACCTTCTTCCAGGCGACGTATCGCCTCGGGCTGATCGCCAGAGGGTTTAAAAGCGGAATTTAGTTTGAACGGTTTACTCATGAGCAGCTACCTGAAGCAATGGGCGGGCAGGTGTGTAATTTTACTCGCAGCAGTATATTTTGCCAGTAAAATATACTGGATGAAAAAACAGTAACGCGCCAGAATATTTCTGTTACGCCAGCAAAATGGCCGTGACTACAGGCTAAAATTTGTCCGCAGGCAAGATAAAACACCAGCAAAAATGTGTTATCCCCAAACCAATGACTTTTTTAACATTTGTCAAGCTACCCGATGAAAGTTTTGTGGCAACACATGACACTTCTGCGACAGCCATTGCATTTATCTAACACACTGTAATTTAATGACTATTATCTCAAGCCGTCTTTCGCATCAATTTAGTCGCAGGCCGCGTATTCTCTCGCTTACCTTGTGTTTTCTAACTCTAATACACAAGGTTATCCACAGGAATAGTGGATAACTGCCTCCAGCCCGTACGGACTGTAGCCTGGCAAAAACGTCCTGATGATCTTTTCTGGTGGGATAAAAAAAAATTATCGCTATTTTTTGATATTTATCAGCTAACGAAGCGACCTGGGATGGCCGAGATCTTGCTCGCATTTTCATCATTTTCCTGCCTGCACCATCACAACGCCACCAGGCACTGACAATGTGCACACTGCGGCGCTCATCCACAACAAGCCGGATACCGCAACCCGCTCAATACGCTATTCTGCTGTATTTTCCCCTAATTCCGCTTCTGGCAAGAGATTTGCAGTTTTCTCCCGACCATCAGCCCGCGAGGCGGATATCATCATGAGGGAGAAATCTATGTTGAGTCTTCGTGCAGTGAATCACTATTACGGTAATCAACACTCGCTTTGGGATGTCGATCTCGACCTGTTGCCCGGCAAATGTACCGCCGTGCTGGGTCTTCCAGGGATGGGAAAAACCACGCTGGCCAATTGCATCATCGGCAATTTACCGATTGAGAGCGGAACCATGTTCTGGCATCAGGCTGGCGCACCACCTTGCGATCTGCTTCAGATTCCGGCGGCAAAGCGCATTGCGCTGGGTATTAACTGTGTATCACAGGAACGGCGAATTTTTTCGCAGCTGACGGTAGAGGAAAATCTGCACATTGCGCGCCAGGCGGTCGAGGAAAGCGAAGCGATGAACAGCAGCGATATTTACCGCCTGTTTCCGCAGCTGTTTGTACTGCGTCAGGCCAAAGGGGTGGCATTGTCAGAGGAAAATCAGCACCAGCTTGCACTCGCCAGTGCGCTGGTCACTCGCCCGCGCCTGCTGATCCTCGATGAGCCGACGCGAGGAAGTGGCCAGGCGTATATCCACAAACTGGGGAATCTGATTGTGAGGCTAAGCCAGGAGCTTGGCATCGCCATTATGCTCGCGGAGCAGAGCCTGCCGTTCATTCGTCGGGTCGCCGACTGCTATTGCTTGTTACATCGTGGACGCAACGTGGCTCAAGGACAAATAACACAATTCAGCGACCCGCTAATCAACGACTGGTGGATGCCAGAGACAAAACGCTAAGATCGATATAACGACCAGTCGATGCTCGTTCCGGCTCTTCTGCCAGCCAGGGAATTTCCCCCAATAGCGGAGCCGCAAGCGCACGCTTTAGCGTCGCCATATATTCAGCATGACGCTTGCCGGGTGGCAGCACATCATTGGCAACCCATCCGGCGAGCGTCAGCCCCGCCTGTTGCACCGCCTGGGCGGTCAAAATGGCATGATTGATACAACCGAGCTTAACGCCAACCACCAGAATCACCGGCAGTTGTTCCGCTTTTACCCAGTCAGAAAAACTCAGCGTTGGTGAAAGTGGCGTAAACCATCCGCCTGCGCCTTCCACCAATACCCAGTCAGCTTGTTCTTCAAGCAAGCGTAAACCCGCAGACATCACTGAAGCCTGAATGGGGCGTCCTTCGTCAGCACTGATGATATGCGGTGAGGTAGGTTCGGCGAAGGTATACGGATTGATGGCCGCATAATCCACTGCCACAACGCTGTTGCGCTGTAGAGCCAGCGCATCGCTGTTTCGTAGACCTTCAGCCGTCATTTCACTGCCTGACGCCACCGGCTTATAGCCGACCGTTCGCAACCCCAGCTGTCCCGCCGCCTGAAGCAACGCACAGCTGGCGATAGTTTTACCTACTTCGGTGTCCGTCCCGGTGACAAAATACGTGTTAGTCACGTTGAATTACTCCCAAAAAAAGATGATAGGTCAGCGGATATTTACCCTGCTGACAGGGCCAGGCGAGCTGTAACTGGCGCAACTGCGAGCGGGTCAGCACACGCTGCTCACGTCCATCATGCAAATGCGTCGCGCCAATGCCCTTTAGCGAGCGCATGGCACTCAGCGCATCGTCAAACCACAGCGTGACGGCATGAGACTGGTATTCAACGTCCCAGCCGCACAGAGCGTTTTCCAGTTGCTCCACGGGTAAAAAACGGTTGGCGTGCTCCCGATCATCAACCGCTCTCCACGCCTGACGAAGTTCCGGCATCGACCCTTGCGCCAGCGTACTAAACGCCACCGTCCCGCCAGGACGCACCACCCGGTATAGCTCGCGTAACGCGCCGCGCAGGTCGTTGCACCACTGCACGGCCAGATTGCTCCAGGCCAGATCGAAAGTGGCAGCGGCCTGCGGAATGGCTTCGATATCCGCCAGCAGATAGTGATGGGCGACATCGTGACGCTGCGCTTGCGTAAGCATTTGCGCCGACAGATCCAGCGCACAGACCTCGCTCCCCTGCTCCCGCCAGTAGCGACTCATACGCCCAGGCCCACAGCCCGCGTCCAAAACCCGTGAGAACGCCCGGCCATCGAGTTGTGCCAGTAACGCATCGGCGCTCTGACGCTGAAGCTCCGCATGTTGCTCATAGTGTGTGGCCGCGCGACCAAACGCAGCGGCAATCGCCTGCTTATTGACCTGCGCCATGCAGCACCTCCAGTAAGTTGTCGATATCCTGGACTTCATGCGCCTGGGTCAACGTAATCCGCAGCCTGGCCGTCCCAACCGGCACCGTCGGTGGACGAATCGCCGTCACCCAGCACCCCTGTTGCCGTAGAGTCTGTGCCAGTTGCAAGGCTTTATGATTGTCGCCAACGATCAGCGGTTGAATAGCGCTGTCTGAATGTGCCAGCGTCAAATCCGTAGTATTCACCCCTGCGCGAAAACGCTGGATCAGCATCGCCAGCTTTTCTCTGCGCTCATCGCCTTCGCGGCTGCGGATCACCGCCAGCGCGGCGCGCAAGGCCTGAGCCTGGGCTGGCGGCATGCTGGTGCTGTAGATCAGATGACGGGCAAACTGCAGCAGATAATCGGCCACGCTATCAGAACACAGGATCGCCGCACCGCTGACGCCGAACCCTTTGCCAAATGTCACCACCAACAGCTCAGGTTTCACCTGCTGTCGGGAGCACGAACCACGCCCTTCCTCACCGCTTACGCCAATCCCATGCGCATCATCCACCAGCAGCCACGCGCCCTGCCGTTTCGCCACCGCGTGGATTTCTGCCAGCGGCGCGCTGTCGCCATCCATGCTGAACACGCCTTCGGTGACCACCAGCTGCTGCCCCGGACAGGGGGCTGTCAGCAGACGATCCAGATGTTGGGAGTCGTTATGAGTAAAGCGACGTAACACGGCAGGGCTAAGACTGGCAGCCTCCAGCAGCGAGGCATGGCTGAGCCTGTCGGCAACAATCTTGTCATCTTTTCCCATCAGTGCGGCAATGACCGCCTGATTGGCGGCAAAACCAGAGATGAACAACAGCGCCCGGGAATAGCCGAGCCACTGCGCCAGGTCTTCTTCCAGAGCCTGATGAGCAACGGAATAACCGCTGACATGGCCCGAGCCGCCGCTGCCGACGCCAAAACGCTCAGCGCCCTGCTGCCACGCGCAGATAATCTGCGGATGGTGGCTTAAGCCGAGGTAGTCGTTGCTGGAGAAATTCAGATACTGGCGACCGTCGGCCTGCAGCCAGCGCCCGGCTCCCTGCGTCACTGCATAGCGCTGACGCAGGGCATCAGCACGACGACGCGCTGTTAGCGCATCGTCAATTTTTTGCTGCCAGGTCATACGGTTGCCGCGTTGTAGTAATCGTCGGTATCCGGGGTACGCAGCGCCTGTTCCAGACGTTGTTGCTGTTCGTTATCGCCCGCCAGTACCGCCGTTTGCTGCGGGTTAAGACCCAGCTTGCGAAATAACAGCAAATCTTTATCTTCGTTCGGGTTCGGAGTGGTCAGCAGTTTGCAGCCGTAGAAAATCGAGTTGGCCCCGGCCATAAAGCACATCGCCTGGGTTTGTTCGTTCATCTGCTCGCGCCCGGCAGAAAGACGCACGTATGAGGTCGGCATCATGATACGCGCCACGGCGATAGTACGAATAAAATCAAAAGCATCTACGTCGTCGTTATCGGCAAGCGGCGTGCCCTTCACTTTCACCAGCATGTTGATCGGCACACTTTCCGGCGGCGTCGGCAGATTCGCTAATTGCAGCAGCAGACCCGCGCGGTCGGTCACCGTTTCGCCCAGCCCAACAATCCCGCCGGAGCAAACTTTAATGCCCGCCTCGCGCACTTTATCCAGCGTATCCAGGCGCTCCTGGTACGAGCGGGTGGTGATGATATTGCCGTAAAATTCCGGCGAGGTGTCGAGGTTGTGGTTGTAGTAGTCCAGACCCGCATTGGCCAGGCGCTGGGCCTGAGATTCGTCCAGCGTGCCCAGCGTCATACAGGCTTCCAGCCCCAGTTCTTTCACGCCCTGAACCATTTGTTCCAGGTACGGCATATCGCGCTCATGCGGGTTCTTCCACGCCGCGCCCATGCAAAACCGCGTTGAACCGGCCTGCTTCGCCTTACGTGCCGAGTCCAGTACCTGTTCAACCTCCATCAACCGTTCTGTTTCCAGACCGGTTTTATAGCGGGAGCTTTGCGGGCAGTATTTGCAATCTTCCGGGCAAGCACCGGTCTTAATCGACAGCAGCGTACTAACTTGTACCTGCTGCGGATCGAAATGCTGACGATGAACCTGCTGCGCTTCAAACAGCAGATCCAACAGTGGTTTTTCAAATAATTCGGTGACTTGCGACATTGTCCAGCGAGAAGAATGAGCCATATTGGTATACGTTTCGTTGTTAGTTTGGTGTAGACTCGTAAACCTAAATCTTTTTAATTTGGTTTACAAGTCGATTATGACAACGGACGATCTTGCGTTTGACCAACGCCATATCTGGCACCCATACACCTCCATGACCTCCCCGTTGCCGGTTTATCCGGTGGCGCGTGCCGAAGGTTGCGAACTGATCTTAGCCAGCGGTGAGAAGCTGATTGACGGCATGTCATCCTGGTGGGCGGCAATCCACGGTTACAATCACCCGCAGCTGAACGCCGCGATGAAAACGCAGATTGATGCCATGTCGCATGTGATGTTTGGCGGCATTACCCATGCCCCGGCCATTGCGCTGTGCCGCCAGTTGGTGGCGATGACGCCAGAGGCGCTGGAGTGCGTTTTTCTCGCGGATTCAGGGTCGGTCGCAGTAGAAGTTGCAATGAAAATGGCGCTGCAATACTGGCAGTCTAAAGGCGAATCCCGCCAGCGTTTCCTGACATTTCGTAATGGTTATCATGGTGATACCTTCGGCGCGATGTCGGTCTGCGATCCTGACAACTCAATGCACAGTCTGTGGAAGGGATACCTGCCAGAGAACCTGTTTGCCCCAGCCCCACAAAGCCGCATGGGCGGCGAGTGGGACGAACTGGATATGGTGCCTTTTGCCCGTCTGATGGCCGCGCATCGCCACGAAATTGCGGCAGTGATCCTAGAGCCAATCGTACAGGGCGCTGGCGGTATGCGCATGTATCATCCCGAATGGTTAAAACGCATCCGTAAGATGTGCGACCGTGAAGGGATCCTGCTGATTGCCGATGAAATCGCCACCGGATTTGGTCGTACAGGCAAGCTTTTTGCCTGCGAGCATGCCGACATCACTCCGGACATTTTATGCCTGGGCAAAGCGTTAACCGGCGGAACGATGACCCTTTCTGCAACCCTCACCACCCGCCAGGTTGCGGAAACCATCAGCAACGGTGAAGCCGGATGCTTCATGCACGGCCCGACCTTTATGGGCAATCCGTTGGCCTGCGCCGTCGCCTCCGCCAGCCTGTCGTTACTCGAAACCGGCGAGTGGCGCGCGCAGGTAGCGGCCATTGAAGCGCAGTTGCGGGCAGAACTCGCCCCGGCGGCGGACTCCAGTTGGGTCGCGGACGTACGCGTGCTCGGCGCCATCGGCGTCATCGAAACCACGCATCCGGTGAATATGGCAGCGTTACAGAAGTTCTTTGTCGAACAGGGCGTGTGGATAAGACCGTTTGGCAAGCTCATCTACCTGATGCCGCCGTACATCATCCAGCCCGATCAGTTGCGTCGCCTGACGCAGGCCGTGAACGAGGCTGTGCGCAATGCAACATTTTTTAGCGATTAATCAGCGGTAAGCTCTACGGTTTCTGGCTACACTTTTTGGCTAACGAGAGGAGTCAGCATGAAACTAATCAGTAACGATCTGCGCGATGGCGATAAGCTTGGGCATCGCCACGTCTTTAACGGCATGGGGTATGACGGGGATAATATTTCCCCGCACCTGGCGTGGGATGACGTACCCGCAGGAACCAAAAGCTTTGTCGTGACCTGCTTTGATCCTGATGCACCAACCGGCTCCGGCTGGTGGCATTGGGTGGTGGTAAATCTGCCGGCTGATACCCGCGTACTCCCGCAAGGATTCGGCTCCGGGCTGGTTGCACAACCGGATGGGGTGATTCAGACCCGTACAGATTTTGGTAAAGCTGGTTATGGTGGCGCTGCGCCGCCGAAGGGGGAAACCCACCGCTATATCTTTACGGTTCACGCCCTGGATGTGGAGCGTATTGATGTCGATGAAGGTGCCAGCGGCGCGATGGTTGGATTTAACGTCCATTTCCACTCGCTCGCCAGCACCTCGATTACGGCGATGTTTAGCTAAGCTGTGTTGTGCCGGATGTCGGTTTCGCCTCATCCGGCCTACAAAGCAGACCGTAGGCCTGATAAGACGCGTCAGCGTCGACATCAGGCAATTTTCTACAGAAATTCAGGCAGCAATTGCAGCAGCGTTCCTTGCGCTAACAGCTCGGTCGCGCACTCAATATCCGGGGCAAAAAAGCGATCCTGCGTGTAGTGGGCAACCTGCTCGCGCAGCGCCTGTCGCGCCTGCTCCAGCAACGGACTGGAGGTTAACCCTTCACGAAGGTCAATCCCCTGACACGCCGCCAGCCACTCCACGGCAATCACGCCGCGCGTATTTGCTGCCATCTCCCACAGTCTGCGCCCCGCCGCCGGAGCCATAGAAACATGATCTTCCTGGTTGGCGGAGGTCGGCAAGCTGTCCACGCTGTGCGGATGCGCCAGCGCTTTGTTCTCGCTCGCCAGCGCGGCGGCGGTTACCTGAGCAATCATAAAGCCGGAGTTAACCCCGCCATTTTTCACCAGGAACGGCGGCAACTGCGACATATGTTTGTCCATCATCAGCGCAATGCGCCGCTCTGATAACGAACCAATTTCCGCAATCGCCAGCGCCAGATTATCTGCCGCCATCGCCACCGGTTCAGCATGGAAATTCCCACCGGAGATCACATCGCCCTCTTCGGCAAACACCAGCGGGTTGTCGGAAACCGCGTTGGCCTCAACCAGCAGGACATCCATCACCTGGCGCATTTGTGTCAGACACGCCCCCATCACCTGTGGCTGACAGCGCAGAGAATACGGATCCTGCACTTTTTCACAGTTATGATGCGACTGCGAAAGCGCGCTAGAGTCGGTCAACACATGACGGTATAGCGTTGCGGCATCAATCTGCCCACGCTGCCCTCGCGCGGCATGAATACGGGCGTCAAACGGACGACGGGAGCCCAGCACGGCTTCTGTGGTCAGCGCCCCGCACACCGTCGCAGACGCAAACAGTTCCTGAGCTTCAATTAACCCGCGCAGTGCAAAGGCGGTGGAAGCCTGAGTGCCGTTGAGCAGCGCCAGTCCCTCTTTCGCCTCTAGCGTGATCGGCTCCAGTCCGGCCTTTTTCAGCGCGTCGGTAGCCGGGAGCCATTCCCCCTGCCAGCGCGCTTTACCTTCGCCCAGTAGCGTCAACGACATATGTGCCAGCGGCGCCAGGTCGCCCGATGCGCCCACCGACCCTTTCGCCGGGATCAGTGGATATACCTCGGCATTCACCAGCGCAATCAGCGCTTCAATCACGCTCAAACGAATGCCGGAAAAACCGCGCGCCAGGCTGTTGATTTTCAGCACCATAATCAGGCGAACCATTGCGTCATCCAGCGCCTCGCCAACGCCTGCCGCATGGGAAAGCACCAGCGAACGCTGTAAATTCTGCAAATCTTCCGTGGCGATACGGGTCTGAGCCAACAGGCCAAAGCCGGTATTAATGCCATACGCCGTACGGCCTTCAGCGACAATATTATTGACGCAGGCGACGCTGGCGTTGATTGCATCAATCGCCCCGGCATCCAGGCTCAGTTTGACCGGCTGCTGCCAGATTTCACGTAGCTGGGTAAAACTCAGATGGCCCGGCGTGAGTGTCATGGTGTTCATATCAGCGTTTCTCCTGCGTCGCAGCAATCATTGGCAAATTCAGCCCTTCTTCAACGGCGCACTCCACCGCAATGTCATACCCGGCGTCGGCGTGGCGCATCACCCCGGTAGCCGGATCGTTATGTAAGACCCGGGCGATGCGCGCCGCGGCTTCATCGGTACCATCGCAAACAATGACCATCCCGGCATGCTGAGAGAAGCCCATGCCGACCCCGCCGCCGTGATGCAGCGACACCCAGGTCGCACCGCTGGCGGTGTTAAGCAGCGCGTTCAGCAGCGGCCAGTCGGATACGGCGTCTGAACCGTCGCGCATAGCTTCGGTTTCGCGGTTCGGGCTGGCAACAGAACCGGAGTCCAGATGGTCACGGCCAATAACAATCGGCGCGGATACTTCACCGCTGCGCACCATTTCATTAAACGCCAGCCCCAGTTTCTGACGCCACTCCAGGCCGACCCAGCAGATACGCGCTGGTAAACCCTGGAAGTTAATCCGCTCACGCGCCATATCCAGCCAGTGATGAAGGTGCTTATCATCAGCCACGATCTCTTTCACTTTGGCATCTGTCTTATAAATATCCTGCGGATCGCCGGAAAGCGCCACCCAACGGAATGGCCCTATGCCGCGACAGAACAGGGGGCGAATATATGCAGGTACGAAGCCGGGGAAATCAAAGGCGTTTTCCACGCCCATCTCTTTGGCCATCTGGCGAATGTTGTTGCCGTAATCAAACGTCGGCACACCCATTTTGCTAAACGCCAGCATCGCCTCAACGTGCGTTGCCATTGAACGTTTCGCCGCCTGCACCGTGCCCTGGGGATCGGACACCGCTTTTGCCTGATACTCTTCCCAACTCCAGCCGCACGGCAGATAACCATGCAGCGGATCGTGGGCGCTGGTCTGGTCGGTGACCATATCCGGGCGCACACCGCGCTTCACCAGTTCCGGCACAACGTCGGCGGCATTAGCACACAGCGCAATGGAGACGGCTTTACCCTCGCGGGTGTATTTGTCGATACGCGCCAGCGCATCGTCAAGCGATGTCGCCTGCTCGTCGACGTAACGGGTACGCAGACGGAAATCAATTCGGCTTTGCTGGCATTCAATGTTCAGCGAACACGCACCCGCAAGTGTAGCGGCTAGCGGTTGTGCTCCGCCCATGCCGCCCAGCCCGGCGGTCAGCACCCAGCGTCCGCTGAGGTTACCCTGATAATGCTGACGCCCGGCCTCAACGAAGGTTTCATAAGTCCCCTGCACGATGCCCTGGCTGCCGATGTAGATCCAGCTCCCGGCAGTCATCTGGCCGTACATCGCCAGCCCTTTGGCGTCCAGTTCGTTGAAGTGTTCCCAGGTAGCCCAATGCGGCACCAGGTTGGAGTTGGCAATCAGCACGCGCGGTGCGTTGTCGTGAGTTTTGAATACGCCTACCGGTTTACCAGACTGGACCAGCAGAGTTTCATCGGTCTCCAGTTTGGTCAGCGCGTTGACGATGGCGTCATAACATTCCCAGTCCCGCGCGGCGCGGCCAATCCCACCGTATACCACCAGCTCATGCGGATTTTCCGCCACATCGGGATCCAGATTATTCATTAACATGCGCAGCGGCGCTTCGGTCAGCCAGCTTTTGGCCGTTAAGGTGGTGCCGCGTGGGGCACGAATATCCTGCTGACGATATTTGCTATGGGACATGACAGAAAACTCCTCGCGAACGTCGGATAGATAAGTAACATATACTTGTCTATACAAGCTGTCGCAAGGGTCATTTTAACAATTAAGATACATTTTTATTATATTGCGTCAGCAATCACGGTTTTCATGTCCTGTATCAGGACATAAACCGTCCTTGCAGGCGATAGCGAGAACCCGGGAACAGCAAACGGGCATGAGAGACAATGGATGACGCAGACCAGGTTTTACGGCGGATCAGCAGGCAGGGATCGTGTTCTTTGATATTCAGCAGCGCGCACTCTTCAGCGCTGGCACGTACCGCTTCAACAATATGTTCACCTTCCGTCAGCGGGGCGATCAGTGACAGGTATGCGTGTGGCGTGGTCTGGCTGTAATCCTGCGCCAGATACTCCGGCACAATTTCGGCATTCACGCAGCGATCTTCAATCTGTACCGGCAGATCGTTCTCGTAGTGCACCATGACAGAGTGAAAAATGGATGTGCCTTCTTTGACGTTTAACACCAAAGCCTGCTGCGCGTTGGCCTGGGTTTTTTCCAGCGTCAGCACTTCGCACCGGTGCTGATGCTGACGGGCGTTGATTTCATCCGCGATGCTGCGGATTTCAAACAGCGCGGACTGGCCTTTTGGCTCGGCGACAAACGTCCCGACGCCCTGCAAACGCACCAGTAAACCTTCATCCGTTAACTCACGTAGCGCCCGGTTGATAGTCATGCGGCTGAAACCATATTGCGCCACCAGCTCTGCCTCAGAAGGAATGCGATCGTGAGGCTGCCAGATACCGCTGGCAATTTTTTCGCTGATCTCCTGTTTTACCTTTTCGTAAAAAGGAGCCGGAGCAGAACGGGATGGGAGCATGCGTGAGCCTTCCTTAAGCTGAAAATGTGAATGGGTAGAGTTTACAGGCATTACCCGAACCTGATAAGCGCAACGCCATCAGGTATATCAGTGCCACCAGTGGGCGATTTGCCAGCCTAATCGCGCCGCAACCCGCGCCGCCCTGCCATCATCGTCAAAGCGCGGATTAAATTCAACCATATCCACCGCCAGGAGTTTACCGCTACGACACAGAGGCTCAATCAGTCTCAGCAGCGTCGCCAACGTTACGCCAAGCGCGGCGGGGGCCGACACGCCGGGCATTTCCCACACCGGCAGCACGTCGAGGTCGATTGTCAGATAGATGACATCCAGATTGGCAATGAACTGCGCTAACTGCGCCTGCGCCGTATCGCAATGCAGATCCTCCACCACGGTAACACCGAGCCGCTGGGCCTCATCCCAAAGCGCCTGGGTGTTTGCCGCCCGACTGACGCCGATACAGGCATAGTGAAATTCACGCTGCTGTTCATCGCAAAGCTGCGCCAGCTGGCGAAATGGCGTACCGGATGTAGCTTGTTCAGCTTTGCGCAAATCGAGATGCGCATCGAAGTTGACTATCCCCACTTTCGCCTGCGGGAACGCATCCAGTACGCCAGCGCCGTGTGCAAAGGCGGTTTCGTGTCCCCCGCCCAAAACAAAGGTACGCATGTTCTCCTGCTGACAGCGCTGTACCGCATTGCGTAACGCCTGCTGCGCGCCCTCAAGATCGGGAGCCTGCGCCACAATATTTCCCAGATCCACCAGCCGATTGTGCCCATCATGACTGGCTAAATTCGCCAGCGCCTTGCGCAGCACATCGGGTGCTCCGGCGGCCCCCGTGCGCCCTTGATTACGTTTAACGCCTTCGTCGCAGGCAAACCCGAGCAACGCTATCTGCTCGCGGTACATTTCTGGGCTAAACGTCAGACTTTGCGTGATAGTCTGAAACAGGCGCAGCGCATTCGGCGATTCGGCGCGGTCATCACGTCCCTGCCACAGCGCAGGTGAGGCTGGTTGCCAGTTGGTCATGCTATTTGTCCTTTGAATACGCGTTGGTAGAGCGGATTGCGCCCGGGTTCATACAGGATCTCGACCGGGAGGGTTGCATCCCACACCACAAAATCGGCCACAAACCCGGCCTTCAATTGACCGTGGGTGGCATGACGCCCCAGTGCCCGGGCCGCATGACGGGTTACGCCCGCCCATGCTTCTTCCGGCGTTAGGCCAAACTGAACGCAGGCCATATTCATCGCCCAGTGCAGGCTGATAAACGGACTGGTACCGGGGTTAAAATCTGTCGCTACCGCCATCGGTACCTGATATTGACGCAGCAACGCTACCGGTGGGCGCTGCTGCTCTTTGAGGAAATAGAATGCGCCGGGCAGCAGCACGCCGACCGTACCGCTTTGGCTCATCGCCGCCACGCCCGCTTCATCGAGGTATTCAATATGATCGGCGGATAGCCCTTGGTAGCGGCTTACCAACTGTGCGCCGCCAAGCAATGACAGTTGTTCGACATGGCCTTTAATCGGGATGCCCAGCGCCTGTGCAGCCTGAAACACCCGCTCGCTCTGCGCCAACGAAAAACCAACGCTTTCACAGAACAGATCGACGGTCTCAAACAGCCCTTGTTCCCACAATTGCGGCAAAATGGTCTCACACACCAGCGTAATATAGCCGTCAGGATCATCCCGGTATTCCGCTGGGGTTGCATGCGCGGCCAACAGCGTCGGGCTGATTTCAATGATATTCTCTGCCGCCAGCGCTGCCACCACGCGTAATATTTTCTCTTCTGTCGGCAAATCCAGGCCGTAGCCGGATTTTATTTCCAGCAGCGTAACACCTTCTTTGATCAGCTGTTCCATCCGCTGATGAGCTACGTGTAAGAGTTGTTCATCCGTGGCGCTGCGGGTCGCCGATACGGTGGCATTGATCCCCCCACCCTGAGCGCTTATCTGCTGGTAGGAGACACCATTTAGCCGCTGCTCCCACTCACCTGCGCGGTTTCCGCCAAAGACCAGATGCGTATGGCAATCAATCAGGCCTGGCGTAATCAGCCTGCCCTGCATATCAAAAGTATTGTCATGCGTGAGATATAACGATGACTCCGGGACGATATCGCGAATCTTGCCCTGGCGGACGATCAGCGCGTGACCATCCAACAGCCCATATGGGGTGCCACGTTCAGGGTCCATAGTCGCCAGACGAACATTGCGCCAGATAACATCATCAGGGAAGAATTGCTGCATTCGACTCACCACTTGTCATAGGTTGTATAGACATTTATTTTTGATTATAGGGATGTTGTCAACCTGAAGAACCATAATTGTTATCTATTTGTGATATAAAGACTCTCCGCGCCAGACATTGCTGCGATAAAAAACAACTTTTTACCTTTTCGCCTTCCCGTTTCGCTCAACTTAGTATAAAAAAGCAGGCTTTAATGGATAACTTTCAAAGCCCGGAGCAACCTGTGAACATATCATCAGTTTCCCGTCTGGCGCTGGCAATGGCTTTTGGCGTGACGCTGACCGCCTGTAGCTCTACGCCGCCCGATCAAATTCCTTCCGATCAAACCGCGCCAGGAACCTCTTCGCGCCCAATTTTGTCGGCCAATGAAGCGAAAAACTTCGTTACTGCGCACTATTTTTCCGCGCTGACGCCAAACACCGCGCCGTGGAGCCCTTCTTCTATTTCTCTGCCTGCACAGCCTGACTTCGTCGTTGGCCCGGCAGGGACTCAGGGCGTCACCCATACCAGCATTCAGGCCGCTGTTGATGCAGCAATCATCAAACGTACTAACAAACGTCAGTACATCGCGATTATGCCAGGCGAGTACCAGGGCACGGTATATATTCCAGCAGCAACAGGTAGCCTGACGCTGTACGGCATGGGCGAAAAACCGCTTGATGTGAAAATTGGCCAGGCCATTGACGGTGAAATGAGCACCGCTGACTGGCGTCGTACGGTGAACCCAGCCGGTAAATACATGCCGGGTAAACCTGCGTGGTATATGTTTGATAATTGCCAGAACAAACGCGGCACGAATATTGGCGTGATGTGTTCTGCTGTCGTCTGGTCGCAAAACAACGGGTTGCAATTGCAGAACCTGACCATCGAAAACAACCTGGGTGACAGCGTTGATGCGGGTAACCACCCGGCCGTTGCACTGCGTACCGATGGCGATAAAGTGCAGATCAACAAGGTCAATATCCTGGGCCGCCAGAATACCTTCTTCGTGACCAATAGCGGCGTACAAAACCGTCTGGAAAACGATCGTCAGCCGCGTACGCTGGTTACCAACAGCTACATTGAAGGCGATGTGGATATCGTTTCCGGTCGCGGTGCCGTAGTGTTCGATAACACCGATTTCCGCGTAGTGAACTCCCGTACCCAGCAGGAAGCCTATGTGTTCGCACCGGCTACCCTGTCAAACATCTACTACGGTTTCCTGGCGATTAATAGTCGCTTCACGGCAAGTGGCGATGGCGTGGCGCAGTTAGGCCGCTCGCTGGATGTCGATTCCAACACTAACGGTCAGGTCGTGATTCGTGACAGCGTGATTAACGAAGGCTTTAACATGGCAAAACCATGGGCTGACAGCGTTATCGCAAAACGCCCGTTTGCCGGTAATACCGGTGCGGAAGATGACAAAGGTGAAATCCAGCGTAACCTGAACGACACCAACTTCAACCGTATGTGGGAATACAACAACCGCGGTATCGGTAGCAAAGTGGTTGCTGAACCTAAGCAGTAAACGTCATTCTCTGATGTAAACCCGGCAGATTCATGCTCTGCCGGGCAATGTGCCGGATACTCATCCGGCATTAGACGCAATATTAGTACGCGTTAACAACCACCCACATCGGGCCTTGTCCTACCGCGTAACGACCTTTCTCCGTCAACAGTCCTTGTTCACCAGCAATCTCGTATACCGCGATATGGTGCGATTTTTGTCCGGCTGCAATCAGGTATTTACCTCTGTTATCGATATTAAAACCGCGTGGCTGAGTTTCGGTAGGTTGGAAACCTTCTTTGTTCAACACGCTGCCATCTTCAGAGACGCTAAAGACCGTAATCAGGCTGGCGGTGCGATCACAGGCATACAGATGACGACCATCCGGTGTGATGTGAATATCTGCTGCCCAACGGGTATCCGCGAAATCAGCAGGCATCATATCCAGCGTCTGCACACACTCAATCTTGCCGTACGGATCTTTCAGCTCCCAGACATCAACAGAGCTATTCAGCTCGTTCACGCAGTAGGCATATTGCTTATTCGGATGGAACGCCATATGACGCGGGCCCGCGCCTTCAACGGTAGTCACTTCAGCCGGTTCCTGCGCAACCAGATGGCCATCATCGCTAACGTCAAACAGGCAGATACGATCCTGTTTCAACGCCGGAACCCACAGGGTACGGTTATCCGGAGAGATGTTGGCTGAGTGGCAACCATCCAGACCTTCTACCACGTCAACCAGTTCCACCGGCAGGCCATCTTCCAGACGCGTGACACTCACGCTACCCGCGTTATAAGAGCCAACGAACACGAAACGTCCCTGATGATCGGTAGAAATATGCGTCGGGCTACCCGGCAGCGCAGACTCGGCCGCGAAGGTCAGCGCTCCGTCATCAGGCGCAATACGATAAGCCAACACGCGAAACTCCGGGCGCACACCAACATAGAGGTAACGCTTATCCGGGCTGACGACCATCGGCTGTACCTGACCCGGTACATCAACCACCTGCGTCAGCGTCAGAGAACCATCGTGATTCAGGCTCCAGACGTGGATTTGCTGACTTTCAGGGCTGGCGGTATAAACGGTTTGCTTCATGAATACTCCTTTGCTTTTTGGCAGGTGGCTGCAATTGCCTGACACACGCCTAAGGTAGACGCTTTTAACGGTGAATGCTTAATTAAGGCTCAGAATTTTGTCCGGCTCCCGTCTCGGTGTACCATTCCAGCAGACAAAATTCTCAACCTTAATCTGGAAAAAACTATGACCGCACGCGTGATTGCCCTGGATTTAGACGGTACCCTGTTGACCCCGAAAAAAACCTTGCTGCCATCCTCTCTCGAAGCGCTCTCGCGCGCCAGAGAAGCAGGCTACCAACTTATCATTGTCACAGGTCGCCATCACGTTGCTATTCATCCTTTTTATCAGGCACTGGCGCTGGATACACCTGCAATTTGCTGTAACGGTACCTACTTGTATGATTATCAGGCAAAAAAGGTACTGGAATCCGATCCCCTCCCGGTTGACCAGGCATTACAGCTGATCGAAATGCTGGATGAACATCAGATCCACGGGCTGATGTATGTGGATGAGGCCATGCTGTATGAGCGCCCAACCGGGCATGTGGTGCGTACCGCTAACTGGGCACAAACTCTGCCGCCGGAACAGCGTCCGACCTTCACTCAGGTTCCTTCGCTGGCGCAGGCCGCGCATGACGTTAACGCCGTCTGGAAATTTGCCCTGACCGACGAAGATATTCCGAAACTGCAGCAGTTTGGCCAGTACGTTGAGCAACAGCTGGGACTGGAGTGTGAATGGTCCTGGCATGATCAGGTCGACATTGCTCGTAAAGGCAACAGCAAAGGACGACGCCTTACCCAGTGGATTGAAGCACAGGGCGGGTCAATGGAAAACGTGATTGCCTTTGGCGATAACTTTAACGACATCAGCATGCTGGAAGCCGCAGGTACCGGCGTGGCGATGGGCAACGCGGATGACGCGGTCAAAGCCCGCGCCAACATCGTGATTGGTGACAACACCACAGACAGCATCGCGAAATTTATCTACTCCCACCTGCTGTAATCAGGCGGTAATCGATACGCTCTTAATTTGCGCGTACAGCCACAGGCCAGGTTTGATACCCAGTTCATCCCTGGCCCATGGGCTAATCCTCGCCCACAGCGTCTTACCGCCCACCTCAAGCTGAACTTCCACCTGACCGTTATCGTCATAGCATTGCGCGACTTTTGCCCGGAGAACGTTACGAATACTGGTCTGCTGGGGTGGTTGGAGCACCAGTGAAACATCAGATGCCTGAATACGAATACGCAGCGCGGTTTGCAGCGGTTGCTCCAGCTTATTGACCCACAGATGCTGATCGCCGAGCGCCAGCGCGGTCATCGCATAGTGTGGATGATGTTCCAGCACGCTGACTTTCAGAATACTGCTTTGCTGTTCCTTAGGCAGCCAGGGGTGCATCACGCTGCTACCCCAGACATCTTCCAACGAACCGAACGCTTTGACCTGCCCATTCTCCAGCACCATCACTTTATCCGCCAGGTGCAAAATATCATCAAGCGAGTGGCTGACGTACAGCATCGGAATATTAATTTCACGTGCAAGGCGTTGCAGGTAAGGCAGCAGTTCGCGTTTACGCGGTATATCCAGCGAGGCTAACGGCTCATCAAGCAGCAATAACTCAGGCGCGGTCAGCAGCGCCCGACCGATGGCGACACGCTGCTTTTCACCGCCAGAAAGACCGCCGGGCAAACGGTCAAGCAGCGGTTCAATGCCCAACAGCGACACCAGCTTATCAAACTGTCCGGCCATGCTTTTCGCCATTCCGTAACGCAGGTTGCCGCGCACTTTATAGTGCGGGAACAGGCGCGCATCCTGGAAAA
Source organism: Citrobacter sp. Cpo015 (assembly GCF_030333035.1). Classification (NCBI taxonomy): domain Bacteria; kingdom Pseudomonadati; phylum Pseudomonadota; class Gammaproteobacteria; order Enterobacterales; family Enterobacteriaceae; genus Citrobacter; species Citrobacter sp. Cpo015. The sequence continues at coordinate 687,226 of NZ_JAOWGS010000037.1, read as the reverse complement.
CATAGCCCACCCGGCGTTTTTCCGGCGTTAAACAGATACCGTTCTCGACGTCGTTTAAGACCCGACCGTTGAGCACGATACGTCCGGACTGCGGCTGCGTCAGGCCGCTGATGGCGTTAATCAGTGAGGTTTTGCCCGCGCCGGAAACGCCAAAAATAGCGGTGATGCCGCTGGCTGGCAGCGTTTCGTTGAGCGTCAGGCAATGCGTCCCCAGCGTCTGGGAGAAATTGAGTTCCAGCATAATTATCGCCCCGTCCGCTCACGGCTAATACGCGCCAGCCATTCAGAAATCAGCAGCGAAATCAGCGCCAACACAATAGAAATGATACACAACCTCGCCGCCGCGCTTTCGCCGCCGGGAGTCTGGATCAGGGTATACATCGCCGAAGGAATGGTGCGGGTTTCGCCAGGAATATTGGAAACAAAAGTAATGGTTGCGCCAAATTCCCCGAGGGAACGCGCGAACGCCAGCACCGTACCGACAATAATGCCGGGCAGCATCAGCGGTAGCGTAATGGTCATGAATACACGCCAGCGTCCGGCTCCCAGCGTGCGGGCCGCCTGCTCCAGCTTGACGTCGACACCTTCCAGCGCCAGACGAATTGCCCGTACCATCAGAGGAAAAGACATCACCGCCGCAGCCAGCACAGCTCCGCGCCAGCTAAAGGCAAAGGTAATGCCAAACCAGTAGTACAACCATTCGCCAATGAATCCGCGCCGCCCCATGGCGACCAACAGCAGATAGCCCACCACGACCGGCGGCAGAACCAGCGGCAAATGCAGAACGCTGTCGAGCAGCGCTTTGCCCGGGAACTTGCATCGCACAAGCAGCCAGGCAAAGAAGATCCCAAACGGCAAACTAAACAACACAGCCAGGGAAGAAACTTTCAGGCTCAGGATGACGGCCTGCCATTCAGGATCGGTCAGTATCATTACTTGGTCGTAAATCCATAACGTTTAAAGATTTCAGCAGCCTGCGGTCCTTTCAGGTAATCATAGAACGCGCTAACCGTTGCGTTTTTGTGCCCATCAACAATCGCGATAGGGTATTCCACTTTTTTGTGCGAATCTTCCGGGAAAGTCGCAACAACTTTTACGCCCTTACTGGCGACAGCATCGGAACCATAGACGATCCCCAGCGGCGCTTCGTTACGCTCTACCAGCGCCAGCGCACCGCGCACGTCTTCAGCAGGAGCCAGTTTCGGGGCCAGGGTATCCCATGCACCCAATTTTTGCAGCGCTTCTTTGGCATAAATGCCCGCCGGAACATGTTCTGGATCGCCAACAGCCAGGCGTCCACCATTCAACAGACTGGTCCAGTTGGTTTTACTGTCAATGGTGAAGTCTTTCTGTGCGCTGGCTTTCGGCGCAACCACCACCAGACTGTTACCCAACAGCGTTTCACGCGATGCGGTATCAATCGACTTCTTGTCTACCGCGTAGTCCATCCATTTCTGATCGGCAGAAATAAACAGATCGGCCGGTGCGCCTGCTTCAATCTGACGCGCCAGTGTGGAAGAAGAAGCAAAAGAGGAGACAACATCAACGTTCTTCTCTTTTTTATATTGCGTTGCAATGTCCTGCATCGCGTTGGTCAGCGAAGCCGCTGCAAAAACGGTAATCTTTCCTTCATCCGCCAGCGCATGCCCGGCAACGGTAAGAGAAAGTGTTGCCCCTGCAAACAAGCGTAACCATGTACGTGCCATCTGTAACTCCTTTGCGTTTCGTTATGTAGGCGCAAATATAACGAGTAAACCAGGATTTTCCCAGTGGTTATTGATACCAATTAGAGGTTACACAAAGAAAATATCGGCAGGGAAAGCAAGATCTTGAGAAAACGAGTTGGCAGGCAAAAAATATAAACGCCCGACTGAGCGGGCGTTTGGGGAATCAATGATTCTGTCTGGACTGGTCTTTCTGACCGATAGAGGAGAAGATGTTGAACACTTCACCCAGTCCGTAAATCAGCCCCAGGATGACAGCCATCACCACAGGAACCATAATTACGGCGAATACCAGACTTTTCAATAACTCTAACATGGTCAACTCCAGATATAGTCCTTAGTTGTATTCTAACCACATAACACAGAAAAGCACTCCCCTTTTGTGCGGTTGGCTTTGCGCGCGCGCGGTTTTCCGTCACAATACCCCTTTTGCCAGGAGCTTGTGATGCAGGCCGAAATCCTTCTTACGCTGAAACTTCAGCAAAAACTGTTTGCCGATCCCCGTCGCATTTCTCTGCTTAAGCACATTGCGCTTTCCGGCTCCATCAGTCAGGGCGCGAAGGATGCAGGTATCAGCTATAAAAGCGCCTGGGATGCGATTAACGAAATGAATCAGCTCAGCGAGCAGACGCTGGTTGAGCGCGCCACTGGCGGCAAAGGCGGCGGCGGCGCGGTATTAACGCGCTACGGCCAACGCTTAATCCAGCTGTATGATTTACTGGCGCAAATCCAACAGAAAGCCTTCGATGTTTTGAGCGATGACGACGCACTGCCGCTCAATAGCCTGCTGGCGGCGATCTCTCGCTTTTCGCTGCAAACCAGCGCCCGTAACCAGTGGTTTGGCACCATTACCGCCCGCGACCACGATCAGGTTCAACAGCATGTCGACGTGCTGCTGGCGGATGGCGAAACGCGCCTGAAAGTGGCAATCACTGCACAAAGCGGCGAGCGTCTCGGGCTTGAGGAAGGCAAAGAAGTACTGATTTTGTTGAAAGCGCCGTGGGTAGGAATCACTCAGGACGACGCCATCGCTCAGGCCGCCGATAACCAGTTGCAGGGCACGATTAGCCATATCGAACGCGGAGCGGAGCAGTGTGAAGTATTGATGACCTTGCCAGACGGCCAGACGCTGTGCGCAACTTTGCCGATAGAGCAGACCCACACATTAACGGAAGGCGCTAACGTCACAGCATATTTTAATGCGGACAGGGTGATTATCGCCACACTGTGCTGAGTTAATTGACATCAGCCTGAAGAACACGTATCCCTGTTATTCATCGCTGCAAATAATGGGATACAAAATGTCATCGTTGCAAATTTCGCAAGGCATGTTTCGTCTTAGCGACACAAAAACGCTCCAGTTAGATGCGTTGACGTTAAACGCGGGTGATAGCTGGGCGTTTGTTGGCTCTAACGGCAGCGGGAAATCTGCGCTGGCCCGCGCGCTGGCGGGCGAGTTACCGCTTCTGAAAGGCGAACGTCACTGTCAGTTTACACGTATTACCCGACTCTCCTTTGAGCAGCTCCAAAAGCTGGTCAGCGACGAGTGGCAGCGAAACAACACCGATCTTCTTAGTCCCGGTGAAGACGACACCGGGCGCACTACCGCAGAAATCATTCAGGACGAAGTTCGCGACCCCGCCCGCTGCGCTGCGCTGGCGCAGCAGTTTGGCATTTCATCCCTACTTAACAGGCGTTTCAAATACCTTTCCACCGGTGAAACGCGCAAAACCCTGCTCTGCCAGGCATTAATGTCCACACCGGATTTGCTGATCCTTGATGAACCCTTTGACGGGCTGGACGTGGCGTCCCGTCGCCAGTTAGCAGAGTTGCTCGCTGAGTTGCACCAGGCCGGTTTAACGCTGGTACTGGTGCTTAATCGCTTTGATGAAATTCCTGAGTTCGTGCAGTTTGCCGGCGTACTTGCCGACTGCACGCTGACGGAAACCGGTGCAAAACCCGACCTTCTGCAACAGGCATTAATCGCTCAGCTTGCCCATAGCGAACGGCTGGAAGGCATCCAGTTACCCGAACCGGATGAGCCTTCGGTGCGCCACACGCTGTCAGATAACGAGCCGCGCATTGTGCTTAACGACGGCACCGTCTCGTATAACGATCGCCCTATCCTGCATCATCTGAGCTGGCGGGTAAATCCGGGGGAACACTGGCAAATCATCGGCCCCAACGGTGCGGGGAAATCAACCCTGCTCAGTTTAATCACCGGCGATCATCCCCAGGGATATAGCAACGACCTGACCCTGTTTGGCCGCCGCCGGGGCAGCGGTGAAACTATCTGGGATATCAAAAGACACATTGGCTATGTCAGCAGCAGCCTGCATCTGGATTACCGGGTAAGTACGACAGTTCGCAACGTTATTCTCTCCGGTTATTTCGATTCAATCGGCATTTATCAGGCCGTCTCCGACAGACAGCACAAGCTGGTACAACAGTGGCTGGATATTCTGGGCATCGATAAACGTACCGCGGATGCGCCATTTCATAGTCTTTCCTGGGGGCAGCAGCGGCTGGCATTGATTGTTCGTGCACTGGTGAAACATCCTACGTTGCTGATCCTCGATGAACCGTTGCAAGGATTAGATCCGCTCAACCGTCAACTGATCCGTCGGTTTGTGGATGTCCTGATCGGTGAAGGTGAAACTCAGCTTTTGTTTGTCTCTCATCACGCCGAAGATGCCCCGGCCTGCATTACCCATCGGCTAGAGTTTGTACCCGAGGGTGATATCTACGCCTATCGACAAACCTCTCTGCGTTAATTTTCATGCCAGGGCGTTTATCACGCCCTTTTTTCTGCTTTTTTTTCAGACAAGTGCTGAAATAACAACCTAACATAATGATTTATAATAAAATAACTGGCAGCATCGAGTGAAAACACCGGAGTGTAAACGATTCCACTAATTTATTCCGTGTCACACTTTTCGCATCTTTGTTATGCTATGGTTATTGCATACCATAGGCTTAACGGAGCGAATTATGAGAGTATTGGTTACAGGTGGTAGCGGTTACATTGGAAGCCACACTTGCGTGCAGTTACTGAAAAATGGTCACGAAGTGGTGATCCTGGACAATCTCTGCAACAGCAAGCGCAGCGTACTGCCCGTCATTGAGCGTTTAGGCGGCAAGCATCCGACCTTCGTGGAAGGAGACATCCGTAACGAAGCGCTGATAACCGAAATTCTGCACGATCATGCCATTGATACGGTCATCCATTTTGCCGGTTTAAAAGCCGTTGGAGAATCCGTTGCCAAGCCGCTGGAGTACTATGACAACAACGTCAACGGCACTCTGCGTCTGGTGAATGCAATGCGCGCTGCCAACGTGAAAAACTTCATTTTCAGCTCCTCCGCGACCGTCTATGGCGATCAGCCGCAAATTCCTTACGTTGAAAGCTTCCCCACCGGCACGCCGCAAAGTCCGTACGGCAAAAGCAAGCTGATGGTGGAACAGATCCTGACCGATCTGCAAAAAGCGCAGCCCGACTGGAGCATTGCCCTGCTGCGCTATTTTAACCCGGTTGGCGCTCATCCATCGGGAGATATGGGGGAAGATCCGCAAGGTATTCCAAACAACCTGATGCCTTACATCGCGCAGGTTGCCGTTGGCCGTCGCGAATCTCTTGCCATATTTGGCAATGACTACCCTACTGAAGATGGCACCGGCGTACGCGACTACATCCACGTGATGGATCTCGCCGACGGCCATGTTGCTGCCATGGAAAAACTGGCGGGCAAACAGGGCGTACATATTTACAACCTCGGTGCAGGCATCGGTAGCAGCGTGCTGGACGTGGTCAACGCCTTCAGCAAAGCTTGCGGTAAACCGGTGAATTACCATTTCGCCCCGCGCCGTGATGGCGATCTTCCGGCCTACTGGGCTGACGCCAGCAAAGCCGATCGCGAGCTCAACTGGCGCGTGACCCGCACACTGGATGAAATGGCACAAGATACCTGGCACTGGCAGTCACGCCACCCGCAGGGATATTCGGATTAAGGACCAATCATGACGCAATTCAATCCTGTCGATCATCCACATCGCCGTTTTAACCCGCTCACCGGGCAGTGGATCCTCGTATCACCACATCGCGCCAAACGCCCGTGGCAAGGGGCGCAGGAAACTCCGTCTAAGCAGGTACTGCCTGCACATGACCCGGACTGCTTCCTGTGCGCTGGCAATACGCGCGTTACCGGCGACAAAAACCCGGATTACACCGGGACCTATGTCTTTACCAATGACTTTGCGGCGCTGATGTCCGATACCCCGGACGCGCCGGACAGTCACGATCCGTTAATGCGATGCCAGAGCGCGCGCGGTACCAGCCGTGTAATTTGCTTCTCGCCCGATCACAGCAAAACGCTGCCGGAACTCAGCGTCCCTGCACTAACAGAAATTGTGAAAACGTGGCAGGAACAGACTGAAGACTTAGGCAAAACCTATCCCTGGGTGCAGGTATTTGAGAATAAAGGCGCAGCGATGGGATGCTCGAACCCGCATCCACACGGACAAATTTGGGCCAACAGCTTTTTGCCTAACGAAGCCGAACGTGAAGATCGCCTGCAGAAAGCGTACTTCGCCGAACAAGGCGCACCGATGCTCGTTGATTACGTCCAGCGTGAGCTGGCGGACGGCAGCCGTACGGTCGTTGAAACCGAGCACTGGCTGGCAGTTGTCCCTTACTGGGCCGCGTGGCCGTTCGAAACGCTGCTGCTGCCGAAAGCGCACGTGTTGCGAATTACCGATTTGACCGACGAACAGCGTGCTGACCTGGCGCTGGCGTTGAAAAAACTGACCAGTCGTTATGACAACCTGTTCCAGTGCTCATTCCCCTATTCTATGGGCTGGCACGGCGCACCGTTTAACGGTGAAGAAAACCAACACTGGCAGTTGCACGCACACTTTTACCCGCCGCTGCTGCGTTCCGCGACTGTGCGTAAATTTATGGTCGGTTATGAAATGCTGGCAGAAACCCAGCGCGACCTGACGGCAGAACAAGCGGCTGAACGACTGCGTGCGGTCAGCGACATCCATTTTCGCGAATCCGGAGTTTAAATAATGAGTCTGAAAGAAAAAACACAATCTCTGTTTGCTGAAACATTTGGCTACCCTGCCACCCATACTATTCAGGCACCGGGTCGTGTGAACCTGATCGGTGAACATACCGATTATAACGACGGCTTCGTTCTGCCCTGCGCTATCGACTATCAAACCGTTATCAGCTGTGCGGCACGCGACGATCGAAAAGTCCGTGTTATCGCCGCTGATTACGACAATCAGGTTGATGAGTTCTCGCTTGATGCGCCAATTATCGCTCATGACAGCCAGCAGTGGTCAAACTACGTGCGTGGCGTAGTGAAACATCTGCAAAAGCGCAATAACGCCTTTGGCGGCGCGGATCTGGTGATCAGCGGTAACGTCCCGCAGGGTGCGGGCTTAAGCTCTTCTGCCTCACTGGAAGTCGCTGTGGGTACGGTATTCCAGCAGCTCTATCATCTGCCGCTCGACGGCGCGCAGATTGCCCTGAATGGCCAGGAAGCTGAAAACCAGTTTGTCGGCTGTAACTGCGGCATTATGGATCAACTGATCTCGGCACTTGGTAAGAAAGATCATGCGCTACTGATCGACTGCCGAACGCTGGGCACCAAAGCCGTTTCCATGCCTGAGGGCGTAGCGGTGGTGATCATCAACAGTAACTTTAAACGCACATTGGTCGGTAGCGAATACAATACCCGTCGCGAACAGTGTGAAACCGGTGCGCGTTTCTTCCAGCAGCCAGCGCTGCGTGATGTCAGCCTTGAAGCCTTCAACGCTGTCGCCCACGAACTGGATCCGATTGTCGCCAAACGCGTTCGCCACGTGATCACGGAAAATGCGCGTACCGTTGAAGCCGCACAGGCGCTGGAAAAAGGCGACCTGCTGCGCATGGGCCAGCTGATGGCGGAATCTCACGCCTCAATGCGCGATGACTTTGAAATTACCGTGCCGCAAATTGATACGTTGGTAGAGATTGTCAAAGCGACCATCGGCGATAAAGGCGGTGTCCGTATGACCGGCGGCGGCTTCGGCGGCTGCATCGTGGCGCTGATCCCACAAGATTTGGTACCTGCCGTTCAGCAGGCTGTCGCCGAGCAGTACGAAGCAAAAACCGGTATCAAAGAAACATTCTACGTCTGCAAACCTTCTCAAGGAGCCGGACAATGTTAAACGAAATCCCTGTGCAGGCTCCGGACGGTCAGCCGTTTCGCCTGCTCACCTTGCGCAATGACGCAGGGATGGTGGTCACGCTCATGGACTGGGGCGCAACCCTGCTCTCTGCACGTATTCCGCTTAGCGATGGTAGCGTGCGCGAAGCATTGCTCGGGTGCGCCAGTCCGGAACAATACCCGGAGCAGGCTGCGTTTCTCGGCGCTTCAATTGGTCGCTACGCTAACCGTATCGCCAACAGCCGCTATACCTTTGCCGGCGAAACCGTTGAGTTGATACCAAGTCAGGGCGACAACCAGCTGCACGGCGGGCCAGACGGTTTCGACAAACGTCGCTGGCAGATAGTCAATCAGAATGACCGTCAGGTGCTGTTCACCTTAACATCTGACGATGGCGACCAGGGTTTCCCTGGCCATCTATGCGCCACCGCGCAGTATCGCCTGACTGACGATAATCGTATTTCGATAACCTACCGCGCCACGGTCGATAAGCCCTGTCCGGTGAATCTGACGAATCACGTTTATTTTAACCTCGACGGTAACAAAACGGATGTGCGCCAGCATAAGCTGCAAATTATGGCGGACGAGTACTTGCCGGTTGATGAAATGGGCATCCCGCATGACGGGCTGAAATCCGTCGCTGGTAGCACTTTCGATTTCCGCTCGGCTAAAATCATTAGCAGTGAATTTCTTGCCGATGACGATCAGCGCAAGGTGAAAGGTTACGATCACGCCTTCCTGCTTCAGGCACAGGGCAATGCGCGTACGCCGGTCGCCCGACTGTGGTCCCAGGATGAAAAACTGCAGATGGTGGTATACACCTCCGCCCCGGCATTGCAGTTTTACTCCGGCAACTTCCTCGGCGGTACGCCATCTCGTGGGCCTGATGCCTACAAAGACTGGCAAGGTCTGGCGCTGGAAAGTGAGTTTCTCCCGGACAGCCCAAACCATCCAGAGTGGCAGCAGCCGGACTGCTTCTTACGCCCGGGTGAAGAGTATGCCAGCGTGACGGAATATCAGTTTCTTCCAGTCTGATCCTTTCCCCTCACAGGCCCGATGACGTAACGTAGCGGGCCTGTTATTTGTTTATCACAGTAGAACCGCTCAAATCCCCACCGCTCAAAGACAAAATCGCAACCTTGAATTCACAAGAACCTTACACTGTGGCGCTATTTTCGCTATGGTTATGCGTAAGCATTGCCGCTGACGCTTTACGGCAATATAATGAGAATTATTATCATTCAATATGATTTATAGGAGTGAGTGTATGGCTGTAACTAAGCTGGTTCTGGTACGTCACGGTGAAAGTCAGTGGAACAACGAAAACCGTTTTACCGGTTGGTATGACGTTGATCTGTCAGAGAAAGGCGTGGGCGAAGCAAAAGCGGCAGGTAAACTGCTGAAAGAAGAAGGCTACAGCTTCGATTTTGCTTATACCTCTGTGCTGAAACGTGCCATCCACACCCTGTGGAACGTACTGGACGAACTGGATCAGGCCTGGCTGCCGGTTGAAAAATCCTGGAAACTGAACGAACGTCATTACGGCGCGCTGCAAGGTCTGAACAAAGCTGAAACCGCTGAAAAATACGGTGACGAGCAGGTTAAACAATGGCGTCGCGGCTTTGCGGTAACTCCACCGGAACTGACCAAAGATGACGAGCGTTATCCGGGTCACGATCCGCGTTATGCGAAGTTGACCGACAAAGAGTTACCGGTTACCGAAAGCCTGGCGCTGACCATCGATCGCGTTATCCCCTACTGGAACGAAACCATTCTGCCGCGCATGAAAAGCGGTGAGCGCGTAATTATCGCCGCTCACGGTAACTCTCTGCGTGCGCTGGTTAAATACCTGGATAACATGGGCGAAGATGAGATCCTTGAACTGAACATCCCGACCGGCGTACCGCTGGTATATGAGTTCGACGAAAACTTCAAACCAATCAAACACTACTATCTGGGTAACGCTGACGAGATCGCAGCAAAAGCGGCAGCCGTTGCGAACCAGGGTAAAGCGAAGTAATTTTCATCCCGGGTCAAACGAAAAAAGCGTGGAATGCTCCACGCTTTTTTATTGCCGGATGACGGCGTTGCCTTATCCGGCCTACCGAGCGTAGCCCGGATGAATTTTTTAACCGCGGCGCGCTTTTACAGCATCCGCCAGCTGGCGCAATACTGCATCGGTATCTTCCCAGCCAATGCAGGCGTCGGTGATGCTCTTACCGTAGGTCAGCGGCTCACCGCTATCCGGGTTCTGATTACCTTCTACCAGATGGCTTTCGATCATCACACCAATAATTCCTTTTTCGCCCCCAGCAACTTGTCCGCAAACATCTTTCGCGACATCCATCTGCTTTTTGAACTGCTTGCTGGAGTTGGCATGGCTAAAGTCGATCATCACCTGCGCTGAAAGCCCTGCTTTGATCAGACCTTCTTTCACATCGGCAACGTGCTGAGCGCTGTAGTTCGGCTCTTTGCCGCCGCGCAAAATAATATGGCAATCGCCATTACCACTGGTATTTACGATCGCCGAATGACCCCATTTGGTCACAGACAGGAAGCAGTGCGGCGCTCCTGCGGCGTTAATCGCATCAATCGCTACTTTTATCGTGCCATCAGTACCGTTTTTAAAGCCAACCGGGCAGGACAGACCAGACGCCAATTCGCGATGCACCTGAGATTCTGTGGTACGTGCCCCAATCGCGCCCCAGCTCATCAGGTCGGCGAGGTATTGCGGCGTAATCATATCGAGGAATTCACCTGCAGCAGGCAATCCGCTGTCATTGATATCCAGCAGCAGTTTACGCGCAATGCGCAGCCCATCGTTGATCTGGAAGCTGTTGTCCATGTGCGGATCGTTGATAAGCCCTTTCCAGCCAACGGTAGTTCGCGGTTTTTCAAAATAGACGCGCATAACGATTTCAAGCTCGTCTTTTAACTCTTCACGCAGCGCCAGCAGGCGAGCGGCATACTCTTTAGCAGCTGCCGGATCATGAATAGAGCAAGGCCCAATCACTACCAGCAGGCGATCGTCACTCCCTTTCAGGATTTTATGAATCGCCTTACGGGCATGAGCCACCGTGTTTGCGGCATTTTCAGTAGCGGGGAATTTTTCCAACAATGCGACTGGCGGTAATAACTCGTTGATCTCTTTAATGCGTAAATCGTCGTTCTGATAATTCATGATTATTCCAGCGTTGCCATACTTATATAAATGAATGCAATCCCTCCAATCTATATCTTCAGTCATAAAGTGTAAACGGGGTTTTACACTTTGGACGGATTAATCCTGGAATTGGCCAAAAAAACGCAATAAAGTAGCGAAAAACGAGATCCAACCTACAATTTATAACTGTAACAGCTTTAATTTTCATAAATTTCAAGATTCTATGCTGGGTTTAATTTCTCTGGCAAAACTATTAACCACATATTGATGATGTAACTGGCACATGCACTGTTGGAAGACGTTATCCGACATATCGACCATAACAGGAGCATATTATGCATATGACAAAGCTGGCTTCACTCTTTCTTACCGCTACACTCAGCCTCGCCAGCGGCGCGGCGCTGGCTGCTGAAACCAATACACAGTCCAATAACGGCCAGGCAAATTCCTCGGCGGATGCCGGTCAGGTCGCCCCAGACGCACGCGAAAACGTGGCACCAAATAATGTCGACAACAGTAACGTGAATTCGGGTGGCACAATGCTGCATCCGAACGGTTCATCAATGAACCATGAAGGGATGACCAAAGATGAGATGCACAAAAACACCATGTGTAAGGACGGTCGCTGCCCTGATGTGAATAAGAAGGTTGAGACCGGAAACGGCATTAACAATGATGCTGAGACAAAAACTGATGGCACTACGCAGTAACGCTGAAAATAAAGCTAATAATGGGAGAGCAATAGCTCTCCTTTTTAATTTTATCATCCCAAAAACGGTATGATGGCATACAGTAAAGATGAGAATAACAAAGGGATGGCATAATGGCGCACTCGCATACTCATACTTCTTCTGAGCAACCCAAGGACAATAATGCCCGCCGCTTGATGATTGCATTCTGCATTACAGCCGGATTTATGTTGGTTGAGGTGGTGGGTGGAATACTTTCAGGTTCACTGGCCTTGTTGGCCGATGCCGGGCATATGCTCACTGATGCCGCAGCGCTCCTTTTTGCGCTACTGGCCGTCCGGTTTTCCCATCGCCCGCCCACAATACGACACACCTTCGGCTGGCTGAGGCTCACGACACTGGCCGCGTTTGTTAATGCCATCGCATTGGTCGTGATCACCATTTTAATCGTCTGGGAAGCCATTGAGCGCTTCCATACGCCCCGCCCCGTGGCTGGCGGCATGATGATGGTTATAGCTGTCGCGGGTTTACTGGCTAACGTGCTGGCTTTTTGGGTTCTACACCGCGGCAGTGAGGAGAAAAACCTGAACGTCCGCGCCGCGGCACTACATGTGATGGGCGATTTACTCGGCTCGGTCGGGGCGATCATCGCTGCGCTGATTATTATCTGGACGGGCTGGACGCCTGCGGACCCGATTCTCTCGATTCTGGTTTCCGTGCTGGTACTGCGTAGCGCCTGGCGACTGTTAAAGGATAGCGTTAATGAATTACTGGAAGGCGCCCCGCTGACGCTGGATATCGCCGCACTGCAGCGCCATCTCAGCCGGGATATCCCCGAAGTCCGCAATGTGCACCATGTCCATGTCTGGATGGTGGGTGAAAAACCGGTAATGACGCTGCATGTGCAGGTGGTCCCGCCGCACGATCACGACGCGCTGCTGGAGCGTATTCAGCATTTCCTTATCCATCACTACCAGATTGAACACGCCACGATCCAGATGGAGTATCAGCCGTGTAATGGGCCGGACTGCCACCTGTATCAGGGGGTATCCGGCCATTCACACCATCACCATTAATGGGACAGCGCGTGGGAACCCCGCTCGCGCGCGCTGTTAATCCACATCCTGCTACCGTTCAGGGCGATAACCGTCAGGATCATATACTCCAGCGACATGGCATATACGCCTTGCAGGGCGAAAATCACTACGCTTATTACGTTAATGATCACCCACAGCAGCCAGTTTTCAACGTACTTACGCGTCATCAGGATCATCGCCGCAATCGACAACACCATCATGCAGGAGTCCCAGAACGGGAATGCATCGGGTTGCAACTCAGGCACAACAACCTGCAATCCTAAAGCCTGCATAATGTTCACCGCAATGCGGGTCAGGAATGCAAAGACCGGATCGATATAGACCGACATCAGGCCGATCGCCACCACGCAAGCCGCCAGCCAGCCGATCGCTTTTGGTAACGGCAACCAGCGAATTTTCAGTTCCGCTTCATGCTGGTTGGTTTGCCTGGACCAGGCATACCAGCCGTAGATGTTGGCGGCAAAGAAGAAAACTTGCAGCAACAGGCTTGCATAGAGCTGGATCTGAAAGAAGATAATCGCAAACAGCGTGACGTTTATCAGGCCGAAGAAGTAATTGCTGATTTTCTCAAGGCTTGCCAGGCCAATACACAGCAACCCAGCGATCGTCCCCACAGCTTCGATCCACGACAGATCGTAACCGCCAGCGCCAATCGGAATATGTACCAGAATGTTCTGCGTGCTAAAAAAGTCCATCTTTTCCCCCAGAGCCAAAAAATTAATTAAGCTCGAAGTGTAGCCGCAAATTCCAACATGCGGTTTAACGGCAACAACGCCCCTTCTCGCAGCGCAGCATCAACATGTATCTCATGAGCCGCTCCGCCTTGTTCCAGGCCCTCAGCAATCGCCTTGAGGCCGTTCATCGCCATCCACGGACAATGCGCACAGCTGCGGCAGGTTGCCCCCTCACCAGCCGTCGGCGCTTCAAGCAATTCTTTATCCGGAACGGCCTGCTGCATTTTGTAAAATATGCCCCGGTCAGTCGCCACAATCAGCTGTTGATGCGGTAACGATTTAGCTGCGTTGATTAACTGGCTGGTTGAGCCAACCGCATCGGCCATATCAACGATAGACTGAGGGGACTCCGGGTGCACCAACACCGCTGCATCAGGGTAAAGCCCCTTCATGCGTGTTAAAGCCTGAGTTTTAAATTCGTCGTGGACGATACAGGCCCCCTGCCAACAAAGAACGTCTGCACCGGTCTGTTTTTGGACGTAGTTGCCCAGATGTCTGTCCGGAGCCCAGATGATTTTTTCACCCAAACTATCAAGATGCTCAATAAGTTCTACCGCGATACTGGATGTGACGACCCAGTCCGCACGTGCTTTAACGGCGGCTGAGGTATTGGCGTAAACCACTACGGTACGATCGGGGTGCGCATCGCAAAACGCGCTGAACGCATCAATCGGACAGCCCAGATCTAATGAGCATTCCGCCTGTAGGGTCGGCATCAGGATGGTCTTTTCCGGGCTGAGGATTTTGGCGGTTTCCCCCATAAACCTCACGCCTGCAACCAACAGCGTAGAGGCAGAATGTTTTGAGCCGAAACGCGCCATCTCCAGAGAATCAGAAATACAACCACCGGTCTCTTCGGCCAACTGCTGAATTTCAGGATCAGTGTAATAGTGCGCGACCATAACGGCATCACGCTCTTTCAGCAGGCGCTTGATTTTTTCACGATAAAATTGCTTTTCATCCACACTCAGCGGGGCTGGCTTCGGCGGAAACGGATAAATTGCTGCTTCTGGATCAAACATCACGCTCATCTTGCTTTCTCGTTTTACTGGCTTAACGAAATAACCGATTAAAAGCGTGACGCACGCCGTATTCGGTTAGTTTTGTTTTATATGCTAAACAAGATAGCGGATTGGCGTAAGAAAGTCACAATAATTGCGTGTGAGGAATGCCGGAAGGCGACTGACGTCTTATCCGGCCTACGTGAATAGTGTCGTCTGTAGGACTGATAAGCGAAGCGCATCAGGCAAGCAGATTCGAATCTTATAAATCGCAGATAGCAAAAAGGCGCCTTTAGGGCGCCTTTTTACACTGGTGGGGCGTGCAGGATTCGAACCTGCGACCAATTGATTAAAAGTCAACTGCTCTACCAACTGAGCTAACGCCCCCTTATGGGGTTTACTTCTTTATACTTTCAGGATGGTGGGTCGTGCAGGATTCGAACCTGCGACCAATTGATTAAAAGTCAACTGCTCTACCAACTGAGCTAACGACCCGCTCGGGTATAACCTGAAAATTTTTACTCGGTGCCACCAATAAGTTGGTGGGGCGTGCAGGATTCGAACCTGCGACCAATTGATTAAAAGTCAACTGCTCTACCAACTGAGCTAACGCCCCGAGTGGTGGGTGATGACGGGATCGAACCGCCGACCCCCTCCTTGTAAGGGAGGTGCTCTCCCAGCTGAGCTAATCACCCGATACTGCGCTGGATACTACTTACTAACTAAGTTAGTGGTGGGTCGTGCAGGATTCGAACCTGCGACCAATTGATTAAAAGTCAACTGCTCTACCAACTGAGCTAACGACCCATTTTTTTTGCCGCTTTTGGGCTGTTTGATATCCCTTGGCAACGGCGGCATATATTACTGATTTCAGATTTTAGCGCAACAAAAATTTCGATGTAAATAACTCAACTGCTTAGGAATCACACGACGCGACCAGAATTAACACGATTTCTGGTCGCATGGTGTTCATTACATCGCGCCAAGGCGTTTTTGCGCTTGTTTCGCGCCATCAGTGCCAGGGTATTTAGTGATAACCTGCTGATAAACGGCTTTCGCTTTCTCTTTATCACCTTTGTCCTGCATGATGACGCCGACTTTATACATCGCGTCTGCAGCCTTTGGTGATTTCGGGAAGTTTTTGACTACTGAAGCAAAATAGAACGCTGCATCATCTTTTTTCCCCTTGTTGTAATTCAACTGACCCAGCCAGTAATTCGCATTTGGCAGGTAAGTTGAGTCTGGGTACTTTTTAATGAAGTTCTGAAATGCTTCAATCGCGTCATCCTGGCGGGATTTATCCTGCACCAGAGCAATGGCCGCATTGTAATCGGTATTCGCATCGCCAGTTTGTACCGGAGCACCTGACGCTGCCGCTGCACCCGCATCAGGTGCAGGGGTTGCTGCTGCCCCACTCTGATCGCCGCCCGCAGATTGCGCCGCAGGTGCACTACCGCTACCAAGATTATTCATCTGCAGCAATATCTGCTTCTGGCGTTCAACAACCTGATTCAGTTGATACTGATTTTCCTGAATTTGACCGCGCAGGGAATCAATATCGGACTGATTATCGGAGAGTTGTTGCTGGAGTTGGGTTAAAAGCTGACTGTGAGCGTTAGAAATACGCTCGAGTTGAGTGACACGGTCTTCGACCGAGCCAGAGCCGACACTACTGATTGGCGCCTGTGCAAAAGCGGCCCAGGGGGCCGCTATGCCAACCAGTAACGACAGACTCAACAGATGATGTCTGAAGTTACTGCTCATGCAATTCTCTTAGTAAACCAGTACGGCGCGACGGTTTTTGGCGTAAGCCGCTTCGTCATGACCCAGTACTGCAGGTTTTTCTTTACCGTAAGAAACGATGGAGATCTGGTCAGCAGAAACGCCTTTACCCTGCAGGTACATCTTAACGGCGTTCGCACGACGCTCACCCAGGGAGATGTTGTACTCAGGAGTACCACGTTCGTCCGCATGACCTTCTACGGTGACTTTGTAAGACGGGTTGCTACGCAGGAAGTTAGCGTGAGCATCCAGCATTGCAGCGAAGTCAGAACGGATATCGTACTTGTCCAGATCGAAGTAAACGATGTTGTTCTGCTGCAGCTGTTGCATCTGAAGACGCGCTTGCTCTTCAGAAGACATGTTGCCGCTGCCGTTTGCATCCATACCAGTGCCGGCACCCAGCATGCCTTCGCTGCCGTCATTGCTGGCGTTCTTGTTAGAAGAACACGCTGCAATAGCCATAACAGGCAGAGCAATCATCAGCCCTTTCAGCACTTTGTTCAGTTGCATTTCAATGATTCCTTTATTAATCAATTATTTATTATCACAGATACGGCGACCAGGCAGGGAATTTAACCTGTCCATCAGTTGCCGGAAGACGCGCTTTGAAACGCCCATCTGTAGAAACCAAATTCAGCACGGATCCCATCCCCTGAGAAGAGCTGTAGATTACCATAGTGCCGTTAGGTGCCAGACTTGGCGTTTCGTCCAGGAACGTTGACGACAGAACTTGTACGCCACCCGCTACCAGATCTTGTTTGGCAATGTGCTGCTGACCGTTGGCCGAGCTTACCATTACCATAAATTTACCGTCGCTGCTCACATCCGCATCCTGGTTTTGCGAACCTTCCCAGGTAATGCGCTGCGGAGCACCGCCGTTGACGTTAACTTTATATACCTGCGGACGACCGGCCTGGTCAGACGTAAAGGCCAGGTTTTGGCTGTCCGGGAACCAGGTAGGTTCCGTGTTGTTGCTACGACCATCCGTCACCTGACGGATCTGACCGGAACCAATGTCCATGACATACAGGTTCAGGCTACCGGTTTTAGACAGGGCAAACGCCAGTTTGCTGCCATCCGGAGAAAACGCAGGCGCACCGTTGTGACGTGGGAACGAGGCTACCTGACGAACCGCGCCGTTAGACAGTGTCTGAATAACCAGTGCAGAACGACCGCTTTCGAAGGTAACGTACGCCAGTTTTGAACCGTCCGGGGACCACGCCGGAGACATCAGCGGCTGCGGAGAACGGTGTACCACGAACTGGTTGTAACCATCGTAGTCGGACACACGTAATTCGTACGGGAACTGACCACCGTTGGTCTGAACAACATAAGCGATACGGGTACGGAATGCACCTTTAATGCCGGTCAGTTTTTCAAACACTTCGTCACTTGCAGTATGGCCCGCGTAACGCAGCCACTGCTTGTTCACTTTATAGGTGTTCTGTGCCAGTACGGTACCCGGTGCGCCACCGGTGTCAACCAGCTGATAGGCAACGCTGTAAGAACCATCCGGGTTCGGCGTAACCTGGCCGACGACTACGGCATCAATGCCCAGCGCAGACCACGCAGCAGGTTGAACTTCCTGCGCGGTACCGGGCTGCTGAGGCAGACGAGAACGGTCTAACGGGTTAAATTTACCGCTGTTACGCAGGTCAGCACCTACGATACCACCGATATCTTCAGGTGCAGCACCCGGTCCTGCCCACTGGAAGGGGACAACACCAATCGGGCGCGCCGAGTCCACCCCCTGGGTGATCTCGATACGTACTTCTGCGTGCAGCACCGCTGCCCACAGCATCAGAAAACCAAATGCTACTCGTAATGCCTGCTTCATCATATCTCCCTTATCTGGACGGAAAGCCCACGATAATTTAGCAGAATGTTAACAAACTCAAATACACAAAACTACCAGAACTCTGTCTCAACCTTAGACCGTTTCCCCTGATTTCTCAGGGGTCGTTATTACAGTTTGAAGTCCAGTTTGGCATCTTTTACTTTTTCATAAACTGCCTGGCTAGGCGGTTTAGGAATTCTGGCGGTTTTCGCAGCCGTCAGCGCAGCCTGACACAATGCCGGATCCCCGCCCTCTTCGGTCACATCCAGTAACAGACCATCGGGTGCTAACTTGATATGTAATACGCAAGATTTACCTGCATACAAATCTGCACCATACAGACGGCTCTGGATCGCATTGCGAATTTGAGATGCGTAAGCACTGATATCAGCGCCAGATGCACCGCCATTGGCACCACTTGTACCACTATCTTTCGCCGGTTGGCCGTTTCCTTTCGCTCCACCGCCCGATTTCGGTGCATTCTTACCGGAGCTCAGGTCACCCAACAAGTCGTCAACGCCAGAGGCTGCAGCGGCTTTTTCGGCCGCAGCCTTTTTAGCAGCAGCTGCTTTATCTGCCGCAGCTTTCTTATCGGCAGCGGCTTTCTCAGCTGCAGCTTTTTTGTCTGCTGCTGCTTTTTCTGCAGCGGCTTTCTTATCAGCCGCCGCTTTTTCAGCAGCGGCAGCTTTCGCGGCAGCGGCTTTTTCTGTTTTCTCAGCAGCAGCTTTCTCGGCTGCTGCTTGCTTAGCGGCCTCAGCCTGTGCTTTCTTCGCAGCGTCCGCAGCTGCCTTAGCAGCTTGTGCTTCTGCAGCTTTCTTCGCATCAGCGGCGGCTTTAGCGGCTTCAGCCTCAGCTTTTTTCTGTGCGTCCGCAGCGGCTTTCTTCGCGGCATCTGCCGCTTGCTTAGCCTGAGCATCAGCTTTAGCCTTCGCGTCTGCAGCAGCCTTCGCCGCAGCCTCTTCAGCCTGTTTCTGTTGCTCTTGCGCTTTCGCTGCGGCGGCTTCAGCTTGCTTCTGCTGTTCCGCCTGTTCGCGCACTTTTTCCTGCGCGGCTAAACGTTCTTTTTCCAGCTGCTTCAGTCGCTCTTGCTCAGCTGCCTGCTTCTCGCGAAGTTCTTCAGCTTGCTGCTGCGCCTGCTTTTCACGCTGCTCTTCAGCACGTTTCGCACTTGCCTGCTGTTGCTGCTGCCTGTCGTACTGTTGCACAACGGCGCCAGGATCGACCATAACGGCGTCGATGGACGAACCGCCACCGCCGCCGGCTGAAGCATCAATGTGCTCATCGAACGAACTCCAGATCAGCGCTGCAAATAAAATGACATGCAGCACCGCTGAAATAATTATCGCCCTTTTGAGCTTGTCGTTTTGTTCGGTTGCCTTTGACACTCTCGGTTCCCAAAAAACTGTTCGCCTGTTACGTGCTCTCTTTCAAGCCAGCAAAACGCAGTCATCAGATTGGCTGCGTCATCAAGCCAACCGATTTTACGCCTGCACTGTGTAACAAGTTCAGCGCTTTAATTATTTCATCATAAGGCACGTCTTTCGCACCACCGATTAAAAAGACCGTTTTCGGATTGGTCTGCAGGCGGCTTTTCGCTTCTGCAATAACCTGCTCCGGTGGTAGTTGATCCATACGATCTTTCTCAACCACCACGCTGTATTGCCCAATACCGGAAACTTCAATAATGACCGGGGGTTCGTCGTTACTGCTGACGGCTTGCGACTCGGTCGCATCCGGCAGGTCGACTTCCACACTCTGCGTAATGATCGGTGCGGTTGCCATAAAGATCAGCAACAGCACCAGCAGTACGTCGAGCAGCGGTACAATATTGATTTCGGACTTGAGTTCGCGACGACCTCGTCCACGCGTTCTGGCCATGGCTTACCCCTTGTTGCTCTCGCTAACGGTAAACGCCTGGCGGTGCAGAATCGCGGTGAACTCTTCCATAAAGTTGTCGTAATTCAGTTCCAGTTTGTTCACGCGCTGGTTCAGACGGTTGTAGGCCATAACCGCCGGGATTGCCGCAAACAGACCGATAGCCGTTGCAATCAACGCTTCTGCGATACCCGGTGCGACCATTTGCAGCGTCGCCTGTTTTACCGCGCCAAGCGCGATAAATGCGTGCATGATCCCCCAAACGGTACCGAACAGACCGATATACGGGCTGATGGAGCCAACGGTGCCGAGGAATGGAATATGCGTTTCCAGCGTTTCCAGTTCACGGTTCATCGAGATACGCATCGCACGGGAAGCCCCCTCTACGACCGCTTCCGGCGCGTGGCTATTTGCCCGATGCAAACGCGCAAATTCTTTGAATCCGCTATAGAAAATTTGTTCCGAGCCCGCCAAATTATCACGACGCCCCTGGCTTTCCTGGTACAGGCGCGACAATTCAATGCCGGACCAGAACTTGTCTTCAAATGCTTCGGCTTCACGTGAAGCAGCATTAAGAATACGGGTCCGTTGGATGATGATGGCCCAGGATGCGATTGAGAAACCAATCAAAATCAACATGATAAGTTTAACCAGAAGGCTTGCCTTCAGGAACAAATCAAGGATATTCATGTCAGTCACTGCTTAAACTCCGCGACAATAGACTTGGGAAGCGCACGAGGCTTCATTTTGAGTGGATCAACGCAAACAATCAGAACTTCGGCTTCATTCAGCACGGTGTTCTCTGCGTTGACAATGCGTTGCGTGAAAACCAATGAGGTGCCACGCATTGACGTAATTTCGGTTTGAACTTCGAGCATATCGTCGAGCCGGGCAGGCGCAAAATACTCGAGGGTCATCTTGCGCACCACAAAGGCGACACGTTCGGCCAACAGGACCTGCTGACTGAAGTGATGATGACGAAGCATTTCTGTGCGTGCTCTTTCATAAAAAGCGACGTAACTGGCGTGGTAAACCACCCCACCGGCATCGGTATCTTCATAATAGACACGAACCGGCCATCGAAACATATACTTATTCATTCCTACTGCCTCTTTGTTGGCTTCGCCCACTCGCACCAGTTACTTACCTTCGTAAGCGTCTGGTGATTCGCGTTCTTGCCGCCGCGATGCTTCAAGAATGTCGTTGTATATCGCGCTGTCTTCACTGTACATCCCGGTAATGCAATTAGGTTGTGTCCTGTGGTTGTTCGCGGATGGCGCTGACGAAAATTTTTGCACAGAACAAGGCGCGAGTGGCGAAGTTTGGTAATTCCAAACAAGACGCAAGTAACGCAGTACTGTGCAAAAAGATTCTCAGCCCTTCGGGACGCGTTCCATCAGGATGTTCTCTGTGTTGTCGCACTTGGACATAGTTCTACTATGTCCAGCGCACTCCGCCTTGATAACGTCCTGATGGTACAGCGTCGCCACCGCACACAACCACAGGGCACAACCTCAGGTTAGTGCTTTCAAACTTCGCTACTATACGCGCGGGAATGGTGCTTTGGAATGGGGGAAAGTAAACGGAGAGTAAAAAATTATGGGCTTATGCAAGCCCATAAATATTTAAGGATGTTTCTTATTCAAAAGAAGAAGAAAATCAGACCAACAACGAGGACAATATCCGCGATCAGCGGGCAGAAGATGCCCTGCCAATGTACGGCGCGAGGACGGAAGCCAACGCCGTGAATAATGCCTGCGCAGACCGCCCACATCAGCAGGAAACCATGCCAGATTTCAAGCTCGCTGGTTTTGGCCGCGAAACGAGACGGATCCCAGAATATGCAGCCAGCCAACACGATTGCCAGCACAAATGAAAGCGCCCGCAAGGGGCGCTTGTCCATCGCGTTGTATACCATCGCGATAATGTTGGTCATTAGCTATCTTCTTGCCCGGCTTTGCCTGATTCAACGTGCTCAAGCGCCAGCGCTGTGATTATCCCAAATGCACAGGCAAGAAGCGTTCCCAAAATCCATGCGAAATACCACATTTTAAGCTCCTTACTTAGTACAGAGAGTGGGTGTTGCTTTCAATATCTTCTTTAGTGATGCGACCGAACATCTTCCAGTAACACCAGCTGGTGTACAGCAGAATGATCGGTACAAACACCGCCGCGACCCAGGTCATCAGATTCAATGTACGCTGGCTGGAGGTGGCATCCCACATGGTCAAACTTGCGTTCATCATGGTGCTGGATGGCATCACAAACGGGAACATTGCGATACCGGCAGTCAGGATGATGCAGGCTAACGTCAGTGAGGAGAAGACGAACGCCCATGCCCCTTTCTCCATACGAGAAGTCAGGATGGTTAACAGCGGCAGAACCACGCCCAGTGCAGGAACCAGCCACAGGATAGGTGCATTGTTAAAGTTCACCATCCATGCGCCAGCCACACGAGCCACTTCTTTGGTCAGCGGGTTAGAGGCAGCATGATGATCCAGTGCTGAGGTCACAACATAACCGTCAATACCGTAAATCACCCACACACCGGCCAGCGCGAAGCAGACCAGAGTCACCAGCGCCGCAACCTGTGAAGTTGCACGAGCACGCAGATGCAGTTCACCTACCGTACGCATCTGCAGATAGGTCGCACCCTGGGTGATGATCATCCCAACGCTCACGACACCTGCCAGCAGACCAAACGGATTCAGCAACTGGAAGAAGTTACCGGTGTAGTACAAACGCATGTAGTCATCTACGTGGAACGGAACCCCTTGCAGCAGGTTACCGAACGCCACGCCAATCACCAGCGGTGGCACGAAGCTACCAATGAAGATGCCCCAGTCCCACATGTTGCGCCAGCGCATATCTTCAATCTTAGAGCGGTAGTCAAAACCGACCGGACGGAAGAACAAGGACGCCAGAACCAGAATCATCGCCACATAGAAACCGGAGAACGCAGCGGCATAGACCATCGGCCAGGCAGCGAACAGTGCGCCACCCGCGGTGATGAGCCAAACCTGGTTACCGTCCCAGTGCGGGGCAATGGAGTTAATCATAATTCGACGCTCGGTATCATTACGACCGAGGAAACGGGTGAGCATGCCCACCCCCATGTCGAAGCCATCAGTGACCGCAAAACCAATCAGCAGAATGCCTACCAGCAGCCACCAGATAAAACGCAATACTTCATAATCGATCATTTGACGACTCCTGTCTTAGCGTGCCGGCTGAGAAGTCACAGTGGACTGCTCGTAGTGATAACGACCGGTTTTCAGGCTACTCGGCCCAAGGCGTGCGAACTTGAACATCAGATACAGTTCAGCCACCAGGAACAGGGTATACAGGCCGCAAATCAACAGCATCGAGAAGATGAGGTCGCCAGCAGTCAGCGAAGAGTTCGCTACGGCTGTTGGTAACACTTCACCAATCGCCCACGGTTGACGACCGTACTCTGCAACAAACCAACCGGATTCAATAGCAATCCACGGCAGAGGAATCGCATACAGCGCGGTGCGCAGCAGCCATTTTTTCTCACCGATACGGTTACGAAGCACAGTCCAGAAGGACACCGCGATAATTGCCAGCATCAGAATGCCGCATGCCACCATGATACGGAAAGCGAAGTACAGCGGCGCAACGCGAGGAATAGAATCTTTCGTTGCCTGCTGAATTTGCGCTTCGGTCGCGTCGGTAACTTTGTCCGTATAGCGTTTCAACAGCAGACCATAACCCAGGTCTTTCTTCATGCTGTTGAACTGGTCGCGAACGGCCTGGTCGGTAGTACCAGCACGCAGTTCTTCCAGCAGCTGATACGCTTTCATCCCGTTACGGATACGCTCTTCGTGTTGCACCATCAGGTCTTTCAGACCAATGACCGGTGTATCAACAGAGCGGGTGGCAATGATGCCCAGCGCATAAGGAATCTGAATCGCAAAATGGTTTTCCTGCGCATCCTGGTCCGGAATACCGAACAGCGTGAAGGAAGCCGGTGCAGGCTGAGTTTCCCATTCTGCTTCAATCGCAGCGAGTTTGGTTTTCTGCACGTCGCCCATTTCGTAACCAGATTCATCACCCAGAACGATAACAGACAGAATAGCAGCCATACCAAAGCTGGCAGCGATAGCAAAAGAACGTTTAGCAAACGCGAAGTCACGACCGCGCAGCATATAGTAGGAGCTGATACCCAGAACGAACATCGCGCCACATACATAACCAGATGCCACAGTGTGAACAAATTTCACCTGTGCTACCGGGTTGAGCACCAGTTCAGAGAAGCTCAGCATCTCCATGCGCATGGTTTCGAAGTTGAAATCCGCTGCGATTGGGTTCTGCATCCAGCCGTTCGCAACCAGAATCCACAACGCGGACAGGTTAGAACCCAGAGCCACCAGCCAGGTGACACACATATGCTGGACTTTACCCAAACGGTCCCAGCCGAAGAAGAACAGACCTACAAAGGTGGATTCGAGGAAGAAGGCCATCAAACCTTCGATCGCCAGCGGCGCACCGAAAATATCCCCTACATAGTGGGAGTAGTAAGACCAGTTAGTCCCGAACTGGAACTCCATGGTCAGACCGGTAGCCACACCCAGAGCGAAGTTGATACCAAACAACTTGCCCCAGAACTTGGTCATATCTTTATAAATCTGTTTGCCGGAAAGGACGTAGACCGTTTCCATGATGGCCAACAAGAACGCCATACCGAGCGTCAGTGGCACAAACAGGAAGTGGTACATCGCGGTCAAGGCAAACTGTAAGCGCGACAGTTCGACTATATCTAACATCATGACTCCTTGCTCATCGCATGAAGACTCCGAGAGTGAACCCCGTTAGAAAGGGTCACACGCATGCCCCAATACAAATTTATCTGCTTCCTTCCGCCGCTACCCTTTCCTCTCATTTGAAGAAAGGACAATGATGAAAGGTTACAAACATGTTAATAAAACACTCAAATTGATCCCGCAATTATATTACGCCGTAAAATCCTTACAATAAACAGGTTTTTATCGAGACAAATTTGCATTTTTCGATAGTGATCAATTTATAGCTAATTTACCACTTTCAGACCAATTTGATCTGAAGCAATTTACCCTCTTTTGATGCTGTTTTCCAAGTTTTAAACATTGATTTAAATCAATTTTCAAATTTAATGTTAATAGTGTTTAGCACTCACGCTACTAGTAAACGCGATGTTAACAACATGTTTTTCAATGAGTAATTGCCGTTACTACAAATGATAGGATATTTATTTAAATGTACACGATCTTTTAACCAGCCCGGATGACTTAATTGATAGAAGATAAAGAATCACTAATGCTGGGTAGCTCACAGTTTTTTGTTTAGCAAGTCATGGATTTGTTATTTCATACAAATTGTTCATTTAAATTTTACTTATAATTAACACCGAGATGTAACTATCTCAACTTGAAGCGAAAACGTTCCACAATGACCGATGCATTGCGTTTGTCGTTCTGCGAGAGAACGCTGACGTTTCGCTTAAATCATCACTGAAAGTTATCATTAACACCCCCTCTTCTCTTATGTGGCAAAGATTAAATATGCCACAAACATTTCATTATCATTTTTATCCTAAATTTAACAAAAATGAATTGTGACATATAAGATTAAAAAATAAAAAACCGTTATGTCGTTCACAAGTTAATTAGTAATTGGGATTTTTGAAATTATTTAAAACACGTCATAAACGGCGCGCATAACAAAATAAGATTTCGATCACAAACATGGCAAGTCATTTATTACCCAATTCTCTAATAAATTAAACCAAGCTAAGAAAAGATAATCTATCACATTGATTATGAAGGGATTTTATAGATGGCAAATATAACAATCATTTTTCTCAGGATATTTTGAAAATAGATCAATTGCTTCCTTTTTCGCTTCCACAGAAACTCCAACCCTATTAAGAGGTTGTCACAATCCATGTTCTAAATATTAGAAAATAATTTCACTTATTGACCATCAGCCCTACAGAGGATTACCCATGAAGAAATCTACACTTGTTATTGGCGTCATCGGTGCTGACTGCCATGCAGTAGGTAATAAAGTTCTGGATCGCGTTTTTACTGCTCATGATTTTCACGTAATCAACCTCGGGGTGATGGTGAGCCAGGATGAATATATTGATGCTGCGATTGAAACAGGCGCCGATGCCATCGTGGTGTCCTCTATCTACGGTCATGGCGACATTGACTGCCTCGGATTACGTGAGCGCTGCATCGAACGCGGCCTTGGCGACATTCTGCTGTACGTCGGCGGCAACCTGGTCGTCGGTAAACATGACTTCGCCGACGTGGAAGTGAAGTTTAAAGAGATGGGCTTTAACCGGGTTTTCGCCCCCAGCCACGATCTGGAAGATGTTTGCGCGCTTATCACTATTGATATTCACCAACACAATGGCCTCGAACAGCGTTGCCTGGAAGAGGCCATCTGATGCAAACAGTTTCTGTCGATATCGGCTCGACATGGACCAAGGCAGCCCTCTTCGCACATGAAGGCGAGGAATTAACCCTGATAAACCATGTCCTGACCCCAACCACCACACATCATCTGGCAGACGGTTTTTTTGCCAGCCTGAATCAGGTGCTGAATGTTGCCGATGCTCGCCCGTTACTGAAAAGTGGTGAAGTGCAGTTGAAATACTCCTCCTCAGCGAAAGGTGGGCTCGCCGTTGCAGCAATGGGGCTGGTGCCTTCCATTACGCTGGAGTCGGCAAAAGTTACCGCCCATTCGGCAGGAGCGAAAATCGCGCAATATTATTCGTACAAGCTGAACCGTCATGACATCCAGGAGCTGGAATCATCACCGCCAGACATTCTGTTGTTTACCGGCGGGACAGACGGTGGCGAAGAAAGTTACGGCCTGGCGAATGCGCACGCGCTGGCAGGCTCAAAGCTTGATTGCGCCATTATCTACGCCGGAAACCGGGACATTCAGGACGAAATACAAACGATTCTGGGACATAAGGATCTGACCACGGTAGACAACATTCTGCCGGACCTCGATCACCCGAATCCGTTTGCCGCGCGCCAGGCGATTTGCGATGTGTTCTTGTCACGCATCGTCAAAGGCAAAGGTCTGGACGTTATCGTCGGCGAAACAGGCGAAGAGCCTATGCCGACGCCATGGACGGTATATGAGTTAGTCAAAGCCATTAGCGATTACGACAGCGCATGGAAGGAATTCATGCTGATTGATATGGGCGGAGCCACCACAGATGTCTATTCGGCCAGCGCGAATACCCTCTCCCCCGATACCGTCCTGCATGGTGTTCCTGAACCGTTCGTCAAACGTACCGTTGAAGGCGACCTTGGAATGCGCGTTTCCGCCGTTGTGGTGGGAGAAAGCACGCAGGATATGGTGAAAGTCATCTTCGCCCAGCAGCCACAGCGCGAGGAAGCGTTTTACCGCTATCTACGCCACCTGGTTGGGCAACCGGATTACCTGCCACTCAGCGAGGAAGAGAAATATTTCGACACCCTGCTGGCAGGTTTATGCGTGGGCTATGCCGCTGAGCGCCACGCGGGCACTAAAAAGCAGGTTTGCACCTGCGTGGGTAATGTGGATTTACAGATGGGTCGCGATCTCACCACCGTACGCAAAGTCGTCGGTTCAGGGGGATGGCTCTCTCGCGCCAGCCAGTTCGATATCCATAACTGGCTCAAATACAGGGAGCTGGACGACCAGGGTAAAAGAATTCTGTTACCGAATCAGTTTGAGTATTACCGCGATTCAAATGGCCTGCTCCCTCTACTGGCAAACGTCGCCAGGCTGTACCCGCAAGCCGCTGCTCGCACCAGCATTCAGTGTTTAACCCTATAAAACTTAAGGCAGCTACGAATGGAACTTCGAAATAAAAAATTGACCCACGACGAATTCATGACCGAAAGGCATCAGGTGTTACAAACCTGGGAAACCGGCAAAGACGTTGAGAACTTCGAAGATGGCGTGAAGTACCAGCAATCAATTCCAGAGAAAAAGCGTTTCTCCCTCGCCCTGCTGAAGGCCGATCAGGAAGGTAAAACTCTGAGCCAGCCGCGCGCAGGTGTGGCATTAATGGATGAGCATATTGCGCTGCTCAAAACATTGCAGGAAGAGTGCGACCTCCTGCCAAGTACTATCGATGCCTATACCCGTCTCAACCGCTATGAAGAAGCCGCTGTCGGGATCCAAAAATCCATCGAAGCAGGTACTTCCAAGCTGAATGGTTTACCGGTCGTCAATCACGGGGTTGCTGCCTGCCGTCGTATGACTGAATCGCTGGATAAACCGATCCAGGTTCGCCACGGTACACCGGATGCGCGTCTGCTGGCAGAAATCGCCATGGCCAGTGGCTTTACCAGCTACGAAGGCGGCGGTATCTCCTACAACATCCCTTACGCCAAACGCGTCACCCTGGAAAAATCTATCCGTGATTGGCAGTACTGCGACCGTCTGATGGGTCTGTACGAAGAGAACGGCATTCGCATCAACCGTGAGCCGTTTGGTCCGCTGACCGGCACGCTGATCCCGCCGTTCATGTCCCACTCAGTCGCGATTATCGAAGGTCTGCTGGCGCTGGAGCAGGGCGTGAAGTCTATTACCGTCGGTTACGGCCAGGTCGGTAGCCTGACACAGGATATCGCTGCTATTCAGGCACTGCGTGAACTGTCCCACGAATACTTCCATAACCATGGCTTCGACGATTACGAGCTGAGCACCGTTTTCCACCAGTGGATGGGCGGATTCCCGGAAGATGAAGCAAAAGCCTTCTCCGTTATCGCCTGGGGCGCAGCGGTTGCCGGTATGTCTGGTGCCACAAAAGTTATTACCAAAAGTCCGCACGAAGCATTCGGTATCCCAACCGCGGCAGCTAACGCCCAGGGTCTGAAAGCGTCACGCCAGATGCTCAACATGGTCAGCGATCAGAAATTCCCGCAGTGCGCTGCCGTGGAGCAGGAAGTTGACCTGATTAAGAGCGAAGTCCGCGCGGTATTGAAGAAAGTCTTCGAACTGGGCAATGGTGACATTGCGCGCGGTACGGTGCTGGCCTTTGAAGCTGGCGTGCTGGATGTGCCTTTCGCTCCTGCCGCCTGTAACGCCGGTAAGATCCTGCCTGTTCGCGATAACACAGGCGCAATCCGTATTCTTGAAGCCGGTGCCGTGCCGCTGCCGAAAGATATTCTCGCCCTGCACCACGACTACGTTGCAGAGCGCGCACATTTCGAAGGTCGCAAGCCTTCTTTCCAGATGGTCATTGATGACATCAACGCCGTATCCCACAGTAAATTAATAGGAAGACCATAATGAAAATTAAACAGGCCCTTTTCACAGCTGGCTACTCCTCATTTTATTTTGACGATCAGCAGGCCATCAAAAACGGCGCCGGTCATGACGGGTTTATCTATACCGGCGATCCGGTAACGCCTGGATTTACGTCTGTTCGTCAGGCGGGTGAATGTGTTTCCGTACAGCTGATTCTGGAAAACGGCGCGGTGGCTGTGGGCGATTGCGCAGCGGTGCAATATTCAGGTGCAGGCGGTCGTGACCCGCTGTTCCTGGCTGAAAACTTCATTCCGTTCCTCAACGACCACATCAAGCCGTTGCTGGAAGGTCGTGACGTTGATTCGTTCCTGACCAACGCCCGTTTCTTTGACGAACTGCGTATTGACGGCCATCTGCTGCATACCGCCGTACGTTATGGTCTGTCTCAGGCGCTGCTCGACGCGGCGGCACTGGCTACCGGTCGTCTGAAAGCCGAAGTGGTTTGTGATGAATGGCAGCTGCCATGCGTCCCGGAAGCCATTCCGTTATTTGGTCAGAGCGGCGACGACCGTTATATCGCCGTCGACAAGATGATCCTCAAAGGTGTGGATGTCCTACCGCATGCGCTGATCAATAACGTAGAAGAGAAGCTGGGCTTTAAAGGTGAAAAACTGCGTGAGTACGTCCGCTGGTTATCTAACCGCATCCTGAGCCTGCGCACCAACGATAGCTATCACCCAACGCTGCACATTGATGTCTACGGCACCATCGGTCTGATCTTCGATATGGATCCAGTGCGTTGCGCCGAATACATCGCCAGCCTGGAAGCCGAAGCGCAAGGCCTGCCGCTGTACATTGAAGGCCCGGTTGATGCCGGTAACAAGCCGGATCAGATCCGCATGTTAACCGAGATCACTCAGGAGCTGACTCGTCTGGGTTCTGGCGTGAAAATCGTTGCGGATGAATGGTGTAACACCTATCAGGACATCGTGGACTTCACCGACGCGGGCAGCTGCCACATGGTGCAGATTAAAACCCCGGACCTGGGCGGTATTCACAACATCGTTGATGCAGTGCTGTATTGCAACAAACACGGAATGGAAGCCTATCAGGGCGGTACCTGTAACGAAACGGAAATCAGTGCTCGTACCTGCGTACACGTCGCGCTGGCCGCGCGTCCAATGCGCATGCTGATCAAACCGGGTATGGGTTTCGATGAAGGTCTCAACATCGTCTTTAACGAAATGAACCGCACCATCGCGCTGTTGCAAACTAAGGATTAAGAGATGGCACGCACATTTAAGATCTTATCGCCTACGGCTATCCTGGGTTATGGCTTCCCGGAAGAAAGTTTTCGTAAAGCCATGGAAGAGTCACCGGATCTTATTGCTGTTGACGCAGGTTCCTCCGATCCTGGCCCCCACTACCTGGGGGCAGGTAAACCCTTTACTGACAGGGCCGGTGTGAAACGCGATCTGCGCTATATGATTGTGGCAGGCGTTAAGAACAACATCCCTGTCGTGATCGGCACAGCCGGTGGTTCTGGTGCAGCTCCGCATCTGGAGTGGTGTCGCCAGATAATCCATGAAATCGCGCAGGAAGAAAAACTGTCTTTCTCAATGGCGCTGATTCCGTCTGATGTCGATAAAGAAATCGTTCATCAGGCGCTGGATAACGGCAAAATCACCGCGCTCGATTTTGTGCCTGAACTGACTCACGAGGCCATTGAAGAGAGCACCTACATTGTCGCGCAGATGGGCGTCGAGCCTTTCCAGCGTGCGCTGAAAGCCGGTGCGCAGGTGGTCCTGGGCGGACGTGCCTACGATCCGGCCTGCTTCGCCGCGCTGCCGATTATGCAGGGCTTTGATGAAGGTCTGGCGCTTCATTGCGGTAAGATCCTTGAGTGTGCAGCCATTGCCGCCACCCCTGGTTCCGGCTCAGATTGTGCGATGGGAATCATTGACGATAACGGCTTTACGCTGAAGGCGTTCAATCCCAAGCGTAAGTTCACCGAGACTTCCGCCGCAGCGCACACCCTGTACGAGAAGTCAGATCCGTACTTCCTGCCAGGGCCAGGCGGTGTGCTGAACCTGAAGGCATGCACTTTCACCCAGGTTAACGAGGGCGAAGTGTATGTCAGCGGTTCACGCCATGAAGAAACACCGTATGCGTTGAAACTGGAAGGTGCGCGTCAGGTTGGCTTCCGCTGCCTGACCATCGCCGGAACACGCGACCCAATCATGATTGCCGGGATTGACACCATTCTTGAAGAGGTACAGGCAAGCGTTGCACGTAACCTCTCACTGAATGACGACAGTATCCGCATGACGTTCCACCTGTACGGTAAGAACGGTGTGATGGGCAACCATGAGCCGATGAAAACTGCGGGCCATGAACTGGGAATTTTACTGGATGTCGTTGCGCCAACGCAGGATATCGCCAACAGCGTTTGCTCGCTGGTGCGCTCTACCCTGCTGCACTACGGCTATGAAAATCGCATTGCGACTGCGGGCAACCTCGCCTTCCCGTTCTCGCCATCTGATATTCAGAGTGGACCGGTGTATGAGTTCTCGATCTATCACCTGATTGAAGCGAGCGATGCACTGCGTTTTGATTTCCACATTGAACAGGTGACGCCAGAAGGAGTTCAGGCATGAAACACTCAATTTGTTCACTGGCGCAAGTAATTCGTTCCAAAAACGCCGGACCGTACGAACTGGTTTTAGATATTTTATTTAAAACAAGGGAAGACTATCAGCGGGTAAAAGCCTGCGAGCAATTAACGCCACAGCTTATTGCCGGTTTATATAATGTTGAGCCTGAATTTATTCACAATATCGTCTGGTTCGATCCAGCGAATGCCGTAAAAATCGTCATGCCACGAGATATTATTTCCGGCAATGTCGGTGACAATGATGTTTATGGTGCGCAGCAACACGCTCCATTATTAAGTATTGAGTTCGACTTGTAACAAAAAAACACAATAACAACCATTGGAGCACAGAATTCAGCTGTATCACAGTGCTTCGAATTATTCATGCGGTTGGTCACAACAGGCGTGCGTCTGAGCTGCTGTCCAGGTTCAGGCGCACGCCACCCTACACAATTCCAATTACCAGCCTTTATCCGATGGAGTACACATGAAGAAAATTAGTTTAACGAAGATGATCATATTAGGCCTGATACTCGGCATGATTGCCGGGGTGGCCATAAATAATATGGCCGCGGCTGAAACAGCAAAATCTTATGCAGCAGATATTTCCATTTTCACCACCATATTCTTACGTATGGTGAAAATGATTATCGCTCCATTGGTTATTTCAACTCTGGTTGTAGGTATTGCCAAAATGGGCGATGCCAAAACGCTGGGACGTATATTTTCGAAAACCTTCTTCCTGTTTATTTGCGCCTCTCTGGTGTCAATTGCACTGGGTCTGGTTATCGTTAATATCTTCCAGCCAGGCGCAGGTATCAACTTTGTGCCACATGACGTCGGAGCCGTTGCCGCCGTTAAGTCAGAGCCATTCACGCTGAAAGTATTCATCTCACACGCGGTACCGACCAGTATTGTCGATGCGATGGCGCGTAACGAAATTCTGCAGATCGTCGTGTTCTCAATCTTCCTCGGTTGCAGCCTCGCTGCGATTGGTGAAAAAGCCGATCCTATCGTGAAAGTGCTGGATTCACTGGTGCACGTCATGCTGAAGCTGACGGGTTACGTCATGCTGTTTGCACCACTGACCGTGTTTGCCGCTATTTCAGGTCTGATTGCCGAACGTGGTCTGGGTGTGATGGTTAGCGCCGGGATCTTCATGGGTGAGTTCTACCTGACGCTGGGTATGCTGTGGGCGATCCTCATTGGCCTGTCTACGATGATCGTCGGGCCTTGCATCGCGCGTTTAACGAAATCAATACTCGAACCCGCTCTGCTGGCCTTTACCACTTCAAGCTCTGAAGCCGCCTTCCCGGGTACGCTGGACAAGCTGGAAAAATTCGGTGTTTCGTCAAAAATCGCCAGCTTCGTTCTGCCTATCGGTTATTCCTTTAACCTGGTCGGTTCCATGGCTTATTGCTCATTTGCCACCGTCTTTATTGCCCAGGCGTGCAACATCGAACTGAGCATGGGCGAGCAAATCACCATGCTGTTGATCCTGATGCTCACCTCAAAAGGAATGGCAGGCGTACCGCGCGCATCAATGGTGGTTATCGCTGCAACCCTGAACCAGTTCAACATTCCAGAAGCAGGACTGATTCTGCTGATGGGTGTCGATCCGTTCCTCGATATGGGTCGTTCCGCCACGAACGTTATGAGTAACGCCATGGGAGCAGCCATTGTCAGCCGTTGGGAAGGTGAACACTTCGGCCAGGGTTGCCGTGGCTCTGCACCAGTGAAGTCCCCGGAGCAGGAACGTCCGGTTACCGAAACGGAAATCGCTTTGTCCTGACAATAGAACAACAACTAATCGTAGGCCGGATGGCGTCGTGAACGCCCTATCCGGCCTACAGGATAGTTTTCCCAACAACACCAACAGGAATGCATAATGAATAAAACAATTCTCGGCGTGAGTCTCTTTTCTTTCAGCGTCTTGTTTAGCGCAACCACATTCGCGCAAACCACGCCCGACTACGCCAAGCTGATAGAACAGGCTCATCAGAAGTACAAAAGTAACAACGATGGAAAAGTCGCCGACTACATCCCTGCTCTGGCGACCTATAGCCCGAAAAATTTTGCCATCACCATTGCGACGGTGGACGGCAAGATCTACCAGGTTGGCGATGTTAACAAACCTTTCCCAATGGAATCCCTGAGTAAAGTGTTCACCATGGCGCTTGCCATGGAGCAGCACGGTCCTCAGGTAGTGCTGGATAAACTTGGCGCCAATGCCACCGGTATGCCATTCAACTCAGGTTTAGCCGTTGAACTGACCAAAGGCGCGCCTGAAAACCCTCTGGTAAACGCCGGGGCCATGAGCACCGTTAGCCTGATCGAAGCCAAAGACAAAACAGATCGTTGGAACAAAATCCTCGACAACCTGAACGTCTGGGCCGATGCCACTCTCACCGTGAACGAACCGGTTTTCAAATCTGAAATGGAAACCAACCAGCACAATCAGGCGCTGGCCAAGCTGATGGAATCCTATAACAGCTTCTATGGCAACACTGACGAAGCCGTTGAAATTTATACCCGCCAGTGCTCGGTGGATATCACCGTTGAGCAACTGGCCAAAATGGGTGCCGTACTCGCGAACAAAGGCAAATCTCCGTTCAACGGTAAACAGTTGCTGAATGAGAAATATGTTCCGCAGGTGCTGGCAGAAATGGCAATTGCCGGGCTTTACGACGGTAGCGGTAAATGGCTGTACACCGTTGGCATCCCGGCGAAAAGCGGCGTCGGCGGCGGCATGGTTGCCGTTGTCCCAGGCGAATATGCGATTGCGGTCTATTCTCCACCGCTTGATGAAGCCGGAAACAGCGTTCGCGCCCAGAAAACTATCGAATATGTCGCCGAAGCGACAAAAGCCAATGTCTTTTTAGCCAAATAACTTTACGCCGAATGGCGCTTCGCTTATCCGGCCTACGATTAACGCATTGATGTAGGTCGGATAAGCGAAGCGCCATCCGGTAAACAACACGAAGAGGTGAGAAGTAAACATGTCTAAACCATTTGTCTGGCAGGAACTCTTTGTTCAGAGTAAGGATAGTACCGAGTATGAATTACTTAGTAACCAGCACGTTACGGTAACGGAGTTAGACGGAGAGGAAGTGATCAAGGTTGCACCGGAAGCGTTAACCTTGTTAGCACAGCAGGCGTTTTATGAGGCTTCATTTTTCCTGCGCGCCGGACATTTAAAACAGATTGCCAGCATTTTGCACGACCCACAGGCCAGCAGTAACGATAAGTACGTCGCATTGCAGCTGCTGCGCAATGCAGAGGTTTCAGCTAAAGGCGTACTGCCCAACTGCCAGGATACCGGGACGGCAACCATTGTGGCCAGCAAAGGACAACATGTCTGGACCGGCGGCGATGACGCAGAAGCATTAAGCAAAGGCGTGTATTCCACCTTTACCGAAAACAACCTGCGTTACTCGCAAAATGCCCCGCTGGATATGTATACCGAGGTCAATACCCAGACCAACCTGCCCGCACAAATCGATATTAGCGCCACCCCAGGTAACGAATACCGTTTCCTGTTCGTCAATAAAGGTGGTGGCTCAGCTAACAAAGCGGCGCTGTACCAGGAAACCAAATCCATTCTGCAGCCGGAAAAACTCACTGCGTTCCTGATCGAAAAAATGAAATCACTGGGTACAGCCGCTTGTCCGCCGTATCACATCGCTTTTGTGGTTGGGGGCTTATCCGCCGACCAGGCGCTGAAAGTCGCCAAACTGGCTTCAACCAAATATTACGATAATCTACCCACCAGCGGGAACGAGCTGGGCCAGGCGTTCCGTGATACGGCGCTGGAAGCCGAGTTGCTCAATGCCAGCCGCGAGTTTGGCATCGGGGCGCAGTTTGGCGGCAAATACTTTGCCCACGATATCCGCGTAATTCGCTTACCGCGCCACGGCGGCTCCTGCCCAATCGCGATGGCCCTCTCCTGCTCTGCCGACCGTAACATTAAGGCCAAAATTAATAAACACGGTATCTGGCTGGAGAAACTCGAGCATAATCCGGGCAAATTCATTCCTGATTCTCACCGGATAGAAAACGGCGCTCAGACCGTACAACTGGATCTGAACCGTCCGCTGCGTGACATCCTGCATGACCTTTCCGCTCTGCCCATTGGTACACGCCTGTCGTTAAGCGGCCCGATTGTTGTCGCTCGCGATATCGCCCACGCGAACATCAAAGCGCGACTGGATAACGGCGAACCGATGCCGGAATACATGAAAAAGCATATCGTTTACTACGCGGGTCCCGCCAAAACCCCGGAAAATCAGGCTTGTGGCTCAATGGGGCCCACCACCGGCGGGCGCATGGATGGGTATGTCGATGCTTTCCAGGCACAAGGTGGCAGCCTCATTATGCTCACCAAGGGTAACCGTAGCCAGCAGGTCACTGATGCCTGTCACAAACACGGTGGATTTAGCCTCGGCAGCATTGGCGGTGCAGCAGCCCTGCTGGCGCAGCAGTACGTGAAAAGCCTGCAGTGCCTTGAATATCCCGAACTGGGAATGGAAGCCGTATGGATGATGGAAGTTAAAAATATGCCGGCCTTCGTATTAGTGGATGACAAAGGCAATAACTTCTTTAGCCAGTTCGAGCAGCAGCATCGCTGCGCAACTTGTCCGGCAGGGCATTAAGGAGTTTCCATGGAAGCGCGCGCCAATAACGACAGACACCGTCAGCGTCAGCAGAAGCTGAAAGAGCAGGTTGATACCCGCGTAGCGGCGGCAACGGAGAAGAAAGGGATCCTGATTGTCTTCACCGGCAACGGAAAAGGAAAATCCACCGCAGCCTTTGGCACAGCAACGCGCGCAGTGGGTCACGGAAAAACCGTTGGCATCGCGCAGTTTATTAAGGGCCAGTGGGATAATGGCGAGTACAACACGCTGCAACCTCTCGGCGTCGAGTTCCATATTATGGGTACCGGATTTACCTGGGAAACCCAAAATCGGCAAGCAGATATCGAGGCGGCAACGGTTGTCTGGCAGGAAAGTAAGCGCATGCTGGCTGATGCGCATTACGATCTAGTGGTGCTGGATGAACTCACCTACATGCTTGCTTACCACTATCTGGATACCCAGGAGGTTATCAGCGCCATCGAAAATCGTCCTGCCGGTCAGAGCGTTATCGTCACAGGACGCGGATGCCATACGCTGTTACTGGAACTGGCCGATACGGTCAGTGAAATTCGCCCGGTCAAACACGCGTTTGACCGCGGTATTCAGGCACAGGTTGGGATCGACTGGTAGCCGTTCTTTTGCCGGATAACGATGCTAACGCGTCTTATCCGGCCTACCCATCGTTGTAGGCCTGATAAGGCGCAAGCCACCTTCAGGCAGCCGATACCACGGACTTACTGAGCAACCAGTTACGGAAAATCTGTAAATGCTCGGATTCCGATTTCTCTTCACGCCACGTCATAATAAATCGATTCCCGGTACGCATTGGAACATCGCAAGGAATGACCATATCACCGCTGTCCAGATCGTGCTGAATGGCAAAACGTGGGAGCAGCGCAACGCCCAGATTAGAACGGACCGCCGCGATCAGCATCGATAACAAATCAAATCTCGGACCTTTATTCACTAGCGGACTGCTGACATCTGACAGCGCAAACCACTCCTGCCACCCTTTGATGCGCGTGCTTTGGTGTAAGAGCGGAAATTCGTTTAGTAATTCGTTCACCGCCAGTTTTCGTTCCGGTTCGGCCAGCAAACAGCGACTGCAAACCGGCAGAATTTCCTCTTCAAACAGGTACTCAACCCCTGACCATGGCGAATAAAAGTCTTCGCGCATGATTGCCGCGTCATACTCTCGATTGAGAAAATCACCAATATTCGCCAGGGAATGAATGTTCACGATAATATCAGGATTAAGTTTGTTAAACTCACGCAGGTTTGGGATCAGCCAGTGCGTGCTGAACGTCGGATTCACCGCCAGCTCAATAACCTGTACCGTCGGCTGCCAGGTCATTATCGTCGTCGTATCTCGTTCAAGTTTATTTAACGTTTCTTTAACGATACTTAAATAGTGTTTGCCGGCCGCATTTAAGAAAATGCGTTTTTTGGCATGATTAAATAGCGCGGTATTGAGAAAATCCTCCAGTGCATTTACCTGGCGGAAAACAGCACTTTGTGTCAAAGCCAGCTCTTCAGCTGCCCGGGTATAACTTTCGTGACGCGCAACAACTTCAAAAGTTACCAGCAACTCCGTCTTGGGTATTTTTCCTCTCATAACCTCTTCCATATGCAGCGTACAAAAATAGTTTAATTTATAAAAAATAATTCAAGCTACCCAGATAAGCACCGAGAGTTATATTTTATTTCATCCATTAATGTCATTGATCCAATCCATGATTTACTCACACTGATGGCGGATAAATATTAACCAATAATACTCAAGAGCAGCAATAAACACAATTTAAATAAGGTTAAACCTAAGCAAATGGTGCCAATAAGTTCTTAATAATTTTTCAAGTTATCTTGTTTATTGCAGAAAAAACTTTGCGAGATTAATCAATATTATCAGTGCGATAATTTTGGATAATTTCACGTTATAACTTACGGGCAAACGACTGCTTTTTATCATTCCTTGATGTGGTTTCTGCCTTTTTTTGATCGATGTGATAAAGGACACAATGTGAAAACTTTCGGAAAGGTCTGGCTCGTTGGGGCAGGTCCCGGTGATATTTCATTACTTACCCTCAAAGCAATGATGTGCATTAAACAGGCTGATGTCATTATTTACGATCGGCTGGTCAATCCTAAAATTTTGGAATGGGCATTACCTGATTGTCTGCTTATCAATGTCGGCAAAAACCCGGGTTTCCATTGTGTACCGCAGGATGAAATCAATGCACTGCTTGTCCAGTATGCCCAAACGCACAATAATATTGTGCGTCTGAAAGGCGGCGATCCGTATGTTTTTGGACGCGGGGCTGAAGAAGTTGAAGATCTCGTCGAGACGGGCATCCCGTTTGAAGTGGTGCCGGGTATCAGCTCAACCATTGGTGGCCTGACCTATGCCGGGATTCCGGTAACACACCGCGATTTCGCCTCGGGATTTCACGTGGTAACCGGTCATTCGCGGGAGGGCAACCAACAGCAGGACTGGCGTCAGTTGGCGAACCTGAATGGTACGCTGGTTATCGTCATGGGTATCGCCAATCTGGCGTTTATCTGTGAGGAATTATTGATGGGTGGAAAATCAGCAGATACGCCTGCAGCGCTAATTATGTCCGCCACCCGGGATAACCAACGCCGACTGACCTGTACGCTCGGTTCACTACTGAGCAAGGCGCAGGAAGCTAACATCCTCCCCCCTGCGCTGATAGTGATTGGTGATGTGGTAACCCTGAGCGATCGGCTCTCTTTTATCCCTGAAGCCATCACGCTGCCAGAAAACCTTTACTGTGACAGTCTGGCATGACGAAAAGACTGGGGCGACGTTTGATGCGCCGCCCGGAAAACACGGCAAAAGTAACTGGTTTGTGCGTATTGGAGTTTCCGGGCAATGCTGTCTATTGAATGAACGGGATCGTGCAATAACTCCCCCGCTTTTTGCATTTTTTTCTGATTCACCCAGGTTTTAAAGTTAACGCCCTGCCGTTTCTTAAAAAAACGGCTGAAATAGTTTGCGCTTAAGCAAACGTGAGCTGCTACGGATTCCAGTGATAATTCACTATATAAATTCTCATCAATATAACGCAACGCTGCCAGAAGCTTTTTCTCGTGTCGGGAAGGCTCTGTAAAATAATGACGCATGTAACTGGTCGGCGGGATAACAAACTCATCAGGTTGATGCTGTTCTGTCTCAAAATTATCAACAATAAAATTTAATAAATTAGCTGATGCCACCAGCGTATTATTATCGACTACCGCCACCTGACTCCATTCAGCTTTTATTTTTGGTTCATCCATCCATGAGCATTCATTATCAATAACGATAGTTTTATATTCCTGATATTTTGCCCGCACCTGCCCACAGAGCATAAAACCGTACAGATGCCCCTCGCGAATTAATGGCATAGAAAACAGACTTAGCCCTGCGTGGCAGCTGAGTATTCTGGGTTTAAGGTGTTTTAAACCTTCAAAAGCACAATATTTGTCACACTTTTGGCAACTCGTACAATAGCGTTCATCCGCCCGCATTAATGTGCAGAACGAATTAAAGTTATGGCAATCCGAGAGAGTTTTTCCGTTTACATCAACCACAACCGTGGCTAATCCAGTCGCACTGGAGAATACTTTTGCTATCGAGAAAAAACGTTGTAGATAATCATCCTGGATTTTCAACGACACGGTATCCTCCGGCATTAATGAAATTAAAGCCGGTAATATGCAGAATTTAATCAAGAGAAAGAATGATGCTCACCGCAAAAAATAATCTCATTTATGCAGATGATTATGATCAATTGGCAAGAGAGTTAAAGCAACCACGATAATACTCCGCTGCATGCTACTGACTTCGCTTTCTCAAAGATTAACGAATCTTCACACTCTCTTGTGAGACTCTTTTCGCAAAACAAAACATCTTTCTCCATTATTTTCAATAGATTACTCATTTTTACTGTGAATCAATGATGTGCTTATTTGTGATAATCATCATGTGAATGTGAAAGGCCCTCCTGAATAATATGTTCAATTAGCAAACAATCTGAATGGAGTTGATCCATGGCCGTCACCACAGGCGTTATCGCCGACGATTTCACCGGCGCAACGGACATTGCAAGCTTTATGGCGCAGCAGGGGTGGCGCGTTGCGCTACTGCCCGGAATGCCTGATACCACTCAATGCTGGAATGAAGAGGTCGAAGCTATCGTCATCTCGCTGAAAAGCCGCTCATTACCCGCAGAACAGGCCATCGCACAATCTCTGTCCTGTGCCCGCTGGCTGAAACAAAAGGCAGGTGTCCGCCAGATCTATTTTAAATATTGTTCGACGTTCGACTCCACGCCAACAGGCAACATTGGACCGGTCAGCGATGCGTTGATGAACGAGCTGCATACACCCGTGATCGTCCACTGCCCCGCCCTGCCGCAAAACGGGCGCACGGTGGTGCATGGCCATCTTTTTGTAAACGGCGTACTACTTAACGAATCCGGGATGGAAAAGCATCCGCTTAATCCTATGACCGATGCCAGCCTGCCGCGCCTGCTGAGCGCGCAAACGCCAGGTAAGGTTGGTTGCATTAACCTCACGATACTGCGTCAAGGTGTGGAAGCGGTCACTAACGCTCTGGCCCAACTTCAGGCTGAAGGTACGCGTCACGTTATCGTCGATACGCTGGATGAAGCAGATCTCAACACGCTGGCGCAGGCACTCCATGCCAGCCCTCTGTTAGCCGGGGGCTCCGGGCTCGGTGGCGCACTGGCCGCCTGCACCGGAACTCAGCAAACCATGCCGCTGGACGCTTTTCCACTACCTGCTAAAACGGTGGTGTTCTCCGGTAGCTGTTCTGCAATGAGTAATCGTCAGGTCAAT
Organism: Citrobacter sp. Cpo015; assembly: GCF_030333035.1. NCBI lineage: Bacteria > Pseudomonadati > Pseudomonadota > Gammaproteobacteria > Enterobacterales > Enterobacteriaceae > Citrobacter > Citrobacter sp. Cpo015. The sequence goes on along the minus strand of NZ_JAOWGS010000037.1, from coordinate 645,695 downwards.
CGCTATAAGGCCGCAGCAGCCTCTCGTGTACTCGACGTGGCCCGCTGCCTGTCTGATACAGAACGCTACACTGATGAACTGTGTGCCTGGGCGATGACGCATATCAACGACCCATTCGCGCCGATGATATACGCCACCCAGCCGCCAGACATACTCCAACGCATTCAACAAGAGTACGGCGAACAGACTGCCAGCCAGGCGATCGAACACGCTTTTTCCCGACTGAGCACAAAGCTACAAGTTGCAGGTGTAAACACCTTTATCGTCGCAGGCGGAGAAACATCCGGCACCGTGGTAGAGGCACTGCAGGTGAAGCTTCTGTCCGTTGGCAAAGCCATTGCGCCTGGCGTGCCGTGGGTATTTTCCTCCGGTCTGGCGCTGGCGCTGAAGTCAGGCAACTTTGGTAACGAAGATTTCTTTTTTACAGCCCAGGAGTACGCATTATGAATCCGGTGAGTGAACACCAACTACGCGAACTACTCGTCCGCTATGGCCGTTCCTTGTTTATGCGTGGTTACAGCAGCGGCGGCTCCGGCAACCTCAGCGTCAAATTGCCGGATGGCGGCTATCTGGTGACCCCGACCAACTCCTGCCTGGGTGAGCTTGATCCTGCCACGCTAAGTAGGCTGGATGCCAACGGCGTGCATCTTAGCGGCGACAAACCGTCAAAAGAGGTACCCATGCATCTGGCGTGGTATCGTCATCGGCCATCCTGCGGCGCGGTTGTGCACCTGCATTCTCCATGGCTGACCGCGCTCTCCTGTCTGCCTTGCTCTACGCCAGAAAACTGTCTACCGCCACTAACGCCATACTATGTGATGCGCGTCGGACAGCTACCGCTGCTGCCTTATTTCAAGCCCGGCCATGAAGGCATTGCCAGCGCATTGAGTGAAATCGCGGCAGATCATACGGCTGCGTTGCTGGCCAATCACGGGCCGGTAGTAAGCGGTCGCTCGCTGCGTGAGGCGGTGTTTAACGCCGAGGAACTGGAAGACAGCGCCCGCATCTGGCTGACATTAAAACCGCTCGGCTATGTTCCGCTCTCAGAAGAGGCGGTGGCCGAACTTGAACATTCCCGGCAAGCGTGAGGTGACATGATGATCCCCGAGCAACGACGTGATTTTATCTACCGCTATGTGCACGAAAAGAATGCCGCCTCATTTAATGAACTGGCAGATCTGATGAGCGTGTCGCATATGACCGTGCGTCGCGACATTCAGTTGCTGGAAGAAGAAGGCAAAGTTATTGCCATTAACGGCGGCGTAAAGCTCAATAACCTGCTGAAATCCGAACTGCCGTGGCGGGAAAAAGCCGAGTTGAATCATGACGTGAAGCGTAAGATAGGCCAGCTCGCCGCAATGCTCATTGAGCCCGGACAAACGCTGTATCTGGATGCCGGAACGTCGTTGTTTGAAGTGGCGAAAGCGGTGGCCGCCAGCCACTGTTTCAATCTGACGGTCGTCACCAACGATTTTTCCATCAGCCACTATCTGATGGATATGCCACACATTACGCTCTACCACACCGGCGGTCTGGTGGATCAGCGTAACCGCTCATGTCTTGGCAAAAGCGCCGCCAGTTTTCTGCGCACCATTAATATTGATGTGGCGTTTCTCAGCTCATCGTCGTGGGATACCGAGCGCGGCATGTCGACGCCGAGTGAAGGGAAAGCCTCGGTCAAAGAAGCGGTGCTCACCGTCTCCCGGCGTCGGGTGCTGGTCTGCGACAGCAGTAAGTTTGGCAAATACGGCATGTTCCACATCTGTGGGCTGGAGCAGTTAACCGACATTATTTCTGATAACCGGTTACCGGAAAATGCGCAGCAGACTATCGCCAGCCAGGGCGTTAAGCTGCATCTGGTTGATGGCCGGGAGGGTGCACGCCATGCTGAAGTTAGCGGCTAACCTCGACTGGTTATTTACTGATTTACCGATAGAGGGTCGATTTCAGGCGGCAAAAGCAGCCGGTTTTCGCGGCGTAGAAGGGCTGTTTCTCTGGCAGCACCCGCTGGAGCATTTGCGGGCCGCTCAGCGGGAAACATCTCTGCCGGTGGTGCTGATGAACGCCCCGGCTGGCAACTGGGCACAGGGTGAACGGGGACTCGCTGCATTGCCCGGTCGAGACCAGGAATTTCATCACAGCCTGAACGTGGCGCGAGATTACGCCACGGCGCTGGGCTGTCGCCGGGTTCACGTTATGTCCGGCTTGCGCTGCAATGACCTGACGCTGCACGCCCAGCGCGACCTCCTGACGAATCGACTGCGCATCGCCTGCGATGTTATGGCAGACGCGGAAATCGATGTACTGATTGAACCATTAAATTCGCAGGATATGCCCGATTATTTTATCGACAGTTTCCCGCTGGCTGAATCTATCATTCACGAGGTTGGTAAGAAGAATATCGGCTTACAGTTTGATATTTACCACTGTCAGAAAACTCATGGCAACGTGGCGAAAAATATCGAACGCTATTTTACCCTTATTAAACATTTTCAAATCGCTTCTGTTCCTTATCGCCATGAACCGGGAACCGGGGAGTTAAATGAAGCATGGCTATTTAATTTTATAAGAAAAATGAATTACCAGGACTGGATTGGCTGTGAATATCAACCATCAACATCAGGGCCGGAATCATTACGCTGGATAACGCCTTACCTATAATTTTAATATCTCTGTACCGGAGGAAAAAATGTCGGATACTGTTATTATTTCGCTGGCACCCGTTGCCGCGGATTGCCCCAGAGTTATACCCGAAGAACTGGCGCAGGAAATACTCGCCAGCGTAGAACATGGCGCGTCCATCGTCCATTTACACGTTCGCGATAAACAGGGACGCCTGACGCCAGATACTACCGACTTTCAGGCAACAATTGACCGCGTTATGCGCCATTCAAACCTGATTATTCAGGCTTCTACCGGCGGCGTCTCTTCGATGTCCATCGCCGAGCGCTGCGCGCCACTGGTCTGCCCCGGCGTGGAGATGGCCTCGCTGAACGTCGGTTCCGTTAACCTCGGTGATGCGGTGTATTTTAATCCCGGTCCGGACGTGGAATATTGTTCACGGCAAATAACTGAACGCAATATTATTCCAGAGTTTGAAGTTTTTGAAATCGGCATGATTAATAACATCCTGAACCTTGAAGATAAAATAAAATTTCAAAAACCAATGCTCTTTAATATTGTTCTCGGTCACCGCGGCAGCACGCCTGCAACCGTTGATGCATTAATTGCTCTGCGTAGCATGATCCCACGCGACGCCTTATGGGGAATTACTCATTTTGGCAGAAGGAATTTCGATATTATCGCTGCCGCGGTCGCTATGGGTGCCAGTGAAGTGCGAATCGGCTTTGAAGATAGTTATTATTTAAGCACCGAAGAAAAAGCGCAGCATAATTATCTGCAGGTCGCCAAACTCGCTACGCTCATTCAGAGTATGGATAAAAAAGTCGCCACACCGGAAATTGCGCGGCGCATGTTATCTATTCCTCCCCGGCAGCAATAACAACAGCAAGGACATTTCAACATGACTATGACCACTGTTATTCACAAAACCGGACTCGGCGTCAGCGTTGCGGGCGTGGCGCTGGCGATTATCGGCGCGCTCATCCAGTCCACGGCGCTGTGGCAGCCGGGGCTGGTGATGTTCACCGTCGGATTCGCCGCCGGTGCAGGCTACTGGCCTGGTTTACGCAGCTATCAGTTTACGTTGTGGATCATCGCCGGTTTTGTTGCCGCCATGACCTGGTCTACGGATCTGATCGTCTGGGGCGGTTTCAATATCACCCATAAATGGATCGTGTTCCTTGTGATTCAGGCCACCATGTTCAGCATGGGCACCAAGCTAACGATCCAGGATTTTATTGATGTCGCCAAAATGCCGTGGGCAGTTTTTATCGGTACCTTCTGCCATTTCGTGATCATGCCCCTGCTCGGCCTGAGCATTACCCTGATCTTTGATTTTCCGCCTGAAGTGGCGGTGGGCATTTTGTTGATTGGCGCTTGCCCCAGCGGTCTCTCGTCAACGGTGATGGTTTACATCGCCAACGCCAACCTCGCGCTGGCGGTATCAATCGCCGCAGTCTCAACGCTGGCGGCAACGGTAATGACACCGTTGTGGGTTAATCTGCTGGCGGGTTCGATGATTGATATCCAGCTCACCGCGATGGTGATGGACGTGGTGAAAATCGTATTAATTCCCATCGGCGCAGCAATTCTGCATGACTATCTGAAAACCTATGCAGGCGTGCGCGGACGCCGTGTTGTCCAGATGCTGGCCGGGATCGGCGCAATTTGGCTGCTGTATATGATTGCCGGCGGCTGGGACGCGCTGTTTGGTCATGCCAGCGCCGAAGCGCAGATGTACGCGGTGGTCCTCAACTTCGTAGCAGGCGGCCTCGTTTGGGCATTGTTCTACAACTGGCTGTATGGCCGCGTGGCGGGCGTGAAGAAGGTCATGCCAACCATCTCAATGATGGGGATCATTTTCTTTACCACCACCGCCGCCGCAGCCGGGCGCGACAACCTGGTGCAGGTCGGTTTCCTGCTCTGCTTCGCCATGTTGATGCATAACCTCGGCGGCTTCCTGATTGGTTATCTGATGAGCCGCTGGATCTTCCGCATGGACGTGCAGTCTGCCCGTACCGTGGCCTTTGAAGTCGGCCTGCAAAACGGCGGTATGGCGTCAGGGCTTGCCGCCGCGATGGGCAAACTGGCAACGGTAGGACTCGCCTCAGCGGTGATGACACCGCTGGGTAACGTTAGCGGCTCGCTGCTCGCCAACTACTGGCGCAAAAAAGACGCCAGACAGGCGCAGGCAGCAGCAGCCAAAGATCCCGTTCAACCCGCTTGCGAAAATCTGTCGAAAGGATAATCACGATGACAACTCTCACTCTGGGACAGGCCCTGCGCGCCGTAACCTGTGCGCTCGAACTCGCCGAAACACGTTATGCAAATCGCCCGTTAAGTGTGGCCGTATGCGATGCCAATGGAGAACTGCTCAGCTTTGCGCGGATGGATAACGCCAAACTGTTAACCATCGAGTTAACCCAGCGTAAAGCGCGCACCAGCAGCCGCCTGGGCTGCACCACGCAGGCATTTTTACAGCGTCTGCAAAAAGAGCAGCTGGATATTAGCTATTTTGCCGATCCGCGTTTTACGGCGCTGCCGGGCGGGATCCCGATTCTGCACCAGGGGAAATACCTTGGAGCCGTCGCGGTAGGTGGTTTATCCGCGCAGGAAGATCATGATGCGGCGCTGTCCGTCGCAGAAATATTACTTAAGGAGATTGCCCAATGAAAAAGGTCGCCATGCTGCATACCAGTGCAGCCACCCTTGCGATGATGCAACAGCTGATCGCCGACATCATGCCGGAGGTCGAAGTGATGCACCTGGTTGAAGAATCTATGATTAAACAGGTGATGAAAGCCGGAGGCGTATCGCCAAATATTGCCGCCCGCATCGCCGACTATGTGCATATTGCTGAAAAGGCGGACTGCGATATCTTTATTACCGCCTGCTCTTCAATTGGTACTGCGGTGGAGCAATGCCAGTTTATGACTCCACTCCAGCTCGCGCGCATTGACTGCGCGATGGTGGAAGAGGCGATTGAAAAAGGCGAGCGGATCGCCGTGTTGGCAACTGTGGCAACCACGCTGAAGCCAACGCTGGATTACGTCCAGCGTAAAGTTCAGCAAAGCGGTAAATCACGAACCATTACGCCTGTATTAATGGAGGATGCATTCCACGCGCTTCTGGCGGGAGATATGGATACCCATGACCGTATCGTCAGTGAAGGGTTACAGAGCGCCTTTACCCAGGCGGATGTCGTGATGCTGGCGCAGGCTTCGATGGCGCGCGTTTTACAACAGCTCCCTTCCCCGCCGGTGCCGGTAATGACCTCACCGGAAAGCGGAATTCGCTGGTTGAAAACGCTGGCTGAACGCTAAATTCCCGGCAAAAAAAAGGCCATCATCAGATGGCCAACCATGTCGAAACGGGACCAGCCCTTGACTATGCAGAGAGTCAGGGCTGTTTTTTTATTTCTTACTTAATAACGGTTTTCAGCGCTTCGCCGATATCGGCCAGGCTACGAACAGTTTTCACGCCTGCGGCTTCCAGCGCAGCGAATTTCTCATCCGCTGTACCTTTACCACCCGCGATAATCGCACCAGCGTGACCCATACGCTTACCTTTCGGCGCAGTCACGCCCGCGATGTAACCTACAACCGGCTTGGTTACATGATCTTTGATGTAAGCAGCCGCTTCTTCTTCCGCGCTACCGCCGATCTCACCGATCATGACGATTGCTTCAGTCTGCGGATCTTCCTGGAACAGCTTCAGGATGTCGATGAAGTTAGAGCCAGGGATCGGGTCGCCACCGATACCCACACAGGTAGACTGGCCGAAACCATAGTCGGTGGTCTGCTTAACCGCTTCATAGGTCAGGGTACCTGAACGGGAAACGATACCCACTTTACCCGGCTTGTGAATGTGGCCCGGCATGATACCGATTTTACATTCACCCGGAGTGATAACGCCTGGGCAGTTCGGGCCGATCATGCGTACGCCAGCTTCATCCAGCTTCACTTTCACGGTCAGCATATCCAGCGTTGGGATACCTTCGGTGATGGTGATGATAAGCTTGATGCCTGCATCGATTGCTTCCAGAATTGAATCTTTGCAGAACGGTGCCGGAACATAGATAACAGTGGCGGTTGCGCCGGTCGCTTCTACCGCTTCACGTACGGTGTTGAACACTGGCAGACCCAGATGCGTGGTGCCGCCTTTGCCCGGCGTAACGCCACCGACCATTTGCGTACCGTAAGCGATCGCTTGTTCGGAGTGGAATGTCCCCTGGCTACCGGTGAAGCCCTGGCAGATAACCTTGGTATCTTTATTAATTAAAACTGACATTATTTCCCCTCCACTGCGGCAACAACCTGCTGAGCTGCATCCGTCAGACTTTTCGCTGCAATAATATTCAGGCCGCTATCAGCCAGTTTTTTCGCGCCGAGTTCAGCGTTGTTACCTTCCAGACGTACCACAACCGGAACGTTTACACCTACTTCTGCTACCGCGCCGATGATACCGTCAGCGATCAGGTCGCAACGTACGATACCGCCGAAGATGTTAACCAGTACGGCTTTAACATTGTCATCAGAGAGGATAATTTTGAACGCTTCGGTTACACGCTCTTTGGTCGCACCGCCGCCAACGTCGAGGAAGTTAGCCGGTTCGCCGCCGTGCAGCTTAACGATGTCCATGGTGCCCATTGCCAGGCCCGCACCGTTAACCATACAACCGATGTTACCGTCCAGTGCGACGTAGTTCAGTTCCCACTGTGCAGCCTGCGCTTCACGCGGATCTTCCTGAGACTGGTCGCGCATTTCGCGCAGATCAGCCTGGCGGAACAGTGCGTTGCCGTCAGCGCCCAGTTTGCCGTCGAGGCAGATCAGATCACCCTGTTTGGTCACAACCAGCGGGTTGATTTCGATCAGCGCCAGATCGCGCTCCAGGAAGATAGTCGCCAGACCCATGAAGATCTTGGTGAACTGCTGAACCTGTTTACCTTCCAGACCCAGTTTGAACGCCAGCTCACGACCCTGGTAAGGCATCGGGCCTGCCAGCGGATCGAGCGCCACTTTGTGGATCAGGTGCGGGGTTTCTTCCGCTACTTTTTCGATTTCCACGCCGCCTTCGGTAGAGGCCATGAAGACCACGCGACGGGAGCTACGGTCAACAACTGCGCCGAGGTAAAGTTCTTTACCAATGTCGGTCGCGGCTTCAACCAGAATCTGATTTACCGGTTGGCCATGAGCATCTGTCTGGTAAGTGACCAGACGTTTACCCAGCCAGTGTTCAGCAAAAGCGCGAATGTCTTCTTTGCTGTTTACCACCTTCACACCGCCCGCTTTACCACGGCCACCAGCGTGAACCTGACATTTCACTACCCACGGGCCAGCGCCGATTTTAGATGCAGCTTCTTCGGCTTCACGCGGAGTAGTACAGGCATAACCCACCGGTGCCGGTAAGCCATAGCGGGCAAAAAGTTGTTTTGCCTGATATTCATGTAAGTTCATGTGTTCTGTCCATCCTTCAGGTAATCGTTATCTTTTACCCGTAGGTCTGATAAGCGTCCAGACCTACGGGGCAGGTGATACTCTTATTAACTACACGTCCAGCAGCAGACGCGTTGGATCTTCCAGCAACTCTTTAATGGTTACCAGGAAGCCTACTGACTCACGACCATCGATCAGACGGTGGTCATAAGACAGCGCCAGATACATCATCGGCAGGATTTCAACCTTGCCGTCTACCGCCATCGGACGATCTTTGATGGCATGCATACCCAGGATGGCGCTCTGCGGTGGGTTGATGATCGGCGTGGACATCAGGGAACCGAACACACCACCGTTAGTGATGGTGAAGTTACCACCCGTCAGATCTTCGACCGTCAACTTGCCGTCGCGACCTTTAACTGCCAGTTCTTTAATATTCTTCTCAATGTCAGCCATACCCAGCAGATCCACATCACGCAGGACCGGCGTGACCAGGCCACGCGGCGTGGAGACCGCCATGCTGACATCAAAGTAGTTGTGGTAAACCACGTCATCGCCGTCGATGGACGCGTTCACTTCCGGATAGCGTTTCAGCGCTTCAACAACCGCTTTCACGTAGAAAGACATAAAGCCCAGACGGATACCGTGGCGTTTCTCGAACGCATCACCGTATTGCTTACGCAGGTCCATGATTGGCTTCATGTTGACTTCGTTGAACGTGGTCAGCATGGCGGTAGAATTTTTCGCTTCCAGCAGACGCTCGGCTACGCGTTTGCGCAGACGGGTCATCGGAACACGTTTTTCGCCACGCGCGCCCAGTTGAGCCTGCGGTGCAGGTGCTGCAGCCGGCGCTTTTGCTTCGGCTTTCGCAGCCGGAGCTTTCGCCAGATGTTTTTCAACATCTTCACGGGTGATACGACCGCCGACACCGGTGCCGTTGATAGCGCTGGCTTCGAGGTTATGCTCACCCAGCAGGCGACGGATCGCCGGGCTCAGGGCATCGTTGTTCTGCTCAGCAAGAGACGCCTGCTGGCGCTGTGCCGGAGTAGAATCTGTCTCTTCAGACTTAGCACTGGTTTCTTTACCGGTGCTGTTGCCTTCACGCAGGCGACCGAGGATCTGGCGAGAAGTGACGGTTGTCCCTTCATCTTCCAGAACCGCATCAAGAATACCGTCCGCTGATGCCGGTACTTCCAGTACCACTTTGTCAGTTTCGATTTCTACCAGTACTTCATCACGACGTACTGCATCGCCCGGTTTTTTGTGCCAGGTTGCAACCGTTGCATCCGCTACGGATTCAGGCAGGTCGGGAACAAGAATATCTACGCTACTCATTATTTATCCTTTATTTAATCGACGTTCAGCGCGTCATTTACCAGATCTTGTTGCTGCTTCTGGTGAACGGACATATACCCTACTGCCGGAGAGGCAGAGGCCGGGCGACCTGCATAACGCAGAGCTGACCCAAATGGAATTACTTCACGGAAATGATGCTGGCTGCAGTACCATGCGCCCTGGTTGAGCGGCTCTTCCTGGCACCAGACAAAATCATGTACGTGAGCAAATGGTTTCAGCGCTTCCTGCACCGCTTTATGCGGGAACGGATAGAGCTGTTCGATGCGCACAATGGCGACATCTTTTTGGTCGTTCTTGCGGCGTTGCTCCAGCAGGTCGTAATAAACCTTACCAGAACACATCACGACACGCTTCACGCCTTTAGGATCAAGTTCATCTACTTCGCCAATGGCTGGCAGGAAAGTACCATTTGCCAGTTCGTCCAGCGTAGACACCGCCAGCGGATGACGCAGCAGCGACTTCGGTGACATCACCACCAGCGGACGACGCATACCGCGCAGCGCCTGACGACGCAGCATGTGGTAAACCTGCGCCGGGGTAGACGGGACGCAAACCTGCATGTTTTGTTCAGCGCAAAGTTGCAGATAACGTTCCAGACGCGCGGAGGAGTGCTCCGGACCCTGACCTTCATAGCCGTGCGGCAGCAGCATAACCAGACCACACATACGGCCCCATTTCTGCTCGCCGGAAGAGATGAACTGGTCGATAACGACCTGTGCACCGTTAGCGAAGTCACCGAACTGTGCTTCCCAGATGGTTAGCGTGCGCGGTTCTGCTGTGGCATAACCGTACTCGAACGCCAGCACGGCTTCTTCAGACAGCACGGAGTCCCATACGCGGAAGGTGCCTTGTCCGTTATGCACATGCTGCAGCGGCGTGTAGGTTGAACCGTTCGCCTGGTTATGAATCACCGCGTGACGGTGGAAGAAGGTTCCGCGACCGGAGTCTTCACCCGACAGACGGACCGGAATGCCTTCGTCAACCAGCGTGGCGTAAGCCAGATTCTCTGCACCACCCCAGTCAAACAGCTTCTCGCCTGCGGCCATGGCCTGGCGGTCGCCGTAAATCTTGGCAACACGCGACTGCATTTCAACCGCTTCAGGTACCGTGCTGATGCGTTTTGCCAGCTCCTGCAGACGCTTCATCTCAACTTTGTTCGGGTAGTTTTCATCCCATTCGTGGTTGAGGTACGGCGACCAGGTGAAGGAGTGCATGTTCATTGGACGCCACTCTTTCACTACGCATTCGCCAGCATCCAGCGCGTCACGGTACAGATTGACCATCTCGGTCGCATCTTCCAGCGTGGCGACCTTGTCCGCTTCCAGCTTATCAGCGTAGATTTTGCGCGGGGTCGGATGCTTTTTGATTTTCTGATACATCAGCGGCTGGGTTGCGCTCGGCTCGTCGGCTTCGTTGTGGCCGTGACGGCGGTAGCACACCAGATCGATAAAGACATCGCGTTTAAAGGTATTACGGAAATCCAGCGCCAGGCGGGTCACGAAAGCGACCGCTTCCGGGTCATCCGCGTTCACGTGGAAAATCGGCGCCTGAACCATCTTACCGATGTCGGTACAGTACGGTGTAGAACGCGCATCCAGCGGGTTAGACGTAGTGAAGCCCACCTGGTTGTTGATAACGATGCGAACGGTACCGCCCACTTCGTAACCACGCGCTTTCGACATGTTCAGGGTTTCCTGAACCACGCCCTGCCCGGTAACTGCCGCATCACCGTGAATGGTGATTGGCAGGACTTTATTGCTGCTCGGCTCGTCCAGACGATCCAGACGCGCACGTACGGAACCGATAACCACCGGGCTAACGATTTCCAGGTGCGACGGGTTAAACGCCAGCGCCAGGTGCACCAGACCGCCTTCGGTTTCGATATCTGATGAGAAGCCCATGTGGTACTTCACGTCACCGGTGCCGAGGTGTTCTTTATGTTTGCCCGCAAATTCGTCGAACAGTTCCTGCGGGCGTTTGCCCAGTACGTTAACCAGAACGTTCAGACGACCACGGTGCGCCATGCCCAGTACCACTTCACGGGTACCGCTGTTACCGGCGTGGCGGATCATCTCTTTGAGCATTGGGATTAACGCATCGCCGCCTTCCAGCGAGAAGCGTTTCGCGCCCGGGAACTTAGCGCCCAGGTAGCGTTCCAGACCTTCTGCTGCGGTCAGTTCACTGAGGAAACGTTTTTTCTCTTCGCTACTGAATGCGGCACGGCCAGACTCGATACGCTGCTGAAGCCAACGTTTTTCTTCGGTGCTGGTGATGTGCATATACTCGGCGCCAATTGGGCCGCAGTAGGTTTGTTTCAGCGCAACAACCAGGTCGCTCAGCTTCATCGTGTCTTTGCCGCCGGCAAAAGAACCTACGTTAAAGCTTTCCTGGAAATCCGCATCGGTCAGATCGTGGAAAGACGGGTCCAGATCGGCCACATTTTCTTGCTGCCACAGTCCCAGCGGATCAAGATTCGCATGCTGATGACCGCGGAAACGATAGGCGTTAATGAGCTGCAGGACTTTAACCTGCTTCACATTGGCATCAGGGTCGGAAATAGAAGAAGAGTAACGTGGGGTAATCAACGCCTGTCGACGGAAATAATCACGTGTTTTTGAGTGAAGTTGATCCGGTTTGACTCCGGTACCAGGTAACTGCTGGAACGTCGAACGCCAGTTAGCATCTACCGAGTCAGGGTCGGTTAAGAAGTCTTCATAGAGCTGTTCTATCCAGCTCTGGTTAGAACCAGAGAGGTAAGAAGAGTCCAACCAGGCTTTCAAAGCGCTGTTCTGCATCGTGATCCCTTAAGCATTTGTATGCTTACTTCGCCGTGGATACTACCACGCACACCGATGTGCGTGCCGGGGTTCACTTGTTGCGGACTGTCGTGTCATCTGCGTCCGCTAAGGAACCTTTAAAAACTGTCTAATAATGTGGCAGTTTTTAGAGGTTTCCTGCACTTAAATTGCCTGATGGCGCTTCGCTAATCAGGCCTACAAGGTACGTAACCCGTAGGCCGGATAAGACGCTACGTCGCCATCCGACAACCACTACAACTACTTACGCACTACGTTTGAGCAGCATCGACTTAATATGGCCGATGGCGCGCGTCGGGTTCAGTCCTTTCGGACATACGCTGACGCAGTTCATGATGCTATGGCAGCGGAATACGCTGAAAGCGTCACTTAAACCTTCCAGGCGGCTGTCGGTCTCGGTATCGCGGCTATCAATTAAGAAGCGATACGCTGCCAGCAGGCCTGCCGGGCCAATAAATTTGTCCGGGTTCCACCAGAATGATGGGCAGGACGTTGAGCAGCATGCACACAAAATACATTCATACAGCCCATCGAGCTTCTCACGCTGCTCTGGCATTTGTAAATGCTCACGAGCTGGCGGATTTTTCCCATTATTCAACAAGTAAGGCTTAATCTTCTCATACTGTGCGTAGAATTGCCCCATGTCTACCACCAAATCGCGCACAACCGGTAAACCCGGCAGCGGGCGAATGACAATTTTTTTGCCCGGCTGATTCAGCGCAGAAATAGGAGTGATACAGGCCAGTCCATTTTTGCCGTTCATGTTCAGACCGTCGGAGCCACAAACCCCTTCACGGCAGGAGCGACGAAACGACAGCGACGGATCTTTTTCTTTCAGCTGCATCAATGCATCCAGCAGCATCATGTCGCGCCCTTCTTCCGCCTCCAGGGTGTAATCCTGCATGCGCGGAGCGTCGTCAACATCCGGGTTATAGCGATAAACTGAAAACTCGAGTTTCATTGTCCTGTCTCCGCATTAATAAGTACGAATCTTCGGCGGGAATGCCGGGCGCAGCTTCGGTTCCATATTGACTTGACGTCGCGTCATGGATTCCGACTCTGGCAGGTACAGGGAATGGCACAGCCAGTTTTCATCATCACGTTCCGGGAAGTCGAAGCGGCTATGCGCGCCACGGCTTTCGGTACGGAAGTTTGCAGATACTGCAGTGGCGTACGCGGTCTCCATCAGGTTATCCAACTCCAGACACTCAACGCGCTGGGTGTTGAACTCGCTGGAGGTATCGTCCAGACGGGCATTTTTCAGGCGTTCGCGGATCGCTTTCAGCTCTTCCAGACCTTTCGCCATCGCATCGCCTTCGCGGAATACCGAGAAGTTATGCTGCATACATTCTTGCAGCGCTTTGCGAATCGCCACCGGGTCTTCACCGTTACGGTTACCGTTCCAGCGGTTCAGACGCGCCAGAGAAGCGTCGATTTCATCTTCGGTCGCATCCAGCAGGTCACCCTGCTCAGCGATGGATTCCTGCAGATGCAGACCAACCGCACGACCAAATACTACCAGGTCCAGCAGCGAGTTGCCGCCCAGACGGTTGGCGCCGTGAACCGATACGCAGGCGATTTCGCCGACGGCAAACAGCCCAGGGATCACCACATCTTCGCCCTGCTCATTCACGGTCAACGCCTGGCCAGTTACTTTGGTCGGAATACCGCCCATCATATAGTGGCAGGTTGGGATAACCGGAATCGGCTCTTTGACCGGGTCAACGTGAGCAAAGGTACGAGACAGTTCGAGAATGCCCGGCAGACGGGATTCCAGCACTTCTTTACCCAGGTGGTCGAGTTTCAGTTTGGCGTGCGGCCCCCACGGGCCGTCACAGCCGCGACCTTCGCGAATTTCGATCATGATGGAACGCGCCACCACGTCACGACCCGCCAGGTCTTTCGCATTCGGGGCATAACGCTCCATGAAGCGCTCGCCGTGTTTGTTCAGCAGGTAGCCACCTTCACCACGGCAGCCTTCTGTTACCAGAACGCCTGCACCGGCGATACCGGTTGGGTGGAACTGCCACATCTCCATATCCTGCACCGGCACGCCAGCGCGGATAGCCATACCAACACCGTCACCGGTATTGATGTGGGCATTAGTGGTGGACTGATAAATACGGCCAGCACCACCGGTCGCCAGCACGGTCGCGCGGGCTTTGAAGTAAACCACTTCACCGGTTTCGATACACAACGCGGTACAACCGACAACTGCGCCATCGGCGTTTTTCACCAGGTCCAGCGCATACCACTCGGAGAAGATGGTGGTATGGTTTTTCAGGTTCTGCTGATACAGCGTGTGCAACAGTGCATGACCGGTACGGTCGGCCGCTGCCGCAGTACGTGCCGCCTGCTCGCCGCCGAAGTTCTTCGACTGGCCACCAAACGGACGTTGATAAATTGTGCCATTGTCGAGGCGAGAGAACGGCAGTCCCATGTGGTCCAGCTCCAGAATGGCTTCCGGACCGGTTTTACACATATATTCAATAGCGTCCTGGTCACCAATGTAGTCCGACCCTTTAACGGTGTCGTACATGTGCCATTCCCAGTTATCTTCATGGGTATTACCGAGCGCAACGGTGATGCCACCCTGCGCGGATACGGTATGGGAACGGGTTGGGAACACTTTGGAGAGCAGCGCACAGGTCTGACCGCTCTGGGAAATTTGCAGCGCCGCGCGCATACCTGCGCCGCCGGCACCAATCACAACAGCATCAAATTCTCTGACTGGCAGTTTCATTACACACCCCACACCACAACAAATCCATAAATGACGTAAACCACCAGCGCAACGACGATAGCCAGTTGCAGAATCAGGCGCACAGCCAGAGGTTTAACGTAGTCGGTCAACACCTGCCACATGCCAATCCAGGCATGAATCAAGATGGAGAAGAGTGCCAGCAGGGTGAAGACTTTGGTGAATGCCGATGAGAAGAAACCGGTCCAGACTTCATACGTCAGCTCGCCGCTGGTGGCGAAGAAACCGACCATATAGATGATGTATAACGTCAGAACGATAGCGGTAGCACGGACCAGAATGAAGTCATGTACGCCGTTGCGTCCTAATGCGGAGGCGTTGCTTACCATACGAGGACTCCTGCGAGAAGTGAAAGCACGACAATGATAACGAAACAAATTTTGGCGGAGCGTGTCCCTGCTTCGAGGGTTTCTTCGATATAGCCAAAATCCATCAACAGATGGCGAATGCCCATTACGGCGTGATATGCCAGCGCAATCATGATCCCCCACAGAATTAACTCCACAAAGAAGTTATTCATAATGGATGACGCGGTGAGGAAACCTTCAGGGGAGGAAAGGCTGGTACCCAATAACCACAACAGAATCCCGACCGCCACAAAGGTGATCACTCCGGATACGCGATGGAGAATGGACGCTATCGCCGTGATTGGGAACCGGATCGTTTGCAGATCCAGATTGACAGGTCTTTGTTTTTTCACATTTCTTATCATGAATAACGCCCACATGCTGTTCTTATTATTCCCTTTAGACTTCGGGTACAGAAGATGAAGACACCTGTAGCCTGAAAGACGACGGGATTTCCTTCCTCCGGTCTGCGTGCGGGTCAGACAGCGTCCTTACTATAACTACGCGTCATATAAAACACTGCTTCCAGATGCTAAAACGACACGTTACAACGCTGGTTGGCTCGGGATTGCAGGGTATTCCGGAGACCTGGCGGCAGTATAGGACGTTCACAAAATCATTACAATTAACCTACATATAGTTTGTCGGGTTTTATCCCGAACAGTGACATAGGTCACGATAACAACATTATTTTAATTTTTAATCATCTGATTTGACAATCATTAAACAAAGTTGTTACAAACGACACCAGAAAAAGCATATAATGCGTAAAAGTTATGGGGTCACTCTTTCACCGGAGATTTAGTTATGTAACAGTGTGGAAGTATTGACCAATACCTTCAGGACAGTTATTAGTGATAGACAGGTTAAATAATTCGGATTGCTAAGTTCTTGATTTGCAGTTTATTCGCCATGAAAAGACCGTTTTACCTGCAAGCGCCCATAGCTCTGTACCCAGGTCATCCCCTCTTTCGCAGAGCGGCGAGCCAAATAACAAACTGGTAACGGTTTATTGATGCACGAAGGCAAATTTAAGTTCCGGCAGTCTTAAGCAATAAGGCGCTAAGGAGACCGTAAATGGCTGATACTAAAGCAAAACTCACTCTAAATGGTGACGCTGCTATTGAACTGGATGTGCTGAAAGGTACGCTCGGTCAAGATGTTATTGATATTCGTAGCCTTGGCTCAAAAGGGATGTTTACTTTTGACCCAGGTTTCACCTCTACCGCATCCTGCGAATCCAAAATTACTTTCATCGACGGTGACGAAGGTGTTTTGCTGCATCGCGGCTTCCCGATTGACCAACTGGCGACCGAGTCCAACTATCTGGAAGTGTGTTATATCCTGCTGTACGGCGAAAAACCGACGCAGGAAGAGTACGACGAGTTCAAAACCACAGTCACTCGCCATACCATGATCCACGAGCAGATCACCCGTCTGTTCCACGGTTTCCGCCGCGACTCTCACCCGATGGCCGTTATGTGCGGTGTTACCGGAGCGCTGGCAGCGTTCTATCATGACTCGCTGGATGTAAACAACGCACGTCACCGTGAAATCGCCGCCTTCCGCCTGCTGTCCAAAATGCCAACCATGGCAGCGATGTGCTACAAATATTCCATCGGGCAGCCGTTCGTATACCCACGTAACGATCTCTCCTACGCCGGTAACTTCCTGAACATGATGTTCTCTACGCCGTGCGAAAAATACGAAGTGAATCCGATTCTGGAACGCGCAATGGACCGTATCTTAATCCTGCACGCTGACCACGAACAGAACGCCTCAACCTCCACCGTACGTACCGCGGGCTCTTCTGGCGCTAACCCGTTTGCCTGCATCGCGGCCGGTATTGCTTCCCTGTGGGGACCGGCACACGGCGGCGCAAACGAAGCTGCGCTGAAAATGCTGGAAGAAATCAGCTCTGTTAAACACATTCCGGAATTTGTTCGCCGCGCGAAAGACAAGAATGATTCCTTCCGCCTGATGGGCTTTGGTCACCGTGTTTATAAAAACTATGACCCGCGCGCTACTGTCATGCGTGAAACCTGCCATGAAGTACTGAAAGAACTGGGCACCAAAGATGATCTGCTGGAAGTGGCGATGGAACTTGAGCACATTGCGCTCAACGACCCGTACTTCATTGAGAAGAAACTCTACCCGAACGTAGACTTCTACTCCGGCATCATCCTGAAAGCGATGGGTATTCCGTCCTCCATGTTCACCGTGATCTTCGCCATGGCACGTACCGTTGGCTGGATTGCACACTGGAACGAAATGCACACCGACGGCATGAAAATCGCGCGTCCGCGTCAGTTGTACACCGGCTACGACAAGCGCGATTTTAAGTCTGATATTAAGCGTTAATTGTTCAGGCCACCGGATAATTCCGGTGGCTTTTTTCAGTTCCCGTCTTGTTCATTGCATTCACCTCTTCAATATTACTTTCTCTCGTTTACTCGCCCTTTAATATATTTAATTGAGCGCAATTCCTACCCTGTTTAATATAGCATTAATTGCCAAAGCATTATTTGATCTTTAAATTCATTAACTATTTAATCCGGCCTCATAAAACACAGCACTGGATTAAATGGCATGGGCGACCTTATTTATCTGAAGATAACAGGTGAGCGACAAGGCGATATCTCTTCTGGTTGTGGTACAGACGCATCGATAGGAAATCGCTGGCAGGAAAACCATCCTGATGAGATTTTTGCTTTTTCGCTCTCTAACGGATTAGTTAATACGGGTTCTGGTATTAATACCCGGGCGCTAAGATTTGAAAAATTAATTGATAAAAGCACACCGCTATTTATTAACGCCATCAATAACAATGAACGTCTGTTTATTGAAATTGATTTATGGCGAATAAACAGATTCGGCAGATGGGAACGCTACTATTATATTCAATTAAGAAATGCTTCGGTAAAAAGCATACAAACCTATGTGGCCCTAAACGAGCTGGATACCGAAGAAATTGCGGTATCGTATGACTATATTCTTTGCAAGCACCTGATTGCCAATACGGAGTTTGACTACCTGGCGTTGCCTGCTGAGTACAATCGTTTGTTTATACCGCCCCGCAATCAGCCGGCTAGTTCGATAATACCCGTTGCGAACCGACCTCCCCCCCCAGCACCACTCATTCCTGCAGTCACACCGGTCTATGCCAAATCCTGTCTGAAAGAGAAAGGCTGTACAGACGCAGGGAGCCGTGAAGAATCGGCTGAAAACTTCGGTCAGATGGCGGTTTTCGCACAATCTTCCGTTGATGATTGTTGCGGATATGCACAACCCGCAGAAGCCTCGACCACGCTGCCGATATTAGGTGGGCTGACGCAGGTGTGGGGCGAGTGGTCACTCGGTGGCATGCTCAGCGCCGCACGCGGCGTTCCTTATATCGGAGCGTTAGCTTCCGCGCTGTATATTCCGTCTGCGGGGACGGGCAGCGCACGCGTTCCCGGACGTGATGAGTTCTGGTATGAGGAAGAACTGCGGAAAAAGGCGCTGGTAGGTGGCACAGCCACAACCCGGGTTCGTTTTTTCTGGGGAACCGACATTCACGGTAAGTCGCAAGTCTACGGCGTGCATACCGGCGAAGGTACTCCGTATGAAAACGTGCGCGTCGCGAATATGCTATGGAATGATGGACACCATCGTTATGAATTTACGCCTGCCCACGACGTAGACGGGCCGTTAATCACATGGACGCCAGAAAATCCTGCGACGGGTGATGTACCTGAACATACTGGAAGCGATATTCCACCGCTTGATCAGCCAACAATTCTGGTGACACCCATCCCGGATGGCAAAAATGAGTACACCACGCCACCGTTCCTTGTGCCGGATGTCGCCGATTTTAACGATTATATTCTGGTCTTTCCGGCCGATTCAGGCATTCAGCCGATATATGTATACCTGAAAACAGCCCGGGACGAACCCGGCACAGCAACCGGCCACGGTGAAATTTTATCCGGAAATAATCGTTGGCTTGAAGCCGCCAGTTCAGGGCTGGGCGCACCGATACCTGCACAGGTCGCAGATAAGCTGCGAGGAAGAACATTTCGCAACTTTGACCATTTCAGAAGAGAGTTCTGGCTTGCGGTGTCAGAGTGCCCTGAGCTAATGTCACAGTTTAAAGAACGAAATCAAATAGAAATTCGTCTCGGAAATGCTCCATTTAGCATCCCTACTGAACATGTTGGAAGGAGAAAAAGATTCGAAATTCACCATCTTGATTTTATCATTAATGGTGGCGAAGTCTTTGATATGGATAACATGAGAATTAATACTGTGAAAAATCATATTAAAAATCACTCTAATAAGTAAAGAGGTTACACATGCAACTAAAACAACGCCTTGAAGACTACACCGAATCCGAATTCTTAGACTTCCTAAATGAATTCTCTGCAAACCCGCGCTACCAGGGAGAAATGGATCGTGAATCTTACATCGACTCATTAGTCGATCATTTCGATAAAATCGTGGACCATCCGGAAAGTAATGGATTGATTTTTTATCCCCCGGATGACAGGGAAGACAGCCCACAAGGCGTCATTGATGAAATCAAAAGATGGCGTAAGTCCCAGGGACGCTCATCATTTAAACAATCAACCTAAAAATTTCAAATCAAGTCGTTAAACATCAATACCGATTATAGAACAGCGTAGTTTTATACATCCAGGAAAATTAAAATGACAATAACAGTTACGGTTCAAGCTCAACTCATCGTCGGTGAAACTCAGGTAATAGAAAGTTTAGCCCCTGAAGGTTCATACGCTGCTGTATTTGAAGATAATGGTCAAACCGGATATTTCTATGCACTTGATGAATCTGAAGACGGAAATCCTATCAAAGATGCACTACATATTTACAATGCAGAAGACGTGTCAGATGGACATATCCCATCAGATGTGAAGATCGGTTGGTCAGAAGACAGTAAGAAATGTGTGTTGCTGATAAATGGTTACCCACACGGTGTCTTTGATTTTGAATCAAAAAATGGATACTGCCGGAGCGGTTTTCCACCTACAATCAGTCAGGAGTGGTCTATCTTCGGGCATGCCTGGAATGATGCTGTCGACGATTTTTTCAGATAACAGGCATCAATACCCGATCGCCGGTTAGTCCGTTTTTATTGATACCTGATATTTTTTTCAGCGGACTTTTTCTCTATGCTGTATCAAGACATTGAATGCGGTATAAAACAAGGGAGCATGGGATGCCTGTTTTGCAGTGGAGCCTGTTGTTTGTGCTATCGCTCCTTCTTTCCCTGCTCTTTCTGTTTATCCATCTTCCAGGCCCCTTATTGCTCGGTTCGATGATCGTCGGCATCATTTTCAGTATGCGCGGCATCTCGCTGCATCCTCCTCGCTGCACATTTCTTGGCGCACAGGCGATTCTCGGCTGCATGATTGCCCAAAATCTGACCGGTTCAATCTTCACAACCCTTGCAGCCCACTGGCCGATGGTGATTGTTATACTGCTGGCAACCCTTATCAGCAGCGCGATAATCGGCTGGCTGCTGGTTCGCTATAGTAATCTACCGGGGAATACTGGTGCGTGGGGCTCGTCACCAGGCGGTGCAGCAGCAATGGTCGCAATGGCCCAGGATTATGGCGCCGACATCAGGCTGGTGGCGTTTATGCAGTATCTGCGCGTACTGTTGGTGGTCGGCGCGGCAGCGCTGGTCACCCGGCTGGTGATGGGCGACCAGGCCCAAACAATCAGTGAACAAATCATCTGGTTTCCGCCGCTAAGCGGCAATCTTTTCAGCACTCTGATGCTGGCCGCCGTTGCCGGCACGGCTGGGCGCCTACTGCGTATTCCCTCTGGCGTTATGCTATTGCCAATGCTGGTGGGTGCCATGCTGAATGCAAGCGGAGTGATGGTGATTGAACTGCCGGAATGGCTACTGGCTATAGCCTACATGTCAATTGGCTGGCAAATCGGTCTTGGCTTTGACAAGCAGATCTTTTTGATGGCATTACGACCACTGCCACAGATCCTGTTGTCCATTTTTTCACTGATGGCGATCTGCGCAGCCATGGCCTGGGGACTGGCGCATTACATGCAGATCGATTTTCTCACTGCCTATCTGGCAACCAGTCCTGGAGGAGTGGATTCTGTTGCGGTGATCGCCGCAGGAAGCCACGCTGATATGGCGCTCATCATGGCGATGCAAACCCTGCGACTGTTCAGCATTTTGTTAACTGGCCCCGCAGTCGCGCGGTTTATTTCGGTGCATGCACCGAGAAAAATGCAGTCATCTTAATGTATCGCTTTAATCCGGGTGCGCAATTTCCGTCACGTTTGTGCCCGTCTTATCCGCTACAAACATAAACTCCGTTATGCCCCCTGGATAATTCTGTGTGATATGCAGGTCGTTATTACCTTTCCAGACATATTCCACCATCTCCGTATCTCCGAGATTTTCTATCTTCAGGTCCTTGCCCGGAATTAATGTAGATGCCAGATTGTTGCTGTCAGACCTCGTTTTTCTGTGTGCCTGATACGCTTGAGTAAGAGAGAGGTTGGCATAAAAACAACGGGTTATAGCACCGTGTTCATAAATATATTCCATATCTCTCGGTCCGGATTCACATTTGGGGGTTATCTGCACAGTGGCCGTCGCCAAAAAAGGAAAGGTGCTGGCTGCAACGACAAGTAAAGCGGTACAACTTAATCGGTTAAAATCCATATGTCGCTCCTGCTCATTTCCTTGAGAGTTTTCGGTGATACAGAGCACTGGAACAGCGCCATGTTATGTTATTTCTGACAACCCGGGCACCAGTAAAAGGGGCGCGAAGAGAGCATCGTTTTCTCGATTATTCCACCACAACGCTCACAGGTTTCGCCGTCCCGATGAAAGACCTTGAAGCGAAACAACGCACCGTGATGTTTATTCTCATCGACCAGGCCGCGGGTAGTATAAGACAACCGCGGAATATCAAGCAGCGCATGTGCCAGTTGATCCAGTTGCTCATCACTAAGCTGCGACGCTTTATGCTGCCCGGTCAACCCAACCTGCCAAAGGATCTCTACCCGCAGGTAGTTACCTAATCCCGCCAGAAATGCCTGGTCCAGTAGCAGACCAGAAAACTGGCGATTGCGAAAACGCGGAGATAACAGACGCGCTTTAACCTCATCGGGCGTTAAACGTAAATCCAGTACATCCGGCCCTACCCGTTGCAGGAACGGATGGGTGGAGAGCTGTTCTGGCGTCAGCATTTCGATATCAGACGCGCTATAGAGCAGGATAGTTTTGTCGTGTGTCTGCAGCCTGACACGCAGTACCCGCGAAGTTTGCGGGATTTTGCCTGTATCCACCACTCGCCACACGCCATAGAGCTGATTGTGACTGTACAGCGTCAGGCCATTAGAAAAATGGGTCAGTAATGCTTTCCCCCGCGTTTCAAGCTGGGTAACACGTTGCCCAATCAGTTGAGATTGATACGGTTTTAACTGCTCAAAGGCAAACCAGACATCCGTCAGGGGTTTGCCTTTGACTGCCGCCTCCAGGTTATCCGCCGCGCGGCGGATCTCCGGGCCTTCAGGCATAATACTGTCCTTTGTTAATGTGTTGCACCGCCCGTCACTGCGATATCGCTTTCCACCTGCAAGGCGGTGGCAATCGCAATCTCCAGCGCACGGCGCACCGTTTCTGTCGCCATACTTGGCGCCCCGGGATGCTGTGCAGCCTGTTGCGGCAAATAAGGGATATGAATAAAGCCGCCCTTCACCGCCGGTACGTCGCGTAGTTTATGCAGCAGGCCATACATCACGTGGTTACACACGAAAGTACCCGCAGTCTGGGAAACCGAGGCCGGAATTCCCGCGTTGCGCATGGAGACAACCATCGCTTTAATCGGCAACGTACTAAACCATGCCGCCGGGCCATCGACCACAATCGGCACATCGACCGGCTGTTGCCCCTGATTATCCGCAATACGCGCATCGTCAACGTTAATCGCCACGCGTTCCACGGTGATATCCGTGCGACCACCCGCCTGCCCCACCGCCAGCACCAGTGATGGCGACAACGCGTCAATCGCGGCGTTGAGTACAGCGAGAGACTCGCCAAAGACACACGGTAGTTGGCGGGCTATTACGCGGCATCCACCGATAATAGCATTGTCGAGGCTCGAGACCACTTCCCAGGAAGGGTTAACTGACTCGCCGCCAAAGGGTTCAAATCCCGTGATGAGTACTGTTTTCATCCTTCCTCCTTACAGGAACATCAGGAAATACATCAGGAACACGTTGACCAGTAGCAGCAGTACGCCGGTTGGCACCTGCGCTTTAATCACCGCATTTTTGTCCGGTAGTTCCAGCAACGCTGCAGGAACAATATTAAAGTTCGCCGCCATCGGCGTCATCAGCGTCCCACAATAGCCGGAGAACATACCTATCGCCGCCATTACCGCTGGGTTGCCGCCGTGTTGCAGTACGAGGATCGGAATGCCAATCCCAGCGGTCACGATCGGGAAAGCAGCAAACGCATTACCCATAACCATGGTCAACAATGCCATGCCGATGGTGTACACCGCCACCGCGATAAAGCGACTATCCACCGCCAGATATTCCTGCGTCAGGTATGAAATGCCGCTACCGACACCCGCCGCTGTAAACAGCAGCCCAAGCGTAGCCAGAATCTGCGGCAAAATGAACGCCCAGCCAATGGAGTCCAGCAGACGGCGTGCCTCCTGAATCGGTTGATGCACCCGCTCATGGGTCATTTTTATCGCCATCGCCAGACCAATCAACGAACCCGCTGTCATTGAAAAGAGCGTCACCAGAGTGGCGTGATTACCCGGCCCGAACAGCGCATCCTGTAAGCCCGGAATATGGTTGAACATCAGTACGCCAATGACCGTTACCACCGGGATCGCCAACGCTGGGAAAAACAGGCGGTTGCCCAGGCGGCTGGCGCTTTCTTCACGCTGTTGCTGCGTGCGTTGATGGTAGCTTCCCAGCTTCACACCGCCAAAACCCGCGATCAGGGCCAGCACGACCACCGCAACGCCGACGGCAATATGCACTGCGCGTTTATCGCCAAACAGCGAGTATGTCCAGTCACCAAGCAGAAACAGTACGCCATATATGCCCCAAAACAGGCCTGTGGTGAAACGGCGCGGGTTTGCTTTGTCCTGCCAGGACATCAGCGCCACAATCAGTAATACCGCACCTGCCAGCCAGTAGAGATAGCTTTGTTGAAAATTCATTTCGCTTCCCCTTTCGCTGCGGCATTTGCTTTCGCCACCTCACGTTGCAAATAGCTATCCAGACGCCACAAACGCGTGCCGTGGATCAGGAAAGCACAAATTGCCGTTGGGATCCCCCACAAGGCGATATGCAGAGGTTCGGTCTGGATCCCTCCAGACTCCAGCATAAAGTTGTGCATGAATATGATCGCGCCGAAGGCAACAAAGATATCTTCACCGAAAAACAGCCCGACGTTATCGGTCGCCGCTGACATTGCGCGCAGGCGATAGCGAACCGCGCCGGGTATCTCTCCGTGATTTTTCTCGGCGGCCCCTTCCGCCATTGGCGCCAGCAGCGGGCGCACCATCTGCGGATGCCCCCCCAGACTGGTCAACCCTAACGCAGCGGTCGCTTCGCGAATGAACAGATAGACAATAAGCAGACGGCCACTGGTGGCACTGCGGATTTTCGCAATCCACGCCTGAGCACGCTCTTTGAGTCCGTGACGTTCCAGCAGGCCAATAACCGCCAGCGGGATCAGCAGGATAAACGGCAGGTTGCGGGTGTTAAGAAAACCTTCACCCAGCTTCTCGAGGATGGTGGCGATCGGCATATGCGCCGCCAGTCCCGTGACGATCCCGGCAATAATAACCACCAATACCGGATTAAAACGTAAAAGAAATCCGACCACGATGACGGCGATCCCCGTCAATGGCCAGAGAGAAATTACCTCTCCCATAATTCATTCCCGTATATGTTGTTGTGTAATATATTGTTGTTTTGTATGGTAAATCTTATGCACCAATTTCAATATTGCATGCATTAAAGGCGCTACGCAAGCGACGGGCAAAAGCGAGTGCGTGCTCGCCATCCCCATGAATGCATACCGTCTGGGCGGTCACGCTTGCCCATGTTCCACTTTGGCTTTTTACTCTGCCGGATTGCACCATTTCTAACGTTTGCGCCAGCGCCTGCTCTTCATCCTCAATCAGTGCGCCCGGCTGGTTACGTGGCACCAGACTGCCATCGGCCTGATAACCCCGATCGGCAAAAACCTCTTGACGCGTTATCAAGCCATAGTGTTCTCCAGCGCGAATCAGTTCGCTTCCCGCCAGCCCGACCAGAACCAGCGACGGATCGCAGGCATGAACCGCTTTCGCAATCGCATCAGCCAATTGAGGATCTTTCGCCGCCTGGTTATAGAGCATGCCATGCGGTTTGACATGGCGCATCACGCCGCCTTCTGCCCGCGTGATGGCAGCCAGCGCGCCAATTTGATACAGCGTCTGCGCATACACCGTTTGTGCAGGCAGTGCCATGGCGCTACGACCAAAATTTTCCCGATCCGGAAAGCTGGGGTGCGCGCCTACCGCCACACCATTTTTTAACGCATCACGCACGCTTAAGAGCATAGTTTGCGCATCGCCGGCGTGAAACCCACAGGCGATGTTGGCCGATGACACCAATTGCAGCAACGCTGCATCGTTCGCACATCCCTCACCGAGGTCTGCATTGAGATCAATTTTCATTGTTAAGTCGCCATGCTAACTGTTCCAGATAACGCTGCTGGTCGTACCGCGCCTTCAGCGCTTCCTCCAGCGAACACTGCACAAAATGAATCGGCTGACCGAGCGGGATCTGCGCCAGATGATACATATCTGCTTCGATAATACAGGCGATGCGCGGATAGCCACCCGTCGTCTGAGCATCGTTCATCAGCACGATTGGCTGGCCATTATGCGGAACCTGCACCACGCCGGGGAGCAAACCATGCGACAGCAGCTCGCGATCGGTCGTGCGCGTCAGCGGCTGCCCCTGAAGACGATACCCCATACGGTTACTTTGCGGGCTAAGCTGCCACGGCGAGCGCCAGAAAGAGGCCTGAGATACCTCATCAAACTCCTGATATTCAGGGCCGGGCAGTGCGCGAATGAGATTACCCCACATCAGTTGTTTTACACCTTGTGGTCCGCTGAATTGCCGGGTCGATACGCCAATCGCCAGTCGATCGCCATCACGCAGCAGACGCCCTTCAAACCCACCAATGCCCACTTTCAGATCGGTACTACGCGAACCCATCACTTCGGGAACATCAATACCGCCTGCTACTGCCAGATAACTGCGCATGCCATGAAGCGGGCGTTTTAGCGTCAGGCGCTGCCCGGCTTTTACCGGTAACCGCCATCCGCTCCATACGGGAGTTCGATCCAGATGCGCTTCGCATCCGGCACCGGTAAGGGCAAACCAGCCATCGGCTTCAAACTCCACCACCAGTTGCCCCAGCGTGATTTCCAGCGCTGCGGCATTCGCATCATTACCCACCAGCAGGTTAGCCACGTTCAACGCCGGTTTATCCAGCGCGCCACAGTGACTAATTCCGGATTGACGAAAACTATGGCGTCCCCCGTCCTGTACGGAGGTGTACATGCCAGCGCGGATGATGTTTAACATATCCCCTCCTTCTGCGGGACAAAACGCACAGTATCGCCAGCCCGTAACAGAATCGGCTCCTCCCGTTTTGGATCAAATAACGAAACGGAGGTACGTCCAATCAATTGCCATCCACCAGGTGTTGCAAGCGGGTAGATCCCCGTTTGAGATCCACCGATACCGACAGAACCTGCCGGAACAAGCAAACGCGGTTCCGCACGTCTGGGGGTATGCAGCTGTTCAGGTAAGCTCCCGAGATAGGGAAATCCCGGCTGAAAACCGATAAACCACACCACATAGTCAACTGACGCATGAAGTTCGACGACCTGCTTGTCGCTTAATCCACTGTGTCGGGCGACCTCTGCCAGATCGGGGCCAAACTCACCACCATAGGTCACAGGTATTTCAATAAAGCGTGAATCCGGCTCCAGTGCTTCGCTCTCTTCCCACCAGCGCTGCAGGCGTTCAATCGCATCCAGCGCCAGTGTTTGCGGGTCGCGCAGGGTAACCGTGATATTGTTCATTCCCGGAATAGCTTCAAGCACATTCGGGGCGTCAACTAAACGCTGAGCCAGACGCCAGATGCGTTTCTGAGTCGCCAGCGTGATGGGGGGCTCCAGTTCAAGAACCACCGCCGTTTCACCTAACAGATAACAACGCGCTCGCAGCACTTTCATCCCTCTTTATTACGCTGGATTAGGAATATCGATAAAGGTTACGTCCAGATCGGTATTTTCATTCAGCCATTCGCTTAATGCGCGAATGCCGCCGCGTTCGGTCGCATGGTGACCGGCAGCATAAAAATGCAGCCCCTGCTCGCGGGCTGAGTGAATGGTTTGCTCAGAGACTTCACCGGTAATAAAGGCGTCTACACCAAATCGGGCTGCGCTATCAATAAAACTTTGACCGCCCCCGGTACACCAGGCAACGCGCTGAACTTTCTCCGGCCCGGTATCACCGCACCATAACGGTTTACGGCCTAAACGCGCTTCAATCCACGATGCCAGCTCCAGTCCCGGAACCGGCATGGAGAGTTCTCCCCATGGCACCAGCGGTTCAATTTCCCCCATCACGGTGATTCCCAACAGCGCGGCCAACTGCGCGTTATTCCCCAATTCCGGGTGCGCATCCAGCGGCAAGTGCCAGCCATACAGGTTGATATCATTTTCTAACAGCGTTTTCAGACGATTGCGCTTCATGCCGCGAATAACCGGAGATTCGCCTTTCCAGAAATAGCCGTGGTGAACAATAACCGCATCCGCTTGCTGGCGTACCGCCTCGTCCAGCAATGCCTGGCTTGCAGTCACACCGGTCACGATTTTATGCACCGTCTCTTTGCCCTCAACCTGCAAACCATTCGGCGCATAATCGCTAATGGCGGCGCTGTTTAGTTTGTCGTTGATCAGTTGTTCCAGTTCGGTGTTTTTCATCATCGTCCTCGTAGTCATCATTTCTGCCTGCCCAATCAGCAACACAGCTTAGGTTAAAATAGCGTCCCCGCCTGCGTTCGTCGATAGCCATTTCACTGACACATAAAGAAACAATCACACCCGCTTTGAACGTGATTTGCTTACCACTACGCGATCTAATTCATGTATATTTATGCAATCAGACAGCATATTGCAAAAATAATCAGATCTGTATCAAAGTTACAACTTTAAGGAAACACACTCGCGCAGCACGTTCAGCCAGTCGCGAGGCATTTACTTCGAGAAAATAATGAATAAACAAGCATCTCAACCACGGGCGATATACTACGTTGTCGCGCTACAAATCTGGGAATACTTCAGTTTTTACGGCATGCGTGCGCTGCTGATCCTGTATCTCACTAACCAGCTTAAGTACGACGATAATCACGCATATGAACTGTTCAGCGCCTACTGCTCGCTGGTCTATGTCACCCCTATTCTCGGGGGATACCTGGCCGATAAAGTGCTCGGCAATCGAATGGCGGTGATGATCGGCGCATTTTTAATGGCGGTGGGACATCTGGTATTAGGTGCCAGTGAAATGGCCCCGGCGTTCCTCTATTTGTCGCTGGCGATAATTGTCTGCGGTTACGGTCTGTTTAAATCAAATATCAGTTGCCTGCTGGGCGAGTTATATCAACCTGAAGACCCGCGTCGCGACGGTGGATTCTCTCTGCTCTACGCCGCCGGTAACATCGGTTCGATCATCGCACCAATTGCCTGCGGATACGTGCAGGAAGAGTACAGCTGGGCGATGGGCTTTGCGCTGGCTGCCATCGGCATGCTGGCTGGGCTGGTGATTTTCTTATGTGGTAATCGCCATTTCGCCCACACCACCGGCGTCAACAAGGCCGTTCTGTGTGCTAAAACCTTTATTCTGCCAAACTGGGCCTGGCTGTTAGTTCTGCTAGTTACCACACCGCTGCTGATTACCGTGCTGTTCTGGAAAGAGTGGTCCGTTTATGCACTGATTGTTGCCACTGTTATTGGTCTGGCAGTTCTGGCGAAGATTTATCGCCAGGCACAGACGCAGAAACAGCGCAAAGAGCTGGGGCTTATCGTCACGCTGACCTTCTTCAGCCTGTTGTTTTGGGCCTTTGCTCAACAGGGCGGCAGTTCGATCAGCCTGTATATCGACCGCTTCGTTAACCGCGATATTCTGGGGTATTCCGTCCCTACCGCGATGTTCCAGTCGGTTAACGCTTTTGCCGTTATGCTGTGCGGTATCGTACTGGCGTGGGTAGTCAAAGAAAGCGTGAGTGGCAATCGTACCGTACGTATCTGGGGTAAATTTGCCCTTGGCCTCGGCTTAATGAGCGCTGGGTTCTGTATTCTAACCTTGAGCGCTCGCTGGTCCGCTGCTTACGGCCACTCCTCCATGCCGCTGATGGTACTTGGGTTGGCGGTCATGGGCTTTGCCGAACTGTTTATCGATCCGGTGGCAATGTCACAAATTACGCGTATTGAGATCCCTGGTGTTACCGGCGTATTAACCGGCATTTATATGCTGCTTTCCGGTGCCATCGCCAACTACCTAGCTGGTGTTATCGCCGATCAGACCTCACAAGGCTCGTTTGATGCTGCGGGCGCTATCAACTACTCCATCAATGCCTATATTGATGTCTTTAGTGAAATTACCTGGGGCGCGCTGGCCTGTGTG
The DNA here is from genome assembly GCF_030333035.1 of Citrobacter sp. Cpo015. Taxonomy (NCBI): domain Bacteria; kingdom Pseudomonadati; phylum Pseudomonadota; class Gammaproteobacteria; order Enterobacterales; family Enterobacteriaceae; genus Citrobacter; species Citrobacter sp. Cpo015. The sequence continues at coordinate 615,601 of NZ_JAOWGS010000037.1, read as the reverse complement.
GTGCTGGTGCTGCTGATTTGGCTGTACCAGTCGCTTAAGTTCAGAAACCGTTCACTGGCGGTAGAATCCTGAGTGTAGGGGCCCGATGATGTAATCTGATTCGGGCTTTTTTCAGGAATTACGCATGACTGGCAGTCAACTCCTCTTCAGAAAGACCTGTAACCAGAAGCACCATGTAGCGATCTATTCCCTGCTCCAACATAGTTTGCGCTATACGTAATGCGGCTTCTCGTTTGCCTCGCTGCAACCCTTCCTGTAATCCATCTAAGCGTAACCGCTCGGCAATCGTCATCAGCTTCTCCTTATGTTGGGGGATCCGTTGCGCCATCTCTTGTATAAATTCATTAAAGCGAGATTCATCGCCGGATTGCAGGATGTAATTAAACATCGCCTGTAGTTGCGTGTCATTAGCGCACCCTGTAAGTAACAGCGTGGCCAGTTGATCTACCAGCCCCATCAAATCCCGCTGACGGATATGTTTTTGCATTAGTTCCAGCAGTGCCATTCGCCTGTGAGCCATGATTTCGTCATCGGGCACCACTGTGATATCCACCAATGGAAATGCGCTGGCATAAAGTTGCCGTGCCGTTACAGGATCGGTAAACGCATCAAGCCAGCACAGTGAGTACGGATACGGACTTCGACAGCCATGATAAAACAGCATGGGTATCACAATCGGCAGTTCTTTGTGCCCGGCATCCAAATGACGCTGCATCGCCGCTATTGCGTAACGCAGCAGACGAAAAGCCATATGCGGATCGGCTGAACTCTGGTGTTCTATAACCACGTATACATAACCTTCACCATCGTGCGTATGCACAGACCAGAGCACGTCGGAGTAGCGGGTACGTAAATCCGCTTCAATAAAGCTTTCTGACTCCAGCTTCAGCGTATTTAAATCGCAAAGCGTTTGCAGATCTGCGGGTAGATGAATTTCGAGGAAGTCCCGAGCTGTTTCTGGATGATGTAAAAACGTTTTAAATACCGCATCGTGCGGTGTAGATGTCGTTGGTGTTGTCATCAAATTCCGTCACCTGAATGAAGATGACGGCACTTTACTGCTGGCGGAAAACATCTTCATCAAGGCATTAGCAGCCTTGCGTACACGCTTCAGCGCTAAATGCCCCCCCACTGCAACATATTCATTCTGCTGGAAGGTATTACGCAGAAATCCGCTGCGTGCTTATCCCTTACGTGCCGCCTCATATGCCGCCAGCGTCGCCAGCCTTGCCTGTTTATGATCCACAATCGGGCGAGGATAACTCAGTGTTACCTGCGCTTTTTCAGCCCACGACCACGGTTCATGAATGGCTTTACCCGGCACGTCGCGCAGTTCCGGCACCCACTGGCGGATAAACTCACCGTCACGGTCGAATTTTTCGCCCTGCGTCGTGGGGTTAAAGATACGGAAATACGGCGCAGCGTCGGTTCCGGTTGAGGCAGCCCACTGCCAGCCGCCGTTATTGGCCGCCAGGTCGCCATCGATCAGTTGCGACATGAAATATTGTTCGCCTTTACGCCAGTCGATCAGCAGGTCTTTCACTAAAAAACTGGCGGTAATCATGCGTAAACGATTATGCATCCAGCCCGTGGCGTTGAGCTGACGCATGGCCGCATCCACAATGGGGTAGCCCGTATGCCCTGTTTTCCAGGCCTGCAAATGCGCCGGATTATTCTGCCATTGCACGCGATCGGTCCAGCGAATAAAAGGTTGATACCGACACAGCGCCGGATGGTAAGTCATCAGATGACGATAAAATTCGCGCCAGATAAGCTCATTCAACCAAACGCTGCCTGTCCCATCCTCAAGCGCCTGCGGCTGCTCCACGAGCAGTCGATTCAGGCACTGGCGCGGTGATAGTCCACCTGTCGCCAGGCTCGCGGATAATCGACTGGTTCCATCAATCGCCGGAAAGTCACGCTGCTGCTCATATTCTCCGGCAGCCTGCTGGCAAAAATGGCGTAATTGCGCGATGGCCAATTTTTCTTCTGCCGGAAATTGCTGCGAATCAAAATCCTGCTGCGGGTAGCTCAGCGTGATGGATGTTAATGGAGAGTCAAGAGCACCGCTTTCTCTCACCTTCGGCGCACTGACACATTCTGGGATCCCGTCTTTTATCCGCTTCAGCCAGGCATTTTTAAACGGCGTAAAGACTTTATACATCTCGTGATTACCGGTCATGACCGCCCCCGGAGGCAGGATCACGCTGTCGTCAAACCCTTCGCACACCACCTGAGGTATTGACTTTTCAACGGCAGCATCACGCTGGCGTTCGTTTATTTCATATTGATAGTTATAAAATATTCGACTGACGCCATGCTGTACGCAGACGTTTTTGACGGTTTCCACACTGGTCGCAAAATCACCGACTTCATGAAACAGAAGCGGGATGCCCTTTTCTGCCAGCGCCGTTTGCAACGCGTTCAACTGCGCGTTAACCAATGCCGCCTGACGTGGGGCCATATCATGCGCCTTCCACTGTTCAGGCGTGGAGATATAGAGCGCGAGTACATGTGCAGAACGATCCCGACAAGCCGCCGCCAGCGCGAGATTGTCATGCAGGCGTAAATCACGCCGAAACCAGACCAGATGCGTGGTCATAACACTCCCTGATAAAAATTAATCATTGCCCTGTAAACGCCAAATCGCAGGCCAGAGTTCAAAATAACGTTGCCCGGACAACCAGGTGTTCGGGTGCTCAGCCATATAGTGTTTGAGGAGCATTAAGGGTGCAAGTAGCGGCTGCGCCTCGCGTCGATAGTTATCGATTATCGAGGTCAATTCCTGACGTTGATGCAGATCGAGCTGATTACGGAAATAGCCCTGTACGTGCATCAATACATTGGTATGGTTACGCCGGGTAGCAGGATTTAATAACAGATGGGTCAATCGTAGGCGATACTCGGTAAAAAAAGCATCGAGATCTTGCCATTCATGGATTGCGGCAACGAAGGGGCCAAGCTCCCGATACTCTGGCTGGGAATGCGCCAGTAGTACCAGTTTGTAGCGGGTATGATAGTCAATTAATGCGCCCCGCGTTAATTTTCGCTGACGCAGGCGGTGCAATTCATGCAAAGCGTAAACACGTATTAATGTATTTTCGTCGAACTGAGGTGCCTCACTCGCTTCTGTGGTCAGACAGGTGCGGATACCAACAGGAATTCTCGTGCTCATCGCCACTCCTTATCCGTTACTCAGATAAGTGTAGACGTCGGCGTATAAAAAAACCGCCACATTGCTGTTGGCGGTTTTCTTGAACAATAACGACAACTTAATAGAAGTCGCAGGTGGCTTTTTCAGCCTGCTCCATCCACACCGGTTTATCACTAGTTTTGGACCAGACGCGGTGCAGATAGCTGTAAAAACGGGCGCGGTCTTTCCAGAACAACATGACCGGCAGCGCCAGCACGCCCGCCACAACGGCAAAGGTACGGCGCAAGAAAACAATGTGTGCTGGATATTCTTTATAAAAGTCCATAATCCTCTCCCATATATCTGTTCGGTGAATCGCACCGGAAAAATAAACTTTGTTAACTGATGAAAATAATACCGCCTTGTGTGTAATTTTGCTACTCATCCGACCACTTATTTTTATCTATTGATGCTCCGTTTAGCTAAAAACCGTAATTAAGTTACATAAAAGTTAAATTAATACTAATCATTAGTTAAATAATGGTCTTTGCCATTTTTATACTTTTTTTACACCCCTCCCACTGATTTTTGCGAAATCTTTGCAAGCAAAAATCTACGCTCTGGTTATCACATTTATGCCACTGGAGGTGCACCGTGAGTGCAGGCGTGATAACCGGCATTGTGCTGGTCTTTTTATTATTAGGTTATCTGGTGTATGCCCTGATTAATGCGGAGGCGTTCTGATGGCGGCCCAAGGATTTTTACTCATTGCCAGTTTCTTGCTGGTACTGTTTATCATCGCCAGACCGCTGGGTTTTGGCTTGGCTCGGCTGATCAATAATACGTCCCTGCCGGGCCTGGCTGGCGTGGAACATCTGCTCTGGCGCGGTCTGGGCATCTCGCAGCAGGAGATGAACTGGCGGCAGTATCTGTTGGCGATCCTCGCGCTCAATGTGCTGGGGTTGCTGGTCCTGTTTTCAATGCTGATGGCGCAAAACCTGCTGCCGCTAAATCCGCAACAGCTACCTGGGCTTTCGTGGGATTTGGCGCTCAACACGGCGGTAAGTTTTGTCACCAACACCAACTGGCAATCCTATGCTGGCGAAACCACCTTAAGCTACTTCAGCCAGATGGTCGGGCTGACCGTGCAGAACTTCCTGTCAGCGGCAACCGGGATTGCGGTGATTTTTGCCCTGGCCCGTGCCTTTACTCGCCAGAGTATGAACACGCTGGGCAACGCCTGGGTCGATCTGGTTCGCATTACGCTGTGGATCCTGCTCCCCATTGCATTGCTCATTGCGTTGTTCTTCATTCAGCAAGGTGTGCTGCAAAACGTGTTGCCCTATCAGCCCATTACTACCCTTGAAGGGGTGAAACAGCTGCTGCCGATGGGGCCCGTCGCCTCACAGGAAGCGATTAAGATGCTTGGCACTAACGGGGGCGGTTTCTTTAACGCTAACTCATCACATCCGTTTGAAAACCCTACCGCGTTGACCAATCTGGTACAGATGCTGGCCATTTTCTTAATTCCTACCGCGCTGTGTTTTGCCTTTGGTGATGTGGTTGGCGATCGTCGCCAGGGGCGGACCCAGCTGTGGGCCATGTCGTTGATATTTGTAGTCTGCGTAGCCGTGGTGATGTGGGCCGAAGTTCAAGGCAACCCGCACCTGATGGCATTCGGTGCAGACAGTAATATCAACATGGAAGGCAAAGAAAGCCGCTTTGGCGTGCTGGCTACGAGTCTTTTTTCCGTCGTGACGACAGCGGCATCTTGCGGCGCTGTCGATGCGATGCATGACTCCTTCACCGCGCTGGGCGGGATGGTGCCGATGTGGCTAATGCAGATTGGCGAAGTGGTCTTCGGTGGTGTCGGTTCGGGCCTGTACGGCATGCTGCTGTTCGTGTTGTTGGCGGTGTTTATCGCGGGCCTGATGATTGGTCGCACGCCGGAATATCTGGGTAAGAAAATAGACGTGCGCGAAATGAAAATGACCGCACTGGCGATTCTGGTCACCCCTGCGCTGGTGCTGCTCGGTACGGCGATAGCGATGATGAGCGACGCCGGACGCAGCGCCATGCTCAATCCTGGTCCACATGGCTTTAGTGAGGTGTTGTACGCCGTATCGTCTGCCGCGAACAACAACGGCAGCGCCTTCGCCGGATTAAGCGCCAACAGCCCGTTCTGGAACTGTCTGCTGGCCCTGTGCATGTTCTTCGGCCGTTTCGGCGTGATCATTCCCGTGATGGCAATTGCCGGATCGCTGGTCAGTAAAAAGATCCAGCCAGCAAGTCCAGGCACGCTGCCTACTCACGGTGCACTGTTTGTCGGGTTGTTAATCGGTACGGTGTTACTGGTTGGCGCCCTCACCTTTGTTCCTGCCCTGGCGCTTGGCCCGGTCGCAGAATACCTGTCATTACACTGAGTGATGCGGAGCACATGACTATGAGTCGCAAGCAACTGGCGCTGTTCGAACCCTCTCTGGTCGCACAGGCGCTGATGGACGCCGTGAAAAAATTAAGCCCACATACCCAGTGGCGCAATCCGGTGATGTTTATCGTCTGGCTGGGCAGTCTGCTGACAACCCTGTTAACGTTGGCAATGGCCACAGGCCATATGCAAGGCAATCCGTGGTTTACCGGCGCGATAAGTCTGTGGCTGTGGGTCACCGTTCTGTTCGCCAACTTTGCCGAAGCGCTGGCGGAAGGACGCAGTAAGGCTCAGGCTAACAGTCTGAAAGGAGTGAAGAAAACCGCTTTTGCTCGCAAACTCCGCGAACCGAAATACGGTGCCGCCATGGATCACGTTCCGGCGGAGGATTTGCGCAAAGGAGATATCGTGTTAGTAGAAGCGGGCGATATTATCCCGTGTGACGGCGAAGTCATCGAAGGTGGCGCATCGGTGGATGAAAGCGCCATTACCGGTGAATCCGCGCCGGTCATTCGTGAATCCGGTGGTGATTTCGCCTCCGTCACCGGCGGGACCCGCATCCTCTCCGACTGGCTGGTGATTGAATGTAGCGTAAACCCTGGTGAAACGTTCCTCGACCGAATGATCGCCATGGTTGAAGGCGCGCAGCGGCGTAAAACGCCGAATGAAATCGCCCTGACGATCCTGTTGATAGCCCTGACCATCGTTTTTCTGCTGGCGACCGCCACGCTGTGGCCATTTTCCGCCTGGGGTGGTAGCGCGGTTAGCGTCACGGTACTGGTTGCCCTGCTGGTGTGTCTGATCCCCACCACCATCGGCGGGCTACTCTCCGCAATTGGCGTCGCCGGGATGAGCCGCATGCTGGGCGCGAACGTCATCGCCACCAGCGGACGTGCAGTAGAAGCTGCGGGTGACGTGGACGTACTGCTGCTGGACAAAACCGGCACCATTACGCTGGGTAACCGCCAGGCTTCAGATTTCCTGCCCGCCCAGGGCGTGGACGAAAAAACGCTGGCCGACGCCGCGCAGCTTTCATCGCTGGCCGATGAAACCCCAGAAGGCCGCAGCATCGTGATTCTGGCTAAACAGCGCTTTAATCTGCGTATTCGCGACGTGCAATCGCTGCACGCCACCTTTGTACCGTTTACCGCCCAAAGCCGAATGAGCGGGATCAACATCGACAACCGTATGATCCGCAAAGGGTCGGTCGATGCTATTCGTCGTCACGTTGAAGCCAACGGCGGCCACTTCCCTGCCGACGTGGAGCAGAAGGTCGAAAACGTCGCACGCCTTGGCGCTACGCCGCTGGTGGTTGCCGAAGGCTCCCGCGTGCTGGGCGTGATTGCCCTGAAAGATATCGTAAAAGGCGGAATCAAGGAACGTTTTGCCCAACTGCGTAAAATGGGCATCAAAACGGTGATGATCACCGGCGATAACCGTTTAACCGCCGCCGCGATTGCGGCAGAAGCCGGGGTAGATGACTTCTTAGCTGAAGCCACGCCGGAAGCCAAGCTGGCGCTGATTCGTCAGTATCAGGCGGAAGGTCGTCTGGTAGCGATGACCGGCGACGGAACCAATGACGCCCCGGCGCTGGCGCAAGCCGACGTGGCAGTCGCCATGAACTCCGGGACCCAGGCGGCGAAGGAAGCAGGCAACATGGTGGATCTCGACTCTAACCCCACCAAGCTGATTGAGGTGGTGCACATTGGTAAACAGATGCTGATGACGCGTGGTTCGCTGACCACCTTCAGTATTGCCAACGACGTGGCGAAGTATTTCGCCATTATCCCGGCCGCGTTCGCCGCCACCTACCCGCAGCTCAATGCACTTAACGTGATGGGGCTGCATTCGCCGGATTCGGCGATCCTCAGCGCGGTTATCTTTAATGCGCTGGTTATCGTCTTTCTGATCCCGCTGGCGCTTAAAGGCGTGAGCTACAAACCGTTATCCGCATCCGCAATGCTGCGCCGTAATTTGTGGATCTATGGTCTGGGTGGTCTGGTTGTGCCGTTTATCGGTATCAAAGCAATTGATTTACTGCTGACCCTGCTGGGTCTGGTGTGAGGTTTCAGATGAGTGGATTACGTCCTGCATTATCAACATTGATTTTCCTGATGCTTATCACCGGCGGGGCTTACCCGTTGTTGACCACCGCGTTGGGGCAGTGGTGGTTTCCCCACCAGGCTAACGGCTCGCTTCTGCGTGAAGGTCAGGTCGTTCGCGGCTCTGCGCTCATTGGGCAACATTTTACCGCGGCCGGTTATTTTCAGGGACGCCCGTCTGCTACAGCAGAAATGCCCTATAATCCAATGGCTTCAGGCGGCAGCAATCTGGCAGCCAGCAACCCGGAACTGGATAAACAGCTGCAAAGCCGGATAGCCGCGCTGCGTGCCGCCAACCCGCAGGCAAATCCTGCCGTTCCGGTAGAGCTGGTAACGGCTTCTGCCAGCGGGCTGGACAACAACCTGACACCCGCCGCGGTGGCTTGGCAAATCCCCCGGGTGGCGCAGGCTCGCAACCTCAGCGTTGAAGAAGTCACGCGCCTGGTTGCACAATACACGCAAAAGCCGTTGGTCAGTTTTATCGGCCAGCCGGTGGTGAACCTGGTGGAACTTAATTTAGCGCTGGATAAGCACTGAGAAAAAGGACATGCATAACGAACCCTTACGCCCCGACCCCGATCGCCTGCTGGAGCAGACCGCTGCCCCGCACCGCGGAAAACTGAAAATTTTCTTCGGCGCGTGTGCAGGCGTCGGTAAAACCTGGGCCATGCTGGCAGAGGCCCAACGGCTGCGGGCGCAGGGGTTAGATGTGCTGATTGGCGTGGTGGAAACCCACGGACGCAAAGAGACCGCCGCGCTACTGGACGGTCTCAGCATCCTGCCGCTAAAGAGACAGGCGCGCCATGGTCGTCATATCAGCGAGTTCGATCTCGACGCGGCGCTGGCCCGCCGTCCGGCGCTCATTTTGATGGATGAACTGGCGCACAGTAATGCGCCTGGCTCACGCCACCCTAAGCGTTGGCAAGATATTGAAGAACTGCTCGAAGCCGGCATTGACGTTTTTACTACCGTCAACGTGCAGCATCTGGAAAGCCTCAATGATGTGGTCAGCGGCGTCACCGGCATTCAGGTTCGCGAAACCGTCCCCGATCCTTTTTTCGATGCCGCCGACGATGTGGTGCTGGTCGATCTTCCCCCCGACGATTTGCGCCAACGCCTGAACGAAGGCAAGGTCTATATCGCCGGTCAGGCGGAAAGAGCCATCGAGCATTTCTTTCGCAAAGGGAACTTGATCGCGCTACGTGAGCTGGCCCTGCGCCGCACGGCCGATCGGGTTGACGATCAGATGCGTGCCTGGCGAGGGCGTCCGGGGGAAGAAAAAGTCTGGCATACCCGTGACGCCATTTTACTGTGCATTGGACACAATACCGGCAGCGAAAAACTGGTGCGTGCTGCCGCGCGTCTGGCAGCGCGCCTCGGCAGCGTCTGGCATGCAGTGTATGTCGAAACGCCAGCGCTGCACCGACTGCCCGAAAAACAGCGCCGGGCAATCCTAAGCGCTCTGCGGTTAGCCCAGGAGCTGGGTGCAGAAACCGCCACCCTTTCCGATCCCGCTGAAGACAAGGCGGTAATCCGCTACGCCCGTGAGCATAATCTGGGAAAAATTGTCCTCGGACGTCCGACTACACGACGCTGGTGGCGCAGTGATTCCTTTGCTGACAAACTGGCCCATCGCGCACCGGATCTCGATCTGATGATTGTTGCGCTCGATGAGCCACCTTCGCGCCCTGTGCTACAAACTGCAGATAACCGCACCTTTAAGGATAAATGGCGGGTACAAATTCAGGGTTGTGTGGTTGCCGTCGCGCTGTGCGCCATCATTACGTTGATTGCCATGCAGTGGTTGATGGCCTTTGACGCCGCCAACCTGGTGATGATCTATTTATTGGGCGTGGTGGTTATCGCCCTCTTTTACGGACGCTGGCCGTCGGTGCTGGCAACTTTTATTAACGTCGCCAGCTTCGATCTCTTCTTTATTGCTCCGCGTGGCACGCTGGCCGTTTCCGATGTCCAGTACCTGCTCACCTTCGCCGTGATGCTAACGGTAGGGCTGGTTATTGGTAATCTGACCGCCGGAGTGCGTTATCAGGCGCGGGTGGCCCGTTATCGTGAACAACGTACGCGCCATTTGTATGAGATGTCGAAAGCGCTGGCCGTTGGGCGTAGTCAGCAAGATATCGCAGCCACCAGCGAACAGTTTATTGCCTCAACGTTCCAGGCCCGCAGCCAGGTTTTACTACCCGGTGAGAACGGTAAGCTGGCCCCTCTCACCCATCAACAGGGCATGACGCCGTGGGATGATGCCATTGCCCAATGGAGCTTTGATAAAGGGCAACCGGCTGGCGCAGGTACTGACACGTTGCCAGGTGTGCCGTATCAAATTTTACCGTTAAAAAGTGCCGACAAAACGCATGGGCTGCTGGTGGTGGAACCGGGAAATTTACGCCAGCTGATGATCCCCGAACAGCAACGCCTGCTGGAAACTTTCACTTTACTGGTCGCCAGTGCGCTGGAGCGTCTGACGCTGACTGCCAGCGAAGAGCAAGCCCGGTTTGCCAGCGAGCGTGAAAGCATTCGCAACGCGCTGCTCGCCGCCCTTTCCCACGATTTACGTACGCCGCTAACGGTGCTGTTTGGTCAGGCAGAGATCTTAACGTTGGATCTGGCAAGCGAAGGATCGCCGCACGCGCGCCAGGCCAGTGAGATTCGCCAGCACGTCCTTAATACGACCCGACTGGTTAATAACCTGCTGGATATGGCACGAATTCAATCTGGCGGCTTTAATCTTAAGAAGGAGTGGTTAACACTGGAAGAGGTGGTCGGCAGCGCCCTGCAGATGCTGGAGCCAGGACTCTCTGCTCCTATTAATTTGTCGCTACCAGCACCGTTGACGCTGATCCACGTCGATGGCCCACTCTTTGAACGGGTGCTGATTAACCTGCTGGAAAACGCCGTTAAATACGCAGGTCCAGCGGCGCAAATCGGTATTGATGCCTGCGTCGATGGCGAGCACCTGCAACTGGACGTCTGGGATAATGGTCCCGGCATTCCATCGGGTATGGAGCAGCGAGTTTTTGACAAGTTTTCCCGGGGAAACAAAGAGTCATCGGTACCGGGCGTTGGGCTGGGGCTGGCAATCTGTCAGGCCATTGTGGACGTGCACGGCGGTACGATTTCCGTCCACAATCGCGCACAGGGAGGAGCATGTTTCCGTGTTACACTGCCCCAGGAAATCCCCCCTGAACTTGAAGATTTTCATGAGGATATGTGACGAACGTACTGATTGTTGAAGATGAACAGGCTATCCGTCGCTTTCTGCGCACCGCGCTGGAAGCCGATGGTCTGCGTGTATATGAAGCGGAAACGCTGCAACGTGGTCTGCTGGAAGCCGCCACGCGAAAACCCGATCTCATCATTCTCGATCTCGGTCTGCCGGACGGTGACGGCATTGATTTTATTCGTGACCTGCGACAATGGAGCGCGATACCGGTAATTGTGCTCTCAGCCCGCAGCGAAGAAAGCGATAAAATCGCCGCTCTGGATGCCGGTGCCGATGACTATCTCAGTAAACCCTTTGGTATTGGCGAGCTACAGGCGCGATTACGCGTGGCATTGCGCCGCCACGCCAGCGGCGTGTCTCCCGAGCCGGTGGTGCATTTTTCCAACGTAAAAGTAGATATCGCCGCCCGGCTCGTACATCGTGGTGATGAAGAGATTCATCTGACGCCGATTGAGTTTCGCCTGTTAGCGGTACTGCTGAATAATGCCGGAAAGGTACTAACGCAACGCCAGTTGCTAAATCAGGTTTGGGGACCAAACGCCGTCGAACACAGTCACTATCTGCGAATTTACATGGGACACCTGCGCCAGAAGCTGGAACAGGACCCGGCGCGTCCGCGTCATCTTCTGACCGAAACCGGGATTGGTTATCGGTTTATGCCGTGAATCTAAGCCGAATAAAAAAAGCCGGATCAGCGCAAAGCTATCAGGCTTTTTAATTCATGCCGGATAGCGACGCTAGCGTCTTATCCGGCCTACGGTTTACGCGTTTTTCAGCACTTCGCTGACGATCTCAACCGCTTCTTTTTCGATCTGCTTGCGGTGTTCTTCACCGAGGAAGCTCTCGCAATAGATTTTATAAGCGTCTTCGGTGCCGGACGGACGAGCGGCAAACCAGCCGTTGTCAGTCATCACTTTCAGACCGCCGATAGAAGCACCGTTGCCCGGTGCCGCCGTCAGACGTGCGGTGATCGGGTCGCCCGCCAGCGTGCTGGCACTCACCATTTCCGGAGACAGCTTAGACAGCGCCGCTTTCTGCGCGGAGGTCGCACTTGCCTGCAGGCGGTTGTAGCTCGGCGCACCAAAGCGGGCAGCCAGTTCGTTGTAGTGCTCCTGCGGATTTTTACCGGTCACTGCAGTAATTTCTGCCGCCAACAGGCACATGATGATGCCGTCTTTGTCGGTCGACCACGGTGTACCGTCGAAACGCAGGAAAGATGCCCCCGCGCTCTCTTCACCACCAAAGCCAAAGCTGCCGTCGAACAGACCGTCAACAAACCATTTAAAGCCAACCGGCACTTCGACCAGTTTACGCCCTAAATCATTCACCACGCGGTCAATCATCGCCGAGGACACCAGCGTCTTACCAACGGCAACGTCTTTGCCCCACTGCGGACGATGCTGGAACAGGTAGTTGATCGCCACCGCCAGATAGTGGTTCGGATTCATCAGCCCTGCCGGGGTGACGATACCGTGACGGTCGTAGTCTGGGTCGTTGGCAAAGGCCAGATCGAACTTGTCGCGCAGCGCCAGCAGGCCCGCCATCGCGCACTCGGAGGAGCAGTCCATGCGGATAGCGCCATCTTTGTCGAGATGCATAAAGCGGAAAGTCTGATCAACGTGATCGTTAACGATAGTCAGGTTCAGGTTGTAGTGCTTAGCAATACGCTTCCAGTATTCGATACCGGAACCGCCCAGCGGATCGACACCCAGCGTCAGACCCGCTTTTTGGATCGCCGCCATGTCGACGATGTCAGCCAGTCCTTCAACAAACGGCTGAACCAGATCCTGCTCTGTTACATGACCAGATGCCAGCGCAGCGTCCAGCGACATGCGCTTCACGCCTTGCAGACCGTCAGCCAGCAGCGCGTTGGCTCTGTCTTCCACCACTTTGGTGACGTTGGTATCTGCCGGACCACCGTTTGGCGGGTTGTATTTAATGCCGCCATCTTCCGGCGGGTTGTGGGACGGCGTGATCACAATGCCGTCAGCCAGCGGGCCGCCTTTTTTGTTGTGGACCAGGATAGCATTCGACACAGCAGGGGTTGGCGTAAAGCCGTTATTTTCCTGCACGATGACGTCAACGCCGTTCGCCGCCAGCACTTCCAGTACAGAGATAAAAGCCGGTTCAGACAGCGCGTGGGTATCCTTGCCCACATAGCACGGGCCAGTAATCCCGTTTTTCGCACGTTCTTCAGCAATCGCCTGAGCGATAGCCAGAATATGCGGCTCGTTAAAACTATGACGACCTGCACTGCCACGATGTCCGGACGTACCGAACTTAACGGCGTGCTCAGCGTTCCCTGCTGTTGGTTTCAGTACATAGTACTGTGCCGTCAGTTGGGCGACGTTAATCAAATCACTCTGTTGCGCAGGTTGACCTGCACGGTTGTGGATTGCCATTGCCTGGTCCTTCTAATGCAAGGATTAAATTGTTCCGCAAACCTTTTCAATCAATTCCGCAGGGAATTGCATTGACTGCATGATGTGTTCAACCATGCTGCATTTACGGCCGGTATTGGTGTTGGTGATCACCCAGTACGGCGTGCCTGGCACGTGTTTCGGTTTGGTTTGATTACCATTTTTCAGCAGCGTCTGTTCATCCGCTGCAAAATAAACGCGCGTACGGCCATGCAACGATTCCGATGCTTCGGCGAACGCGTTTTGATCCAGTGAATAGAGTGTAGACAGCACCAGCATAAAGCGATTTACTGCTTTCTTCTGTTCCGCGTATTCGTCGGACAGCAGCAGTTCACGCATCGCGCGCACTTTATCTTTTACGGGGTTAACCGGCTTAGCTTCCACGACAGGTTGCACAGCGCGGACTTCTTTGACTACCGGAGTGACAGGCTGTGATGCGGCGGAAAATTTCAACATACGCCGTAAAATGTCGGATGCGCTCTCGCCAATATGCTTGGTGTGGCTGGCAATATAGCTATAGAGTTCATCATCAACTTCAATCGTTTTCATCTTAATCCAGTGCAGTGTTTAGCTGAATACAAGTTGTCGGGGTAAACACACGTAGTGTAAAGGCAAATCCCAACAGCGGATAGCGTCAAGCCTGGTGGCCAGCAAAACTCAGAGTAACCGTAGTTGTTGCAGCCATGTGGCAGAATGGTCAACATGATACCCTAACCCGTGAGTGTGAAAAAAAGAACTTTGCCATGAAATTGAATATCCGAGCGCAATCTGCGCAAAACCTGCACAATAATTCTCCCATCGTCCTGGTTCACGGCCTGTTTGGCAGTCTGGATAACCTGGGGATCCTGGCGCGCGATCTGGTGGTCGATCACGATATCATCCAGGTTGATATGCGAAATCATGGCCTCTCCCCTCGCTCCCCTGAGATGAATTATCCGGCCATGGCGCAAGATTTGCTGGATACGCTGGACGCTCAGCAAATAGAAAAGGCGACCTTTATTGGTCACTCGATGGGGGGGAAAGCCGTCATGGCGTTAACCGCACTGGCTCCTGATCGTATCGATCGACTGGTGGCCATTGATATTGCTCCGGTCGACTATCATGTTCGCCGTCACGATGCGATCTTTACCGCTATTAATGCCGTAACCGATGCCCAGGCCACTTCGCGTCAGCAGGCGGCCAGCGTCATGCGTCAACATCTGCATGAGGAAGGCGTAATCCAGTTTCTGCTGAAATCTTTCGTCGACGGCGAATGGCGTTTTAACGTTCCCGTGCTGTGGGATCAGTATCCTCATATCGTCGGTTGGGAAACCATTCCTGCGTGGGAGCACCCGGCGCTGTTTATCCCTGGCGGCAACTCACCGTATGTTACCGAAGCGTATCGCGAACAACTGCTGGCGCAATTCCCACAGGCTCGGGCGCATGTTATTGCAGGAGCCGGTCATTGGGTGCATGCGGAAAAACCGGAGGCGGTGCTGCGCGCCATCCGTCGTTATCTGAACGAACAGGCTAACTGATTAAAAACTCAGCGTCTGCGCGCGATTACGCGCGTGGGCGTTGGCGTGTCACCCCTGCTGATGTATTATGGCGCGCTATCCATCCGGGCAAACGCCTGGCTGATTGTTTCCCCGAAGTCACCAAGATCATGGCCAAAGAACAAACGGACCGTACGACATTAGATCTGTTCGCGCAGGAGCGTCGCCCGGGACGACCCAAAACTAATCCGCTCTCGCGTGATGAACAGTTACGTATTAATAAACGTAATCAGCTTAAGCGTGACAAAGTTCGCGGGCTTAAGCGTGTCGAACTGAAACTGAACGCTGATGCCGTTGACGTTCTGAACGAGCTGGCTGAGGCGCGCAACATGAGTCGCAGTGAACTCATCGAAGAGATGCTGATGACCCAACTCAGCACATTGCGCGGTCAGGCATAGTCTGAATTTCTGCTCTAAATCATAAATCGTGTAGCACAGAGTGCAGTCCTGCGTGTTTGCTGTTTCCGCATGCCTGACTGTTCTGCTATGATTGCCCTTATCCGTGGGCAATGCGCCACCACCATTTCAATAAGTTTCAAGAGGTTATTTTACTCATGGCAATCACTGGCATCTTTTTCGGCAGCGACACCGGTAATACCGAAAACATCGCAAAAATGATTCAAAAACAGCTTGGTAAAGACGTTGCCGATGTTCATGACATTGCAAAAAGCAGCAAAGAAGACCTCGAAGGTTATGACATTCTGCTGCTCGGCATCCCAACCTGGTACTACGGTGAAGCTCAGTGTGACTGGGACGACTTCTTCCCTACCCTCGAAGACATTGATTTTAATGGCAAACTGGTTGCATTGTTCGGCTGCGGCGACCAGGAAGATTACGCAGAATATTTCTGCGATGCGTTAGGGACCATTCGCGACATCATCGAACCGCGCGGCGCAACCATCGTTGGTCACTGGCCGACGGCGGGTTATCACTTTGAAGCGTCTAAAGGCCTGGCTGACGACGACCACTTTGTCGGTCTGGCTATCGATGAAGATCGCCAGCCAGAACTGACAGCAGAACGCGTAGAAAAATGGGTTAAGCAGATCTCTGAAGAGCTGCACCTCGACGAAATCATTAATGCCTGATTTCGTGCGGCGTAGATTTCCATCTGCGCCGCATCAATAGATAAAACCAATCAAAATAATTGCTACAAATTTGTAACTTTTTCGTCTGACCCTGTACAATGGCTGGATGCCAATCGGGTGTTGCACAGTGTGTTTGTCGGCGATACCACGTTTTGATTAACAATATATGCCAGAGACTTGCAGTTTTCATTTAGCCATGGCAGTTCTATAATGATACGCATTATCTCAAGTGCAATTTCTGTCACTTCTGTTAATGAAGTGAATCGTTTAGCTACAGGACAGATTCCGCATGACTGACAACAATACCGCATTAAAGAAGGCTGGCCTGAAAGTAACGCTTCCTCGTTTAAAAATTCTGGAAGTTCTTCAGGAACCGGATAACCATCACGTCAGTGCGGAAGATTTATACAAACGCCTGATCGATATGGGTGAAGAAATTGGTCTGGCGACCGTGTATCGTGTGCTGAACCAGTTTGATGATGCCGGTATCGTGACCCGCCATAATTTTGAAGGTGGTAAATCCGTCTTCGAGCTGACTCAACAGCATCATCACGATCACCTCATCTGTCTCGACTGCGGCAAAGTAGTCGAGTTCAGCGATGATTCCATCGAAGCGCGCCAGCGTGAGATCGCGGCTAAACATGGTATTCGTTTAACCAACCATAGTCTCTATCTCTACGGCCACTGCGCTGAAGGCGATTGCCGCGAAGATGAGCATGCCCACGACGGCAAATAATGTAATGCTTTTTGAAAAGCCAACCTTCCGGTTGGCTTTTTTTATGGGCATTACCTGCCCTTTTCCCCTTCCCTCCGCTCCTGTGTTGCTTTAATGTAAAAATCAATTGCCCCTTCCGGAGAGTCGAAATGGAACTTCGCCAGCTACGCTATTTTGTGCGCATTGTAGAAACCGGCAGCATGGGTAGCGCGGCACTCGATCTCAATATCGGGGTTTCGGCACTCAGCCAGCAAATGTCGCGTCTGGAAAGCGAACTCGCTATTCGCCTGCTGCAGCGCACCTCGCGCGGTGTGACACCCACCAGCGCCGGGCTGGCTTTTTACTCCCAGGCGCAGCTGGCGCTTCGTCACGCAGACGACGCGATCCTCGCCGCACGCGAGTCCCGGCTTTCCGGGCACGTCAGCGTCGGCATGGCTCCCAGTACCGCTTCCGTTCTCGGAATGCCGTTTATCAACGCCATGCGGGAAAGCTACAGTGATGTCTGTCTGCATGTGGTGGAAAGCCTCTCTGGCAATCTGGAGCGGATGATTAATACCCGCCAGATTGATCTGGCTGTCGTGTTTCAGAAAGAAAAGATCCTGCGCTGGAGCGCCATACCGATTCTCGAAGAGCGGCTGTTTTTGATTGGGACTCATGCCTTACTGGCTGATATTGCCGATGACAATATTGCTCCAGCCCAGTTGGCAAGTATCCCATTGATAATGCCAAGCCCGGGCCACGGTCTGCGCGGCAGGCTGGAAGCGATTTGTCAGGAACACGCGCTGAACATTGAGATCGCCACGGAAATTGATGGTCTGGCGCTACTCATGCGCGCCGTGCGCAGTGGCATTGGTGCCACTCTCCAGCCCGGCGCGGCAATTTCCCATCTCGATAAAGAGACGCTAAGAGTGATCGGCGTCCACAATCCAATACTTAGCCGCCCCAACTTTCTGGTGAGTCTCTCAGACGATGAACTCACCCCGGCAGGCCTCGCGGCCCGCGTGGTGCTGACGAAAGTGATGCATCAACTGGTGGAAGCAGGAAGCTGGCCTGGCGCCATCCTTTACAATAACTAAAGTACCGTTTAGCACTACGTCATAGCGCCCGCACAAGCCGTGCGTATACATTTCAATTACAAATTTAACAAATTGTTAAATGGTAATGGAGTATACGATGGTTGATGTTCTGGTGATTGGTGGTGGCAATGCCGCGTTATGCGCTGCCTTGTCTGCCCGCGAGCAAGGAGCTTCGGTACTCCTGCTCGAAGCGGCTCCCCGTGAATGGCGCGGAGGAAACTCCCAACACACACGTAATTTACGTTGTATGCATGACGCGCCGCAGGATGTGCTGGTGGAAAGCTATCCTGAAGAAGAATTCTGGCAGGATCTGTGGCGCGTCACGGAAGGGAATACCAACGAAGCGCTGGCGCGTCTGGTGATCCGTACCTCTTCACAATGCCGTGACTGGATGCGTCAGCACGGCGTTAACTTTCAACCTCCTCTCTCCGGCGCTTTGCACGTGGCGCGAACCAACGCCTTTTTTATGGGCGGTGGAAAGGCCCTGGTGAATGCCTATTATCGCAGCGCAGAAAAGCTGGGCGTTCAAATTCGCTATAACACCCCCGTTCAGGCGCTTGAACTGCACAACGGCGAGTTCGTGGCGGCGCTGTCAGGCAACGAGCGTATCACAGCGAAATCCTGCGTGCTTGCCGCTGGCGGATTCGAATCTAACCGGGAGTGGCTGCGAGAAGCCTGGGGAGAGAACGAGCGCGGCGAGTGGCCAGCGGATAACTTCCTGATTCGCGGCACGCGTTTTAATCAGGGCGTACTGCTCAAATTTATGATGGATGCTGGCGCAGACATTATCGGCGATCCCTCCCAGTCACACTGTGTGGCAATTGATGCCAGAGCGCCATTATATGACGGCGGGATTTGCACCCGCGTGGACTGCGTTTCGCTCGGTATTGTGGTGAACCGGGACGCTGAGCGTTTTTATGATGAAGGTGAAGATTTCTGGCCCAAACGCTACGCCATCTGGGGACGTCTGGTCGCTCAACAGCCAGGACAGATTGGCTACTCCATCATCGACAGTAAAGCTATCGGACACTTCATGCCTCCGGTCTTTCCTGGCACGCAGGCCAATACGCTGGCTGAACTGGCCTTTCAGTTAGGACTGGATGCCGAACGCTTTACCCACACCGTGACAGAGTACAACAACGCCTGCCAGCCAGGTCAGTTCGACCATACCGTTCTGGATAACTGCGCCACTAAAGATTTGCTACCCGAGAAAACGCATTGGGCGCGACCGCTGGATCAACCGCCTTACTACGGCTACGCCCTGCGGCCAGGAATCACCTTCACTTATCTTGGGTTAAAAGTGAACGAACGCGCCGCTGTGCATTTTGCAGGGCTTCCAAGCCGTAACCTGTTCGTCGCCGGAGAGATGATGGCGGGTAACGTGCTGGGCAAGGGTTACACCGCAGGCGTGGGGATGTCGATCGGCACGACCTTTGGCCGCATTGCCGGAAAAGAAGCCGCGCTGGCTGCACGTAAGGAGACACGTCATGAAGCAGCTTGAGAAACTGATCATCGAAGCGCAAATTATCACCGAACCGGAAGCTGAAGTTGAACGCGTGATGCAGGTGTGTAACGCCTGCCGCTATTGCGAAGGCTTTTGCGCCGTGTTCCCGGCCATGACTCAGCGTCTGGAATTCAGTAAAGCGGATATCAATTATCTGGCAAACTTGTGCCATAACTGCGGCGCTTGCCTGCACGCGTGTCAGTATGCCCCGCCTCATGAATTTGCCATCAACGTGCCGAAAGCGATGGCGGAAGTCCGGCTCGAAACCTATCAGCATTACGCGCAACCCGCCGCCTTTGGCACGCTATATCGTCGCGCAGGCGTAACCGTGACGCTGGCGCTGGTTTTCGGTCTGATCCTGTTTTTACTCCTCGCTATAGGTTTGAAAGGTTCATTATTCCATCCTCCACTGGCCGGGGATTTCTATCAAATTTTCCCGCATAACCTGCTGGCCTGGATGTTTGGTTCGGTGTTTATTCTGGCGATCGGTTTGCTGATGGCGGGCGTGATCCGCTTCTGGCGCGAGATCTCTCCGGGTATGCCGCGTTCCGCCGAGATCGCTGAAGCCTCACACGATGCGCTGACGCTGAAATATCTCGATGGTGGCCACGGCAAAGGTTGTAACGAAGCGGATGATGCCTTCACCCTGATGCGCCGCCGTTTCCACCACTTTACCTTCTACGGTTTTATGCTCTGCTTTGCCGCCACCGTGGTGGCAACGGGCTATCACTACTTTGCAGGCATAGAAGCACCCTACCCGTTCTTCAGCGTTCCGGTCATGCTGGGCACGTTGGGTGGCATTGGCCTGGTTGTCGGTCCGGCTGGCTTGCTATGGCTTAATCTCAGGCGCTCACCGCTACACGGCGACGCCCGGCAAAAACCGATGGATCGCGGTTTTATTTTGCTGCTGCTGCTGACCAGTCTGACCGGTCTGGCGCTGCTGGCGGGAAGAGATACCTCATTGATGGCTATTTTACTGGCCATTCATCTCGGCGTGGTCATGGCGCTTTTTCTGACCATTCCTTACGGAAAATTTGCCCACGGATTTTACCGCTGCGCAGCCTTACTCAAGTGGGCGATTGAGAAACGGCGCGGCAAACAGGCGGGAGTCTCAGGCGACTAACCCGCAAACTCTTACCTCTATAAATACTATGATAAGACAGTGGAGCAAACCCAATGACACAACAACCATCGCGCACCGGAACTTTCGGCGCAATACTGCGGGTAACCAGCGGTAATTTTCTCGAACAGTTCGACTTTTTTCTGTTCGGGTTTTACGCCACCTATATCGCAAAGACTTTCTTCCCCGCGGAGAGTGAGTTTGCCGGGCTCATGTTGACCTTTGCGGTTTTCGGTTCGGGATTTTTAATGCGGCCCGTTGGCGCAATCGTGCTGGGTGCTTACATCGACAGAATTGGTCGCCGCAAAGGACTGATGGTGACGCTGGCGATCATGGGCTGCGGGACCCTGTTGATTGCTCTGGTTCCCGGTTATCAAAGTATTGGCCTGCTGGCTCCTGTGCTGGTATTAGTCGGTCGATTATTGCAGGGCTTCTCTGCGGGCGTAGAGTTGGGCGGCGTTTCGGTTTATCTTTCTGAAATCGCCACGCCTGGCAATAAAGGTTTCTACACCAGCTGGCAGTCTGCCAGCCAACAGGTTGCCATTGTGGTGGCAGCGCTGATTGGCTACGGCCTGAATGCCACGCTGGGGCACGATGAAATCTCTGAATGGGGCTGGCGCATTCCGTTCTTTATTGGTTGTATGATTATTCCGTTGATCTTCGTCCTGCGCCGCTCGCTTCAGGAAACGGACGCATTTTTACAACGTACACACCGTCCCGACACCAGGGAAATTTTCACCACTATCATCAAAAACTGGCGTCTGATCTCAGCGGGTACACTGCTGGTGGCGATGACCACAACGACGTTTTACTTTATTACCGTCTATACCCCGACCTATGGCAGGGCTGTACTCCACCTGAGCGCGCGCGATAGCCTGGTCGTCACCATGCTGGTCGGTATTTCTAACTTTATCTGGCTGCCGATTGGCGGAGCGATTTCTGACCGAATTGGTCGCCGCCCGGTGTTGATGGGGATTACCGTACTCGCACTGCTCACCACCTGGCCGGTCATGCACTGGCTCACCGCCGCGCCAGATTTTATGCGCATGACGTTGGTTCTGCTTTGGTTCTCGTTCTTTTTTGGTATGTACAATGGGGCAATGGTCGCGGCACTCACCGAGGTGATGCCTGTCTATGTCCGTACGGTGGGTTTTTCACTGGCCTTCAGTCTGGCTACGGCGATTTTTGGCGGTCTGACACCCGTCATATCCACGGCGCTGGTCCAGCTAACCGGAGATAAAAGCTCGCCGGGATGGTGGCTGATGTGCGCGGCACTTTGCGGACTCGCCGCCACGGCAATGTTGTTTGTCCGCCTGAGTCGTCATTATCAACCGGCCGAACAGAAACTCTGACATGCAAACGGGCGGAGAATTCTCCGCCCGTTGTATTTTCATTTTTCGATTTACTGCGCAGTATTCTTACTGCGTATTTCCTGCCAGACCTTGTCACAATCAGCATTGACGGACTGACCGTTACCCGTGCGCGTGGCCTGGATACACTGCTGATAATCCAGCACGCGTACGCTTTCTTCATTGGCAAACTGTTGGTGCTGTTTTTCTTTCTTCAGCACATTCAACACGCTTTGGCAGGCTTCAATTTTCTCCGGCGATCCCTGCGCGGTATTAATACACGCGCTGTAGGCTTCTTTCAGACGGCTGTCCTCTTTCGGCGCAGGAGATTGCGCACACGCCACCAGCCCTGATGCCATAACGGCGATGAGTATCAGTTTTTTCATAGCACTTTCCTCAACGATGCGGCAGGCACCCGGCCTGCCGCTGTTGGCATTAGAAGATGGTGAACGGAGCAATAACGATGAACTTCACGTCGCGCTCATCCTGGAACATGTTGCCGTAGCCACCGCCCCAGCTCGGAATGTCTGAATGGTTGTCGTACTGAGTGAAGTGCAGCTTAAACATGGTGCCCTTCGCACGACCTTCCTGCAGGGTGTAGACCGCATCCAGGCTGTAAGAAGATTCTTCGATAGTCCGGTTTTTGTCGTAGTACGCATCCGGGTTGAGCTGCCAGGTTGATGGCTTAGCATCCCATGCGTAAACGTAGGATGCACCTACCGCCCAGCCCGGCAGATTCCAGTTCTTCAGGTCATACATTGCGCCGAAGAAGACTGCCTTTTCACCGTTGGCGTTGAAGTCAGAACGGTTATCCCACCAGACATCCAGACGACCGTTTGAAGAGGCGTAGGTTGGGGTCATACGCTGCAGGAAGTAACC
Source organism: Citrobacter sp. Cpo015 (assembly GCF_030333035.1). NCBI lineage: Bacteria > Pseudomonadati > Pseudomonadota > Gammaproteobacteria > Enterobacterales > Enterobacteriaceae > Citrobacter > Citrobacter sp. Cpo015. Next base: position 593,015 of record NZ_JAOWGS010000037.1, on the reverse strand, counting down.
CTGCTGGCCGTCCGCTTTAACCCAGGTCCCTTCCAGACGAAGGTCAACGACTTCTGCCACTTTGTAGCCAAAGGTCAACGCCTGCAACCAGGCAGTGCCATCATAAATATCGTTCACGGTACGATCATCAACCTTGTCGCGTGCACCGTAGAACTGGTAGCTGGTGGTAAATGGGTTACCGCCTAAATCGAATTTGTAGCTGGCTTTTGCGAAGTACTGATCGACATAACCTTCAGACTGACCAAATGCCGCTTCCAGCAACAGGTTATTTTTGAAGTCATATTTCGCGCCAATTGAGTGCAGGTAATCAACACTGGTCTTTTTATCAGCCTGATAGAATTTATCGACTTCGGTGTGCCACGGTGCTTTATATTCGTTAGCCCACATATAGGAGAAGCTCAGTGCGCCAGCATCACCGTAATCGAAGTTGGCACCGGCTTCAGCTCCCTGATAGGTACCTGGCATAAAGCTCCAATGCGGTGCCAGCAGAGTCTGCCCGGTTGGTTGAATGTAACCGGCGCGCGCCCAGGTTGGGCCGTATTTAAATTTAGCTGCTGCTTTATAAAGGCTAATCCCGCTCTTATCGCCGGAGTAATCCTCGTCATAGCCTTTATTTTTGGAAGAGAATGCGATTTCGTTTGGATGGCCGCTTTCGCTACTTTCGTTCATTTCAATAGCGGTAAATGCCGCGATATCAATACCAAACATATCGGCCGCGTAACCGGACTGGAAGTCGAGGTTAGCGTTCCAGGTGGAGTGAGAAAGGTTGGTTTTATATTTGTCATGATCGGTCACATCTTTACGGTCACGCTCACGCTGCCAGTAATAGATGCCGCCGGTTAAGGTTGAGTCATCAATAAATCCTTCGGCGTGTACCTGCGAAGCGACAACAAAACCCGACATTGCTGTAATACCGGCGATAGCCAGCGCCAGCGTACTACGTTTGCCACTAAACGTACGCATATGTTAATCCTCTTTGACGTATAAAATGCTGCCGACAAAAGCGGACAGCGAAAAAACAAAAAATAAAAAAGTAGCGCTAAGAAAACCTCAGTGACTACAATGAATAGACTATTTTTCGCGACGCGAATTATCAATCTCTTTCTGTAACGAGTATGTAATAGTATGAGCAACCGCACATATTTGATTGCTTTCTGTTACATTTTCATCGGAAGATAAAAAAGCGTTGAAGAAATGAAAAAATCGCTTGTTTTCCATGGAGATGAAATCGGTTTCAGCCCATTTCATATTGAGGTAAGTTATTTAAACGTAAAAACATTCGCCCAGTCCATTATTACGGACATGTAATTAATTCGCTCCGCAAACGGAGCCTGGAACACGGTTTTTTTGCGAAAAAAAACGCCGCATGAAGCGGCGTTTAGAGAGGATGTGTTGCGGCTTATTCGCCCGCTTTAGCCCACGTGTCACGTAGACCAACGGTACGGTTAAACACCAGCTTGTCAGCCGTTGCATAACGACTGTCCAGGCAGAAGTAACCTTCACGCTCAAACTGGAACGCTTTACCTGCAACCGCTGCCTTCAGCGACGGCTCACCGTAACCCTGCTTAATGACCAGCGATTCCGGGTTAATAACGGACAGGAAGTCTTCCGCCGCGCCTGGATTTGGCACGCTAAACAGACGATCGTACAAGCGAATTTCAATCGGCAGCGCATGGGATGCGCTCACCCAGTGAATAACGCCTTTGACTTTACGACCATCGGCCGGGTCTTTGCTCAGGGTGTCGGCATCGTAGGTGCAGAAAATGGTGGTGATATTCCCTTCCGCATCTTTCTCAACACGTTCGGCCTTGATCACATAAGCATTACGCAGACGTACTTCTTTGCCCATCACCAGACGCTTGTACTGCTTGTTCGCTTCTTCACGGAAGTCTGCGCGATCGATCCAAATTTCACCGCTAAATGGCACTTCGCGGCTGCCCATTTCCGGTTTGTTCGGATGGTTAGGCATGGTGACCAATTCGCTTTCGCCCTGCGGATAGTTTTCGATAACCAGTTTAACCGGATCGATAACCGCCATCGCGCGCGGGGCATTTTCGTTCAGATCTTCGCGGATACAGGATTCCAGAGAAGCGATCTCAATGGTGTTGTCTTGCTTGGTCACGCCAATGCGTTTGCAGAACTCACGGATCGCGGCAGCGGTGTAACCGCGACGACGCAGGCCAGAAATCGTCGGCATACGCGGATCGTCCCAGCCTTCAACGTGCTTGTCGGTCACCAGCAGATTCAGCTTACGCTTGGACATCACGGTATATTCCAGATTCAGGCGCGAGAATTCGTACTGACGCGGATGAACCGGAATGGTGATGTTGTCCAGCACCCAGTCGTACAGACGACGGTTATCCTGGAACTCCAGCGTACACAGGGAATGCGTAATGCCTTCCAGCGCATCGCTGATGCAGTGGGTAAAGTCGTACATCGGGTAGATACACCACTTGTTGCCGGTCTGGTGGTGTTCGGCGAACTTAATGCGGTACAACACCGGATCGCGCATCACGATAAACGGCGACGCCATGTCGATTTTCGCACGCAGGCACGCTTTGCCTTCTTCAAAACCACCGGCACGCATTTTTTCGAACAGCGCCAGGTTCTCTTCGACGCTACGATCGCGGTACGGGCTATTTTTGCCAGGCTGAGTCAGCGTGCCGCGGTATTCGCGGATTTCGTCCGCTGACAGTTCGTCAACGTACGCCAGGCCTTTATTAATAAGCTCTACCGCATAGGCGTGAAGCTGATCGAAGTAATCCGAAGAGTAGCGAATATCGCCAGTCCAGTGGAAACCTAACCATTCAACGTCGTTTTTAATCGACTCAACGTACTCGATATCTTCTTTAACCGGGTTCGTATCATCAAAACGCAGGTTGCACTGGCCCTGGTAATCTTGCGCAATGCCAAAGTTCAGACAAATGGATTTCGCGTGGCCAATGTGCAGATAGCCATTTGGCTCCGGCGGAAAACGGGTATGGATAGTGGTGTGCTTACCACTGGCCAGATCTTCATCGATGATCTGACGAATAAAGTTACTCGGGCGGGCTTCAGCCTCACTCATCGTGGATTCCTCAAAACGTAAACAACGTATAACGGAGTATGATCTTATAAGCGACGTCAGGAGACAACTATTAGTTGCACAAAAAAGGTGTTTCAACAGGATATATGAGGGCATTTGCTGCAAAAAAAAGCGGCGGAGGAATATCCCCCGCCGCTTAAGGCACTTAACTCACTTTACTCAGGAGCAGTTATTTACCTTTAATCTCATACAGTGGTGTTTGACCGGCAACCACATGACCTTCGGCTTTAATAACCAGAGCGCCGAAATCATCGCTGTTGCTGCACACAACCGGGCTTATCATCGAACGTGCGTTGGCGTTCAGGAACTCCAGATCCATTTCCAGAATCGGTTGGCCTGCAGTAACTTCCGCACCTTCTTCAACCAGACGCTTAAAGCCTTTGCCTTCCAGCGCTACGGTATCGATGCCCATATGGACCACGATTTCCGCGCCTTTAACAGTTTCCAGGCAGAAAGCATGGTTAGTGTTGAAGATTTTCACGATGGTGCCCGCAGCCGGAGCAACCACGATTTTATCCGTTGGTTTCACTGCCACGCCGTCGCCTACTGCTTTGCTGGCGAAGGCTTCATCAGGAACCTGTTCCAGCGCAACTACGTCACCAGTAATCGGAGAAACCAGCGCTTCAACGGTGACTGCATTCGCTACAGCCTGCGGTTTTGCTACTGGGGCCGCTGCTGCTGGCGCACTTTCACCAGATGCTGCTGCCACCGGACCACGCGCGACAACTTTCTTCATTTCGTCGCCTATGGATTCGGCTTTCGCACCCACGATGACCTGGATAGTTTGCTTGTTCAGCTTAACTACTCCAGATGCACCTAAACGCTTACACATCGCATCGTTTACGCGGCCGGAGTCGGCAACGGTCAGACGCAGACGAGTGATACAGGCATCAATCGCTTTCAGGTTATCAGTACCGCCAACCGCTGCAATGTAGTTGGTTGCCAGTTGAGCCAAACCTTCTTCAGTGTTGCTGTTGGCTTCTTCAGTAACGATATCGTCTTCTTTATCTTCGCGGCCCGGCGTTTTCAGGTTAAACATACGAATAACCGCGCTGAACAGCACAAAGTAGATAACGAAGAACACCAGCCCCATCACCACCAGCATCCAGACGTTCTGGCTTGCTGCCGGCAGGTTGTACATCAACACGTAGTCGATAGCACCTGCGGAGAAGGAGAAGCCTGCGTGGATCCCCAGCAGTGTTGCAACGAACAGGCTGATACCCGTTAACAGTGCGTGCAGGAGGTACAGCAGTGGAGCCAGGAACATGAACAGGAATTCCAGCGGCTCGGTAACACCGGTCAGGAACGCGGTGATCGCAACGGACAGCAGCATACCGCCAACCATCGGACGACGTGCTTTCGGAGCCGCGAAGTACATCGCCAGCGCCGCACCCGGCAGACCAAACATCATGATTGGGAAGAAGCCAGACATGAACATACCCGCAGTGCCGTCACCCGCGTAGAAGCGGTTGATGTCACCGTGGAATACGGTACCTGCAGCGTTAGTAAATTCGCCAATCTGGAACCAGGCGATGGTGTTCAGCACCTGATGCAGACCGGTTGGGATCAGCAGACGGTTGATGAAACCAAAGATACCGGAACCCAGCGCACCAGCGCCCACGATCCACTCACCACCCGCATGGATGGCATTCTGTACCGGCGGCCATACGTAACCGAAGATAGCAGCCAGCACCAGACAGAAGAAGCCAGTGGCGATCGGCACAAAGCGTTTGCCGCCAAAGAAGCTCAGGAAGTCAGGCAGTTTGATACCAGACCAGCGGTTATACACGGCACCGCCGACCAGACCGGTGATGATACCAGCCAGCACACCCATATTGATTGCAGGGTTAATGGTAACCATTGCTTTGGTCAATATGAAATAACCGACCGCACCTGCCAGCGCTGCTGCACCTGCGCTGTCTTTTGACCAGCTGGAAGCAACACCGATCGCAAAAATTAACGCGAGGTTATCAAAGATGGCCCCACCCGCTTGCGCGATGAAGGGTACGTTAAGTAAATCTGGTTGGCCGAATCGCAGCAGCAGTGCCGCGACTGGCAGCACAGCGATGGGGAGCTGTAACGCCCTACCCAGCCGCTGGAAAAAACCTAAAATATTCATTTTATTCCCCCTACGAGACCCCGATTAGGCTTCTTTGAAGCCATATTTTTATTGTGCGACCATTCCTGACAGCAAGATTCTGGAACAACGATATTAACCATTCATCTACATTCAGAGTGTGTGAAAAATTAATTCGTATCGCAAATTAAACGCGTGTTTTTTGTGATTCCAGTCACCAAATATCGTTATTAACCCTCCCTTTTACTGGCTAACTACGAAAACTTATTTTATCATTCAAAAAATCGAAACGGATTGATCCTTACCGATGCAAAACCAGGTTACGCTTATTACTGCACAGAGACTCAATCCGCCAACTGCTTACTTTTACTTTTGAGGTGAAGAATGAGACTGATCCCCCTGAATACCGCTGAACAAGTCGGCAAATGGGCTGCTCGCCATATCGTTAACCGTATTAACGCGTTCAAACCAACGGCAGATCGTCCGTTCGTTCTGGGCCTGCCGACTGGCGGTACTCCGCTGACAGCTTATAAAGCATTGGTTGAAATGCACAAAGCGGGCCAGGTGAGCTTCAAGCATGTTGTTACGTTCAACATGGACGAATATGTTGGCCTGCCGAAAGAGCATCCGGAAAGCTACCACAGCTTTATGCACCGCAATTTCTTTGATCACGTTGATATTCCAGCAGAAAACATCAACCTCCTCAATGGTAACGCGCCGGATATTGATGCAGAATGCCGTCAGTATGAAGAAAAAATCCGTTCTTACGGTAAAATCCACCTGTTTATGGGCGGTGTAGGCAACGATGGTCACATCGCGTTCAACGAGCCAGCTTCCTCTTTGGCTTCCCGTACCCGCATCAAAACGCTGACTCACGACACACGTGTTGCTAACTCACGCTTCTTTGACGGCGACGTAAGCCAGGTGCCTAAATATGCGCTGACCGTTGGCGTGGGCACCCTGCTGGATGCTGAAGAAGTGATGATCCTGGTTCTGGGCCACCAGAAAGCACAGGCGCTGCAAGCCGCCGTTGAAGGCAACGTTAACCACATGTGGACCATCAGCTGCCTGCAGTTGCATCCAAAAGCCGTTGTGGTCTGCGATGAGCCTTCCACCATGGAACTGAAAGTGAAGACGCTGAAATACTTCAACGAGTTAGAAGCGGAAAATATTAAAGGTCTGTAATTGATGTCTCCGCCCTGTCGATAAGTTGCAGGGCGGCATTTTTTTGAAATCGGGGGTCGGAATGTATGCTTTAACCCAGGGCCGGATCTTTACCGGTCACGAAATTCTTGATGACCATGCGATTGTTGTCGCCAATGGCCTGATCGACAGCGTTTGCCCACTGGCTGAATTACCGTCAGGGATTGAACAGCGCTCACTGAATGGGGCCATTGTTTCCCCCGGTTTTATTGATGTACAGCTGAACGGCTGCGGTGGCGTGCAGTTTAACGATACGGCAGAAGCCGTAACCGTTGAAACGCTGGAAATCATGCAAAAAGCCAATGAAAAATCTGGCTGCACCAACTATTTGCCAACGCTTATCACCACCAGCGATGACCTGATGAAACAAGGTGTTCGCGTGATGCGTGAATACCTGGCGAAACACCCGAATCAGGCATTAGGACTTCATCTTGAAGGCCCGTGGCTGAACCTGGTGAAAAAAGGTACCCATAATCCGGGATTTGTCCGTCAGCCGGACGCTGCACTGGTTGATTTCCTGTGCGATAATGCGGATGTGATCACCAAAGTCACACTGGCACCAGAAATGGTCCCGGTAGAGGTCATCACCAAACTGGTGAATGCGGGTATCGTGGTTTCTGCGGGTCATTCCAATGCAACGGTAAAAGAAGCAAAAATCGGATTCCGTGCAGGTATTACCTTTGCAACGCACCTGTTCAACGCGATGCCGTACATTACCGGCCGCGAACCCGGTCTGGCGGGCGCTATTTTGGATGAAGCCGATATCTACTGCGGTATCATCGCCGATGGCCTGCACGTTGACTACGTTAACATTCGTAATGCTAAGCGCCTGAAAGGCGACAAGCTGTGCCTGGTTACTGACGCGACCGCGCCAGCAGGTGCAAACATTGAACAGTTCATTTTCGCTGGTAAAACAATATACTACCGCAATGGACTGTGTGTTGATGAGAACGGCACGTTGAGCGGTTCATCATTAACCATGATTGAAGGCGTACGCAATCTGGTCGAGCATGCAAATATCGCCCTCGACGAAGTCTTACGCATGGCAACGCTCTACCCTGCTCGCGCCATCGGCGTCGACAAACAACTCGGCAGCATCGCGCCAGGCAAAGTAGCCAACCTGACTGCGTTCACGCACGACTTTAAAATTATCAAGACCATCGTTAATGGCAACGAGGTCGTTACTGAGTAAGAGAAAGAATGACACCAGGCGGACAAGCTCAAATAGGTAATGTTGATCTCGTAAAACAGCTTAACAGCGCGGCGGTTTATCGCCTGATTGACCAGCATGGGCCAATCTCGCGAATTCAAATTGCCGAGCAAAGCCAGCTTGCCCCCGCCAGCGTAACCAAAATTACGCGTCAGTTGATCGAACGCGGGCTGATCAAAGAAGTCGATCAGCAGGCCTCCACCGGGGGCCGCCGCGCTATCTCTATCGTCACAGAAACCCGCAATTTCCACGCCATTGGCGTACGACTGGGTCGCCACGACACAACGCTCACGCTCTATGATATGAGCAGTAAAGTTGTCGCCGAAGAGCATTACCCCCTCCCGGAGCGCACCCAGGAAACGCTGGAATATGCGCTGCTCAACACCATTGCCATCTTTATTGAGAGCTGCCAGCGGAAAATCCGTGAGCTGATCGCAATTTCTGTCATCCTGCCAGGCCTTGTCGATCCTGAAAGCGGCGTCATCCGCTATATGCCACACATTCAGGTCGAAAACTGGGGACTGGTCGAAGCGCTCGAAAAACGCTTCAAAGTCACCTGCTTTGTTGGTCATGATATTCGCAGCCTTGCGCTGGCTGAGCACTATTTCGGGGCAAGCCAGGATTGCGAAGACTCCATTTTGGTGCGAGTGCACCGCGGAACCGGCGCGGGTATCATCTCCAACGGTCGAATTTTCATCGGTCGCAATGGCAACGTCGGCGAGATTGGTCATATTCAGGTAGAGCCGCTGGGTGAGCGCTGTCACTGCGGTAATTTCGGCTGCCTGGAAACCATTGCCGCCAATGCTTCTATTGAACATCGCGTGCAAAACTTACTGAAGCAGGGTTATCCAAGTCGACTCACGCTGGATGATTGCAGCATCAAAGCCATCTGTAAGGCCGCGAATAAAGGCGATAATCTGGCATCAGAAGTCATTGAGCACGTTGGTCGCCATCTGGGTAAAACTATCGCCATTGCCATCAACCTGTTTAACCCGCAAAAAATCGTCATTGCGGGCGAAATTACCGAGGCAGATAAGGTGCTGCTGCCTGCGATAGAAAGCTGTATCAACACGCAGGCGTTAAAGGCGTTTCGCCATAATTTACCGGTGGTTCGGTCCACGCTGGATCACCGCTCCGCCATTGGCGCCTTTGCGCTGGTGAAGCGCGCAATGCTCAACGGTACACTGCTGCAACGTTTGCTGGAAAACTAATACACGTCATCCTTCGAGCTGCCTCTGCGTTAGCTGCATCTGCTCACCCCGGTCACTTACTTCAGTAAGCTCCAGGGGTTCGCAGACTTGCCGCCTTGATGCAACTCGAATGATGTAGTGTATTTTGTGTATAGTAATGCCTTCTTTTTTTAATGTCGGATTGTCCATGGCCATTAAGAATGTAATTTGTGATATCGACGGCGTGCTGATGCACGACAATGTTGCTGTACCGGGTGCGGCAGAATTTCTGACTGGGATCCTGGAAAAAGGCCTGCCGTTAGTCCTGCTGACTAACTACCCTTCGCAGACCGGGCAAGATCTGGCAAACCGCTTCGCCACCGCGGGTGTGAATGTCCCTGATAGCGTCTTTTATACTTCCGCGATGGCTACCGCTGATTTTCTTCGTCGCCAGGAAGGAAAAAAGGCCTATGTGGTGGGTGAAGGCGCGTTAATACACGAACTGTATAAAGCTGGATTTACCATTACCGACGTGAACCCCGATTTTGTGATTGTTGGCGAGACACGTTCCTATAACTGGGACATGATGCATAAAGCGGCGTATTTTGTCGCCAACGGCGCGCGTTTTATCGCCACTAACCCGGATACCCACGGTCGCGGCTTTTATCCCGCCTGTGGAGCACTCTGTGCCGGTATTGAGAAGATCTCAGGTCGTAAACCGTTTTATGTCGGCAAACCCAGCCCGTGGATTATTCGCGCGGCTCTCAACAAAATGCAGGCGCACTCGGAAGAAACCGTTATCGTTGGTGACAACCTGCGTACCGATATTCTGGCAGGTTTTCAGGCGGGTCTGGAAACTATCCTGGTACTGTCTGGCGTATCCAAGCTTGATGATATTGACAACATGCCGTTCAGACCAAGCTGGATTTACCCGTCCGTTGCTGAAATAGACGTCATTTAATCTCTTTAGCCGGATAACAACATCTGCAAGTTATCCGGCCTGAAAAATACATCCATTCAATAAAATCACCACTTCACTGTTGATTCATCAATAATAGCGTTCATTACATAATCTTTTTTCATCAATCAGCAATGACCATTGCGTTTTTTATTTTCTGCCCCGTAATTCGCTTGCGCCCTCTCCAGCTTTGCGGCATTTTCTTTATCAAGCAAACATAAAAAGCATCACGCAACTGGTTAACGGAGAAGGTTATGTGTTCTATTTTTGGCGTATTCGATATTAAAACTGACGCAGTTGAACTGCGTAAAAAAGCCCTGGAACTGTCTCGTCTGATGCGCCACCGCGGCCCGGACTGGTCAGGTATTTACGCCTGTGATAACGCCATTCTGGCGCACGAACGTCTGTCCATCGTCGACGTCAATGCCGGTGCTCAGCCGCTGTACAACGTGAAGAAGACACATATCCTGGCGGTTAACGGTGAAATTTATAACCACCAGACACTGCGTGCTGAATACGGCGATCGCTACCAGTTCCAGACCGGTTCCGACTGCGAAGTTATCCTCGCGCTGTATCAGGAAAAAGGACCCGCGTTCCTCGATGACCTGCAAGGCATGTTCGCTTTTGCCCTGTACGACAGCGAGCAGGACGCCTACCTGATCGGTCGAGATCATATCGGGATCATCCCGCTGTATATGGGTTACGACGAGCACGGTAACTTCTACGTTGCGTCTGAGATGAAAGCGCTGGTTCCTGTCTGCCGCACAATCAAAGAATTCCCGGCCGGTAGCTATTTGTGGAGTAAAGACGGTGAAATTCGTCAGTACTACCAGCGCGACTGGTTTGAATACGATGCCGTCAAAGACAACGTTACCGATAAAAACGAGCTGCGCCAGGCGCTGGAAGATGCGGTGAAAAGTCACCTGATGTCAGATGTTCCTTATGGAGTTCTGTTGTCCGGTGGTCTGGATTCATCTGTCATTTCCGCGATAACTAAAAAATACGCGGCACGCCGTGTTGAAGATCAGGAACGTAGCGAAGCCTGGTGGCCACAGCTGCACTCCTTCGCCGTCGGCCTGGAAGGCGCTCCGGATCTGAAAGCTGCGCAAGAGGTGGCGAACCATCTGGGGACCGTGCACCATGAGATCCACTTCACCGTGCAGGAAGGTCTGGATGCGATCCGCGACGTGATTTACCACATCGAAACTTACGATGTCACGACGATTCGCGCCTCGACGCCAATGTACTTAATGTCGCGTAAAATTAAAGCGATGGGTATTAAAATGGTGTTGTCGGGTGAAGGTTCGGACGAGGTGTTTGGCGGCTATCTCTATTTCCACAAAGCGCCAGATGCAAAAGAACTGCACGAAGAAACCGTGCGCAAGCTGCAAGCGCTGCATATGTTCGACTGCGCCCGTGCCAACAAAGCCATGTCGGCCTGGGGTGTAGAAGCTCGCGTGCCCTTCCTGGATAAGAAATTCCTTGATGTGGCGATGCGCATCAACCCGCAGGACAAAATGTGCGGCAACGGCAAAATGGAAAAACACGTTCTGCGCGAATGTTTTGAGTCCTACCTGCCGGCAAGCGTCGCATGGCGTCAGAAAGAGCAGTTCTCTGACGGTGTCGGTTACAGCTGGATTGACACTCTGAAAGAGGTGGCTGCAGAACAAGTTTCTGACCAACGACTGGAAACTGCCAGCTTCCGTTTCCCGTACAACACGCCATCGTCTAAAGAAGCGTATTTGTACCGTGAGATTTTCGAAGAGTTGTTCCCGGTAGCAAGCGCTGCCGAATGTGTGCCGGGCGGGCCGTCGGTTGCCTGTTCTTCTGCTAAGGCGATCGAATGGGATGAGGCGTTTAAAACCATGAACGATCCATCTGGCCGTGCCGTTGGCGTACACCAGTCCGCTTATAAATAAGTTAATCCTTAGATAAGAGCCCTGCGGGGCTCTTTTTTTATGTTTGTTTTCTGTGCAAAAAAACAATTAATAACTAATAATTGCCGAATATTGCGTCATGCTGTTCGCAACCTAACCAAACAGTCACATTCCAGCTATTTTCAATGAAAAAGGGGTTGACGCTTCAAGGCTCAATACGCATAATGCGCCCCGCAACGCCGATAAGGTTACGCGAAAAAAAGATGGCTACGTAGCTCAGCTGGTTAGAGCACATCACTCATAATGATGGGGTCACAGGTTCGAATCCCGTCGTAGCCACCATCTTTTTTGCGGGAGTGGCGAAATTGGTAGACGCACCAGATTTAGGTTCTGGCGCCGCAAGGTGTGCGAGTTCAAGTCTCGCCTCCCGCACCATTCACCCGTAAGCGTTGCACGGATGGGGTATCGCCAAGCGGTAAGGCACCGGTTTTTGATACCGGCATTCCCTGGTTCGAATCCAGGTACCCCAGCCATTTTTTCTTCGATATAGCGGTTCACCGTAACGGTCATTGGGGTATCGCCAAGCGGTAAGGCACCGGTTTTTGATACCGGCATTCCCTGGTTCGAATCCAGGTACCCCAGCCATCGAAGAAAATGTTAGTATTTGGCTACGTAGCTCAGCTGGTTAGAGCACATCACTCATAATGATGGGGTCACAGGTTCGAATCCCGTCGTAGCCACCATATTAAGGACGTATCGACTCGTTCGGTAAATCCAAAAAATTGTTGGGGTATCGCCAAGCGGTAAGGCTCTGGTTTCTGATACCAGCATTCCGAGGTTCGAATCCTCGTACCCCAGCCAATTTCAAAAAGTCGTCCACTCTGTGGGTGCACCCGTTGGGGTATCGCCAAGCGGTAAGGCTCTGGTTTCTGATACCAGCATTCCGAGGTTCGAATCCTCGTACCCCAGCCATATTAAAAAAGCTCGCTTCGGCGAGCTTTTTGCTTTTCTAACGTTGGGTGACGGCAAGCCTTACCCAGCCTACATGACTTGTAGGCCTGATAAACGTAGCGCCATCAGGCACCACTCGAGCTACAACCCTAACGCATACTTCAGTGCCTGACGTTTCAGTACGCCAGCGCGCTCTGCGGCCATGAGCCCGAGATTACGCATGATGCGCAGCGGCTGCAGGTTATTGCTGAATCCGGCATAGAACAGATCCATACCGCTTTGCATGATGAAATTGTCAGTCATACGGCGATTCTGATAGCGCTTGAGCACCGGCTGACTGGCCCAGGATTCACCGTAGCTGCGCGCGTTCACCAGCACATCAATCAACGCATCGACATCACGAAAGCCCAGATTAACGCCCTGCCCCGCCAGCGGATGAATGGTATGCGCGGCATCACCTACCAGCGCCAGCCCCGGTTGCACATATTGCAGCGCATGACGACGCGTAAGCGGGAACGCCCCCGCAGCCACTGGCATCACCTTACCGAGTCGCGATGGAAAATGTTTAGCAATCTCCGTCTGCAATTGCGGCATATTCAGCGCTTGCAATTGGCGGATGCGAGCCGGTGAGTCGTACCACACCAACGAGGCCCAGTTATCAAACAGCGGTAAAAACGCGCGCGGGCCGTCAGGCGTAAATTGCTGCCAGGTGCTGTCTCCCGGTGAATTTTCGCATTGCACGGTTATCAACATACAGGACTGCGCGTACTGCCAGGCATGGATACCAATCCCGGCCATTTTTCGCACCTGAGAGTTGGCACCATCGGCGCCGATGACCAGCTTCGCGCTAATGGTTTCGCCGCCTGCCAGCTCAAGCTCATGTCGATCGTTATGTTGATGCAAAGAAATCAGGGACGTCGGTACGCGCTGCGTGACTTTGGGGTGAGCTTCCAGCGCCTGCCAGAGCGCCTGTTGCAGGACCGTGTTTTCCACCATATAGCCCAACAGAGGCAGCTTAAGCTCGGCGGCATCAAACATCACATGGGCATTTTCCCACTCCCACGTTTCCAGTCGACGATAAGGATGGCTGCGCATCCCCTGCACCGTATCCCAGACGCCCAGCCCTTTTAGCAACGACACCGACGCGGAACTAATGGCAGAAATTCTGACATCAGGCTGTCCGTCAGCCACAAACGGCGCGGGAACGGCATGCTCAATGACCGTTACCGTAAATCCATGCTGCGCCAGTCCAAGCGCCAGCGCGCCGCCGACCATCCCCCCGCCGACAATGGCAATTTCCGTTGGTTGATTTGTCATGGTCAATTATCCAGTTACATGTATTGTGTAAGTTTACAGGATTTTTTACCCCTTGAGGCTGACATCCGTCATACTGGTCACAACCGCGCCAAAGCAGTACACTATGCGCCCTGCATTTCAGCCACAATTTCGCAAGAGCAAGTCGATGACCAAAAAACTCCATATTAAAACCTGGGGCTGTCAGATGAACGAATACGATTCATCGAAGATGGCCGATCTGCTGGATGCCACTCATGGGTATCAACTGACTGACGTGGCGGAAGAAGCGGATGTGCTGCTGCTGAATACCTGCTCAATCCGTGAGAAGGCTCAGGAAAAAGTGTTCCATCAACTGGGCCGCTGGAAACTGTTAAAAGAGAAAAACCCCAAGCTCATCATTGGGGTCGGTGGCTGTGTTGCGTCTCAGGAAGGCGATCATATTCGCCAGCGCGCGCATTACGTCGATATTATTTTTGGGCCGCAAACTCTGCACCGCCTGCCGGAAATGATCAACAAAGTGCGTGGAAGCACGACCCGTAGCCCGGTGGTTGATATCAGTTTCCCGGAGATCGAAAAGTTCGACCGCCTGCCAGAACCGCGTGCTGAAGGTCCAAGCGCGTTTGTGTCCATCATGGAAGGTTGTAATAAATATTGTACTTACTGCGTGGTGCCCTACACCCGCGGTGAGGAAGTCAGCCGTCCGGCGGATGATATTCTGTTTGAAATCGCCCAGCTTGCAGCCCAAGGCGTGCGTGAAGTGAACCTGCTGGGGCAAAACGTGAACGCCTGGCGTGGTGAGAACCACGACGGCACGATCGGGTCTTTTGCCGATCTGTTACGTCTGGTGGCCGCGATCGACGGTATTGATCGTATCCGCTTCACCACCAGCCATCCGATTGAATTCACCGATGATATCGTTGAAGTTTATCGCGATACACCAGAGCTGGTGAGCTTCCTGCATCTGCCGGTACAGAGCGGTTCAGACCGCGTACTGAATCTGATGGGGCGCACCCATACCGCGCTGGAATACAAAGCGATCATCCGCAAACTGCGCGCTGCGCGTCCGGATATCCAGATTAGCTCCGACTTCATCGTTGGCTTCCCGGGTGAAACCACGCAGGATTTCGAGCAGACCATGAAGCTGATTGCTGACGTCAATTTTGACATGAGCTACAGCTTTATTTTCTCTGCGCGTCCTGGCACCCCTGCCGCCGATATGGTTGACGACGTACCGGAAGAAGAGAAGAAACAGCGTCTGTACATTCTACAGGAGCGTATCAACCAGCAAGCTATGGCCTGGAGCCGCCGTATGGTCGGCACGACCCAGCGCATTCTGGTTGAAGGCACATCGCGTAAGAGCATCATGGAACTGTCAGGCCGTACCGAAAATAACCGTGTGGTGAACTTTGAAGGCAACCCGGATATGGTCGGTAAGTTCGTAGACGTAGAAATTACCGATGTCTGGACTAACTCCCTGCGCGGTAAAGTGGTGCGTACCGAGGACGAAATGGGTCTGCGTATCGCAGAATCCCCTGAATCGGTCATTGCGCGTACCCGCAAAGAAAACGATCTGGGCGTCGGTATTTATCAGCCTTAATCCTGCTGAAAAACGTAAAAAAGGCCCGATACCGCTACACTTATCGGGCCTACAATCCTGGGCTCGCTGTCCCGGCGGGTCTTGTAATCTGCCCTATCATCCCCATATTTGCTGCAATGCTTGCGCCTTTCCCCCATGGCGTGAATAATTTCCTTAGATGCCGGTAAATGTTCAGCGTCCGGCGAGACATGCATAAGAGGAACAGTTTGAACATAGACACTCGCGAAATCACCCTTGAACCCGCAGACAACGCCCGCCTGTTGAGCCTTTGCGGCCCATTTGATGACAACATCAAACAGCTGGAACGTCGCCTCGGCATCGAAATTAACCGCCGTGATAACCACTTTAAACTGACCGGTCGTCCAATTTGCGTCACCGCTGCGGCAGATATTTTACGTAGCCTGTACGTCGATACCGCCCCAATGCGCGGTCAGACGCAGGACATCGAGCCTGAACAAATTCATCTGGCGATCAAAGAAGCGCGTGTGCTTGAGCAAAGCGCAGACAGCGTGCCTGAATTTGGCAAAGCGGTGAACATCAAAACCAAGCGTGGAGTAATTAAGCCGCGCACGCCGAACCAGGCACAGTACATTGCGAATATCCTCGACCACGACATCACATTTGGTGTGGGCCCTGCGGGTACGGGTAAAACGTATCTCGCGGTTGCCGCTGCGGTTGATGCGCTTGAGCGTCAGGAGATCCGTCGCATTCTGCTGACCCGTCCGGCAGTGGAAGCGGGCGAAAAACTGGGATTCCTGCCAGGAGATCTCAGCCAGAAAGTCGATCCGTATTTACGACCGCTGTATGACGCGCTTTTCGAAATGCTCGGCTTTGAAAAGGTTGAAAAGCTGATTGAGCGTAACGTCATTGAAGTTGCGCCCCTGGCCTATATGCGCGGTCGTACGTTGAACGATGCGTTCATCATTCTTGATGAAAGCCAGAACACCACCATCGAACAGATGAAAATGTTCCTGACCCGTATCGGCTTTAACTCCAAAGCGGTCATCACTGGCGATATCACCCAGATTGACCTGCCGCGTAGCACCAAATCCGGTCTGCGTCATGCCATTGAAGTGCTGGCTGAAGTCGACGAAATTAGTTTTAATTTCTTCCATAGCGAAGACGTGGTGCGCCACCCGGTGGTCGCCCGTATCGTCACGGCGTATGAAGCCTGGGAAGAAGCAGAACAGAAACGCAAAGCCGAGCAGGCTGCAGAACGCAAGCGCGAAGCTCAGGAGCAGGAACAAAAATGAGTCAGGTTATCCTCGATTTACAGCTGGCATGTGAAGACGAATCCGGTTTGCCAACAGAAAGTCAGTTTCAGGGCTGGCTGGATGCGGTGATCCCCCAATTTCAGGAAGAGTCTGAAGTGACGATTCGTCTGGTCGATGACGCGGAAAGCCACGACCTGAACCTGACCTATCGCGGGAAAGATAAATCCACCAACGTGCTCTCTTTCCCGTTTGAGGCTCCGCCGGGCATTGAGATGTCGCTGCTGGGCGATTTGATCATCTGCCGTCAGGTGGTTGAGAAAGAAGCGCAGGAGCAAGGCAAACCGCTTGAGGCCCACTGGGCGCACATGGTGGTGCACGGTAGCCTGCATTTACTCGGCTACGACCATATTGAAGACGATGAAGCGGAAGAAATGGAATCCCTCGAAACAGAGATTATGCTTGCTCTGGGCTATGAGGATCCGTACATTGCCGAGAAGATTGCAGAATAGTAGCTTGCCGGATGGCGGCGCTTGCGCCTAATCCGGCCTACATTCATGCCTTTCGTAGGCCTGATAAGCGTAGCGCCATCAGGCAAAACATGCCGTCAACAGCTGAGTAAACGCATGACGCGCTTTGTATTAACTAACATGAGAACCCATACGACGCCATGAGCGACGACAATTCACACAGTAGTGACACCTTAAACAGCAAAAAGGGATTTTTTTCCCTGTTACTGAGCCAACTTTTCCACGGTGAACCGAAAAACCGCGACGAACTGTTGGAGCTGATCCGTGATTCCGGGCAAAACGACCTTATCGATGAAGATACGCGCGATATGCTCGAAGGGGTAATGGATATTGCGGACCAACGCGTTCGCGACATCATGATCCCTCGCTCCCAGATGATTACCCTGAAACGCAACCAAACTCTGGACGAATGCCTCGATGTCATTATCGAGTCTGCCCACTCGCGTTTCCCGGTAATTAGCGAAGACAAGGATCACATTGAAGGGATTCTGATGGCCAAAGATCTGCTGCCATTTATGCGTAGCGATGCCGAAGCCTTCAGCATGGAGAAAGTGTTACGCCAGGCGGTTGTCGTCCCTGAAAGCAAGCGGGTTGACCGCATGCTGAAAGAGTTCCGCTCCCAGCGTTATCATATGGCTATCGTCATCGACGAGTTTGGCGGTGTCTCAGGTCTGGTGACCATTGAGGACATCCTTGAACTGATTGTCGGTGAAATTGAAGATGAGTACGACGAAGAAGATGATATTGATTTCCGTCAGCTCAGTCGCCACACCTGGACTATTCGTGCACTGGCGCCGATTGAAGACTTCAACGAAGCTTTCGGCACGCATTTCAGCGATGAAGAAGTGGATACCATTGGCGGGTTGGTCATGCAGGCCTTCGGTCATCTGCCCGCGCGTGGAGAGACCATCGACATTGATGGTTACCAGTTCAAAGTGGCAATGGCCGACAGCCGTCGTATTATTCAGGTTCATGTCAGAATTCCGGACGACTCACCCCAGCCCAAACTGGACGAATAAACCCGAAACTGGATCTAAGACTACATGGCATTTGCCCCTTTAATTGAACGCCAGCGCATTCGCCTGCTGCTGGCGTTATTATTCGGTGCCTGCGGGACACTGGCTTTCTCACCGTATGACATCTGGCCCGCTGCGATTGTTTCGCTGATGGGCCTGCAGGCTCTCACCTTCAACCGCCGTCCGCTCCAGTCTGCCGCTATCGGCTATTTCTGGGGACTGGGACTGTTTGGATCAGGCATCAACTGGGTTTACGTCAGTATCGCGCAGTTTGGCGGTATGCCGGGCCCCGTTAACGTCTTCCTCGTGGTTCTGCTTGCTGCTTACCTTTCCCTCTACACTGGCCTGTTTGCCGGCGTTTTGGCGCGTCTGTGGCCGAAAACTACCTGGATACGCGTAGCGATTGCCGCGCCGGTAGTCTGGCAAATCACTGAATTTCTACGCGGCTGGGTACTGACCGGTTTCCCGTGGCTGCAGTTCGGCTACAGCCAGATCGACGGTCCGTTAAAAGGGCTGGCGCCGGTAATGGGCGTTGAGGCGATAAACTTCCTGCTGATGATGGTTAGCGGCCTGCTGGCACTTGCACTGGTAACGCGTAACTGGAAGCCGCTGGCTACCGCCGTGGTGCTTTTCGCTCTGCCCTTCCCGCTACGTTATATTCAGTGGTACACGCTGGAGCCGGAAAAAACCACCCAGGTCTCGATGGTGCAGGGTGACATCCCGCAGTCGCTCAAATGGGATGAAGGCCAGTTACTCAACACCCTGAAGATTTATCTCGACGCCACCCAGCCTGAGATGGGCAAATCACAGCTCATCATCTGGCCAGAATCCGCTATTCCGGACCTGGAAATTAACCAGCAGCGTTTTCTGAGTATGATGGATGACCTGCTGAAATCGAAAAATAGCACGCTGATTACCGGTATTGTAGACGCACGTCTGAACAAGCAGAATCGTTACGACACCTACAACACCATCATCACACTGGGTAAAGACAGCCCATACAGCTACGACTCCAGCAACCGCTATAACAAAAACCATCTGGTACCGTTTGGCGAGTTTGTCCCGCTGGAATCTATCCTACGCCCGCTAGCGCCATTCTTTGACCTGCCAATGTCTTCGTTCAGCCGCGGTCCTTATGTACAGCCACAGTTGCATGCACACGGCTTTAAGCTGACCGCTGCCATCTGCTACGAAATCATTCTTGGCGAACAGGTACGGGATAACTTCCGCCCGGATACGGACTACCTGCTGACTATCTCCAACGATGCATGGTTTGGTAAATCTATTGGCCCGTGGCAGCACTTCCAGATGGCGCGTATGCGTTCCCTGGAGCTGGCGCGACCTCTGCTGCGTAGCACCAACAACGGTATTACGGCGGTGATTGGTCCGCAGGGCGAAGTTCAGGCGATGATCCCGCAGTTTACCCGTCAGGTGCTGACCACCAGCGTGACGCCAACGACGGGCTTAACCCCTTATGCCCGTACCGGAAACTGGCCGCTCTGGCTGCTAACCGCGCTGTTTGGCTTTGGCGCAGTGGTAATGAGTCTGCGCCAACGTCGTAAGTAAAACAGTGCCCCATCAAATGCAGGCCGGATAAGGCGGTACGCCGCCATCCGGCAGTTGTGCAGCATCGTGCCTGATGGCGCTACGCTTATCAGGCCTACTTCCCCCCTCCAAAAGACCATTCTGGCACGTCTATTGCTTTGTTCTACAAGGCAAACGCTGTTTTGGCTGAATGTGCAACCTGGTCGCACCAAAGTTGAGCGCCGGTAGCACCTGAAAAGTGCAACAAGATATTTTTGCCCCCAAATGGTGCGGCGCACTTCGCAAAAATAAACAATAACACAGCAAATTCTTTACATTCATCCAAACTAAATGTTAACAAACACATACAAGACTGCACGTTTTAGTAGCAAACAATAACAACATCACAATGGGTATCAATGCGTCCCTGGCGCAGACGATAAAGGAGTTGGATATGCAATTACGTAAGCTCGCCACTGCCATGCTGGTCATGGGAATGTCCGCCGGTCTGGCGCACGCAGAAGACGCAGCACCAGCGGCAGGCAGCACGCTGGATAAGATCGCCAAAAATGGCGTGATCGTTGTCGGCCACCGTGAATCATCAGTACCGTTTTCTTACTACGATAATCAGCAAAAAGTGGTCGGTTATTCACAGGATTACTCCAACGCGATCGTTGACGCCGTGAAGAAAAAGCTGAACAAGCCTGATCTGCAGGTGAAACTGATCCCGATTACTTCACAAAACCGTATCCCGCTGCTGCAAAACGGCACCTTCGATTTTGAATGTGGATCCACCACCAACAACGTCGAGCGCCAAAAACAAGCCGCTTTCTCTGACACCATTTTCGTTGTCGGCACCCGTCTGCTGGCGAAAAAAGGCGGCGACGTCAAAGATTTCGCCGATCTGAAAGGTAAAGCCGTAGTCGTGACTTCGGGTACCACCTCCGAAGTTCTGCTGCACAAGCTGAATGAAGAACAAAAAATGGATATGCGCATCATCAGCGCGAAAGACCACGGTGACTCTTTCCGTACTCTGGAAAGCGGTCGCGCCGTTGCCTTTATGATGGATGACGCCCTGCTGGCTGGCGAGCGCGCGAAAGCGAAGAAACCAGACAACTGGGAGATCGTCGGCAAGCCACAGTCTCAGGAAGCCTACGGCTGTATGTTGCGCAAAGATGATCCTGAGTTCAAAAAGCTGATGGACGACACTATCGCCAAGGCGCAAACCTCAGGCGAAGCTGAGAAATGGTTTGATAAGTGGTTTAAAAATCCAATTCCACCGAAGAACCTGAACATGAATTTCGAACTGTCAGACGAGATGAAAGCTCTGTTCAAAGAACCAAATGATAAAGCGCTTAACTAACTAAAATAAATGGGAGGCTTCCCCTCCCTCTCGATTGTTACTCGGCACGGACAGACTATAAGCCTGATGGTCGTTCCCCATCAGGCCTGAAAACCGCAAAACGCCGAATAACAATCTTCGAGGGTAGCGCTGCTACCCTTTTTTTTCTGGAGTAGATTTATGTCTATAGACTGGAACTGGGGTATTTTTTTACAACAAGCCCCGTTCGGCAACACCACCTATCTCGGCTGGCTCTGGAGTGGTTTCCAGGTCACTGTCGCGTTATCCATCACCGCCTGGATTATCGCTTTCCTCATAGGCTCTTTATTCGGCATCTTACGTACCGTTCCAAATCGTTTCCTTTCTGGGATCGGCACGCTGTACGTTGAGCTGTTTCGTAACGTTCCGCTCATCGTCCAGTTTTTTACCTGGTATCTGGTTATTCCGGAACTGCTGCCGGAAAACATTGGGATGTGGTTCAAGGCTGAGTTGGATCCCAACATCCAGTTCTTCCTCTCATCAATGCTTTGTCTGGGGCTGTTTACCGCCGCGCGCGTCTGCGAACAGGTTCGCGCCGCTATTCAGTCTCTGCCTCGTGGGCAGAAAAACGCCGCACTGGCGATGGGACTGACGTTACCGCAGGCCTACCGCTATGTTCTGTTGCCAAACGCATACCGCGTGATTGTTCCGCCAATGACCTCAGAGATGATGAACCTGGTGAAGAACTCCGCGATCGCCTCCACCATCGGCCTGGTCGATATGGCGGCACAGGCAGGCAAACTGCTGGATTACTCCGCCCACGCATGGGAATCGTTTACCGCTATCACTCTGGCTTACGTCCTGATTAACGCCGTCATCATGCTGGTGATGAATCTTGTTGAACGTAAAATCCGCCTGCCTGGCAATTTGGGAGGCAAATAATGTACGAATTTGACTGGAGTTCTATCATCCCTTCCCTGCCGTATCTGCTGGATGGGTTAATCATCACGCTGAAAATCACCGTTACGGCGGTAGTCATTGGTATTGTCTGGGGAACTATCCTGGCCGTCATGCGTCTGTCCAGCTTCGCGCCGATAGCCTGGTTTGCGAAAGGCTACGTCAACGTATTTCGTTCTATTCCGCTGGTCATGGTGCTGCTGTGGTTCTACCTGATTGTGCCCGGCTTCCTGCAAAACGTACTGGGTCTGTCGCCAAAAACCGATATTCGCCTGATCTCAGCAATGGTCGCGTTTTCGATGTTTGAAGCCGCGTACTATTCCGAGATTATCCGTGCCGGTATCCAGAGTATTTCTCGTGGGCAATCCAGCGCCGCGCTGGCTCTGGGGATGACCCACTGGCAGTCGATGAAGCTCATTATTCTGCCGCAGGCATTCCGCGCGATGGTACCGCTGCTGCTAACCCAGGGCATCGTACTCTTCCAGGATACCTCGCTGGTCTACGTATTAAGTCTGGCAGACTTCTTCCGTACCGCCTCTACCATTGGCGAGCGTGACGGCACACAGGTTGAAATGATCCTGTTTGCTGGCGCCGTTTATTTTGTATTCAGTCTGAGCGCATCGTTGTTGGTCAGCTATTTGAAGAAAAGGACAGTTTAATGATTACCCTGAAAAATGTTTCTAAATGGTATGGTCACTTTCAGGTGCTGACCGACTGCTCCACGGAAGTGAAAAAAGGGGAAGTGGTGGTGGTCTGCGGCCCGTCAGGTTCAGGTAAATCAACGCTTATCAAAACGGTGAACGGGCTGGAGCCGGTACAACAAGGCGTCATCACCGTTGATGGTACCGTGGTGAATGATAAAAAAACCGATCTGGCCAAACTGCGCTCTCGCGTTGGTATGGTGTTCCAGCACTTTGAACTGTTCCCTCACCTGTCGATCATTGAGAACCTGACTCTGGCGCAGGTAAAAGTGCTCAAGCGCGATAAAAAACCGGCCCGTGACAAAGCGCAAAAGTTACTGGAACGCGTTGGTCTGTCAGCACATGCGGAGAAGTTTCCAGCTCAGCTCTCAGGGGGCCAGCAACAGCGTGTCGCTATCGCCCGGGCGCTGTGCATGGATCCTATCGCCATGCTGTTTGACGAACCGACGTCGGCGCTTGATCCTGAAATGATCAACGAAGTACTGGATGTTATGGTTGAACTGGCCAATGAAGGGATGACCATGATGGTGGTAACCCACGAAATGGGCTTTGCGCGTAAAGTGGCGAACCGGGTGATCTTCATGGATGAAGGGAAAATTGTTGAAGACTCGCCGAAAGAAGAGTTCTTCGCTAATCCGAAATCGGACCGCGCCAAAGACTTCCTCGCGAAAATACTGCACTAATCTTGCTGGCGCGCACCTCCATGTGCGCGCCACCTCACGCTTTATCCCTTCGCCTCTCGAAACACATACAGCCCAGCGTTAACCTTGTCACAAAGTCCCACTTACAAGGAGCAACAATGGCACTTCCTATCCTGTTTGATTGCGATCCGGGTCATGACGACGCTATCGCAATTGTGCTCGCCCTCGCCTCACCAGAACTGGATGTGAAAGCGATTACCTCATCAGCCGGTAACCAGACACCTGACAAAACGCTGCGTAACGTGTTGCGCATGTTAACGTTGCTCAACCGTACGGATATACCAGTAGCTGGTGGCGCAGTGAAACCACTAATGCGCGATCTGATTATCGCCGATAACGTTCACGGCGAGAGTGGACTTGATGGCCCGGCGCTGCCGGAACCCGCTTTTGCGCCACAAGACTGTACCGCCGTGGAACTGATGGCGAAAACCCTGCGTGAAAGCCCGGAACTGATGACCATTGTCTCCACCGGGCCGCAAACTAACGTAGCATTGCTTCTGAATAGCCATCCTGAGCTGCACGCCAAAATCGCCCGTATCGTAATTATGGGTGGTGCGATGGGCCTCGGAAACTGGACGCCCGCCGCCGAGTTCAATATTTTCGTGGATCCTGAAGCCGCTGAAATCGTATTCCAGTCTGGCATTCCAGTGGTGATGGCTGGTCTGGACGTCACGCATAAAGCGCAAATACATCGCGAAGATACCGAGCGGTTCCGCGCTATCGGCAATCCTATTTCGACGATCGTGGCTGAACTACTCGACTTCTTCTTTGAGTATCATAAAGATGAAAAATGGGGATTCATCGGCGCGCCACTGCATGATCCATGCACCATTGCCTGGCTGCTGAAACCTGAACTGTTTACCACCGTTGAACGCTGGGTCGGCGTGGAAACTCAGGGTAAATATACCCAGGGAATGACCGTGGTGGATTACTACTTCCTGAGCGGCAATAAGCCAAACGCCACCGTAATGGTAGACGTGGATCGCGAAGGGTTTGTCGATTTGCTGGCAGAACGGCTGAAGTTTTACGCCTAATACACGCCGGATGGCGCTAACGCTTATCCGGCCTACAAAATCGTGCAATTTGTAGGCCGGATAAGACGCTTTGCGTCGCCATCCGGCAATAAGCGATCACGGCTCAAACGGTCGCCGCTGAAACTGATCGTGTCCGCATTTCGGACACAGCGGTAGCACATCCGGGGTGTAAACCGCTAAATGGAAGTGGCACTTCTCGCAGACCAGATTACCTAATCCGACCACCTCACCGCTGTGATAAACCCCGTGATGACTGAGGTCCTGGAACACCTCGCGCCATTCGAGCTGCGTTTTATCTGTAATATCGGCCAGTTCCTGCCAGATACTCTCCTTGATAACCCGCATAAAGACGCTGTCTGTCTCCTCATCAAGACTTTCTTCATAGCTCAGAGCAAACTCTTCCAGGTCACGTCTGACGGCCCGGGTGAGCTCTTCTACCTCGGTTCGCGTTAACTCCCCTGTCTGCATAACTCGTTGACGCGCCTGCTCCACCAACGCATCAATATCGCGTTCGCCATTACGCAGACGTTCGCTCAGTGAAGCCACCAGTTCACGGTAATATTGAGCAACCTTGTTCATCACTTCGCCTCCTGGGTCGTTAACTGTCTATAATAATAGACGTTATTTACGCGACGCTTTGCAAGACTGTCCACAGAGTGTGTAAATTCGTGCAAGAATTATCCTTGCGGGAATTCAACGCTGAATGCGCGAAAGGCTGTTTTGGCGCGGGCGTTTGGGCTATGCTATGCGGATCTGAAACACCACATCTAAAGCTACGTTTGTAGCTGTATTGAAAACAGGACCACTGGCTGCCATGCAAGAGCAATACCGCCCGGAAGAGATAGAATCCAAAGTACAGCTTCACTGGGATGAGAAGCGCACATTTGAAGTTACCGAAGACGAGAGCAAAGAGAAGTATTACTGCCTGTCTATGCTTCCCTATCCTTCTGGTCGACTACACATGGGCCACGTACGTAACTACACCATCGGTGACGTGATCGCCCGCTACCAGCGCATGCTGGGCAAAAACGTACTGCAGCCAATTGGCTGGGATGCGTTCGGTCTGCCTGCAGAAGGCGCTGCGGTTAAAAACAATACCGCACCAGCACCGTGGACGTACGACAACATCGCATACATGAAAAACCAGCTCAAAATGCTGGGTTTCGGTTACGACTGGAGCCGTGAGCTGGCGACCTGCACCCCGGAATACTACCGTTGGGAACAGAAATTCTTCACCGAGCTGTACAAAAAAGGCCTGGTGTACAAGAAAACGTCTGCGGTCAACTGGTGCCCGAACGACCAGACCGTACTGGCGAACGAACAGGTTATCGACGGCTGCTGCTGGCGTTGCGATACCAAAGTCGAGCGTAAAGAGATCCCACAGTGGTTCATCAAAATCACCGCTTACGCTGACGAACTGCTGCGTGACCTGGATAACCTGGATCACTGGCCTGACACCGTGAAAACGATGCAGCGCAACTGGATTGGCCGTTCTGAAGGCGTGGAAATCACCTTCGATGTGAACGGTTACGACTACACGCTGACCGTTTACACCACCCGCCCGGACACCTTTATGGGTGCGACCTATCTGGCCGTTGCCGCAGGTCACCCGCTGGCGCAGAAAGCTGCTGCAAATAACCCAGAACTGGCCGCCTTCATTGACGAATGCCGCAATACCAAGGTTGCTGAAGCCGAAATGGCAACCATGGAGAAGAAAGGCGTCGACACGGGCTTTAAAGCCGTTCACCCGCTGACTGGCGAAGAAATCCCCGTTTGGGCAGCAAACTTCGTCCTGATGGAATACGGTACGGGCGCAGTCATGGCCGTTCCGGGCCACGATCAGCGCGATTACGAGTTTGCGACAAAATATGGCCTGACCATCAAACCAGTAATTCTGACCGCTGAAGGCGCAGAGCCGGATCTGTCCGAACAAGCTCTGACCGAAAAAGGCGTGCTGTTTAACTCCGGCGAGTTTGACGGCCTCGACTTCGAAGCTGCCTTCAACGCCATTGCTGACAAGCTGGTAGCCAAAGGCGTGGGTGAGCGTAAAGTGAACTACCGTCTGCGTGACTGGGGTGTTTCCCGTCAGCGTTACTGGGGTGCGCCAATTCCGATGGTGACGTTGGAAGACGGTACCGTACTGCCGACGCCAGAAGATCAGTTGCCGGTTATTCTGCCGGAAGACGTGGTTATGGACGGCATCACCAGCCCAATCAAAGCCGATCCGGAGTGGGCAAAAACCACCGTTAACGGCATGCCTGCGCTGCGCGAAACCGACACCTTCGATACCTTTATGGAATCCTCCTGGTACTACGCGCGCTACACCTGCCCGCAGTACAACGAAGGGATGCTGGATCCAGAAGCTGCAAACTACTGGCTGCCAGTTGATATCTACATTGGTGGTATTGAACACGCCATCATGCACCTGCTCTACTTCCGCTTCTTCCACAAGCTGATGCGCGATGCGGGCATGGTCAACTCTGACGAACCGGCCAAACAGCTGCTGTGCCAGGGTATGGTGTTGGCTGATGCGTTCTATTACGTTGGTGCAAACGGCGAGCGTAACTGGGTTTCTCCGGTTGATGCCATCGTTGAGCGCGACGAAAAAGGTCGTATCGTCAAAGCTCAGGACGCAGAAGGCCATGAACTGGTCTATACCGGCATGAGCAAAATGTCCAAGTCGAAAAATAACGGTATCGACCCGCAGGTTATGGTTGAACGTTACGGCGCTGACACGGTACGTCTGTTCATGATGTTCGCTTCTCCGGCTGATATGACGCTGGAATGGCAGGAATCCGGCGTTGAAGGGGCGAACCGCTTCCTGAAACGTGTATGGAAGCTGGTTTACGAACATACTTCCAAAGGCGATGTTGCTGCCCTGAACGTTGATGCGTTGAGCGAAGACCAAAAAGCGCTGCGTCGCGACGTACATAAAACCATTGCTAAAGTTACCGATGATATTGGTCGTCGTCAGACCTTTAACACCGCAATTGCGGCGATTATGGAGCTGATGAACAAGCTGGCGAAAGCACCGCAGGAAGACGAACAAGACAGAGCCCTGATGCAGGAAGCCTTACTGGCCGTCGTTCGCATGCTGAACCCGTTCACCCCACACGTTTGCTTCACGATGTGGGAAGCACTGAAAGGCGAAGGCGATATCGACAACGCACCGTGGCCGGTGGCGGACGAAGCGGCAATGGTTGAAGACTCAACGCTGGTTGTGGTTCAGGTAAACGGCAAAGTACGTGGCAAAATCACCGTTCCGGTAAACGCCACTGAAGAGCAGGTTCGTGAGCGTGCTGGCCAGGAGCATCTGGTAGCAAAATATCTTGATGGCGTTACCGTACGTAAAGTGATTTATGTACCGGGTAAACTCCTCAATCTGGTCGTTGGCTAAGCGCGGGAGGAAGCGTGCGACTTCTGACAACATTGTTGTTATCTCTGGCGGTGCTTGTCACCGCCGGATGTGGATGGCATCTGCGTAATACTACGCAGGTCCCACCCTCAATGAAAACCATGATTCTGGACTCTGGGGATCCAAACGGCCCATTAAGCCGCGCGGTTCGTAATCAGCTGCGTCTGAACGGCGTTACGCTGCTAGAGGACGGCTCAATGCGTAAAGATGTGACGTCCTTGCGTCTTGGCGCGGTCAGCATATCGCAGGATACGGCGTCGGTATTCCAGAACGGTCAAACGGCAGAATACCAGATGGTGATGTCCGTGAGTGCATCCGTGCTGATCCCAGGTCATGATATTTATCCAATCAGCGCCAAAGTTTATCGTTCGTTCTTTGACAACCCACAGGCTGCGCTGGCGAAGGATAACGAGCAGGACATGATCATCAAAGAGATGTATGACAAAGCGGCTGAACAGTTAATTCGTAAGCTGCCAAGCGTACATCTGGCCGATACTCTGTCATCCAATGCTGATGATGATGCTAAGCCAGCGGCGACAAAAGCCGCAGAGCCTGCGTCATCTCCGGCGCGTGTTTCCACCACGCTGGGTAACTGATGCTCAAGTTGTACCCTGAACAACTCCGCGCACAGCTCAATGAGGGGCTGCGCGCGGCGTATTTGCTCTTAGGTAACGATCCTCTCTTGTTGCAGGAAAGCCAGGACGCTATCCGTCAGGCTGCCGCCACACAAGGGTTCGAAGAACACCACGCTTTCACCCTGGACAATAGCACCGACTGGGGAGAGATTTTTTCACTCTGCCAGGCAATGAGCCTGTTTGCCAGCCGTCAAACCCTACTTTTGCAGTTGCCTGAAAATGGCCCCAATGCCGCCATTAACGAACAGCTCGCTTCACTCGTCACACTGCTACATGACGACCTGCTGCTGATCGTTCGCGGCAACAAACTGACTAAAGCGCAGGAAAACGCCGCATGGTATACCGGACTTGCCAATAATGCGGTGCAGGTAAGCTGCCAGACGCCGGAGCAAGCACAGCTTCCTCGTTGGGTCGCCGCCAGGGCGAAGCTTAACAATCTACAACTGGATGACGCAGCGAATCAGCTGTTGTGTTATTGCTATGAAGGTAATCTGTTAGCACTGGCGCAAGCGCTGGAACGGCTAGCATTGCTTTGGCCTGATGGCAAACTAACGCTGCCTCGCGTGGAGAAAGCCGTTAACGATGCCGCGCACTTTACCCCGTTCCATTGGGTGGATGCGCTGCTGATGGGCAAAAGCAAACGAGCGCTGCACATTCTGCAACAGTTACGCCTGGAAGGCAGTGAGCCGGTTATTTTGCTGCGCACGATACAGCGTGAATTACTGCTGTTGGTCAACTTAAAACGGCAGTCAGCCCATACGCCTTTACGCACGTTGTTTGATAAACACCGGGTGTGGCAAAATCGCCGGGGTATGATGGGAGACGCGCTAAACCGGCTGAATCCTGCGCAGTTGCGTCAGGCGGTAACGCTGTTAACGCGTACGGAAATTACGCTTAAACAAGACTATGGTCAGTCAGTGTGGGCGGAACTTGAGGGGCTTTCCCTGTTACTCTGCCATAAATCGCTGGCCGATGTTTTTATTGATGGTTGATATGAAATCATTGCAGGCTCTGTTCGGTGGCACCTTTGATCCGGTGCATTATGGTCATCTTAAACCGGTTGAAATTCTGGCGAATCTGATTGGCCTTTCCCGGGTCATTATCATGCCCAATAACGTGCCGCCGCATCGTGCGCAACCCGAAGCGTCCGGCGAACAACGTCAACGCATGGTTGAACTGGCCATTGCCGATAAGCCGTTGTTCTCCCTTGATGAACGCGAACTGAAACGCGATACCGCCTCCTACACCGCGCAAACGCTCAAAGAGTGGCGCGAGGAGCAAGGACCGGACGTGCCATTAGCGTTTATTATTGGCCAGGACTCACTGCTTACCTTTCCGTCCTGGCATGACTACGACACGATTCTGGGTAACACCCACCTCATTGTCTGCCGACGTCCGGGCTATCCGCTCGAAATGGCGCAGGAAAAGCACCAGCAGTGGCTGGAGGATCATCTGACCCATTCGCCAGATGACCTGCACAACTTGCCTTGCGGGAAAATTTATCTGGCTGAAACGCCGTGGTTTAACATCTCCGCCACGCTCATCCGTGAGCGTCTGGAAAAAGGCGAGCCGTGCGACGACCTCATGCCAGCTGCAGTGCTTGGCTATATCAATCAGCAGGGGTTGTACCGCTAAGCACCTTGCGTAGAGCCGCCAACAGGCGGTTATTCTCTTCCTGGCTGCGAACGGCTACCCGATAATAGCGCGCATCCAGCCCCGGATAATTAGCACAACTGCGAATCAAGACATGTTGTTCCAGCATTGCGCGTTGCAGATCAAAATCCGCCCGATCGCAGCGCAATAAGCGATAATTTGCCCTGCCAGGATACACCGTCAGGCCGGGCAGTTCTTTCAACTGCCGATCAAACCTCGCGCCCTCTTGCTCCAGCCACTTCCATGTTGCCTGCTGATATGCGCTGTCGTGTAAAATAATCTCACCTGCCAGTGCAGCAAATGCGTTAATTGACCACGGCATTTGTCGACGGCGCATCTGTGCAACAGCCTGTTCATTACTGTTGACCAGATACCCTAACCGCAGCCCCGGTATCGCATAGAACTTGGTGAGAGAGCGCAGCACCCAAATATGCGGGTTATCCAGAAGCAGCGGAATAAACCCCTGCTCCCCGGCAATAAAATCGATAAACGCTTCATCAAGGATCAGATTGATCCCAAGCAACTCACAACGCGCGGCTATTTCGCGCAGCAGGCGGTTATCGGGCAGCAAGCCAGTGGGATTGTTGGGCGTACAGAGAAACAGGCAGTCCAGCTCTGAGGATAACGCATCGAGGATTGCATCGGTAAGCTGCCAGCCATCGTCTTCGCGTAGCGCAAACTCATGGATCGTGCAGTCTCCCCATTGCAGCGCCCGACGATATTCAGCAAAGCCGGGCGTCACGATCATCGCATGGCGTGGTTTAAGACCTTGCACCAAAGTGAAAATCGACTCAGTCTCGCCGTTTCCGGCAAGTATCCATGAGGCAGGAATCTGATGATGTTCCGCCAGTGCCGCATGCAGTTTAGCGTAATCAACATCCGGGTAACGCTCCGCGCAGTCCAGGTTGTCGACGATCGCGCGTTTTAAACTTGTCGGCATACCCAGCGGATTAATATTCGCGCTAAAATCCAACAATTGTTCAGGCGAGATGCCCAACAGTTCGGCGGCTTCTCGGGTATTGCCACCATGCGCGCTCTTCAATAAAGACATCGTGCCGCTCCACGCAAAAAAAGGTATTTTAGTGAAAAATCTCTGCGCAATCAGGGCAAACATCATGTTTTGTGCGAATAACCTCAAGAGGAAAAAATGAGACTCTGGTTAGTACGTCATGGAGAAACTGAAGCCAATGTCGCTGGTTTATACAGCGGCCATGCCCCCACACCGCTAACGGAACGGGGTATCGCTCAGGCGCAAACACTGGGTACGCTGTTACGCAATGTACCTGTCGACAACGTTCTGTGCAGCGAGTTGGAACGTGCCCGCCATACAACGCAGTTGATCTTAGGCGATCGCGAGGTTCCTGTGCGCAACATGCCTGAGCTCAATGAGATGTTTTTTGGTGACTGGGAAATGCGCCATCATCGCGATCTGGCGCGAGAAGACGCCGAAAACTACGCCGTGTGGTGTAACGACTGGCAGAATGCGACGCCAACCAATGGTGAAGGTTTTCAGGCGTTTTCCCAGCGCGTGGAACGCTTTATTGCTCAGCTCGCTGATTACAAAACGTGCCAAAACCTACTGGTTGTGAGCCATCAGGGTGTTCTGAGCGTTTTGATCGCCCGTCTGCTGTCCATGCCGGCTGCAGCAATGTGGCATTTTCGCGTCGAACAAGGTTGCTGGAGCGCAATTGATTTTTGCGACGATTTTGCGGTTCTGAAAGTGCTCAACAGCCGGGCTGTATGGCACGACGGGGAGTGAAAGCCCTGTTTTTTCTGCCGAAGGGCTTCTCTCCCATTGACACCCCATGACAGGCTGTTATTCTCCGCAACCTGACTTTTCCCGCCCTTCAGAGCTTTGCAGAAATTGTTTTACAAAAATGGCGATGCATTCTGCGGCGTGGAGTGGGATGATAGCGCACTTCAAAAGCGCTTTCGGAGACATTTGTCCCGATATCGCCTCTGGTTCAGGTATACTAACAGACGTTTTTAACTCTTTTCACCCAGGGGGAACACTTGCAGGGTAAAGCACTTCAGGATTTTGTAATCGACAAAATTGATGACCTGAAAGGTCAAGACATCATCGCCTTAGACGTTCAGGGCAAATCCAGCATCACTGATTGCATGATTATCTGCACCGGCACGTCCAGCCGTCATGTAATGTCTATCGCAGACCACGTTGTTCAGGAGTCCCGCACTGCTGGTCTGCTGCCGCTCGGCGTAGAAGGCGAGAACGTTGCAGACTGGATCGTCGTTGACCTCGGTGATGTGATTGTCCACGTGATGCAGGAAGAAAGCCGTCGCCTGTATGAACTGGAAAAACTCTGGAGTTAATGCGTGAAGCTGCAACTTGTCGCTGTGGGTACGAAGATGCCTGACTGGGTGCAAACCGGGTTTACGGAGTATCTCCGTCGGTTTCCGAAAGATATGCCCTTTGAGCTGATCGAAATCCCGGCAGGAAAACGCGGCAAGAACGCGGATATTAAACGCATTCTCGACAAAGAGGGTGAGCAGATGCTGGCTGCCGCAGGCAAAAACCGCATCGTCACCCTTGATATCCCTGGTAAACCCTGGGACACGCCGCAGCTGGCGACTGAACTGGAACGCTGGAAACTGGACGGTCGTGACGTCAGTCTGTTGATTGGCGGGCCGGAAGGTCTCTCTCCTGCCTGTAAAGCGGCAGCGGAACAAAGCTGGTCACTCTCTGCGTTAACCCTTCCTCACCCTCTTGTTCGGGTTCTGGTCGCGGAGAGTCTGTACAGGGCGTGGAGCATCACCACCAACCATCCTTATCACCGTGAGTGATCATTGATTCTTGAGTAGATTAAGCAGCGGATGAAACTACAGAATTCTTTTCGCGACTATTCGGCTGAGTCCGCGCTGTTTGTGCGCCGGGCGCTGGTCGCTTTTTTGGGGATTTTGCTGCTCACCGGCGTGCTGATCGCCAACCTTTATAATCTGCAAATCGTTCGCTTTACTGATTATCAGACTCGCTCGAACGAAAACCGCATCAAACTGGTGCCTATCGCCCCCAGTCGCGGCATCATTTATGACCGTAACGGAATTCCACTCGCCCTTAACCGCACCATTTATCAGATAGAAATGATGCCGGAAAAGGTCGACAACGTTCAGGATACCCTCGACGCGCTGCGTAACGTCGTAGACCTGACGGACGACGACATTGCCGCCTTTAAAAAAGAGCGCGCCCGTTCACACCGCTTCACCTCCATTCCGGTAAAAACTAACCTCAGTGAAGTGCAGGTGGCACGGTTCGCCGTTAATCAATATCGCTTTCCCGGCGTCGAAGTTAAAGGCTATAAACGCCGCTATTACCCCTACGGCTCTGCGCTGACCCACGTCATTGGCTACGTATCGAAGATCAACGATAAAGACGTGGACCGCCTGGACAAAGACGGCAAGCTGGCCAACTACGCGGCGACGCACGACATCGGTAAATTGGGTATTGAACGCTACTATGAAGACGTACTTCACGGCCAGACTGGTTATGAAGAAGTTGAAGTGAACAACCGTGGCCGCGTCATTCGCCAACTGAAAGAAGTGGCGCCGCAGGCCGGGCACGATATCTATCTCACCCTTGACCTGAAACTCCAGCAGTACATCGAAACGCTGCTGGCGGGCAGTCGTGCCGCGGTGGTAGTCACCGACCCGCGTACCGGTGGCGTTCTCGCACTGGTGTCCATGCCGAGCTACGACCCGAACCTGTTTGTCGATGGTATCTCGAGTAAAGATTACTCCGGGTTGCTCAATGACCCGAATACCCCATTGGTTAACCGCGCGACTCAGGGTGTCTACCCCCCTGCTTCGACGGTTAAACCTTACGTCGCGGTTTCTGCATTAAGTGCAGGCGTCATCACCCGCAATACTGGTCTGTTCGATCCGGGTTGGTGGCAATTACCGGGCTCTGAAAAACGTTACCGCGACTGGAAAAAATGGGGGCACGGCCATCTGAACATCACCCGTTCTCTGGAAGAGTCAGCGGATACGTTTTTCTATCAAATCGCCTATGATATGGGGATAGACCGCCTTTCAGAATGGATGAGCAAGTTTGGCTACGGTCAATATACGGGTATCGATCTTGCCGAAGAGCGCGCCGGAAACATGCCAACCCGCGAGTGGAAGCAAAAACGGTTTAAAAAGCCATGGTACCAGGGTGATACCATTCCGGTCGGCATCGGTCAGGGTTACTGGACGGCAACCCCTATCCAGATGAGTAAAGCGCTGATGATCCTTATCAACGACGGTTTGGTAAAAGTCCCGCATCTGCTGATGAGCACAGCAGAAAACGGCAAGCAAGTGCCGTGGATTCAGCCACACGAACCACCCGTTGGTGACATTCATTCCGGTTATTGGGAAATCGCAAAAGACGGCATGTACGGTGTAGCCAACCGTCCTAACGGTACTGCACACAAATATTTCGCTGGCGCACCTTACAAAATTGCGGCGAAATCCGGTACTGCACAGGTCTTTGGCCTGAAAGCCAATGAAACCTATAACGCACATAAGATCGCCGAGCGCTTACGTGACCACAAGCTGATGACGGCCTTCGCACCCTATGATAAGCCCCAGGTTGCTGTCGCCATAATCCTTGAAAACGGTGGCGCGGGCCCGGCTGTGGGTACCATTATGCGCCAGATCCTTGACCACATTATGTTGGGCGACAATAACACCAATCTGCCTGCAGAAAACCCCGCGGTTGCAGCAGCGGAGGACCAATAATCGTGACGGATAATCCGAACAAAAAAACATTCTGGGACAAAATCCACATCGATCCCACGATGTTGCTTATTTTGCTGGCGCTGCTGGTTTACAGCTCGCTGGTCATCTGGAGCGCCAGCGGCCAGGATATTGGCATGATGGAGCGCAAGGTCGGTCAGATCGCGATGGGCCTGGTCATCATGGTGGTGATGGCGCAAATCCCGCCCCGAGTTTATGAAGGCTGGGCTCCCTATCTCTACATCTTTTGCATCATTTTGTTGGTGGCAGTAGATGCCTTCGGCGCTATCTCCAAAGGCGCGCAGCGCTGGCTGGATTTGGGGATTGTGCGTTTTCAGCCTTCCGAAATCGCCAAGATTGCCGTGCCGCTGATGGTCGCGCGCTTCATCAACCGTGATGTTTGCCCGCCATCGCTAAAAAATACCGCCATTGCGTTGGTGCTGATATTTATGCCCACCCTGCTGGTGGCCGCCCAGCCAGACCTCGGGACTTCAATTCTGGTCGCCCTTTCCGGCCTGTTTGTTCTGTTCCTTTCTGGTTTGAGCTGGCGTTTAATCGGTGTTGCGGTGGTCCTGGTTGCGGCGTTTATCCCAATACTGTGGTTCTTCCTGATGCATGATTATCAACGTCAGCGCGTCATGATGTTACTCGATCCGGAAACCGATCCGCTGGGTGCGGGTTATCACATCATTCAGTCTAAAATTGCTATTGGCTCCGGCGGTCTACGTGGTAAGGGCTGGCTACACGGTACGCAGTCACAGCTTGAGTTTTTACCCGAACGTCATACAGATTTTATCTTCGCGGTATTAGCGGAAGAACTGGGTCTGGTAGGGATCTTAATTCTGCTGGCGCTGTACATTTTGCTGATTATGCGCGGGTTATGGATCGCTGCCCACGCGCAAACCACCTTTGGTCGCGTCATGGCGGGTGGTTTAATGTTGATATTATTCGTTTATGTCTTCGTAAATATTGGTATGGTGAGCGGTATTCTGCCCGTGGTTGGCGTTCCTCTCCCACTGGTCAGTTACGGAGGCTCGGCACTCATTGTGCTGATGGCTGGGTTCGGGATTGTTATGTCGATCCATACCCATAGAAAAATGTTGTCGAAAAGCGTGTAAGGGGTACGCAATGCGTAAGCAGTGGCTTGGTATCTGCATCGCAGCAGGAATGCTCGCGGCGTGTTCGAGTGATGATGGTCAGCAACAGGGTGCTGTCGCGCCGCAGCCTGCGGTGTGTAATGGTCCGATTGTTGAAATCAGCGGGGCCGATCCGCGCTTTGAACCCCTGAACCCAACGGCGAATCAGGACTATCAGCGTGATGGTAAGAGCTACAAAATCGTCCAGGACCCTTCCCGCTTTAGCCAGGCAGGGCTTGCCGCTATCTATGATGCGGAACCCGGAAGCAACTTAACCGCGTCTGGTGAAGCGTTCGACCCGATGCAGTTAACCGCAGCGCATCCGACGCTGCCAGTCCCAAGCTATGCCAGAATAACTAACCTGGCAAATGGCAGGATGATTGTCGTGCGCATTAACGATCGCGGCCCTTATGGCAACGATCGCGTGATTTCACTTTCACGTGCAGCAGCCGACCGTCTGAATACCTCCAACAATACCAAAGTGCGTATCGACCCGATCATCGTCGCCCAGGATGGTTCATTGTCCGGGCCGGGAATGGCTTGTACCACGGTAGCGAAACAAACCTATGCCCTGCCCGCGCGTCCTGATTTAAGCGGCGGTGGCAGTATGGGCAGCATGCCTGCGCCATCGGATGTGGGTCAGCCGCAAGGCGATATTCGTCCGATCAGCAATTCCACGTTGAAAAGCGATGATACAACCGGTGCGCCAGTGAACAGCAGTGGATTCCTCGGTGCGCCGACCACGCTCGCAGCAGGCGTGCTGGAAGGTAGCGAGCCGACTCCGGCTCCGCAACCGACCACCACCGCACCGGTAACGCCAACCGCACCAGCAGCAACACCAGCCGCCGTCGCTGCACCTGCGCCAGCGGCAGTAGCCAACGGACGCTACGTGGTTCAGGTTGGCGCAGTCCGCGAGCAGTCGCGTGCGCAGCAGTATCAAAAACGTTTAAGCCAGCAATTTGGCGTCCCAGGTCGGGTGGTACAAAACGGCGCAGTCTGGCGTATCCAGATGGGGCCGTTCGCCAGCAAAGCTGAAGCCTCCACATTGCAGCAGCGTCTTCGAGCCGAGGCGCAATTACAGTCCTTCATCACCGGCGTGTAATAACGTAAATCAGGTATCTGAACTGTCAGTTTCTGTAAATGACATTAACAAAGTCACGCGGAAAGTCAGATGCCTGCCCGTTTTGCATTTGCTATAGTAGGGCACTTTTTTTAATTTCATCACGGACGTCGTAGTTCAGACCATGAAGACCACTTTTTCCGCTCGTTTCGTGCAGCGTATGGCGCTCACCGCGGCTCTCTGCGCAGCTTCTCTCTCTGCTGCCCATGCCGATGACCTGAATATTAAAACCATGATCCCGGGTGTTCCGCAGATCGATGCGGAGTCATATATCCTGATTGATTACAATTCAGGCAAAGTTCTGGCAGAACAGAACGCTGACACTCGCCGCGACCCCGCCAGTCTGACCAAAATGATGACCAGCTACGTCATCGGCCAGGCGATGAAAGCCGGGAAATTCAAAGAAACCGATCTGGTCACCGTCGGTAATGACGCATGGGCTACAGGTAACCCGGTCTTTAAAGGTTCATCGTTGATGTTCCTGAAGCCAGGAATGCAGGTTCCTGTTTCTCAGCTTATCCGTGGTATCAACCTGCAATCCGGGAATGACGCGTGCGTGGCAATGGCGGACTTCGCAGCCGGTAGCCAGGATGCTTTCGTCGGACTGATGAACAGCTATGTGAACGCGCTGGGCCTGAAAAACACCCACTTCCAGACCGTTCATGGTCTCGATGCTGACGGTCAATACAGCTCGGCTCGCGACATGGCGATGATTGGTCAGGCGCTGATTCGCGACGTGCCTAACGAATACTCTATCTATAAAGAAAAAGAGTTCACGTTTAACGGCATCCGTCAGTTAAACCGTAACGGCCTGCTGTGGGATAACAGCCTGAATGTCGACGGTATCAAAACCGGTCATACCGACAAGGCTGGCTATAACCTCGTTGCATCCGCAACCGAAGGCCAGATGCGTCTGATCTCCGCCGTCATGGGTGGCCGCACCTATAAAGGTCGTGAAACCGAAAGTAAAAAACTGCTGACCTGGGGCTTCCGTTTCTTTGAAACCGTGAACCCACTGAAAGTCGGTAAAGAGTTTGCTTCAGAGCCCGCCTGGTTTGGTAATACCGATCGTGCATCGTTAGGCGTAGATAAAGATGTCTACCTGACTATTCCGCGCGGCCGCATGAAAGATCTGAAAGCAAGCTATGTGCTGAACACCACAGAACTGCACGCACCGCTGCAGAAAAACCAGGTTGTCGGCACCATCAACTTCCAGCTGGATGGCAAAACCATTGAGCAGCGCCCGCTGGTAGTCCTGCAGGAAATCCCTGAAGGCAACTTCTTTGGGAAAATCATTGATTACATTAAATTAATGTTCCATCACTGGTTTGGCTAAAAATCGAACACTTGAAAGTGTGATTTACGTCCCCATATACTAGGTATCCAGATAACTCCCACGCGCTGTGGGAGTTATTATTTATTGATGTAACGCCGGAGCTGACATGAAAACCAAACTTAACGAACTGCTTGAATTCCCTACTCCATTTACTTACAAAGTAATGGGGCAGGCGTTGCCTGAGCTGGTTGATCAGGTGGTTGAAGTGGTACAGCGCCATGCGCCAGGTGATTACTCTCCGACGGTAAAACCGAGCAGCAAAGGCAACTACCACTCGGTCTCAATCACTATTACTGCTACACACATTGAGCAGGTTGAAACGCTGTACGAAGAATTAGGCAATATCGATATCGTTCGCATGGTGCTGTAAAAACCTGTTGGTTACCCGCTGCATCCCCGCTCGGGTAACCCCTCCCTCCTGTGATATACTTTTCCCCTCTTTTATATTCTCTACTCTATGTGAGTATCTACGGAGATGCCGTTTTGTATCAGGATAAAATTCTTGTCCGCCAGCTCGGTCTTCAACCTTACGAGCCAGTTTCTCTGGCCATGCACGAATTCACCGATACCCGCGATGAAAACAGTTATGACGAAATCTGGCTGGTAGAGCATTATCCTGTTTTTACCCAGGGTCAGGCAGGTAAAGCAGAGCACGTACTGATGCCGGGAGATATTCCGGTGATCCAGAGCGATCGTGGCGGTCAGGTGACTTATCACGGGCCGGGCCAGCAGGTCATGTATGTGCTGTTGAACCTGAAGCGTCGTAAACTTGGCGTTCGCGAACTGGTTACGCTGCTGGAGCAAACCGTGGTGAATACCCTTGCGGAAATCGGTATTGACGCTCACCCGCGAGCCGATGCGCCTGGCGTATACGTTGGAGAGAAGAAAATCTGCTCTTTGGGGTTACGTATTCGTAAAGGTTGTTCATTTCACGGCTTAGCGCTCAACGTGGATATGGACTTGTCGCCTTTCCTGCGTATCAATCCTTGTGGTTACGCCGGAATGGAAATGGCGAAGGTATCGCAGTGGGATAGCACAGCCACGACCGAGAGCGTTCGCCCCCGGCTGCTGGCCAACATTCTGGCGCTGTTGGGTAACCCACCGCACGAGTACATTGCGGACTGAAAATACGCGCATACTTTGCCACGGCATATGTTGTGGCAAATGGCACAAAACAACAACTATTTTACATTTTGCCAGCCTGTCAGGCTGCTTTCTGGCCCGTTTCAATGATATACTGCGTATCACTAATTCAAAAATAGTTGATAAATGCAACATTCCCTTGAATTGAAACGCTTTCCTTCGTAATTCGCAACTGGAACACGCAAGCTATGAGTAAACCCATTGTGATGGAACGCGGTGTTAAATACCGCGATGCCGATAAGATGGCTCTTATCCCGGTAAAAAATGTGGCAACAGAGCGTGAAGCCCTGCTGCGTAAACCGGAATGGATGAAAATAAAACTGCCAGCGGACTCCACTCGCATCCAGGGCATCAAAGCGGCAATGCGCAAAAATGGCCTGCACTCTGTCTGCGAAGAAGCTTCCTGCCCTAACCTGGCTGAATGTTTCAATCACGGAACTGCAACCTTTATGATCCTCGGCGCAATCTGTACCCGCCGTTGCCCATTCTGTGACGTTGCCCATGGCCGTCCGGTTGCTCCTGATGCTAACGAGCCGTTAAAACTTGCTCAGACGATTGCTGACATGGCGCTGCGCTATGTCGTCATTACCTCCGTTGACCGCGACGATCTGCGTGACGGCGGCGCTCAGCACTTTGCTGACTGCATCACCGCTATTCGTGAGAAAAGCCCGTCGATTAAAATCGAAACGCTGGTGCCTGACTTCCGTGGTCGTATGGATCGTGCGCTGGATATCCTCACGGCCACCCCGCCGGATGTGTTTAACCACAACCTCGAAAACGTACCACGTATTTATCGCAATGTTCGTCCAGGTGCTGACTACAACTGGTCACTGAAGCTTCTGGAACGTTTCAAGGAAGCGCACCCGGAGATTCCGACCAAATCAGGTCTGATGGTCGGTCTGGGCGAAACCAATGCGGAAATCATTGAGGTCATGCGTGACCTGCGCAGCCATGGTGTCACCATGCTGACACTGGGACAGTATTTACAGCCAAGCCGCCATCACCTGCCGGTTCAACGCTATGTGAGCCCGGATGAGTTCGATGAGATGAAAGCCGAAGCTATGGCAATGGGCTTTACCCATGCAGCCTGCGGTCCATTCGTTCGCTCTTCATACCATGCTGACATGCAGGCCAAAGGGCTGGAAGTGAAGTAATCGTGTAATACTCACTTACATATCAGCAATAAAAAAACCGGCTAATTGCCGGTTTTTTTTCATGCAGAGTATGCAGTATGAGCATCATGCTCCTGACATTACTCTTTATGAGAAAGCTTCTCAGCCTGAACGCTACCATCAGCATCTTTCTTAGCATCGGCATTATCGTCGTTCATTGCTTTCTTGAAGCCTTTGATTGCCGTTCCCAGGTCTCCACCCAGTGTACGTAACTTCTTGGTACCAAACAGCAGAACAACCAGTGCGGCAACCACCAGCAGTTTGGTAATACTAATCTCACCCATAGATACCTTCTTGACTTAAACCAGGCTGCATAAAGCGCCATATTAACCTGAGAATATTAACGGCCTTTCGACGCGCGCACACAATAGCAATCTGTAACAAGGTGAATCAAGCCTTGTTTAAAAAAACGTCATAATAATTGCGGTGGCGCAAAGCGTCGGTTACTTAACACCGGGAGTTGTGCCCTAACCTGCCTCACCCGCTCGGCGGAAACCTCGGCCATAATTAGCGCGGGCGTTTCTGCCGCAGCAGCAATGGTCACACCAAAGGGGTCGATGACCCTGCTTTGGCCGATATTCTTGTTACCGCACTCTCCCGCCGCAATCAGGTAACACGTCGCATCTAACGCTCTTGCCGCCAAAAGCGTAGCCCAGTGATGCTCTTTAAGCGCTCCCCGAACCCAGGCTGCGGGTAAGACAAGAATTTCCGCTCCCTGCAATGCGTGCGCCAGCGCCAACTCAGGAAAGCGCAGATCATAACAGGTCATTAACCCTACTTTTAACCCGTCTACGTCCAGCAGCGGCGCTATGGCGTCCCCTGCATCCACATTTCGTGACTCCTGAATCGAAAAGGCATCATAGAGATGTAATTTAGCGTAATGGGCCACGACCTGACCTGCCCGTAGCGCCACCAGCATGTTAAACGCCCGGCCTGGCACAGAAGGAACATGAATCGTCAGAATTGTCGTCATCTCGTTTTGCGCGCTTTCTCGCAGCAAGCGCGTCAAAAATCCGCCCTCCAGCAGTTGAGCTGATTTCACTGACAGGTCTGGGTCCAGATCGTCACGGGCCAGAAGCGCCTCCGGTAATACCAACAGCGACGCCCCCTCTCCTGCAGCCTGTGACATCAAAAAGACGCAGGTTTCTGCATTTTTTTCCCATGAAGGTCCCACGGCAAATTGCCCTGCTGCAACGAACATATTCCCTCCAGAAAACGTTGTTAGGCTCGCCAACCACGATTATTCAGCGTTACACTCATCCTATATACAATCAAATAGCAGGATTATGCAGTGTTACAACTCCTTTTAGCGGTTTTTATCGGTGGTGGTACAGGTAGTGTAGCAAGATGGATGTTGAGCATGAGGTTTAACCCGCTACATCAGGCCATCCCATTCGGTACGCTGGCTGCAAACTTACTTGGCGCATTTATCATTGGTATGGGTCTGGCGTGGTTTAATCGCATGACTAACATTGATCCAATGTGGAAGGTGCTGATTACCACTGGCTTTTGCGGGGGACTAACAACGTTTTCCACTTTCTCAGCTGAGGTGGTGTTTTTGCTACAGGAAGGACGCTTTGGTTGGGCTATGGTGAATGTACTGGTTAATCTGTTGGGATCATTTGCGATGACCGCCCTGGCATTCTGGCTGGTTTCGGCCTCTCCCGCGCACTGAAGCGAAAAAAAACCCGCAATTAAGCGGGTTTTGAATGCTTGCTGTCGTATGCTTACAGAGCGATTACGTTTGCAGCAGAAGGGCCTTTGGCACCGTTAGTGATTTCGAACTCTACACGCTGACCTTCAGCCAGAGTTTTAAAACCATTGGTCTGGATTGCAGAGAAGTGTACGAACACGTCTTTGCTGCCATCTTCCGGAGTAATGAAACCGAATCCTTTGGACTCATTAAACCACTTAACGTTACCTTTAATCTTAGACATCAAAATTACCTTTACATGAAAAATAGACACAAATGCTGTGTCGGGTATCAGTACAACAATTGTGGTGGACTTTGTCCAGTCGAACTTTATCAAAAAGTGATAAATGTCGCGTTATTTTTCAGTTAAAGTTAATATCGCATTGTTTTTAAAAGACTTTTTAATAATCCACCTGACAATACAGGTAGTCCATCAAAACTGGAAACGCATCCATGCAAAGTAGACGTTACCGTTGTTGTACGTTCCCGGAATGTAGGTCATCTGGAACGTTGCCGGACCATACCCTATCGATGCCAGCGGTAACAGCACGGGAACCGGAATGTAGTTCCAGTTATCGCGCGCGGTAAAACCGGCGGTAAAGCCAAGTCCAGTATGGAAATTTTCATCTGCCAGCGGTCGCCAGGTTTTTTCCCAGCCATAACCACCAATAGGTTCCCATTTATTGTAGGAATCCTTAAAGGCCATTATATAAAGCCCGTGCCAGTTACCTTTATCATCCCAACGGGATTGACCAAAGCCCGCCCCCCATGGGCGTTCATTGTAGCGATCCGTTTTTTCTTTATCATAAGCAAAACGAGCATGCCAGGTAATAGCCGGCACGTACAGATCATAATGTTCTGGCTGCTGCCAGGTTTCACTGACGTTGTCTTTAAAAGTAGCGAACCAGCCTTTATCTTCAGCAGCGCCCTGGGGAATGAAAGCTAACTGAATAAAAAGAAATGAAAAAATGAGAAAATATCGTTTAGCGACAATCACAACTTAATTACCATCCTGGGATTTATTATTAATTGTAGCAAACCCAACCTTAATGTTAGCTTAACAAAAATGCGCAGCTAAAAAATCAGAATAATCCTCAGCCTATAATTTTTAAGATAATTATCCATGAGTTTATTGAGCCATCTAATAGGAACTATTTTCTCTTTATTGCCAATAAATTGTTCTTTCCTGCGAAAAAAGTTAAATATCATCACAATAAATTAACAATTAATATTCATCATTGCCACAAAACACACACATCAGCGCTGCGCTTCACAGTTTCTTATTGTGAGATTCTTTTTTTAACCACGATGCTGAAAAAACGGCTTAACCATCGCTTGAATCCGTATTTTTATTGATTTTAATCAGCAAGAGTTATCGGTTTATTAGGCACATTCTGTCACCACTTTTTACTTTTTTTAGTTTTTTTACTTTCTGGGCAGCAATGCGACAGGGGAAACGATGTTGACATTTATTGAACTCCTTATTGGGGTTGTGGTTATTGTGGGTGTAGCGCGCTACATCATTAAAGGTTATTCCGCGACAGGCGTACTGTTTGTTGGTGGTCTGGTTTTGCTGATTATCAGTGCGCTGATGGGGCATAAAGTTTTGCCGTCCAGCGCGGCATCAACGGGCTATACGGCAACAGACATTGTTGAATATATTAAAATTTTGCTGATGAGCCGTGGTGGCGATCTCGGCATG
The DNA here is from genome assembly GCF_030333035.1 of Citrobacter sp. Cpo015. Taxonomy (NCBI): domain Bacteria; kingdom Pseudomonadati; phylum Pseudomonadota; class Gammaproteobacteria; order Enterobacterales; family Enterobacteriaceae; genus Citrobacter; species Citrobacter sp. Cpo015. The sequence continues at coordinate 548,861 of NZ_JAOWGS010000037.1, read as the reverse complement.
ATGATCATGATGCTGTGTGGTTTTGCCGCTTATATGACCCACATTGGCGCGAACGATATGGTCGTTAAGCTGGCCTCCAAGCCTCTGCAATACATCAACTCACCTTATCTGCTAATGATTGCCGCCTATTTTGTCGCCTGCCTGATGTCACTGGCGGTTTCGTCAGCAACCGGTCTGGGCGTATTGCTGATGGCAACACTGTTCCCGGTCATGGTTAACGTTGGGATCAGCCGTGGTGCCGCAGCGGCCATTTGTGCCTCCCCTGCTGCAATTATTCTTTCACCAACATCCGGTGATGTGGTGCTGGCGGCAAAAGCTGCGGAAATGCCGCTGATCGATTTCGCCTTTAAAACCACGCTGCCAATTTCCATTGCCGCCATCATTGCTATGGCGATTGCCCACTTTTTCTGGCAGCGTTTTCTGGATAAAAAAGAGAACATTTCTCATGAAATGTTAGATGTGGCTGAAATCACCACGACTGCTCCGTCATTTTACGCCATTCTGCCGTTTACCCCGATTGTTGGCGTCCTGATTTTTGATGGTAAATGGGGTCCACAGCTGCATATCATTACGATTCTGGTTCTGTGCATGCTCATCGCGGCTATTCTGGAGTTCGTACGTGGGTTCAATACCCAAAAGGTTTTCTCTGGTCTGGAAGTCGCTTACCGTGGCATGGCGGATGCCTTTGCTAACGTGGTGATGTTATTAGTCGCTGCGGGTGTTTTTGCCCAGGGCCTGAGCACAATCGGGTTTATTCAGAGTCTGATTTCTATCGCCACCTCGTTTGGTTCGGCGAGCATTATTCTGATGATGGTGCTGGTGATCCTGACTATGCTGGCGGCAATGACTACGGGTTCCGGTAACGCCCCGTTCTATGCCTTCGTTGAGATGATCCCTAAGCTGGCGCATTCCTCCGGCATTAACCCAGCTTACCTTGTTATCCCGATGCTGCAAGCGTCAAACCTTGGACGCACAATCTCCCCGGTCTCCGGCGTGGTGGTTGCTGTTGCTGGTATGGCGAAGATTTCTCCGTTCGAAGTGGTGAAACGTACCTCGGTTCCGGTTCTGGTTGGGTTGTTGGTTGTGATTATCGCAACTGAAGTGATGGTACCAGGTTCTTCTTCAGCCGTCGTTGGCGGCTGATACTCAGAGAAATATAGGCCGGATAAGGCATTCACGCCGCATCCGGCATTTCGACTGCAACGTTGCCGGATGTCGATGCTAAAGCATCTTATCCGGCCTACGTCAGAAATCAGCATTTAGCCGCCGTGATAGATACGCTGCGGCCTACCCACCTTACCGTGAATAATCTCCGCAATAATCAAATGTCGGCTGGCACAGTACTCCAGGTAACGTCTGGAAGTCGTTCGGCTGATAGTGAGCGCCTGGGCGATCGTTTCTGCTGTATGGTGTACCGTCGGATCGGCAAATAATTTCAGCACTGCATTCAGCGTTAAGGCATCAATCCCGGTCGGTAAATCCCCTTTCGGCTCGCCCCGCGCGTAGGCATTAAACATCTCATCTATCTGCTTTTGACTGGCGCTATCATTACCCGCCAACATGCGTCGACGCTGTTGATAACGCGTCAGGGTCTGTCCCAGTCGCTCGTAGGCAATGGGTTTGACCAGGTAATCAAACGCGCCGCTGCGCACAGCTTCGGAGACTGTTTCCATGTCGCTGGCCGCCGTGGTAAACACCACACCGCCCGGATAACGCGCCTGGGTTAGCTCATGCAATAAGGTAATTCCCTTGCCGTCCGGCAAGTAGTTATCGAGCAGAATCAAACCGGGCTTAAAACGCTCAATCATCATCCTCGCCTGCGCAAGATTACCCGCCAGCCAAATCTGGCTGAAGCCGGGTATATGGCGGATATATTCAGCATGCATTTCCGCCAGTAGCGTTTCATCCTCAACGATCAATAGCGTTAATGGTTCCGTCATTGTTTTTTTTCACTTTCGGAAGAAATAAAGAAAATAAGGTGCCGCAGGGGGAGTTATCTTCGAGCGTAATCACCCCGTCACAGCGCCTCACATAACTAGCAATAAGATACAAACCGATGCCATGTTCACCTGGTTCATCGGTACGGGTGCTCACACCCTGTTCAAATATTTTTTCACGCAATGCTTCCGGCACACCGCATCCCTGATCGGCAACTTCGATGATCACGTCATCCCCTTCATCGCTCAAATAGAGTTCGACGACCTTGTTGCCTTGCTGGGTGCGCAAGCTCGCTTCAAATGCATTATCAAGCAGATTGCCAACAATTGCTGCAAACTCTGTGCTATCCAGCCCCTCGGGGAGTTGATGCAGTTGGCTGCCCGGAACAATAGTCATGGTGAGACCCAGTTCCCGCGCGCGCTGCACCTTGCCAAACAACAGACCGGCTACCTGACGATCGGCAAACGCGCCGCGCAGGCTGTCAATCAGTTGCTGTTGTGCCTGGGATTCTCCCTGCACCATGGCCAGAACCTTGTCATACTCTTTCATTTGCAGCAGACCATTGATAGTCGACATCCAGTTCAGATGCTCATGACGCAGCGTCCTCAGGCTCTCTACATACTGTTTGATTTGCGTTAACTGCGCATTAAGAGTAGCAATTTCATCTTTACTACGAAAACTGATGATTGCCCCAAGCAGTTCGTCACCGGAGCGAATCGCCTCACGGTTGGCGATAACGCTCAGTCCATTAAAGTTGACCATCGCGTCCTGTCGTTTTTCCGCAATCTGTTGGGTGAAAAAGTCCGCTGGCTGAACCACCTCACTCACCGGTTTTCCAAGCCACTTTCTCCCAGGTGAAGACAGCCCCAGCATTTTCCTCGCACTGCGGTTTATTGCGGTGATATATCCATCAGGATCCACGGCAATCAATCCTTCATACACCGAGCTGAACAACGCTTCCTGCTGACGTACCACACGCGCAATTTGTTTCGGTTCCATCCCCAACATCTGCCGACGAATATGGGCAGCGAAAAACCAGGAGAGCAGCATAAGTACCAGCAACAGGAGGATAAACACGCCGGCCATCGGAAGTAAGAAGTCCGATCGCCAGCTATCGATTTTGCTGATCAGATAACCAATTGAGACTACGCCAATGATTTTGCCATCGTCATCAAAGATGGGCGTTTTAGCGCGCATTGCCATCCCGATGGACCCTTTACCGGTAATAAAGTAGCTCTCGCCTTTTTCCAGCGCACCGGGTTTGGTGAACTGCATCGGATAGCCAATCTTTTCCGGGTTCGGATGATATAGACGAATGGAGTTGGTATCCCCGATAACCACATAGTCGAAGTCAGTTCCGCTCTGCAGTTTGTCGGCAATCGTCGCCAACCGCTTGTAATCACGATGCTTAACCGCCGTGATGATACTGTCGTTAGAGGCGATGATTTTGGCCTGATTCATTGCCATATCGCGGACATGCGTTGCCAGATAATCTTCAAAGCTGGCGGTGAAGTATTGTGCCAGGGCGGCAATGATAAAAACAGAAACGACCAGAATGAGCAGAAAGATACGTAAAGGAAACGCCAGACTGCGGAAAAAAGGAAACCGTGTTTTATTTTTCTGTTCTGCCATCACATTTTTCCTCACCGACGTTAACTAAAACTAATTTCTCATTGTAGTTGTAATTAAAATGTTCTATTTACACGTTATGGTATAAAACAAGATCGTTGCAGATTCCCCACCTTTAATCAATTAAACAAATTAAAACCACACCTTATTTTAGGGTTAAATTAATTAAAAAACTTAAAACCATAAAACACATTAAAACCTTCTAACTTATTGTGAAATAAATCAAAAATTACCTCCAAAATACCCCTTACGATGTATGCAGCAGGGAAAAAAAGAAATACTCCGTAATAAAAAACCATTCCCTTCAATTGCAAACAAAACGTTATCAGGTTGCTAAACAGAGCAACAAAAACAGAAACCCAGTAACAAATATAGCATCGGGGCTCTATTCACTATGTTCGGTAATAATATATTCACGCAAGTTAAACGCTCAGAAAATAAAAAGATGGCGGCTATCGCGCAATTTCTGAAAGAGAATGATTTGAGCGTAGATACGACCGTCGAAGTATTTATCACCGTCACCCGTGACGACCGTCTGATTGCCTGCGGTGGTATCGCTGGGAATATTATTAAGTGTGTCGCAATCTGTGAATCTGTCCGCGGCGAGGGTTTAGCGCTGACGCTGGCGACCGAGTTAATCAACCTTGCCTATGAACGTCATTGTACGCACCTCTTCATCTATACCAAAACCGAGTACGAATCGCTGTTTAAACAGTGCGGTTTTTCTACGCTCACCAGCGTTCCCGGCATTATGGTATTGATGGAAAACAGCACCACACGTCTGAAACGCTACGCCGAGTCACTGGCAAAACAGCATCATGATGGGAAAAAAATTGGCTGTATCGTCATGAACGCCAACCCCTTCACCAACGGACACCGTTTTCTGATCCAACAGGCGGCCGCGCAATGTGACTGGCTGCATCTGTTTTTGGTGAAAGAAGATACCTCACGTTTTCCGTATGAAGACCGCCTGGATCTGGTGCTTAAAGGAACAAAAGACATTCCACGTTTAACCGTGCATCGCGGTTCGGAGTACATCATTTCCCGCGCCACATTCCCGTGTTACTTCATCAAAGAGCAGAGCGTTATTAACCACTGCTACACCGAAATAGACCTGAAAATCTTCCGCCAGTATCTGGCTCCGGCTCTCGGCGTCACGCACCGCTTCGTCGGTACTGAGCCGTATTGCACCGTCACCTCCCAGTATAACAACGACATGCGTTACTGGCTGGAGACCCCAACGCTTCCCGCCCCGCCGATTGAACTGGTGGAAATTGAGCGGCTGTGCTTCCAGGAGATGCCGATTTCCGCCTCCTGGGTGCGCAAGCTGCTGGTTAAAAAAGATCTCACGGCTATCGCATCCCTGGTCCCTGACGCCACGCTGCAGTATCTGCAAAGCATGGTTGAGCGAGCCTCATCGGGTGCGGCAGTCCGCCAAAATACCCCCGCATTAGCAACAGGTGAAAAATGAAAATAAACCAGGCAGCCGTCGCAGGCACACTCGAGTCTGGTGATGTGATGATTCGCATCGCCCCACTCGATTCGCAGGATATTGACTTGCAGGTTAACAGTAGCGTCGAAAAGCAGTTCGGTGATGCCATCCGGGCCACCATTCTGGACGTTCTGTCCCGCTACAACGTACGCGGCGTGCAATTGAATGTTGATGATAAAGGCGCACTGGACTGCATTTTACGTGCGCGACTGGAAGCACTACTGGCCCGCGCTGGCGGTATTCCGGCACTGCCATGGGAGGATTGCCAGTGATTTCCGAATCTTTGCAACAACGTAAAACTCGTACTCGCCGCAGCATGTTGTTCGTACCGGGCGCCAATGCCGCCATGGTCAGCAACTCGTTCATCTACCCGGCAGATGCACTGATGTTCGACCTGGAAGACTCCGTCGCGTTGCGTGAAAAAGATACCGCTCGCCGCATGGTGTACCACGCGCTGCAGCATCCGCTGTATCACGACGTTGAAACCATCGTGCGTGTAAACGCCCTCGACTCCGAATGGGGTATCAACGACCTTGAAGCCGTGGTACGTGGCGGTGCTGACATCGTACGTTTACCGAAGACCGATACCGCGCAGGATGTCATCGACATCGAAAGCGAAATTCTGCGTATCGAAAACGCCTGTGGCCGTGAGCCAGGCAGCACCGGTCTGTTAGCCGCCATCGAATCGCCGTTAGGCATTACCCGCGCGGTAGAAATTGCCCATGCTTCCGAACGTCTGATCGGTATTGCCCTGGGTGCGGAAGACTATGTACGTAACCTGCGCACTGAGCGCTCACCGGAAGGTACTGAACTGCTGTTTGCCCGCTGCTCTATTTTACAGGCTGCACGTTCTGCCGGTATTCAGGCGTTCGACACCGTGTATTCCGATGCCAACAACGAAGCGGGTTTCCTGCACGAAGCCGCACACATCAAGCAACTGGGTTTTGACGGCAAATCGCTCATCAACCCGCGCCAGATCGAACTCCTGCACAACCTGTACGCCCCAACGCGCAAAGAGCTGGCTCACGCCCGTTTGGTTGTGGAAGCCGCTGAAGCCGCTGCTCGCGAAGGTCGTGGCGTAGTTTCCCTGAACGGCAAAATGGTCGACAGCCCGGTTATCGAGCGCGCCCTTCTGGTTATCTCCCGTGCAGAACTTTCCGGCATTCGCGAAGAATAAGGCAAAAAAATGACGCAGAAAATCGAACAGTCTCAACGCCAGGATCGCGTGGCGACCTGGAGCCGTCATGCAGAAAGTGAGCTTTCCGCTTATCAGAGCACCGCAAAAGTAGAATTGCAGGCGCAAAAACCGCGCGACAAAAAGCTGTGCACTAACCTGGAAGACGCCATTCGTCGTTCTGGTTTACAGGATGGTATGACCATCTCTTTCCATCACGCTTTTCGCGGTGGCGATCTGACGATTAACCTGGTGATGGACGCCATCGCCAATATGGGCTTTAAAAATCTGACGCTGGCCTCCAGCTCTCTGAGCGACTGCCATGCTCCACTGGTTGAGCACATCCGTCAGGGCGTGGTTAGCCGCATTTATACCTCCGGTCTGCGTGGCCCGCTGGCGGAAGAAATCTCACGTGGCCTGCTAGCCGAACCGGTACAAATTCACTCCCACGGTGGCCGTGTGCATCTGGTGCAAAGTGGCGAGCTCAGCATTGATGTGGCGTTCCTCGGCGTGCCGTCCTGCGACCAGTTTGGCAACGCCAACGGTTATACCGGCAAAGCGTGCTGCGGCTCACTGGGCTATGCCCGTGTAGACGCCGAAAACGCGAAACAGGTTGTCCTGCTGACTGAACAGCTGCTGACCTATCCGCATAACCCGGCCAGCATTACGCAGGATCAGGTAGATCTGATCGTGCAGATCGATCAGGTCGGCGATGCGGACAAAATTGGTGCCGATGCGACCCGCATGACCACCAACCCGCGTGAACTGTTAATCGCCCGTAGCGCGGCTGAGGTCATTGCTAATTCCGGCTACTTCAACGAAGGCTTCTCACTGCAGACAGGAACCGGCGGCGCTTCTCTGGCCGTTACGCGTTTCCTGGAAGACAAAATGCGCAGCCGCGATATCCGTGCCGACTTCGCGCTGGGCGGCATTACCGCTACCATCGTTGACCTGCACGAAAAAGGCCTGATTCGCAAACTGCTGGACGTTCAGAGTTTTGACCGTAACGCCGCAGAATCGCTGGCCCGCAATCCAAACCACATTGAGATCAGTGCCAACCAGTATGCCAACTGGGGCTCAAAAGGCGCATCCGTCGATCGTCTGGACGTCGTGGTGCTCAGCGCGCTGGAAGTTGATACCAGCTTCAACGTCAACGTACTGACCGGTTCTGACGGCGTACTGCGCGGCGCATCCGGTGGTCACTGCGATACCGCGGTTGCCGCTGCGCTGTCTATCATCGTCGCGCCGCTGGTTCGCGGACGCATCCCGACCCTGGTTGATAACGTGCTGACCTGCGTAACCCCAGGCTCCAGCGTTGACATTCTGGTCACTGACCACGGTATCGCCGTCAACCCTGCACGTCCGGAACTGGCAGAACGTCTGAAAGAAGCCGGTATGAAAGTGGTGTCCATTGAATGGCTGCGCGAACGTGCACAGCAGCTCACCGGTCAGCCATGCGCTATCGAATTCACTGACCGCGTGATTGCCGTTGTGCGTTACCGCGATGGTTCAGTGATTGACGTTGTGCATCAGGTGAAGGAATAAACCATGCACCTGCTCCCTGAATACGCCACCCAACACGCGGTTTCCATTCCCGAGCTGCTAGCCAGCCGCGATGAGAGACAGGCAAGGCAACAGGAGTGGCTGACACGCCACTCTGCGCCGCTGGTCTCGTTTACCGTCGTCGCACCGGGACCGATTAAAGACAGCGAATTAACCCGTCGTATCTTTAATCACGGCGTAACCGCCTTGCTCGCGTTGGCGAAACAATCCACCTGGATTGTCAGGGAGCAAACAGCGCTGGTTTCTGCCAGCGGTCCAGAAGGTCTTTTGTCTATTGAGGCTCCGGCCCACGACCTCAAGCTCGCCACAATTGAACTTGAGCATTCACACCCGCTGGGACGGCTATGGGATATCGATGTCCTGACCCCTGAAGGGGAAATTCTGTCCCGGCGTCATTTCGCACTCCCTGCCCGCCGCTGTCTGCTGTGCGAGCAAAGTGCTGCCGACTGTGCGCGGGGTAAAACCCACGCACTTTCCGACTTACTCACTCAGATGGAGGCACTGCTGCATGATGCCGATTCCCGCAACATCAACCAATAACGCAGTCCTTCCTCTGGATCTGCCTGATGCTTACGCAACGCTTGCGTGGCGCGCCATGTTGACTGAAGTCAACCTGTCGCCCAAACCCGGTCTGGTAGATCGTATTAACAACGGCGCGCATAAAGATATGGCGTTGGAAGATTTTCATCGCAGCGCTGAAGCGATTCAGTCATGGCTACCACGTTTTATTGAATATGGGGCGTTTAGCGCACAGCTGTCGCCTGAGGATGTATTGAAAGGACTGCGCCCGCTGGGCATGGCCTGCGAAGCCGATATGTTCCGCGCCACCGCCGGGGTGAACACCCATAAAGGGAGTATCTTTTCACTGGGACTGCTGTGCGCCGCCATTGGCCGCCTGCACCAGCTCCAACTCACTGTTACCGCTGAAACCATTTGCTCTACGGCAGCAACATTTTGCCGTGGCCTGACCGAGCGCGAACTGCGCCAGAACAATCAACAACTCACGGCTGGCCAACGTCTTTATCAGCAATTGGGATTAACCGGCGCACGGGGCGAAGCCGAAGCGGGATATCCGCTAGTCATCCAGCATGCCCTGCCACACTACCGCGCACTGCTGACTCAGGGCCGCGACCCTGAACTGGCGTTACTCGACACATTATTGCTGCTGATGTCTATCAACGGCGACACCAACGTGGCTTCACGTGGCGGCGCAGAAGGTCTGCGTTGGCTACAGCAGCAGGCCACCGCCCTGATGCAGCAAGGGGGGATTCGTACCCCTGCCGATCTCGAATATCTACACCAGTTCGACCAACAGTGCATTGAACGCAACCTCAGTCCCGGAGGCTGCGCCGATCTGCTGATCGTCACCTGGTTCTTAGCTCAGATTTCACAAGTTCATCATTATCACAATTAAAGATCCTTTCCGGAGAATCACACACATGTCTTTAGCAAAAGATAAAATATGGAAGTTATTGGCCCCCCTGGTCGTCATGGGTGTCATGTTTCTTATCCCCGTCCCTGATGGAATGCCTCCACAGGCCTGGCACTACTTTGCCGTGTTTGTGGCGATGATCGTCGGTATGATCCTGGAGCCAATTCCGGCAACAGCGATCAGCTTTATCGCCGTAACGATCTGCGTTATCGGCAGCAACTATCTGCTGTTTGATGCTTCAGAACTGGCCGACCCGGCGTTTAAAGCGGGTAAGCAAGCGCTGAAATGGGGTCTGGCTGGCTTCTCCAGCACCACCGTATGGTTGGTGTTTGGTGCGTTTATCTTCGCACTGGGTTATGAAGTCACCGGTCTGGGTCGTCGTATCGCGCTGTTCCTGGTGAAATTCATGGGTAAACGTACCCTGACGCTGGGCTATGCGATTGTTATCATCGACATTCTGCTGGCACCGTTTACTCCATCTAACACTGCGCGTACCGGTGGCACCGTATTCCCGGTTATCAAAAACCTGCCGCCGTTGTTTAAATCATTCCCGAACGATCCTTCCGCGCGCCGTATCGGTGGATATTTGATGTGGATGATGGTCATCAGTACCAGCCTGAGCTCCTCGATGTTCGTGACCGGCGCTGCACCTAACGTGCTGGGTCTGGAATTCGTCAACAAAATTGCCGGTATTCAAATCAGCTGGTTGCAGTGGTTCCTCAGCTTCCTGCCGGTCGGTATTATTTTGCTGATCGTTGCTCCGTGGCTGTCATACGTTCTGTACAAACCAGAAGTTACTCACAGTGCTGAAGTTGCCGCTTGGGCCGGTGATGAACTGAAAGGCATGGGTAAACTGACCCGTAAAGAGATAACGCTGATCGGTCTGGTACTGCTCAGCCTGGGCCTGTGGGTCTTCGGTGGTAAACTGATTGATGCAACCGCAGTGGGCCTGCTGGCTGTCTCCCTAATGCTGGCGCTGCACGTTGTACCGTGGAAAGATATTACCCGTTATAACAGCGCATGGAACACTCTGGTTAACCTCGCCACGCTGGTCGTTATGGCGAATGGTTTAACCCGTTCAGGCTTCATCGACTGGTTCGCCAACACTATGAGCACGCACCTGGAAGGCTTCTCGCCTAACGCGACCGTGATCGTTCTGGTGCTGGTGTTCTACTTTGCTCACTACCTGTTTGCCAGCCTTTCCGCTCACACCGCCACCATGCTGCCGGTTATTCTGGCCGTCGGTAAAGGTATCCCGGGCGTGCCGATGGAACACCTGTGTATCCTGCTGGTACTGTCCATCGGTATCATGGGCTGTCTGACTCCATATGCAACAGGCCCAGGCGTTATCATCTACGGCTGTGGTTATGTGAAGTCCAAAGACTACTGGCGTCTGGGTGCTATCTTCGGCGTTATCTACATCGCTATGCTTCTGCTGGTCGGCTGGCCGATTCTGGCAATGTGGAGCTAATCATTCCCGTTCACGCCTGATGAAAATGATGCCAGTCAGCTAAACCTGACTGGCATTTTTTATGATTAAATAGATGATATTCAGAATTTATATAAGTGTCCGAAATCATCATGACATCAACATGGCGTTATTCTTCGTTGCTGGCAGCACTCCTGCTACCAGTTTCTGCAGCTCAGGCCGATGAACTTCAGGCAAAACAGTACGCTGATTTTGACAGCTACGTGCTGGCTCTCTCCTGGCAAACCGGATTTTGTCAGAGCCAACACGAGCGTAATCGTCAGGAGCCTGACGAATGTCGTTTGCAAAAAGAGAGCGCAGACAAAGCTGATTTCCTGACCGTTCACGGTTTATGGCCCAGCCTGCCTAAATCCATTGCCGCCCGTGGAGTAGACAATCGCCGTTGGATGCGTTTTGGCTGCGCGACTCGCCCTATTCCCAACCTGCCTGAAGCCCGCGCCAGCCGTAAATGCGCGGCCCCCGAAACCGGGCTGTCGCTGGAAAGCGCGGCAAAACTCAGCGCCGTAATGCCCGGCGCTGGAGGAAGATCCTGTCTGGAACGTTACGAGTATGCCAAACATGGCGCGTGTTTCGGTTTTGATCCCGACGCGTACTTCGGCACGATGGTGCGGCTGAATAATGAGGTTAAGGACAGCGAGGTGGGCAAATTCCTGGCGGAAAACTACGGCAAAACCGTCAGCCGTAACGCATTTGACGCCGCCGTTGCCAAAAGCTGGGGCAAAGAAAACGTCAAAGCTGTGAAGCTAAGCTGCCACGGCAATCCAGCGTATCTCACTGAGATCCAGTTATCCCTGAAAGCCGACAACATCAACCAGACGTTATCTGCCCAGTCATTCTTACCGCAACCGCATCCGGGTAGCTGCGGTAAACAGTTTATTATCGACAAAGTGGGATACTGAAACTTGCGACCGACGCTGCGAGCTGGCGTCGGTCCGTAAACTTAGCGTTTTGCACGGGCGTCCGGGCGAACTAAATCAAAACGATGTGTTTCACTGATCGAATAATACGCCGTTGGCCCACCTGCACGCAGTACCGGTTTCGCTTTCGCCGTCTGATAGATGCCGTCTTCCAGGAGCGTTTCATCTATGTGAATGCCTACCACTTCCCCCAACACCAGCCAGGTATCAACCGGTGAGCCATCAGCGGTAGTCAGTTGCAGGCTTTGCGATAAGCGACACTCAAAATTGACCGGGCTTTGCGCCACGCGCGGCACGTTGACTATCCGGCTATCTGCCTTGCTAAGCCCGGCGGCAAAAAACTCGTCCTCACCGTGCGGCAAGCTGGCTGACGTTTCGTTCATCGCAGTGGCCAGCTCAAGAGTCGTCAGGTTCCAGACAAATTCACCGGTTTCGATAATATTCTGCACGCTGTCTTTCCAGCCGCTGCTGGCGAAACCGATAATCGGCGGATGATAGTTAAAACAGTTAAAGAAACTGTATGGTGCCAGATTGTGCCGACCGTTGCCGTCACGCGACGCAATCCAGCCAATCGGGCGCGGTCCAATGATGGCATTTAGCGGATCATGCGGTAAGCCGTGTCCCTGTGACGGTTGATAGAAATACATAGCGTTCCCTGTTGAAGTTAACGTCAGCGCAGCACAAATTATGCTTCGCTCATCCCCCTGGAAAAAGAAGATCAGCGTAGAACAATCTGCCAACGATTACGACTGAATAAAGTTGAGCAGGTCACCGTTGATCTGTTGCTTATGGGTGGTGCAAATGCCATGCGAGCCGCCGACATATACCTTCAACTGCGAGTCCGGCAGTATTTCCGCCGCGACTTTTCCGCAGGTTTCAAACGGGACAATCTGATCGTCATCACCGTGGATCACCAGCGTCGGGATGGTCATCTTTTTGAGGTCTTCACGCAGATCTGTTTCCGAAAACGCATGAATGCAGTCGTACAACGCTTTGATGGACCCTTGTAAGCCCTGTTCAACAAAACTTTCCCGTACAGCTTTCGACTCTTTCGCGCCAGGACGATTGTAACCATAGAATGCAGCGGTCAGCTCATAGAAAAAGGCGGCGCGATCGTTCACAACCCCCTCACGGATGCCATCGAATACCTCTTTCGGCACGCCATTTGGGTTAAAGTCAGTCTTGATCATGATGGGCGTCACCGCGCCAATTAACACCGCTTTTGCCACCCGCTGCGTCCCATGCCGGCCAATATAACGAGCCACTTCCCCACCGCCGGTAGAGTGCCCAACATGTACGGCATCTTTAAGATTGAGATGCGCGGTAAGTTCAGCCAGGTCGTCAGCATACTGATCCATATGATGTCCATCCCAGGGTTGGGCCGAACGCCCATGTCCGCGCCTGTCATGGGCGATCACACGAAATCCTTTCGATCCAAGGAACAGCATCTGATCTTCAAACGCGTCTGCCGTCAGCGGCCAACCGTGACTAAACACAATAGGTTGTCCACTTCCCCAGTCTTTAAAATGCAAATAGCTGCCGTCTTTCAAGGTAAGTTTGTCGTACTGGCTCATGAGATCTCCTGTCGCGGAACACTGAGTTGTTTGACGCGCCCGCAGCGAGCGCTTAAAAAGCATAATGCAAATTGGAGAACGATCACGTTTTTCGGCTAAAATCACACCATATGCGACAAAATTGATGATTTACCTGAATGTGAACTAAATCACTTCAAACATGGGGTAAGTCTCAGTATCATCATAAAAGCTAAACCCTTGCCGCCTGACGGTGAGGGTTTTCTTTTGGGATTATTTACCTGCGCACCCGCAGTTTCGACGACATGGAGTAATAAATGTCCAGACCAACTATCATCATTAACGACCTCGATGCGGAACGCATTGACCGCCTGTTGGAGCAACCTGCGTTTGCTGGTTTACCGATTGCCGACGCCCTTAACGCCGAGCTGGATCGTGCCCAAATGTGTTCTCCAGAAACCATGCCGCACGACGTCGTGACCATGAACAGCCGCGTGAAATTCCGCAATCTGAGTGATGGCGAAGTCCGTGTGCGTACCCTGGTGTATCCGGCTACTATGACTGACAGCAACACACAGCTTTCGGTAATGGCACCTGTCGGCGCTGCACTTCTGGGGCTGCGCGTTGGTGATACCATTCACTGGGAATTGCCAGGCGGGACCTCAACACACCTCGAAGTTATCGAGCTTGAGTACCAGCCTGAAGCTGCAGGCGACTACCTGCGCTAACTCTGTCTTATCAAAGCCACTCGCTTTATCTTACAGGGGATGCATCCGCATCCTCTTTCCGGTTAGATCTCCCTGCTCCTCGCTTTCTTTCCTGTTCGCAAAACATAAATCTGTGTCGTGACTGACAGAATCATTTTTAATACTATGCTGTTATGTGTTCATGTAATGACAAGGAGAATGTTTATGTACAACACAATCATAATGCCTGTTGATGTATTCGAAATGGAACTGAGCGACAAGGCTATTCGCCATGCAGAATTTCTGGCCCAGGATAAAGGGGTTATTCATCTGCTGCATGTGCTGCCAGGCTCAGCGAGCTTAAGCCTGCACCGCTTTGCGGCCGATGTCCGTCGTTTTGAAGAGCATTTGCAACACGAAGCGGAAACCCGTCTGCAAACGATGGTCGGTCACTTCAGCATCGATCCTTCCCGTATTAAACAACACGTCCGCTTTGGCAGCGTCCGTGACGTGGTCAACGAGTTGGGTGAAGAGTTGAATGCGGATGTCGTTGTCATTGGGTCGCGTAACCCATCAATCAGCACCCATCTGCTCGGCTCAAACGCTTCCAGCGTTGTTCGACACGCGACTTTGCCAGTGCTGGTTGTTCGTTAACAGCCACTGATTTGCTAAAGAAAACCCCTGCCAGGTTAACGCCTGACAGGGGTTTTTTTATTACCTCACGATTAATACAAATGGCCGATATTCTCGATGGAGCTGATCGTATCGCCAAAAAACGTCAGACGGCTCAGGAATATGCCAACAAACAGCAGGACGAAAAGCGCTTTTGCGCGATGCTCGCCCTGACGGCTAAGCACAAAGGCCACCGCCAGACACACCAGACTCGCCAGATAAAGTGGCGACGTCAGCCAGGCATGCGCCGTCATCTGCATGATGGTGCCACCGCTTAGCCAGATAATGGGTGCGGCGATCATGACTGCCATACACACGACAATCCCCTGGCGCAATGCAGCAACGGCAGGTACGAGGTTAAGAAGTGGAATCGCAGCACACCCCATCACCCACACCGTGATGAAGAACAACAGCATTGTCAGACCGTTGGCGATCGCCACCATTGCCGGGGCGGCATAGGTCATCCCCTGTACCGCCACCAGAGCGATACCGAGAACAGAGGCCAGAACAGCTGGTGCTTTGTGCCCTTTTGCCAAAAACGTCACCCCGACAGCTGCACCGTATAAAGTGGCGCCCAGAATCTCTCGGCTCAGCCAGGCGTGCTGCAGGTTGATCAAGGCATCGTAGGCGCGATCCGGATGCGCAAGGTGTAATATCGCCGCCACGGACGCCGCCGCCAGAACCAGTCCACTTACCAGCCAGTACAGACGCTTGCTCTCCAGTTTTCCTTGCAGCACACGCAGCGTCAGAATGAGCGTGATCCCAACCGACATTTGGCTTAATACGGTAAAAATGACCAGAGGAAGTTCATACTTTTCCATTACTTGGCCTCCGGCTGCTTTGGTTGACGCGCAAGGATAAAACGCGTGCCAGGATTAAGCTGCGGCATACGCGGGAATCCCGGCGGATACTGCACCGCATTATCAGGTATAGGATCGGCATCCAGATCGATAAGCGTCAGCGCACCTACCGGACAGGCATTCACGCACGCCGGCTGCATGCCAACATCAAGACGCTCGTAGCACATGCTGCATTTTTCTGCTTTTTTCGTCTCTTCATTAAAGCGCGGCGCACCGTATGGACAGTTGCGAATACAGTTTTTGCATCCGATACAACGTTCCGGGTTATGCACTACAACGCCATCCTCACGTTTGGTGTACGCCTCTACCGGACAAGCCGCCAGGCAGGCCGGATTTTCGCAGTGGTTACAGGCCAGCGAGTAGAACGCTCGCTCTTCATGCGGATAAATTTCTTTATCCAGCGGGTAGACGTAGCGCCAGAAACGTTCTGGCTCCAGCTGGTTAAAACTCTTACACGCCATCGCACAGCCACGGCAGCCGATACACTTATCGCTATTAACTAAAAACGCGCGCCTCATGCCGCTGCTCCTTTATCGATCAAAATGATGTCCGCAAACTGACTATGGATGGCCGCACCTGGCGCACCAGTTTTCATCAAGCCCATATCGGCTGGAGTATCCGCCACTACGTTTTGAACGTTGTATTTCCGTTTCGGGAACCAAGCCTCGTACATCACCAGGAAATCCTCCGGAACGTTAGCGGTTACCTTCGCACGTAACTCCACCTCACCTGCGGTGTTAAACACTTTCACCAGGTCATTTTCAGCGATGCCTCTTTTCCCGGCGGAAACCGGGTGCATATAAACAAACGGTTCAGGATAGAAGACCTGCATCCAGTCAAGGTTGATGAATTGGGAATGGATACCGAACTGGACATGCGGCGTAAACAGGTGGAATGGCAACGTGCTTTTTGCCTCCGGTTTGTATTCCGGCAGCGCCGTATGACCATTTTTCTCACACAGCTCAGATTTGAACTCAAACTTTCCAGAGGGCGTTTTAAACTTACGGTCATACCAGGCCGCAGAACTTGGCAGAATGGCTTTTTTCGGCCCTTCCAGTAAATCATCCCAGGAGGAGATACCAAACATTTTGGCCATTCCGTCATTGAACTCCTGGTCCAGCCAGCGCTTATGATCGAACTCCTGCGGGAATGTGCAAGAACCCGGCTCCAGCTTGTTGATTGTGCGGGAAAGTAAAACGGCGATTTCCAGATCGCATTTTGCCTCATACATTGGCTTAATTGCAGGCTGGTTGATTGAGAGCCAGTAGTGCCAATATGAGGCGTCTACGTTCCACTCTTCAAAGGCTGTGGTGACAGGCAAAACGATATCGGCATGCTGGACGGTCTCGTTAAAGAATTGGTCGGCGCACACCACCATTTCCAGTTTTTCGAATGCTTTTTCCATCTTGCTGCGATCAAAATCCTGAGCAAACGGGTTCTTACAGGCAACCCAAAGCATTCGGACAGGCGGCTCATTGGCTTCCAGAATTCCCTTTGCGGTCTGGTTGATATTCAACGAGCGATCGGAATACTGTGCGACTTCCCCCGCAGAACCAAACTCGCTGGTTGTGCCCGCCGCCCCCGGCATCCCGATAGAGCCTACCGGTGGCTTCTGCAACATGGCATTGTAGTTAAAGCCCCAGGTATGCAAATGACCGTAGCGAGCGCCACCGCCCTCAATGCCAATATTGCCGGTCATTGCCACAAAGGCATCGATCGCCCGTACGTTAGCGCCGCCGTTGACATGGCGCTGCATGCCGTAGCCAATCCACACGGTAGCAGGGTTAACCGCGGTAAATTCTTCCGCCAACTGGCGAATAACATCCGCCGACAGCCCGCAAATCTCAGATGCCCACTCTATGGTAACGTTATTACGCAAATACTCTTCAAATTCAGCATAACCATGGGAATAGTTGTTAACGAAATCCTGATCAACCAATCCTTTGTCCACCAGGTGGCGTGCCATGCCCAGCGCCAGAGCGCCATCTGATCCTGGGCGAACGCGTAAATAGAGATCGGCTTTCGCAGCGGTTTGGGTTAACAGTGGATCGATAACGACCACTTTTGCGCCTTTTTCCCGCGCCTGATAGATGTACTTCATGGTGTGCATAGAGCACCAGGCCGGGTTAGCGCCCCAGATAATAATGTATTTGGCTTTCACCATATCTTCCGGGTCGTTACACCACATGTCGCCCATGTCGTAGTTTTGCGCGTCGATACCGGCTGGCCAGCAAGGTGTTCCGGCAAAACGGGTGGTGTAACCCAGTGAAGACATCATCCCTTCAACGGCATAGTTCAATACACCAAATTTGCCTGAGTACTTGGTCAGCGCCAGACCCAACATTGAACCATCTTTCTTTTTAATCTCCAGCATCTTGGTCGCAATGCGCTGCATTGCTTCATCCCAGGAGATACGACGCCAGTTACCGCTGCCGCGAACATCCTGAACCATCGGATATTTAATGCGGTCCGGGCTGTATACCCTACGTGGATAGCTCAATCCCTTCACACACGGAGTTCCATGCGTAAACGTTGATTCAGGCGCGCCTTCCACAAAGGTGATGACGTCATCCTTCACCCAGGTTTTCAGGCTACAAGTGTCATAGCAGTTACGTGGACAGGCGTTACGATAGATTTTGTAGGTTTTGGGATTAAACGGAATTGGCGGTTGCGCCAATGCACAGCGTGAAGTCAGCAATCCCCCTGGCAGGGCAGCCACCGTTCCAAGGGCAATCAACCCTTTCAAAAATGAACGTCTGTTCAGAACTCCCGGTTCATTACTCATATTGATACTCTCGTGTTTAATTCATCAAGCCAAAAAGACAACCTTTCCGCGACGTTTTTCAACGTAACGGTTTGTGCATTTATATGTATTTTTTCTATATACGCGGGCATCCACATCGCTATATACTCAATTACATATCGAGTCATAACGATCTGGTATTCTGCTGATATCCTGGCATTTGCCGATAATAAAACTGCTAATTCCAATACGCAGGAAATATGATCATCTGGGATATTATTTACATGGTTTATAGATAGACCTATATTTGCCATGAATTCCCGAATGCTTAAGGTTGATTTACCCATTACGAGGGCATCTTCTTCAAGGTATACCGAAGCGAACGGCGGGGCTTTTAGCGTCTGCGGCCCAACAAATAGTGCATTGAAGTCGTACTCCGCCTCCAGCCACTCCTGCTCTGTTAGCGTTGAGGCATTTGTATCTAAAGCTGAATAAGCCGCTTTCAGCGTGTAACTATCGTGAGAGATAAAAAAATCACGTAACAATAACCCTGTCGATTCAAAGATCGTCAGGGTTTCATATATTTCACCCATGAATTAACCAACCATTTATTCACACAACAAATAAAAAAATAATGCAGGTTAATATAATAAAGATAACGCCCTCTCTTTCTTTGATGAAAATAATGATCAGGCTAATTAAGTGAATGTTTTAAACGGTTTATTGTTTCAAGAATTGACAATTTAAGTGTATGGAAATAAAAAACCGCCAGCGGATGACTGGCGGTTTTGGCATTGCAGGTGAGTCTTACTTTTTTTATGCTACTGTCGTGCGAATCAGATAATCAAACGAACTTAACGAGGCCTTCGCACCTTCACCGGTCGCGATGATAATCTGCTTATACGGTACGGTGGTGCAGTCACCGGCAGCGAAAACGCCTTTCACGCTGGTTTCGCACTTGGCATCGATGATGATTTCACCCATACGGTTACGTTCAACGGCGCCTTCGAGCCAGTTGGTGTTCGGCAGCAGACCAATCTGAACAAAGATACCTGCCAGTTCCACATTGTGAACATCGCCGCTCACACGGTCACGATACTCCAGACCAGTAACTTTGCTGCCATCGCCTTTCACTTCTGTCGTTTGCGCATTCAGAATGATGTCGACGTTTTTCAGACTGCGAAGCTTATTTTGCAGCACCTGGTCGGCCTTCATTTCAGGGGCAAACTCCAGCAACGTCACATGTTCAACAATACCTGCCAGGTCGATAGCCGCTTCAACGCCGGAGTTACCGCCGCCAATCACCGCAACACGCTTGCCTTTAAACAGCGGGCCATCACAGTGCGGGCAGTAGGTTACGCCTTTGGTGCGATACTGATCTTCACCCGGAACGTTCATGTTGCGCCATTTCGCGCCGGTGGCGATGATAATGCTACGTGCTTTCAGCACCGCGCCGGAGGCCGTTTCAATCTGATGCAAACCGCCTTCCTGCGCTGCTGGAATGAGTTTGCTCGCGCTCTGGCTGTCAATCACATCGACATCATAATCATCAACGTGTGCTTTCAGCGCGCCTGCCAGTTTCTGACCTTCAGTTTTCGGTACTGAGATATAGTTTTCAATATCAACAGTATCAAGAACCTGGCCGCCAAAACGTTCGCCCATCAGACCGGTGCGAATGCCTTTACGTGCGGAGTACACCGCTGCCGCCGCACCTGCAGGACCAGAACCGACAATCAGCACGTCATAAGCATCGCGCTTATTCAGCTCTTCAGCCGCACGTTTTTCTGCGCCGGTATCCACTTTCGCTACGATCTCAGTCAACGTCATACGCCCCTGACCGAACTCTTTGCCGTTCATAAATACCGCCGGAACGCCCATCACGTTACGATCGGTGATTTCGTTCTGGAAAGTACCGCCGTCAATCGCCGTATGTTTGATACGTGGGTTCAGCACCGCCATCAGGTTCAGCGCCTGCACCACGTCCGGGCAGTTATGGCAGGAAAGTGAATAATAGGTTTCAAATTCAAAATCACCGTCGAGATCGCGGATCTGCTCCAGCAACGTCTGCGCCTCTTTTGACGGATGACCACCGGTCCACAACAGCGCCAGCACCAGAGAGGTAAACTCATGACCCAGCGGAGAACCGGCAAAACGCGGTCCCTGGTGAGAACCGGGATTGGTAATCAGGAACGATGGCTTACGCACCGCCAGAGTATTGTCTTCTTTGAAGGTGACTTTTTCTGACAGTTCAGCAATTTCAGTCAGCAGTTCCTTGATTTCTGCCGATTTAGCGCTGTCATCCAGCGTCGCAATCAGCTCAACAGGTTTGGTCAGTTTCTCAAGGTAAGCCCTGAGCTGGGTTTTCATATTTGTGTCGAGCATTCTTCTTCCCTCTCTGAAAACATCATCATGCAAGCCGATTTTGCGGGACTGCATTAATGCAACTTGCGTCATGGTGCTGGAATGAAACAGGCGCAAATTTGCGCCTGTGGAATGCCGGATGCACTACGTTTATCCGGCCTACAAACTATGCGACTTAGATTTTACCAACCAGGTCCAGAGATGGCGCTAAGGTTGCTTCACCTTCTTTCCATTTTGCCGGGCAAACTTCACCTGGGTGGGAAGCGACGTACTGTGCTGCTTTGATTTTACGCAGCAGGTCAGACGCATCACGGCCGATACCTTCAGCAGTAACTTCGATTGCCTGGATGATACCCTGCGGGTCAACAACGAAGGTTGCGCGGTCAGCCAGACCTTCATCTTCACGCATGTTGTCGAAGTTACGGGTCAGGGCGCCAGTCGGGTCGCCGATCATCGCGTATTTGATTTTTGCGATGGTTTCAGAGCTGCTGTGCCATGCTTTGTGGGTGAAGTGGGTGTCGGTAGAAACGGAATACACATCTACGCCCAGTTTCTGCAGTTCTTCGTAATGGTCTGCAACGTCACCCAGCTCGGTCGGGCATACGAAAGTAAAGTCAGCCGGGTAGAAGAAGAAGACGCTCCAGCGACCTTCGGTATCTTTCTCGGTTACTTCGATGAACTCACCGTTTTTGAACGCCTGGTTTTTGAAAGGTTTAATTTTGGTATTAATCAAAGACATCTGTACTTCCTCCGTGTTTTCGTTGAGAGATAAGTTAACGAAAATCTCTTCGCAGGGCTAATGCGTTTCCTTTATCAAATCAATAAGCGTTAACTAACAACCCACTCAAACTCATGTTGTGAACCTAAAGATAAAAGTAAAAAAGGCCCCCTTTGCAGGGAGCCTCATTACCCGAGCTACCCGCAGGTAACGTCAGTGCCAGCAGGGCTGGCTATGTGTTGCGCTCTACATTACCTTAACAAAGGTCGTAACAGCGATGGGGATTACATCACCCAACTAAAGAAAGGGCAATCGACAGACCGTCGATCTTACCTATGGCTGTGATAGGTTTTGCAATTAAGCCCACTTTCCTGCTGATTTTATAAGGAAAATCAATGTTTAAACGCACCTTACTCTTAACTCTTCTCCCCGCTATCGTGCACGCAGAGGAGCTCCCTGCCCCTGTTAAAGCCATTGAGAAACAGGGAATTACGATCCTGAAGCCCTTCGACGCACCGGGTGGAATGAAAGGCTATCTGGGAAAATACCAGGACATGGGGGTCACTATCTATGTCACGCCTGACGGTAAACATGCCATCTCCGGCTACATGTATAATGAAAAAGGCGAAAACCTCAGTAATGCGCTCATAGAAAAAGAGATCTATGCCCCTGCCGGACGTGAGATGTGGCAGCGAATGGAAAAAGCGTCGTGGATTCTGGACGGGAAAAAAGAAGCCCCGGTCATCGTTTACGTGTTTGCCGATCCCTTCTGTCCTTATTGCAAACAGTTCTGGCAGCAGGCGCGCCCATGGGTAGATTCCGGTAAAGTTCAGCTGCGTACGCTGCTGGTTGGCGTGATCAAGCCCGAAAGCCCGGCAACCGCTGCTGCAATCCTGGCATCCAAAGATCCGGCCAAAACCTGGCATGACTATGAAGCATCCGGCGGGAAAATGAAGCTGGAAATCCCCACGTCTGTCCATCCAGAACAGATGAAAGTACTGAATATCAACCAAAAACTCATGGATGATTTAGGTGCTAATGTGACGCCCGCGATCTACTACATGAGCAAAGACGATACGTTACAACAGGAAGTGGGATTACCCGATAAAGATAAATTAAATATTATTATGGGAAATAAATAAAGGTAACAGAATGAGTGATTGTTATGGTTCTCATTTCAATCACTCTTTAAAATGTATTTTTATCGTAACCATCAAGCAATCTGTGTTATTTTAGTTTAAGTTAATTATTCATTAAGCCATAAACTTAAACTCTAAGAATGATTAGAATTTAAATTATTCAACAATTGAATTATCCTATACATTACCATCACAGGAAGGTATGCATGGCTAACCTCTATGACCTCAAAAAATTCGATCTTAACCTGTTGGTAATTTTTGAATGTATTTATCAACATTTGAGCATCAGTAAAGCTGCGGCAACACTGTATATCACCCCTTCAGCCGTCAGCCAGTCATTACAGCGACTGCGTACACAGTTTAACGACCCCCTGTTTATTCGCTCAGGCAAAGGCATTACGCCCACGGTCACAGGGGTAAATCTTCATCTTCACCTTGAAAAAAATCTCAATAATCTGGAACAAACCATCAATATCATGCACGGTTCCAGCCTGAAAAATAAATTCGTCATCTACAGCCCACAAATTACAACCAACCTGAATGTGACATCTTTAATTAATAGCCTCAGAGAAAATTCAGATATTGAAATTGAGCATCATGATATTTTAATGTCAGCAGAAACGGCCGAAAACATCCTTGCCTATCGTAAAGCCGATCTGGTGATTACAACAACGCCGGTCCACAACCGTTCTATCGTATGTACTCAATTCAAGATCATTGACTGTGTTTTAGTGTGCAGTGGCAACCATCCCAGAATAAATGAGACGAGCACACTCGAACAAATCCAACAAGAGCAATTTACATATTTTTCCTCTGAAGATCAGGGTATTAAAGATTATCGTTCCCGTGCAAGCGAATCGATGGCATTCCATAAAGTAGGTTTTAGTAGCGACTCCTTACTCTCGATTGCTAACGTTATCGCCAGTACGGATATTATTGGTGTAATCCCCAGACAAATTTATGAAATTTATCAGCCAGCATTGAAATTCAAAGAAATTAAAACCGATTTTGAATTACCAAAAGTAAAATTATTCATAATGTATAACCGGGCATCATTGAATAACAAAGCCTTCGCAGAATACATAAGCAAACTATCCTTGGATAGTTAAGGATAACATGATTAAAAGCACATTATAATTCATATAAAATATACAATAACAAAATAGCATGCAAATAATGAATATATTTAAATATTGCATGTCGCAAGAAAAAGCCTATCTTATTACGGACATTTATTATGGCTGCAAATAATAAAAATTCGATATGGATTTGATATGTCTGTTTATAAAATACCGTTGGATAAAAATGTTCTGCAAGCAGCACAGGAACGCATTACCTGGACGCTTGAGACTCTACCGCGTGTCTGCGTTTCTTTCTCTGGAGGTAAAGATTCGGGGTTGATGTTACATCTGACCGCCGCCATTGCCCGCCAGTTACAGAAAAAAATAAACGTCTTATTTATCGACTGGGAGGCTCAGTTTTCCTGCACTATCGACTATGTCCAGGCGCTACGCGAGAATTATTCCGATGTCATCGAAGAATTTTATTGGGTTGCATTGCCGCTGACGACACAAAATTCACTGTCACAATTTCAGCCTGAATGGCAATGCTGGGAGCCGGGTACTCAATGGGTTCGCCAACCGCCTGCAGATGCCATTACCGATCCCGAGTTTTTCTCTTTCTACCAACCCGGTATGACTTTCGAGCAATTTGTTCGTGAGTTCGCTGAATGGTTTTCGCAGAAACGACCGGCCGCCATGATGGTCGGGATACGCGCCGATGAGTCATATAATCGTTTCGTCGCCATTGCGAACTCGAAAAAACAGCGTTTTGCCGATGACAAACCCTGGACCACCAGCGCCCCTGGCGGGCATACCTGGTATATTTATCCGATTTATGACTGGAAAACTGCTGACATCTGGACGTGGTTTGCGAAGTCAACGCTCCCGTGTAATCCCCTGTACAACCTGATGTATCAGGCGGGGGTTCCCACGCGATACATGCGTATCTGCGAACCCTTTGGACCAGAACAACGCCAGGGGCTGTGGCTTTACCATGTTATTGAGCCTGAACGCTGGGTAATGATGTGCTCCCGCGTCAGCGGGGTAAAAAGTGGCGGGATATATGCTGGTCAGGACAACCATTTTTACGGTCACCGCAAAATATTAAAACCCGAACATTTAAGCTGGCAGGAATACGCCATGCTGTTATTGAAGAGTATGCCGGAAACGACCGCCGAACATTACCGCAATAAAATCGCCGTCTATTTACAGTGGTATAAGAAAAAAGGCATGGAGAATATCCCACAAACCCAGGAAAGAGATATTGGTTCAGTGGATATTCCGTCATGGCGGCGTATCTGTAAGGTCCTGCTGAATAACGACTATTGGTGCCGGGCTCTCTCATTTAGTCCAACGAAACCCAAAAACTATCAACGCTACAATGAGCGCATGAAAACAAAACGCCAGGAATGGGGACTCTTATGCAACAGCGATTAACTCAGGAACTCCTCGGCTTTCTTTCTGGTTTATCAGAACCAGAGAGAATTGAAGCCATAAATGAATTCAGAAAGGCAATACACAGCGTCAGTCCCTTTCGCGAGGAGCCCGTAGATTGCGTTCTTTGGGTTAAAAATGATCATATTTCACCCAATGACTACAACCCCAATAACGTTGCGCCACCGGAGAAAAAGCTGCTGCTGAAGTCCCTCGAAGCTGACGGGTTTACGCAGCCCATTGTAGTGGTTCACTCAACGGCTGAAGAGTACGAAATTGTCGACGGTTTCCACCGCCACGAGTTAGGTAAAGCCAAAGCCTCTCTGAGGCCCAGGCTGAAAGGATATCTGCCGGTTGCCTGTTTAGAACGCGAACGCCATGAGCGTATGGCGGCAACCATTCGCCACAACCGCGCCCGCGGGCGTCATCAAATCCACGCCATGTCCGAGATTGTCCGCGAGCTATCGCAACTGGGCTGGAGTGAAGAAAGAATTGGCAAGGATCTTGGTATGGACAGCGACGAGGTGTTACGCCTGAAGCAAATCAACGGCCTGCAAGCGTTGTTTGCTGACCGTCGATTCTCCAAAGCCTGGACTGTGAAATAGCTACAACGAAACCAGACGCTCGGCTGCCGCTAACAGCGTCGATTCTTGCTTGGCAAAACAGAGGCGAATCAGTTTATGCGGGAAAGGATCGGCGCAGAACACCGACAGCGGAATTGCCGCAACGCCCACTTCAGTGGTCAGCCACTGGCAAAACTCCACGTCGTTAAGCGAGGAAACGGCGCTGTAATCGACCAGTAAAAAGTATGTGCCTTCACACGGCAGAATTTCCAGTCGGCTGTCACGCAGCGCGTTCACTAACACGTCGCGTTTTTTCTGATAAAACGCGGGCAGTTCGCGATAGTGTGCCGGATCTTCTCGTAGCATATCCGCCAGTGCGAGCTGAGCCGGCGTGTTGACGGAAAACGTCAGATACTGGTGCACTTTTCGTAGCTCAGCGCTAATGGCGGCTGGCGCAACGCAGTATCCGACCTTCCAGCCGGTCATATGGTAGGTCTTACCAAACGATGAAACAGCAACAGCGCGTTCCCGCAGCTCTGAATGTGCCAGCACGCTGGCATGCCCCTGTTTGGCGAAACAGATATGCTCATAAACTTCGTCGCTGATGACAAAGATCTCGCGTTCTTTAATCGCCTGCCACAGCGCGTCAAAATCGGCGTGATGCCACACGGTGGCAGAAGGATTATGTGGCGTGTTCAGGATAACCAATCGGGTACGGTCGCTGAGTAAGGCACCAAACGCCTGCCAGTCGACGCGAAAAGCCGGTGGTTGCAGGGCGATACGTTTAACCACACCGCCGGATAATTCAACCGCAGGCGCATAGCTGTCGTAGCTCGGGTCGAAACAAATCACCTCATCACCAGGGCGCACCAGCGCAGTGATCGCGGCATACAATGCTTCCGTTGCCCCCGCCGTGATAGTCACCTCACTATTCGCGTCAGGTTTATAGCCGTACAGGTCTGCCGTTTTATCCGCGATGGCTTCGCGCAGCGGCTGCACGCCGGTCATCGGCGCATACTGGTTTGCGCCATGCGTGACGTGATACGCCAAACGCTCTTGCAAAAAGAGTGGACCGTCAAAATCAGGAAATCCTTGCGAGAGGTTAATGGCCTGATGCTGCTGCGCCAGCGCACTCATTTGCGTGAAGATAGTGGTGCCCAGATTAGGTAGTTTGCTTTGCGGAATCAGCGGGTTATTACTCATTATTGTTATCCCAGCGTGTGATGTTGTGGTTGAAGCCACTATAGCACGATGCTAGTATTTGGCAATCAAGACGTTCAGACGTCTATATAAAAATAACCTGCCTGGACAGGACAGCCAAAAGGACAACACAACATGAGTAATACCGAAATTCGCGTCGTCACCGGCCCAGCCAACTATTTTTCCCATCCTGGCAGCCTGTCGAGACTGAACGATTTTTTCACTGCCGACCAACTTTCACGCGCCGTGTGGGTTTATGGTGAACGCGCCATCGAAGCGGCCCGCCCTTACCTGCCAGAGGCTTTTCATCTTGCCGAGGCTAAACGCCTGCTGTTTACGGGACATTGCAGCGAAACCGATGTTGCCCAACTGGCAAAAGAGTCGGGAGAGGATCGCAGTGTGGTGATTGGCGTGGGTGGCGGTACATTGCTCGACACCGCTAAAGCGTTGGCCTGTCGTCTGGATCTGCCGTTTGTCGGTATTCCTACTATCGCGGCGACCTGCGCTGCCTGGACGCCGCTCTCCGTCTGGTATAACGATGCGGGCCAGGCACTACATTTCGAAATTTTCCCTGACGCGAACTTCCTCGTGCTGGTCGAGCCCGGGATCGTTCTCAATGCGCCAGAAGAATACTTACTGGCGGGGATCGGCGACACGCTGGCAAAGTGGTATGAAGCCGTCGTGCTCGCACCTCAGCCGGAAACACTGCCATTGACAGTACGTCTGGGTATTCAAGCCGCGCAGACCATCCGCGACGTCCTGCTGGAAAGCAGCGAGCAGGCGCTGGCAGACAAACAACAAGGCACGCTAAGCCGCACGTTTTGCGATGTGGTGGATGCGATTATTGCCGGAGGCGGCATGGTTGGTGGTCTGGGTGAGCGCTACACACGCGTGGCGGCGGCGCATTCTGTTCACAATGGCCTGACCGTCCTCCCACAAACCGAGAAGTTTTTACACGGCACCAAAGTGGCGTACGGCATCCTGGTGCAGAGCGCGCTGCTGGGACAAGATGACGTGCTGGCGCAGTTAATTACCGCTTATCAGCGATTCAACCTGCCAACCCGATTAGCTCAACTGGAAGTGAACATCAATAACCGCGCCGAAATCGACAAAGTGATTGCGCACACTCTGCGCCCGGTGGAGTCCATTCACGCCCTGCCGGTAACGTTAACGCCGGAGACACTGCGCGCAGCATTCGAAAAGGTGGAGTCGTTTACGGTGTGATTATGGTGCGGGTTGCCTGATGGCGGCTTCGCCTTATCAGGCCTACGACGACAAATTACGCCAATACGATGTTGTAGGCCGGATAAGCGTCAGCACCATCCGGCAAAAAATCAACAGCACTTCGCGCCACCTTTCCCGCCATATCGCGCATCCTGGCGCTCGCGGAAAAATTCTTCGTAGGTCATTGGCGTCTGGTCCGGATGCGTGACGCGCATATGTTCAACATAATTGTCGTAATCCGGCACACCTATCATTAATCGGGCGGTTTGACCTAAATACTTCCCGGCTTTGGCGAGTGTTTCAAACATAGTGTTTCCCTGTCGTACAAACGCCCTCCCCGTTCAGGAGAGGGCTCGTTGGTTAAGAGAATATTAGTGCGCGCCTTTCGCCTGCGCCACGATCTCTTCAACATTCTCAGGCATTGGCTCGTACGGTGTCTCTTTCGAAGTTGGTTTGTCCTCTTTCAATGCTGCCAGCGCAGTTTTGATGGAGAACAGACCCAGCACCACAACGACGACCATGAAGAAGATGGTGAGACCCGCATCCAGGCGGTTGTTAAACACCAGTTGCGTCAGCTGCGACTGGGTGTACTGCGCCGGAATGTTACCGCTGTCGATCATCGCCTGGAACTTGTTGGCGATAGCCAGGAAGCCGATTTTCGCATCCGGGCTAAACGCTTTCTGCCAGCCAGCGGTCAGGGTACAAATCAGCAGCCAGGCGGTTGGGACCAGTGCCACCCACGCGTAGCGCTGGCGTTTCATCTTGAACAGCACCACAGCACAGAGCATCAACGCCATACCGGCCAGCATCTGGTTAGCGATACCAAACAGCGGCCACAGGGTATTAATACCACCCAGAGGATCCACCACGCCCTGGTGTAAGAAGTAACCCCAGGCCAGCACGCACAGCGCTGTAGCCAGCAGGTTTGCAGGCAGCGAATCGGTACGTTTCAGGCTCGGTGATACCACGCCCAGCAAGTCCTGCAGCATAAAGCGCGCGGCGCGTGTACCGGCATCTACCGCCGTCAGAATAAACAATGCTTCAAACAGAATGGCGAAGTGATACCAGAACGCCACATCCATCATGCCGCCCAGTGCGCCATGCAGAATGTACGCCATCCCGACGGCAAGCGTCGGCGCACCACCTGCGCGGGAGATGATGGATTGCTCACCCACTTCATTGGCGATTTGATGCAGGGTGTCTGGCGTAATGGCAAAGCCCCAACTGCTGACTACCTGTGCCGCAGAAGCCACTACGTCAACCGTGCCCGCAGGAGCCAGCACCGCCATCGGGCTGTTCATTGCAAAGTACACGCCCGGATCGATGATGCACGCGGAAACCAGCGCCATAATGGCGACAAAGGATTCCATCAGCATTCCGCCGTAGCCGATAAAGCAGGCCTGCCCTTCATTTGCCAGCATCTTCGGCGTGGTGCCGGAGGAAATCAGCGCATGGAAGCCAGATACCGCACCACAGGCAATAGTAATAAACAGGAACGGGAACAAGTTACCGGTCCAGACCGGGCCAGTACCGTCAACAAACTTGGTCAGCGCTGGCATGGTCAGCGTTGGACGCATGATCAAAATCCCTACCGCCAGGCCAACGATGGTGCCGATTTTCAGGAAGGTAGAGAGGTAATCACGCGGGGCCAGCAGCAGCCACACCGGCAGGACGGCGGCAACAAAACCGTAGCCCACCAGCATCCACGTCAGCTGTACGCCGGTAAAGTCAAAGTACGGTGCCCAGGTCGGGCTTTCAGCCACCCAGCCGCCGGAAATAATGGCAAACACCAGGAACACCAGACCGATGACCGACACTTCACCAATGCGGCCCGGGCGCAGATAGCGCAGATAAATCCCCATGAAGATCGCCAGCGGGATGGTGAACGCTACGGTGTAGGTTCCCCACGGACTGTGGGTCAGCGCTTTCACGACGATCATCGCCAGTACTGCGAGAATAATCACCATGATCATAAAACAGGCCACCAGCGCAATAACGCCCGCCGTTGGGCCCATCTCTTCTTTCACCAGTTCGCCAAGGGAACGACCATCGCGACGGGTAGAAACAAACAGCACCATGAAGTCCTGCACCGCACCCGCCAGTACCACCCCGGCGAGCAGCCAGATCATCCCCGGCAGATAGCCCATTTGCGCCGCCAGCACCGGTCCAACTAACGGACCCGCTCCGGCAATTGCCGCAAAATGGTGACCAAACAGCACTTTTTTATCGGTGGGAACATAATCCAGACCGTCGTTATGGCGCACGGCTGGCGTCATACGCGTCGGGTCAAGCGCCAGTACATTTTTCGCGATGTACAGGCCGTAGAAACGGTAAGCGATAAGGTAGACACAGACCGACGCCACGACTATCCACAACGCGTTGATCTGTTCACCACGATTTAATGCGATATAGCCGAGGGCAAATGCTCCCATAACGGAGAGCACTGTCCAGACGAGGTACTTCCCTGATTTGTTCATAGTTGTTATCCGTTGTCCGATCCAGAGAGATGTTACATTTTGTTTCTATAACATCTTTTCTGAATTTAACAACCTGACAACCATGCAAACCCGAAGTATCACTGATTTTTTACATTGTATTGTTAACTTGATCACTATCAACGCAGAGACAACTGAAAAAATTGCGCAGTATGTGCCAACACCTCTATGTTATATCCAATTCTCCTCTCAGCATGATGCTGAGCGTGCCACTTAATATTTTTATTATTAATAAGGATATTAATTAACAATATTAACCTGAATTTCTCAGCTTAACAGTTATTGCTCTTAGAGATTCAGACCATCCTGATTTTGTATGCAGTAAGTGCTTTATTTCACCTTAATCACCAATTTCAAAACAAAGAATATACCTGCAGCACCAGTTTTAATGACAAAATACCCCACATAAAAAAAATTAATTCAGCAGAATTTTTCAGCGCCAGGTTGTTCAGGATGGCCGTATAAGGATATAAATTATGAATAAATGCTATCGCATCGTCTGGAATATCGCGAGAAATATGTTTGTGGTGACGTCAGAACTCTCGCAGGGCGATCAACGGGTTCGCGCAACCGTCGCATGCCTGGTGTTATCGGCAGTTGGATTAATGGCAAATTGCGTTCATGCCAGCGACTACGGCCCGCTTAGCGGTGAAACCATCAACTTAAATGATGGCGATACCGTGACATCTGTCGATGGAACCACGGGTATCGAAAGTCTGTCCTCAGGGGGGCAAGGCGTACAGATTAATGGTAAAACCACCATTAACGTTACCGGTGATAGTGGTTCTATTGGGGTAAAACTTGATAACAGCGCCAATAATAATTTAGGTACCGGTACACAGATTAACGTTACAGACACAGGAACGGCGAAAGCAGCATCAACCACAGGTCTTTATATTAACAACACCAGTCCAGGCACAAATATAGACGCCGAGAATATATCAATTAACACCATCAGTAAAAAAGATGCTTACGGAATTAACGTTCATACAGAAAACACCACGCTGAACTTCGGCAACAAGAGTAAAATTATCACCGAATCCCAAAATGGTAATGCGACGGGTGTCTATTTCTATGACGACAATAATACGTTAACCATGAACGCTGGATTAATCCAGGTTAACACCGATGCAACCGGTAAGGCTGTAGGTATCGACACATACTGGGCAAATGGTACCACGCTCAATTTTGGGGATGACAGCCGCATAGAATTAACCAGCGGCACAGCCGGCGGCAGCGCGCTCTATCTTGGAAAAAACACCCAGGTTAACGCGAACGGGCTGAACATTGATTTCACCGTATCAGAGACAGGAACAGGCACCACGATTTATGGTATCCAGGAGGGGCAATACAGCCAAATTAATCTGGGCAAGAACAGCGCAATTACGCTCTCAACGCCTGGAGGTACGGCATATGGACTTGTTTCTGGTTCACAAAGTTATTTTACGGCAGATAACCTTGATATCACCCTTTCCACAACCTCTAACGAGCTCGCAAACGGTACAGGCGCGGACATCAGCGGCAACGTGGATTTTGGCAATGATTCCACCATCACCGTGCACGGTTTCTCCGAAGGATACGGGATGATTGTTGAGGATTATTCGGCAACCAGTAAAGATGATGCCATCGGAACAGTAAAGGCCAACCACCTCACCATTGACGTCACCGGCCAGAAGACGGAAGGGCTTCGAATAGAAGGCGGCGTGGTTGATTTAGGGTCAGACAGCGCCATTAGCGCAAACGGGACTGCATCAACAATTTACCTGACCGGCCGAGGATACAGTGAATTCAATGCCAGAAATCTGACCGTCACGACCGCGCAGTCCACCGCTCTTACACTAATGAGCAGCATGCATGCCGCCGTCTCCAACATTGGTGAAGGCAGCAGCATTGATGGAAGAAATTCCACAGGCCACACGACCAACGGTATTGTGGCCAACACCCCTTACAGCGCACCGACAACCATAAATTTCAACGGTTCCGCAGAGCAGCGAAACAC
The DNA here is from genome assembly GCF_030333035.1 of Citrobacter sp. Cpo015. Lineage (NCBI taxonomy): Bacteria > Pseudomonadati > Pseudomonadota > Gammaproteobacteria > Enterobacterales > Enterobacteriaceae > Citrobacter > Citrobacter sp. Cpo015. The sequence goes on along the minus strand of NZ_JAOWGS010000037.1, from coordinate 516,540 downwards.
TATCTACGCGGTTAACGGCTATGGCGCATCAGCCCAATACAGTGGCGCGACGATCAATATATCCAATACGGATATCATCATGAGCGGTAAAAATCCTTACGGTCTTTGGGCCATCGGCGATGGGGATTTTACCCATGCAGGCATCATCAATGGTGAGAATCTGACCATTGATATGACCGGCGCTAACGGCAGTGGTTACGGCGTGGTGGTGCAAGAAGGCGGTATCGTGAATCTGACGGGCGATACCACCATCATCGCCGACGGCGGCGTTGCCATCTGGAACCCGAAAGTTTCCTCGGGCGGGAATGTTCTACCTGGCGGGACGGTAAGTGGCTCAGGAAAAATGACCATAACCGGCGACATCGTTAACAGCGGCTGGGGATATATCAACCTCAATATGGACGCGGGTTCTTATTTCGCCGGAGCAACCTCGGTTAATGAAAGCTTCAACGCTCAGGGGATTGATTCAATCCTCAATCTTAACCTTGCCGAGCAGAGCCAGTGGCGGGTTACCGATGATTCCACGCTCACGACGCTGACCAACGCAGGAACCCTTGAGCTGGCGGCAGACCACACAGCCGGAACTTACAGCACTGTGCATGCTGATGAGGTCACGCTGAAAGAAAGCAGTATTCTCAGCGTCGATTTAAGCGCCGCGGCGCTGGCCAGTCAGTCCGCTAACCCGCTAATTACCGGCGGACAGGTTAATCCTGGCGGCGATCTACACATCAGCAATTCGGGTAATGCGCTGGATCTCAACGCGCTGACCTCAGACAATCAACTGGCAGACATCGACACGGTTACGCTAATTGATGCCAACTCCGCAATCGTGAGCGATTTCGCTTCGATCTCAACCGATCCGGATACCCTGCCCGACTATATCGCGATTTCTGGTCAGGTTAATGCCCTTGATAATACCCAATATGAATTGGGCGTGGGGCTCAGTTGGTACGCCGGAGACTCCGCCGCGGTCTCTACGCCTGCACACGGTACGTTCACCCTGAACGCGGGCCAGACATTTACCGTCAATGGGTTGCTGGCAGATACCTCACCCAACGCCACCACGGGATGGGACGGTAAAAGTCTGACCAAAAAAGGAGACGGCACGCTCACCCTTACCGCAAAGAATACCTGGAGCGGAATCACAGACATTCAGCAGGGAACGCTGTGGTTGACTAGTTCTGGCGCTATTGGCTCTGAAGGGAGCAAGCAGAGCATCGATGTTGAAGCTGGAGCCACTCTCGGCGGTAACGGGGTAATCAACGGTGCTGTGAACAACGTCGGCCTGCTAAGCTTTGGTGATCGTACAACGCCAGATAGCCAGTTTATCGTTAATGGTAACGTAACCAATCAAGGTGTAATCCGCAGCAGTAGTACGACTCCCGGGAATGCGTTAATCATCAACGGCGACTACACGGGCAACGGCGGTCAGCTCTCACTTAACGCCAGTTTAGGCGATGATAATTCACCAACCGACCAGCTCATTGTCTCGGGTAATGTTAACGGCAGCACCACGCTCTACATCAATAATGTGGATGGCGTGGGTGCATATACCGATCAAGGTATCGAGATTGTCGACGTCGGAGGGATATCATCGGATGACGCATTTTCTCTTGGCAATCAGATTCAAATCGGGCTGTATGAGTATCGTCTGTATGAAGATAACGAAAGCTGGTATTTGCGTTCCAAAGCAGAAACGCCTGATGACCCGGATGATGACGTCACTCCGATCGATCCTGACGATGGCGGCAGCGACGTGACGCCAGTTGATCCTGATGACGGCGGCAGCGACGTGACACCTGTCGACCCTGACGACGGCGGCAGCGACGTGACGCCAGTTGATCCTGACGATGGCGGCAGCGACGTGACACCGGTTGATCCTGATGACGGCGGCAGCGACGTCACACCGGTTGATCCTGACGACAGCGGCAGCGACGTAACCCCATCGAATCCACAATATCGCGCCGACATCGGCGCCTATTTGGGCAACCAATGGCTGGCGCGTAACCTGCAGATGCAAACGCTGTTCGATCGTGAAGGGAGCCAGTACCGCTCGGCCGAAGGAAGCGTCTGGGCGCGAATTAAAGGCGGAAAAACGGACACATCAGCTGTCAACGGCAATATCGACATGGACAGCGATTACACCCAGTTTCAGCTTGGCAGCGATATTGCTATCTGGCGCGATGAACAACAAAGCATCACGTTTGGCCTGATGGCCAGTTACCTTGACGGCAGTACCGACAGCACCGGAAATCGTGGCGCGGATGGCAGTCAGTTTACAGCCACAGGCGATATCGACGGTTACAATCTTGGCGCGTATGCCACCTGGTTCTCTGATGCCCGGCAACATCGCGGCTGGTATGTTGATACGTGGTATCAGTATGGCTTCTACAATAACAGCGTCGAGAATGGCAATGCCGGTTCAACGCATTACGACTCCCTGGCTCACGCGATTTCGCTGGAAAGCGGTTATCGCTACGACATGAATATGAGCAGCGCTAACACAGTAAGCCTGACGCCACAGGCGCAGGTTATCTGGCAACGCTACGAGGCAGATAGCGTTGAGACAAATGGTACACGCATAGACGGGCAAAATGGCGATAGCTGGACCACACGTCTTGGTCTGCGAATTGATAGCCAGCTTTCATTCGTCGATGCAACCGTCCGGCCATTCGCAGAGATTAACTGGCTACACTCCACCGACGATCTGGCCGTATCATTTGATAACGCAACGGTAAAACAGGATCTTCCTGCCGATCGCAGCGAGCTAAAAGTGGGAATTCAGGCGAATCTCAATAGCCAGTGGAACGTCAGCGTCCAGGCGGCGGGTCAGAAAGGTAATAACGACTACCGCGATCTCAACGGGAGTTTTAATCTGCGCTATAGCTGGTAACTGGTGTCACGAAGCGCGTCTAAACGACGCGCTTATCTTCACCCCATCACCGCAGTGCCTAAACGGCAGGTGCAGCAGCGTCGTCCCTGCTCATCAAAGATGACGATTTCCCAGCTTTGATTTTGACGCCCAAGGTGCAGCGGCTGGCAAACGCCGCGCACTTTCCCTTGCGATACCGCCCGATGATGCGTGGCGTTGAGTTCCGTCCCCACCACGCACTGCCCGTCGCGGGTCATCAGATAACCCGCCATTGAACCCAGCGTTTCCGCCAGGGCCGCGGATGCGCCGCCGTGCAGCAGGCCAAATGGCTGATGCGTACGGCTATCCACTGGCATTTCGGCTTCCAGCACATCATCACACAGCCGGGTATAGACTATGCCTAAATGCGCCACCATCGTGTTCTGACTGGTGGCATTGAGTTCATCCAGCGTTAAATGACGCTTCCAGATCATCGTCATGCCCCCAGCGTGGAACCGCCGTCCACCACGATATCCTGTAACGTAATGTGGCTGGCCAGATCGGAAGCGAGGAATAAAATAGTGTTGGTGATCTCTTGCGGCCGGGCGATTTTCCCCAGCGGAATCCCGAGTTTAAACTGCTCGCCAAATCCACGAATGCGCTGTTGCTCCGCGTCATCGCTAACCCACAGCGTGCGCTGCATATCGGTGTCGGTCGAGCCTGGCGACACCACATTACAGCGCACACCGCTGCCCGCCAGTTCAAGTCCGACGGTCAGCGCCAGACTTTTCAACGCGGCTTTTGACGCGCCGTAAGCACTCATGCCGATACGCGGCGTGTGCGCCGCATCCGACGCGACGGTCACGATCGCCCCGCCCTGCTGGCGACGAAACTGCGCCATCGTCTGCTGAAACAGATTGAACGCCCCACCAACGTTAACCGCAAACGTCTGCTGCCACTCCTCTGCGCTCAGCGCATCGGTGGCCCCCATACGCAAAATACCTGCGGCATTGACCAACACATCTAAACGCTCGCGCGCTTTGAGGACGCGCTGGCACACTTCAGCTACCTGTCCGGCATTCGCCACATCCAGCACTTCGGTCGCAAACGGGTAGTTATCCTGAGGAAATTCGCGATCGAATCCTGTCACCTCAGCGCCAGCATTCGCAAATGCCAACGCCGTGGTGTAGCCAATCCCTTTACCCGCGCCGGTTACCCAGACGGTTTTCCCGGCAAAATCAAATCCAGCCATTACTTCACCTCACGGGAGAGCAGTGCCCACCATGCGTCAATGGTCGGTTTTTTCGCCAGCATCACGAAATCAATGTCACCATGAACCTTACGCCAGCGCGCCGCCAGCGCCATCATGCGCACGGAATCCAGCCCGTAGTCGATCAGGTTTTCATCATCCATCGGCTCTTCAGACTCATCCAGCAACGGCAGAATAACGCTGCGCAACGCATCTTTACTGGTCGGGACCGGTGTCGGCAATAATTCCTGGGTCATTACCACACGCCCGGAACGTCCCGCCACGTATTTCAGCGACATCAGGTGTTCGTCACGGCTAAAGTCCGCCAGCGCATCGGCAACCATAAACGGCTTGATATCACGCATGAAGGCGTCCGTTGCGGTGGTCATACAGCCGATATGCGCATACACCCCGGTAATGATCAGTTGATTACGCCCGGTTTCCTTGAGCATCTGTTCCAGCGGGGAACGATGAAATGCGCTATAACGCCATTTCACCAGAATGGTATCCGCTTCATCCGGCGCCAGCGCCTCAACGATCTTTTGTTGTTCCGGGGAACGCGTCAGGCCCGGTCCCCACATATCATTGAGCAGAGCGCGGTCTTCATCACTCTGTTCTTTCGGCTGAGCGGTGTAATACACCGGAATGTTATGCTCTTTGCAGTACTGGCGCAGCGCGGCGATGTTCGCGACGACCTGCTCCATCATCGGGCAGTTATCGCCCCAAAAGCCGATAAAATAATCCTGCATGTCGTGGATCAGCAGCGCGGCGCGTTCAGGGTCAAATGCCCAGTCGACTTTGTTCACCGGAACATCGAGCGCCGTTGGTAGCGCATAAGCCTGCAGTTTAGGAATTGCCATTTCTATTTCTCCTTCAGGCCAGTGAACGTGATGCCAGCCACTGACGTAATTGTTTTTTATCTACCTTCCCCACTGGAGTCAGCGGTAATGACTCAACGCACTCAACACGATCGGGTAATTTGAATTCCGCTATGCCCTGTTCGCGTAGAAAACGGCGCACCTGCACCGCGCGCAGCGGCTCTTTCACCACCAGCCAGGCACAGCTTTTCTCACCCATCAGTTCGTCTTCCATACTGACCAGCGCGGCATGGATCACCATTGGATGGCGCAGCAGCAGGTTTTCAATCTCTTCAGCGGCGATCTTCTCCCCGCCGCGATTGATCTGATCCTTTTCACGCCCCTGAACGGTGATGTAACCATCCGGATCGATAGCGATCAGATCGCCGGAACAGTAAAAGCCGTTGGCGTCAAAGGCGCTGGCATTATGCTCAGGACTTTTGAAATAACCGCGGAAGGTGTACGGACCACGCGTCATCAGGCGTCCGGTCTCTCCCTGGGCTAAAGGGTTGCCGTCAGCGTCTGCTACCCAAACTTCATCATCGGGACACATCGGGCGACCCTGGGTATTGATGATGCGCTCAGGACTGTCGTCCAGACGGGTATAGTTCACCAGCCCTTCCGCCATGCCGAAGACCTGCTGCAACTGACAGCCAATCTCGGCTGGAATACGTGTCGCAAGCGCGGCGGAAAGTCTCGCGCCACCGACCTGAAGCAGTTTCAGCGAAGCCAGTTGCGCATTACTGCCCCACTCCGCAATCGCCTGCAACCACAGGCTCACTGCAGGTGGCACCAGCGCCGTGACGTTAACCTGATGCTGTTCAATCAGCGGGAAACACAGAGTGGCACTCGGGTCAGCCGCCAGCACCACGGTGCCGCCAGCCAGGAATACGCCCAGCGCGCCTGGCGAACTCATGGCGTAGTTATGCGCCGCCGGGATTGCGCATAAATAACGCGTTTCCCCGGTGAAGCGGCAAATCTCATTGCTGCGACGCACGCTGTAGTAGTAATCGTTATGAGTGCGAGGAATCAGCTTTGGCGTCCCGGTCGTCCCGCCAGAAAGCTGGAAGTACGCCACCTCATCAGCAGGCGATGGCGTGGCGGAAAAATCTGTCGCAGGCTGGTTTATCGCCGTTTGCAGATTGTGTTCACCTTCATCGTTGCGCAGTAACACCACGCGCACTGAATTGTGTTCAGCCACAAAAGCGTTAAGAAAATCGTCGCCGCTAAACAGCGTATGCTGGCGATCGGCAATCAGCAGTGCCGGCTCAATCTGTTTGGCGTAGGCGTTGAGTTCGTTACGCTGATGGCTGAACAGCGCCAGCACTGGAGCTACGCCCAGCTTGAGCAGCGCAAAGAAGGTGATATACAGCTCAGCCACATTGCCCAGTTGTACCAGCGCGGTTTCGCCGGGTTTGATCCCCTGGCAACGCAAACTGCAGGCAAGATTGTCAGCGACCTGATTCAGCTGGCGATAGCTCAGATGGCATTCACCATCAATAATCGCCGTATGGTCGCTGTCGGCGTGACGGGTCAGAATGTCGGTCAGCGGCAAATCCTGCCAGTAACCTTTTTCACGATACCTGCGGGCAAACTCTTCCGGCCAGCGGGTGAAAGGAATACTCATTATTGCTCCTTAAAGCCAGTCCACAAGGCTCTTAATGCAGTCCAAAAACATTCAACATCGTGGAGAGCTTGGCCCCCGTTTCACGCCATTCCGCAACCGGGGAAGAGGCTGGAACAATTCCTGCCCCGGCAAAGAAACGTACCTGATTGCGCAGCAGCTTCGCGCAGCGGATCGTCACCACCCACTCACCGTTACCTTCGGCATCACACCAGCCGACAATACCGCCGAACAATTCGCGATCGAACGGCTCCAGCTCGGCGATAAGCTTGCGCGCAACCTGATGTGGGAAGCCGCTTAGCGCAGGCGTCGGATGCAGCAGGCACGCCAGCGTCAGGGCGTTTTCCTGCGGGTTGGCTTTACCTTCAAAAGGCGTGCCGAGGTGCCAGAGCGTCGGCGTGGTAACCAACTGCGGAGAAGAAGGCAGTTGCAGTTCACGGCTGCGATCGCGCAATACCGTTTTCATCGCCTGCGTCACCAGTTCGTGCTCATGGCGGTCCTTCTCAGACGCCAGCAGGCGGATCCCTGCTTCGCGATCCAGCACATCATCAGGCTGACGACGTGCAGAGCCAGCCAGCGGCAGAGAACTGAAACGATCGCCTTCTTTGCGCAGTAGCAGTTCCGGACTGGCACCAATCAATACGCCGCCGTCTTCAATCGGCACATGGAAGTTGTAGCTCGCTGGATTTTGCGCCACCAGACGCTCCAGCAGCGCACCGCTGTCAATGTTGGCATCGGCGGTGATATCGATCAGGCGTGACAACACCACTTTGTCGACTTCCGGAGTGGACGTCAGCGCAGCCGCCCGGGCGACCATATCTTCAAAAAAGTCCTGTTCCGGGATCGATTTACGTTCAACGACGTTCAGCGACTGATGCGCGGTAAAGTAACGTGATGATTGCTGCTTCGCCGTACGAGAGAAGCTCTGCCATGATTGGGGAATAAACAGCGATGATGGCTGGCGGGTATCAAAGGGAATCGCCCCGACCATGACAGGGTTCGCGATGCCCTGCGATTTGGCATCAGCAAACAGTGCGTTCATTTTCTGTTGGAAAGAGCTGTCTGGCGAATCGCCATCAATTGCCGGTTCCGCATAGCGGGCGAAGCATCCTGACGTCGTAAAACTACGGTACGGCGACATAAAGAAAAAACTGTCGGGAGCGAGCGTCGGCATAGTCTGCGTTTTTTCCTCGGCCAGTGACGTATCCATATCATCCTCCAAAAATGATAAAGGCTCTAATAATGATTATCATTTATATTTTCGGTCGCTAACCTAAAAGTAAAGCGGCGGTATGTCAACTCTTGTGGTAGCACAATGTGCGACTTTGGCTTGCATCCTTGCTCGCTAACAATGAAAATGAGAAGCATTACTCATACTGATAACAGGAAGCCAATTCGTGAGTCTCCCCTCTTTTTGCCGCACCGTGCTCTTACTGGCAGGTTTATCTCTTTCAGGAATTTCTTCAGGTCACGCCGCCGACTGGCCGCGTCAGGTTACTGACAGCCGCGGCACGCATACGCTTGAGCATAAGCCGCAGCGAATTGTGTCCACCAGCGTGACCCTCACCGGCTCGCTGCTGGCGATTGATGCCCCGGTCATTGCCAGCGGTGCCACTACGCCGAACAATCGCATCGGCGATGCGCAGGGCTTTTTACGTCAGTGGAGCGAAGTAGCAAAAGAACGCAAACTGAGCCGCCTGTATATCGGCGAACCGAGCGCCGAAGCCGTCGCAGCTCAAATGCCGGATCTGATTCTGGTAAGCGCTACTGGGGGAGATTCTGCCCTCGCGCTATACGATCAGCTGTCCACCATTGCGCCAACGCTCATCATTAATTACGACGATAAAAGCTGGCAGTCGCTGCTGACCCAGTTAGGTGAAATTACCGGTCAGGAGCAACAGGCAGCTGCGCGAATTGCCGAGTTTGATAAGCAACTTCAGGCGGTTAAGCAACATATTACCCTGCCACCACAGCCGGTCAGCGCGCTGGTATATACCGCCGCGGCGCACAGCGCCAACCTGTGGACGCCTGAGTCAGCGCAAGGCAAGCTGATGGAGCAGTTAGGGTTCACGCTGGCAACGCTGCCTGCCAACTTGCACACCAGCCAGAGTCAGGGCAAACGCCACGATATCATCCAGCTTGGCGGTGAGAACCTGGCGGCAGGCCTGAACGGCGAAGCGCTGTTCCTGTTTGCTGGCGACAGCAAAGATGCCGACGCTATTTACGCCAATCCGCTTCTGGCGCATCTGCCAGCCGTGCAGAATAAACGCGTTTACGCCCTGGGTACGGAAACCTTCCGTCTCGACTACTACAGCGCTACGCTGCTGCTGCAACGTCTGTCGGCTCTGTTTTAATATTCAGCGCCGGATGCGGCTCACGCCTTATCCGGCCTACAAACCATAGAGCACAATGCGATCAGGCATTCACAGGGACCTGCCGGAATCGGCGCACTTCTCCCAACAACAGCAGCAGTAACAGACCGACAATCACCAGCCCAAATCCACTCACGCTTGCCGAAGCAACCGGCGTCATCATCGCGCCCAGACCACCTAACAACGCCGCGCCAATCGCATCGCCGGTGACGTTTTGCGCCGTCCACAAACCGTTAATTCGTCCGAGCATCGCTTCCGGCGTCTGCGTCTGTAACAGGGTGTACTGCAACAAAGAGCTGACCGCACTCAACCAGCCAAACAGCGCCAGACAAACCACACCAAGCTGCCAGACGGGCATCAAGCCAAACAGGCCGATAGCCAGAAATGAAGCCACGGTCGATGCCAGCATAATCAGTCCCGGGCGAACGCTGTGCGCCAGTTGTCCGCTGGTCAATGCGCCCACGGCTGCCCCCAGCGGAATAGCCGCATACAGCAGGCCAATTTGCGCACTCGACATGTGCCAGTTAATCGCCAATGCCGGATACAGCACACGCACGGCGCTCGCCATGGTTAACAGACCACCGAGCAGCGCAATGCCGCCAATCAGCGGGCTGGCAAGCAGAAAGCGAAATGCTGCCAGCAGCGATTTCAGCGGATGCTCGCGCGGCTGCGGCGGAGGCGGCAACGCAGGAAGGCTCAGCAACGGTAGTAAGGTAATGAAGGTTCCCGCCGCCGCCAGTCCGTAGTTCCAGGCCACGCCGCCAGTCGCGAGCAGCACCCCGCCAAGCATCGGTGAAATTACCGATCCCAGACGCACCGTCAGCATGGTAATCGCCCCGGCCTGCATCAAATTCTCGCGCCCAACCAGCGCTGGCGTCGCAGCCAGCAATGCGGTCACGCCCAGAGAGGCAAAGAAACCATCCCATAAGCCAAGCAGATAAATCGCCAGCAACGACGGTTCGGGCAGCAGCGCATTCAGACACAGGCCAATAAAGCCAATACCACAGGTTCCACGCGCCAGCAGGATCACTTTTTTACGCTCATAGCGGTCGGCCAGCACTCCGCCCACCATCAGGCCAATAAACATTGCGCTACCGGTCAACGTCACCGACAAACCCACCTGCCAGGTCGACTGGGTCATCATCTGGATCTGTACCGGAACCGCCACGCCGAGTAGCCCCAGAGAGACAATGGAAATAAAACGGGCGAGGAAGACAGCGCGAAATGCTGGGTGGGTCTTTAACAGGCTGAGATTGAGCAGCCAGGATTGTCGATTCATTACAGAGCCTTACCAGGTACTTTTTCAATATCCATTCGATGGCTGCACATGCTAACATATCCAAATAAGATCGATAACGATAATTACTATCATTATCAGGGAAGTTGATATGTCATGCTCTGTTTCCGCGACACGCGCCTTCGCCGTGCCCGGACTATTGTTATTACTTGTTCTCACCACGGTATTAAGTCTGGTTATTGGCGCCAAGTCGCTACCTGCCTCCGTGGTGCTGGATGCGCTCACCGGCAGTTGTCAAAGTGCTGATTGCACCATCGTGCTGGACGCGCGCCTGCCGCGCACGCTGGCGGGGCTGCTCGCCGGTGGTGCGCTGGGCCTGGCTGGCGCACTAATGCAAACGCTCACGCGTAACCCTCTCGCCGATCCCGGCATTCTGGGTGTCAACTCCGGCGCCAGCTTCGCTATTGTGCTGGGGGCCGCGCTGTTCGGCTTTTCCTCTGCGCAAGAACAGCTGCTGATGGCCTTTTGCGGTGCGCTGGCTGCATCGCTGATCGTAGCTTTTACCGGTAGTCAGGGCGGCGGGCAGTTAAGCCCGGTACGTCTGACCCTGGCGGGCGTCGCGCTGGGCGCGGTGCTGGAAGGATTATCCACCGGCATCGCCCTGCTCAACCCGGACGTTTACGATCAGCTGCGTTTCTGGCAAGCCGGCTCACTGGATATCCGCAGCCTGCAAACGCTGAAAGTTGTGCTGGTACCGGTACTGATTGCCGCGGCTGTCGCACTGTTTCTCAGTCGCGCTCTGAATAGCCTGAGTCTCGGCAGCGACACCGCTACCGCGCTTGGCAGTAAAGTCGCTCGCACGCAATTTATTGGCCTGCTGGTTATTACCGTACTGTGCGGCAGTGCGACCGCGATTGTTGGTCCTATCGCCTTTATCGGCCTGATGATGCCGCACATGGCGCGCTGGCTGGTGGGGGCGGATCACCGCTGGTCACTGCCCGTAACCCTACTGGCAACGCCTACTCTGTTACTGATTGCCGATATAATCGGTCGCCTGATTGTCCCCGGCGAGCTGCGCGTGTCGGTAGTCAGTGCTTTTATCGGTGCACCGGTGCTTATCTTTCTGGTACGCCGTAAATCGCGTGGGGGTGGCGCATGATGCACCTCTCCCGCCGCCTGATAATCAGCAGCCTGCTGCTGGTTGCAGGTTGTCTCGTCATTGGTTTGTGGAGCCTGCGTAGCGGCGTTGTTACGCTGGAAACCCAGCAAATTATTGCCGCCCTGCTCGGCGATGCGCCGCGCAGTATTACGCTGGTGGTGACCGAATGGCGTTTGCCACGCGTGCTCATGGCGCTATTAATTGGCGCGGCTCTCGGCGTGAGCGGCGCAATATTTCAGTCGCTGATGCGCAACCCGCTGGGCAGCCCGGATGTGATGGGTTTCAATACCGGAGCCTGGAGCGGTGTGCTGGTGGCAATGGTGCTGTTCGGACAGCATCTCACCGCTATCGCGCTGGCGGCCATGCTGGGTGGGATTCTGACTTCTCTGGTGGTCTGGGCGCTCGCCTGGCGCAATGGGATCGACACCTTCCGGCTGATTATTATCGGTATCGGCATTCGCGCCATGCTGGTGGCGTTCAACACCTGGCTACTGCTGAAAGCATCATTAGAAACCGCGCTGACGGCCGGGCTGTGGAACGCCGGATCGCTCAATGGCCTGACCTGGGCCAAAACCTGGCCTTCTGCCCCGCTGATTATCATCATGCTGGTGTGCGCCGCGCTGCTGGTACGCCGGATGCGCTTACTGGAAATGGGTGATGACAGCGCCTGTGCGCTTGGCGTCAGCGTTGAGCGCTCACGTCTGATGATGATGCTGGTTGCGGTGGTACTGACCGCTGCCGCCACCGCGCTGGCCGGTCCTATCTCGTTTATTGCTCTTGTCGCGCCGCATATCGCGCGACGTATAAGCGGTACATCGCGCTGGGGATTAACCCTGTCGGCGCTGTGCGGCGCGTTGCTGTTGCTGATGGCGGATTTATGCGCCCAACAGCTGTTTATGCCTTATCAGCTTCCGGTGGGCGTTGTCACCGTAAGCCTCGGCGGTATTTATCTTATCGTCTTGTTAATTCAGGAGTCCCGCAAAAAATGATCGAATCAGTAGCCCGTTTGCGTGGCGACCAGTTAACGTTGGGTTATGGCAAGTTTACCGTGGCGGAAAACCTCAATGTGTCGATTCCCGACGGCCATTTCACCGCGATTATCGGGCCAAACGGCTGCGGGAAATCAACACTACTGCGCACGCTGAGTCGTCTGATGACGCCCGTGCACGGCAAGGTCTGGCTCGACGGCGAGCATATTCAGCACTATGCCAGCAAAGAAGTCGCCCGCAGAATAGGTTTGCTGGCGCAAAACGCCACCACGCCGGGGGATATTACGGTACAGGAGCTGGTTGCCCGCGGACGCTACCCACACCAGCCGCTGTTTACCCGCTGGCGGCAAGAGGATGAAATTGCGGTCTCAAACGCCATGCAGGCGACGAGTATCACCCACCTGGCATCACAAAGTGTGGATACCCTTTCCGGCGGACAACGTCAGCGTGCATGGATTGCGATGGTGCTGGCGCAGGAAACGTCGATTATGCTGCTCGATGAACCCACCACCTGGCTGGATATCAGTCATCAGATCGATCTGCTGGAACTGCTGAGTGAGCTAAACCGGGAAAAAGGTTACACGCTGGCCGCCGTTTTGCACGACCTGAATCAGGCCTGTCGCTATGCAACACACCTGATCGCGCTGCGTGACGGAAAAATTATTGCCGAGGGTGCACCGAAGGAGATCGTCACCGCGCAGCTTATTGAAAAAATCTATGGACTGCGCTGTATGATTATCGACGATCCGGTTGCCGGAACGCCGTTAGTGGTGCCGCTTGGACGCAACAAATAACACGCGTTACAGTATGGCGGCCAGCTTGCCGCCATACGACAATTCATCACACCAGTTGCTGATCAATAAACGTCATTTTTTGCTTACGCGACATCATGGCATGGTTCAACAGAACACCACCACACGCCACCATTCCCCCCAGTAATGCGGCCAGAATAACGATCATTGATTTAGCCGGACCGTCTTTTTTCACCGGCAGCGAAGGTGAAAGTTGATATTTAAACGGCGTAAATGTTACGTCACCCACATTCATCGCTAACAGTTGCTCAACGTGGTACTGGCGATTACGTAATTCACCGTTAATTTCAGCAACATCCGTTACTGATTTTTCTATTTCTAATTTACGTTCGATGCCGTCAGCACCCAGTGAAATAGAGAAATCGGGGTCATCCTTCACCGCCTGGCCATTACTGTAGACCGGCTTTTTAATCCCGGCGGCATTGGCGATCTCCAGCGAGTAGTTCAGTCGCTGGATATTTGCTTCCAACTGGTTTTTGAGCCTGACGCGATCCATCTCCAGTCTTTCTTTTTCATAACTGGTTTTGATGGACAATTTATTGCGAATATCTTCCAGCGTTTCTTTCACCACAAGGGCAGAAATATACTGGATATATCCCTTCAGCACTGACTGGGCTTCTTCGGCCTGAGGTGCGGTAAAACTCAGTGTCCATGAGGTATACAGCGAAGTTTCGTTCTTCTTACCCAGGTTAGTATCAACCGCTTTCATTTTCTCACTGAGCCTGACAATTGCCTGATGCAACTCCATTTCGTCGATATCAGCGCCCTTCAATTGCGCCATCACGTAAGGCGAAGAGCGCAGGTACTCTTCTAACAATGAAGGCGACTGGAATTTTTTGATAAACAGGTTAAACACATCATCACGGCTAACGCTAATATCCATATCCAGCACGCGCAATTTGGTCAACGTATTCTCTAATCCCTGCCATTGAACCGCTTCCGCCGGCGTCACGACGGCCTGACTGGTCCATTTTTGTGGCAGCAGAAAAGAGACCAGAATACCCACACAAGCAAAGGCGAAAACGGTCGCTATAATTTTCGTTCTTGCACGCCATAAGATTTCGATTAGATTCACTAAATCGATTTCATTTGCGTTTGCCGTTGGCTGAGGATACCCAGTAAATTCCGAAACGTTATCTTGCTTTATATTTAATGATGACATGTTGTGTGACCTGAAAACTTTCCTAAAAGAAAAACATTCCTGTGGGAGAAGTCTACCAGCTAGTCAGATTTATCCGAAACATTCTTTGTGCTTGTCGCCCTACCAAAAATTATATTCGGAATTTATTCACCCCTTTCATCTCCTTGCACTGCATAAAAAAGAACAATTCCATAACATATTATTTACATTATGGAATTGTTCGATCACCGCGATAGCAATATTCGTCTTGTTACACAGATTTATTAATCTGTGCATTTATTACAGGCCCTATTGCCTCAAATGAGGCAGGGGAAATAATATCAACATGCGCGCAATCCTGGCGGTAAACATCCAGACTGGATATCCACGGCGACCAGCTGCGTTCAGGACTGACACCCGGTACTAACGTGCGCTCAGCAACGAACAGCGTAGCGTGACCTGCAAACGGCACGCTGTGTGCCGTGGTGAGCAGGCGAACCGCATCGGCATAGTTGCCTTCGATTGCGTTAAATAAAGCCTCTGACGCATTCCCCTGCTGCGCCGCCAGAAACGCTTCGCGTTCACGCTCGATCTCTGCCAGTACCGCTGGATCCAACCCATTAGCCTCTTTTTCTTGCCAGTTTTGCGTTTCTGGCGGCCAGGTATCCAACAGCCCGAGGAATGCAACCGTCTCTCCTCTGGCATGTAAGCGCGCGGCGATCCCCTGTGCCAGCGTGCCGCCCAGCGAATAACCTAATAAATAGTAAGGTCCGTGAGGCTGTTGACAGAGCAATGTTGCCAGGTGATGTTCGCATACCGCATCAAGATTTTCCGCCGTCTGCATAGGGCCATCCGGGCGCGGCGACTGAATACCTATAATCGACCACTGCGGGCTGAGATATCGCGATAGCACGCTAAACTGCCAGGCAAAACCCGACGCCGGATGGAAACAGAACAGCGTTGGGCCGTGACTTTCACGCAGCGGCAACAGTGCCTCAAATCCCATATGTTGCGACTGCTCATCATCAGTGCTCTCCAGTAGAGCACTCAGTTGTTCAACGGTAGAGGCCACCATAATCTGCCCCGGCGTCACCTGACGCTCAAAAACCCGGCTCAACTGTGCCGCCAGCTTCATCGCCAGCAACGAATGTCCGCCAAGCGCAAAGAAGTCTGCCGCCACGTCATTAACCTCGCAACCCAGCAAAGCCGCAAAAGACTGCGCGATGGTGGTTTCAGTCCCTGCTCGCGGTGCGCGCCCGGAAGTACGCGACGTCAACTGCGGCATCGGCAGCGCTTTACGATCCAGTTTACCGTTCGCGCTAAGCGGTAGCTCCGCCAGCTGCAACAAAACCGTCGGCACCATATGCGCAGGCAGTTTTTCACGCAGCTTTTCCCGCAACGCGGACGTATCCAGCGGTAAACCCGATTGTGACACCAGATACCCCACCAGTTGACGCGCATCGCCGCCTGTCGCCGCCGCCTGGTTGAATACGCAGGCGTGGGCAACGGCATGCTCGACATCAGGCAACTGCTGCATCACCCGGTCAATCTCGCCGAGCTCAATGCGTTGTCCGCGAATTTTAAGCTGGTCATCGCTGCGCCCGAGGTATTCCACCGCGCCATTTTCCAGCCAGCGAGCCACATCCCCGGTACGGTACATGCGTTCGCCAACGTTAAACGGATCGGCGATAAAGCGGCTTGCTGTCAGATCCGGACGGCCCAGATAACCTTGCGCCAGTTGGATCCCCGTCAGATATAAATCACCAGCCACGCCGAAAGGCACCGGGCGCATCATGGCATCCAGGATACGTAAACCGGTATTCCATACCGGATAGCCAATCGGCACGCTGTTGCCGGTTACAGCAGCAAGGTCTTCCCCCCAGGCCGGATACCAGCTCACATCAACCGCTGCTTCCGTTGGTCCGTACAAATTGTGCAGTGGCGCATGAGTTAACTGTTCCCACTCACGGCATAAATCTGCAGGCAAGGCTTCGCCGCTGCAAAATACCCGTTTCAGCGAGGCACAACTCTCCCGCGCGGTTTCCGGCGTCAGTGAAGCGACAAAAGCGGCCAACATAGAGGGAACAAAGTGCGTGGTCGTCACCCCATATTGGGCAAAGAACTGCTGCATCGCCAGCGGATCGCGGTGCGCCTCAGGCTCTGCCATTACCAGCTTTGCCCCGGCAATAAACGGCCAGAAAAACTCCCATACCGAGACGTCAAAACTGCACGGTGTTTTCTGCGCCACCACATCATCCGCGGTCAGCGGATAGTGATTTTGCATCCACAGCAGACGGTTAACGATGGCGGTTTGCCCAACCATCACCCCTTTTGGTCTACCGGTAGAACCGGAAGTAAAAATGATATAGGCAGTATGATTGGGCTGAGATAGCGCCAGCGGAGCAGCATCTTCTGCTGGCAGGGGCGAGTCATAGCACAGACTTTCCAGCCCAGGAATATCGCTAAAGCGCGCCAGTTGCTCATTGGTCGCGATCAACAATTTTGGCTTCGCGTCTTCGAGCATCATCCGCAGGCGATCGTCCGGGTATCCGGTATCCAACGGCAGCCAGGCTGCACCGGCTTCAACGATACCGTGCAGCGCCAGCGTCAGGAACACGGAACGCGGTAATGCCACGGCGACGCTGTCGCCAGGCTTGACGCCGCGTGCACGCAAAAGGCTCGCCAGCGCCACGACCTGCTGGCGCATTTCGCGATAGCTAAACTGATAGCGGGCATCGGCCAACGCCGGGGCATCCGGCGTTTTATCGGCCTGCTGTACCACCAGCGCGCTCAGCGTAGTGGACGGGATCTCCACGGTGGTGTGATTAATCTTCGCCAGCCGCTCATGTTCTGTTGGCAACAGCATCCCGGCGTCGCCGCAGCATAGCGCCGGATTGTCGGCAAACTGCTCGATAAGCCCGATTAAACGCGAGGCATGCTGCGTCAGCGTTTCTGCATCGTAGCGCTGTTTATTGGCCAGAATTTCAATACTCAGCCCACCGTTTTCATCCGGGAATAACGCCAGTTCAAGATCGTTCACCGGCCCTGTCGCCAACGTGTGGGTTTGCGCCTGAACGCCGGGAATATTCAGCTGATAGTCGAATATTTTCACGTTCAGCACCGGGCCAAACAGCGGCTCGGCACCTGCTGCACGCCCGCTGTCGCGAACGATTTGTTCGGCATCATAACGTTGATGCCGACGCATTTTCTTCAACTGTCCGGCCAGTCGTTGTGCAAGCGCAGGCAAGCTTTCTGCCGCATCCAGCCTCACACCAAATGGCAGTACGTTTAAAACCGGTCCAGTGGAGGTCAACGCCGCCGACCCCATGCGCCGCATAAAGATAAACCCGGCGGCATAATCCATTCGGCTGCATAAACGTCCCAGCCACAATGCCACCAGCGCGAGGGCCAGATCCGCACGCTGAACGTCAGGCATACGTGCCGCAAGCCGACGAAACGCCCCTTCAGGCGCGGTTAACTTCATACGAATAATATCCGCGCTGGCCGATCGTCCCGGCAACGGATTGTTCGACAGCGAAGCAGGAGGCGGGAGTTGCTTTCGCTGCTCGCTCCAGAAAGCGCCGTCTCGTTGCCAGGCATCGCTTTGACGGTACTGTTGATACTCTTCCACCACCTCGGCGAACGGCGTAAAAGGCGAGTCTGGCGTAGGCTCGCCGTGTAGCCATGCGCGATAAATTGCGGCTATCTGGCGGGTAATGGCCGGAAAACTGAAGCCATCGACCAGCAAATGATGGTAGCGCTGATACCAATACCAACGCTTTTCTCCCACCTGTATAAGCAGGTGAAAAACCAGCGGCTTATTGCCATCAGCACGTATGTCCTGCTGCAGGTCTGCCTGCATCAACGCACGCGCCGCCTCATGTGGATTGGATTTTGCGCGCAAGTCGATAATTTCAGGTTGCGCAAAGGCGAGCGCAGAATCCACCCATTGCCAGACCTCACCGTTATCTTCGCTAAACCGCATCCGCAGGGTATCGGCCTGCTCCAGGCCCGCCACAACGGCTTTCGCCAGCAACGACGCGTCCAGTTCGCCAGTTAACTCTACGTAGTGCGCCACGCTCCACGCCGAGGGCAATGCGGAGAGTTTTTCCGCCATCCAGATCCCCGGCTGAGCCGCCACTAAAGGTAAACGCTGAGTCATGGAGCCTCCTGCACATCGACGTAGTTCGCGGTCGTAAGCGTGGTCCAGTTTGCTTCCAGCCATTGCTGGCAGGCTTCCTGGGATTGGGGTTCGCAAGCAATTTGCCAGCCAGCAGGAAGCGAGCACTGCTGCGGCCAAAGGCTAAACTGACGCTGGGGATTTTGCAGAATGTAAAACTGGCCCTGCGGATTATCGAAGGGGTTACTGAATTCCATACTCAACTCCTGTCGTGGAACATCGTCCGGTTAAATCGTGTCGGTAAGCGGTTGCCAGAGCGTCATTAGCCCTTGCATCAGACCGCCGCGCCAGCAAAGCGCATCGTGTCCGCCATCAACCTGACGCCAGAAAATAGACTGTGGTGCAGAAGGTAACTGGGCATATAACGCCTGATTAGCGCGATAAATAATGGGCTCGCGGATCCCCGCTTCCAGGACAATACGCAGCCCCTGAGCACTCACCTTCCCGCTTTTCAGTTGCTCGACGATCGCCCCGTCCTGATGACCACCGCGATGCGGCCACCAGTAAGAACCGGACTGGCTAAGCACACAGCCAAAGCGCGCGGGCCAGTTCAGCCCGGCATACAGCGCAGACAACCCGCCAAAACTTTGCCCAGCCACCACGGTGCGCTGCGGATCGTCACTAAACGCGGTCGTTGTCTTCACCAGTGGTAATAGCTCCTCCTGCACCGCCAACCAAAAATCCGCATTACACGGTAGCTCATGGCTGCGGTGAGCCGTATCAATGGCATCAATCAGGAGATAAACGGCAGAAGGAAGGTGTCCGCGATGCGTGAGTGAAGTCAACGCAGGCCAGACCGGCATACTCTGTGCCCAAAACTGTCCGTCCAGCAGGATAGCCAACGGACGCGTTTCGGGTTGAGCATCACCGGTGGTAAACACCCATACGCGACGCGTATTGCCGAGCCTGGCGCTATGCCATTGCAGGCACACTGCGGGGGATTTGGGGGGTTCAGGTTGATCCCATCCGGGCTGTACGGGTGCCTCCGGCATTTCCAGCGCAGACACCGCGTGGCCACGACCGCCCCGCCAGCTCTGCGGATTAAGGGGATCAGCAATGGCCTGTGGCAGCAATTGCCGCCAGCCTTCACGCAGCACGTTTCGGTCAGGCGCTTCGCCTGCCACAAGCGAGGAAAAGATATCGTTGCGCTCTGTTGGGATAAAACAGTAACTGCCACGCCAGTTGGCGCTGAGGGAAACACTCCAGCACCAAACATTTGTTCCATCAATGCGTCGCATCGACTGAGGGGTAGCATTTTGATGGTGGTCGGTGACGCCGGTGATATAAACCCAAACGTGATGAATGGCTGACTCTTTCTCCGTTCCCTGCGGATCACGCCACCAGAAGGTTACCCGATAATTTCCGTTGTCTTCACGCTCCCACTCCGGGCCTTTTTTTGACTGCCACCACGCCTCGCTTCCCATCTTTAACGTCGTCACAACCATAACCCCATGTTTATTGTGAAATTTTATGATCTAGCGTGAAATATATTGATAATATTATTGATAACTATTTGCATTTGCAATAGCGTATTGTCGCGCTGTGGGAAGCGCGTACAGTTTTTCACCACTTATAAACCGACCTGGCGCTGCGTACTTTTTCTGGAATGGATCGTTTACGCAGATGCGGGCGACATCAGGCCAAATGCCGCACCACGGCACATTGGTACTCGTGGCTAAAAGAACAGCAGGACATACAATGAACAACAAGATTCATTCACTGGCCTTATTGGTCAATTTAGGGATTTACGGGGTAGCCCTGCCAGCAATGGCAGAAGATCAAACCGATAGCGTCGCTGTCTCTCATGAAGACACCATCGTCGTTACCGCCGCCCAGCAGAACCTGCAGGCACCGGGCGTATCAACCATTACCGCTGATGAAATTCGTAAGAATCCTCCCGCTCGCGATGTGTCGGAAATCATCCGTACCATGCCTGGCGTTAACCTGACCGGTAACTCAACCAGCGGACAGCGCGGCAACAACCGTCAGATCGATATTCGCGGCATGGGGCCAGAAAACACCCTGATTTTGATCGACGGTAAACCGGTTACCAGCCGTAACTCCGTACGCCAGGGCTGGCGCGGCGAGCGTGATACCCGCGGCGATACCGCCTGGGTTGCTCCGGAAATGATTGAACGTATTGAAGTGCTGCGCGGTCCTGCCGCAGCACGCTATGGCAATGGCGCAGCTGGCGGTGTGGTGAACATCATCACCAAGAAAGGCGGCGATGAGTGGCATGGTTCCTGGAATACCTATTTCAACGCGCCGGAACACAAAGAGGAAGGTTCAACCAAGCGTACCAACTTTAGTCTGAATGGACCGCTGGGCGGAGATTTCAGCTTCCGCCTGAACGGTAACCTCGACAAAACCCAGGCCGATGCCTGGGACATTAACGACGGTCACCAGTCAGCACGTACAGGGTCATATGCCGATACGATGCCTGCGGGTCGTGAAGGGGTAAAAAACAAAGATATCAACGGCCTGCTGCGTTGGGATTTTGCCCCAATGCAATCGCTGGAGTTTGAAGCTGGCTACAGCCGTCAGGGCAACCTGTATGCGGGTGACACTCAAAACACCAACAACGATAACAAAACTAACGGGCTGGTAAAAAAATACTACGGTAAAGAAACCAACCGTATGTACCGCCAGAACTATGCGCTGACGTGGAAGGGCGGCTGGGACAACGGCATTACCACCAGCAACTGGGCGCAATACGAACACACCCGTAACTCCCGTTTGGGTGAAGGTCTGGCAGGTGGCCTTGAAGGGTTATTTAACAGTAATCAATTTACCGACACTGACCTGGCGGATGTCACCCTGCACAGCGAAATTAGCATTCCATTCGACCTGTTAGTTAACCAGAACCTGACGCTCGGTACCGAATGGAACCAGCAGCGAATGAAAGACATGAGTTCCAATACCCAGACCTTTATGGGCGGGAACATACCTGGTGCCAGCAGCACCGATCGTAGCCCATATTCACAGGCTGAAATTTTCTCCCTGTTTGCTGAAAATAACATGGAGCTGACCGACAGCACCATGTTGACGCCGGGTCTGCGCTTCGACCACCACAGCGTCGTTGGCGACAACTGGAGCCCGTCCCTGAACCTGTCCCAAGGTCTGGGCGACGACTTTACGCTGAAAATGGGTATCGCACGGGCCTATAAAGCACCTAGCCTGTACCAGACTAACCCGAACTATATTCTGTACAGCAAAGGCCAGGGCTGCTATGCCACCGGATCTGCGACGGGCATTGGTTGCTACATGATGGGCAACGATGACCTGAAGGCCGAAACCAGTATCAACAAAGAGATTGGTCTGGAGTTCAAACGTGACGGTTGGCTGGCCGGCGTAACCTGGTTCCGCAACGATTACCGTAACAAGATCGAAGCGGGGACTGTACCGCTAAGCAGAACGTCAATTACCCAGAAAAACCCGACTACGGGTAAAGAAACAACAACCTACACCGATATCTATCAGTGGGAAAACGTACCTAAAGCTGTGGTGGAAGGCCTGGAAGGGACGTTGAACGTACCGGTTAGCGAAACCGTTACCTGGACCAACAACATCACTTACATGCTGCAAAGTAAGAATAAAGAGACCGGCGAACGCTTGTCGATTATTCCTGAATACACGCTGAACTCAACGCTGAGCTGGCAGGCGCGTGAAGATTTGTCGCTGCAATCCACCTTTACCTGGTACGGCAAACAACAGCCGAAGAAATATGATTACCAGGGTAAACCAGTAACCGGCAGTTCAGCCCAGGAAGTGAGTCCGTACAGCATCGTCGGCCTGAGCGCAACCTGGGATGTGACGAAAAACGTCAGCCTGACCGGCGGCGTGGATAACGTCTTCGACAAACGTCTGTGGCGTGAAGGTAATGCCCAAACCACCAGCGATATCAAAACTGGCGACTATATGGCGGGCGCTGGCGCGTACACCTATAACGAACCGGGTCGTACGTGGTATATGAGCGTTAACACCCACTTCTGATAGCGTTGTTCCCTCTCCTCGCGACGGGGAGAGGGAAACGATACACAACCATGCGTACAACACACACATCGCTTCCCTTCGCCGACCACGCGCTGCATTTTGTCGAGTTTGATCCCGCCAGCTGCCATGACCACGATCTGCTCTGGCTCCCCCACCACGCCCAGCTTCTGTCCAGCGGACGCAAGCGTAAAGCTGAACACTTAGCAGGGCGGATCGCCGCAGTACATGCATTACGTGAATACGGTATCAAAACTGTACCTGGCATCGGCGGGCAGCGACAACCGCTGTGGCCACAAAAGTTGTTTGGCAGCATCAGCCACAGTGCATCAACTGCGCTGGCGGTAGTATCGACGCATCCCGTTGGGCTGGATATAGAAGCTATTTTTACGCAACAAACCGCAGTTGAGCTGGCTGACGGTATTATCGATAACCACGAACGACCGATTTTGCATCATTCTGAATTGCCCTTTCCACTCGCCTTAACTCTGGCATTCAGCGCCAAGGAGAGCCTGTATAAGGCGTTTTCCACTCAGGCATCCGGGTTACCAGGTTTCACCAGCGCAAAAATTACCGCACTCACGAATCAGCAATTAACATTGCAAATCATGCCATCATTTTCGCCTAACCTCGCCAATCAGGCAATTAACGTACATTGGTTTCAACGCGATAAAAACATCATTACCCTGTGTGCACCCACGCTTTCAGGATCGTGATCCTTTTCTCCTTTTAAGAAATTAGCTGCGCAAATCGTAGACAGTTCGATTATCTCGACTTATCGTTAACTTGAATAATAAATCATATTTGAATAAATATTCAAAGTGGAGAAAGAGATGAACAAGACCCTGATTAAATCCGTATTACTGGCCTCGATCCTTACCGCATCGGGTTCGCTGTATGCTGCCGACAACGGACTGATTGCGATTATCACCCCTTCACACGACAACCCGTTCTTTAAAGCCGAAGCCGACGGCGCGGTCGCCAAAGCGAAAGAGCTGGGATATACCACGCTGGTCGCCTCTCATGATGATGATGTCAATAAACAAAACCAACTGATTGAGACCGCCATAGCCCGAAAAGCGAAAGCCATCATTCTCGATAACGCGGGCGCCGATGCCACCGTTGGTCCACTGGAAAAAGCCAAAGCGGCGGGCGTGCCTGCATTCCTCATCGATCGTGAAATTAATAAGACCGGCATCGCAGTCGCGCAAATCGTGTCGAACAACTACCAGGGCGCGCAGCTCGGCGCAGAGAAATTCGCCAAACTACTGGATGGAAAAGGCAAGTACGTTGAGCTGTTGGGACGCCAGTCCGACACCAACGCACATGTGCGCTCACAGGGGTATCACGATGTGCTCGACGACTATCCGGATATGAAAATGGTCGCCCAGCAAACGGCGAACTGGAGCCAAACTGAAGCGTTTACCCGTATGGAAGCTATTTTACAAACCAACCCTGATATCGTCGGCGTCATTTCCGGCAACGACACCATGGCGCTGGGCGCAGAAGCTGCCCTGAAGGCTGCTGGGAAAAACAATGTCATCGTGGTGGGTTTTGACGGCAGCGACTACACCCGAGATTCCATCATCAACAAGAGCAACATTAAAGCGACCGTCCTTCAGCCCGGCTGGCAGCAGGCACAAATGGCGGTTGAGCAGGCTGATTACTACCTGAAAAACGGCAAAGCGCAGAAAGAAGAAAAACAGCTCATGGATTGCGTGCTGATTGATGAAACCAATGCCAGCAAGCTGAGTAAATTCAACCTGAGCCACTAAGCGGAGGCACTATGTCGTTAACACAATGGGGTGCTGCACTGGTTGGGTGCGCCACCCTGTTGCTGACGGCCTGCACGGTAGTTGACCTCGACGAAAACGGCAACCCCATCATCCCGGCCGACCCACAGGCCAAAGCCAGTTTCGACAATCAAACACCCGAGCAGATCGCGCAACAAACCTGGCAATCCCGCGTCCTGGATGCGGCAAAGCAACACGCTCTGGATGCGTCAGCGCTGAGCGCACGCCTGAAGACGCCCTCACCTACCGCCGAGAGCGTATTTGTGCGCCTGACCAGTCAGATTGAGAACGTCGATACCACCAATGCGCGCGAGAAAAGCATTGTGATGAGGGTCAATGACGCCCCTGTCACCATCCAAATAGGCCCGGTGATGCGCGGCAATGCCATTCGCGATGCGAGTGGTTTTAAGTTTGAAGACTTCACTAACCAGGTTCAGTTTGCCCAGCTTTCCCGGGCGTATAACCGCGAAGCGGTAAAACACTTGCCCGCAGTGGACGAAAGCTGGCAAGGGAAGCGTGCCACGGTACTGTTCGCCGTAACGCTGAATGCAGGAAAAGCGGAAAACGCGGCAGCGTTAGCGCTGGAACAGGAGGCACACTGATGAATAATTCCTCAGCAGAGGACATCATCCTGCGCACACATGCCATCTCAATGCTATTTCCCGGCACGATTGCGCTGGACAGCGTGGATTATCAGGTGTGGCGCGGTAAGGTCAACGTGATTATTGGCGAAAACGGTGCGGGGAAATCCACGCTGATGAAGATCCTCGCCGGTGTTCAGCAGCCCAGCAGCGGCGAGATGACGCTCAATGGCAACCCTGTTCGCTTCGCCAATACCCGGGACGCCGCGGCGCACGGGATTGGTATGGTGCATCAGGAACTTAACCTGTTTGAGAATCTCACCGTCGCGGAAAATATTTTCCTTGGCCGGGAGATCCAAAAAGGCATGACCCCCATTGATGAGGCCGAACAGGAGAAGCGTACTGCGGAGCTGCTAACCCGACTCGATCAGCCCATTTCACCCCGCGATCTGGTCGGCAATCTCAAAGTTGGACAGCAACAGCTGGTTGAAATCGCCAAAGCGTTGGCGGAGGACGCTGACATTCTAATCCTCGACGAACCCACCTCGGCGCTGAGTAAAACCGAAGTCGAGATCCTGTTTCGCGTGATTCGCGAACTGACTCGCCAGGGCGTTTCGATAATCTACATCTCTCATCGACTCGAAGAATTGATGGCGATTGGCGATGTGATCACCATTTTACGCGATGGCAAATTCCAGGCCGAAGCCAGAGTTAGCGATATCGATGTGCCGTGGATTGTGCGTGAAATGCTGGGCAGCGACCCGGTGAGTAATTTTCTTGAGCCAGGTCGCACGTTCGGCGCGCCGGTTCTCGAAGCGGAACATATTACCTGCGTCAATGCCGCTGGCAATGCGGTGGTCAACGACGTCACCTTTAACGTCCACGCGGGCGAAATTGTCGGTATCTATGGACTGATGGGGGCCGGAAGAACCGAATTGTTCGAGTGCTTGCTGGGTACTGAGCGCAACTACCTCGGTAAACTGTGGCTCGACAGCAAGCCAGTTCCACAGCGCTTAACCACCGCCGACCGCATTCGTATGGGAATGAGTCTGGTACCGGAAGATCGCAAGCGCACAGGCATTTTTCCCATTTCTTCGGTTGCCAGCAATCTGACTATTGCCAGCCTGTGGCGTCGCCTGCAGCGCGGTTTTGCCATCGCCCGCAAAGATGAGGAGGCCGTCGTCGCCAGCACAATTGGTAATCTGTCGATCAAAGTGTCCTCACCGGATGTTGAAATCCAGGCTCTGAGCGGGGGTAACCAGCAGAAAGTGGTGATTGGCCGCTCCCTACTTACCAATCCCAAAATTCTGTTCCTTGATGAGCCCACACGCGGCATTGACGTTGGCGCGAAGGCCGATGTGTTTCGTATGATGGTACAGCTCTCACAACAGGGTATTGCCGTTGTCTTCTCCACCTCGGATTTAAAAGAAATTATGGCGGTATCTGACCGCATTCTGGTGATGTCTGGCGGCAAGCTCACGGCCGATATTATTCGCGATCGTGCCGAAGAATCGGCGCTGGTCACCGCAAGTGCTCAGGGGTTCTGACATGAAAACACTACAATCTGCCGTCGTCGCACCGCGAGCCGGTGTCACCTTCTCGCGGGAAAATATCCTGCTGCTGATCCTGAAATTACGTACCTTTATTGCGCTGTTTCTGATCGTCGGATTTTTTGCCTTCACCGTCCCCGGTTTCCTCTCTGGCGGCAGCATGGTCATTATGATCAAGCACATCGCCATTAACGCGTTTCTGGCGCTGGGAATCACCTTCGTCATTATTACTGCCGGCATTGATCTCTCGATTGGCGCTACGCTTGGGCTGTGCGGCATGATTGCCGGATGGCTGATCACCAAAGGCATTGTATTACCCATGTTTGGCATCGCTATCTTCCCCAGCGTCTGGGTGATTGTACCTGTCGTACTGCTGATTGGCGGATTGATTGGCGCAGCAAATGGCTGGATTATTACGCGCTATAACGTCGCACCTTTTATTTGTACGCTGGGCACCATGTACGTATTGCGCGGCGCGGCGATGCTGACCTCTGACGGACAAACATTCCCCGGGCTTTCCGGCAATCCACAGTTGGGTAACACCGGTTTTGATGAAATTGGCGCGGGAACTCTGTTTGGTATTCCGTGGGCCATCTGGATGATGATTGTGCTAGCGCTGGTTATTGCCTACGTTGCCCGCCGTCTGCCCTTTGGCCGCCACGTGTACGCTATCGGCGATAACGAACGCGCTGCTGAACTGTCCGGGGTAAAAGTGAGGCAGGTAAAAATCTGGGTGTACACCCTGTCCGGACTATGCGCTGCAATTGCCGGAATAGTTGTTTCAGCACAACTTTCCGCCAGTCATCCGGCCAATGGTACAGCATTTGAGATGAACGCCATTGCCGCCGTTGTACTTGGTGGTACGTCGCTGGCCGGTGGTCGAGGCACCATCTTAGGCACGTTGATTGGCGCTTTCGTTATCGGTTTTCTGGCCGATGGTCTGGTGATGATGGGCGTCAGCGAATTCTGGCAAATGGTGATTAAGGGCATCGTGATTATTGTCGCGGTCATTATCGACCAGATGCAAAACCGGATGCAGCAAAAAGCCGCAGTGGTTGCGCAAAAGGCGGCGCTGGAAAGTCAGTAGCCCTGAAATTACGCCTGATGGCGCTGCGCTTATCAGGCGTAGGTCGTGTATGACATATGGGCCTGATAATGCACCGCCATCCGGCAGTGGGGAAATTTTATTTCATGACGGCTTCAGCCTGCCCTGCCGAAACCTTATCATCCAGTTTAAACATCATCAGCAACCCCAAACTAATGGCATGGAAAATGGCAGGAATCCCGGCAATTAAGAACATAATCGCCGTCATCGTTTCCGATGACACCGCCTCACCCGCTTTGTAACCGCTAAGGGAGAGCACTAGCCCAACCATCCCACCCGCCAGTGCCAGACCAACCTTCATCGAAAAGAGCGTACCGGCAGCGACAGCCCCAGACATTCTGACGCCGGATTTGTCTTCACAATAGTCGGCACAATCAGAAGGCAGCGCCCAGGCAGTAATCGAGCCAAGTTCAGCCATCAATACCGACAGCACCAGTAGAACACATGCCAGTGAGATTTGTTCAGGGTTAACGAAATAGAGACATAATGCCGCCACGCCACCGCCCAGTTGCGCCACCTTCAGCGTACCTAATTTCGAGAGCTTGTTGCGCTTAATCAGTTGAATAGCAATCATCGGCGCAATGATCCCCGCAATCGCTGTGGCCGAAAGCAGACCAGAAACAAAGCCATCCCCACGATTCAGGAAATACTTCACAAAATAAATAGTCACACTGCCTTTAATTACAAAAGCAATGGAGCTGGTAATTTTGAACAGATAGAAAACAACCACCGGTTTCGCTTTCAGCATAATTCCCAGTTGTTTGGTAAACGGGACTTTATCGGTCTCCACGCTAACCTGATATCGCTCCTTTGTTCCCCAGAAACAGAGCAGCATAAACGCCGTGGCCAGCACGGCAATAAAGCTCATCGCCATCATGTAGGCGCGTGCTTCATCGGTTTTTCCATACCAGGCGACGAAAATCGGCACTACCATTGAGCAGATAAGAAAGGCCATCTTAGCCAGTGGGAAACGCCAGGAGTTGGCGCTTAAACGATCCATGGGATCGGCGGTGAGTGTCGTCAACAACGCCACATACGGCACTACCGTGGAGGCATACATCAGGATCAGAAATAGATAGGTAATCACTGCATAGACTAGCTTTCCAGTGGGTGAAAAGTCCGGCGCCAGAAAGACTAAAAAACAGGAAATACCGTAAGGGATCGCCAACCAGAGCAAAAAAGGACGATACGAGCCGTGCTTTGTCCGCGTGCGATCGGAGATATTACCGATAAATGGATCATAGAAGGCATCAACCAGACGGGCAACAATAAACAATATCCCCATCGCCGCTGCCGAAATCCCTAAAACATCGGTATAAAAATAGGGCAAAAACATCATCGTCATCCCAAGAAAAATGTTCGCTGACGAATCACCTAACCCATAACAGATCTTCTCTTTGATACTCAATTTATGCTGTTGCTTCATGAGAAACCCTCTTTATGAATATATATTCATTATCGAATTACTATTCACGCAAAGGTTAAGCCCACGAATTTAGCGCTGGCAAGTGGTTAGTCGTGACATTGTTACCAGTATCACAATTAACCTCATTCTTTTGCTCCTAAGCGCGCCGTCATCTAGTGGCGAAATGTCATCTTATTAATAAACAAGACGTTTATGCTGGCTGGCCGTTTCTCTCGTCATTCAGATAACGCTTACTCCTTTCAGTCTCACAGTAAAAACCTCACAGTAATCAGCAGAAATGGCGGCGTTTTTGTGATCGCATGCTCATTTTTCGCCTTGACAGTGGAATGTTAACGGTAACCTCCCTTACTCTCATCGTGAATATAAAATCATAATGGAATATATATTCCAAAGGAGAAGTGCTATGAGCGAACAAAGTATTGCCCTGTGGGGGCGGTTTGAGTATCAGGTCACGGACGTTGACGATCCTCGCCATTTTACCGACACCGAGCTATCAGCCACCTTTACCTGCGGCGAAGAATCCCGCACGGTTTGGGGCTTTTACAACGGTAACGGTCAGTTCATACTGCGCTTTATGCCGGATATCCCCGGCGTCTGGCACTATCGCATCAGCTCAAATATTCCTTCGCAGTCCCCTGTCGAAGGAACGTTTACCTGCGTCCCTGAAACACAGTTAACCGGCCCGGTACAGCGTGATGGCGACGGGCACTTCCGCTATGCCAATGGCAACGCGTTTTATCCTTTTGGCACCACGGCCTACGTCTGGAATTACCAACCGGACGATATACAGCAACAAACGCTGGCATCGCTGGCGGCGAGTCCGTTCAATAAAATCCGCATGTGCGTATTTCCTAAACACTATCGCTACAATCTGCAGGAACCGATGCGCTTCCCCTTTCCGGGTACCCTCGACCAGGGATTTGATTTTACCCGCTTCGATACCACCTTTTTTGCCCAGTTGGAGAGTCAAATACAAAAGCTGGATGAACTGAATATTGAGGTGGATTTGATCCTCTTTCATCCGTACGACCGCTGGGGATTTTCCGCCATGTCGCAGGAGACCGATCGCCGCTATCTCCGCTACGTGGTGGCACGCCTCGCATCGTTTAAAAATATTTGGTGGTCGCTGGCCAATGAGTTCGACCTGCTGAAAGAAAAACCGATGTCTTTCTGGGATGCCGCCATAGCGCAAATCAAACGCGAGGATCCCTCTTCGCACATGATCTCCATTCATAACTGGCACAACCCGCCGATCCACTACCGCTCAAATGCGCACTGGTACGATCATCACAATCCCGCGCTCACCCACGCCAGCATCCAGCACCACGATATGCACTTTGTCCCGGAATGGCGGCAGACATTTGCCAAACCCATTGTCATTGACGAATGCTGCTATGAAGGCAATGTCGATCTCGGCTGGGGCAATATCACCGGAGAAAAAATGACTGCATTGTTCTGGCATGGCGTAATACTCGGCGGCTATGTCACTCACGGCGAAACATACCTGAATGAAGATGAGATTATTTGGTGGTCACATGGCGGCACGCTCAAAGGAACAAGCATCCCGCGCATCGCTTTTTTGCGCAACATCCTTGAGGAAGGACAAGCCAAACGCCTGACACCGCTCCCGTGGGGTAGCCACTGGGATACGTCGATGGGGATAAGCTGCGAGGGCAACTGGGGACTGTTCTATTTTGGCGATCATTGCCCTGCCTACAAGATGATGACTATGTTGCCGGAGAATACGACGTGGAAGGTCGATATCATTGATACCTGGGCCATGACGATCACGCCGGTTGCGGGGGTTATTCAACACGGTGACAAGCTGGATCTACCGGCTAAGCCATGGATTGCTCTACGCTTAATAAAACTCTGATAACTACAGCCAGCCCCAGGGGCTGGCGATAACTTGACTCACCGCGGCGTCACCCTTTGACCAGATTGCGCGCTGTCGGGTAGTCGGTGATCAGTACGTCGATATAATTCCCCTGCAGCGCGCCACGGATCGCATTCTGTTTTTCTACCCCGCCCGCCAGCGCTATCACATGGTTGCAGTCGCGGATCTGCGCCAGCTCCATGCCGATAACCGGGTCTTCCTCATGGCTGAGTACCGGATTGCCCGCCGCGTCGTAATAATGCAGACAGATATCCCCGACCGCGCCGCGTTCGGCCAGCAGTCGCAGCATCTCTTCGTTGTAATAGTTTCCTGAATTTTTCAGCAATTGAGAAGGTTCCAGCTCCCCGATGCCGACAATCGCCACATCCACTTCAGCAAATTTTTCGACGACCGCCGCCACGTCCGGGCTGTTAACCAGCCGAGAACGTTCTTCCACCGAATGCTCAATACTTTGCGAAGGCAACAGCCAGGCCGGGCAGCCGAGGTGTGCCGCCAGCTGTTGCGTCAGAATCGTGGCCTGCACGTTGCCGTTTGGCCCCACGCCACCCAGTAATTGGATCACGCCTGCCGCCCGGATATTTTGCGGGTGCATTTCATCAACCATGCAGCGAATGGTACTACTCCAGGAGGAAATACCGACCAGGTCTTCGGCACGCAGACGAGTTTCAACGTAATGTGCCGCCGCACTGCCAATGGCATGCTTAATTTGCGTACTACTGGGGCTGTCGCCAACATCCACGACAATCGCCTGGCGCAGACCAAACCGCTCTTCAATGGCTTTTTCCAGCTCGACAAAGATATTAGTCGGCTGTACGACGGTGATTTTCACCAGCCCTTCTTTCTGACAACGCGTCAAGGCACGGGAGACAAAGGACTGCGACAAATGCAGCAGCGTGGCGATTTCAGACTGTTTTTTATTTTCGGCGTAGTAAAGTGTGGCAATCTTAACCAGCAACCGCTGTTCATCCTGCTTTGACATAACATTCCCCCTGGTAAACTGCCTGTTATTTTTATTCATACCTGAATAGATAACAAGTCGTCTGCGCCTTTCCGGTTATCGCGTTAGTGTGATCCTTTTCTCTTTTCGCCAAAATTTGCTGCTATAAGGCGTAGACAAACCCTCAGACAAGGCATATCTTTAATCATGAATAATAAATCAGTAGTGAATATTTATTCTAACCGATAACGACCAACTGTTTTAGCTGCATATTACGCAGTGGATAGCGAGACAGTTGCACTACTGCACCCACATGGAATATTTATTCACTAAGGATTAAACATTCAAGAGGTGTCTTATGAATCCGTTTTCGCTCTCAATACCAGAGCTAGTCAAGAAAGCACGTGCGGTACGTCGTCGCATTATCGTGTTGAATGCAGAAAGCCCGGCGGGGGGACATACCGGCGCTGACCTGTCGCAGGTCGAACTGCTGACAGCACTCTATTTTCGCATCCTGAATTGCTCACCAGAGCTTATAGCAAGCGATGAGCGCGACATCTACATCCAGTCGAAAGGTCATGCAGTGGGCGGTTACTACTGCGTGCTGGCTGAGGCTGGTTTTATTCCCGTGGACTGGCTGGCGACCTATCAGCACGCCGATTCACACCTGCCGGGCCATCCGGTGAAACACAAAACGCCAGGGATCGAACTGAATACCGGAGCGCTCGGTCACGGTCTGCCGGTCGCCGTGGGCATTGCGCTGGCAGCTAAACGTAACAACAGCAAGCGCCGGGTGTTTGTCGTTACCGGTGATGGTGAACTGGCAGAAGGAAGCAACTGGGAAGCCGCACTGGTCGCCGCCCACTACAAGCTGGATAACCTGATTATCATCAACGACAAAAATAACCTCCAACTTGCCGGCGCAACCAAAGAGATCATGAACACCGATCCACTGGATGAGAAATGGCGCGCCTTCGGTATGCAGGTCACAGAGTGCCGCGGTAATGATATGAGTGATGTGGTGCGCACGCTGGAAGGGTTAACCCCGGAAGGTAAACCGCACGTCGTCATTGCCCACACCACCAAAGGGGCCGGGATCTCCTTTATTCAAGGCCGCCCGGAATGGCACCACCGCGTGCCAAAAGGGGAAGAAGTTGAACTGGCGCTGGAGGAACTGAAAGATGCGTAATAGTGAACACCTCGCCACCGTGATGGTGAATACCTTAATTGCCGCGGTCGAGCGCGGAATGGACGTTGTACCCGTCGTTGCTGACTCAACGTCTACGGCGAAAATCGCCCCGTTTATGAAGGAATTTCCCGGTCGTCTGGTCAACGTGGGTATCGCCGAACAGACGCTGGTTGGCGCCGCCGCCGGCCTGGCGCTGGGGGGCAAAATCGCTGTCACATGTAATGCCGCTCCGTTCCTTATTTCGCGGGCCAATGAGCAAATCAAAGTCGACATTTGCTACAACAACACCAACGTGAAGCTGATCGGCCTGAACGCGGGCGCCAGCTACGGCCCCCTCGCCAGCACACATCACAGTATTGATGACATTTCCGTTCTGCGCGGTTTTGGCAATATTGAAATTTACGCCCCGTCCTGCCCAGTGGAATGCCGGCAGATTATCGACTATGCCTTAAGCCACGTCGGCCCGGTTTATGTTCGCCTCGACGGAAAAGCCTTACCGGAACTACACGACGAAAATTACCAGTTCACTCCGGGTAATATCGATATTCTGCGGAAAGGAAAAGATGTCGCTCTGGTCGCGATGGGCTCAACCGTCCATGAAATTGTCGAGGCTGCCACAGTGCTGGAACAGGCGGGTATTGATGCAAGCGTAATCAGTGTACCGTCAATTCGTCCCTGCAATACCCAACAACTGTTGGCGGCATTAGCCCACTGCAAGGCCGTGGTCAGTGTGGAAGAACATAACATTAATGGCGGCGTGGGAAGCCTGGTGGCCGAGGTACTGGCAGAAGCTGGCTGTGCCATTCCGCTGCGCCGACTCGGCATTGGCGATGGTCAATATGCCATCGCGGCCGATCGCGCGGCAACGCGTGCCCGCCACGAAATTGACGCCGCTGGCGTCGTGAAAAACGCCGCCGCGCTGTTGCAGCACCACACGATAAAACAATAACAACAGAACACTTACTGGAGAAAGCGATGTCACGAATTCCTCAACAGTTGACCATGGCGGTGATTATTGGCAATCGGGGATTTTTCCCAAGCTATCTGGTTGCTGAAGCCCGCGAACAAGCCAGCGTGCTCTTTGCGCGACTGGGCATTAAAACCATTATGCTCGACGATACGCAAACGGAACTCGGTGGGGTAGAAACCCGCCAGGATGCGAAAGTGTGCGCCGAACTTTTCCGCGCTCACCGCGACGACATTCACGGCGTGGTCGTGCTGTTGCCGAACTTTGGCGATGAAAAAGCAATAGCGGAAACGCTGCGCCTGTCTGGCCTGAATGTCCCGGTACTGGTTCAGGCGCAGGAAGATAACCTTGATAAAATGGGGCTTGCCACCCGCCGTGACAGCTTCTGTGGAAAAATCTCCCTGTGCAATAACCTGCGTCAGTACGGCATTCCATTTACGCTCACCACCCAGCATGTCTGCGATCTGGCCGGTGAGGTTTTTGCTCAGGATCTGAAACGTTTCGAACAGATTTGCCGTGTTGTCAGCAGTATGCGTGGCGTACGCGTCGGCGCTATCGGTGCTCGCCCGGCTGGATTCAATACCGTTCGCTACAGCGAAAAATTACTCGAAAGACTGGGTATCGCCGTTGAAACGCTGGATCTGTCTGAAGTCTTTACCCGCATCAAATGTCTGCGCGATGACGATATCCGTGTGGATGAAAAACGTCGTCTGCTGCTGGATAACGCCGATGCCAGCGCCATTCCCGCCGACAAACTCGTCACAATGGCAAAACTGTTTGTCGTCATCAGCGAATGGGTCATCGCTAACGATATAGATACCACTGCGATCCAGTGCTGGACTTCGCTGCAGGAAAATTTAGGCATCAACGTATGCTCAATCATGAGCGTGATGTCCGGGCAGTTAATGCCCAGCGCATGCGAAGTGGATGTGATGGGCGCGCTGTCAATGTACGCCCTCGCCAGCAGTAATTTAAGCCCGGCTTCCATTGCCGACTGGAATAACAATTTCGGCGACGATCGTGATAAATGTGTGCTTTTTCACTGCGGAAACTTTGCATCAGCCAGTCTGGAGAGCCCCAAAATGGGTACAGCGGACATCATCGGTACCACCGTTGGGAAAGAGAACACCTGCGGTGCAGTACATGGACGCATGAAAAGCGGCACACTGACCTATTTCCGCCTGAGCACCGACGATTTAACCGGTGAAATCAAAGCGTACGTCGGAGAAGGCCAATCGGTAGACGATCCGCTGGATACGGTTGGCTGTCGTGCAGTAATCCAGGTGCCGCATCTGGAGAATTTACTGGCGTGGATCTGTCGTAACGGTTTTGAACATCACGTGGCAATGAACCATTCCGCCAGCGCCGAGGTGCTGCATGAAGCCTTCACCCGCTATCTCGGGGTGGATACGTTGTTCCATCGCTAATACTCAGGGAAACAGAGAGGCTGGAGAAAACGATGTCAGCAACGAAAGACATTATTATTGCGCTTGATGAAGGCACCACCAATGCCAAAGCCGTTGCGCTGGACGGTCGGGGAAATGTGGTCGCGAAGTTCTCCCGCGCGCTGGCGATCCACACGCCTCGCGAAGGCTGGGTTGAACAGTCCGGCGACGCGCTGCTGGAGGCCTCTCTGGCTGTAATGGCGCAAGCAGTTGCCGCCGTAGGTACGCAGCGGGTGGCGGCGCTGGCGATCAGTAATCAGCGAGAAACGGCAATCGGCTGGTATCGCGCAAGCGGGCGTCCGCTCGGCCCCGCCATTACCTGGCAATGCTCGCGCACGGCTGACTTTTGCCGGGCGTTGCGCGAGCAAGGTCATGAGGCGAAAATAAAATCCATCACCGGATTGCCCGTCGCCCCGCTCTTTTCCGCCTCTAAAATGCGCTGGCTTCTGGAGTCCGTCCCCAACGGCATGGCGCTCGCGCAGCAAGGCGAAATTTGCCTCGGCACTATCGATAGCTGGTTACTGTGGAATCTTACTGGCGGTGCGGCGTTTCGTTGTGACGCCTCCAACGCTTCGCGCACGCAGTTGCTCAATCTACATAGCGGCCAATGGGATAGCGAGATGCTGGCGCTGTTTGGTATCCCGCAACAGGCGCTGCCAGAAGTTTGCCCTTCCAGTCATCATTTTGGCGTGACGAAAGGCCTGGCGACCATCCCCGATGGGATCCCCATTCTGGCGATGATTGGCGATTCTCATGCCGCGCTCTTTGCCCACGGGTTAGGTGCTGAAGGTTGTGTTAAAGCGACCTATGGCACCGGCTCATCGGTGATGGCTCCGGTATCTTCAACGCAGTCTGCGGTGAATGCGCTGGCAACAACTATTGCCTGGCATGATGGCGATACCCGGGTCTATGGTCTGGAAGGCAATATTCCCCATACCGGCGATGCTGTGGCCTGGATGGCCGACAGTACCGGCTTAAGCGAACTGCCGGAGGAGCAACTGTTACATGAACTCAATACTCTGCCCGCCACGGTCGACTCGACGCTGGGCGTCTATTTTGTTCCGGCACTTACCGGGCTGGGCGCACCCTGGTGGGATGAAAGCGCCCGGGGGTTAATTCATGGCCTCAGCCGCGGCGTGAAACGCGCGCATCTGGTGCGCGCCGCGCTGGAGTCTATTACCTATCAAATTGCCGATGTGGTGCAAGCGATGCACCAGCACAGCGGTTTCAGCCTCAGCGCGCTGATGGTTGATGGCGGGCCGACAAAAAATGATTGGCTGATGCAGTACCAGTCCGATCTGCTGGGTTGCCCGGTTATGCGCAGCGACATTCCCGAGCTTTCAGCCATTGGCGCCGGGCTGCTGGCACGCAAGGCGCTGCTCGGTACAGAAACCGCTCAGCTACGCCATTTTTTGCCCGACCACATATCATTTCAGCCAAACGCAGAGCGTCACGGTCGATTGCAAAAACGCTGGCACGAGTGGCAAAGCGCCGTTGAGCGTACGCGCTGGCAAACACCTTAGCGAATCAGCAATCATGATAAATCCGCCCGCAGCCACGACTGAGTGCGGGCGCTAATCGCGAACAAACTCACCAATCGCCAGATAGGTGGCTTTAGCTTCCTGCTGGACTTTGTCCTCCAGCATCAGATAAGCATGCGTCATCCCAGGAAAGTGAACATGCTGAACGGGTATCCTCTCAGCTTGCAGTCTGGCGACAAAAGCAAAATCTTCATCCCGCAACGGATCCAGCCCACCACTGACTACCAGAGTGGGTGGAAAATCCTGGCTCAACGGCAGGTAAAGCGGAGACGTCTGTTTACGATCTTCTTCATTGCGGAAATATTGCTGAAAATACCAGCGTATTTTGCTTTCATCCAGTAGCTTTCCGGTACCGTTCTCCTGCACCGACGGCCAGTTCAGCGTGTAGTCCAGGCTCGGATAAATCAGCACCAGGCGATGAATAAATCCTGGCTGCTCGCGGGAAAAGTAGGCCGCCAGCGTCGCGCTAAATGCGCCGCCACCGCTGTCGCCGATAAGCGTGAGTTGGCGAGTGTAAGGAATATGCTGACTGTCGAGCAGCGACCAGACGTTTTCTATTACGGCTTTAGCATCGGAAAGACCAGCCGGATACGGGTTTTCTGGCGCAAGTCGATAATCAACCGACACAACGATATTTCCTGTCGCCATCGCCAGATGACGGGCAACCGGGTCATACACTTCCACCGAACCGCTCAGATGCCCACCGCCATGGATAAACACCACCACCTTCGGCTCTCCGGTCAGTGCCGGTCGATAAATCCGTACCGGGATGCGACGCTCTCCGGTATCCACTTCCGTATTGATAATCGCCGCCATCGGTTCTGAGGTGGACACATTTGCTTTTGTCAGTGCTGCTAACCCTGCTCTTGAGCTGAGCGTGTCGTAGCAAAGGTTGGGATTGCGAGGTTGTGCTGCGAGTAAATCAGCCAGAAGCGCGGGCGGTGTTTGCGTCAGCGAGCCATGTTCCTGTTGCCAGCGCTGTTGATAACCTTGCTGTTGCGTCTGCACAGTCTCAACGTTGGCAGTCTCACAGGAAAAGCACTCTGCCATCGACTGGCGTTGCCGTCCGTTTTCATCAAAGTTCTCTGCGGCCAACCAGCGCTGTAACACGGTGTCACACTGGGGCCATTCGCTATCAATCATTGATAACCAGTCGCTGTCGCGATTACGCCCCTTGCGCACAATCTTCTGGCGAAAGCGACCTTCGAAGATAAACCCAAGGCGTTCCGCTGCCCGTCGAGAAGCGGTGTTCAGAGAATCGCATTTCCACTCCACGCGACGATAGCCCAACGCAAATGCCTGGCGTAACAGCAGCCAGATGCTTTCGGTGCCGAGAACCGTATTTTTCATACGCGGTGACCAGGTCACATGACCAATTTCGACCGAACCGTGCTCTCGTTCAATCGCCATAAAGCACACCAGTCCGACAGCTCGTCCTGAACGCTGTTCAATGACGGCATAGGGAACCAGAGAGGCATCAGTAACTTTCCCCTGCACCCAGCAAACTGCGGCCTCGACGCTTGTGGGGCGAGAGCTTGCAAGCCAGGTCCAGTCGCGATCGTCCGGCGCCTGCGCGTAGGCATCAAACAGATCGGCGGCATGGCTGTCGGCATCCAGGGGAACCAGTCGACAATATTGCCCTATCAGCGTTTCCCGTGGCAGTACGGCAGCGCCATTCCAGTCCGGCACGACATCGCCGACGGTCTGCCCATAAAGATTTATTTCCGGCACGATTCAACCCCAGTAGCGAAGTAAAAAATAGTTATAACACTGGCCATTACACCTTCAAAGCGTCGCAAGGGTGATTTTGACGACGAACAGAAAATCAGCAGTCCTTCTATACTGATTAAAAATCAACGCGGAAGAGAGCCTTATGCCACTACCTGATTTTCATGTTTCCGACCCTTTTACGTTAGGCATTGAACTGGAAATGCAGGTGGTCAATCCGCCAGGTTACGACCTGAGTCAGGATTCTTCCCGGCTGATTGATGCCGTAAAACCGCAGCTCACCGCCGGAGAAGTGAAGCACGATATCACCGAAAGTATGCTGGAGATGGCGACCGGAGTTTGCCGAAATATCGACCAGGCTGATGCTGAATTGTCCGCTATGCAGCAGATAATTATGCGAGTTGCTGCAGAGCATCACCTCGCCATTTGTGGCGGTGGCACACATCCATTTCAAAAATGGCAACGTCAGGAAGTCTGCGATGACGAACGCTATCGGCGCAACCTGGAAAATTTTGGCTATCTTATCCAGCAAGCGACGGTGTTTGGCCAGCATGTGCATATCGGCTGCGCAAACGGCGATGATGCCATTTACCTGCTACACGGCCTGTCGCGATTTGTTCCCCATTTTATTGCGCTCTCGGCCGCCTCACCTTATATGCAGACGTCTGACACGCGGTTTGCCTGCGCGCGCCTGAATATTTTCTCCGGATTTCCCGATAATGGCCCGATGCCATGGGTGAATAACTGGCAGGAATTCGAGGGGCTATTCCGTCGACTGGCTTACACCAGCATGATTGATAGTATTAAAGATTTACACTGGGATATCCGCCCCAGCCCGCACTTTGGCACGGTAGAGGTTCGGGTCATGGATACGCCGCTGACCCTTGATCATGCGGTCAATATGGCAGGACTTATTCAGGCTACCGCCCACTGGTTACTCACCAAACGTCCATTCAAGCACCAGGAGCGTGATTACCTGTTGTATAAATTCAATCGTTTTCAGGCCTGTCGCTTTGGTATGGCGGGAATCGTCACCGACATCAATACCGGCGACGGCTGCCGCCTGTCAGAAGACACATTGCGACTCCTGGAGAATATCGCTACTTCTGCAGATAAAGTAGGCGCAACCAGCGCGATTGAAGCTATACATCTGCAGGTTAAAAATGGTCATGATGAAGCACAAAACATGCGGGACTTTGTCGCCGAAGGCGGGTCACTGAGTGGCCTGGTGAAAAAACATTGTGAGATTTGGGCGGGGTTGTAAGCGTGGGTATTTGCGTTACCCGCTGAGATCCCGGACAATAGCTTTTTAACTCAAGTTTAACAATGTCATGAAACACCCGCTTGAATCACTGATGACTGTCGCAGGGATCCTGCTACTGGCTTTTTTGTCTTGCCTGCTGCTACCCGCCCCCTCACTTGGCCTGGTGCTGGCGCAAAAACTCGTCGCCATTTTTCATCTGATGGATCTCAATCAGTTTTATACTTTGCTGTTTTGCCTGTGGTTTTTACTGCTGGGCGTGATTGAATATTTGGTGCTGCGCTTCATCTGGCGGCGCTGGTTCTCGCTGGCGGATTAGGCCCGCGAGAACCCTCTGCTGTTAATGCGTTCGGCTATGATTTTCTTTGCGATAAGCTCCCGGCGGCTGGCTGAACGTACGGGTGAAAATACGCGTAAAGGTCTGCTGCGAATCGAATCCGTATTTCAAACAGATGTCGTACACTTTCTGGTCGGTATCGCGTAGATCGCGCGCCGCCAACAGCAGCTTGCGCTCGCGGATGTAACGCCCAAGACTTTCGCCTTTGTACTGCATAAAAAGACGCTGCAGGTGCCATTTGGAATATCCCGCATGGCGTGCAATATCATCAATGCGCAATGGTTGATTCAAATTATCATCAATCCATTCAACAATCGTATCAATTACCTGAGCAGAAATCGTCATCATGCTCTCCCCTGTATTCATTGAGTCACCTGTTGCCACCAGGCCGTAAACGGTTGGTCCGGTTCGGACAGTATTACCGGTTCACCCTGCATTGGCGTCAGCAGTCGGTAATCCTGATGACGGCTGGCAAGCGCCAGTCGTTTGTAAGGATCATCCCAGGTATGTTTTGCCAGAACGAAACGGCCGGCATGCCCTGGCAACACGGCTTTCGCATGCAGATCTGCCGCGGCCTGAGCCGTCTCTTCCGGCATCATGTGAATAAACTTCCAGTCCTGGTCATACTGACCGTTCTCCATAATCGCCAAATCGACAGAGCCAAACTGCTCGCCGATGGCTTTAAAATGCGGTCCATAGCCGGAATCGCCGCTGTAATAAACGTTCTGCTCCGGCGTTTCGAACATGAAGCTCGCCCATAGCGTTTGGTTGCGTTTGATACCGCGCCCCGAGAAATGACGGGCGGGCAGCACATGAACGATCAGCGAATCCGTCACTCTGACGGACTGATTCCAGTCCCGTTCTTCGATTATCTCGCTGCGCATCCCCCAGTAACGCAGATGCGACCCGACGCCAAGCGGCGTAATCACCCGCTTAATTTTCGGCATTAGCGCCTTGATAGTGGCGAGATCCAGATGGTCATAGTGATCGTGCGAGATGATGAGCAGGTCTATCTCCGGCATCGTCTGTGCGGTCCACGGATAATCACCGGCAAAGGCCTTGTTCAGGAACGAGAACGGTGCGGCATAATTGCTGAAAACCGGATCAATCAGGATACGTTGACCCGCCAGCTGTAAATACCACGAAGAATGGCCCAGCCAGACCAGGGTATCCTGCTGCGGCGAAAGCCCGGCGAGATCGGTCGCGACCATAGGTAACGGTTGTGCTGGTCGTGCATTTTCACGCTTAGCGACCAGAAACTCCCACCAGGCCGCCAGCATGCCTTTGTTGCCGGTATAGCCCGGTGTCGGCACCTGGTTATGAAACTGTCCATCACGATAGTGCGGTGACTGTTCAACCTGACTCAGTTGTGCCCCTTGCGGCGCCTGACCAAACCCGGCATTGAGTACAAACGGTAAACTTGCAGCTGCAGCAATAAGCATAATAACAACCACACAAACTGTGAGACGCTTCATATCCTGACCTTAAACGCGCCCCCTTTCCGCTGGTTTGCGCGACTGACTCTTGATTATGAGTGAGTAAGCACTCATTATAGAAATCGAAAGTTCTCCGTCAAGATGATTTTCAATCTTTGACATTCGCCGTTGCGGCGCAGCAAACGCCGTGATTCAATCATGTTTTTTACAGACTTAAGGGTAAAGTGTAGTGGCTCGTCCGAAGAGTGAAGACAAAAAACTGGCATTACTGGAAGCTGCAACCACAGCATTTGCACAATCAGGTGTTGCGGCTTCGACCGCCGTGATAGCCCGTAATGCAGGGGTTGCGGAGGGAACGTTGTTTCGCTATTTCGCGACCAAAGATGATTTGATCAACGAGCTTTACCTCTTTTTGAAGCAAGACCTTTGTCAGTCGATGATGGCAAACCTGGATCGTTCAGTGACCGATGCCAAAACCATGACTCACTACATCTGGAACAGCTACATTAGCTGGGGCCTGAACCACACCTGCGGGCATCGCACGATTCGTCAGTTGGCCGTCAGCGAGAAAATAAGCAAGGAAACCGAACAACAGGCTGACGATATGTTCCCGGAACTGCGCGATCTTTGTCATCGTTCCGTACGACCCGAGTTTATGTCTGACGAATATCGCGCCTTTGGCGACGGGCTATTCCTTTCTCTGGCAGAAACCACCATGGAGTTCGCCGCCCGCGACGCTGCCCGCGCAAATGAATATATTTCGATGGGGTTTGAAGCCATGTGGCGCGCCCTGACCCGCGAGGAACAATAATGGACGGCCAGACCCTTCCTGCCTGTGCGAAACGCCTTGCGCTCGAACTACCTTTTACCGAACACTGCTGGCCTTTCGGCCCGGAATACGATGTCTTCAAGGTTGGCGGTAAAATTTTTATGCTGGTCACGGAGCTTCGCGGACGGCCGCTTATTAACCTGAAATCCGATCCGCAAAAATCACTGTTAAACCAGCAGATCTACCCCAGCATTGAACCCGGCTATCACATGAATAAAAAGCACTGGATCTCAGTCTATCCTGGTGACGATATTACCGAGTCATTACTGGCAGAGCTGGTGAATGATTCCTGGCACCGCGTCGTCGATGGCTTGCCGAAGCGGGATCAAAAACGCCTGCGTCCAGGTTGATTTATCGCTAACCCCGATAAGTGTTTTTGCATTTTCCTGTCTTATCTTTTTCCTGCTAACCC
Organism: Citrobacter sp. Cpo015; assembly: GCF_030333035.1. Taxonomy (NCBI): domain Bacteria; kingdom Pseudomonadati; phylum Pseudomonadota; class Gammaproteobacteria; order Enterobacterales; family Enterobacteriaceae; genus Citrobacter; species Citrobacter sp. Cpo015. The sequence continues at coordinate 473,666 of NZ_JAOWGS010000037.1, read as the reverse complement.
TGTACCCTGCTGAAACAAAACGCACCCGCAGGGTATGGAAAATCACCAGGAGTAGTTATGGATATTGTTTCTGTCGCCTTAAAACGTTACTCCACTAAGGCATTCGATCCGAATAAAAAACTGACCGCTGAGCAGGCCGAAAAATTAAAAACGCTGCTGCAGTTTAGCCCGTCCAGCACCAACTCTCAGCCATGGCACTTTATCGTCGCCAGCACTGACGAAGGTAAGGCGCGTGTGGCTAAATCCGCAGCCGGCGGCTTTGTATTCAACGAACGTAAAATGCTGGATGCTTCCCACGTTGTGGTGTTCTGCGCCAAAACGGCGATGGATGATGCATGGCTGGAACGCGTGGTGGATCAAGAAGAAAGCGATGGTCGTTTCGCCACGCCTGAAGCGAAAGCCGCAAACCACAAAGGCCGCACCTTCTTTGCCGACATGCATCGCAAAGAACTGAAAGATGACAACCACTGGATGGCAAAACAGGTGTACCTGAACGTCGGTAACTTCCTGCTGGGCGTTGCGGCGATGGGCCTGGATGCTGTGCCGATCGAAGGCTTTGATTCAGCTGTCATGGATGCAGAATTTGGCCTGAAAGAAAAAGGTTTCACCAGCGTAGTGGTGGTTCCTGTGGGTCATCACAGCGTAGAAGATTTCAACGCCGCGCTGCCGAAATCTCGTCTGCCGCTGGAAACGACGCTGACGGAAGTCTAATCCTCCGCATTTGCATAAGCTCCGCGCAGCGGTCATCATAGACCGCTGTTTATTAAGGAGACGTTATGCAGGAATTGATATCTCAGGTAGAAGAACTCGGCATTGAAATAAATCACACCACCTCATTGGTGATGATTTTTGGCATTATTTTTATCACCGCCATTATTGTTCACGTTATTTTGCACTGGGTGGTATTACGCGCATTTGAAAAGCGCGCCAGCGCCAGCTCCCGCCTGTGGCTACAAATCATCACGCAGAACAAGTTATTTCACCGGCTGGCATTCACCCTGCAGGGTATCATTGTCAATATACAGGCCGCACTCTGGCTACAGAAAGGCAGCGAAGCAGCAGAAATATTAGTGACCTGCGCACAGTTGTGGATCATGATGTACGCCCTGCTGTCCCTGTTTTCCCTGCTGGACGTTATTCTCAATCTGTCGCAAAAACTCCCTGCCGCATCGCAATTACCGCTAAAAGGCATATTCCAGGGCATCAAACTCATCAGCGCAATTCTCGTCGGAATATTGATGATTTCCCTGCTGATTGGTCAGTCACCGGCAATACTGATAAGCGGTCTGGGCGCCATGGCCGCCGTGTTAATGCTGGTGTTTAAAGATCCAATCCTCGGACTGGTTGCCGGAATACAACTTTCAGCCAACGATATGTTGAAGTTGGGTGACTGGCTGGAAATGCCGAAATATGGTGCAGATGGCGCGGTTATCGATATTGGCTTAACCACCGTGAAAGTGCGCAACTGGGATAACACCATCACCACTATCCCAACCTGGTCACTGGTCTCAGACTCTTTTAAAAACTGGAGTGGAATGTCGGCTTCCGGTGGGCGGAGAATAAAACGCAGCATCAGCATCGATGCCACCAGCATCCATTTTCTTGATGAGGATGAGCGCCAGCGTCTGCATAAAGCCCACCTGCTGAAACCGTATTTAACCGCACGTCACCAGGAAATTGACGAGTGGAATCAGCAGTTAGATGCGCCTGAATCGGTGTTGAATCACCGCCGGATGACCAATATTGGCACCTTCCGCGCTTATCTGAACGAGTATTTGCGTCATCATCCGCGTATTCGCAAAGATATGACGTTAATGGTGCGCCAGCTTGCGCCGGACGATCATGGTTTACCGATCGAAATTTATGCCTTTACCAATACGGTGGTCTGGCTGGAATATGAAAGTATTCAGGCTGATATCTTCGACCATATATTTGCCGTAGTCGAAGAGTTTGGCTTGCGCATTCATCAGTCGCCTACCGGAAACGATATTCGTGCGCTGTCTGGCGCGTTTCAGCGATAAAGCTCAGGTACTGGCGCGTGAAATATAGCGCCAGTCCATCATCACCCTTTCCGTCTGCGCGTCAGGATTTTCTATTTTATTCAGCAATAATCCTACCGCTTTGCGGCCTATATCCCGTGAGGGCTGCTCAATGGTCGAAAGCTGTGGAGAAACCATTTCTGCCAGTTCCGTACCGTCGAAACCAACAACGGCGATATCCTGCGGGATCTGTAATCCGGCATCGAAAATAGCGCGCATCGCACCAGCGGCTAGCGTGTCCGATACGGCAAACACCGCGTCGGGTTTCACCTCTGCGGCAAGTAGTGTTTTCATCGCCGCAATTCCTGCACTGGAACTTAATTCACTGGCATATTCCACAGCCTGATATTCAAGCGACAGCGCATGCAGCGCCGCTTTATAGCCGCGTTCGCGCAAACGAGCATATTTATAACTCAGGTCATGATTGATTAAGGCAATTCGTCGGTAGCCCTTATCCACCAGGTGAGATATTACCGACTGTGCGGCGTCAACATCGTTAATCCCCACGCAGGAAACCGCGCCTTTGTCAGCATATTCCGCGCACTGAACCCAGGGCGCATCGCCAATCAGCGTAGTCAGTTCCGGTAATTTGGAGAATGCATCCATGGTGATAATGCCATCGACGATTTTCCCCGACAGGAGCTTCAACGCCGATTTTGAGCGGGCTGTATCTGAGCCGGAATTACACAGTAAAATGCGATAGCCATTCTTCTCCGCCTCCTCTTCAATGCCTTTAACAACTTCTGCACAAAAAGGATTGGCGATGTTGGAAACCATCACCAGAATCATCGAACTACGTGCCGTACGCAGCTGACGCGCCAGCAGGTTGGGCTGATAATTGCTTTCTTTAATAGCCTGTAGCACGCGCTCACGATTTTTGGCTTTGACGGTATCACTGTGATTCAGCACACGCGATACCGTCGCCACCGACACACCGGCAAGCTGGGCGATTTTTTGAATAGACATAACGACGACACATCCTGCGGTTTACGCTTTGCGTTGAGGCTACCATAAAATCGCCGACTGGCGAACCGGATGCGTGTTTAGCGCTGTACTGATATCCAACGCTGCTGCTGATGGCTTTTTATAATTGCATCAATAATATACATCACATCCGCACCGTCAGAAAAAGACGCAAATCGACGCTCCGCCGTCGCGGGCATTTTGCCTGCCAACACCGCCTGATAAAACTGCTGCATCATATTCTTGAACGCATCCGGCCAGCCCTCAATATGCCCGCCCGGAAAGTGCGCACTGGCAGCAACATCCGCATTCATCAATCCTGGGTCGTCCGTCAGGATCTGGTTCGCCTGCTGACGGTGCCCGACCCAAAGCTGTTGCGGCGTTTCCTGATCCCAGTGCAGTGAACAGTGGCTACCGTTAATTTCAAAGCTCAGGTGATTCTTGCGCCCGGCACTCACCTGCGAAACGCTAAAGCAGCCTTTGCTGCCATCATCAAAACGTACCAGCACCGACCCACGATCTTCCGTCGTAACCGCTTTATCCTCAAATTGCACATCAGCCGTTTGCTGGCCAAACGTAGCGTTACTGGCAATGCTGGCTTTACGTACCGGCCAGACGATAGCCAAATCGGCCATCACCTCGACAATACGTTTTCCAGTCACGAATTGCACCGTATCGCACCAGTGCGAACCGATATCCGCTACCGCCCGTGAATCGCCGCCCTGTGCGGCATCGACCCGCCAGTTGTAGTCAGTCTCCAGCAGCATCCAGTCCTGCAGATAGCTCCCCTGTACGGCAAACAGACTACCCACACTGCCGCTTCTGACCATACTGGCCGCCTGCTGCACCATTGCAAACTGGCGATAGACAAAGCTCACGCCGTGCACCACTCCAGCCTGCTGCGCCAGCGTTTCCAGTTCACGAGCCTCATCCGGCGTCATACACAGCGGCTTTTCTGAAAACACGTGCATACCCGCGCGTAAAATCTGCCGATTGATATCGGCATGCAGATGATTCGGTGTACAGTTATGCACTACCTGTAGTCCGGGATGCGCCAGCAGCGCTTCAACGCTACCGTACGCATGAGGAATATGAAGAGCATCTGCGCGTTCCTGGGCAACCGCCAGCGAGCTATCACAGAGCGCCACCACGTTCACACCGCCGAGTCGACGCAACGCCTCAATATGTGCAGGCCCAATAAATCCGCTGCCAATAATGCCAACCTGTATCATTTGCGTACCTCATCGCCAGCGGCGAAATCATCAAATGCACGTGCAGAAACCGGAATAACATGGCGGCGTATAAAATCACTCCCCTCACGCGCCCCGGTTTGCGCGTCTTTCAGGCAACACTCCCATTCCAGCACCGCCCAGCCAGGGAAATCATATTGTGTGAGCTTGCTGAAGATCGTTTTGAAATCGACCTGCCCGTCCCCCAAAGAACGGAAGCGCCCGGCGCGATCGAGCCACGGCTGATAACCGCCATAGACACCGCTGCGGCTACTGGCATGGTACTCAGCGTCCTTGACGTGGAACGCTTTAATACGCGAGTGATAGACATCGATAAACCCAAGATAATCCATCTGTTGCAATAACAGATGGCTTGGGTCATAGAGAATGTTGCAGCGAGGATGATTATCAACCAGCGCAAGAAAACGCTCGAACGTCACGCCATCGTGCAGATCTTCGCCGGGATGGATCTCAAAGCAAACATCCACCCCATGGAGATCAAAGCGATCGAGTATCGGTCTCCAGCGGCGCGCCAGCTCCAGAAAAGCCTCTTCAAAGCGCTGACGATTATGCGGTGGCCACGGATAAAAGAAAGGCCAGGCGAGCGAACCTGAAAACGTGGCATGTGCCGTCAGCCCCAGTCTTTGCGAAGCCGCAGCGGCCTGGTGTAAGGTTTCGATGGCCCACGCCTGTCTGGCCTGCGGATTAGCGCGTACAGACGGCGGAGCAAATCCGTCAAAAGCGTCATCGTAAGCCGGATGGACGGCAACCAGTTGACCTTCAAGATGGGTAGATAATTCGCTAATCACTAACCCATATCCGGCCAGCATCCCGCGAATATCATCACAATAGGCCTGACTTACAGCAGCTTGTTCGACATCAAACAGCGACTTGTGATTACACGGGATTTGTAATGCCTTATAGCCCAACTCCGCCGCCCATTTTGCCACGCCTTCCAGGGTGTTAAATGGCGGGCGATCCCCGATAAATTGCGCCAGAAAAATGCCAGGCCCCTTGATGGTTTTCATAACCCCTCCTGAAAATTACGCCTGCTCTTTGTCGTCATACTTGAAAGAGAAAAGGAAAATCACGGCAATCACTGCGGCAGCGACTGCCGGGATCCACCAGAATGTGGTCCACGCCTGAGGCACGGTTTGCCCCGCCACCAGCCGGTTGTAAAGTGCGCCTGAAATTTGCGAGCCCAGCAGCATACCGATCCCATAGGTAAACATGACGATCATGCTTTGCGCCTGACCTTTTACTTTTTCCCCGGCGATACGATCGGTGTAAATAAAGCCGACCACGAAGAAGAAGTCGTAGCACACGCCGTGCAGCAGAATACCGAGATACAGCAGGAATCGGCCCTCTTCGCTGATGCCGAGGGCAAAGAAGGCATAACGCACGAACCAGGCGCACATCCCGATTAACAGCATGTATTTCACGCCCAAACGTCTGAACAGGAACGGGATCACCAGCATGAAGAATATTTCAGACATCTGACCAAACGACATCGCCGTACTGACGTCGCCGACGCCCGCATCAGCAAGAAACGACGCGGTATACGCGTAATAGGTTCCCAACGGTACAGAGATAAGCGTCGCGCAGAGCGAGAAGACAAAAAAGTGACGGACCTTGAGTAAAGCAAAAGCATCCGCACAAAACAGATCGCGAACTTTTACCGGCAGTCCTTTCGCCGGTGCTGGCGTGTTGGGCAGCGTCAGGCTGTAGAGCGCCAGAATCACAGAGATAATCGCCGCCAGCGTAAAGATGCCGGTGGTGTCCGAAATTCCGGTTACACCGATAATGATCCCCGCGACAATCCAGCCAATGGTGCCAAACACCCGCACCATCGGGAAGGTTTTGTCCTTATCCGACAGGCTATGAAAAGCAATATTGTTGGTAAGCGCCAGCGTTGGCATGTAGCACAACGTGTAGCCAAACAGCAGACCAATCAACAGTGCACCGTTTTGCGCCACCAATGCCTGCGGAACAAACCACAGGATTGCCGCGCCAGCAAGGTGCATCACCGCCATCACCTTTTGCGAGGCAAAAAAGCGGTCTACCAGCATCCCTAAGACGAATGGCGACAGAATAGAGGCAATGGGCCCGGCTGAAAACGCATCGCCAATCAACAGCGACATGTTGTGCTGGCTCATCACCAGCCCCAGCGTGACGGACCAACTTCCCCAGATAAAGAACTGTAAGAACATCATTAGCGACAGCCGGGGCACCAGCAGCCGGTACTGTATGCTCTGTTTTCCACTACTTTCGGTTGTTGACACCATTTTTTGCCCCACCCTTAAAAAGTAATCGATTACAAATTAGATTCAATAGAAAAGTAATCGATTACAAAATAAAGATCCTGTCAGCAGCAGCAAAATTGCGAGAACGGTCACGATAAACGTTGAGTGAGGATCCGATCCCATCCTGACGATGGGATCGGTAATAACAAGATCGGTAGAAACTTAGCGGGACTTACGACGCAGCAGTTTGAAGGCAACAAACAGGAACAGGATCCACACCGGTAGCAGGATAGCTGACAGGCGCATCTCATCCATCGTACACATCAGCACCAGAATCATGCCAAGGAAAGCAATACACAGGTAGTTCCCTGCCGGATACAGCAGCGCTTTAAACTGCGTGTCACGTCCCTTACGACGCATCGCCGCCCGGAATCGCAGATGTGCCAGGCAGATCATAATCCAGTTCAGCAGCAGCGTCGCCACCACCAGCGCCATCAGCAGGCTAAAGGCCTTTTGCGGCAGCACATAGTTGATGAGTACCACCAGCGACGTAATAGCACCGGAAAGGATCAGTGAGTTCACCGGTACGCCGCGACGGCTGACGCGGGTTAAGAACTTCGGCGCGTTACCCTGAACCGAAAGACCAAACAGCATGCGGCTGTTAGAGTAGACGCCACTGTTATACACCGACAGCGAAGCCACCAGGATGACAAAGTTCAGCGCAGAAGCCACTACGTTGCTGTCGAGATTATGGAAAATCATTACGAACGGGCTGCTGTTGGATTTCACTTCCACCCACGGGTACAGCGCCAACAGCACCACCAGAGAACCGATGTAAAACAGCAGAATACGGTACACCACCTGGTTTACCGCCTTTGGAATGCTTTTCTGTGGATCCTGCGCTTCCGCGGCAGTAATCCCGATAAGCTCCAGCCCGCCAAAGGAGAACATAATCACTGCCAGCGACAGAATTAATCCGTTCCAGCCGGTAGCAAAAAAGCCGTTGTAACGCCACAGGTTATCGATGCTTGCATGTTCCCCGCCGTTACCGGAAAACAGCATCCACACGCCAAAACCAATCATGCCGATAATGGCCAGTACTTTAATCAGCGCAAACCAGAATTCCGTTTCGCCATACAGACGTACGTTGACCAGATTGACGGCGTTGATGATCACGAAGAATGCCGCGGCCCAAATCCAGGTTGGAACATCGGGCAACCAGTACTGCATGTAGATCCCTGCCGCTGTCAGTTCTGCCATGCCGACCAGCACAAACATCACCCAGTAGTTCCAGCCGGACAGAAAACCCGCGAACGGTCCCCAGTATTTATAGGCAAAATGGGCAAACGATCCGGAAACGGGTTCTTCGACCACCATTTCGCCCAGTTGACGCATAATCAAAAAAGCGATGATCCCGGCAACGCCGTAACCCAGTAACACCGCAGGTCCCGCCATCCGAATAGCCGGGCCAATGCCCAAAAACAGGCCGGTACCAATTGCGCCGCCCAGCGCAATTAACTGAATATGGCGGTTTTGCAACCCTCGTTGAAGCGTCGGCTCGTTCGTCGACGCGGCATCAGACACGCTGGTGTCAGATGCAGTTGACGCGTTTTTCACGCCCTTCCCCTGTGTGGTTTTTATTGAAGGGGCTTCTTTTAACATTTCAACCTGGTTGTCGCAAGGCGCAATCGATTGGATACGCCGGGCTTCCTTGCCCAACGCACCGAGGCTCGGGAGAAAAACAATAGAAAGAAGGCGAGTTGTTATTGTTTATTCAGGTCAATACGTACCACGTTATCTGGCGCAGATGTAGAGTGGTCTTTATTAAATTTCTGTTTCACGGTGACAAACAGGGTTTGCCCATCCGCCGAGAGCAGCAAGCTGTTAGGGTTTGGTGGTAAATCCCAGCTTTTCTTCACGCTGTAATCGGTCGCATTCAGGCTGAGCAATTTCCCTGAATCACGCTGGGTAATATAGATTTCGTTGCGTTTTGCGTTAAATTTCACCGCCAGCGAATCACCCACATCCAATTTTTTCAGCAGCTTACCGGTATGGATATCCAGCACCAGGGTAGTCTTCGCTTTCGAGTTGTCGGTGACAAACAGGCGACCCGTTTGTGCGTCCTCCGCCATATTCAGCAACAGCGCAGGTTGTTCTCCCAGCGGTTGCCAGCGTTTTTCTACGCGCTGATTACGCGGGTTGATAACAAGAATTTCACCGCCGCCGTTAGCTGCATAAATTCGCTGCGTCACTTCTGAATAATGCAGTCCGGTCATCCATTTACCCGTATTTTTAATGCGGGTTTTTAGCTTCAGGGTTTCAGCGTCAACCACCCAAATCACCGCTGGATCCGCCACGGCACCAATATAGAGCAAACCGTTATGCAGCAGCACCTGGCGCGCACCATACGGGAAACCTTCTGGGTTACGTTCCGGGAACAGTACGCGATTTTTCACTTTGCCGTCAGCGGTATTCAGCGCGCTCAGGCCACCATCCAGTGAGTTGGTGACATACACTGTTTTACCGTCCGGCGAGATAGCCATACCAAAGTTTTTCATATCGGTATGACTCAAGCCGAGCGTTTTAAGCGTTTTTTGATCCAGCTTGTAAACCACGCCGCCCTGCACATCTTTAAATCCTTCGGCGCTGGCAACGTACAACGCATCCCCTGCCGGGCTAAGCGCCATTTCATATAACCCATCCGCCAGCGCGCGTTGTTGCACATCACTGACGGCAGGTTGCGCTGTTTTTTCCGTAACGCTGGCGTTGCTGGCTGGCGTGGTATGCGCCGCACAACCGCTTAACGCCGCAGCAATCAGCAATGCCAGCGCGGATGTTGTTTTTTTCATTGTCGGGATCCTTACCAGAAGTAATACAGGGAGTTAATAACAAAAGAGAATGAGAACTATACGCATTATCTTTACTGAATCAAGAATAATTACCCGAGAGTAAAAAACATGAAACAGAGGTTTGAAGATGCAGACAGGTGCGCGCGACTTCCGGTTTTTCATAATTACAGTGAATTATTCTGGACGAAAAGGCATCGCAGGCCACAGAATGCGCTTTACTGTTTTTCTAACATTTTCAAACGGGTGAACCTGTTGTACTTCAGCCACTCGTTTTTTAGCCAGGCCAGGCAATGACTGTCATGAATAAGATCATCAAACGACTGGAAATCGTCAAAAGCGCTATTGAACTGGAAGATGAGGAGATTATTTTCCAGCAGGTGGCGCATCTTAAAAATGAGCCTTTGTCAGTCGTACCTGGCACCATTGTGCAGGCGATCGAAGAACGACGCTTTGGTGATGCCCTGCGGGAAATCTCAGCCTGGCTGCAATCTCAACGGGCAGTCTCTACGTGGCAGGACCCCGCCATTGCCGCCAGTAAGCTGGAACTCAAAGCACTCGAAACACAGTTGCGTGACCTGATCGATAAGCGTAACACGCGCATTCAAATCCTCGATGATTTCAACGATCTGTATCACCTTCGTCTTGGACCGCTGATGAGCCGCATTCTCGAACTGCGTAAACAGCTCGCCGCCAGTGCCCAGCGCAAACAGGAAGCGGAGCGAAAACGCCGGGAAAAAGACTATCAATCCTGTCAGCACTATATTTCCCAGGCTGTTGATCAACTAGCCAGGCTCAAGCAGCACTGGATGAACCAGAATTCAGATTCGCGCGAATCGGTGGAAACACGCCAACGTATTCAGCAGCAAACTGAACTGATTACCGCCCTGCTGGCGGAGATTCGTGAGCTGGAAAACGACTTTTCTCGCCAGGATGACAGCGCAACCCGTCAGGCACAGGAAGAGGCCAGCCATGAATATGATGAATATCAGGAGCAGCAGCAGGATGCACAGCATCGTTTTAGCCGTGACCAGCGGCTTTCCTCTGATGAACGTAATGAGTTAAAACGCCTGTGGCGTCAGGCAAGCCGTCTTTGCCACCCGGACGTGGTAGCCGATGATCTGAAAGAGAAAGCGCATCAGATGATGGTGCAGCTTAACCAGGCGCGCCAAAATGCCGATCTTGCCACCGTCCGGGCGCTACTGACTCAATTGCAAAGCGGCCTCGAACCGATGATGGCCAGTGACCGATTGAACGATTTGCAGCATTTACGCAGCAAAATACAGCAGCTCAGAGAACAAATTAACGCGCTGCTCAAAGAGATTACCGAACTGGAAGCCGAAAACGCCTGGCGGCTTGCCACCTCCGTGACAGATAAAGAAGCCTACTTCTCCGATCAACAACGGGCGCTTACGGAAATCCGCAATACACTGGAACAGCAGGTACATCAGGTTGAACAGGAACTGTTGGCGGGCTAAGCCCTATCAGCAATAGCAATCAGAAAAAATAACCTCTTCAAGTGAGTTTTTAAAATTAAGCACAAAAAGCTAAAAATAGGATAATTCCCTAAAAACATCACAACGCTAAGAATTATCAACCTGGATACTCGAGTTTCAGGTCGATAACTGCAAATTTAGCGATATTTCTCTCTTCCCCTCGACGCCCCTTCTCTTTGTCCTGGTCTTGATTAAGAATTCTCCTACACACCAGTAAGCCCATTAAGAAAAACGGGTATCCATCTGAAATATAATGTTTTCCATATAAATTCCCTCCAAAACAGATAGGAATACCCTGTCTTTATAGAAACCACTCAATCATTATTCATGCGATTCATAAGCGAAATCTATCAATCATTTACGCAGAGCTGAAATAAACGATTTATCTTAAATTTTAACAAAGTGTAATATCTACTTTAAGAATAGTTAATGATTCTAATAAATACAGAGAATATCTGTTTAATCTGGAATTAATAAGGATACGTTCACAGCACAGAACGTAATACGAGATTTAATTAACATTTCACGCGTCGCAAGAAACTCTTTTTTAACCTACAAAAAGAGGCGGCTGCTTGCACCAAAATTTCAAGGAGATCGTTATGTCAAAGGCTATTTTTTTGGGTGACTCAATTTACCCTTGGCTAGGCATGCGAGAAATCCTACGTGGCTCATCATTATATATTGATATCGCGTATTACTCCTCCCAGACGCTCTCTGCTGTCAAAATGCTTCCCTATGAAACGGATTGCATCATCATTAATCCTGACAAATCAGATTTTTTAAAATATGCCAGGATTATCCGCAACATGGCTTTACGACCTGTCACCAAAATTATTGTTTTGGCAGATGAAGCTACTTTTACTCTTTTTCAAACCGTTTGTGGGAAGAACATGCTGTTTCTTGATCAAGATGCCAGTCTTGATCGGCTACACCATGCCGTTACACGTATCACAAAAAACAATAACCAACAAAATATCAAAGCATTACACAACAAGATCACAGCAAACGAATTCAACGTAATGATGATGCTTGCCCGAGGATGGTCACTGACACAAATCGCCGGGGCATCACAAAAAAGTGAAAAAACCATCGGGGCGTACAAAAGCAATATTGCCAGAAAACTCGGCAAAAATAACACCCGGCTCAAGTACACCATTTCCCACTATAGCCAGCCGTAACTGACTTATTTAAGGACAATTATCACGGTTATTATTTAAAAAGTTTTCTTTCGATTCGCTTTTTAATTCCGCATCGCACGGAAGGAAACCCTATTCCCAAAAAACTATTACCGGGTAGCACATCCGCGTGCCAACCATAGCCAACAACTCAATGTATTAACACATGCATAACAGGAATGTAGACGAGGGTTATATATGAACAAAGTTTACAGCATTATTTGGAACGCGGCGCTCGGTATCTGGGTGGTCGTTTCTGAATTAACCAAAGGAAAGAAAAAAAGCAGCTCGCGCAAAACTGTTGCGGTATTAGCAGCGGGTGCATTAAGCGCTGCTTCAATGCAGGTTTCCGCTGATCCGATTATCGACACCGGTGATCACAATATTTTCACCGACTACCAGGCAGGTATTTCCGTTGGGGATTATACGGGAATCCACGACTACGGGTTCTTATATAAAGATATCACTGCTGGTCAGGCGCTCAATATCAGCGGAGCGATCCCAACAATCAGTCCGGGTCAAAGTGGCGTTGTTGAATCAACGACCATCAGAGAGCTGCTGCAAACAAAAAAAATCATTCTTAAGGCCACCAGCCCTGACCAGAGCGTAAAAACGATTACTAATGCTGAAGAGCTGGCGGAATACCTGACGTACAACCGGTCGTCGACGCCTTCACAGAGCACAGAATTCTCTATTAACGACCCGGCATTTCCTGGTGAGCCAGCATCAATTAAAGTCTTTGATACCCAAGAGTTAAGTAGTTTTCTTACCGAATCACAGATCGGCGATTCGGTATTAAACACCTACGATCCAACGTTGTCTAAAATCTATAAACAATTTGGCATCGCGCTGGCGACAAATGGCTCCATAGCCAATCTGGATATTGGCAACGACACGCTCAATGTCCGTGACAAAGCCAATACTATCGAGTTGCTGGCTAAAGACTCCTCCTTGCTGGAGGCTCAGGACGCAGGTAGCCAGGTTAACTGGCAATCCGATAACTATATAAAATTTAACGCCGCCCCAGTTGTCCCTGAAAAAACGTTCGCCGGTTCAGCGCAAACCTCCGTGTTTGGCGATGATGTAACACTCATGTCCTACGGCTATGATGCAGACGGTAAAGTAGTCGAAACGGGTACGCGCACATTTAACATTACCAGCACGCAGGAGCTGGCCGATTTTAACGACTGGCTGTTGGGTAAAAGCAGCGACGCAGCAGAAAACCCTGAAGGGCAAAAGGTCAGCCAACTGCAGTTGTGGCTGGATGTTGAAAACGGTGATATCACAACCGTCACCGCCGCGCAGACAAAATATGCGGAGCTGATTGATGGCTTGATCAACTCCAGCAAGTCTTCAGACGTGCTTACCTGGGATTACGACGTCTGGACCGACGGCTTGTCGCATAGCAATAACGCGACCGCTGGCCGCGGTGAGCTGCATGCTATTTACGCCAACGGTGCAGGCACCTCCGGCACCCTAAACAAAGATGCGATTATTGCCGTTGACGGCAGTATTAACGGTGTCATGAAATCCCTTAATGGCGGGGTTATCACTAACCTTGGCGAGCTGAACGCATTACGCACGTCTACCGGGCAGAGTCTGGCGATTGGCATGCTGGCAAAAGACGCAACGGCAACCAACAACGGGATCATCAACTCCGGGCTGTTTATCGACAAAGACGGCAATCAAAACGTCAACAGCTATGGCGCATTTGGCATGCAGGGGCAAGGCGCCAGCCAGATAGCAAACAACGGCACCATTAACCAGGCGATCACCACCGATAACTTTGGTACCGCGTCGGCAGCAGATCCCTGGAGTAAGGATGAGCCAGATTCTTCGCTGACGCTGGCTATTGGCATGCAACTGTCTGACGAATCGCAAGGCGTCAACAACGGCGATATCAACGTCGTGGACGGGCGCAAAAACGGTGCATCCTTTGCCAAAGGCACCGCTTATGGCGTAGAAGTTGCCGGGAATGCCACTTTCACTAACGCTCAGGATGCCTCAATTTATCTTGGTCGCGACGCAAGCGATCCGTCTAAAGATGTCACGATGGCTGGCGGCTCTAGTCTGAGCGCCGGGATCATGACCAAGAGTGCCAAAGAGGTGATTAACAACGGTCTGATCACGCTGGGAACCGGCATACGCAACGCCGCGGGGATTCTGGTCGGGAATGCCACGGGCAACGTCCTCAATACCGGCAATATCGTGATCAATGGAGGTTCTGGCGGGGGCAGCAGTAAGAACTACGGCATCTCCGTACGCGACAGCGGCGCGGAAAATAATCAGGAAATCCGCAACGACGGCAAGATTAACGTAAATGGCACCAACAACGTGGGGATCCATGTTAGCGCCAATAACAAAAATGCCGAAGTCACCACCAGCGCTTCAGGCTCTATCGTGGTGGACGGTGAAGGCGGTGTCGGTAACCGTAACTACGCTATCTGGGCAGAAGGCGGCGCTAACGGCCAGGCTGTGGTCAACGTCTACTCCAACATTACGCTGGATAAAGCCGGTAACATCGGTGTGCATGTACGTGATAACGCCATCGCTAACGTTGACAGTCTGAGTAGCCCGACATTTAACAGCACCGATCAGATTGGTTATTACCTGTTTGGTAAAGGCGCTACCGCCAACATTGGTCAGGCGGTGATGAATGACAATGGTCAGGATCGCACCACCATTTTCCGTATCGCCAATGGCGCATTGCTGGCCGGGAATACCACGCCGCCGAATGGTCAGGCTGGCTCCAACCTTGATCTTACCCTCAGCGGTAAGAATTCCGTGGGCGTTCTCGCCACCGGCGCTGGCAGTAGCGTAGATACCGGTGAAGCTACGTTTACCGTTAAGGGTAGCGACTCAGCGGCGCTGGTTATCGAAGGCGGCGCGAAAGGAACTATCAGCGATAAAACGACCATCAATTTAACCGGCGAAAGAACCGTTGCCGGGGTTGTGGATGGTCAGGCTCACCAGTTGAATGGTGACACGCAGGGTAATCCGACTAGCACCACCCTCACCTCCAACGCGAAGATTACCTCTGAAGCTAGCGGCAATGAGGTTATCGCCTATGTGGCGAGGAATCAGGGCAACCTGATCCTGGATACCAACTCGATTATTGATCTGGCCAGCGTCGACAGCATCGGCGTTGATGTTCAAAAAGACGGGAGCTTAACCAATAACTCCTCCAGCGCCCTGCATGTCAGCAACGGCATCGGTGTTAGGGCTTCAGGTACCAGCGCGCAGATTAATAAGCTGGGCAAAGTTCAGGTTGATGATGGTACTGCTGGGGTTCTGCTCACTCAAGGAGCCAGCCTGCTGATTAACGGTATTTCTGGCGACAGTATTACTACCGATGGCACCGCTGACGGTATTCGTCTGGCCGAAGGCGCTGGCGCTCTGTCCGCGCAAAATGTGGAGATCAGTGCAAAGGGTGACGGTGCTGGCATTCAAAACGATGCTAACAATAACAATATCCTGTTACGAAACGTCACCATAAACTCCAACGATGGCGCAGGCATCCGCACCAGCGTGGCGTTGACCATGACCGATAAAGACAGCGCTGGAAATATCCTCAACGTCAACGGGAAAGGTACCGGCTTTGCCTTTGAAAAACGCGATGGCAGCTCGGTATCGGGCGATCTGACCATCGGCAAAGGCTACACCATTGAGGTGCTGAACAGCGAAGGCAGCGGTATCCGCGCTAATACCAACGGTAATGTCACCACCAATGCCGACATTAACGTGCATAACGACGCAGGCGGTTCGGCGATCATCGCGAAGAACGTCAGCGCCTTGACCAACAGCGGCAAGATTATCTCTGCCAGCACCACCTCACCGGTTATTGACGCCAGCGGCGACAGCAGTAAAACATTACCAACACGGGAACCCTGCAGGCCATCAACGACACGGCCGTGGCCATTCAGTCCGGCAAAGGCAATGACACCATTGATATCAGCGGCGGTGTAACCAGCGGCGTAATCAATACCGGCGAAGGTGCGGACATCTTTAACTGGCGTAGTGGCTCCTATGCGGGTGAAGTGAATTTCGCCGGTACTGGCGGTAACAATAAAGCCAACATCGGCAATGTGACGCTGGATAAAACACGCCACATCACTACTGAAGCAGGTAGCGGCAACGCCCTCACCTTCACCGATACAAAAGGTGCGAAGATTGGTACGCTGGCGAGCGACAACCTGACCACTGGCACCAACATCGGCACCGGCTGGGATTCGCTGACCATCAGCGGCTCAAACGCAGATGTCCGGGTCGTAGAAAACCTGACGCTGGCAAGCAAAACCATTGCCGTAAACAATGGCGCAACCCTGAGCACCGGCGACCACGTCGAGCCGACCAGTACTGCCGCAAGCATTGGCGATTACAATGTTACGACCCAGGGCACAGGCAGCCGGGTTATCTTCGATACCCAGGGTGATGCTTCAGCGGCGCAAATTTATCGCGGTATCATCAGCGGTGACGGGAAGTTCGAACGTGCGGCGGGCGGTACCACGATCTTCACCGCTAACAATACCTACACCGGCTCTACCACTATCGCTCAAACCGGTACGCTGCAGTTGGGTGACGGCGGAAATACAGGCGAAGTCAGCGCCGTGTCAGACATTATCGACAACGGCATATTGGCGATTAATCGCGCCAACACCGTGCTGCTCAACGGCGTGATCTCCGGTATTGGCGCGCTGCAGCAAATCGGCGGCGGCATTACCCGTCTGAACGGCAATAACACCTATACCGGCGACACCACCGTTACCAACGGCACGCTGCTGGTGAATGGCGATCAAAGCGCGGCGCGCGGTGCCACCACCGTTAGCGGCACGTCCACACTTGGCGGTAATGGCACTATCGGCGGCAACGTGCTGATGAACGATGCCACGACCCTCAGCGCAGGCGACGGTGGTGCGGGTACGTTATCCATTAACGGTAATCTGCAGCTTGGCAGCAAAACGACTTCCGCTTTCGAACTGGGTCAGGCCTATACGCCAGGCGGCGCGCTAAACGATCTGATTAACGTCGCGGGCGATCTGCAACTGGACGGGACTCTGGATGTCACCACTTCACAGGGCGGTAACTTCGGACCGGGCGTGTACCGTATCTATAACTACGGCGGCACGCTGGATAACCAGACGCTGGAATTAGGCGCAATACCGGACAGTCAGGATAAGAGCAATATTTTTGTCCAGACCTCCATCGACAAACAGGTCAACCTGGTGAACGCCAACGGCGTTACCCTGCAGTTCTGGGACGGCGCAACCGTCAATCAGAGCCACGGCGCGTCGGGTATTGAAGGCGACAGCAAAATTGACGGTGGCGATGGCAAATGGATGGCAATCGGCAGCCAGGGTGATAACAACTGGACCACCGCAACCGGTGAAGGTAACGCCCCTTGGGCACAGAAGTCCTTCGCCGTCTTCACCACCAAAGGCGGTACAGTTACCGTGGACAACGCCGCGGGAGAAGTTAACTTCTCCGGGGCACAGTTTGATGCCGATGGCTATGTCGTTAAAGGCGATGCGCTTAACGCGTATGCCACCACTGAAAACGCGACCCACGCAGGCCAGACGCCGGGAACAGGCGAACTGCTGCTGCGCGTTGGCGCCGGTGGCGCGGGGCAAAACTATACCGCGACCATTGAGTCTGTTATCCGCGAAGCCAGTACTGCTGACAAGCTGACGCTGGTGAAAACCGACCTTGGCCGTCTGATCCTCAGCGGCGATAACGAGTATCGCGGCGGCACGCGCATTGATGGCGGCACGTTGCAGATCTCCTCCGACAGCAATCTCGGCCAGAGCGGAACTGACCTGGCAATCAATAACGGTTCAACGCTGCAACTGGGCGCGGACCTGACCAGCAATCGCACCATCGAGCTGGGAGCGAATGAGAACGCAGCGGTGTTCGATCTCAATTCGCACCACTTCACGCCAACCGGTGAGATTACTGGCGACGGTAAACTGAAAGTCACCAGCAGCTCTAGCGATGCGGGCAGCACCTTGTCGCTCGACCGCGCAAACAGCTACAAAGGCGACACAGAAATTGCCGGTACCGGAAACGCCAACAATGTGACGGTCAACGTCAGCAAAACCGGAGCCTTTGGCAGTAACGAAAGCAGCACCGTGAACGTCAATAAGGGCGCGACGCTCAATGTCAGCGGGACAGATACCAGCCTGAAATCCCTGACTATGAACATCGCCGACAGCCTGTTAACGCTGGCAGATAACGTCACCGCAGCGAGCGCAATGCTGAACCTGACGGGCACGGCGAAAGCGGTGTTAACCAACAACGCCACCGCGGGCAACGCGACGGTTAACGTGTCAAAAGACAGTACTCTGGCGCTGGAAGAAGACGCCAGCGGCGGTAATGCCACCGTGAACAACAGCGGACTGATGACCTTTGCTGACCAGGCGATGGCAGAAAATACCGTCGTTAAAAACCTGGCGGGCGGTAAGGTCGATATCAGCGCAGTCGACAGCGCAACATCGATCGGCTCCTTGTCAGGCGCGGGTAATGTCGAACTGGGCAATAAAGAGCTGTCGCTGGGTAATCTGCATCTTGATGACACCATCAGCGGCATTATCAGCGGCAACGACGGCAGCCTGGTGAAAATCGGTGACGGCACGTTAACGCTGACCGGCGATAATACATACACTGGCACCACAGACGTCAATGAAGGCGTGCTGCTGGTCAACGGTAATCAGTCTGCGGCTACCGGCCAGGTGACGGTAAAATCCGGGGCAACGCTCGGCGGAAACGGAATTATTGGCGGCGCGGTTGATGTGCTGGACGACGCGCATATTACCGCAGGTGCGGCCATCAACAGCGTGGGTAAACTGACTACCGGTTCGCTGACGCTCAGTGATAACGCACAGCTGGATTATCAGTTTGGTCAGGCTTACACCCCGGGCGGTGCTTTCAACGACTTGATTGATGTAAATGGCGATCTGACGCTCGACGGTAAGCTCAACATTGAAACCTCACCGGGCGGCAGCTTTGATGTCGGCGTCTATCGCGTCATCAACTACACCGGCACATTGACCAACAATGTGATGGATATTGCTAACGCGCCGGAAGCGGCTGACAGCCTGTACGTGCAGACATCGGTGAAAAATCAGGTCAACCTGGTCAACCACGCAGGACTAACGCTGCGCTTCTGGGACGGCACCGGCGGTGAGAATGGCGAGCTGAAAAACAACGGCGTCATCAACGGCGGCGACGGTATCTGGCAATCCAGCCAGGGTAACGACAACTGGACTACCGATGAATCAACGCCGGAAGGCGCGCTGAACGCACCGTTTACCGATGCCGCGTTTGCCGTCTTCCAGGGTGAAGCAGGCAACGTGACCGTCGATAACAGCAAAGGCGACGTCATCATCAGCGGCGCGCAGTTCGCCACCGATGGTTATCGCGTGGGTGGCGAAGCCATTACCACCGATACGGCCAACACCCTGATTCGCGTTGGCGATGGCACAGTAGACGGCGCCAACTACACCGCGACTATCGACAGCGTTATCCGCGGTACCGGCGGCCTGAATAAAGGCGATCTCGGTACCCTCATCCTCACGGGCGACAACACCTACAGCGGCGGAACGACCATCACCTCCGGGACGCTGCAGGTAGCGGGCGATACCAACCTGGGTGCGGCAGATACGGGAATTACCTTTAATGGTGGTACGCTGAAGTATGGCGAAGCGTTTGATACTGCCCGTCAGGTGACGCTGGAATCCGGCGGCGGGACATTCGACACCAACGGACATGACGTTTCTCTGCTGACTGAAGTCGAAGGTAACGGTCAACTGACCAAAACCGGTAAAGGCTCCCTCACCCTGACGCTGGATAACACCTACACCGGTGGCACCACCATCGAACAAGGCGTTTTACAGCTGGGTAACGGCGGTGATATCGGCAGCATTCAGGGGGATGTCGTTGATAACGGCGTACTCAACGTCAATCGTGGCGATACCCTGGCGCTGACCGGCAATATCAGTGGTAAAGGCCAGTTGCATCAGACCGGTAGCGGCATTACCGAGCTGCAAGGCGAAAACAGCTACAGCGGCGCGACGTTGATCGCCAACGGCGTGTTGCAAGCGGGTAATGCCAACACCCTGAGTAGCGCATCGCACCACTATGTGGTCGCAGACACCACGTTGAACACTCAGGGTTACAACCAAACGGTAGCGGGCCTGAGCAACGGTGGCGATGTCTCGCTCATCGGTCAGCAGACTGGCACAACCTTAACCGTCAAAGGGGATTACACCGGCGAAAAAGGGACTATCAACATGGCGGCTATCCAGAATGGTAGCGGCTCAGGCATTGCCGACCGTCTGATTATCGATGGCGGTAAAGCCAGCGGTAGCACGCTGCTGGATGTCGATGGTTCTGGTCTCGGCGCGCCGACCATTGGGGATGGTATCGAAGTGGTGACAGCGCTCAATGGCGCAACCACCACCGCACAAACGTCGCGGGATGCCTTCCATCTTGCCGCCGATCGTATGGCTGCAGGTGCGTTTGAGTACCAACTGCATGCGGGTAATGCTCAGGGCCAGGGTGAAAACTGGTATCTGAGAAGTGAATACCGTCCAGAAACCATGCTGTATTCTGGCCTCGCCAGCGTCGTACGTCAGGGTGATCTTAGCCTGTTGGGTAACATGCACCAACGTATGGGTGACGAGGTTAAACCGGGCATTGATGAAGACAATCGCGCGTGGGCAAGAATGATTGGCTACTCCGGTAAAACCAAACTGGATGACGCGGCCGGTACACAAACCAGCTCCCATACCATGGGCATTCAGGTCGGCGTTGATATGTATGCTAACGAAAGCTGGAAAGCCGGGATGTATACCAGCATCCTTGATATCGACAGCAACGTGAAAGGCACGAAGACAGGCAGCGATGGCAAAGGCGGTAACATCGACGACAACGCATTTTACGTCGGCGGCTATGCTACCTGGTTCTCGGGTGACGGTATGTATGTTGATAACGTCCTGCAGTACAGTAACCATAAATCCCGCCTGGAGGCGACCGGTAACAACGGCTCGTATACGGTCAGAGGCAACACGCTGACGGCGTCGACAGAGGTAGGTAAATCGTTCCGTTTAGGTGCCAGCGCATGGAGTCTGGAACCTCAGGCTCAGTTGATCTACCAGTACAGCGACTTTGATAACAGCACGCTGGATGGTGTGACCCCAACGAAAGTGAAAATGGATACTGCGGATTCCTTTACCGCGCGTCTGGGCGTGCGTCTGGTCGCTGACTATGACACCAACCATGGCAAATTCCAGCCGTATGGCAGGGTAAACGTCTGGCAGGGTCTGGGTTCAAAAGACAAAACGCACTTTACCAATGCGGTAGCCACCACCACGCTGGAATCTTCACAGCAGTACTCCAGCACTGAAGTTGCAGCCGGCCTGTCATGGTCCATCGACAGAAACCTGCAGGTCTACGGTGAGCTGGGTACGCAATTCAGCAACGGCGGCAGTAAATCGCAGGTAGAAGCGCCGGTCAATGCCTCTATCGGCTTTAAGAAATCGTTCTAAGCTGACATAAACTCACCAGCCCCCTGTTCTGCAGGGGGCTTTTTTTTTGCCGTTCAAAGCCGCCTGATGCGCTACGCTTATCAGGCCTACAGACTTAACAGCAACGCGGAACAACCAAGGGGTTGGGAAACGTGAAAAGGAGGGATTAACGATTATATTGTGCTAAGAGTGAAGGGATCTCTTCTGCCAGCACCGGGGGAGAAATGAAAAAGCCTTGAATTTTGTCACAACCAATCTGCATCAACCGCTCCAGCTGGGACTGGGTTTCCACCCCTTCGGCAAGAACTTCAATGCCAAAATTATGCGCCAGTGAAATAATACCCTCAACAATCTTCGTTGATCGGGTGTCGGGCTCAATACCGGTGACAAATTCCTTATCAATTTTTAAAGTGTCAAAAGGATATTTCAACAGGTAATTAAGATTAGCATGGCCGGTTCCAAAATCATCAAGTGCAAGCTTGACCCCTATCGCCTTTAATTCCGTCATATTTTTAGCCGCAATCTGACTGTCGCACAGCGGTGACGTTTCCGTGACCTCTATTTGGCATCGATGGACCGGCAATCCGGAAGTGGCAAGATTTTGTCTGACGCGTTGGGGTAACAGAGGATCGCAGAATTCAAGCGCGGAAATATTGACGGATAATACAATGGGGTCAGGCCAGGAAGTTGCAACATCCCACGGAGAGTGAGTAACCATATCTTCAATGGAAATAATATTGCCGCTATCTTCCAGTAAGGTAATAAAAACATCGGGAGAGATCATTCCCATCTGAGGACTATTCCAACGCATTAATGCTTCAAATCCGCTTATACGCTGGGCATGCAAATTGAAAATAGGTTGATAAACCATATAAAGTTGACTGGTATTCAAAGCCTTTTCAAGCGCAGTTAGCACCTCATTGGAATTAAACATTCCCCTCTCCCTCTACAAATCATAAAATTAAAAACCAGTCAAAATCACTCCCAAATTGTATCTACTATTAGGTGTATTACATCAGAAAAGAATGGTCAGGTTAGGGTAAAAAAGACATAGGATGGGTAAATCTGACAATTAACTTATTTAAATCAGAGGTATTGGTCAGGCCAAGCTTGGCGACGACTCTCATCTTATGTGCCTGAATCGTTTTATAGTTCAGGCTAACTAACTCAGAAATTTCTTTGGCTGTATAACCACTTACCAGTAAGTTCAGGATCTGCTGTTCTCTTTCGGTTAATCTCTTCTGCGAACGATACAGTCGGGGGTTCCATTTCCCGACTGATAATTTCGCCAATTGACCAAAATCGCGCAGTGAAGATTTTTCAGTCAAAACTATTGTTTTTTCGACATATAATAACTCTACGCATAATTTCGCCACCAAACTATCAGCAACAATCACCACGACGTTATTATAAAATTTGAATCGGTTTTTATTCAAAAACTGAACAATGTCTGAACACGCTTGTTCATTATCAATGATATTAAAAACCATGGTTTGATGCTGGCATAATGATGACTGATGCAACATATCCTCAAACTGGAATTTTTGTATCGGTACATGTTTGCTGGTCAGGTAGGCAAACATACCATTGCCCACAAAATTATCACTGCCACACATCAACATCCTGTTCACCGTTCCTTATAAGCTTCTAATCTTGTTACTCATTAAAAATTTAATAATGATTTTCTCGACTTCAGTCTCTTCACGACGATTTTTAAAGTCGAACTCACATGAGATCTGATGACAGGAATACAACTGGTTATCCTCATCAAATTCATTGATTGGGACGACATCGATCACTTTTAAGTCCAGTTGTAAACTGCCAAAGGTATCGAAATCCAGAGATGCATTTTTAATCACCGCATCTTTATAAAGAAAACGGGCGTTTACATCTTTAACGATTAACGCACAACCACCCTGCGAGATATTTTTAATCTTGAGAGAGTAGTTTTCTCCATTTTTGTAACGACCAAAACAGAAAAAGTCATAGCCCTTCAGGAATGAAAAACGCTGATTTTGTCTCTGCTGGGCAAAGAAAATCATATCCGGGATGAAGTAGGATAATCCTGCTTCCGCACCTGCTGACGAGGTTTGTTCGAACCTGGCAGTAAATTTTACAATCCCGCTTTCGCTGTGCAGGATAAAGTATTGGACCTTTTCAGGAACAATGTCTCCGTGTCCGGAGATGACAAACCGTTCGAAATCAACTTTCTCTAACTGCGTGATAACGCTACTGTCTCCACACAGGATTTCCAGTTTCGTTTTCTTATGAAGCTCTTCACGAAGGATAGCGATGATTTCAAACTTGTCTTCCTTTGCTAAGCCAAAGCTCATTCTAAAACCCTTATTTCCATATTTAAGATATGTCCCGCCTTTGGTTACTCACAAAACGCGAGATCAGCATCCACCCCTGGTGCTTAATTACCATAGTGGATTCCATGTCAAACAGTTGGTTAAAAATTAAGTTTTTAACTATCTTTAGTCAGTTATTGATACGTAAAAACATTTAATCAGAATTAATTCTAGCTCAAGCCAGGCCTAAAACCACGCGAACTTGCGTACTGGCTATAACAAAAGCGAATAACAAAATTTTTAAAATGAGGTTTTGAGATAACAAATAGCAAGAATTGTACAGAAAAAAATAAAGCTATCATGATGGAGGGGCTAAGCAACATGCGGGTTGGCGTGCTATCGCGGGGGATAAGAGAAGATGTTTACTGCACTCTATCATTAACTAAAATATAGCCCTGACTCGTTATGCTTCTAAATTGAATAATTGCAATTTATATATGCTAAATAAATTTACCTTAAGTCAGAAAAAAAGCCAGCATCCTGCTGGCCCGGTAAGTACCGAATCGAACTATAGTGGCTTGCTATCTTACAGAGGGCACAACGTTAAAAATTCAATACCGCTGCTTAATTATTGATCGGGATGAATCTGCGATAATCATCACTGCTCCCGCCAACATTAACGTATCTTTTAACACCAACCGCCCGGCGCCTGACAAGTACGGAAATCCGTGGTGTAAATCACCCAGCGGCATTACCCATGCTTCTGGAGTGGTTATTAAAAATGATAAGGTAACAATTGGTGTGGCAAATGCCAGAACGCCGCCAATTAATCCCAACCAACGGCTAACAGGATTAGCCAGCACCAGCAAAGCGATAAGAACTTCGACTACGCCCAGGCCATTTGAGAACGTATACGTGTTATTCGCTGTCTGCCATTCACGAGCCTGAGGTTTGAATTCACCTTCGTGGGTTAAATGTTGTTTGTATTCTTCTGGATGCTCATAAAAAAATGACATTACCGGACTATTGGCGACAAACGGCGTAATGCTGTCGGCTTCGTAAGGTACAAATTTTAATAAACCAATCCAGATAAAAACAATCGCGATACTCAGGCGAATCAAGGTTAATCCAACTCTATCGCCTTTGCCCAATATACGAAGATACTTTTCCATCCCGGCTCTCCTTACTTGTACAAAATTGCCGTTGCGTGAGTGCTGCTATCAATGCGCATTGAGGTAATTTTCCAGGAAGTCGCATTCTTTTCCTGCGCCAGTTTCGCAATGGCATCTTCCACCACGGAAGGAGAGCCAGACACGGCTGATACGCTAACGTGGGCAACCTCGGTTTGCGCTAACGCGGAAAATGTCACCGGAGCAGTCAGTAACGCAGTCATTAGTAACGTAGACTTAAACATGTTCATTTCTATTTCCATTAACGAGTTATTTCAGTGGAAATATAATAAAACATGTCACTTTATTTTATTTCATCCGTAACGCCAGAATAACTGTCAATTAGTATCAGGAATATAAAAAACAAATAAAAAAAAGCCCCACACGGGTGGGGCAAATATGCAGACTACGCTATTATCATTTTATGAGAGAAAAGAGATCGTTTAATGATTCGCTCATACTTGGATGGGTAAATATCTGGTCACGCAATGTGGTATAAGGTAACCCCGCATCCATAACTGTCTTGATGATATTAATCATTTCATGAGAATCCACGCACAGCAGCGACACGCCTAATATTTGTTTCGTTTCGCTATCCACCACCGCTTTAAGAACACCACGCGTATCATTCATCACACGTGCACGCGGGATAGCCGCTACCGGCAACGTCACGACTTGCACCGCCGCACCGCTGGCGCGAGCCTGTTCTTCAGTCATTCCGACGCGGGAAAGCGGCGGCGTCATAAAGACGGAATACGGTACGTTTTGACGATCGCCCGTGTTACGTAACCCCTCGCCCAGCAGGTTGTCACGCACAATACGGAAGTCATCCAGTGAGATATAGGTAAATTGTAATCCACCAGTGACATCGCCCATTGCCCAAATGTTATCTGCCGATGTACGCAAATATTTATTCACAACAATGGCACCACGATCGTTTACATCCACACCCGCTTTCTGCAATTGCAGGTTTTCTGTCGCCGGTTTGCGACCTGATGCTACCAACAGCGCATCCACCGTCTGGGCACCCACCGGCATGTGCAGCTGTACTGCACCATCATGAGAGGAGACCGACTGCACGTTGGCATTGAGGATCAGCTCGACGCCTTTGTCGCGTAAAATGTTGGCGATAGCGTCAGCAATATCCCGGTCCTCACGAGGCAAAAACTGCGGAGCTGCTTCATAAATAGTGACTTTGCTACCAAAGTTGGCAAACATCGATGCGAATTCAACGCCGATATACCCACCGCCCAAAATGCCCAGACGCTCTGGACGTTGCGTCAAATTCAACAGCCCGGTGCTGTCAAATACGCCAGGTGTCGTGGTTAATCCCTCAACGTTTGGAATCGTTGACTGGGCGCCAGTATTAATAAAGATTTTCTCGCCGCTCAGCTCAATCTCGCCTGTTGACTGCACGACTCGCACAGTATGGTTATCAACGAATTCAGCACGACCTTCAATCACATCCACGTTTTCCAGATCGGCAAGATTATGGAAATTTATATCGCGCAGAAAACTGACAACAGAGGCCTTGCGTTGCATTGCTTCGGCAAAGTCATGCTGAAGCTCAGCATCATGTACCAGGGTTTTGGTTGGGATACAGCCGATGTTGATGCATGTCCCGCCATACATGGTGTTTGACTGTTCAATAATCGCTACCCGCCAACCCGTTTTGGCCAGTGTTGCCGCCAGCGTTTTACCCGCTTTGCCAAATCCAATAATAATCGCCTGATACTGATTCATGCTGTCTCTCCGCCAAGTCACTGTTCGTTTGATGAACTGAAATATAGCTCTAACTCTGCCGAAACAATGTATCCACAACTCGCAGATAACTGTCAGATCGTCTAAATTAGCCTTAAAGATGACTAACATTTCGAGAATGAATTATTACACTAACACTTTGAAGGTATTAATATAATAATGAAATAAAGAGATAATATCGTTTCAATAAACGACAACAAAAAATGTTCAGGAGTCTCCATGGATGCCCTTAGCCGATTACTGATGCTTAACGACCCACAAGGCTCAATTGACCAAAACTGCCTACTGAGCAGGGACTGGCAACTGCCTCACGCAGCAGGTGAATTGTCCATTATCCGCTGGCATACGGTCACACAAGGGGCAGCCCAACTGGACATGCCCGATGGGACATCTTTTACTCTGCGGCCCGGTACTATCGTGATCCTGCCGCAAAACTCCGCACATCGGCTCTGCCAGTCTGGCGATGAACAAACACACATTGTTTGTGGCAGCCTTCGATTGCACGCTTCCTCACGCTATTTTTTAACTGCGTTACCGGAAGTATTGGTTCTGGCACCTGATGAAAATAGCCCTGTCAGCCATTGGCTCAAGGCCATGATTGCGTTGATGCAACAGGAATCCATGAGTACTCTGCCAGGTTCCAGTGTAGTCTGCAGTCAACAATGCGCCACACTGTTCGCCTTAGCCGTTCGCGAATGGTTAACCAAGGCGACCCCCGTTCAAAACGTGTTGAATCTACTGCTTCATCCCAAACTAGGGGCTGTCGTCTTCATGATGCTGGAGTCACCGGCGTTTGCCTGGACCGTCGAAGAACTGGCGAAACGTGCGCATATGTCGCGGGCCAGCTTCGCGCAGCTATTTCGTGAAGTCTCAAACTCCACGCCGCTCGCAGTATTAACCACTTTACGCCTGCAATTCGCTGCCCAGATGCTGTCACGTGGGTCGCAGCCATTGGTTGTGGTGGCCGAGTCGGTAGGCTACGCCAGCGAATCGTCATTCCATAAAGTCTTTTTACGGGAATTTGGCTGCACGCCGGGCGAGTACCGCAAACGCGTGAAGGCACTGGAGGTATAACGCAGCGCCTGCTTCGGTAACAAATCCGAATGCAGGCGCGCGCTTTAGAGCATTATTTTTGACCGCGGTGTCTGTGCAGCCACATCAGCTTATACGCAGCCGGAATAATGAATAGCGACAGCAATGGCGCGGTGATCATACCGCCAATCATCGGCGCGGCGATGCGGCTCATGACTTCTGAGCCTGCTCCCGTCCCCCACAAGATAGGTAACAGACCCGCGATAATCACCGCCACGGTCATCGCTTTTGGCCGCACGCGCAGCACAGCACCGTGATATAACGCTTCATCCAGCTTGTCCGCCGTAAAGGTTTGCGGATTTTCCAGCGCGGGTTCGGCTTCAATAGCGTGGCGCAAGTACATCAGCATCACCACGCCAAACTCCGCAGCAACACCTGCCAGGGCGATAAATCCGGTTCCGGTTGCGACCGACATATGGAAACCCATCCAGTAAAGGAACCAGATGCCGCCCACCAGCGCAAAAGGCACACTGGTGATAATCAGCAGCGCTTCGCCAAAGCGACGGAAGGCCAGATAAAGCAAGACGAAGATAATCATCAGCGTCATTGGCACCATCAACTTGAGCTTATGGCTGGCGCGCTCAAGCAGCTCGAATTGCCCTGAAAACGCCACGCTGGTCCCAGGCTTTAACTGGACCTTTTCAGCAATAGCCTTTTTCAGATCGTTTACCACTGAGACCATGTCACGATCTCGGGCGTCGATGTAAATCCAACTGGTTGGTCGCGCATCTTCGGTTTTCAGCATCGAAGGCCCCGAAACCACCGTCACATCGGCGACATCCGCCAGCGTAATTTGCTGTTTCATGGGCGTCAGAATCGGCAGATTACGCAATGCTTCCGGGCTATCACGATAGCTCTGCGCATAGCGCAGGTTGATAGGATAGCGTGCAATCCCTTCCACCGTTTCGCCCACCATTGCCCCTCCTACCGCTGAAGTGACAAACAGCTGCACAGCACCTACGGTCATGCCGTACCGGGCCGCTTTTTCACGATTAATATCTACGTTGAGATAGCGTCCGCCCACCAGACGCTCGGCCAGCGCCGAAGAGACACCCGGCACGGTTCTGGCCACCTCTTCAATTTGCTCCGCCGTGGCGTCGATATCTGCCAGAACATTACCCGACACCTTAATGCCAATTGGGCTTTTGATCCCCGTAGAGAGCATGTCGATACGGTTACGAATCGGCGGAACCCACAGATTCGCCAGCCCCGGCAAGCGTACGGTTTTGTCCAGCTCGGCGATGATTTTGTCCATCGTCATCCCCGGACGCCACTGGTCCTGCGGCTTCAGTTGGATCGTCGTTTCAACCATTTCCAGCGGTGCGGAGTCTGTTGCGGTTTCTGCCTTACCGGTTTTACCAAACACGCGCGCCACTTCCGGAACGGTCATGATCAGCTTGTCGGTTTTTTGCAGCATGTCCGCTGCCTGCGCCGCTGAGATCCCCGGCAATGTCGAAGGCATATACAGCAGATCGCCTTCGTTAATCTGCGGCAGGAATTCACCACCGACTTTATTCAGCGGGTAGACAACCGTCAGTATTGAAAGCACCGCCACCAGAATGGTGATCTTGGGCCAGTGCAACACCTTCAGCAACAACGGATGGTAAATACGGATCAGAAAACGGTTAAGCGGGTTGCTACTTTCGGCCGGTATTTTTCCACGGATCCAGAACCCCATCAGGATAGGAATAACCACAATCGCCAGAAATGCCGCGCCTGCCATCGCATACGTTTTGGTGAACGCCAGCGGGCCGAACAGTCGCCCCTCTTGCCCCTCAAGCGTGAAAATGGGGATAAACGACAACGTGATGATCAACAGGCTGATGAACAATGCCGGGCCGACTTCTACCGAGGCGTCAGTAATAACCTTCCAGCGCGTTGCGTTATCGAGCTTTTCATTCGGATGCTGATGCCCCCACTCTTCGAGCCGCTTATGGGCGTTTTCAATCATCACGATTGCGGCATCAACCATCGCCCCGACGGCAATGGCAATTCCCCCTAGCGACATGATGTTGGCGTTCAAACCCTGGAAATGCATCACGATAAACGCGATACACAGCCCCAGCGGCAAGGAAATAATCGCCACCAGCGCCGAACGTAGATGCCACAGGAACAGTGCGCACACCAGCGCCACGACGATAAACTCTTCCAGCAGCTTGTAGCTGAGGTTATCAATGGCGCGATCGATGAGCTGACTGCGATCGTATGTTGTAACTACCTCTACGCCTTCCGGCAGGCTGCTTTTCAGCGTGTCGAGTTTGGCTTTAACGGCAGAGATCACCTCACGCGCATTTTTACCGGAACGCAGGATAACCACCCCGCCCGCGACTTCGCCTTCGCCATTCAGTTCGGCGATCCCGCGGCGCATTTCCGGCCCAATCTGTACGCGCGCCACATCGCGCAGGTAAACAGGTACACCGTCGGCCCCTGTTTTCAGGACGATGTTATTGAAATCATCGAGCGTTTGCAGATATCCACTGGCGCGGACCATATATTCCGCTTCAGCCATCTCAACAGATGAGCCGCCCGCTTCCTGATTCGACGTATCCAGCGCCGATTTCACGTCCGCCAGGCTGATGCCATATTGCGTCAGCTTCATCGGATCGATAACGACCTGATACTGTTTAACCACGCCGCCTACCGAAGCGACCTCCGCCACGTTAGGAATCGTTTTTAACTCATACTTTAAAAACCAGTCCTGAAGAGAGCGTAATTCCGCCAGATCATGTTTCCCACTGCGATCCACCAGCGCGTACTCAAATATCCAGCCGACGCCCGTGGCGTCCGGTCCCATTTCCGCGCTAACGCCAGCCGGTAATTTTCCCTGAACCTGGTTGAGATACTCCAGTACGCGCGAGCGCGCCCAGTAAGGATCGGTACCATCTTCGAAAATGACGTACACGTAGGAATCACCAAACTGCGAGAAACCGCGCACGGTTTTCGCACCCGGTACCGACAGCATGGTGGTGGTCAGCGGGTAGGTCACCTGATTTTCAACAATTTGCGGCGCCTGCCCCGGATAGCTGGTTTTGACGATCACCTGAACATCAGAGAGATCGGGCAGCGCATCAACCGGCGTATTGATGATGGTCCAGGTTCCCCAGACGCTAAGAAACAGCGCCCCCATCATCACCAGAAAACGGTTTGCCACCGAACGACGGATAATCCATTCAATCATTTATCATGTCCTCAGTGTGAATGGGTCGCCTGGGCTGGCATGGCGGCTGCGTCTTGCGCCTTACTGTTCTGGGCGCGCATACGGTCCAGTGCGCCAGAGATATTCGCTTCGGAATCAATCAGGAACAGGCCACTGGACACCACTTTTTCGCCTTCGCTCAGGCCGGAGCGGATAGCCGTCAGCCCCTGGGATTCATGGAATACCGCAACCTGTTTCGGCACAAATCGGCCTTCGTTATCAACGGTGATGACCCGCTGCTCGGTACCCGTATCAATCAGTGCTTTAGACGGGATCAGCAGCATTGGCTCGCTTTGTGTTTTCAGTTGCAGGTAAGCATTCATCCCGGGCTTGAGCGCCTCGTCGGGGTTATCGACCTGTAAACGGAGCTGGAGCGTACGCGTGGTAGCATCAACGCTTGGTAAGATACTCCACTTGCTGATGGTGAAAGGCTTATCCGGCCAGGCGGGCACGGTGATGGTAAATTGCGAGGCATCTTTAATCAGCCAGGCGATAGATTCCGGGACCGACGCGCTAACCCATACCGGGTCCATACCCTGAATTTTCGCGACCACATTGTCTTTGGAAATGTTCATACCGGTACGCAAATCGAATGCGGTGATCACCCCATCGATAGGCGCTTTCAGGGTAAAGCGAGTCTGAATTTTACGCGTCGATTTTAAGCGCTGGATATCTGCTTCAGGCATTCCAGCCAGACGTAATCTCTCCAGAATCCCTTCCACCTGCGTCGCGCTACCGCCCGTTTCCCGCAGCAATAAATATTCGCTCTGCGCCTCAACCCAATCAGGAATAGTCAGGTCGATCAGCGGCGAACCCTTCTTAATTTTGTCCCCCACGGTCAGCGGGTAAACCTTCTCGATAAAGCCCGCAGAGCGTGCCTGGACAATAACAAACTGGTATTCGTTATAACTAACGTTGGCCGGGAAAGTTTGCGCGTAGTGCAGTGGTCCACGACGCACTGGCTCTGTTTTCAGCCCCAGGTTCTGGGTCTGTGTAGGATCGATGCGCACGCCAGGCGATGACGCGTTCGCGGTCTCTTCATCGGCATATTTCGGGATCAGATCCATATCCATAAACGGCGATTTACCCGGTTTATCAAAGCGCGTGTTCGGATACATGGGGTCATACCAGAACAACACTTTTCTGGCTTCTTTTTGCTGAACTGGCCCGGCTACAGACGATATTTTTGCCGATGAATAATAAGTATAAACACCGACAGAAATAATCCCGCCGGCAATCATGCTACCGAGAATAAGCGCGGTATTTTTAATATTTAAAGACGCCATAGTGATTTCCATTGCGCGATAGTCTCGCCCGCGTTCGCAAAAACCCGGGCAAGAATAAAAGAGACCAGCGAGAACGTTATTTACTGATGTGAATATCGCGTAACACAGAGAGATTTCCCTGCTGAACAAACGTAAACGCGACCTTATCGCCTGGCTTAATATCATCAGCCTTCGTATCAGCAACCAGCGTAAAGCGCATCGTCATGGCCGGCCAGTTCACCGCTGGAATAGGGTCATGTTTGATCGTGATTTTTTTACTCTCCATATCAACAGCTTCAATCACCCCGGTAGCGCTAATGCGTTGTTCCTGTTGAGCCGCTGGCTGCATATTCATCATCTCGCCATGCTGATTTTCATTGGCCTGGGCGTTAAACATAACCACAGAGAAAAGGCTAAACAGTACGGCTTTGGCGGTAGTATTCATACATCATGCTCCTGAAAAGTTAATATTAAGGATTACTCCACCCAACCGCCGCCTAAGGCAGCAAACAGTTTAATTTCATTAACCTGTTGGGCGTAATTAAGATCGAGCAGCGATTGCCGCGTAGCGAATAAAGAACGTTCTGCGTCTAATACTTCGATATAGCTAACTGCGCCATTCTGATAAAGCGCTCTGGCGCGCTGTAGTGTGATTTGCAATGAATCCAGATAACGCTGCTGCCCACTAATTTGATCGGCAATGCTTTGGCGTAACACCAGTGCATCCGCCACTTCTTTAAACGCGTTCTGAATTTTTTGTTCGTAATTCACTACTGACTGTTGCTGGCGAATTTCTGCCAGGTCGAGATTGGACTGATTACGTCCGGCGTTGAAGATTGGAATATCTATTTTGGGGACAAAATTCCACATGCCGCTGGAGGCATTAAATAAATTGGAAAGATCGCTACTGCTACTGGACACGGAACTTGTCAACGTTATCGACGGAAAAAATGCCGCCCGCGCAGCACCGATATTGGCATTTGCCGCCAATAATCCGTGCTCAGCTTCCATAATATCCGGGCGCTGCAACAGTATTTGCGACGACAACGATGGCGGCAGCGTTACCGGTTTAATATCCCCACGACTGCGCGCCTGGTCATCGGGTAATTTCCCGTATGTACCCAGCAACAGTTGCAGCGCGTTATTGGCCTGTGCCAACTCACCTTTACGCTTGGCAATTTCGCTATGCGTACTTTCAATCACACCGCGCGCTTGTTCCAACGCCAGTACGTTGGTGCTACCGGTTATCAGTTGCTTCTCTACAAAAGCATAAGAGCGCTGATAGTTTTGCAGCGTTTCTTCGGCAACTTGCAACTGCGCGTAAGCCAGACGCTGGTTGAAATAGCTTTGCGACACGTTGGAAATTAATAAGATATGCACCGCCCGACGCGCCTCTTCGCTGGCGAAGAAGTTCTGCCGTTCGGCTTCACTCATATTTTTAAGCCGCCCAAAGAAATCCAGGTCGAAACTGAGATTGAGTCCAGCTTCGAATTCACGATCGGTGCTGCTATCACCTTTTAATTTACCGCTGTAGGTACCGCTGGAGCCTGCCGTGATTTGCGGATAACGGTCAGCGTCCGTGACGCCATACTGCGCTCGCGCTTCCTGAACCTTCAGCGTCGCCATGCGTAAATCGCGGTTATTGATCAGCGCCTCACCAATCAACGCCTTCACCTGGTCGTCAACAAAAAAGGTTCGCCACCCCGTGTCCTGGTATTCACCAGGAGCCGACACCAGGGAATTCTGGCTTAAAGAAAATTGCTGTGGCACCGGCAAGGCCGGGCGCTGATAGTCCGGCGCCAATGAACAACCAGCGAGCACGAATATAGCGCTGAGAGTAAGAAGCTTAAATTTGCTCATAGTTCTTCTCGTCCTGACCGGACTGATGTCCCTAAAATAAGTAGGAATTTATAGTCTTGTACTTTAACGAAGTGACTCTGTTTAACCGGTGACAGGAAAATGACAAAACTGTCATTTTCCCAATAACAGATTGCTATCCGATCCCGCTTCCCTAGAATTGAAAGTCCGCACAACCAGTGCGAGAAGGAGAATGCGATGAAGGTTTTGATAGTCGAAGATGAGAAAAAAACCGGTGAATACCTGACGAAAGGCCTGACGGAAGCGGGTTTTGTTGTGGATTTGGCGGATAACGGCCTGAACGGGTATCACCTGGCGATGACCGGCGATTACGACCTGCTCATACTCGACATCATGCTGCCGGATGTAAACGGTTGGGATATCGTGCGGATGCTGCGTTCCGCCAACAAAGGAATGCCCATTCTTCTCCTCACCGCACTGGGTACCATTGAACATCGGGTTAAAGGTCTGGAATTGGGTGCTGATGATTACCTGGTTAAACCGTTTGCCTTCGCCGAACTGCTGGCACGGGTCAGAACGCTGCTGCGCCGGGGCGCTGCGGTGATTGTTGAAAGCCAGTTTCAGGTCGCGGATTTAATGGTCGATCTGGTCAGCAGGAAAGTCACCCGCAGCGGTACGCGCATCACCCTGACCAGCAAAGAGTTTACGCTGCTTGAGTTTTTCCTGCGCCATCAGGGGGAAGTTTTACCCCGCTCACTGATCGCCTCCCAGGTCTGGGATATGAATTTTGACAGCGATACTAATGCCATCGACGTCGCCGTTAAGCGTCTGCGCGCCAAAATTGATAACGATTTTGAGCCGAAACTGATTCAGACCGTGCGCGGTGTGGGATATATGCTTGAGGTTCCTGATGACCAGTAAACGATGGCGGCGCCCTTTTTCGCTGGCGACACGACTGACCTTTTTTATCAGCCTGGCGACAATTGCTTCATTTTTCGCCTTTGCATGGATAATGATCCACTCCGTGAAAGTCCACTTCGCCGAGCAGGACATCAACGATTTACAAGAGATTAGCGCCACGCTGGAGAGGATTATTAACCAACCCAACGAGCCAGAATCACGCCGCCTGGAAACGCTAAAAAATGTGGTGGCGGGTTATTCGAACGTCATTATTTCTCTGGAAGATAGCAACCAGAAGGCCATTTTCCATTCGCCCAATGCGCCGGATCTCCGGCAGTTTATCGCCAGTGCAAGGCCGGATAAAAATGCTCATGCCAGCGATGTTTTTATTATCTCAGGCCCCACACTGCAAACCTCCAAACATATCCACGGACAGAAAACATCGTCTAACTGGCGAATGATTCGTCTGCCGGTAGGACAACTTGCCGATGGAAAACCAGCGTATACGCTGTATCTGGCATTATCGATCGACTTTCATCTGCACTATATTAACGATCTGAAAAACAAGCTGATTATGACAGCATCGCTGATTAGCATGATGATTGTTTTTATCGTGTTGTTCGCTGTATACAAAGGTCATGAACCAATTCGTAACGTCAGTCGTCGCATCCAAAATATCACCTCGAAAGATCTCGATGTACGCCTCGATCCGCAAGCTGTTCCTATTGAACTGGAACAGCTGGTGAGTTCGTTTAATCACATGATCGAACGCATCGAGGACGTATTTAAACGGCAGTCGAACTTCTCAGCGGATATTGCCCATGAGATCCGCACGCCAATAACTAACCTTGTCACTCAAACGGAGATTGCGCTCAGCCAGACCCGCAGCCAAAAAGAGCTGGAAGATGTGCTGTATTCCAATCTCGAAGAGTTTGGCCGTATGTCGAAGATGGTGAGTGATATGCTGTTTCTGGCGCAGGCGGATAACAATCAGCTGATCCCAGAAAAAAAAGCGCTCAATCTGGCTGATGAGGTCGGTAAAGTGTTCGACTTTTTCGAAGCCTGGGCTGAAGAGCGTGAGGTTGGTTTACGGTTTGAAGGACGCGCATGCTGGGTTTCAGGCGACCCATTAATGTTACGCCGGGCAATGAGTAATCTGCTGTCAAATGCCATGCGCTATACGCCAAAAGGCGAGTCGGTAACCGTGCGGGTGAAAGAGGCGGATGGCCAGGTGCAGATAGTCGTTGAGAATCCCGGAAACCCCATTCCCCCGCAACATCTTCCGCGACTCTTTGACCGCTTTTATCGAGTGGACCCTTCACGACAGCGTAAGGGCGAAGGCAGCGGCATTGGTCTGGCGATTGTGAAATCAATTGTGACTGCCCATCAAGGAAAAGTCTCGGTGACTTCCGACCCTCATGCCACTCGCTTTATTCTGACGCTGCCCAAGCACGCGATGTAATTTATGGTGATGGCGCTTATACCCGTCATCACCTGTTGTCTGACACAACCGTCATAATCCTGTCACGCCACTGACAGCCCCTATTAATTATACTTTCTTCCGTAAACCCAAACAGGAGAAATATGATGAATAAGATGTCCTCTTTTTTAGCTATCGCGTTTTTTATTTCAGCTGGCGTTAATGCGGCAGAAACACCCAAAATGCATCAGCAGGCCGCAATGGCTCATGAAATGATGAATAACAGCGACGCTCCTGCACATCAAAAAATGGCACAAGCACACGCCGCGCAAGCAAATAATTCATCGTCAACATCAACCAATGCGCAATCATTTTCACAAATGAATGAACACGAAAAAGCGATGGTTGTTCACCAATCGGTAAACAACGGCCATTCATTTGCTCATGAGGTACAGGCCGAGCAGCACCGCGCGCAGATCTCCACTCAGGGGTAAAGACGAACTATATTGACAACGACATCCATAAATACGCGAAGTTTGAATATTGTGGACTACTCTCCCCACGCGGGCCTGTTTATATACAAGCCCGCGTCCCACTTCATCGTTAATGTCAATATTAATAATTCATTAAATCCTTCTTCTAAAAGTAAATACATCTTAGCTCTCTACCCGGATTGTATAAAATAAGTAAATAAACAGCTTATTATGTTGCGTATTACAGCATTCACCACCCCACCCTAATTATAAATTAGGATTCCCCCTGGTATGCTTCATTAATATTTAATGGGAGACTGCCGTCGTCGTAAACATGACAGTCAAAAAGTTCGCATTCCTATAAATAAATTTAATGATGATAGTGAGTAAAAAATGAATAAACGTCTGCTAACCCTCCTGGTCCTTGGCCTGACAACTGCCACAACAGCATGTGCAATTACCCCGGCAATGCAGAAAAAGTATGAACGTTCAGGTTGTACGCAGATGAGTGAACTCAATGGCTGCGATGTGAATAAATCCTATCAGTGGAACCGCGATCATGGCTTTATTGAGAACAGCAACGGCCAGCAGAATCGTCATCATCATGGTGAAAAACAGCAAAATACCACTAACACGGATAACCACGATAATGCCGGTATTGATGGCAAATTCAGCGGAAATTACGTGGCCAAATTTGCCAATGGTCAACGCAGCGTTGATATTCACGTCGAAGATTCCGGCGTTTACGTCAATGGTAATGAAGTGCGTGACGTAAATACCTATAAGGATACGATGACCTTCCGTGTCGGCTATGCCACCTATACGATTAAAACAAATGGTCACGGTAGCTGGAATGACAGCGATGCAGGAAACACAGGCAAAATTGTGCGTGAATAACGGATAACGCTAAAGAGCGCTGCGATCACAGCGCTCTCAAAAGCGATGCATTACAGTATGCCGTTTTAATACGGGAGTCAGGCATGGCTTTAACCCTCACAGTGCTGCTTGAAAACCGACGCGCTGCTGGCGCAGAAATATCAATACTGGCCAAGCCTGGATTAAGTCTGTTAGTTCAGGATGAAACAACCACAATATTGTTTGATACCGGGCCGGATGGCAGCTTCATGCATAACGCTGCACAAATGGGCGTGGACCTGACCCAATTAACCGCCGTAGTGCTGTCGCACGGTCATTATGATCACTGCGGCGGCGTGCCGTGGCTTGCGGATAACAGCCGTATCATTTGCCATCCTCAACTGGCCTGCGAGCGTTACGCATCGATAACGGTTGCGGGAATACCACGAAAAATTAAAAAACTCTCGCGTGATAACAACTACTCTCGATTCATAATGGAATACACCCGCGAGCCGCTGGCTATCAGCGATCGTTTTTTGTGGTCCGGGGAAATCAGTGTCCCCACGCCACAGTCCTATGGCGTGATTAGCGAGAAAACACTCCAGCCAGATTACATCAGTGACGAAGGCGTATTGATCTATAAATCTGCACGCGGGTTAGTCATCATTACCGGTTGCGGGCATCGGGGAATAGAAAACATCGTACGCCATTGCCAGAAAATCACCGGGGTTAACAAAATTTATGCCCTGGTCGGTGGCTTTCATTTACGCGCCGCCTCCCCCGCTAAGCTATGGCGGACCCGACAATTTATTCAGCAACAGCAACCCGAAAAACTGCTCGGCTGTCATTGCACCGGTTCGTGGGGGCGATTGTGGCTACCGGGAACTGACGCCCCGGCAACGGGAGATGTGATAGTGCTGGCTGAGTAACAACAGTAAAACGTTGCCCAAACAGCAATAAAAAACGGGAGCCTTACGGCCCCCGTTTATCAGTCATCATTACATGGTGACAATTGCTGGCTCATCAAAGACGGTGAGTTTTGGCGCTTCACCGGTGTATTTTTCTGCGT
Organism: Citrobacter sp. Cpo015; assembly: GCF_030333035.1. Taxonomy (NCBI): domain Bacteria; kingdom Pseudomonadati; phylum Pseudomonadota; class Gammaproteobacteria; order Enterobacterales; family Enterobacteriaceae; genus Citrobacter; species Citrobacter sp. Cpo015. Next base: position 434,845 of record NZ_JAOWGS010000037.1, on the reverse strand, counting down.
ATACCAGGCTGGTATTCCCGGCACAACCATTCGCCAGTCTTGAAGTCGGGATATCCGCCGTCAGCACGTTCGCGCCGCCATTTTTACAGATACCGTTTTCAATATCCGGCCATGCGCCTTCATGAATACAGATGATACCCGGTTTGATGCCGTCGCTGACGTGCGCCCCAACCAGAACCTGTCCACGAGCATTCCATACGCGGACCAGATCGCCCTCGGCAATCCCTCTGGCTTTTGCGTCATCCGGATGAATCGTCACCGGTTCACGATTGGCAATCGCGTACTCTTTACGTAGCGACGCGTAGTTCAGCTGGCTATGCAGACGATGTGCCGGGTGCGCCGTCAGTAGCTGCAGCTGATCTTTATCCGCAGTTCCTTTCCATTCATCCGGTTCAATCCAGGACGCATGCGGCGGACAGTCTTTATACTGATAGCCTTCAATCGTTTTCGAGTAGATTTCAATCTTGCCGCTCGGCGTTCCGAGTGCGTTCATCACCGGATCGCTGCGGAAATCCGCGTAGCGCACATATTTGTTATTCTTTTCATTCTCACGCATTTCGATCAGCTTATTCTGCTGCCAGAACGCGTTGAACTGAGGCATGGCAACACGCTGGGCGCGGGCGGCTTTTTGCGCGACGTCATAGAACTGCTTCAGCCACGCCATTTCGTCTTTGCCTTCGGTGTAGACAGCTTTCCCCCCCGGCTTAAGCATCTCAGCCAGATCGGCAAATACGTCAAAATCACTACGCGCTTCAAACTGCGGCTCAATGACCTGCTTCATCGGTACCAGATGCTGGTTACTGTAATCACCGGTCATGGTCAGATCGTTACGCTCAAACGAAGTGGTGATTGGCAGAACGATATCTGCGTGTTTGGCCGCAGCGGTCCAGTAGCATTCAGAGATGACAACCAGTTCAGGCTTCTGCCAGGCTTTGATTAAGCGGTTGGTATCCTGATGATGGGTAAAGTTAGCGCCGCCCGCCCACCAGATCATTTTGATATCCGGGAAGGTTTGCTCTTTACCGTTATGTTGATATTTGCCGCCTGGGTTTTCCAGCGCTTCGACAATTCGCGCTACCGGCAGGCTGGTCACCGCATCGGAAACCGCCCAGTCATTACCTGCCGATGACCCACCCTCAATTTTGGCGGAGATCGCCGGTAAAACCCCACCGATACGCGTTGGATTACCGCCGTTGGAATAGTGATAAGAGAACCCGAAGCCGCCGCCTTCGGTACCAATTTGCCCCAGCATCGCCGCCAGAGTCACCAGCATCCAGTGTTTTTGCTCACCGTATTGCTGGCGCTGAATCCCCCAACCTGCCATGAGCATGGTTTTGTTGCTGGAGAAAATTTCCGCCAGCTTTTCCAGTTGCTCAGCAGGCACGCCACACACGCCAGATGCCCATTCGGCGGTTTTCTCTACTTTATCGCTCTTGCCGAGCAGGTACTCTTCAAACTGCGGATATCCGGTAGTGTATTTTTCCAGGAAGGCTTTGTCGTGAAGGTTTTTCTTCACCAGCGTATGGGCGATCCCTAACATCATTGCCACGTCGGTCCCCATATGTGGCGCAATCCAGGTCGCATTATCACCAAAGAACTCGATGGTTTCAGAACGCATCGGATCGATGGCGATGACGCTTTTCCCTGATTTCTTCAGCAGATTAAAGTATTCGATCCCTTGTTCATCCGTGCTGCTCCAGGCAATCTTAAGGGTGTTGAGCGGGTTCATCCCCCACAGCACCACGACCTGACTGTGCTCAAGCACCATCGGCCAGGTGGTTTGCTGCTCATAAACCTCAACCGATCCCACAACGTATGGCATGATCACCTGCGCGGCACCGGTTGAATAATCTCCGGTATGCCCAGCGTAGCCACCGGCCATGCTCATATAGCGTTGCAGTAAGGTTTGCGCCTTATGCAGAACGCCGCTGGATCGCCAGCCATAAGAACCGGCAAATATCGAAGCGGGACCATAGCTGCTGCGGATCCGGCTGTGCTGTTCATGAATGAGCTTCAGCGCCTGTTCCCAGCTGACCCGCACAAAGGGATCGTTACCGCGTTTGCCATCCGCTTTACCCGGGTTTTCCAGATAGCTTTTGCGCACCATCGGATACTTCACGCGGATATTGGTATGAACCTGATCTGGCGCGGTTTGCTGTAATGAGTTCGGCACCGTTTTCGGCAACGCACCTTTTGAGGAAACCACTTTTCCATCTTTTACTTCCACGTATACCGCACCCCAACGTGCTGCCGTCAGGATTGCTCCGCCATTCTGGCCTTCGGCCCAGGCTGGCATTGGGATCACCGAAGAAATCGCCATTGTCCCGGTTGCCGCGCCAGCCGTCTTAATAAAGTCACGTCTTGTGAGTTTCATGATTTCTCCTGATTGATCGCTTATTTATTCATGTCTTTAGCGTTGTACTGGAAGTAACGGCTCAGGATATCCAGTTCGGTTTCACTGATATTGGTGCGGGCCCCCATCCCTTTGGCTACTGAAGGCCAGGCGTTAAGCGTGAAGTGATTCGCCGGAATTGGCGCATGACAGCCCGCGCAGTAAACATTGTCGAGTTTGCGCGCGTAATCCCACATAGGTTCACGGCTGGCGAGTGCGGAACCGCTCCATTCGCCCTGCAGCACGACATCTCGCCACGCATTGCCGTAGTCATCTTTTTTCCAGTCGGAGAGGATCTTCAGCGACTGTTGACCTTTTTCACTCAGGCTGGCAAGAATCAAACGCTGCCCTGCTGCGTAGTAAATAACCTGTTCACTTCCTTGCATCTGGCTACCGCGAATCTCGACCAGTCGCGCATTGTCCGTTGTTTTCAGGACCTGCATTTTGGTTGCCGGGTAAACAGTTCCCAGATCGCCAAGCGCGGTGTTGCTTACAGCATAAAGTTCAGTTGCTGAAGCTGGGGTGGAGGCTGACTGCGCTTCAAGTCCTTTAAGCGCACTGTCATCCATTTTTATTTCAGGTGGGAAATGGGCGACGCCTTTATGGCAATCAATACAGGTTTGCTTTTCCGCGATGCCCATTTTGTGCATCTTCTGAGCATCCGCGCTTTGTGCGGCAAGATCCATGGCGTCCATACTGTGGCAGCTACGGCAGGTCGCAGAATCATTAGCCTTGAGCTGTGCCCAAACGGTTTGCGCCATCTCCAGACGGTGTTCTTCAAATTTTTCCGGGGTATCGATTTTTTTGGTTATGAACTGATGATAAACATCTTTTGAGGCCCGCAGCTTAGCCACCAGAAAATCCAAACCGCCCTCCGGGATATGACAGTCCGCGCACTCTGCGCGAATACCTTTCTGATTCTGGAAGTGAACCGAGCCTGTATATTCTTCGTAGGGCGCCTGCATCGTATGGCAAGACAAACAGAATTCTGTACTCGAGGTTTTATGTAATGTCCATTGCCCTGCCAAAACAATAACTGCACCAAGAACAATGCACAGCAGCATCGTCCATAGGATAGTTTTATTTATTTTTCTCATCTTTTAATTCCATCAGACGAATACCCTTTTAGAGGTAGACAATAAATATCCTAAAGCAGCTATTTATTGATATTCATCAAGCGCGGAGAGAAATGAGAATCAGCAAATGGGTAAGTTTGAAGAGGCTCGCATAATTAGTGAGAACGAAATGTAATTATTGTTTTTTCTTTAAAAACAGATTTTTAAACCACTTGCCAAGTTTATACATCTGTAAAGTAAGATGATGTCAGAATAAAAAATTACGGAGTTCATAACGCTGTTGAAATTACCCCCTTAACGGCCATCGTTATATAATTAAATATACAATGAAAAATATAAAAAAGCACCCTTTTCTATTTCGAGATGGCAAGCATTAACGAGGGGACATCTCTTTTGGTTTTGCTGAGAAATACATTCAAGATAGGCTTACAGTACATACTGCTTCATGACGCGCACTGATGCACACATCCTTGATCTGGTCACTTATTATACAGAAACAACTTTCGCTACACTCAGGGTAGAGGTAAAACAAACAGGAGGTAGTGAATATGTATCGCTCAATTCTGGTGCCCATTGATATCTCTGAAGCCGATCTCACTCGTCATGTTGTGCCGCAGGTCCAGGCGCATGCCAAAACCGCGAAGGTCCACTTTTTAGCCGTTATTCCTACCGTTCCGTTCTATGCCTCGCTGGGACTGGCCTACTCTACCGAATTTCCGGACAGAAGTGGTCTGCAGGCTAAGGCCAGCGAAAAACTCGAAGAAATTATTAAGCAGTTCAATATTCCTGCCGGCAGGACTCAGACCCACGTCGTTTACGGCCCGCCGAAGGATCAGATCCTCAAGCTGGCGGAGGCGGTTGACGCCGAGCTTATCGTCATCGCCTCACACAAACCGGGGTTTAGCACTTATTTACTGGGTTCAACGGCGGCAGCCGTAGTCCGCCACGCGAAATGCCCGGTGCTGGTTGTGCGGTGATAGGGTTAAAACGGGAGCGAATATGCTCCCGTTTTTCTGTGGCTCAGGCTATCACTCAGTTCTGATGATCCAGCCTGACAAATGCCAGTAGCAGCTGGCTCAGCGCAGCGTAGAAACCAAAGTCATCATATCGGCGGCATTTAGCAGTGAACTCCGGTAACCAGCGTAACAGCCCCGCCAGCGTTTCTCTGCGCAACGCATCAATACGCTGACGGCTAACCCCTGGCTCACCAAGAGAAAAATGCAGATGGCTCAGCAGTTCGATAAAAATCGCCAGATGATCGGCTGATTCGCTAAACGTATCGCTTACCTGCATGCCCGCATCAGATAACAGTTGTTTAATGACCCCGTAGTTTGGCCCTTCTTCAAGATGAGCCGACGCATAGGGTAACGCGGCGTGTTTATCCGACATCAGGAACAGGCTGCAAAAATCAGCCGCCAGTTCCAGGGTAGCGTCTTCACGTACCTTGAGCGCGGCAATTTTCGCTTCCAGCAAAAGAACATCGGCCTCAAGCGACGGTTCACCTTTGAGCACGGTGAACCACTCCGTCATTTCGCTGGACTGCAATTGCGCTAATCCCTCACCGTCACGCTCCCGGGAAAACATTTGCGCCAACCATGCATAAACACAGGCCATCTGTTCTGTCGTCAGGGAGGTGTGTTTCATCATGACGTCACCTTCTCCGCCGGGACATATTCGCACTGCGCCACCATTTTTATCGGGCCGCTGAACGCCGTCACGTTATCCACCTTACCGGTATATTTCTCAATTTCCACCAGCGTAGTATGCGCACTGGTCGCCTGCGCCAGCTGAGACGTGCCGATATCTAGGGTTAACACGTTCGGATTACCGTATTTACACAGCGCTCCGCTTTCTCCACCGTTATCAGGATCGTACCAGGCACCTTCATGGATGCGCGCCACGCCCGGCGAGTAGAGATCGGAGACAACCGCGCCGGCCAGCACTTGTCCACGCGCATTAAATACACGAACTATATCGCCGTTGCGGATCCCCCTGGCGCTGGCATCCTGCGGGTTAATAAACACCGGCTCTTTGCCACCTACCGCGTAATGCTTACGCAGCGCTTCGGACTCGCAGAGCTGTGAATGCAGACGGAAATCCGGGTGGACGGATTGCAGATGCAGCGGCCAACGTTGCGATCCAGGCCCACCGTGTGAACGTTCGATTTTCTCAAACCACATTGGATGCCCCTGACAATCGTCATATTGCATATCGGCAATAGTTTTCGAATAGATCTCGATCAAACCGCTCGGCGTCCCCAGAGGCTCAAGGTCGGGATCTTCGCGGAAGGCCTGATGACGGACAAACATCTGCGGATGTTCGAATTCAACGTACTCTTGCTGATTCCAGAAAACGTCGAAAGCCGGAAGATGAACACCGCGTCCCTTCCCTTGCTGGCTTCCTTCCTGCCAGATGCGCTTCAACCAGCCCATCTCATCCAACCCTTCTGTGAACGCTTCTTCACGGTTAAAGCGGCGGCAAAGATCGCGGAAAATATCGAAATCATTACGCGCTTCAAACTGCGGCTGCACCAGCTGCTTCATAGCGATAATGCCGCGGTTGGAGTGGTTGCCATATTGGTCGAGATCGTTACGTTCAAACTGGGTCGTCGCCGGCAATACGATATCGGCGAATCGACAGGTCGAAGTCCACTGATTGTCGATGGCGATAACGGTTTCCAGCTTACGCCAGCCCTCAATAATACGGTTGATCTGCTGGTGACGATGGAAAGGGTTGGTCCCGGCAAAAACGCACATCTTCAACGGTGGCAGCTTGACGGTTTTACCGTTCCAGTTGATGCTCTTGCCCGGCTCCAGAATCGCATCGATAAAACGCGCGATCGGGATGGTACTGCTGTAGCCCTTATAATCGGTGCTGTCATGTACCGGTGGAACGGTGGTGGAACCAGAAAATCCGCTCAGGATAACGCCTTTACGCCCTGGGGTGCCCGCGCCGTTGTAGTGCCAGCCAAAGCCAAATCCCCCCCCGGGTAAGCCAATTTGCCCGAGCATTGAGGCCAGCACCACGATCATCCACGCCCACTGTTCCCCGTGCTGCATACGCTGCACGCACCAGCCAGCAATAATTTGCGTTCTGCCGCCCGCCATCTGCCGCGCAAGTTCACGGATTGTCTCAGCATCAATCCCGCAGATTTTTTCCGCCCACTGGGCATCTTTAGGCTGTCCGTCACTTTCTCCCAGCAGATAAGGCAGAAATTGCTCAAACCCAACGCAGTAGTTCTCGAGGAAATGCTTATCGTAGAGCTTCTCGGTATACAGCGTGTGTGCCAGCGCCAGCTGTAGCGGCACATCAGCCTGCGGATTCACGGCGATGTGCTTAACCTTGTCGCGGCCCAGGTAGTCGTGAGTCGAGGTAATGACCGGGTCAACGCTGATGACCGAAATCTCGCCCCGCGCCACTTTATCCTTCAGTTGCTCGTAGTATTCGTAGACATCATGATCTGGACACCACCAGTTCGCCTGCTGGTTTTTGATGAGGTCAGAACCCCACAGCACAATGGTTTTGCTGTTTTCGAGTACCAGTGGCCAGGAAGTCTGCTGCTCATATACCTCCATTGACCCGACTACGCGCGGCAGGATCACCTGAGCGGCACCGGTGGAATAGTCGCCCCCCGTACTCACGCTGTTGCCATGCAGCGCAATGGCACGTGCCAGCATCCCGGAAGCATTGTGGAACATCCCGGTCGATTGCCAGCCGCTGGCCGTTAGCAGCGCGCTCGGACCATAAGTATTCTGAATGCGTTCCAGCTCCTGATAGAAGAAATCCAGCGCTTCATCCCACGAAACGCGCACAAAGCGGTTATCTCCACGTTGCGAGGTATCGCTCTGATGGCGTTTACGCAACCAGTCCACGCGGACCATCGGGTAGCGAATACGCGCTCCACCATGTACGTGATCCGGGAGTCCGGCGATCATTTTTGACGGGTATTTATCGCGCTCGAACGGCCTGGCTTCAATGAAACGACCGTCAACCACGGTGGCACGAATGGCCCCCCAGTGAGAACCGGTCAGAATCCCCTCTTTGACGCCTGCCCCCTGCACCTCTGCGGCATTAGCGTTACGCGGCGTGAGCAGCGAAGGCCCTAACATACCAGCTACGGTCAAGCCGCCCAGTTGCAGCAAAAAACGTCGGCGCGATGCCTGAAAGAGATCGTTATTTTTCATTGCTTTCTCCCTTATCGCCATGCGGCTTATCCGTAGTGTCAGAGGCATTCATTTGCAGATATTTCAGCAAGGTACGTTCTTCACGTTTATCCAGACTGGTAAATCCAATCATGCCGTTCAACGTGCCAATCCAACCGTTAGCATCAAAGTGTTCTTTCTCTGGTGCACCGTGGCATTGGTTACAGGTTCCGTTATAGAGCGAGTCGGCATAAGCCCAGATAGGTTTGATATCGTTGACCATATCGCCCTTCTGCATCCAGGCAGTGGCCTGCAATTTACTCCATGGCGTATTCGTTTCCGCAACGGTGGTTTGCTCCAGCGTCTTCACGTGCTGCTGGATGTCGCCACGAATGGAAGCCACAAAAATGCGCTTGCCAGGCAGTTGCGCCAACACGCGCTGACGCCCATTACTCTCGGTCCAGCCCACAATTTCAATTTGCAGCCAGTCACCGTCACGCTTTAACACTTTCACTTCAGAAGCGGGCAGCAGTGAGCCTGCAGGTTCTTTATCACCTTTGGCGGCATAAATAGGTTTGATGTCCAGAGAGTAGAGCGTCTCGCCATCGTCGTTCGCCCTGGCGCGTAACTCATCAAACTGCTTGCGGAAACCGCTGCTCATATCGGGAAGCTGGTGCGCAATACCTTTATGGCAGTCGATACAGGATTGGTTGTCCTTGGCCGCAATCTTCATCTGGCGCGCAGCTTCAGGATGTTGTTTCGCGTGGTCCATCGCATCATAGTCATGACAAGAACGACAGGTCGCGGAGTTGTTTTCCTTCATTCGCGCCCATTCGCGCTCCGCCAGCTCAGCGCGTTTGGCTTCGAATTTCTCTGGAGTATCAATAGAGTGGGCAACAAAGGTTTGGTAAATATCGTTGCTGGCCTCCAGCTTACGTTTCACCATGCCTGGAATATCGGATGGAATGTGGCAGTCATGGCATTCTGCGCGCACCCCGGAGGCATTCTGAAAATGCGCAGACTGTTTATATTCTTCGTAAACCGGCTGCATACTGTGGCAGCTCACGCAAAACTCGGTAGAACTCGTTAATTTAATACCAACGTGCGGCAAGACGATCAGCGCAATACCGACCACAATCCCGATAACGACCAGCGCCAACACTGACCAACGTGCGCTCGGTCTGAGCAGCGCCCTCCATAGTTTCCGCATAATAGCCCCTGTAATCTTATGGTTTAGTTACAGAGGATCTTATTTCTCAAATGTGAACAGCAACACTGGTCAGGATGAATGGCTTACGGCACAATGTGAACAGATATGAACAGAAAGAGAACACCATCAGGATGCCGCATCACATTGTCATTGTTGAAGATGAACCCGTTACCCAGGCGAGGTTACAGGCATATTTTGAACTGGAAGGTTATCATGTCTCTGTCACCGCCAGCGGAGCTGGTCTGCGTGAAATCATGTCACAATATCCTGTCGATCTCATTCTGTTGGATATCAACCTCCCGGACGAAAATGGCTTAATGCTGACCCGCGCCCTGCGCGAACGCTCAACGGTGGGGATCATTCTGGTGACAGGCCGTAGCGATCAAATTGACCGGATCGTTGGCCTGGAAATGGGCGCTGATGATTATGTCACCAAGCCGCTGGAGCTACGTGAACTGGTGGTTCGGGTTAAAAATTTGCTCTGGCGTATCGATCTTGCCCGCCAGGCACAGCCGGAGACCAAAGATAACTGCTATCAGTTTGCCGGATACTGCCTGAATGTCTCCCGGCATACCCTGGAGCTGGGCGATGAGACGATCAAACTCACCCGCGCCGAGTATGAAATGCTGGTCGCCTTTGTCACCAATCCGGGAGAAATTCTCAGCCGCGAACGTTTACTGCGTATGCTTTCGGCACGACGGGTAGACAATCCAGACTTACGCACCGTAGATGTACTGATCCGCCGTTTGCGCCACAAGCTACGGGCTGATTTACTGGTGACACAGCACGGCGAAGGTTATTTTTTAGCGGCCGACGTGTACTGATACAGATAAACCGGACGGAACCCGCCAGGAGACAGCGAGCGTTGAACATGCTGGCTGTCGGCATTTTTCGGGGTGAGCACCAGGATCGGCGGACTGATATTTTCCGGTACCGGTTGCCCTTGTAGCACCCTGATCGCCTGTTGAATCGCCAGTTCACCTTGCCAGACCATCTGATCGCTGGCAGCCATAATGATTCTTTCGCGTTTAAGTCCGCGATACACCTGATGCGACAGGTAAAAAGAGACCACGGTTAGCGGCGTCCCCGGATTCCGTTTCTCTCCCATCGCCGCTTCCGCAGCAATTGCCGTACCGGCAACCACATCGACATCCGGGTGACGCTCAAGCATCTCCTGCAACAGGTTGCGCTGAACTTCAATATCATTATCCCCCAACGCCACATCCACGATGTTCACCTGACTACCGGCAATCGCCTGACGGAATCCTGCCACCATTTCGCGGCTGCCTCCGGCGTCATCAGGTCCTGGCAATAGCAGAACCTTTAACGGTTTGCCGCCGCTCCACTTGACCAGATAGCGGCCCGGCTGATACCCCATCTGGAACCACGGAACACCGACCCGTGCTTTCACCGTCGGATCGTCTATCGCATTCACTACCTCAATGACCGGCAACGCGCCTACCTGCGCGGAAAGATCCGGGAAAGTCGTCGTGCTGCTACCCAGCAATATGGCATCTGCTCCCCATTGCTGGCACTGGGCGATTTGTGTTTTTTGCGTGGAGAACTGACGATACCCTCCCGCCTCTAACACCTTCAGACTTACTCCGTATTTTCTAGCCGCCTCAAGCATGCCGTAATTCACGGAAAGCCAATATGAGTCTTTCAGGCTGGGATACAGCGCGCACAGTTTCCAGACTTTGTTTGCAGTAACGTCCGATTGCAGTTCCGGGACTGCCTGCTGCGTATCCTGCCAGCGCAGCAATGCGGCCCCAGCCGCATGACTCAAACCGGGAAAAAGCGTGATTAACAGGAAAACCAATACGCGCATGATAGCCTCAACATTGATAAGGCTTTATCCTAGTTGCTTTCCTCTTTTGGACTCAACCTTTTTAATCTGTGGCGACCAGACAGTGAATTTATCTCTGACCAAACGACTGTGGATAGGCTTTGCGCTGATGGCGGCACTGACTCTCATCAGTACGCTGACAGGCTGGTATAACCTGCGTTTTGTCAGCCAGGTTGAGCAGGCCAATACCCAGGCGCTAATTCCAACCATGGATATGGCACGCCAGCTCAGCGAAGCCAGCGCCTGGGAACTGTTTTCCGCACAAAATCTGACCACCGCAGACAATGAAAATATGTGGCTGGCTCAGGGGAGAATGTTAACCGCCCAGAGTCTGAAAATAACCACATTACTCAAAACCCTTCGTGAGCAGGGCTTTGATACTTCTGCCATTGAACAGCAGGAGAAAGAAATCGCCCGATCGTTAAGCCACCAGGGGGAGATGGTTGGCGAACGCCTGAAATTACGCGCTCAACAGCAACAACTCAGCCAGCAAATTATTGAGGCCACCGCTGACGTTGCCGAAATGGCACGCGGTCAGGCCAGTAATGCCGCCACGTCGGCGGGAGCGACACAGGCCAGCATTTACGATTTGATTGAGAGCCATCAGGGGCAGGCCGCTGAACACGCGCTGGACAGGCTCATCGATATCGATCTGGAATATTATAACCAGATGAATGAACTGCGCCTGAGTGCGCTACGCGTGCAGCAAATGGTGATGAATCTGGGGAATAACCAGGCGCAGAATAACCTGGCTGCGCTGGAAAACCAGTTGAATGCCGCCGTCAGAGTACTTCAGCGCCGACAAATACGTATTGAAGATCCCGTGGTGCGCACTCAGGTGGCCAACACCGTCAATACGATTAGCCGTTATGTTGAGCTGCTGTCCCTGTATCGCCAGGATAATGACATCACGACCCAATTACAGATCTTATCGCAGAATAATATCGAGCAATTTACCCGTTTCAGTAGCGAAGTCAGCCAGTTGGTGGAAACCATCGGCCAGCGTAATCAAAGTGGACTGGCGCATCTCAAACAGACCAGCCAGCGCGGGCAACACTTGCTGCTGCTGTTAGGTGGCGTGTCATTATGTTTGCTGATTCTTATACTTTGGCGTGTGGTTTATCGCTCAGTCACTCGACCACTGGCACAGCAAACCCAGGCGTTACAGCGTCTGCTTGAGGGGGATATTGACTCCCCATTCCCGGAAACCGCAGGCGTTCGTGAACTGGATACCATCGGGCGGTTGATGGATGCCTTTCGCGGCAGTGTTCACGCCCTCAATAGCCATCGCGAACATCTGGCTGCACAGGTTAAAGCTCGCACCGCCGAGCTGCGTTCTATGGTATCTGAACACCGACAGGCCCGTGCAGAAGCTGAAAAAGCTAACCAGGCAAAATCGGCGTTTCTTGCCGCCATGAGCCATGAAATACGCACCCCGCTGTATGGTATCCTCGGCACTGCGCAGTTGCTCTCAGACAATCCCGCCCTGGCACAGCATCGGGAAAATCTACGCGCAATCACCGACTCGGGCGAGTCTTTGCTGACCATCCTCAACGATATCCTGGACTATTCCGCCATCGAAGCCGGTGGAAAAAATGTGGCGATAGGCGATGAGCCTTTTGAACCCAAACCCTTGCTGGAAAGTACGCTTCAACTCATGAACAGCCGTGTTGCTGGTCGCCCTGTCGTGCTGGTTGCGGATTTTGCCGATGACGTTCCCGCTTCCCTGCGTGGCGATCCGCGCCGCATCCGGCAAATCATTACTAATTTATTAAACAACGCACTACGCTTTACCGATCGGGGACACATCATCCTGCGTAGCCGATGTGAGGGCAAAAACTGGTACATCGAGGTTGAAGATACGGGATGTGGAATTGACCCTGCCCGCCAGCACGATATTTTTCAGCCGTTTGTTCAGGTAAGCAGTAAACGAGGTGGAACCGGACTCGGACTAACCATCAGCGCCAGTCTCGCCCAGGCAATGCAGGGAGAGCTGAGCGTCACCAGCACGCCCGGCGTCGGGAGTTGTTTCCAGCTGCGTCTGCCATTGCGGGCAACCACGATGCCCATCATGAAACCCGCACAACGCTCCATATCGTTACAGGGCTTACGCTTATTGCTTATCGAGGATAATCCTCTTACACAACGTATCAGTACTGAAATGCTCATCCTCAATGGCGCACAGGTTACTGCTGCCAGCAGCGCCGCTGAGGCGCTAAAAATATTGCAGGAAGATACTCGCTACGATGCTGCTCTGGTTGATTTCGATCTTCCTGATATCGACGGGATCACGCTGGCACAGCAGTTAGCCCACGACTATCCGGCACTTAGCCTGATCGGCTTTAGCGCGCACGTCATCGACGAAACGCTAAGCCAAAGAACCAGCACCCTGTTCCTCGGCATTATTCAAAAACCAGTCCCCCGGGATGAACTCAGTCGACTTATTACGCATTATCTGCACGGTAGTGCGACTCTCCCGCTTGCATCAGAAAATGACAACAAACGGTTAGATTTTCATCAGTTGTCTGGAGATATCCAGGTTATGGGATGGCAAAAGGTGCGCGAATGGTTAGCGCTCTTTAAGCAACACACTCTTCCTGTATTAGATGAGATTGACGCTGCCCGCGCAGCACATGACGACGAGCAGATAAAACGTCTGATGCATCAGCTAAAAAGCAGCTGCGCCAGCATGGGAATGCGCTCAGCCAGCACGATGTGTGCAGCACTTGAACAGCAGCCGTTGGGTGATTTTTCACTCAGAGAGGAGATCCAACAAAGTCTTTATGAGGTAGAACGTTGGCTGGAAAAAGAAAAACCGTCCCGCGCGTAACGGTACGTTGAAGCTGAGCATAGAGACTGACTTTGAATGGTACGCCCTGTAGGATTCGAACCTACGACCTACGGCTTAGAAGGCCGTTGCTCTATCCAACTGAGCTAAGGGCGCATTGCGAAGTGATTACTTCATGCAGATGAAACGCGTGAATTATACGGTCAGCGCCTGCTGAGTCAATGCCTTTTGTTTCAGTTGCTGGCGAAGTGAACGAATGTTGATTTTTTCTGCTTGTTCAAGGGTATCCAGGAAATCGCCTGGTAACAACTCAGCCCACGAAACGCCAGATTTAGGGATACATGTATTTAGAATATTTATGATTTTGCTTAACATTCCCTTACCCCTCCAGCGGTTCAGGAACTCTTTAATGTTAAGTATCGCCATCAAGGAAGAAAACAGTCACTTCGAACATGGACTTAAAATTATCATCTCCCATTTGGCAAATCAGTGGCATCAGGAGATTTGCTTTTTGCCTGTCGAGGATATCGATCGCGCTGACATCGCGTTTATTTCCCTGGATGAAGATTGGCTCAGCGCCGATTGCTATCAGATTCCGGTCCATACCCGCCGCCAACACCGGGTAGTCATCTGCAACAGAAACGATAAAGATAAGCTGATGTTCCGGCCCTGCCTGTACATGTTGCCACTGATCTATCGGGAAGATGACGTTGAGGAAATGACTAAAAAATTAGTCCTCATCCTGCAAAAACGCGCGCTGCGCAACAACGTGCCCGCAACTATCTGCCATTACTGCACCACTCGCAACTTTTCTATCGAAGAACGTCAGTTCTTAATGTTTCTCGCCAGCGGCTATACCTTAGCCGAAACAGCTCACTTGCTCTCGGTAAGCGAAATTCAGGCCAAAGCCACCCGTCGCAGCATTATGAAAAAGCTGCATGTGAAAAACGATCAGCAATTCTTAAGATACATCCGGGCGCATCTGAACTTTCTACAAAATTAGGTGGCATCTCTCTGCCTGATTTTTTATTGAGAAAAATCTCATCACCAATTAAGTATCGGCACCTACTGTACCTATCTCCATGCTGCCAGAATAATCCTGGCTTACTATTTCCGGGGTAACAGAAAGACACACCCGGTAATATTTTATCTAATCCCATAGAGAGGTTGAACTGGATAAAACGACTTTTTGGGCATTGAGTAAGACATCAGAAAACTTCCGGCAGATTATTCTGATGGGATACGCAATTGCCAGTCTGATGATTGCTGAAGCATTGAAACCCAACAGCACAAGGAAACTCGCCTTTACGCTGGAGAAAATTTGGGTCAGGGATGTTTATAGTCGGCAATTTATCCAGACCTGCCGCAACAGAAATGGAATGGAAAAGGATGCACAGCGCAAAACGCCGGGATCGACATCGCCGTATACGAAACACTAACTGTACCTGGCAATATCCTCACTACACATCACAGGTATTTGACCAACTTGAGTATCTGACGCAAAAACTCGAATACACATTACCGAGTGACACTATATCTCAGGCGATTATTACGACAGATTACTATCTGGCCTATGCGCTGGGTCGACATTTATTTTCAGGAGCACGTACCGCAATCTTCCAGACCATTGAATCGGCCAAAGCCAGCCTGCGAGAGTCGGTAATTAGTCAGTTAGTGGTTGATATGGAAGGTTTAACAATCTCTTATTTTGATGTTCTGGAGTATCTGCGTCAGCTAATTAAACCGCGGAATAACATCCAAATCTTCATATTGCTTTCCCGCCACGATGAAGACCTAATCCCTTTTATTTCTCTGTCCGGTCCATTTTATATCTTGTCACATAGCCTGCGCCTCCCGGAGATGCGCCGCGCTTTATTGTCGCCAGTCCTTAACTATATTCACTCCAGGCACATAAACCAGCTCGATTGGGCGATGGTGGAATTACTTTTACAAGGTAACTCCTTAAAAGAGATTGCTTTGTTACAAGCTCGCCCCTACCACCGTATCATCTATCGCCTGAACCAGCTGATTGCGCGTCTGGGCTTAGCAAACCGGCAGCGTTTTTTGCACCTGATACATCGCCTCAGCGTTACCTCTGCTCATTTAATTTAACACCCTAACCCTATGTGCCATAAGATTTTTTAGGAAATTACTTATTTTTATATGAGATAAAAGATCTAAATTTCACAACTATTTAATATTTACAACTATTCCTGGTATTATGCTATCTTCCACCACCCCAGTAAACCATACTGATTCTGTGCATACCAGCACAAATAGCGTCATTCCCACCTTAACAAATCCTAAACAATTAGTTTATTGTATTGTTTTTACCATTTAAAAATTTTTTTCAGTCTGCCATAATTCAAACAGCAGTAAAATAATGCCAATAGTCATTAACACATCTGGATCTTTTAGAACATCCTAACTGACATTAACAACCTGAATGTTGTAAGCCTTTTCCGAAAGAACAGAGCAGGTATAATCCCCATAGTTTTCTGATTAATTGTTAGTTTTCCCAGTGTGAAATGGATTTTCCACAAATTCATTGTTCTGTAGAAGAGCAACCGAATAAACAAGGATGAAATAATATTTATTCGACTCTCCCTCAGAACAACCCTTGGCTATTTGACAATATTATAACGCCTGATGTTTTATAAAATTATCAAGATACGCATACAGTTTGAGGCATACAACAATGAAACCAGCATCCGTTATCATTATGGACGAACACCCTATTGTCAGAATGTCGATAGAAGTACTACTTGAAAAAAACAGTAATATCCAGGTTGTGTTGAAGACCGATGACAGCCGTACGGCAATAGAGCACCTGCGCACTTACCCTGTCGATCTTGTCATTCTGGATATTGAACTACCTGGTTCAGATGGATTTACATTACTCAAGAGAATAAAGTCTCTGCAGGAGAATACTCGGGTGCTGTTTCTCTCCTCCAAATCGGAGTCTTTTTATGCCGGGCGTGCTATCCGGGCCGGTGCAAATGGTTTCGTCAGTAAACGAAAGGATTTAAATGATATCTACAATGCGGTAAAAATGATTTTATCGGGATATTCTTTTTTCCCTTCAGACACCCTTAACTTCATTAACAATATAAATATGAAAAAAGGTGTATTGAATGACATGCCGCTCTCTAATCGCGAAGTTACGGTTTTGCGTTATCTGGCAAATGGGCTCTCTAATAAGGAAATTGCTGAGCAGCTGTTACTCAGCAATAAAACGATTAGTGCTCACAAAGCTAACATCTACGCCAAACTCGGCTTGCACACTATCGTTGAGCTGATCGATTACGCAAAAATGCATGAATTAATGTAATAGCACTCCCGGCGAGACTTCGTTCGGGAGCGTTTTATCCGCGCATTGATTAGTTATAGTTAATCATAAATGTGGCATCGGCCCTGGCGAGGCCTGGCTGAACCCCGTCTGCTAACGCGATATAGTTGGCGAAAAAGGTCAGCGTGGCATTGCCGTTTTCATCAATCCCTACGGTTTGGCTGGCCTGCTCGAGCGGTAATCGCGTACGGTCACTGTCATGCAGTTCGATCGCCACCTTTTGCGCCATCACCGCGTCATCAAGCGCCAGCAACGTCGTACCCGGGGCCGGAGTACCAGAAAACGTTATTGACGCGGATCCCGGCGGGCAGCCTTCCAGCTTCAGCGTAAACGCGACTGGTTGGGTAGTATCCCCGCTGGTCTGTAACTGCTTTGTTGGCCAGGTGCCCAATTCAACCGACTTATTGCTGTCGCTGGCAATCACCGCACAGGTAAAGTCCACCACGTTTCCGCGCAGTTCAATATTGATTTCGCCCAGCGATGAGGCCGCATGGCACAACGAGCTGAATGTCAGTATGGGCAGCATCACCAGAAGCGCCCATGAAGTTGGCGTTTGCTTGTTAGTCATAATCTACTCGCAGATAGCCACGGGCAGTAAAAGGCCCTTCGGTAGGTTTATTCCCCGTCACGCTGACCGGCCATGTCCGAATACTCACGTTTGCCGCGGCGTTATCATCCAGTTGAAATGGGATCGTGCTGGACAGATTATTGGGCGTCAGCGGTCTACCGGTTTTATCGGCGACAATGAACCCTAAGTCAGGATTGTCTGATACCATCATTTGCCCAGAGGCTTTCTCGGCCTCTACCCGCATGGTTAAGTATGCCTGTGCAGCGACGTTGGTGCATTTTATCGCCACCGTTTTGGTCTGCGGATTAATGCCTTCGGGACGGTTTCCTGCCCCCGCCTTGCTGAACAACGATGCGCCAATATCGCCAAAATCAAACTCGACAATCTGCCCTGCGTTCACCTCACAGTTTTGTGGCACCTCCACCTTACCGCTGTAGCTGATGGTATAAACCGGCGTGCTTAGCGCATCTCCAGTACTGGTCGTGACATAGACTCTGAACATGGTCTGGCGCGGGATCGGCACCATGTTAATAAACGAGCGGATCACTTTGAGTTTAAACACCAGGTTTGAATCCTGTACGCCAAAAGGCTTCTGCTTCGAAACGTTCGAGTCAACGCCCATACGGATATAATTTCGCGGAGGATAAAACAACCCGGCATAGCTGTCGGTGATGCTCATGGCCCCCAGCAGGTAGTCATTGAGCTTCAGATACTGAAAACCACCCTCGGTACTTTGAACCGGAAGTTCAGTGACATAGCTTCGATAGGTGTAATTCACCGTTGTCCCAGCCGGACAGGTGGCATTAACGCCAACCCAGCCCGATTTTTCCGGTAACGTCACCACCTGCCCCGGCTGATTATTGCTGCTGTTAAAGACGTTCGACAGATCGTAAAAAACATCCGTTGGTGTGCCATTCGAGTTTTGACAGACCGTCGCCCAGGACGAATGAGCCATCAGCAGTAAAGCGCTTCCCAGTAACAAACCTGTTTGTCGTTTCATCGTATTATTCCTGTCGTGCCGTTGGAGATTCGCACGTCACGTTCGTGAGCGTCACCGCCTGTTTCAGACTCTCCTCAGGCAAGGCATAGTGCGCCACGCAGCGAGCGTTAGCGCTTTCCCCCCATTGGATCAGCAATTCGCCTTTTAGCGGTAAGCCGCTCAGGTAGATTTGTCCGTCTTCGCCCACCATACTGGTCACGCCGCTGGTGTTTTCACGCACAACGGATCCAAATGGCACAGGTTTACCTGCATATTTCGCGGTTATCAGCGCCCGCACGCCGATACGTGTATCAAACGCTGCTCGCACCAATGCCCCTTGCGTTGGCACGACGCTGCTAACGTTATTTTCCACATCGGTATTGTTGTTCATTGAATTGGTATCTAACGCGACGCGGTTATAGCGATAAACGGTGGCATACGGCATCACCGCGTATCCGCGCCAGTCGGTTTGCACGCCGGTCTGGTTTTCTATCCGCACACCCTGCGCGCCAGGTGCTTTAACCAGCACATTGGTGTCCCCCAGCGGCTGACTGAGCGTAATACCGTCCGCATGCCCCACCACGCCGCCGGAGAGCTGCCAGTTATAGTCATGCTGATCGCGATCGTAGTTGTATCCCACGCCCAGCGTGCCATAAGCCGCCTGCCAGTTGGCGCTGGCGTTTCCGCTGTAACCGTTGGTGCTGCTGTGCCCCTGATTCACGCTATAGCTCAGGTTGCGTCCATCCAGTAACGTACCGCCGATCCCGCTCTGCCAGCTGTTTTGTCCGTTGCTGTTGCGGTTGGCATTAAAAGTGGCGTAGGTGCGATCGAGCGCGTTATCACGCGAGTAGCGCCGTCCGCTTAGCAGGCTGAACGGCACTGACATATTGAATGCCAGAATACGGTCGGTGTCGGAGATGCCTACCGATTCATTCCACGACCAGGAGAGTGAATAGCTAATTCCCTGCCAGCCGCTGGCATAGCCCACCTGATACCAGGTATTGGTGTCTGAGGTATTCCAGTACGTTTGCTGACTCCCCGAAACATACAGCGAGCCGTAGTCTCCCAGGTTCTGCGAAATGTTAATCTGGAAGCGGCCCTTTTTGCTGTAACTCAGGTTGTGGTAACTCTTCACATCGGGCACGTCGTGGCGATTGCCTTCGCTGTCGTATTCATACCCTTCCATGCTGCGATACGCGACGTCATCAAGGGTATAGAAGCCGCGCGTTGAGTAGCGATATCCCAACAGTTGGAAGTTTGTACCAAAGTTGTTCAGCGATTTTGCATACAGAAAACGCAAAGACTGCCCCTGATGCGTACTGTCATCCGCCAGTTGACTGCGCGCATGGGTTAAATCCACAGAAACCGCCCCCCAGTCCCCCAGGTTTCGGCCAGTGCCTAAAACTACCGCGGTGTAACGTGAGGCCAGCTGCGTACCGCCATAAGCGGTGTAGCCTTCTGGTAACCCGGCAATTAATGTTCCCTGGAAAAAGAACGGTGAAGATTGCTGGCTATTGCCGCTGCGAAAATCCCCGGCAACCACGTCGTATTTGAAACGCCCTTCTCGTTGTAACAAGGGAACCGTGGAGTACGGCACCGTATAGCGCTGCTGGCTGCCGTCCTTTTCGTCCACCGTCACCTCAAGGTCACCGCTGGATGACGTCGGGTTGAGATCGGTTATCGAAAAAGCGCCCGGTGAAACATAGCTTTGATAAATCACATAGCCATTCTGACGAATGGTCAGTTTCGCTGCGGTACGCGCAATACCGCGAACGGTAGGCGCATAGCCCTGTAAGCTGTCGGGATACATACTGTCTGAGGAATAGAGCCGCGCACCGCGAAACCCGACGCTGTCAAATACGTCGTTGCCGGTGTTGCTGTCGCCCATTACCAGTTCACCCTTCAGCGGGATAATCGCGCGCTGAAGCCATGTACCGATATTTTTCCAGCTTTGTGAGTGGTATCCGTCACCTTTGGAATAGCTCCATGCGCCGTTATTTCTCAAGCGCCAGGGGCCATAGTTCAGGCCACTGAGCATACTTAAGAAATAGCTGTCAGTGTCACTGCCGCGGCTGCCGGTAAAGCTGTAGTTGACCAGCGCAGCCGGGATCCCTTCATCCCACTCCTCCGGCGGAATATAGCCACGCGCGCTGTTTAACATTGACGCCTGCGGCAGGCTGACGTTCAAGCGCAGGGTAGAAAAATCAAATGCAATCTCACTGCCTGGAATCGCCTCAGGTAGATTGATGCAGGTATCGTTCGGATCCTTACTGAGTGCCGGAAATGCGGTGATATTGACGCCAAGGCGCTTCACCCAGTCGAGTCCAAAACACGGCATCAGCCCACCAGACTTCTCCCCGGCTTTTCCCGCACTGCTCGTAAAACGAATATCCTGAGTGGCAACAAACTCATCGTTGCGCCAGATATCCACGCGATAAACGCCTTCAGGCTGATGATTGCCTTTTTCAAAACGTGATAAATCCGCCACGGTTGCCGTATCCGCAGATAAAAAGGCCGGATTAAAATAGCTTTCCCCATGGCTTAAAGAGGGAAAGAGCGCCGCCAGCGTGGACAACGCCACCCCCGCCAGCGGTGGCGTAACCCCCGGTAACAGGCCAGGAAAATACGTTGTCTTATTCATCGTTATCTCAACGCACGCTAACCGTTTGGGCCGGGGTCACGGCGCCATAATCATTGACCGTCTGGAACGTGACGTTGCCCTGAAGGCCCGTTGGTAGCAGGACCTGCGCATCACTTTTCGGCGCGACCATCACGTTATCAACCTTCGTTTTCCCCACGTTGAGATTGACCAAGGTGACGTAATACGCTGACGGATTATTGATTTTCAGGTGGTTGCCGATACGGGAGAATTTCAGCATCCCGGGCGCATCTTCCGGAATTTGCGGCAGATTATTCGGACGGACAAAAAGCTTGATGCGGGACAGAATCGCCAGTTGCAGAACGTTTTTACCCTCAAGGCTGTTTTTATTGACTGACGGAATGGCTTTCACATTCATCCAGAACAGCGATTCACGGTCTTTGGGCAGCGGAACACCTGCATAGATGATACGCAGCGTGTTTTCGCTTTTGGGTTCGCTGACGAACAGCGGAGGCGTAACCACAAACGATTTTTCTTTAACGCCTGCGCTATTCTCGATCCATGAATTGACCAGGTATCGTTCTTTGGTATCACTATTGCTAATAGACAGGGACGTTTGTTTGGCATCAGCTGGATAAATAACGCGGGTAGCGCCTAATGCAATACCGCCGGCAGCCTGAACACTGGCAGCAGAAAATAAGGCCAGTAAAAGGATAAAACCTGATTTTAGATAATTAAACATAGCTACAAATACCTTTGGTGTGATTATCGTTGGGAAATTAATCAGGGATAAACCAACGTAAACCACACGTCTGAACGAAGCGTTCCCGGCGTTATATTTTCCGAGACAGCCCGATAACGAGCAGTGAAATGAAACGTCATCTCTTGCGTTATAATCGGCGCATAATGAAGCGGCAGCGCATTCGGAATAATTTGCTGTTGGCGCTCATCAAATAACGCCAGACCGATCCCCGAAGCCGCAGACGCATCACCACTAGCAAGAAAAACCTGCGGATCTTCTGCTGGTGTCACACCTGCAAACGCAATCCCAACGTGGTCATAAACATCGGAGCTGCATGACGTTAAGCGCAGTGAAAACGGCACGCTGGTAGAGGCAAAGCTTCCCGTCCCGGAGAAAGCATTAGTGCGATACTGCCCCATTTGCACCCGCAAATTTTGGCTGTCGGTAGCGACCGTACAGGCACCATTGACGAGCTGCCCCCGTAAGTGAAGGCGGCCACTTTCCAGTATTACCGTATGTGCAAACACAGGCAGTACGCACAGCATTCCCGCCAGCGCCACGCCTTTCCCTATCATCTGCCGCATCCTTCATCATCCCCGGAAATTGCCTCATCCAGTGAGGCGAACGTCATCCTTGCGCAAATCAGAACGGCTTATTCGTACTTCATGATGAACGTCGCGTCGGCATTTGCCTGACCCGGCGTAGCGCTGGTGGCTGTGGCTTTGTAACGCGCAGAGAAACGTAGGGTGTTGGTCCCTTCTACCAGCGCCTGAGCGGTAGAGAAGGTAGCTCCATCCGGCTTCAGCGCGGTGGACGTATTGTCCAGGATCTCAATCCCGACACCGCTGGCAGTGGTACCGTTATCTGCAGAAGTGACAGCCAGCAGGTTGTTGTTGGTAATATCGGATTGACCAGAGAAAGCCACGGCTGCGGTTGCGGCAACTTTCGGGTCACAGTCGTTCAGCACGATTGAGAACGGAATTTGCGCCGTTGTATCGCCAACTGCGGTAAAACTGGCGGTACGATACTGGCCTAAGGTGACAACCTGATCGGATGACTGAGTACTGACTGCACAGGCTGCATTGACCAGTTCACCTTCAAAATGCACAGTACCGCCGCTAACGCTTACCGGATCGGCTGCAACCGCTGCACCTGCAACTAACATCAGGCTGGCAATAACAGAAGAGGTCATTAATTTACGTTTCATGGATTTCCCTTGAATTACACACATCCGGCTCCGGCGTCCTGCGGGATCCGTTTGAATCATTATCGACATTAAATGTCAGGCTAATTATCTCTGCATCCTGTAAAGATATATATCGCAAGAGAATTAGCTAACCTTTTACCCCAACTCTCCTGAGTATTTGATTCACTAATTAATCTTCGCGAATATGACTATTCGTCACAGGGTTAAATTAAACATTTCAATTAATGAAAAATACCTGCAAATCCTTTTATTGACCCTGGCCAATTCTTATTGGGACCTAAGAAAAATCTGGGTTAATATTACTTAAATCCTTCCATAAAGGTACGTAACAGACTGGTTTATGGCGCATTACCCCTGAAAACACCAGGGTGATGAATTGTTTCATTCACGTTAATTTTAATTCGCATGCTCATTAATTACCTGGGAGACTTCAGCCTCTGTGCTGATCCCATGCTCTGACCATGGCACCCGTTATCGCACGTAAAAACGCAAACGAAAACTGACAGCACGCCCCGCTTCTGACAAAATAGTGACATCCCCTTCGGTTTAACGTAACAGACGGAATTCTCTCTCTGATGGCAGCAAAGATTATTGACGGTAAAACGATTGCGCAGCAGGTGCGCTCTGAGGTTGCTCAAAAAGTTCAGGCGCGTTTAGCGGCTGGATTACGCGCCCCAGGCCTGGCTGTTGTGCTGGTAGGTAGCAACCCGGCTTCGCAGATTTATGTTGCGAGTAAACGCAAAGCCTGTGACGAAGTGGGGTTTGTCTCCCGCTCCTATGACCTGCCTGAAACCACCAGCGAGGCGGAGCTTCTTGAGCTGATCGATACGCTCAATGCAGATACCACCATCGACGGTATCCTGGTACAACTGCCTTTGCCGGCGGGTATCGACAACGTGAAAGTGCTGGAACGTATTGCGCCAGATAAAGACGTTGACGGTTTCCACCCGTATAACGTCGGTCGCCTGTGCCAGCGCGCACCGCGTCTGCGCCCATGTACTCCGCGCGGTATCGTTACCCTGCTTGAGCGTTACAACATCGATACCTACGGTCTGAATGCCGTGGTCATTGGTGCCTCGAATATTGTCGGTCGCCCAATGAGTATGGAGCTACTGCTGGCTGGGTGCACCACCACCGTCACCCACCGATTCACCAAAGATCTGCGCCGCCACGTAGAAAATGCTGACCTGCTGATTGTTGCCGTCGGTAAACCGGGCTTTATTCCTGGTGAGTGGATCAAAGAAGGTGCGATTGTGATTGATGTCGGCATCAACCGTCTGGAGAATGGTAAGGTTGTTGGCGATGTGGTCTTTGACGATGCGGCCGCACGAGCGTCATATATCACGCCGGTCCCCGGCGGCGTAGGACCAATGACGGTCGCCACACTTATCGAAAACACGCTGCAGGCGTGTGTTGAATATCATGATGTAAAGGACGTTTAAGATGGCCACATTTTCACTGGGTAAACACCCACACGTTGAACTCTGCGATTTGCTGAAGCTGGAAGGCTGGAGCGAAAGTGGCGCCCAGGCAAAAATTGCTATTGGCGAAGGGTTAGTGAAGGTCGATGGCGTTGTTGAAACGCGTAAACGCTGCAAAATCGTTGCCGGACAGACCGTCAGCTTTGAAGGCCACAGCATTAACGTCGTGGCGTGACCCTAAGTGCCGGATGAGGTTAACACCGTATCCGGCCACTTCCCCCTCTCGTTTTCAGATAATGACTTCATCCCCACTTCACAGTGAACTGATAGCATGTTGTTTTTCCATACGAAGCGATCATCATGCCCACTATCGTTACCCACGCGGCCGTTCCGCTCTGTTTAGGGTTAGGTCTCGGACTTAAAGTCATCCCCCCACGATTACTGTTTGCTGGCGTCGTTCTGGCCATGCTGCCAGATGCCGACGTGTTGTCATTTAAGTTCGGCGTCGCCTACGGCAATGTGTTTGGCCACCGGGGATTTACCCACTCACTGCTGTTCGCCTTCGTGGTACCGCTGCTCTGCGTCTTGATTGGCCGACGATGGTTTAAGGCGGGATTGATTCGCTGCTGGCTATTCCTGACGGTTTCACTGCTGTCGCACAGTCTGCTGGATTCTGTCACCACCGGCGGTAAAGGCGTCGGCTGGCTGTGGCCGTGGTCGGATGAGCGCTTCTTCGCGCCATGGCAGGTGATTAAAGTCGCCCCGTTTGCGTTATCACGCTACGCCACGCCGTACGGGCACCAGGTGATCATGTCGGAGTTAATGTGGGTATGGCTGCCGGGAATCGTAATGATGGGTGTGCTGTGGTGGTATCGGAAACATTAATCTGCCGGATGCGACGCGATGCGTCTTATCCGGCCTATACGGCCCGGTAAGCGTAAGCGCCACCGGGCATTACAGAGTTACTTACGACGCCAGGTGGTACCCTGCGGGCCGTCTTCCAGCACGATGCCCATCTCGCTGAGACGGTCACGCGCGGCGTCAGCTGCCGCCCAGTCTTTCGCCTTACGTGCATCCAGACGCTGTTGGATTAGCGCTTCAATTTCAGCAACTTCACCGTCATCCGCCTGCGCACCGCTTTGCAGGAACGCTTCTGGATCCTGTTCCAGCAGGCCCAGTACGCTGGAAAGCTTACGCAGATGCGCAGCCATGCCGTTAGCCGCCGCCATATCTTCACCCTTCAGACGGTTAACCTCACGTGCCATATCAAACAGCACGGAGTAGGCTTCCGGGGTGTTGAAGTCATCGTCCATCGCTTCAATAAAGCGCGCTTCAAAGGCTTCGCCACCGGCTGGCGCAACGGATTTGTCGGTGCCACGCAGCGCGGTATACAGACGCTCCAGCGCAGAACGCGCCTGTTTCAGGTTCTCTTCGCTGTAGTTCAACTGGCTACGGTAATGACCCGACATCAGGAAGTAACGGATGGTTTCGGCGTCGTAGTATTTCAGCACGTCGCGAACGGTAAAGAAGTTGCCCAGCGATTTGGACATTTTCTCGCGGTCAACCATCACCATCCCGGAATGCATCCAGTAATTAACGTACTCACCGTCATGAGCACAGGTGGACTGAGCGATTTCGTTTTCATGGTGCGGGAACATCAGGTCCGAACCGCCGCCGTGAATATCGAAATGGTTGCCCAGCTGCTTGCAGTTCATCGCAGAACATTCGATGTGCCAGCCCGGACGGCCCGCGCCCCACGGAGATGGCCAGCTCGGCTCGCCTTCTTTGGACATTTTCCACAGCACGAAGTCCATCGGGTTGCGTTTCACATCAACCACGTCAACGCGTGCGCCTGCCTGCAGCTGATCCAGATCCTGGCGCGACAGCTGGCCGTAGTTCGGGTCAGTCGGCACGTCGAACATCACGTCGCCGTTATCAGCAACGTAAGCGTGACCTTTGGCAATCAGTTGTTCAGTGATTTCGATAATTTCAGCGATATGGTGCGTAGCACGCGGCTCCAGATCCGGGCGCAGAATATTCAGCGCATCGAAATCGCTGTGCATTTCCGCGATCATTCTGTCGACCAACGCCACAAAGCTTTCGCCGTTTTCATTCGCGCGCTTGATGATTTTGTCATCGATATCGGTAATGTTGCGCACATACTTCAGCTTATAGCCGAGGAAGCGCAGATAACGCGCAACGACGTCGAAAGAAACGAAGGTACGTCCGTGGCCAATATGACAGAGATCGTAAACGGTAATACCACACACGTACATGCCGACTTCCCCGGCATGAATAGGTTTGAATTCCTCTTTTTGGCGCGTCAGTGTATTAAAGATTTTTAACATCGAAGATTCCGTGTAGACGTGTGTGGATAGTAAAGTCTGTATAATACCCATAATTTAGACCGGAAGCAGCACACTTTGCGAGGTGATCGCAGCTTGCGGTTATGCTATAACACACCCCTAACTCTGACCCTTGACGGGGTCGAAGCACCAATCTATCGGAACAGGATGCAAAAATGGTTACTTTCCACACTAATCACGGCGATATCGTAATCAAAACGTTTGATGATAAAGCGCCTGAAACAGTTAAAAACTTCCTGGACTACTGCCGCGAAGGTTTTTACAACAACACCATTTTCCACCGTGTTATTAACGGTTTCATGATCCAGGGCGGCGGTTTCGAGCCAGGCATGAAGCAAAAAGCCACGAAAGAAGCGATCAAAAACGAAGCGAACAACGGTCTGAAAAATACCCGTGGTACGCTGGCGATGGCGCGTACTCAGGCTCCGCACTCCGCAACCGCACAGTTCTTCATCAATGTTGCAGACAACGACTTCCTGAACTTCTCCGGCGAAAGCATGCAGGGTTGGGGTTACTGCGTGTTCGCTGAAGTTGTTGAAGGCATGGACGTGGTTGATAAAATCAAAGGCGTTTCCACTGGTCGCAGCGGTATGCATCAGGATGTGCCAAAAGAAGACGTTATCATCGAAAACGTGACCGTCAGCGAGTAATCGTGGCGACACTGTTTATTGCAGATCTTCACCTCTGCACAGAAGAACCGGCGATCACCGCCGGTTTTCTGCGTTTTTTAGCCGGTGATGCGCGAAAGGCCGATGCGCTATACATTCTTGGCGACCTGTTTGAAGCCTGGATTGGCGACGACGATCCTAATCCGCTGCATCGTGAAATGGCCGCGGCGATAAAATCACTGACTGATTCCGGCGTTCCCTGCTTTTTTATTCACGGCAACCGTGATTTTCTGCTCGGTAAACGTTTTGCCCGTGCGAGCGGCATGATCTTGCTTCCCGAAGAAAAAGTGCTCAACCTGTATGGCCGCAAGGTGCTGATCATGCATGGCGACACCTTATGCACCGACGACGCAGGCTATCAGGCATTTCGCGCCAAAGTGCATCAACCCTGGTTACAGAAGCTGTTCCTCGCTCTGCCGCTGTTCGTTCGCCAGCGAATCGCTGCGAAAATGCGTGCCAACAGCAAAGCAGCCAACAACACCAAATCGCTGGAAATCATGGATGTGAATCAGCAGGCCGTGATTAGCGAGATGGAAAAACATCAGGTTCAGTGGTTAATTCACGGCCATACCCACCGCCCTGCCGTCCACGAACTTACGGCCAATGAGCAACCCGCTTTCCGCGTGGTTTTAGGCGCATGGCACACCGAAGGTTCGATGATCAAAGTCACCCCTGACGACGTTGAACTGATCGCCTTTCCGTTTTAATTCTGCAGATACCCAGTTCCTCTTTACACAAAACTATTCGAGTTGCATCAAAGCGGCAAATCTGTGAGTCCCCTGGAGCTTACAAAAGTAAGTGACTGGGGTGAGCAGATGCAGCCAACAAAGAGGCAGCTTGAAGAGTGAAGTACAAAGCGCGCAATCGTTTTCCTTGGCGGTGAATTATGCTATTCTCTGTGGCCTCAAAAGTCGAGTGTAGTGCACCACAGGAGTTTTCAGACGCATGTCTTCCCGCAATAATCCGGCGCGTGTCGCCATCGTGATGGGGTCCAAAAGCGACTGGGCTACCATGCAGTTCGCCGCCGAAATCTTCGAAATCCTGGACGTTCCGCATCATGTTGAAGTCGTCTCCGCCCACCGCACCCCAGACAAACTGTTTAGCTTCGCCGAAAGCGCTGAAGAGAACGGTTATCAGGTGATTATTGCCGGGGCCGGTGGCGCAGCGCATTTGCCTGGCATGATTGCGGCGAAAACGCTGGTGCCAGTTTTGGGCGTTCCGGTGCAAAGCGCAGCGCTGAGCGGCGTAGATAGCCTCTACTCTATCGTTCAAATGCCGCGCGGTATTCCGGTCGGCACGCTGGCGATCGGCAAAGCGGGGGCGGCAAATGCGGCCCTGCTGGCAGCACAAATTCTGGCAACACACGACAAAGCATTACACCAGCGTCTGAACGACTGGCGCAAAGCGCAAACCGATGAGGTGCTGGAGAACCCGGACCCGCGAGGTGTCGCATGAAGCAGGTCTGCGTACTTGGCAACGGACAGCTAGGGCGCATGCTGCGCCAGGCCGGTGAGCCACTGGGCATAGCGGTCTGGCCCGTCGGGCTGGACGCTGAACCGGCTGCGGTCCCTTTTCAGCAAAGCGTGATCACCGCTGAGATTGAGCGCTGGCCGGAAACGGCACTCACCCGCGAACTGGCACGCCACCCGGCGTTTGTTAACCGCGACGTCTTCCCGATTATTGCCGACCGTCTGACGCAAAAGCAGCTTTTTGACAAGCTCGGTCTGGCGACTGCGCCGTGGCAGCTGCTGGCAGATAAAAGCGAATGGTCTGCGGTATTCGACAAACTTGGCGAGCTGGCGATCGTGAAACGTCGCGTCGGCGGCTACGACGGACGTGGACAGTGGCGCTTGCGCGCAAATGAAACTGAGCAACTGCCGGACGACTGCTACGGCGAGTGCATCGTCGAGCGGGGAATCAACTTCTCCGGTGAAGTCTCACTGGTTGGCGCTCGTGCGCACGACGGCAGCACCGTTTTCTATCCGCTGACCCATAACCTCCATCAGGATGGCATTCTGCGCACCAGCGTGGTATTCCCGCAGGCTAACGCCAGACAGCAGGAACAGGCTGAAGCAATGCTCTCTGCCATCATGCAGGAGCTGGGCTATGTCGGCGTGATGGCGATGGAGTGTTTCATCACCCCGGAAGGTCTGCTGATTAACGAACTGGCTCCGCGCGTGCACAACAGTGGCCACTGGACGCAAAACGGCGCCAGCATCAGCCAGTTTGAGCTGCATCTACGTGCCATTACCGACCTGCCGTTACCGACGCCGGTGGTGAACCACCCTTCGGTGATGGTAAACCTGATTGGTAGCGACCTGAACTACGATTGGCTCAAGCTGCCGCTGGTGCATCTGCACTGGTATGACAAAGAGGTGCGTGAAGGGCGTAAGGTGGGTCATCTGAACCTGAGCGACAGCGATACCGCGCGCCTTAGCGCAACGCTGGAAGCGCTTATCCCCCTGCTGCCGCCGGAATATGCCAGCGGTATTATCTGGGCGCAGTCAAAGCTGAAATAAGAAAAAAGGGGGCGTACATATAAACGCCCCCTTTTTTTACAGACGGATACACGTTCCGGCTTTGCCCGCCAGCGTATCTTCAATGCGTGACAGCGCGCCAATCCATGCCGGTTTTCCACGTCGCTTCACATATCCACTTACGGCAGTAACCTTTGGGCCCATCGAACCATCAGCTTTAGCAAACGGCGCCAGCTCATCAGGAGAGGCCTGACGGATCGCGCGTTGCTCCGGCGTCCCCCAGTTTTCATAGACCGCATCGGCATCGGTCAGAATGACCAGACCATCGGCATCGATCTGTTCAGCCAGCAACGCCGCCGCCAGGTCCTTATCAATGACCGCTTCAGACCCTAATCCTTCGCCAGTGACGGGCACGCCGCCGCCCCCGCTACAAATCACCACATGCCCTTCTTTGAGTAAGAGCTTAATAGCATCGCTTTCTACGATCTGGCGAGGTTCTGGCGAAGCGACAACACGCCGTAGGTATTTGCCGTCACGCTTCATATGCCAGCCGTAATTCGCTTCCAGTTGCGTTTGTTCTTCGGGCGAATACACCGGGCCGATAAATTTTTCCGGCGACATAAACGCGGGATCATCCTCGGATACCACAATCCGCGTTAACACCGTGGTCACCGGCGGCATTTCCGGTTCTGCGGTCAGGCTCTGCGCCAACATATAACCGATCATGCCCTGCGTCTCGGCCACCAGCACATCTAATGGATAAGGCTCGACCTCCTTCCAGGCAAGGTTCTGTAACGACAGCAGGCCAACCTGCGGTCCGTTACCATGTACGATAGCCAGGCGATACGAACGCGCCAGACGCGCCAGGGCGGGTACGGCGCTGGCAATATTACGATATTGATTTTCTGCCGTTAGCGCCTCACCGCGCTGCAATAATGCGTTGCCACCAAGAGCAACAACCAGCGTTTTCATTCCCTATCCTTCTATGATTTGTTGTCCAAGCCAGAACCCCAACAAGGTGTCTGCGCCGGAGGTATGCCCAAGCGCCAGCAGCGAATTTATCGCCGCATCCAACCTTTCCTGGCGATGCAGAGCATGGGTAAAGTGGAGTAAAGGTGAAGCGAAGTACCCTAGTGCCGCATAGCGCAAATAGCTCACGCTAACCACGGTCGTCGCTTGTTCAAGGTTGCCGGAATAATCAAAGAAACGGTGACCGGAATCCTTATTCAACGCACCAAAATACCAAGCGGCCAACAGCATGCCAGTCAACGTGTCATCATGACTGGGCGTTAAACCAGGCCCCTTGCCCAACCACTGCCGCCAGTCTGTCGACAAACCGGCAAGCGCCGATAAGAAACAGTGGCGGAACTGACGCAGTTCGGGGCACAAAGGCAGGCTTGCCGCCAGCATTAACGGTCCAAATAATCCCGTTTCCTCGCCGCGCTCCATCCAGGCCGGTGCAAGGCGCGCGGCATGAGGGCGATAGGTTATTTGCAATGAACAGCAGCGCTGAGGTTGACGTAAAAGATACGGTCCCAACACAATCCCCTCGGGGACAGCCTGAGGGGTTTCGCTACCACTTAACGACGTACGCAGCGCATCAAAGTCATGTGCACGGATCACCCATCCCCCTGGGCTAAAGCCGCTTCCCTGGCGGTGCAGCGTTAACAATGCGCCCCCTTCGGCTACAAGGTTAATCGAGCGTCGCCAGACACCAGACAATTGCCATGACTGGCGAAAATCCGCAGATTGCTGGCTGCCCATCAGAGGGTGGATGATCATCATGCGCGCCTCTGTTAGCTAATGCCCATGCTTTCAGCCAGCGCTTCCAGTGCCAGCTCAAAGCAAGCGAGCGGTGCACGGACTGTACCGGCACCAATCTGGCCAATACCGGCCTCTTTATGGGCAATACCAGTATTAATCAGCGGCGTAATCCCTGTTTCGACCACGCGACGGATATCAAGTCCCAGACAGGCCCCCTGGAAATCCCAGCCGGGGATTTGTAGCTGCATATTGCGCTCCAGATAGATTTCCGCCATCTCTTCGGAGACGGATTTTGCGGCTTCCATTCCTCCGGCACCGACAAAACGCGTTACGCCAGGCGCGGCAATCATCGCCGCACCGCCGATACCAAAGGTTTCAGTGATGGCGCTATCACCCATATCCGGGTTAGCCTGTTCCTGTGAAAAACCGGTAAAGAACAATCCCTGCGGGGTGTTAACAGGCGCGGTAAACCAGCGATCGCCAAGTCCGCTTACGCGAATACCGAACATGTCGCCATTACGGGTCATTGCCGTCACAATACTGCCAGAACGCACCTGGGCTCCGGCGTCCATTGCCGCTTTGCAGTAAGCCATCGCCAGGTTAAGGAAGAACTGGTCGGTTACACTAAGGAAATCCATCACCTCAGCAATCTGCTGCTTATCATGTTCCAGACGGGCAATTTGCGGGGCCAGCGTACGCATCAACAGGGCTGAAGAAGCAATATTGCGCTGATGGAACTCATCGCCCATCGTAATGCCCTGTGCCATCATGGCGGTCAGGTCAATACCCTGCTCCAGAGTGCCCAGCGCTGCGCTTAAGACCGGCATCAGAACATCACGCATCCAACGTAAACGCTGCTGGACATCCTCACCGTACGCGCCGAAGCGCATCACTTTGCCGATGCCTTCATTGAGATTGCAGTAAGCCCTGTTCCCTTCGGTGATATTTTCCACCACCAGCATCGGCATGCTGGCAGAGGTGATTCCGCCCATTGGGCCCACGGCATTAACATGATGGCAAGGTACAAAATTGACTTTTCCCTGCTCCAGTAAAGCCAGCGCGCCTATTTCATCATTGGCCCATCCTTCAAACAGGCATGCACCAATGCAGGCGCCTTTCATCGGGCCAGTCATTTCCTGCCAACGCATTGGCGGTCCTGCATGAAGCAGTGTTTTCCCTTCATTGAGTTCACTGATTAACGAGGAAGCTGGTTGCACATCCAGCCAGTGCGGACGCGCACGACGAATTTGTTCGATTACTGCAGCGTTGGCTTGCGCCACTGATGTAAACATTGGAACCCCTTATTGCAAACGTTCTAATAAACGAGCCAGTTTTTTATTACCGCCAGCGACAGGCGCCCACTGGTAATGCACCACAGGCTTTTCTGCCGCCTGTAAATCCAGTGCAAAACTGCGTAACCCGGCATTAATAACCGCCACTTTTTCCAGTAGCGCAGGTGCGGATTGATGAGATAACGGTTGAGCTGGTCGAACCAGTTCAGCGGCAAGTAGTGTTGCCTCAGGCAGTGAATTCACCACGGCGATACCGGCATCTTCCAGCGTGGCAATTTGCAGTGAACGGCACTGCGGATCGCGCTCGGTGCCGGTGACCGTCGCAATGGCAAACAGCGGTTGCTCGCTAGCTCGCGCAGCACACGCTTTCTGCCAGGCCTGGGCCAGTGATGCAGCCGGGTCGGCTGTCGCACCGTAGCCAATCACAACATCCACCAGCAGCACCCTCACTTGCGGCTGCGAACCCAGATCTGTAATAAGCTGATTACGTAATGCGGGATCGATCATCGGATGCGGACGCCCGACAGTGTAAAAATCATCACCCAGATCGATAATCTGATGCCCGGCGGCATCCAGCATCATCCCGTGGTGGTGTTCCGCATCCGCCGGGACATTCAGGTGACCGGCCAGCAACCCCGCCGCTTCAGCAGCCAGCGTACCTCCGGTATACAGCCCCCTGATTACGCCATCTCCTGTAGTGAAAAACGCACTGCGTCGCGCCGTGACTCGCGCCAATAAACAAGCGAGACGGGCTGCATCATCCAGTGTTGCTGCAAACCAGACGTTCTCGTCTCTGGCAACCGCAGAGGTATAACCTAAAAACAGCGCTACAACAGGTTTTCCCGTAGCTTTCATCGCAGTAACAATACGCTGACGAACAGCTTCTGCCGGTGGTTTTGACACAAAAGCCAGCACCTGACTTTTGTCGTCTGCCCCAAGCATCTCCAGTGCGGTAAGTGCACTAATCCCGCCCACCTCGGCGCTCAGATCGCGCCCCCCCAAGCCAATAGCATGAGTAATACCTTCATCGGCCAACGCAATTTGCGAACAGAGTTCCTGGATTCCTGTACCGGAGGCGCCAATTACACCGATATTGCCTTCCGGCATCACGTTGGCAAAAGCCAGCGGCGTACCGGCGATCATGGCAGTTCCACAATCCGGCCCCATCACCAGAAGACCTTTATCTTGTGCGCGACGCTTCAGTTTAATTTCATCTTCCAGCGTGACGTTGTCGGAGAACATCATGACGTTCAGGTTGCGATCCAGTGCCTGGTTCGCCAGTTCCGCCGCATATTCGCCAGCAACAGAAATTAACGTCATATTCGCATCAGGCAGTTTCTGACACGCGCTTTCCCAGCGTCTGACCTGCAGGAGTGTTTGACTTCCTCCGGTTGCCTGGGCGAGTTGCTGCAACGACTCATCCAGCTGTTGCAGAATAGCTTGGGTAATACTTTGATCGGCAGTTTCAGTACGAATAGCCACGCAAATATCATTCGGCGTCGCCTGATTAAAATCGTCATGCCAGAACCCGGTCGTTTCCAACAACGATTTATTCGCTGGCGTTCCCATCATGACCGATACATCATCTACATTTTCGGACTCACTCAGCTTGCGTGAAATAATCATTAAACTGACAGAGTCCTGAAAACACCCTTTTTTAATAAAGGCGTGAATCATAACAACCCCTTAATAATTGCACCCATGGCAATTGCACGAGTAGTGTTAATGTGGAACTCAAGGTATATATCCGGCATCACAAATAGAGTGACTGATATCACATACAATTTATTAGCAAAAGAATTTTAATAACCACCAAAGGATTACATGTTATTTTCTAACGGCATTATTTATTTAAAAAGAAATGGCAAATCAGCGCTGATTATCAAATAAATTCTAACTATATTTTTTTGTGTGTCTGGATCACATAATCTGTTTATATTCCCGGTATGTTAACGGCAGTCATGCTTCACACCGTCGTTAAAAAGGAAGACAGATGAAAATCAGTCGGGAAACACTCCACCAGCTTATCGAGAATAAGCTTTGCAAGGCCGGACTAAAACGTGAGCACGCCGCAACGGTTGCTGAGGTATTGGTTTATGCCGATGCCAGAGGCATTCACTCTCATGGCGCCGTACGCGTTGAATACTATGCCGAGCGCATTTCAAAAGGCGGTACCAACCGCGAACCCACATTTCGTTTTGAAGATACCGGTCCCTGCACAGCGATTTTGCATGCCGATAACGCCGCCGGGCAAGTCGCTGCAAAGATGGGTATGGAGCATGCAATTGAAATTGCTAAAAAAAATGGTGTCGCCGTTGTTGGAATTAGCCGAATGGGACACAGCGGAGCCATTTCTTACTTCGTGCAACAAGCCGCCCATGCTGGACTTATCGGCCTCTCCGTTTGCCAGTCCGACCCGATGGTTGTACCTTTCGGCGGCGCGGATATTTACTACGGAACCAACCCATTAGCCTTCGCGGCACCTGGAGAAGGTGACGATGTCATGACATTTGATATGGCCACAACGGTGCAAGCCTGGGGTAAAGTTCTCGATGCCCGCTCGCGTAACGAACCGATTCCCGATACCTGGGCTGTCGATAAAAATGGTGCGCCGACGTCCGACCCTTTTGCTGTCAATGCATTGCTACCTGCAGCTGGGCCAAAAGGCTATGGTCTGATGATGATGATCGATGTGCTATCCGGCATTCTGCTGGGATTACCATTTGGTCGTCAGGTCAGCTCCATGTATGAAGATTTGCATGCGGGGCGTAATTTAGGCCAACTGCATTTGGTTATTAATCCCGAGTTTTTCTCCTCCAGCCAATTATTTCGTCAGCATCTCAGCCAAACCATGCAAGAGTTAAATGCCGTTACGCCTGCACCTGGTTTTAAACAAGTTTATTACCCTGGACAAGATCAAGATATTAATCAACGCAATGCTGCGGCCCATGGTATCGACATCGTTGACGATATCTATCAATACCTGATTTCCGATGCCCTTTATTTGAAGTCATACGAAACCAAAAATCCCTTTGCGCAATAATTATTGAAACAGGAATTTCATATGATCAACCATTTTCGTCACGCAATAGAAGAAACCCTCCCCTGGCTCTCTTCCTTTGGCGCAGATCCTACAGGTGGGATGACACGCTTGCTGTACTCGCCAGAATGGCTTGAAACACAACAGCAATTCAAAAAACGGATGGACGCCAGCGGTCTGGAAACGCGTTTTGATGAAGTGGGCAATTTATACGGTCGCCTGCGCGGGAGCGAATCCCCGGAACAGGTAATTTTAAGTGGCTCGCACATTGATACCGTCGTCAACGGCGGCAATCTTGACGGCCAGTTTGGCGCACTGGCTGCGTGGCTAGCGATTGACTGGCTTAAGACCACCTACGGCGCGCCGCTGAAAACGGTCGAAGTAGTTTCTATGGCAGAAGAAGAAGGCAGTCGATTCCCGTATGTCTTCTGGGGCAGTAAGAACATCTTTGGGCTGGCAAATCCCGATGACGTTAGCAACATCCAGGATGCCAAAGGCACACGTTTTGTTGATGCGATGAACACCTGCGGCTTTACCCTTCCTGCCGAGCCGCTTCACGCTCGCACTGACATCAAAGCCTTTGTTGAATTGCACATCGAGCAAGGGTGCGTGCTTGAAAGCAATGGTCAGTCCATCGGCGTTGTCAGCGCGATTGTCGGGCAGCGCCGCTATACGGTAACGCTGAACGGCGAATCCAACCATGCGGGGACAACGCCGCTGAGCTACCGTCGCGACACCGTTTACGCCTTCAGCCGTATCTGTAGCCAGTCGATTGAGAAAGCCAAAAAACATGGCGATCCTCTGGTACTAACCTTTGGCAAAGTTGAGCCGCAGCCAAACACCGTCAACGTGGTGCCAGGAAAAACGACTTTCACGATCGATTGCCGTCATACCGACGCCGAAGTGCTGCGTGATTTTACTCAGCAACTGGAAAATGACATGCGCGCCATCTGCGATGAAATGGATATCGGCATTGATATCGATTTGTGGATGGACGAAACGCCGGTCCCGATGGACACAAAACTGGTCGCCACCCTCACCGAACTGTGTGAAAAGGAACAGCTGAACTACCGGGTGATGCACAGTGGTGCGGGCCACGATGCGCAAATTTTCGCTCCCCGTGTGCCGACCTGCATGATTTTCATGCCCAGCATTAACGGTATCAGCCACAACCCCGCTGAACGAACAAATATTAACGACCTTGCCGAAGGGGTCAAAACTCTGGCATTAATGCTTCATCAACTTGCCTGGCAGAAATAAGGAGTCAACAATGGGATATCTGAATAACGTCACGGGTTACCGCGATGATTTACTGGCTAACCGCGCAATTGTAAAACACGGCAACTTCGCCCTCTTAACCCCCGATGGACTGGTTAAAAATATCATTCCAGGTTTTGAAAACAGTGACGTTACCATCCTGTCAACGCCAAAACTGGGCGCATCGTTTGTTGATTATCTGGTGACGTTGCACCAGAACAGTGGCAACCAGAGTGGTTTCGGTGGTGAAGGCATTGAAACGTTCGTTTATGTTATTTCCGGAAAAATTGAGGCAAAAGCAGAGGGTAAAACGTTCGCTTTAACTCAGGGTGGATACCTTTATTGCCCACCTGGCAAGCTGCTCACCTTTAGCAATGCCCAAACAGAAGACAGCCAGCTGTTTTTATACAAACGTCGTTATACACCAGTAGCAGGTCATTCGCCGTGGCTGGTTTCCGGTAACGCCAACCAGTTAGAACGTATTCATTATGAAGGCATGGATGACGTGATCCTGCTGGATTTCCTGCCTAAAGAATTGGGCTTCGATATGAATATGCACATTCTGTCGTTCGAGCCGGGCGCCAGCCACGGTTATATCGAAACGCACGTACAGGAACATGGTGCCTATATTCTCTCAGGCCAGGGGGTTTATAACCTCGACAATCAGTGGATACCTGTGAAAAAAGGCGACTACATCTTTATGGGCGCTTATTCCCTGCAGGCCGGATACGGCGTGGGTCGTGGTGAAGCATTCAGCTATATCTATTCTAAAGATTGCAACCGGGATGTTGAGATCTAACGGCGTACAGCCCGCCTGATAATTTTTTATTTAGCTATGTTGGGTTTTGCCACGGTTAATACCGTGGCTTTTTTTATGCTTAACGCTGATTCACAACCTGGCCCAGTTTCATTGCACAGGCGATATTACGCGCACAGTGATAGAGATTGGTTTCGCCGCTAGCCAGCACTTCGGCTAACGGAGCGAGGCGCGGCAAAATACTGAATACCGCATCAATACCGTGATCGTGAACCACCTCCACGCCTTCCCCCAGCACCCCAGCGATACCAATAACGGGAACGTTATGCTGCATGGCCACCGACGCTACACCAATGGGCGCTTTACCGCCGACCGTTTGTGAATCAATACGCCCTTCGCCGGTGATAACCAACGCCGCATCTTTGATGGATTGCTCCAGCTGTACTGCCTGCAGCACAATCTCGATACCTGGCTTCATGCTGGCCTGCAGGAAGATAACCGCTGCAATCCCCATTCCTCCAGCTGCCCCACCGCCCGCAACCTGAGCAACATTCTCACCGGTCAGTGTTTGCAGCACACGGGCATAGTTGAGTAACCCTTCTTCCAGTATATCAACCATCTCAGGTGTTGCCCCTTTCTGCGGGCCGAATACCCTTGCGGCGCCGCGCGGGCCAACCAACGGGTTATCCACATCACAGGCAACGTCAATGCGACATGCTTTCAGTCGCGGATCGCACTGTTGCAGGTCGATGCTCGCCAGACGAGACAAGCTACCGCCTCCTGCATTTAATGACACGCCCTGTGCATCAAGAAAACGCACGCCAAGCGCCTGAGCCATCCCCATACCACCATCAACCGTGGCACTCCCGCCAATACCAAGAATAATATGACGAATACCTGCATCCAGCGCATGCCGAATCAGCTCACCGGTACCGTAACTTGAAGCCAGGAGAGGATTACGCGCCTGCGGTTCGACCAACATCAGCCCACTCGCCGCCGCCATTTCAATAATTGCGGTCTTTCCGTCACCAGTCAGGCCATAAAACCCCATGACCTTTTCCCCCATCGGCCCGCAGACTTCCACAGAGATAACTTTTCCCCCTGTTGCCGCCACCATTGCATCCACGGTTCCTTCTCCACCGTCAGCAACCGGCAAACAAATATATTCTGCATCAGGGAATATGGCTGAAAATCCGGCTTTAATTGCCTGGCAGCATTGGTCGGCACTTAAGCTCTCTTTAAATGAATCTGGCGCAATTACAATTTTCATCATCAATCCTTTTCATCGTGTTATTTAATGCGTTCCCATGGAATGAGATTTTCCATAAGCACTGCCAGTAAAATCCCCACCAGCAAGCCATTGCTCAGTAATGGCCGAATAGTCAGCGGAAGATCTTGTAAATAAACCGGAGGCAGCCCCATCAAAAAAATGCCGACAAACAGCGGGAGCGCCAGTCGATAAATATTTCGTGCGGTAAATGTGATTTGCTGGCTAAATACCAGACCGGAATAAAGCAACGGAAGATAAGAAACCAGCATCACGGCGCTGCTGATCGCCAGCGGAATGGCGCAAAATAAGCGGGTTAGCGGCGTCACTATCGCCACGAATAAACATAATACGCTGCCGCAAATAAATGATTTTCGCGAGCTGTCGCCAGTTTGTGTTAACAGGCCGATAGAAGAGACGAAAGGTGAAAATGGAATCACCGCAAAGGGTACTGTCACCAGCGTCATAAAGCCGGAAATGATAAAACTGCGACGATAACGCGAGCTGCTGGAGCCTTGTTGCGCATAAAAAACATCTGTGCCGCGCACCGCACCATAGGTATTACTGATATTCACCAAGCCGGTGATAACCGCCGTCAGAATAATGCCCGGTAACAGTCTGCCATGGCTGCCTAACGGGAACCACTGCCAGCTTAATTCGCCGGACGGCAGGGATGTCGATGGAAAACACAATCGCCAAAGCCCCCACCCTACTACTGCGCCCACCAACAGGGCATAGCGTGAGATCCGCTGCGGTAAAAAGATGATCATCGCAAGGATGAAGCACATCACGGCAACTGCCAGGCTAAAGGGAGCCAGTTGAATTTTGACGCTGGTATCAGCAATGCCAAAGGGTAAACCCAGCATGCCTTTAAAAAAGATGGTGGTCAGCTGCGCGCCGAGCAACAGCATAAAAAAGACCATAACCGTCGGGGTAAAAAGCCGGGCTAATCGATGCCCTAAGCCACTAAAGCCGATAATCATCGTCAGAACAGCGGAAATCACAATTCCAACGGCCAGACTGGTGGCGATATCATTGAGCGGGGTTCCTCGTGACGCCTCAGCCAGGGTAATCGTCAGAATGGTTCCCCACCATAAACCGGTTGGCCCTTCCATAATGGCACGGCGATGGCCACAAATTACCTGGGCAAGACAGGCCAGCGACGTCGTTAAAAAAGCGTACTGCGTAAGCATTAGCAGATTGTTCTCGGAGAGATGAAAAGCAGAAACCAGCGTTGGCGGGACCACGACCGTATTACAAAAAATAAAGAAAAACCACTGAAAGCCGGATAACAAACTTTCGCGGTTAATAACAGGAAGCATATTCATACCTTAAAATAGAGAATGCCCGCCAGCATGACGGGCATTAATTCACATCACATTATTGTTGATGTTTAAGGATAAATTGACCTTTTGGCGATACAGGGAAACCCTGCTCGATGTCATAAATAACATCACCACGCAGAATGGTTTTCGTAATGCGCGCGCCAATTGTACGGCCAACATACGGGCTGACTTTATGGCGATATTCCAGATCTTCATTTTTCAGAACGTATTTGCTGTCCGGCTGAATAAAGACGAAGTCAGCATCTTTACCCGGGGCGATACGTCCTTTCTGCTTCAGACCAAAAATATCTGCAGCATTGGTTGCCATCAATTTTGCAAACAGCGGCAGTGACATACCGCGTTTTTGCACGGCTTCATCAAACATAACGTCCATGCAGCTTTGCAGTCCGGCAATACCGCCCCACGCCTGCATGATATTTCCGCCCTTCATTTCTGGAGGACATGGAGAGTGGTCGGATACCAGGCAGTCAATCTCACCGTTAAACAATTTTTCCCACATACCTTGCTGGTTCTGCAGATCGCGGATCGGCGGAGAGCATTTTGCCAGGGTGCCAATCTCTTCAAACTGATCGGTATCCAGCACGAAATAATGTGGACAAGATTCGCAGGTCACATCCTGACCTTCCTGACGAGCGCGGGTCACTTCTTCCACACCTTCCGGGCTACTAATGTGGCAAACGTGCAAGCGACAACCGGCGACTTTTGCCAGATACAACACGCGACGAATAGCTTCCACCTCGGTAAATACCGGACGTGAGGCCACATAATCATGCGCCGTCACGCGGCCTTCGCGTTTAGCTTCCTCGCCAAGCTCATCGCAGATGAGCGCATTTTCGCAATGCACCAGTACCGTCTGTCCCATTTCAGCCAGCTTCTGCGCGCCTTTGTAGAACTGCCAGTCGTTAACATCACGGAAATCATTATCGATACCGCGGTCACCGCAGGTGGCAACAAAGCATTTGAAGCCGACAACACCGACCTCATCCAGCTCGTGTAAGCGATCGAGGTTATAAGAGACCAGACCGCCAAGCTGCGCAGCATCGATGGTCAACTTGCCTTTTGCCGCATCAAATTTCAGTTCAATGGTTTCACGATCCACCGTCGCTGGCATTTGGTTGAGAGGCATTTCGATCATCGTGGTGATACCGCCTTTTGCCGCGGCACGCGTTCCGGTCTCATAGCCTTCCCAGTGCGTACGGCCCGGCTCAGAGATATGGGTATGCGCATCAACCATGCCCGGTGAAACCACCAGACCCGTCGCATCCATGACCTGCTTTGCCTCCCCCAGGTTCTCGCCAATGGCGGCGATTTTTCCTGCCTGTACGGCAATATCAACAATACGAGCTTCATTTTCTAAAATAACA
The DNA here is from genome assembly GCF_030333035.1 of Citrobacter sp. Cpo015. NCBI lineage: Bacteria > Pseudomonadati > Pseudomonadota > Gammaproteobacteria > Enterobacterales > Enterobacteriaceae > Citrobacter > Citrobacter sp. Cpo015. The sequence goes on along the minus strand of NZ_JAOWGS010000037.1, from coordinate 392,928 downwards.
GTACCGTTCTTAATAATTAAATCAAAAGACATAACAAACTCCTTGTATGGATACAGATAGTTTTTATAAATAACGCACTTTTAATAAAATGCGCTTACTGATTACATCACATCTGGCCTGTAACTTTTTGTACGCCGGCTGGCTGCGCACCCGTTCTTTTTTTCAGTAAGGCATATGCCACGAAAGCGACAATAACCCCAACAAACCACGACACTCGCGATAAAGGCTCAAGGAATGGAATAAACTTGCCACCCAGTGAAAGAATTACGGCAACTAACGTTACGGAAAATGCTGTCAGGTTAAACCCGTTATCATAATATTGGTAATCACCGCTCGCGGTATATAATTCATCAAGATTGATTTGGCCACGCATAACCACAAAGTAGTGAGCTAACATAACTCCAATAACAGGGCCAAGCATCCCACCAATGATATCGAGAAACAGATAAATACTGTTCTGATTCTCCATTAACTTCCACGGACAAATTAGCAAACTAATAATACTGGCGATCAATACACCGTTTTTATACGTTAATTTAGTCGGTGCAATAGCGGCAATCTGATAACCTGCCGGGATAATATTACCCGTAGCGTTTGTTGAGATAGTTGTCATCAGAATAACCAGTACCGCGAAGAATGAGGCGAACAGACTGTCCCAACGCTGTACGATATCCAGCACATTCCAGGTATCCATTCCGTAATGAATACTAGCACCGGCGATAATGCACACGCTGGCAACAGCAAATAATACATATGCGACTATAAGTCCTAGTGTTTGACCCAACGCCTGTTCACGGAATGAATGGGCGTTTTGCGTGAAGTCGGATGCACTTACCGCCGGAGCAGCCCATACAGCAACGACTGCGTTGATGACGACAAGGAACAAGAATCCGCTGTTCCCCGCTTTTTGCACCCCACTGGGAATGTAGTCGAGAATCGGTCCAATCCCTACCAACGATATCGCCCAAATGGCCATCCCGCCAAATACAATATAAATACAGGGATTGAGGATTGCGGTGAATTTATTTAATACTTTACCACCACCAAAACCAATACCGACGTTGATAAGCCAAAAAATAAGAAATGTGATTAACCCCGGCAGAGATAACCCTAGTAATGTAAAGTCACCACCCAACGTTAAAAAACCTGGCCATATTTTGCCAATCAGAATTAGAAATGCCAGCGATCCGGCATAGCATTGCAGTCCGAACCACATAATTGCGGCAATCCCCCCTCTCAACAGTCCCGGGAAGAGCGCTCCGCGTACACCATACGATCCACGGAGAATCATTGCAAAAGGTACGCCGTATTTGCTTCCGGCGGCACCGTTCATTACCATGACTAACGCAATAAACAATGCACTAATAATAATAGCCAGCATAATACTGAATGTGGAAAGCCCAAGAATAAAGAACCCTCCAACCATAACGTAATTAGGTACGTTATGCACAGAACCCATCCATAAAGTAAAATAGTTGAATGTTTTCCAGTTTCTTTGTGCTGCCGTTTTTGGTAATAAGTCGTCACTATAACCACGTTGTTGGTATAGATCTCTTTGATGTTCCATAAATCCCTCTTGTCACGTATCGGATAACGTTGTAATGGGTTTAGCTATGCGGAACAAAAACAATAAAGAAAATAATACAACTAATTTTTATTATATTTTAAGCTGAAGCAATAATAGGTGTTGCTTTCTTTTTATATAGCGCAACGCCAGCAAAAATAAGCGTTCCGGTAACAACCAGACAAGCGGAGATGACAAAGCTTATCTCTTTTGAGCCCGTTAAATCAGAAATAAATCCGGTTAATGTTGGTGCGATAACCGCTGAACTCATACCAAAAAAGTTAAACAGGCTGAATGCTCTGCCCAGCGTTTTCGACGATGCCTGCTCAGAGACAAAGGAGATCAGAATCGGATCCACTGCCATTTTGCCGAGTAAACCGTACAGAGTCAGGCTGACCATCAGCATCGTGGTATTTGGTGATAACACTGTAAATACCAGCATGGCTGCGGCCATAATTTCCAGTCCAAGAATAACTTTGACTTTGCTGTTGCGAAACTTATCGGACAGATGGCTAAAGAACAATGCGCCAGGGACACCCACTACAGCAACCAGCGCCGAGGCCACTCCAATTGCACCACCGTCAAACCCTCTTTCAGTTTGCAGATAAGACGGAAGCCAGGTCACGATCAGGTAATAACCATAGCAAGTGCAGAAATAGAGGAAGTACACGCTGCACAACAGACCCGAAAACAGCGGCGGATTCTTCTCTTCAGTCGTCGTTACCGTCTGCGCTTTCTGATCTGACGCAGTGGTTTCGCTTTTTGCCTTGCCACGGATAACCAATGTAAACACGCACAGCATCACAACCAGCACAGCGGCAACAAGGAACAGAACGTTTTGCCAGGCCATACTCATGCTTTTTACCAGCACGCTGGAACCAATTAAACCTATCCCCATCCCAATCGCTGAGCCGCTATTAATAATAGCGTTTGCCAGTGCACGACGAGCCTGCGGGACATTTGCCGAAGAAAGTGAATACGCTGAACTAAAGAAAGAGGCACAGCCCGCTCCAGCCATCAGCGAACCAGCATAGATCATCGCCAGTCCTGTGGCTTTCGCGATACAAAGCGTGCCAATAATAAAGAGCGTAAACCCACACATCAGCATAATTTTCTGGCCGAGCTTATCGACCAAAATTCCGCAGGGAATCTGCATGCTGCAATAGGCGAAGAAATAAAAGCTGGCAATGGCGCCAATTTCAGCATTGCTGACATTACCCAGGGATGCCTGAATCTCAGGATAAATTGGAGTCAATACGGTGCGATAAATCCATATCGCAACCCAACCCAGACTCATTACGACGACGATCTTCTTCCAGTATTCAATACCGGATTTATTCTTTTCACTCATGACATGCACCTTTCCAAAGTGTGCCTTATTAAAATGTATCGCTGCAAAGATCACAGCGATACTAACGATCATGACAATTTGTGGTTTGCCATTAATTCCAGAGCCTGAACCATTGCCGAGTGATCCAACTGGCTACCACCATTCGCTGCACAGGTGTTAAATAATTCCTGACAGGTTGCCGTATTAGGTAAATTCAGTGAAAGCGCCTTTGCACTTTGCAATGCCAGATTGAGATCTTTTTGATGCAGTGCGATTTTGAAGCCGGGGTCAAAGGTGCGTTTAATCATGCGCTCACCATGAACTTCCAGAATACGAGAAGAGGCAAACCCACCCATTAGGGCCTGGCGCACGCGAACCGGATCTGCCCCCGCTTTTGAGGCAAATACCAGCGCTTCAGAAACAGCTTCAATATTTAAGGCAACGATAATTTGGTTAGCCACTTTGCAGGTTTGGCCATCACCATTACCACCTACCAGAGTGATATTCTTACCCAGAATATCAAACAGCGGTTTGACCCGTTCAAATACCTCTGGCTCACCGCCAACCATAATAGATAAGGTACCTTCGCGAGCGCCAATTTCCCCACCAGAGACTGGCGCATCCAGATAGTCACCGCCCAGTTCATTAACCTGCTTAGCAAAACGTTTGGTTTCGATAGGAGAAATAGAACTCATATCGACAATTGTTTTTCCCTGCAATGAGGTTTTAGCGCAGCCGTGCTCGCCAAAAAGCACTTCTTCGACCTGCGGCGTGTCCGGAACCATTATGAAGATAATATCTGCAAAATCAGTTACCTGACGTGCATTTTCAACATTTACCGCGCCTAATGACAGCAGTTCTTCCGCTACTGGACCAATGGTCGTCACATGTAGCTGATGTCCGGCGCGAGCCAGATTAATCGCCATTGGCGATCCCATAATACCCAGGCCAATAAATCCCAGTTTCATTTTTAACCTCTTATATATCTGCCGGTTTTCCCGAATTCAGGCAACACAACCCCCTTCCAACAAAGTGGAAAAAAATAGCGATGCCTGAAATTCCTTACAAATTATCGATATTGATTAATCCACGTTAATCCCGCTTCGGTGGTGGTCAGCGGTTTATATTCACAACCAACCCAGCCGTCATAACCTGATTTATCGATAAACTTAAAAATAAAGTCATAATTAATTTCCCCGGTCCCTGGTTCTCCGCGACGAGGGTTATCTGCAATTTGCAAATGACCTATTTTATTTGCCCATGTGGTCATAGTTTGGGTTAACTCTCCCTCCATGCGCTGCATGTGATAAATATCATACTGAATCTTGATATTATTGCAGCCGACGCTGTCAATTAACGCCAGAGCCTGATGAGTTCCGGTAAGATGGAAACCCGGTATATCAAAATGGTTGATCGGCTCAATCAGCAATAAAATATCTTCTTTTGCTAACATATTTGCCGCATAGCGCAGGTTTTCCACCAGCGTCTGCTGGATCTGTTCGGCAGAAAACCCCGTAGGTGTTTTACCCACCAGGCAATTAATTTTCTTATTGCCAAGTCCTTTCGCATAACGAACCGCCGCTGCCACACCGTCACGAAATTCGTCTTCGCGACCTGGAATACAGGCGATACCACGTTCACCCGCAGTCCAGTCTCCGGCAGGAAGATTATGCAGCGTATGTTCCAGTTGGTTGCTTTGCAGCTTTTCTTTTAATACATCAATGTCGTAATCGTAGGGAAACATGAACTCTACGCCACGAAAGCCCGATTGTGCCGCTTTATCAAAGCGCTCAAGGAAACTGTATTCCAGAAACAGCATGGAAAGATTGGCTGAGAAACGTAACATTTGTCACTCCCTCTATTCGTATTTCATAAAACAAGTTTCGGTTGGCGCATCGGTAGCACCGTCTGCAATCTCTTCAAACTCGGTAACATTATCCAGTTCGCTACCCATAGAGATATTCGTCACACGTTCAAGGATCACTTCGACAACAACCGGAACGCGATACTGCGCCATCAGAGCTTTGGCTTGTTCAAACGCCGGAGCAAGCTCTTCAGGTTTAAATACGCGAATGGCTTTACAGCCTAACCCCTCAGCCACTTTGACGTGATCGACACCGTAGCCGTTTACTTCGCTGGAGTTGATGTTTTCGAACGCCAGTTGCACGCAGTAATCCATATCAAACGCGCGCTGCGACTGGCGAATCAACCCCAGGTAGGCGTTGTTGACCAGCACATGGATGTAAGGAATGTTGAATTGCGCACCCACTGCCAGCTCTTCGATCAAAAACTGGAAGTCAAAATCGCCGGAAATCCCAACGACATTGCGCGAAGGATCAGCAACACAAACCCCTAATGCCGCGGGCAGCGTCCAGCCAAGAGGGCCTGCCTGACCGCAGTTGATCCAGTGACGGTCTTTAAATACATGCAGCATTTGCGCAGCGGCAATTTGCGATAACCCGATGGTGGTGACGTAGCAAACATCACGACCAAAGGCTTTATTCATTTCTTCATACACACGCTGCGGTTTAACCGGAACATTGTCGAAGTGGGTTTTACGCAGTAGCGTCCGCTTACGCTGCTGGCATTCATCAACCCAGGTATTCCGGCAAGGCAAACGTCCGGCTTTCTGCATCTCCTGAGCAACGTCAATCAGCAAAGTCAGCGCGGCTTTGGCGTCGGAAACGATACCTAAATCCGGGCAAAGAACGCGGCCAATTTGCGTCGGCTCAATATCGATATGAATGATTTTGCGCCCTTCAGTATATTTTGCGACGGAGCCGGTGTGCCGGTTAGCAAAGCGGTTACCAATACCGAACACCATATCGGAAGCCAGCAACGTGGCGTTTCCGTAACGATGCGCCGTTTGTAATCCCACCATTCCGGCCATTAACTCATGATCGTCCGGGATACATCCCCAGCCCATCAGCGTAGGAATTACCGGTACGTTGGTTAGTTCAGCAAAGCGTTGCAGCAGTTCGCAAGCATCCGCATTAATCACACCACCCCCAGCCACGATGACCGGACGCTCAGACTGAATCAGCATTTCCAGCGCTTTCTCAATCTGTTTGCGGCTGGCAGCAGGTTTGTACACCGGTAGAGGCTCATACATTTCTGGATCGAATTCGATTTCTTCAACCTGAATATCAAAAGGTAAATCGATCAACACCGGGCCAGGACGACCAGAGCGCATAACATGGAATGCCTGCTGTAAAACCCGAGGAAGCAGCGCCGCTTCACGCACCGTTACCGCCATTTTGCTAACTGGTTTGGCAATAGACTCAATATCAACAGCCTGAAAATCTTCCTTATGCAAGCGGGCGCGAGGGGCCTGGCCAGTGATGCATAAAATAGGAATAGAATCGGCAGAAGCGGAATACAGTGCGGTGATCATGTCCGTGCCTGCCGGGCCGGAAGTGCCAAGGCAGACACCAATGTTACCTGCCGTTGCACGCGTGTAGCCTTCCGCCATATGGGAAGCACCTTCAACGTGGCGAGCCAGAATGTGACGGATGCCTCCGTGCTTACGCATTGCGGAATAGAACGGGTTAATTGCGGCTCCAGGGACCCCAAATGCGGTGGTGATACCTTCTTTTTCCAGCACATACATTGCCGCGTCAACAGCTCTCATTTTTGCCATTTTCTTTCTACCTCTATTTATTGGAAAAACTTTCCAACTTTAAAAAAATCCAAAAAAGTCCCGCTCCTCTGAGCGGGTTACGACTTACGCTACGGGGGCTTTTAAGCCAAGCGCCGTACTGATATCTCGTGCGGTATCCCGTACCAGTTCCCCCTGACTGATAAAACGATCTTCCGTCAGTCTGGATGCTGGCCCCGAAATAGAGATGGCAGCGACGACACTGCCTGCATCGTCATAGATAGCCGAAGCGATGCAATTCAATCCAATAACATGCTCTTCGTGATCGACGATATAGCCATTCTCGCGCGCCAGTTCCAGATTGCGCAGCAGAGTCGGAAAGTCTACCAACGTGGTCGGCGTAAATTGCTGCAAACCCGTTTTCACGACGATGTCCATTAGCTCTTCTTCCATCAACGGATAAAGCAGTGCTTTTCCCGCACCAGAAGCATGTAGCGGCATACGACTACCCAAAGGTGCGCACATTCTGACCATCGATTTGCACTCCTTCTGACCAATCAACACCGCTTCGGTACCATTGCGAATCGCGACATTAACCGTTTCGCCCGACAGCAGCATTAATCGGTGCATAAACGGTCCGGCTACCGACAGAACATCGCGATTATGAATATACGCGGAGCCTACGTTGAATACGCCTAACCCGATGTGCCACCAGCCTAATTGGCTGTCCTGATAAACAAAATCAGCAGCCTGTAAAACCTTTAACAGGCGAAAAGTCGTGGAGAGCGGCAAATCCAGACTGCCGGAAATATCGCTCACCGACGAACTGCCTCCACTTCTTTCGAGATACTGCAAAATTGCAATGCCTCTCTCAAGCGCCTGAGCGCCCTTTTGCGCGACCGGCTCCGCCTGTCCTGGCCTGCCACGCCGTCTTACTTCCGTCACCACTGCATTTACTCCGGCCCAAAATATGAGCATAAACAATGAACAATATGTTCATATTAAGCAAGAAGGCCGATAGCGTCACGCAAAACAGAGTTCATGAGCAGGGATACTTTCAACATCACAATTATCGCTACCACCACGATCCACGGTCAGAAAATCGGTCACGGTTTGCCAGGCGAACAGCGGGTGATGCCAGACGTTTCGGTGGTAATTCACACCCTGTTGGCCATTGGTGATAAAAGCTTTTAAGGTGGAAAGATCGGGTTTGTCCTCGCCGAGCGCGACAATCACCACAAACGCTTCGCCATTCATAGGCATAAATGCCTGGGTGCCTAGCGGGTGGCGCTCCAGTTCATGCACAACAATCGGCATAGCCGCTGGTTGCGCGCGATTAATACTGATGAGCGTACGATCCTGCTCCAGGACCTCGACATTGGCCAGGTCGTGATAACGCTCAACGAGCCCATCATTGATATGAAAAAAATCACGTTTATGAGTTTCTATGACATCGCCATAAGCGCTGAACGTGTGCTGATTTAACGGCAATACCTCAAGTTTCATCATCATTTCCTCGTAACTGAATTCCGCTGAACCGCAGTCAGAACACGTGGCGGTTTCAATACCATGCAATCTAAAACCTTCGTGATTTAACATCAATACAAAAATTGGAAAATTTTTCCAAAACTAGATTTAGACCACAATTTAAACAAGGCCATTATGCAAAAATACTTATAAATCAGAGAACAAGAAATTAGGCTTGTAGAAGATCATTGAGGGAGTAGCTGACGATGTTTGACCCGGAAACACTGCGTACCTTTATCGGCGTCGCCGAAACGGGAAGTTTCTCCAGGGCGGCGGACCGCTTGTGTAAAACCACAGCCACCATCAGCTACCGTATTAAACTTCTGGAAGAAAATACCGGCGTCGCGCTGTTCTTTCGCACCACCCGAAGCGTGACGTTAACCGCCGCCGGTTCTCATCTCCTTTCTCAGGCAAAAGACTGGCTCGCCTGGCTGGACAGCATGCCCAGCGAGTTGCAACAAGTGAACGACGGAGTAGAGCGCCAGGTGAATATTGTGGTCAACAATCTGCTGTACAGCCCTGAAGCCGTCGCTCGCCTGTTATCCTGGCTTAACGCACGCTACCCCTTTACTCAGTTTCACTTTTCCCGGCAGATTTATATGGGCGTGTGGGATTCTCTGCTGTACGAAGGATTTTCACTGGCTATCGGCGTCACCGGCACTGAACCAATGGCAAACACCTTTACCCTCGATCCTTTGGGTTCTGTTCAGTGGCGATTTGTCATGTCGGCAGATCATCCGCTGGCAAACATCAGCGGTCCATTAACGGAAGCGCAACTGCGCCGTTTCCCGGCTATCAACATTGAAGACAGTGCGCGGACCCTGACCAAACGGGTCGCATGGCGTCTTCCAGGTCAAAAAGAGATAATCGTCCCCGACATGGAAACCAAGCTTGCAGCGCATCTTGCGGGGGTGGGTATCGGCTTCGTTCCGCAGCCGCTCTGCCAGCCGCTGCTGGATAGCGGGCAACTGGTTAGTAGCATCATCCCGACCATGCGTCCCCCCTCTCCCTTAAGCCTCGCATGGCATAAGTTTGGCGCAGGTAAAGCAGTTGACGATATTGTGACGCTGTTTACCCAGCGAAAACCGGAAATTGCCGGATTTTTGGCAATTTTCAACAATGCACGCGATTGAAAATCAAGTCATCCTCTCATTTGGCGCGTAAAATAGTACGCAGGATGATTTGAGGTTTCGTTTTTTACTATGCAAGACACACAAACAATACAAGACTACCGCGCAATTTTGCTTGCCGGTACGCCTTTAATCGATGTACGCGCCCCCGTGGAATTTCAGCAGGGCGCAATGCCGGGCGCAATCAACCTTCCCTTAATGAACGATGACGAACGTGCCGCCGTCGGGACCTGTTATAAACGTCAGGGGCCCGAAGCCGCCCTCGCGCTCGGCCATCAACTGGTCTCGGGTGAGACCCGCCAACAGAGAATGCGGGCCTGGCAGGACGCCTGCCGTCAAAATCCTACGGGCTATTTATGCTGCGCGCGCGGCGGTCAGCGTTCACATATTGTGCAGCAGTGGCTGCATGAGTCCGGCATTGACTATCCGCTGATTAAAGGCGGTTACAAAGCCCTGCGCCAGGCAGTGATACAGCTGACTGAAGAATTAGTGCAAAAGCCGATTGTCTTAATTGGCGGCTGTACCGGGAACGGTAAAACGCAACTGGTGCAACAGCAGCCAAACGGTGTGGATCTCGAAGGTCTGGCGCACCATCGCGGCTCCTCGTTTGGGCGCACCGTTGAACCTCAATTGAGTCAGGCGAGTTTTGAAAACCTGCTGGCGGTTGAAATGCTCAAAACCGATAGCCGTCAAGATTTACGTCTGTGGGTACTGGAAGATGAAGGCCGCATGATTGGGGCTAATCATCTGCCCGAATGCCTGCGCGAGCGCATGACCCAGGCATCAATTGCGGTGGTGGACGATCCTTTTGAGCGTCGTCTGGAGCGACTACGCGAAGAGTATTTCGTGAAGATGCACCACGATTTTACCCACGCTTATGGCGAGAGCCAGGGCTGGCAGGAGTACAGCGAGTATCTGCACCACGGCCTGTTTGCTATCCGCCGTCGTCTGGGTTTACAACGTTTTGCCGAGCTGACCACCCTGCTCGACGAGGCTCTGCGCGAACAGCAGGCAACGGGCAGCACCGACGCCCATATGGGCTGGCTGGTGCCGTTGCTCAATGAGTATTACGACCCGATGTATCGTTATCAGCTGGAAAAGAAAGCCGCGAAAATCGTTTTTCGCGGCACATGGCAGGACGTTGCCGAGTGGCTTAACGCACAGTGATCAGTGTCTGTCGCGCTTATCTGCGCGTTTTGCCAGCCAGTCACCCAGCACCTGAACGACCTGCACCAAAATAATCAGCGCCACCACAGTGACGATCATGACCTGGGTTTCGTAGCGGTAATAACCAAAGCGAATCGCCAGGTCGCCGACTCCACCGCCGCCAACGATCCCGGCCATCGCGGAGTAACCGATCAGACTCACCAGCGTTATCGTCAACCCACGCAGCAGACCCGCGCTCGCTTCAGGTAACAGAACGGTGCAGATGATGCGCATCGGGCTGGCACCAAACGCTTCCGCCGCTTCAATAATGCCTTTATCGACTTCACGTAACGCGCTATCAACCAGACGGGCATAGAAAGCGATTGCCGCCACCGAGAGCGGGACCGACGCCGCAATAGGGCCAATGGTATTCCCGAGCAAAAACTGGGTTAGCGGCAGCAGCAGAACCAGCAGGATCACAAACGGTACCGAACGAATAATATTCACCAGCACGGAGCTGAGCAGATACACAAAACGGTTTTGCCAGAATAAATGCCGGTCGGTGACGAAAATCAGAAAACCGAGCGGCAGACCACCAATAATTGCCAGCACCGTAGAGATGCTCAGCATCTGGAAGGTTTCATTAAACGCCAGCGTTAAATCCGGCAATAAATCATCCACGAATCACCTCCACCTGTGCAGTACGTTGACGAATATGTTCCACGGCGACTTCCACCGCTGAAGGGTTATGCGGCGCGGTCAGTTGCACGACCAGAATCCCCAGCGCACGTTCGCCAATATATTCAATTTTGCCGTGCAGAATGTTCACCGCCACGCCAAATTTAACCGCGACTTCTGACAACACCGGCTGTTCCGCCGAATCGCCGATGAACAGAATTTTTAGCAACTGACCAGGCAGATGCTGGCGCAGACGCTCGGGCAGCGTCAAATTGAGGGTATGCGACACCAGCTGCTGCGTGAACGCGTGCTGCGGGTGAGCAAAAACGTCAAACACCTCACCAGACTCCACCACCTTGCCGCCGGACATTACCGCCACGCGATCGCAAATCGATTTGATCACGTTCATCTCGTGAGTGATCAGCACGATCGTGATCCCCAACTGTTGGTTGATCTGCTTAAGCAACGCCAGAATCGTGGCTGAGGTTTCGAGATCTAAGGCGGAAGTAGGTTCATCACACAGCAACACATCCGGATGATTGGCAATCGCGCGGGCAATACCCACACGCTGCTTTTGCCCACCGCTGAGCTGAACCGGAAAGCGGTTCGCCTTGTCTGACAGCCCCACCAGCGCCAGGATTTCGCTCACGCGCGGACCAATTTTACTGCGCTCCCATCCGGCAGCCTTCAGACTAAAGGCGACGTTTTGCGCCACGGTACGGGTATGCATCAGGTTAAAATGTTGAAAAATCATACCGATACGCTGACGGGCTTTACGTAGATGCCCCCCTTCCAGCGCGGAAATTTCTACGCCGTTCACCTTCACGCTTCCCTGGCTCGGACGCGTTAAGGCGTTCAGGGTGCGCAGCAGCGTACTTTTCCCCGCGCCGCTGGTCCCGACAATGCCAAATATCTCACCTGCGCCAATGCGCATGCTAACGTCATCAACCGCTCGGGTTGATGGTCCACGGCCTGCGCTAAAATCCACGCAAACTTTCTCAATCTCAATCATAGCCACCTCAGAAATGCGAAAAGGGCAGTCGTCGCTGCCCCTGTTAACCCTTGTGCGCAGCGATTATTGGGCTGTCGACATCCATTCCGGTTTCTGGAAGGCGCTGTAGATATTTTGCGGATCGTCGATCACCGCGCGATACGCCGGAGATTTCACCGCCTCAACAATATCTTTTGCGAACGGTTTATCCGCATCTTCACTGCGTACCGCGATGATATTTTTCAGATTTTCGTCCAGGTGTTCCTGCTTGATGGCGCTGGCGAGATCCATTTTTGCCGCCACGGCAAAGTTACCGTTGACCAGCGCACCGGTCACGCCGTCCAGCGTACGCGGCAGCTGTGCCGCTTCCAGCGGTTTAAACACCAGCCCTTTGGGATTGCTGGCGATATCGCGCTCGGAGGCTTTAGTTGGATCAATATTGTCTTTGATGGTGATAAGGCCAATAGACTGCAGGAAACGCAGACCGCGAGCCAGGTTGGTGGGATCGTTGGAAAGCGTGATCACATCCCCTTTTTTCAACTCATCCAGGCTTTTGATTTTATGTGAGTAAAACCCCATCCCGGCCGTCGGGACCACAATCAGCTTGCTCAGCTTCAGGCCTTTATCGGCGGTGAATTTGTCAAAATAGAGCGAATGCTGGAACAGGTTAGCATCAATGCTACCGTTGGAGAGCGCCATGTTTGGCTGCACGTAATCGCTGAATTCGCGCACCACTACCTTATAGCCTTTCTCTTTCAGCGTGGGGGCAATGGCCTGTTTCACCATATCACCGTATGGCCCAGGCGCGACGCCAAACACGATTGTGTGCGGGTCACTGTTCGCATGAGCAAACTGTAATCCACAGGCCAGTAACAGCGCCCCGGTCGCGACGCGTAAACTCTGACGCAATCCCATATTCTCTCCATTTTAACGTTGTGGTGTCATGTCTCACGCCGTTCTTGCGGCGTTGTTCTTGTTGGCCCGTTAACAGGCTGATTGTTAACATGACACAGATCACAACCTGCTGTCCTTGAAATTATTTCATGATGTTGCAGAGTATGTTTTTAAATGAAAGAAGGTATGAAAAAGCCGGATGTCGGCACAAGAGCCTTATCCGGCCTACAACAGCTTTCTTAGGCCCGATAAGCGCAAGCGTATCGGGCGGCAGGCGTTCGATTAGAAGTCGTAACGCAGACGAACCAGGTTCATGTCACCCAGATTGTCGGTGCTGGAGGTAAAGACGTGTTCGTAGTCAACACGGAAACCGTAATCCAGCTGGAAGCTGATCCCCACGCCGTTGTCGGTACGCAGATAGTTACGGCCATTCACGTACTCAATACGGTCGCCCATAAAGTACGGCTGAACGGATTTCAGCGCATATTGACCCACCGGGAAGGTGTAACCGGCGAAGTATTCCAGACCCCAGGCGTCACCGGCAAAGTAGTCGTTAACAGAGACTTTTTTGGTGGTCATGAAGTTTTGATACCAACCGCCGCCCATCGAGAAGGTCCAGTTGTCCGGTTTCCAGCTCAGCGCGGTACCGACGATGTTTTGATCGTAGGTTTTGCTGGTGTTGCCACGCATTTCCGCGCGAGTGTAGTTCCACGCCGTACCCCAGGTCAGGTCATCGGTAATGTGATAATCCACACCCAGTGAGCCGCCGCCTTTACGCTTGTAGCGCAGACCGTTGTTCGGGTTGTAATCATCACTGAACAGATAAGAGGCGTAGAGATCCACATCACCAACGGTATTCTTATACTTCAGTGATTTACGCGTACGATAGGAACCATCATAGTCGCCATTAATACCGTTACCTGGCGCCTGACCGATCATGTCATAGTCCCAGATATCCGTTTTCGCACCGACTACATCATAGTAAATGCTGTTTTGTTGACCGAAGGTCAGCGTACCCCAGGTTGCACTCTTCAGACCGGTGTACAGCATACGACGCGTGGTATCGTTGGCACCGTCAGCGTAGTGGTTATCCCAGTTGAACATCGCCGGGAAGTTAACGCCCAGCTCGTAGTAGCTCACCCAACTGATATCATCAAACAGATAGTAGTCAGCGGCGAAGCGGAAACGTGTACCGCCATCGAAGCCATTACGTTTGTAGCCATTCTTACCATCGTCACCGGCCATATTCTGGAACTGCGGACGAATACTGCCGCCGACGGTGAAGTTAAGACGGCTCAGCGGGTTGCCCGCCTGCGGATCTTGTTTCAGGACCGTGATTTCCGCCTGTGAAGCGAAAGTCGTTAATGCCACTGCTGCGCCGATCGATACCGCCAGCGCTGTTTTTTTTATAGTCATTATTTATACCTTGATAGATAGCCTGCCAATTATTCAGCACACAAATATTAACGTTTATTAATACTCTCGTGTTGTTGGGTTTTTATTGTTCTGTGCTGTTAAATATCAAGGAGTTATCAATTTGTGCTACATAGAAAAAAAGACGCACCGATTTTAAAACCGGTGCGTAATCATCACGAATATGAATTAACTACTGAACTGACGGAACAGCGCTTTACCTTTTAGCAGACGTGAACCGAGCCATCCGCCGCATAAAGAGAGCAGCAATGCTCCACTAAATGGTAATACTATCCACAGTCGCCAGTCTGGCTCCCACGGGAAATCAAACACTTTGGTTTGCAGTACCGCCAACGCTGTTTCCGCACCGATGGCCGCCACCAGTCCGGCAACCATCCCGAGCATGGCGAACTCGCACCACAGCGTGGTACGCAGCAGCTTCTTACCTGCTCCCAGCGTGCGCCAGACCACCAACTCCTGATGACGCTGACGCATCCCGACCTGGACCTGCGCCAATAGCAGCAGCATGCCACAGGCGGTGACCAGTACCACCATCACCTCCAGTGCGCGGCTCACCTGATCCAGCACCTGGCTCACCTGTTTGAGGATGGCGCCAATATCCAGCAGGCTGATGGTCGGGAATTCGCGGTTAAGCTGCGTTAGCATGCCGTTGCCGTTCTCCCAGCGAAAGCTGGTTAACCAGCTTTGCGGCTGAGCATCCAGCGCGCCGGAGGGGAAGATAAAGAAGAAGTTGGGCCGCAGGCTTTCCCAATCCACTTTGCGCAGACTGCTGACCGTGGCGCTGAAATCCTGGGTATCGCCCATAAAAGTCACCCGATCGCCGAGTTTGACATTCAGCCGTTTCGCTAACCCCTCTTCCATCGATACTTCGCCCGCTTTTGGCGGCCAGCTTCCGGCGGTTATCGGGTTATGATCCGGTCGGGTATCCTGCCAGGTCAGATTAAGCTCGCGGTTCAGCGCCTCATCCTGATTGCCTTCGGTCGGCTTCTCATTGATAGCCGTCAGACGCGCCCGCACAATCGGATAGAACGATTCCGGGATCACCTGATGTTCGGACAGGAAAGCCTTCAGCGGAACCACCTGCTCGGTGGCAATGTTGATCAGGAAATAGTTCGGACTTTCCGGCGGCATTTGCTGCTGCCAGCGGTCGAGCAGATCGCCGCGCAGCACCAGTAACAACGCCAGCAGCATAAAGGAAAGCGAAAATGCCGATAGCTGGCTGAGCGTTGACCACGGCTGGCGTAACAGTCGACTGACCGCCAAACGCAGCGGCAGTGAGGAGAGCGTCAGACCACGCAGCACGTTGAGCAGCATCCAGCCGAGCACCCCGCACAACAGCGCCAGTACCACCGCACCAGCCAGTACCGCCCAAAGCAGCGAACTTCCGCCCATCAGTACAGCAAGCAGTGCAATCACGACTATCACGACCACCGGCAAATAAAACTTCAGGGGCCAGACGTTTGCCACCACGTCACGGCGCAGCACCCGCAGCGGCTGCGTTGCCAGCAGCAGGCGGTAAGGGCGTAACCCCACCAATAGCGAAATAACCGTCATGGTGCCTAGTGCCCATAACCACGGCCAGGGGCTGGCAGGCGGTAGTTCTCCAGGCAGAACCGGCTTGAGCAGCAGCACCAGCACGCGCTCGAATAACAGTCCGAATAGTCCGCCGGTCACGCCAGATAGCGCCAGCACCATCAGCCATTGACCAACAATCAGCCTGCGCAGTTGCGCTCTGCCCGCGCCGAGGGTTTTCAGAATAGCCACCAGATCGTAACGGCTGCGGCAATAATGGCTCATCGCCACGGCAACCGCGGCGACCGCCAGCAACAGCGTTAACAGCGCCGACAGCAGCAAGAACTGTTGCGAACGCTCAAGTGATTTCCCCAGCGCCCCTTCATCCTGCTCCAGCCCATACCAGCGCTGTTCAGGCTTTAACTGTGGCAGCAGCCACTTTTCATAGGCTTCCAGTTGCGATGGCGTCCCGCCAAATTTATAGCGCCAGGTCACGCGGCTTCCCGGCTGTACCGCCGCTGTTTTTTCGACATCCGCCATGTTCATCATCAGACGCGGTGCTATCTGGAACGGATTAAAACCAGAGTCCGGCTCCTGCACCACCTCCCCGGCAATGCGCAGCGTGGCATCGCCAACGTCGATGGAATCACCGACTTTTAAGTTAAGTAGCGCCATCAGACGTGGGGCCAGCAGCACCGAGCCCGGCTGCGGTTTCAGTCCCGGCGGGTTGGTTTGCAGTGTGCCGTACATCGGATACACATCATCTACCGCTTTGACGTTCGCCAACTGCGGCGTATCCCGGGCAAAAGTCATGGTGGCAAAGGTGAGCTGTTCGCCCACCTTCAGGCCACGCTGTCGCGCCTCGTCAATCCACGCTTTCGGCACGGTACGCGAACTTTGTAGCGACCGATCGCCCGCCATAAACTCACGGCTTTGCTGGCTCAGCCCTTTTTCCATACGATCGCTGATATTGCCCAGCGCCAGCACACAGGCTACCGCCAGGCTCAGCGCCAGCCAGACAATCAGTAGTGAAGGCGAGCGCCATTCGCGCCAGAACCAGCGTGCAATCATGCCTCCTCCTGCAACTGTCCATTCACCAGACGTAAGCGCCTGTCGCAACGCGCCGCCAACTGCGGGTCATGCGTCACCAGAATCAGGGTGGTGCCGTGTTCCCGGTTCAGAGAAAACAACAGGTCGGCTATTTTGTCTCCGGTCTGGCGATCGAGGTTGCCCGTTGGTTCATCGGCAAACAGCACGTCAGGGCGACCGTTAAACGCTCGCGCCAGCGCCACGCGCTGCTGCTCCCCGCCGGAAAGCTGGGCCGGAAGATGATCAAGACGTTTTCCCAGTCCCAGTTGTTCCAACAGCGTTTTTGCCCCGTCACGACTTTTTCCGCTATTTTCGCCGCGCAACAGCGCGGGCAGTTCGACGTTCTCCAGCGCGTTGAGGGTCGGAATTAACATGAATGACTGGAAGACAAAACCCACGTGCCGCGCCCGCAGCTGCGCCCGGGCTTCTTCGTCCATGGTGTGCAACGCCTGCCCCACCAGGCTGACTTCACCGCTGGTGCCATCGTCCAGCCCGGCGAGGATCGCCAGCAGCGTGGATTTCCCCGATCCCGACTCGCCAATCAGCGCAATGGTCTCGGCGCGTTTGACAACCAGTTCAACTCCGGTAAGGATGGATAGCTCATGATCACCCTGACCGACGGATTTCTTAAGATGATGAACTTCAACAATGTTTTCCGCTGGCATTGGCCTTTCCTGTTCCTGGTCCTGTTAACTTTCCGCGCCGCCGCAGCGGACACGTTATTAATTCTGGGTGACAGCCTGAGCGCCGGATACCGAATGTCCGCCAGCGCCGCGTGGCCTGCGCTACTTAATGATAAATGGCAAACCAAAACGCCGGTGGTGAATGCCAGCATTAGCGGCGACACCTCGCAGCAGGGCCTGGCCCGTCTGCCTGCATTACTGAAGCAGCACCAGCCGCGTTGGGTACTGGTCGAACTTGGCGGCAACGACGGCCTGCGCGGCTTCGCACCTGCGCAAACCGAACAAACCCTGCGCACGATTCTGCAGGACGTAAAAGCGGCAAATGCCGAACCACTACTGATGCAAATTCGTCTGCCGGCAAACTACGGTCGCCGTTATAATGAAACCTTTAGCGCGATTTATCCAAAGCTCGCCAAAGAGTTTGATATCCCTCTACTGCCTTTTTTTATGGAAGAGGTTTATCTGAAACCCCAGTGGATGCAGGATGATGGTATTCATCCTAACCGTGACGCCCAGCCGTTTATCGCCGACTGGATGGCGCAACATCTCACACCTCTAGTAAATCACGACTCGTAAAACAACGGAGATCCTGACAGGTAAAGTTATGCAAAAATCGGTCTTAATAACAGGATGTTCCAGCGGAATCGGCCTGGAAAGCGCGCTTGAGCTAAAGCGCCAGGGTTTTCAAATTCTGGCAGGCTGTCGCAAACCTGACGATGTCGCGCGTATGAACAGCATGGGATTCACTGGCGTGTTGCTGGATCTGGATTCACCCGAAAGCGTGGATCGTGCCGCCGATGAAGTGATCGCCCTGACCGATAATCGTTTATATGGGATCTTTAACAACGCCGGATACGGTGTCTATGGTCCCCTGCCCACCATCAGCCGTGAACAGATGGAACAGCAGTTTTCCGCCAACTTCTTTGGCGCACATCAGCTTACCATGCGCCTGTTACCTGCCATGTTACCCCACGGCGAAGGGCGCATCGTGATGACCTCCTCGGTAATGGGATTGATCTCAACGCCGGGACGCGGCGCCTATGCCGCCAGCAAATATGCACTGGAAGCCTGGTCCGACGCACTGCGTATGGAACTGCGCCACAGCGGGATTAAGATCAGCCTGATTGAACCTGGCCCCATCCGTACCCGCTTTACCGAAAACGTCAACCAGACCCAGAGCGATGCCCCCGTTGAAAATCCCGGCATTGCCACGCGTTTTACGCTGGGACCAGAAGCGGTTGTCGCCAAAGTGCGTCATGCGTTTGAGAGCGATAAACCAAAGCTACGTTATCCGGTTACGCTGGTGACCTGGGCAGTGATGCTGCTTAAACGCCTGTTGCCAGGCCGCATAATGGACAAAATTTTACAGGGTTGAGTTGAAGCTCGCGCGTCAGCCCCCATGTAACAAGAAATCGACAAAAGAGAGTAACTCCATGTCCACACAGAATATTGTTAACATTAACGAATCGAACCTACAGCAGACCCTCGAACAGTCGATGACCACGCCGGTCCTGTTCTATTTTTGGTCTGAGCGCAGCCAGCATTGTCTGCAATTAACGCCGGTACTGGAGAACCTTGCCGCCCAGTATAACGGTCAGTTTATTCTCGCTAAGCTGGACTGCGACGCCGAGCAGATGATCGCCTCCCAGTTTGGTCTGCGCGCGATCCCTACGGTTTATCTGTTCCAGAACGGCCAGCCGGTAGATGGATTCCAGGGCCCGCAACCGGAAGAGGTTATTCGCGCGCTGCTGGAGAAAGTGCTGCCGAGCGAAGAAGAGCTGAAAGCACGCCAGGCTATCGAATTCATCGAAGCCGGTAATCACGCGGATGCGCTGCCGCTGCTGAAAGAAGCCTGGCAGATCTCCAACCAGAGCAGCGAAATCGGTCTGCTGCTGGCGGAAACGCAAATCGCCCTGAACCGTTCTGATGAAGCCGAAGCGGTACTGAAAACCATTCCGTTGCAGGATCAGGACACCCGCTATCAAGGGCTTATCGCACAGATCGAACTGCTGAAGCAGGCCGCTGATACGCCGGAAATCCAACAGTTGCAACAGCAGGTCGCCAGCAATCCACAGGATGCGGCGCTGGCAACGCAGTTGGCTATTCAATTGCACCAGGTCGGGCGCAACGAGGAATCGCTGGAATTACTGTTCAGCCACCTGAAGAAAGATCTTACGGCTGCCGATGGTCAGGCACGTAAGACCTTCCAGGAGATCCTTGCCGCACTGGGCACGGGCGATGCGCTGGCCTTGAAGTATCGCCGCCAGCTGTACGCGCTGTTGTACTAATTGGTTCATCATGCCCGATGGCGCTACGCTTATCGGGCCTACAAACACAACCAACACCTCATTCCCGTCAGCCGGATATGGCGGTAGCCGCCATACGGCATCACATCACGGTTTCTTTAATGGCGTCACCACCAGTTGGTGGCGCGAATTATAGAACTTCCGATAGGTTAAATAGCAGGCAATAATGGTCGACAGGCTGGCGGTTGATAGCAGCATAAACGTCACCATAATCTGATACTTAATCGCTTTTACCGGGTCAATACCTGCAAAGATCAATCCCGACATCATCCCCGGTAAACTCACCAGCCCCACTGTCTTCGCTGAATCGATAGTCGGAATCAGCGAGGCGCGAATGCTGTCGCGAATCAGCGGCGCAGAAGCCACCTTCGGCGTTGCGCCGAGGCTGAGTTTTTCCTGAATTTGCTGCTGCTCGCTGTTAAACCGCTGCCCCAAATTGTTGTAACACAGCCCCACCGCCACCATCGCATTACCTGCAATCATGCCGGAGATCGGGATGACCTGCATCGGCGTGAACTCGATAGAGCCTGACAGAACCAGCACCGAAAGCGTTAGCCCCGCCCCCGCCGTAATGGCAATAAACGACGAGAGAAAAGCTTTATCAATATATTTACTGCGCTTTTGCGCGTTATAGGCCGCGTTAAAGCAGATAAACAGCACCATCAATAAGGTCAGAATGCTATGGTTGACGCCAAAAATATATTTCAGCACGTAGCCCACGATAATAAGCTGAACCACTGCCCGGCAAACGCTCCAGAGAATATCTTTTTCCAGCGCCAGCTTTTCTTTGTTGCTGATCAGTATCGCGACCACCACCAGCATCATCGCTAACGCCAGGGATTCATTGGTAATATTATGCTCGTTCATTGCTGACTTCCTGCATTTCTCCGGCGTGCGGTTGAAGAGTGATGACATTATCCGCGTGATTAATCTCATCTTTATCGTGCGTCACCCACAGCACGGCAATATTCTTGTCGCGAACATAGTGGTGAATTAATTCGTTCACGTTACGTTTGTTGGATTCATCCAGCGCGCTGGTGATTTCATCAAGCAGCAGAATTTTCGGCAGAAACTGCAAATTACGAATTAACGAGACGCGCTGCTTTTCGCCACCAGATAGCTCATTGATATTTTTTTTCAGGATCGTCTCGGGCAACTGAAAACGAGCCAGATCTTCCAGAAACACATCCGGTTCCGGGCGTTTATCGCGGATTTGCCAGGGAAAAATGAGGTTGTCGTAGACGGTATCACCGAACAAAGCGGGCGTTTGCGCGCAATAAGAGACCTGCTGGCGATAAGCTTCAGGCTTAAGCGTTGATATCTCCTTACCCTCAAAAAGGATTTCACCGGAACTCGGGCTAATTAACGACGCGACTATCTTGAGTAACGTACTTTTACCGCAGCCGGACTGGCCGGTAATCAGCTTAAATTCTCCGGCGCGGAGATCAAAACAGATGTTATTAAGAATCTGCGTCGCCCCTGCCTGCCATGCGACATTTTTTAACTGAAGCAGAATGCTGCTTTCTTCCATTACCAATCCCTTTTTACATCTTTCGTGCAGATAGTCTATCCCTGTAATTTATTATAGGGGAGCCCACCTTGATAAATCGGGTATAATTTGACTAATGAGGCAGTAAAGGACAGCACAACAGGAGGTTTCATCAATGCTCATTTTTATTCCTATTCTTATTTTTGTCGCGCTGGTGATCGTCGGCGCAGGCGTCAAAATCGTCCCGCAGGGATATCAGTGGACGGTAGAGCGTTTTGGTCGTTACACCAAAACCCTGCAACCGGGTTTAAGCCTTGTTGTACCGTTCATGGACCGCATTGGTCGTAAGATCAATATGATGGAACAGGTGCTTGATATCCCCTCTCAGGAAGTCATCTCCAAAGATAACGCCAACGTCTCGATTGATGCTGTGTGCTTCATTCAGGTGATCGACGCGCCGAAAGCCGCGTATGAAGTCAGCAACCTGGAACTGGCGATCATCAACCTGACCATGACCAACATTCGTACTGTTCTCGGCTCGATGGAGCTCGATGAAATGCTCTCCCAGCGCGACAACATCAACACGCGCCTGCTGCATATCGTTGATGAGGCAACCAATCCCTGGGGCATCAAAATCACCCGTATTGAGATCCGCGACGTGCGTCCTCCGGCAGAACTTATCGACGCCATGAACGCGCAAATGAAAGCCGAACGTACCAAGCGCGCCTACATTCTTGAAGCCGAAGGGATCCGTCAGGCAGAAATCGTTAAGGCCGAAGGTGAGAAGCAGTCGAAAATCCTCATCGCGGAAGGTGAACGTCAGTCCGCATTTTTACAGGCTGAAGCGCGTGAACGTTCCGCAGAAGCAGAAGCCCGCGCAACACAGATGGTGTCTGAAGCCATTGCCGCCGGGGATATTCAGGCCGTGAACTACTTCGTGGCGCAGAAATACACCGAAGCGCTGCAGCATATCGGCTCGTCGAATAACAGCAAAGTGGTGATGATGCCGCTGGATGCCAGCAGCCTGATGGGCTCCATTGCCGGGATCGCCGAACTGGTTAAGGACAGCGCCAGCGAGCGGAAAAAATCATGATAGCGATGATTCTGGTGCACCCGCATATCTTCTGGCTCAGCCTCGGTGGTCTGTTACTGGCCGCCGAGATGCTGGGCGGCAACGGCTATCTGCTGTGGAGCGGCGTGGCAGCGGTGATTACCGGTCTGGTCATCTGGCTCGTTCCACTAGACTGGGCGTGGCAGGGGGCAATGTTCGCTGCCCTCACCTTGCTGGCAGCCTGGCTGTGGTGGAAGTGGCTGGCAAGGCGCGTTCAGGAGCAGCAGCCAGCCGATAGCCATCTTAACCAACGTGGACAACAGTTAGTTGGCCGTCGATTTACTCTGGAAACTGACCTGGTCAATGGTCGCGGACATATGCGCGTCGGCGACAGTTCCTGGCCCGTTAGCGCCCGTGACGATTTGAGCGCCGGAACGCAGGTTGAAGTCATTGCCGTTGAGGGAATCACCCTGATTATAAAAGCGGTATCACACTAAAAAGACAGGAAATAAGACTATGGTCAGGAAGACACCCCTTGCCTTTGCCCTTTGCACATTGCTGACCGCCGCCCCGCAGGCATTAGCTTCGTTCGATATGGAAGACTGCAAATGGAGCGACGACAGCTGCCTGCTGAAGGGAACGCCGACCTTTAACCCTGAAAACGACAGCCGCGACAACCTGCTGCGGCTGCTGAGCCAGGAAAAATCATTTGCTCTGCCCGTGCAGTCGATGCCCGCAGACATCACTCGCTCCCGCGATTTCTATTTTGCCTATCACCCGCAATGGGATGAGGCTGCGCCGCAAACAGCGGCAGCTCAGGCATCCGCCGCGGACAGCCCTCTCTCCCGACAGATGGCCGAGCTGAACATTAGCGCCGACGAAATAAACATCAATGACGCTGAGCTAGAGAACCGTCATGTTTCGAATAACGCCGAGAGCGTTAGCGCCTTTTTTGCCGCGCTGTTGGCCGATTCCACATTAACAGCGGAACAGCGTCAGGCTTTAGCCCAGGCGCGTACGGGACTGCTTTCTGGGGCAACCCGCGAGCAAATTGAGTCTTCTCTTGCCACCTTCCCGGCAGATTCTCAAGCTCTGCCCTATAAAAGCTATCTGGCAGCAGCCGCCAGTTTCTATGCCGGTGATTATGCCAGTGCCGAACGGGATTTCACTCAACTTGCTACAAGCGATCGTCCGTGGTTAGCAGAGACCGCGCAATACATGCTGATGCGCACGGCGTTGAACAAGAGCAGTCAGAACAGCGTGGGCGAGTACGGCGATTTTGATATTGCGAAAATTAATCGCGAGGATGCCACTCAGGCTCAAGAGTTGGCGCAGGCCTATCTGCAGAGTTTTCCCCAAGGACTCTACGCTGACTCTTCACGAGGCATGTTGCGTCGCATCAACTGGTATTTACAGTCATGGCCGCAGCTGGCCGGGTTGTATGAACAGACGCTGAAGCAGTCGGCTGACGCACGGCAACTGCGCGAAAATGTCATCGAATACGATAATGTCTATGGCATGGCGTTCTACGACCAGTCCGTCGTTGAGGCCTTCCCCGACGCGCCGCGAGTCAGCTATATCGAACTGCTACGCGCGCTGCGCCTGGATAACAACAGCAAACCCACGCTGACGCAGGCACAGCTCGACGCCAGCAAACCGGTGTTTGAACAGAGCCAAAAACTGCCGCTATGGCGCGACCTGCAACTGAATCTGTGGCTGGCAACGGGCAACTACGCGGCAATTATTCAGACAGTTACGCCAGCGCAGAAACTTGCCGCTCACGATACCCTCGCCTTCAGCGAACAGGTGCTGTACGGCGAAGCGTTGATGGGCCAGAAGAAATGGGCCGAGGCGCGCGATTTTTGGCAGCAGTTGTTAAAACTCAGCCAGGATAACGAACAGCAGCAATATGTGCAGGCTAAGCTTGCCGCCACGCTGGTATATAGCGGCGATGTGGCGGCAGTTTTCGCACCGAATAGCGCGGTGACCAACCTGCGCTTTCGCTCGCAGGTGCTGAAAACGCAGGCCACGCCAGAACTGCTGCGCCAGCAGGCCGTTCATGGCCCGAATAACGAAGAGCGTACCATTGCGCTGCATACGCTGCTGGTGCGGGATCTTACAGAGAATCGTTTTGGCGACTGGCTTACTGACAGAAAACTGGCCAGCGCGATTACATCACCGGTCATTGGCGAAGCGTTTGATGACGTTAACCTGAGCATATTCGACTGGAATGGCGACACGGCGCAGGCGGGTTATACGTGCCGCAGCCTCAATGAAACGGTAACGGTATTGAGCAAAAAAGCGGATGATGCTCACGCGCTGAACTGCCTTGGCGAATTCTTCCGCACCACGCAAACACATGTCGACCTGTGGAAAAACAGCGCTGGCAACGACGTGCTTGAATCAGCTATTTCGCGTAAGAAACCGTTCGGCCAGTTCGACAGGCAGAGCTACTATCAGCAGGTAATCACCTCACCCACCGCGGAAGTCGAAGATAAGAGCTTCGCGCTGTATCGCGCCATCATGTGCTATGCGCCATCAGGCGCTAACGAATGTGGCGGAGAAGACGTGGACAAATTGCAGCGTAAGGGCTGGTTCACCCAACTGAAAACGCAGTATCCGGGAAGCCCGTGGGCGCAAAAACTCAAATATTACTGGTAACCGCACTGCTTCTCGGCCAGGCACAGGCGGCGGATATCGTCGCCGCCCGTGAACATTCAGCCTTCTGGCTGTGGTCTGGGGTGAAGGCCAGTGACGAGCTGAAAGATGCACAAACGGTTTATCTGCACCAGGGCGAGGTACTGGTTCGTTCCGGTAACGTGGTGTTCCAGCGCCTCGGACTGCCGGTCAGTCGTCTGTCTTTTCCCTCAATCTGGCTGACCGTACGCTTTACAACCCTCGACGTACCGGAAGAGATCCCGGCGCGTATCATACGGTTGATGCAGCGCTGGCAGACCGCCGGGAATCACGTCGTCGGCCTGCAGGTTGATTTTGACGCAGCGACCCATCAACTGACCGACTACGCCCGCTTTCTGCAGCAACTGCGCCAACAGCTCCCGGCCGAGTTTGCGCTAGGGGTAACCGGACTACTGGATTGGGCAAAAACGGGCGACGTCGCCACGCTGAACGCGTTGGCGGTCGATGAACTGGTGGTGCAAAGCTATCAGGGGCGTCACACGGTGACGAATTATCAGGCGTATCTACCCGCGCTGAGCCGCCTGCGCATTCCATTTAAGCTGGGACTGGTGCAAAACGGTAACCGAGATCCACTGGCTGAAGCGCAGCTTGAGAAATCCCCGTGGTACCGCGGCACGGTGGTGTTTATGCTTAATCCCTCTCGCCGTTAAGCCTTCGCTTTGTGATGACTGCAACCGGAGAGATTATCCATGATCGGACATTCAGCACTGTCATCGCCAGGGCAACTGTCCGCCAGCGCCAGTAAATGCAAGCGCATGGCCTGCAGCTCACTGATATGCCGCTCAATATCCGCCACCTTTTCCAGGGTGCGCTTTTTCACATCCGCGCTGTGACGCGCCGGATCGTTAAACAGGTTTACCAGCTCGCCGCACTCTTCCAGATTAAATCCAACCTGCCGCGCCTGACGCAGCAACGTCAGTTCATTCAGATGCTGTTGGTTGTAAGTGCGATAGCCATTGTCACTACGCAGCGGCGGCGTCACCAGTCCTTTCTCTTCATAAAAGCGAATCGCTTTACTGGTTAAACCGGTTTTTTTAGCAACATCGGATATATTCACATCTCCCCCCTTGACCTTCCCCTTGATGGAAGGTTTAACCTTTATAACAGTTAGTCAAAACGATTGCTAAGGTCAATGAATCTCAGACCAATCATAGAGGAAATTTGTTATGTCTCAAACCATCGATCTAACCCTGGACGGCTTGTCCTGTGGTCACTGCGTAAAACGCGTTAAAGAAAGTCTGGAGCAACGCCCGGACGTTGAGCAAGCGGATGTCACTGTGACTGAAGCGCACATCACCGGGAGCGCCAGTGCTGAAGCGCTGATTGAAACCATCAAACAAGCCGGTTACGGCGCGGAGTTAAGCCACCCAAAGGCTAAACCGCTGACGGAGTCATCAATCCCGTCGGAAGCACTGGCAGCGGTCCCTTCCGAGCTTCCGGCAGCTACGGCTGATGATGACAGCCAACAGTTGCTGTTAAACGGCATGAGCTGCGCCAGCTGTGTTATCCGCGTACAAGATGCTCTGCAAAGCGTACCGGGTGTCACGCAGGCACGGGTAAACCTGGCGGAACGTACTGCGCTGGTAATGGGCAGTGCGTCCGCCGACCAGTTAGTGAAAGCGGTGGAAAAAGCGGGCTACGGCGCAGAAGCCATTGAAGATGATGTTAAGCGCCGCGAGCGTCAGCAAGAAACCGCCGTAGCAACCATGAAACGTTTTCGCTGGCAGGCGGCCGTCGCGCTGCTGCTGGGTATCCCTGTCATGGTATGGGGAATGATTGGCGAAAACATGATGGTCACTGCCGACAACCGTAGCCTGTGGCTGACGATTGGTCTGGCAACGCTTGCCGTGATGGTTTTCGCGGGCGGTCATTTTTACCGCAACGCGTGGAAAAGCCTGATGAACGGCACCGCGACCATGGATACGCTGGTGGCGCTGGGTACGGGGGTGGCATGGCTTTATTCCATGAGCGTCAACCTCTGGCCGCAATGGTTCCCGATGGAAGCGCGACACCTCTATTATGAAGCCAGTGCGATGATTATCGGTCTGATTAACCTCGGGCACATGCTGGAAGCGCGGGCTCGCCAGCGTTCGTCCAAAGCACTGGAAAAATTACTCGATCTGACGCCGCCGACCGCGCGTGTTGTTACCGACGAAGGTGAAAAGAACGTGCCGCTGGCAGACGTTCAGGCGGGAATGTTGCTGCGCCTGACCACCGGTGACCGCGTTCCGGTAGATGGCGAAATCACTCAGGGCGAAGCCTGGCTGGATGAAGCCATGCTGACCGGAGAGCCTATTCCGCAACAAAAAGGCGAAGGCGATAGCGTCCACGCCGGTACGGTCGTACAGGATGGCAGCGTGCTGTTCCGCGCCAGTGCCGTTGGCAGCCATACCACGCTGTCACGCATTATTCGTATGGTGCGCCAGGCGCAAAGCAGTAAACCGGAGATTGGTAAACTAGCCGACCGTATCTCCTCAGTGTTCGTTCCGGTCGTCGTCGTCATTGCGCTGGTGAGTGCGGCAATCTGGTATTTCTTCGGGCCGGCACCACAAATTGTTTATACGCTGGTGATTGCCACTACCGTACTGATTATTGCCTGCCCTTGTGCGCTGGGCCTGGCTACACCAATGTCGATTATTTCCGGTGTGGGTCGTGCTGCTGAGTTTGGGGTTCTGGTACGTGATGCCGATGCGCTGCAGCGCGCCAGTACGCTTGATACCGTCGTATTTGATAAAACCGGGACATTGACTGAAGGTAAACCGCAGGTTGTCGCCATCAAAACGTTTGGCAACACCGATGAAGCACTGGCAATTCGTCTAGCTGCGGCCCTTGAACAGGTTTCCAGTCACCCGCTGGCCAGGGCGATTCTGGACAAAGCCGGTGATGTTACGCTGCCACAGGTCAACGGTTTCCGTACGCTGCGCGGTTTAGGCGTAAGCGGTGAAACGGAAGGTCATACGCTGCTGCTGGGCAACCAGGCACTGCTCAATGAGCAACAGGTAGATACCACTGAAATGGAAGCTGAAATCACCGCTCAGGCATCCCAGGGGTCAACCCCGGTCCTGTTGGCGATTGATGGTAAAGCGGCGGCGCTGTTAGCGGTGCGTGATCCACTGCGTAGCGACAGCGTGGCAGCACTTCAGCGTCTGCACCGCAACGGGTATCGTCTGGTGATGCTTACCGGTGACAACCCGACCACGGCTAACGCTATTGCCAAAGAAGCCGGTATTGATGAGGTGATTGCCGGTGTTCTGCCGGACGGTAAAGCCGAGGCGATTAAACGTCTGCAAAGCCAGGGGCGTCAGGTTGCCATGGTGGGTGACGGTATCAACGATGCACCTGCGCTGGCTCAGGCCGATGTAGGGATTGCCATGGGTGGCGGCAGCGATGTGGCGATTGAAACCGCCGCGATTACGCTGATGCGCCATAGCCTGATGGGCGTCGCGGATGCGCTGTCTATCTCCCGGGCAACGTTGCGTAATATGAAGCAGAACCTGGTCGGCGCGTTTATTTATAACAGCATCGGTATTCCCGTTGCCGCGGGGATCCTGTGGCCGTTCACCGGAACACTGCTGAATCCAGTCGTTGCCGGGGCGGCGATGGCGCTCTCCTCCATTACTGTGGTGAGCAACGCTAACCGACTGCTGCGCTTCAAACCGAAAGAGTAACCCTCTACCGCATGGCGCTCACGCTTATCCGGCCTACAAAGTGCAGGTAACATTGTAGGCTGGATAAGACGATTTCGCGTCGCCATCCGGCGATTCTCGCATTGCACCTTCCTGGACCACGCGCTAGCATGAAAGTCTACTTAGGGAGGTCGTATGGATCTGTTATACCGGGTAAAAACATTTTTCACCGCGCTACGCGGCAACCACTATACCTGGCCTGCCATCGACATTTCATTGCCCGGCAACCGCCATTTTCATCTGATTGGCAGTATTCACATGGGCAGTCGCGATATGGCACCTCTGCCTGCCAAATTACTCAAAAAACTCAACCATGCCGATGCGCTGATTGTCGAAGCGGATGTTTCCGGTGACGACGCGCCGTTTGCTAACCTTCCTACATTTGCCACACTCGAAGAACGTATCAGCCCGGAGCAGTTAGAAAACCTGCGTAAAGTCACCAACGAACTGGGTATTTCCCCATCGCTGTTATCTACTCAGCCGTTGTGGCAAATCGCCATGGTATTACAGGCGACACAGGCACAGCAGTTGGGTCTACGGGCAGAATACGGGATTGATTACCAATTGCTGAAAGCGGCAAAACAAGCGCATAAACCCGTTATCGAGTTGGAAGGCGCATCCAGTCAAATCGAGCTGTTATGTCAGTTGCCTGATAACGGACTGGCTCTGTTGGACGATACTCTGACGCACTGGCATACCAATGCCAGATTGTTGCAACAGATGATGGGCTGGTGGCTTAAAACACCGCCACGCAATAGCGAGCTGGCGCTTCCCAATACCTTTAGCCAGTCGTTGTATGACGTATTGATGCATCAACGCAACACAGCCTGGCGCGATCGGCTCAGGGCGATGCCTGCTGGTCATTACGTCGTGGCCGTTGGCGCGCTACATCTGTACGGAGAGGGAAATTTGCCGGAGATGTTACGGTAAAAAAAATGGCCAATATTTCTATTGGCCCGTCAAAGAGGAATTTCATCATTATTATGATCCCAATGCTTAAAGCATCGGTGTAGTTCGATTGTCGCTCAAAGTCATCATCCTGCCAATACTATTGCGCAAGATGGTACTATTTTTTAGACAGACATCAGGCGTATGCTTGAGTCGTATTTTGTCTGGTCCAGGAAAATTGCTATGACACCCGCCGTTAAATTACTCGAAAAAAACAAAATTTCTTTCCAGATCCACACCTACGATCACGATCCGTCCGAGACGAACTTTGGTGATGAAGTGGTGCGCAAGTTAGGTCTGAATGCGGACCAGGTCTACAAAACGCTGCTGGTTGCCGTGAATGGCGATATGAAGCATCTGGCAGTTGCGGTCACGCCTGTAGCCGGTCAACTGGATCTCAAAAAGGTCGCTAAGGCTCTGGGGGCTAAAAAGGTTGATATGGCCGATCCAATGGTTGCGCAACGAACCACCGGTTATCTGGTGGGGGGGATCAGCCCATTAGGACAGAAAAAGAGATTGCCAACGCTCATTGATGCCCCTGCCCAGACGTTTGACACCATTTATGTTTCCGGCGGCAAACGCGGGCTGGATATCGAACTGGCAGCGGGCGATCTGGCGAAAATTCTGGATGCGAAA
Organism: Citrobacter sp. Cpo015; assembly: GCF_030333035.1. Taxonomy (NCBI): domain Bacteria; kingdom Pseudomonadati; phylum Pseudomonadota; class Gammaproteobacteria; order Enterobacterales; family Enterobacteriaceae; genus Citrobacter; species Citrobacter sp. Cpo015. The sequence goes on along the minus strand of NZ_JAOWGS010000037.1, from coordinate 362,539 downwards.
TTCGCCGACATCGCACGCCGCGATTAAGCGGTTATAGAATGATTGCCTGATGGAGCGCAGCTTTAAGGCCTACAAATCGCACTGACCTGTAGGCCGGATAAGGTGCCCGCACCGCCATCCGGCACTCCGCCCTGTTACTGCCAGGTAACTTCACCCCTCGGCTCATACACACTGGCATCCAGCGGTGAGTTCTTCTGCACGAACTCTTTCAGCACTTCTGCATCAATAAACCCGGTATTCACATAGCCTGGTTTGTTATCAATTCGCGGATAGCCATCGCCGCCGGTTGCGTTGAAGCTTAGCGTTGCCATACGATAGTTTTTGGCTGGGTCAACGGGTTCGCCTTTGATTTTCAAATCGTTAAGCTTGCCGTCTTTCGCCACAAAGCTGACGTTGGCAAACTGTGGATAGGCCCCGGAGTCCGGCTTCATTTGCGCCACGGCGGTCAGATAGTCAATCACCTCTTTCCCGCTCATGTCGGCATACACCACGATGTTTCCGAACGGCTGTACTTTCAGCACGCTCTTATAAGTGATATCGCCGCCTTCGATGGAATCACGGATGCCACCGCCGCTCATCACGCCAAAATCAGCGCTTGTTCGCGCCATTTGCGCAGCCAGCAGCAAATGTCCCATGTTGGTCTGCACGAAACGGACTTTGCTTCGGTCGCCTTCGAGGCGCGCATTGACGCTACCGATTTTCACGTCGAGCTGCGCTTTACCTTTATTCTGGAACGGCGTCAGCAGCGAAAGCATTTGCTGATTTTCAGCTATTTCCGGGGTGTAGAGTACGCGCTCACTTTTACCTTTGTCCCAGGTCACTTTTTTCTTCAGGTTGACGGGAATGAGCTGGTAGTTGACCATTTTCATTTCGCCGTTACGGAACTCAAAGTCCGCCCGGCCCACATATTTCCCCCACTCGTGCGCCTGCACAATCCAGATCCCATTTTGCTTGTCTGGCGCACACGGCGTACCCGGTACGTAATCAACCTGCTTCTTGTTCTCTGAAGCCATACACACCGGATCCTGCGAGTGACCACCGACAATCATCGCCAGCGATCCCGCCGGCAGGCTACGCGCCATTTCGACATCGCCAGGGGCATTCGAGCCGTGGTTGCCGTTGTCATAATGTCCCATATGGGTGGTCGCGATAATGATGTCTGGCTTTTCACCCATATTCAGTTCCTGGATAACCAGTTTGGCTTCATCAGCTGGTTTACGGAACTCAATATCGGTAAAGAACTCGGGGTTGCCTATTTTTGCCGTATCGTCGGTGGTTAAACCGAGTACGGCAATTTTTAAATCCTGCCGCTTAAAGATGGCCCACGGCTTAAACAAACGCTCGCCGGTGCTTTTCTGATAGATATTGGCCGAGAGAAACGGGAATTTGGACCATTTTTCCTGCTGGCGCAGTACGGTCATGGGATTATCAAACTCGTGGTTTCCGACCGCCATCGCGTCATAGCCAATCAGGTTCATCCCACGAAAATCAGGTTCCGCATCCTGCAGATCGGACTCCGGTACGCCGGTATTAATGTCGCCACCGGAAAGCAGCAGTACGCTGCCCCCTTCCTCTGCCACCTCTTTACGAATACCGTCCACCAGCGTTTTTTGCGCCGCCAGTCCGTATTCTCCGTATTCGCTGCGCCAGAAGTGACCGTGATGATCGTTGGTATGCAGAATGGTAATTTTGTAGGTTTTATCTTTTTCGTACGCTTGTGCAGGCTGACCTGCCAGCGTAAATGCGGCTAATAACGCCAGCGCCACGCCCCGTTTTAAAAACTTCATATTTCTCTCCCTGAGCCAAAATCAACGACTGAAATTACAATGATATGAAATAATAGTCGAAAATGTTTTCAGAAATGAGACTTCCTTCAAACACCTTCCGCAGGTATGTTAGTCAGGTAATAATAACAAAATAGATTACCCTCATAATCGCAACCCAAACAGAAGTGACTTTCTATGGCAATAAGTGAACCAACCCAGCCTGTGGCTGGCGCGTCAGCGTCGGTTGCTAAAGCACGCACCTCATTTGGCATTTTAGGAGCGATCAGCCTCTCCCATCTGCTAAACGATATGATTCAGTCGCTGATCCTGGCGATTTATCCGCTTTTGCAGTCAGAGTTCTCGCTAACGTTTATGCAGATCGGGATGATCACCCTAACCTTCCAGCTTGCTTCCTCGCTGCTGCAACCGGTGGTGGGTTACTGGACGGACAAATACCCGATGCCGTGGTCGCTGCCCATTGGGATGTGCTTCACGCTGAGTGGGCTTGTTTTGCTGGCCATGGCCGGTAGTTTCCATATGGTGCTGCTCGCCGCGGCGCTGGTTGGCACCGGCTCTTCGGTATTTCATCCGGAATCGTCCCGCGTGGCACGCATGGCCTCCGGCGGTCGTCACGGCCTGGCGCAGTCAATTTTCCAGGTTGGCGGCAACTTCGGCAGCTCTCTGGGACCCTTGCTGGCAGCTGTCATCATCGCGCCATATGGTAAGGGTAATGTGGCCTGGTTTGTTCTGGCTGCGTTATTAGCGATTGTCGTCCTGGCACAAATCAGCCGTTGGTATGCCGCGCAGCATCGGATGAGTAAAGGAAAACCGAAAGTTGCCATCGTAAATCCGTTACCGCGCAATAAAGTGGTGCTGGCGGTAAGCATCCTGCTGGTGCTGATTTTCTCCAAATACTTCTATATGGCAAGCATCAGCAGCTATTACACCTTTTATCTGATGCAAAAATTCGGATTATCGGTACAAAACGCCCAGTTTCACCTGTTTGCCTTCCTGTTTGCCGTCGCGGCCGGGACGGTGATTGGCGGACCATTAGGCGATAAAATTGGCAGAAAATATGTTATTTGGGGGTCTATCCTCGGCGTTGCGCCATTTACCCTCGTTTTACCCTACGCAACGCTGGAATGGACCGGGATTTTAACCGTGATCATTGGTTTTATCCTCGCATCGGCGTTTTCTGCTATTTTGGTCTACGCGCAGGAGCTGCTTCCTGGGCGTATCGGCATGGTTTCTGGGCTATTTTTCGGTTTTGCCTTCGGCATGGGCGGCTTGGGAGCCGCGGTGCTAGGGCTGATAGCCGACCATACCAGCATCGATTTGGTCTACAAAATATGTGCTTTCCTGCCACTTCTGGGAATACTGACCATATTCTTACCTGATAACCGACACAAAGCCTGATTTTCTGACGGCCAAAAGTAAATTTTGGCCGTCATTACTTGCAGTAGCCATCAGCCTTTACCTCTCACATATCACCGTACTTTTCCGATCCGTGCTTTTTTACGCTTAAAATCCCGTTTTCTTCAAAATTCAATAATTATTCATAAACATAAACATTAAAATTGTCATAAACTATTACTCGTAGTTTGGGTTTTCAGGATCATCACAGCAACCAAAGGAGACGGAATGCATCACGCCACCCCGCTTATCACCACCATTGTCGGCGGCCTTGTGCTCGCTTTTATATTAGGCATGATTGCCAATAAACTGCGTATTTCTCCTCTGGTGGGATATCTGTTAGCGGGCGTTCTGGCCGGTCCATTTACACCTGGTTTTGTTGCTGATACTAAGCTCGCGCCTGAGCTGGCTGAGCTTGGCGTTATTCTGCTGATGTTCGGCGTGGGGCTGCACTTTTCGTTGAAGGATTTGATGGCGGTAAAGTCTATCGCCATTCCCGGCGCGATTGCCCAGATAGCAGTGGCAACGCTGCTGGGTATGGCGCTTTCAGCCGTATTAGGCTGGTCGCTGATGGTGGGGATCGTGTTTGGTCTGTGTCTTTCAACCGCCAGTACCGTGGTGCTACTGCGCGCGCTTGAAGAACGACAGCTCATTGACAGCCAGCGCGGGCAAATTGCCATTGGCTGGTTGATTGTCGAAGATCTGATGATGGTGCTGACGCTGGTTCTCCTGCCAGCCGTCGCCGGGATGCTGGAAAAAGAAGACGTCGGCTTCGCCTCGCTGGCCGTCGATATGGGCATTACCATCGGTAAGGTGGTGGCGTTTATCGCGATTATGATGCTGGTGGGTCGTCGCCTGGTACCGTGGATTATGGCCCGCAGCGCCGCAACCGGTTCACGCGAACTGTTTACCCTCTCAGTCCTCGCCCTCGCCTTAGGTATCGCCTTTGGCGCAGTAGAGCTGTTCGATGTCTCCTTTGCGCTGGGCGCGTTCTTCGCCGGTATGGTGCTGAATGAATCTGAACTAAGCCACCGTGCGGCGCATGATACTCTGCCGCTGCGCGATGCGTTCGCCGTGCTGTTCTTCGTTTCCGTCGGGATGCTGTTCGATCCGTTAGTTCTGATCCAGCAGCCGTTGGCGGTACTGGGCACGCTGGCGATTATCATCTTTGGTAAATCCCTTGCCGCCTATTTCCTGGTGCGCCTGTTTGGTCACTCCCAACGCACGGCGCTCACCATTGCCACCAGCCTGGCGCAGATTGGTGAATTTGCCTTTATCCTGGCGGGTCTGGGAATGGCGTTAAACCTGCTGCCGCAGGCCGGACAGAATCTGGTGCTGGCCGGGGCAATCCTGTCCATCATGCTCAACCCGGTGCTGTTTGCGGTGTTAGAAAAATACCTCGCCAAAACAGAAACGCTGGAGGAGCAGACGCTGGAAGAGGCCATCGAAGAAGAGAAGCAAATTCCGGTGGATATCTGCAATCATGCCTTGCTGGTTGGCTTTGGTCGCGTCGGCAGCCTGCTGGGTGAGAAATTGATGGCTGCAGGGATCCCGCTGGTGGTGATCGAAACCTCGCGTACCCGGGTGGATGAACTGCGCGAGCGTGGGATCCGCGCGGTACTGGGAAATGCCGCCAACGAAGAGATTATGAATCTGGCGCATCTGGATTGCGCGCGCTGGCTGCTGTTGACCATCCCCAATGGTTATGAAGCGGGTGAAATTGTCGCTTCCGCGCGTGAGAAATGCCCGTCGATTGAGATTATCGCCCGCGCGCATTATGACGATGAGGTGGAATATATTACCGAACGCGGCGCCAACCAGGTCGTCATGGGTGAGCGTGAAATCGCCCGCACCATGCTGGAGCTGATTGAAACGCCGCCTGCAGGTGAAGTTGCTACGGCCAGTTAATGTCCGTGCCGGATAGCGTTATCGCTTATCCGGCCTATACAAGATTTAACGGTCCCAGTACGACTCTTCGAGACTGTCTTCACGTTCCGGTAAACCGCGCGTCAGGCGCGGTGAATGCTGGTTCAGCACCTGATAACTCACGCGATTAGCATACTTACACACCTGGGCTAACGACGAATAGGTCAGCCAGGTGAACTTGTGCTTGCTGGAGTTAGGCACGTTGCTGCGGTGATAGCTGTTGGCGGTAATATCATGCAGCAATGCCGCCAGCGCGCCGTCACCTGCGCCGTTGGTGTTCATTATCTTTTCAGGTCCGCCCATATACGGTGCGATGTGCGAATACACGCGCAGCGGATTGGTACAGTCTTTATGGCGCATGGCGCGGCTGAATTCGTACTGATTAAATTCGGCAATAGCACCAGGGAGCAGAGGATGCTGGGTTTTACGTTTCACTTCTTCTTCCGTAAAGCCCGCCATATACAGACCCGCCGGACCCGCAGTGCACAGCACCAGATCCACCCAATCCAGCGCCTTGTCAGACGCCAGCAGCGGGTCGTTTTCGCCGGTCAGCGCTTCAGCCTCTTCTTCATTCATCGCCAGAATGGAGACATGCTCTTTCAGGAATGCCTGCCACCACTGTGGGTTATCGGCAATGACGAATTTGGTGCCCAGGGTCAGAACCACCGGCACATTGTGTTTTTTGGCATATTCAATCGCCTTCATGGTTGCTTCCGGCATCGGCTCACCTGGTTCGCAGCGCACCAGATAGGACGTCAGCACCAGCGCGGACGCTCCGGCAATCACCGATTCAGGGATGCTATCCGCTCGTAGCTTATTCATATGCCCAGGGCTGATTGCGAAGGTACGCTCACCTGACTCGCCAATCAGCGTAAAGCAGCGGCCAATCGGTCCGTTAACGCCTTGCAGGTAGTTCAGGTCGGTACGGCTGGAGGTATTGCATAAATAGCGGTACGCATAGCTGCCAATCTCGATATTGCTGCACATCACGCCCAGCAGCACCGAGCGGTCATCCGCCAGTACAGAGTAGTTGTGCATCGTGTTACCGATAGTACCGCCCGCAAACTGATGGGTGATCAAGTTTTCACGCACCAGTTCCTGGTAGAGCGCTTCTGCGACATCATCGGCAATCACCAGAGAATGCCCGGCGCTTAATCCATAACGTTTTACAAAGTCATCATCCACTTTGGCTTCAATATCCACCAGCGTTTGGTCGATGCCCACCACCCAGGCTGCGCTGGTTTCATTTTCTGGCTGAATTTGTTGCAGCAACGGATCGCGCGCGCTGACGGGAAAATAGTGTTTGGATTTGCGTTTACCGGGAAATTTCATGGTCGATTTTACGGGTGGTTAACTGAGCGATGCATGGTAGCACATTCCCTGCCACGCATGCGATGCGGCGCTAAGTTTCAATATCAGACGGTGAGATCGCAGTTTATACGGGATTAATTTCTACAATAACTCACCTTCACAAGGAGCGTTTTATGAAGCCGGAAAACAAGATCCCCGTACTCGACAGAATTTCGGATGAAATGAAAAGCGTGGTGAATTTTCATCGCGACGATCTGCCGCCGTGGCCCGCTGCAGATGACTTCGTGGCCCAGCGCCAACACTACATTCATGAACGGCAGTTGTGGAATGCCGATGCCCCAGAGATGAATACCCGCGAATGCGTTATTTCTACCGCATGCGGCCCCGTGGCCACACGTATTTACTCACCGCAGCCTCATAGCCTGGCAACGTTGTATTATCTGCACGGCGGCGGTTTTATTCTCGGTAATCTGGATACCCACGACCGTATTATGCGCTTGCTGGCACGCTATACGCAGTGCACGGTAATTGGTATCGACTATTCGCTTGCGCCAGAAGCCCGTTTCCCGCAAGCCATCGAAGAGATTGCCGCCGTCTGCCAGTATTTTCATCAGCACGCTGGCGACTATTCTCTTAATGTGAATCATATCGGTTTTGCGGGCGATTCCGCCGGAGCCATGCTGGCGCTTGCCAGTGCTCTGTGGCTGCGGGATAAACGCATTGTCTGCGGCAAGGTGGCTGGGGTGCTTTTGTGGTATGGGCTTTACGGCCTGCAAGATTCACTGAGTCGACGGCTGATGGGCGGAGCGTGGGATGGGTTAACCCGCGAGGACTTGCAGATGTACGAAAACGCGTACCTGCGTAGCGCTGACGATCGCGAGTCACCGTATTATTGCCTGTTTAATAACGATCTGACGCGTGACGTGCCACCGTGTTTTATCGCTGGCGCTGAGTTTGATCCGCTGATTGACGATAGCCGCTTACTATTCCAGACGTTGCAGGCGCATCAGCAGCCCTGCCAGTACAAAATGTACCCCGGTACGCTGCACGCCTTCCTGCACTATTCGCGAATGATGAAAACCGCCGACGATGCGTTACGGGAAGGCGCTCGTTACTTCAGAGCCCAGCTTTAACGGTAAGCGTCGGTCAGTTTAACCATCATTTCGATATGTTCCGGTGCGGCATTAAGCGCCGGAATATACTCATATTGCTTACCGCCAGCTTCGAGGAAAATCTCCCGGTTTTGTACCGCTATCTCTTCCAGCGTTTCGAGGCAATCTGCCGAGAAGCCCGGACACATAACCTGGATATGTTGTGTCCCTTTCTCCGCCAGCATTTTTAACGTTTCGTCGGTATACGGCGTCAGCCACGGTTCGCGACCAAAGCGAGACTGGAAGGTCATCATTACTTTTTCTGGCGGCAGACCAAGCGCTGAAACCAGCTCTCGGGTGGTATCGCGACAGCGCTGCGGGTAGTCATCGCCTTCATCGGCGTAACGCTGCGGAATGCCGTGATAGGAGAGCAGCAGCAAATCAGGTTCACCGTGTTGAGCAAATGAATCCCGGGCACTCTTCGCCAGCGCATCGATGTAGCTGCTGTCATCGGCGTAATCACGAATAAATGAAACGCCAGGAATACCGCGTTTACGCGCTAAGATACGGGCCAGTTCGTCCCAGACTGCCGCCACCGTCGAACAGGAATATTGCGGGTACAGCGGTAACACCACCATGTGTTCAACCCCGCTTGCCAACAGTTCATCGACCGCGCTTTCAAGCGACGGCGAACCGTAGCTCATTCCCAGCGCAACAGGGGTATTTGGTAGGCGTTCTGCCAGGGCCCGCTGTTGTGCCTTGCTATAAACCATCAGCGGGGAACCATCTTCCATCCAGATTGACTGGTACAGCTTGGCTACGCGTGGCGCACGCAACGGTAAAATCACCCCGCGCAGCAACGGCCACCACAGTGCAGGTGACGTATCAACTACGCGTGGATCGCTTAAAAACTGGCGCAGGTAGCGCTTAACGGCTTCGGGGGTTGGGGCATCGGGAGTGCCGAGGTTTGCCAGCAGGATACCGGTTTTCGTCTGACGCATTACCGCCTCTTATCGATTCAAATTGTTGATAATTGTAGCGGAAAAGCGATAAAGAAGAACTAATTGCTGTGAGAGGTAAGACGAGAATTTGCCTGATGGCGCTACGCTTATCAGGCCTACGCGATAATGGCAGGCCTGATAAGAGGTTTATTACGCGAAAAAATTAGCCGAGGATTTTTTCCAGCGCTGCGCGCACGTCAGCAACGGCCTGGGTGCCGTCAACTTTCGCGTATTTGGTGTTACCCGCCTGCGCTTCTTTAGAGTAGTAGCCGATCAGCGGAGCGGTCATCTGATGGTATTCCACCAGGCGCTTACGTACAGTTTCTTCCTGATCGTCTTTACGGGTGGTCAGCTCTTCGCCGGTCACGTCGTCTTTACCTTCAACCTTAGGCGGGTTGAATTTGATGTGGTAAACGCGGCCAGAAGCAGCGTGTACGCGACGACCCACGATACGGTCAACGATCAGTTCGTCAGGAACATCGAACTCCAGAACGTAGTCCACGTTGATGCCCGCTTCTTTCATGGCGTCTGCCTGCGGAATAGTACGCGGGAAGCCATCCAGCAGGAAACCATTACGGCAGTCTTCCTGAGCAATACGCTCTTTTACCAGCGCGATCACCAGCTCATCAGTCACCAGCTTACCGGCGTCCATGATGTCTTTCGCTTGTTTGCCCAGCTCGGAGCCAGATTTCACGGCGGCACGCAGCATATCACCGGTGGAGATTTGCGGAATACCATACTTCTCCATGATGAACTGAGCCTGAGTTCCTTTACCCGCGCCCGGAGCGCCAAGCAGAATGATACGCATTACGAAAATCCCCTTAAAGGTTGTCGATATTTTTTAAAAAGCGCTAAACGATACCACCATCACGCAATTGGCTCAAGAAAGACGCCCGACGCTGAAACGGTTAACGGTGGGAAAATTAAAAATAAGGCGAGAAAATGCCGGATGGCGGTGGAAACACCGTATCCGGCATACTATTACGAGATGCTGTAGGCCGGATAAGCGTTAGCGCCATCCGGCATTACATTACGGGTATCAGGACACCAGCAACTGGTTCATACGACGGATGAACTGGTTCGGGTCTTCCAGCGTGCCGCGCTCAGCAAACAGCGCCTGATCCAGCAGCAGTTCAACCCATTCTTTGAACTGCGCTTCATCCTGGGTATCCGCCGTGCGTTTTACCAGCACGTGGTCCGGGTTGAGTTCAAAGATATATTTCACTTCCGGTACGGCCTGGCCCGCAGCGGCAAACAGTTTCGCCATCTGGGTGCTCATTTCATCCGCATCGGTGGTGACGATGGCTGGCGTGTCGGTCAGACGGTGAGTCAGACGCACTTCTTTCACGCGGTCGCCCAGCAGGGTTTTCACGCGCTCAACGAACGGCGTCAGCGCTTTTTCCGCTTCTTTTGCCGATTCATCAACTTCATCCGCCAGCTTGTCGATGGACTCGTCAGCTTTGGCAACAGACTGGAATGCCTTACCGTCGAACTCGGTCAAGTAGTTCATCATCCACTCATCGATGCGGTCAGAAAGCAGCAGCACTTCGATGCCTTTCTTACGCAGCAGTTCCAGGTGCGGGCTGCTCTTCGCTGCCGCATAGCTGTCTGCGGTGATGTAGTAGATTTTCTCCTGCCCTTCTTTCATCCGCGACACGTAGTCTTCCAGCGACACGGTCTGTGCGGAGGAGTCAGTGTGCGTAGACGCGAAGCGCATCAGCTTAGCGATCGTTTCCTGGTTGGCGTGATCTTCCGCCGGGCCTTCTTTCAGTACCAGGCCGAACTGTTTCCAGAAGGTCTGGTATTTCTCCGCGTCGTCTTTCGCCAGTTTTTCCAGCATCTGCAGTACGCGTTTGGTCAGCGCGCTGCGCAGGTTACGGGTGACGGTGCTGTCCTGCAGGATCTCACGGGAAACGTTCAGCGGCAGATCGTTGGAATCTATCAGACCGCGCACAAAGCGCAGGTAGTTCGGCATGAACTGCTCGGCGTCGTCCATAATAAACACACGCTGGACGTACAGTTTCAGACCATGCTTGTGATCGCGGTTCCACATATCCCACGGAGCCTGGGACGGGATGTACAGCAGGCTGGTGTACTCCTGCTTACCTTCCACACGGTTGTGGCTCCAGGTCAGCGGGTCAGTGAAGTCGTGGGCGATGTGCTTGTAGAACTCGTTGTATTCGTCGTCTTTGATTTCCGACTTGTTACGGGTCCACAGCGCCTGCGCTTTGTTGATCTTTTCCCAGGAAACCACGGTCTCGCCGTCTTTTTCTTCGGATTTTTCGATCTCTACCGGCAGCGCGATATGGTCGGAATATTTGCTGATGATGGAACGTACGCGCCAGTCATCAAGGAACTCATCTTCGCCTTCACGCAGATGCAGGGTGATTTCGGTGCCGCGATCGTCTTTGGTGATGTCGGCAACGGTGTACTCACCTTCGCCCGCAGATTCCCAGAACACGCCGTTTTCCGGCTTATCGCCCGCAGCGCGGGTACGCACGGTGACTTTGTCCGCCACGATGAACGCAGAGTAGAAACCCACCCCGAACTGGCCGATCAACTGGCTGTCTTTCGCCTGATCGGATCCCATGGATTCGAGGAAAGATTTAGTACCGGATTTCGCAATGGTCCCCAGATGATCGATAACGTCATCACGGTTCATCCCCACGCCGTTATCGGCAATGGTCAACGTACGTTTATCTTTATCGAAGGAAACACGTACACGCAGCTCACCGTCGCCTTCATACAGGTCCGGGTTAGACAGGGCGCGGAAACGCAGCTTGTCTGCCGCATCCGAGGCGTTAGAGATAAGCTCACGCAGGAAGATTTCTTTATTGGAATACAGAGAATGGATCATCAGGTGCAGAAGCTGTTTTACTTCTGACTGAAAACCACGAGTTTCTTGTCCTTTCATGTAGATCTACCTCAACAATGCCATTTTCAATGGTAAAAACACGTTGAGGGTGAAATGGGGACAAGCGGGAAGGATTTCAAGCGGAAGCCGCCGTCGCGGCCTCCGTTTGTTCAGAATTTAATCTTGTGTCGTCCTGCCAGAGAGTGCGACAGCGTGGTGCCATCGACCATTTCCAGCTCGCCGCCTACCGGAACGCCATGGGCGATACGGCTGGCTTCAACGCCATATTGCATGCAAAGCTCAGCAATATAGTTGGCGGTCGCCTCTCCTTCGACCGTAGGATTGGTCGCCAGGATCAGTTCGTTGATTTGCTCAGACTCCAGTCGCTGTTCGAGACGATCCAGCCCGATATCATCAGGGCCAATACCGTCCAGCGGCGACAGGTGTCCCATCAGCACGAAGTAACGTCCGGAAAACTGCCCGGTTTGCTCAATGGCGTAGATGTCCGCCGGACTCTCCACCACACAAATCTGACCGTTTTCCTGGCGACGCGGGTTCGAGCAAATGTTGCAGACGTCTTGCTCTGTGAAGGTGCGGCAATCGGCACAGTGGCCGATTTCCGACATTGCCTTCGTTAACGCCTGTGCCAGACGCATCCCGCCGCTGCGATCGCGCTGAAGCAGCGTGAACGCCATGCGCTGCGCCGACTTCGGGCCAACGCCCGGCAGACAGCGCAGTGCTTCCATAAGCTGAGTTAACAGCGGGCTGGTTTGCATCAGAACGGCATCTTAAAGCCAGGCGGCAGCTGCATTCCGGAGGAAACAGAGGCCATCTTCTCTTTCTGCGTCTCTTCAATGCGACGCGCCGCGTCGTTGAATGCCGCAGCAACCAGGTCTTCCAGCATCTCTTTGTCGTCTTCCAGCAGGCTTGGATCGATCTCCACGCGACGGCAGTTGTGCGCGCCGTTAATGGTCACTTTTACCAGACCCGCGCCAGATTCGCCGGTCACTTCCAGCTTGGCGACTTCTTCCTGCATCTGCTGCATTTTTTCTTGCATCTGCTGGGCCTGTTTCATCAGGTTACCCAGACCGCCTTTACCAAACATAGGCTTCTCTCTCAATCACGTTAAGGGATGACGACCGTCAAACCATTAGGCTCACGATCAAATGGGGCGAATACTCTCTTCGTCCAGCTCCGCATCGAAAAAACGACGCAGCGTCTGGATGTTATTATCCGCAATAATCGACTCACGCGCCTGCGCGAGTTTCTCTTCATAAATGGCCTGACGCCACTCCAGCGGCGTACGCACCGCTGGATTATCATCTTCAACGATGGTCAATTCAACCGTTGACCCCGTTAAGGAACTCAGTGCTTCAGCCAGTTTTTGCTGCGCGCCGCTGGAATTTAGGTGCCGCTGCGTGGAACGCAGGTGCAGGCAAACTACGTTGCCATTCTCTTCTTTCCAGGCATTAAGCGCCACCTGCTCCACCAGTTTAGGCAGCGAGAGCTGACTCACCTGGGCGGCCCACGGGTCACGTTCAATGGCTTCAGCCGCAAGCTTTGCCGCCAGTTCCGGCGTTTTTTCATGCTCAAGCGCTTTTTTCAGCGCTTTCGGCGTGGCAACGACTTCTTTAACTTCTGCAACAGGATTGGTCGCTTTCCAGCGATACGCTTCTTTCTTCGCCGGTGCTTTTTCCAGCGCAGAGACCGCCGGACGCGCCTGAACACGTTCCGACACCGAAGCCAGTCTTTCCAGCGCAGCATTATTCACCGGCCGCGCGCGGGAAACGGCTGCCGGTTCACTCTTTTTTGCTTTGGTTGCTCCCTGAGCGCGTTGCAACTGGCTACGCGCCGCCAACACCTGACTGGTGGCATCGGAGAGCGGCACATTCTGTTGCTGTTGTGCAGGCGCAGGCTGCTGCTGCACCTGCGTCGGGGTCATCACCGCCGTGGGTGCGACCGGGGCAAACGACTGTCGTGGAACTTCAGGTTCCGGGAGCGGCATGCGCGGATGAAAAGCCAGCGCACGCAGCAGCGTCATTTCGACGCCCATTCGCCTGTCCGGTGCATACGGCAGTTCTTTGCGGCCGATTAACAAAGTCTGGTAGTAAAGCTGCACATCGGTTGGCGGAACAATTCGCGCCAGTTCACGCATACGTTGTTCAATGGCGGCCATATCGCTGCCGAGCGCGGCAGGCGAAAGCTGAACCATGGCAATACGATGCAGCAAAGCCGACATCTCAACCAGCAGCGCTTCCCATTCGATACCGCGCGCGGCGGCGTCGTTTACCAGCGCCATAACGCGTTCGCCGTCCGCAGCCACAACCGCTTCAACGAGCGAGAGCGCCTGGTCGTCGTCCAGCGTGCCGAGCATGGTGCTGACCGCCTCGGTCGAGACCTGACCATCGCCGCTGGCGATCGCCTGATCGGTCAGGCTCAGAGCATCACGCAGGCTACCGTCCGCGGCGCGAGCCAGCAGTTGCAGTGCACGTGGTTCATGGGCGATATGCTCTTCTTTGAGGATATGCTCAAGCTGATGGCGAATCTGTTCGACATCCAACGCTTTAAGGTGGAATTGCAGACAGCGCGACAGGATAGTCACCGGCAGCTTCTGCGGATCGGTAGTCGCCAGCAGGAACTTAACGTGCGCGGGCGGCTCTTCGAGTGTTTTCAGCAAGGCGTTAAAACTGTGGCGCGACAGCATGTGCACTTCGTCGATCAAGTAGACCTTAAAGCGACCGCGCGCAGGCGCATACTGGACGTTATCCAGCAGGTCACGGGTGTCTTCGACTTTGGTGCGTGAGGCGGCGTCGATTTCAATCAGATCGACAAAACGCCCCTGCTCGATTTCCCGGCAGTTATCGCACACGCCACACGGCGTGGCGGTGATGCCGGTTTCACAGTTTAATCCCTTCGCCAGCAAGCGGGCGATAGAGGTTTTCCCGACGCCACGGGTGCCGGAAAACAAATAAGCATGATGAATACGCCCTAGCGACAAGCCGTTCGCCAGTGCCGTCAGCACATGTTCCTGGCCGACGACGTCAGCAAAGGTTTGTGGGCGCCATTTTCGGGCTAAGACCTGATAACTCATTGGCAGGCTCTGAAAGGCTGGAGGGTGGATTCACAGGGGGATAATGCTAACACAACCTCGCAGCGACGGCGAGGTTGACACGTTATATTCGGGCGTTATCGTTGCAGTCAGTTTGGTTTCGGGCAGCGCACAGAAACCGGAGCGTACACGCAGTACGTGAGGATTTCGAGCACTGACCGGGGCCAAAATGGCAAAAAAGATAGCCCTAAATTAGTGGCCCGGGAATGGAACCAGGCTATAACAGGTAAGCCCCTGTTTTTCCAGACGCTGTTCGCCGCCCAGATCAAACAGGTTAATGATAAAAGCAGCATCGGTAACTTCACCACCCAGACGGCGGATCAGCTTCACGGTCGCTTCAATCGTGCCGCCAGTTGCCAGCAGGTCGTCCACAACCAGCACTTTATCGCCAGGTTTGATGGCATCAACGTGGATTTCCAGCTGATCGGTGCCGTATTCCAGCTCATAGGTCTCAGCAATAACTTCACGCGGAAGCTTACGGGGTTTGCGTACCGGAACAAAGCCGACGCCCAGCCCCAACGCTACCGGCGCGCCAAACAGGAAGCCACGCGCTTCGGTGCCAACCACTTTAGTGATACCCGCATTTTTGTAGCGTTCAACCAGCAATTCAATGCTGAGGGCGTAGGCTTTCGGGTCTTCCAGTAAACTGGTGACATCACGAAAGAGAATGCCCGGTTTTGGGTAGTCGTGGATGCTTTTGATGCTATTTTTGAGAAACTCAAGCTGCTGTGCTGTCGCGGTCATAAGTTTGTGCCTGATTAATACAGTATTACTTCACGGCGCACTAAACACTTCATCCTCGACGTATCTTGAATGATTTTGTGTCTATATAAGAGCCAAGGTTACACTTGCTTAACCTTTGACCACCTGCGCCTGTGCTCGAAAACGGTCGAATTTACTGGCTGTGAGAGACAATTGCAACAGCGATTATTGCGCTTTACTGCTTTTGTTGTTTTTCATCAATCACCGGGATCCGCCACATAAAAATCAGTAAACAGGCGAGAATAACCAGCAGCAGGCCGCGCACCCACATCATATTGACCAGCCACAGTGAAATGCCAAACGTCACCAGGATCAACAAAATAGCGCGCGGTTTTGCTCCCGGCGGCATCGCACGGTGTTTTTGCCAGTGGCGCAAATACCCGCCGAACCACGAACGGTAAAGCAACCAGTCGTGAAAACGCGGCGATGAGCGGGCAAAACACCAGGCGGCCAGCAGTATAAACGGCGTCGTCGGCAACAGAGGCAATACAACGCCCAGCGTACCTAGCACTACCGCTATCCAGCCAATGATGATTAGAATAATGCGTTGCATAATATGAGTACTTAACACAGAGAATCGCTACTTTAGCATAACGGTTCTCATTTTCATCGGAGTGTTGTTGTGAAAACCGCCATGCTGTTACAGACGCTCGAAAACCAGCTTAACCGCTTGCGACAACATTGCGCCCCGCTGGCGCACCACACAACGCTTAGCGCCCGCTTTGACAGGCATCTGTTTCACACGCGCAGCACGTTGCTGCAGGCCTGCCTGGAAGAAGCTGACGATAATCTTACTGCCCTGCGCCGCGCCGTTGAGCAGCAGCAACTCCCACAAATCACCTGGCTTGCGGAACACCTTGCCTCACAGTTAGAGGCGATTTCACGTGAAACCGCCAGTTGGTCCCTTCGAGAGTGGGACAGCGCTTCTCCAGGTCTGGCGCGCTGGCAGCGCAAGCGGGTCCAACATCAGGAATTTGAACGCCGTCTGGTTGAAATGACGCGTGAACGCAAAGAGCGTCTGGCTCAGGCTACCGGCTTTGAAGAACAGCAAAAACTGCATCGTGAAGTAGAAGCATTCGAGGCGCGGCTGGCGCGCTGTCGCCATGCTCTGGCAAGAATAGAAAACGTGCTGGCGCGTTTAACCCGTTAATCCCCGGAGAATTTATGTCATTAGAGAACGCCCCGGACGAGGTCAAACTGGCCGTCGATTTGATTGTTTTACTTGAGGAAAATCAGCTACCAGCACGAACGGTGCTACGCGCGCTGGAGATCGTCATGCGTGATTATGAAAACAAACTTAAAACTGCGGAAGGCACCTCGCAAACTGATTAATTGCCCTCTGGTCTGCCATTGGCTTCGGTGTCAGAGTCGTCGCAACATCACGACGATAACGGACAGATCATGGAACGACTCCCCACCACACCCCACGACGCGGTCTTTCGGCAAATGCTGACGCAAAAGGAGGTTGCCCGAGATTTTTTGCAGATCCATTTGCCTGAAGCATTTCTCAATATATGCGATATGGATACATTAACGCTGGAATCAGGCAGCTTTATTGAGGACGATTTACATACCAGCTATTCAGATATCCTCTATTCCCTGCAAACAACACATGGACCCAGCTACGTTTACGCACTGATTGAACATCAGAGTAAGCCCGATAAATTCATGGCCTTTCGCCTGATGCGCTACGCAATTGCCGCCATGCAACACCATCTTAACGCCGGGCATAAGACATTACCTCTGGTCGTTCCTATCCTGTTTTACCATGGTATGGAAAGTCCGTGGCCTTATACCCTTAACTGGCATCACCTGTTTAGCGAACCAAAGCTTGCGAAAGCACTTTACGGCAATGAATTTACACTGGTAGACCTGACCGTAATGCCAGATAATCAGATCTTGCAGCATCAACGGGTAGCGATGCTGGAACTCCTGCAAAAACATATTCGTCGACGGGATCTGAGTGAGCTATTGGATCAACTGGTCACACTCTTAACACAAGAGCATCTGACAGAATATCAAATCGACGTTTTGATTAATTACATGCTTAAAGCAGGAAATACTGCGGAACCCGGCGTACTTGTCCGCCATCTGGCGCAGAGTGCGCCACAGTACAAGGAACAGCTGATGACGATTGCCGAATGGTTGGAAGAAAAAGGCAGAGTGGAAGGCATACAACAAGGGCTGGAAAAAGGGTTAGAAGAAGGTCGGCAGGTTGAAGCGCGTAATATCGCACAAAAAATGCTCGCCCGCGGCCTGGAACTGGAGCTGATTACGCACCTTACAGGCCTGACGCAGGAAGAACTGGTCGCGCTGGCGCACTAAATGCAATCAGGGCGGCAAGTATGCCGCCCTGATTGCAACTTAACCTACCGAAGGCGTCGGATCATCACCTTTAATGATGTCACGCTTAACCTCGGTCACGGTATCACCTTTCGCGTTATGCAGATGCACTTCGAGCTGGTTAAAGGCGATATCAATGTCGTTTTCACGGCACAAACGATCGACCGCACGGTTCAGTTCATCAACCGTGTGGCTACGATCGCGCAGTTCACGCACGTATAAACGCAGTTCATGATCCAGCGTGCTGGCACCGAAGGCGGTAAAGAACACCGCAGGCTCTGGATCGTGCATCACTTTCGGGTGTTCCATCGCCGCCTGCAACAGCACTTTCTTCACTTTATCCAGATCCGAACCGTAGGCCACGCCGATGCGGATCACCAGACGCGTGGTGGTATCGGAAAGCGACCAGTTGATCAAACGCTCCGTCACAAATGCTTTGTTCGGGATGATCACCTCTTTGCGATCGAAGTCGGTAATGGTGGTGGCACGGATACGGATCTTGCTGACCGTTCCTGAGAACGTACCGATAGTCACGGTATCGCCGATGCGGACCGGGCGTTCAAACAGAATAATCAGACCCGAAACAAAGTTACCGAAGATTTCCTGCAAGCCAAAACCAAGACCAACCGACAGGGCTGCTGCCAGCCACTGTAGCTTATCCCATGAAACACCGAGCGATCCGAAGACCGTCATCGCGCCGATGGCGATGATCGCGTAGTTAAGGATCGTGGTGATCGCATACGAAGCGCCCTGACGCATCTTCAGTCGCGACAGCACCAGCACTTCCAGCAGGCCGGGTAAGTTACGGATCAGCGCCCACGCGACCATTGAGGCAATAATCGCAAACAGCAGGCTGCCCATGGTGACGTCTTTCACCACCGCAGCTCCCGCTTCGGTGCCGTTGTAATGCCAGAGCGTAATGCTATCGAGATAACTGAACACGGTAATTAGATCGGACCAAATTGCCCAGAACAGAATACCAAACAGCGCAACCATCACCAGCATTGTTATACGCAGCGTTTGCTGGTTAACCTGCTCAAGCGCAATGGTCGGTTCTTCCTGCGGCTCGGCTCCTTCCGCCCCTTCTTTCACCAGGTTCTGACGACGCGCTAAGGCACGGCGCCAGGCGATACGCCGTGCCGCCACGCTCAATCCACGCAGTACCGTCTGATACAGCAGGTTCCAAAGGATAACCAGATAGACCGTTTCAATCCAACGACCGGCCAGGCGCAACGTGGTGTAGAAATACCCTGTCGCCGTCAGCACCATTAATGCAATCGGGATAATTGAGAGGACAGTAATGGTAACCAGACGCAAGCCATGCGACTCTTTGTCACGCCAGCTTTCACGACACATTGGCCATACCAGGAAGGCGATCAGCAGCAGGTTGAGGAAAATAACTACCTGACCCAGCACATCATCCATCAAATTAAGCGGCGACAGCTCAGCAATGACCGACCAGAAGTTGAGCGGTAACAGCGCCAGGCTAATACGCACGATCTGGCGGCGCCAGTGGCTGGTCTGTTTCGCTGGCATACCAAAATGACGAATTGCCACGCCATCTTTTTCCAGCACCTTCCAGCACAGACCAAACACCAGCCAGAAGACTGTCATCTTCTTACTGAACGCCCACAGCAGGTCGCTGATATTCAACTGCATGGTAAGCAGAATCAGGCCCAAGGCGAGGATAATCAGGCACGCCGGTAACGCTCGGATCAGATCGATCAGAATCGCTTTTGGCGTATTGAGCTGACTGTCATTACGCAGGTTCCCTACTGCGGCGGCTAATTTCGCCTGATACTCTTTCAACCATTTCAAACGCCAGCGGATTAACCCGGCAATAAGCAGCAGTGGCAGCCCCGCCAGGAACGCAATAAAGACGGCGGGCCAGGCTTTTTCCCAGTTCACTGTGATTTTCATCGACTTAAACTGGTCTTTTAGCGTTTGCGGGAAGGCTTTGATCCAGTCCCAGTCCATCGGACGGTTACTATTAACCCAGAAGATTTGCTGCGTGAGGATCCCTTTCAGGTTCTTCGACACGCTCATTAGCTGCTGTTGATTGATTTGCAGGTTAATCGCCATCATCAACTGGTTGCCCAGTTGCTTGTTCAGCTGATCCAACAGTTCACGGCGCATATCCACAACCTGCAGCAGGGCATCATGGACTTCACCATTCACTTCGTTGCTGTGCCCTTCTTCCAGTTTGGCGACAAACGCATCGTTCTGGAATAGCGCATCACGCTGCTGGTTT
The DNA here is from genome assembly GCF_030333035.1 of Citrobacter sp. Cpo015. Lineage (NCBI taxonomy): Bacteria > Pseudomonadati > Pseudomonadota > Gammaproteobacteria > Enterobacterales > Enterobacteriaceae > Citrobacter > Citrobacter sp. Cpo015. The sequence continues at coordinate 342,712 of NZ_JAOWGS010000037.1, read as the reverse complement.
ATCTCAAACTGTTCCAGACGCAAATCAGCGATCCGGTTAGTCATATCGGCAAGTTCATCCGCCGACGGCAGTGTTTGTTGTTGCTGATACAGAATACGCGACAGCAGCAGACTGCCTTTCAGGACAGCAATCTGCTCTTTAATGTTGCGTTCGGATTGCAACGCGCGGTCAAGCCAGTTTTTGACTTTGATATTCTGCTGCATCAGGTTGTTGCCGTTTTCGGTCGCGGCAATCAGACGCTGACTTAGCTGATGGTTAACGTCCAGTTCCTGCTTCACTAACGGATTTGACTGAATACGCTCGGCTTCATCCGGCGTTACCGCTTCCTGAGCCGTCTTTTCGGTTAACGTCAGTCGTTTGCTGTTCACCGCTTCTTGCAGAAGCTGGAGCTGATGTTCAAGCCGGTTACTGTTAGCTGTTACGTAATCACGTTGTTTTTGCAAGGTATCCTGCAAAACAGTATTACCTTCGAGGCTCTTACGCTGTTGGTCGATCTGCGCACTCAGCAGCGCCTGCTGTGCCTGCAGCAACACCTGCTGGCTGGGGCGTAACGCAGCCTCTCCCACATTGTTGCCATCGAGTCGATTACGAATTTGCTGCATTTGCTGCGACGCGGTGTACATCGCATTCTGCACACGCTCTGGCTGCGTCTGGAGCGACACCAGTTGGCTGTTGTAAGCGGCAAGATCGTTTTGTGCACTTTGCAGGTCATCCAAAACCTGTGCCACGCGCGACTCAAGCTGTCGCAAGGAGAGTGTACTCAGCGTTTTTCGCGTTTCATCGTCGTTATCGACATCGCTGAGCGAATTTAACGCATCCGTCGCCTGACGCATTTTCTCCGGTGCCTGGGCAACTTTCTGGCGAAGCTGTACGGTCTCATCTTTCACGCGATCGATTTTATCCAACGTGGCGATGGTATCGATGAGATCCTGTTGGACCAGCTTATCCTGCGCAGAGAGATCTTTTTGTTTACTCAGCGCGTCCAGTTGGCTCTGAATATCCGCTTTCGTCGGCAGTTCACCACTCTGTTGCGCCCGCGCAAAAGCAGACGACTGGCAAGATAGCAAGAGAATGAAGAAAAGAATGGTAATAGCAATAAGATGCTGTGAACGTTTATAGAGCTGCAACATAGTCATGAGAGTGAACGTTTCTGAACCGGAAAAGTGACCGAAAATAGTCAAGCGGCAAGAATATCACGGCTGTGACCGGCAGAATAGCAGCAGGCAAAACGACCAGGAGAATTCCTGGTACAGGCCCAAAACGTTTAGTGGATTTCCGCCACGCCAAGCCGCAGAGTTGGGCACATAAGGCACATCTCCAGCAGCACAGCGACGTATTCCCGAGCTTCTTTTTTCAGATCAAACGATTCGGGGGCAAATAACCAGTTTTCTATGATTCCGGTAATATAGCTACGCAACAGGACCGCCACGCGACGGGTGTTCAGGTTTTCCGGCAGCATATTGGCATCCATACAGTGCCGCAATGTTTGTTCGATACGATCGTAATTTTCAATACAAAGATGGCGTTGAGCTAACTGAACAGAGGCCATTTCCCCGACAAATTCGCATTTGTGGAATATAATTTCCAGCAACAAACGTCGGCGTTCTTCTGTCACGGTAGCTTCAAGAACGTAAATTAAAATTTCTCTTAATACTGATAGTGGATCGTCGGGGAATTTTGCCTGATACTCAGTCTCTAACTCATCAATGTTAGGTTTTGCTAGCTCCCAGATTTCACTGAATAAATCCGACTTGTTTTTGAAATGCCAATAGATTGCGCCACGCGTGACACCAGCGGCTTTTGCGATCTCCGCAAGCGAGGTGGATGATACCCCTTGTTGCGAAAACAAATGCAGAGCAACATCGAGAATATGCTGTCGTGTTTCCTGTGCTTGTTGTTTGGTTTTTCGTGCCATATGTCAGTGAATTTACAGGCGTTAGATTTACATACATTTGTGAATGTATGTACCATAGCACGACGATAATATAAACGCAGCAATGGGTTTATGGGCTTTAAGCCATTGATCAATTTGAAATCGGACACTCGAGGTTTACATATGAACAAAAACAGAGGGTTAACGCCTCTGGCAGTCGTTCTGATGCTCTCAGGCAGCTTAGCGCTAACAGGATGTGACGACAAACAGGCCCAACAAGGGGGCCAGCAGATGCCAGAGGTTGGAGTTGTTACGCTCAAAACTGAACCTCTACAGATAACAACTGAGCTTCCGGGTCGCACCAGTGCGTTTCGCATTGCAGAAGTTCGTCCTCAGGTTAGCGGTATTATCCTGAAGCGTAATTTCACGGAAGGTGGCGATATCGAAGCGGGTGTATCTCTCTATCAGATTGATCCTGCGACTTACCAGGCCGCTTATGAAAGCGCAAAAGGCGATCTGGCCAAAGCACAAGCCGCAGCAAATATCGCTCAACTGACGGTTAAACGTTATCAGAAACTGTTGGGTACCAAGTACATCAGTCAACAGGATTACGATAGCGCGCAGGCAGACGCACAGCAGGCAAACGCCGCCGTTGTCGCCGCGAAAGCCGCGGTAGAAACTGCACGCATCAATCTGGCCTATACCAAAGTGACGTCGCCGATCAGCGGCCGTATTGGTAAATCATCCGTTACGGAAGGTGCTCTGGTGCAAAACGGTCAAGCGACCGCACTGGCGACCGTTCAACAGTTGGACCCGATCTACGTGGACGTGACGCAGTCAAGCAACGACTTCCTGCGCCTGAAACAAGAGCTGGCCAACGGCACGCTGAAGCAACAGAACGGCAAAGCGAAAGTCGAACTGGTGACCAACGACGGCATTAAATACCCGCAGTCCGGTACGCTGGAATTTTCTGATGTGACGGTTGATCAAACTACCGGGTCGATTACGTTACGCGCCATCTTCCCTAACCCGGATCACACCTTACTGCCGGGTATGTTCGTTCGCGCACGTCTGGAAGAAGGGATTAACCCAACGGCATTACTGGTTCCACAGCAAGGCGTTACCCGTACACCGCGTGGCGATGCCAGTGCATTGGTTATCGGTGCAGACAACAAAGTTGAAACTCGTCAAATTGTCGCCGCACAAGCGATTGGCGACAAATGGTTAGTCACTGATGGACTTAAGCCGGGCGACCGCGTGATTGTCACTGGGCTGCAGAAAGTACGTCCTGGCGCGCAGGTAAAAGCGCAGGAAATCACCGCTGATAACAACCAGCAAGGCCAAAGCGGTAGCCAGCCTGAACAGTCCAAGTCTTAACTTAAACAGGAGCCGTTAAGACATGCCTAATTTCTTTATCGATCGCCCAATATTTGCGTGGGTGATCGCCATTATCATCATGTTGGCAGGGGGGCTCGCGATCCTCAAATTGCCGGTAGCGCAATATCCAACTATTGCACCGCCAGCAGTGACGATCTCCGCGACCTACCCTGGCGCTGATGCCAAAACAGTACAGGATACTGTTACGCAGGTTATCGAACAGAACATGAACGGTATCGATAACCTGATGTACATGTCCTCTAACAGTGACTCCACGGGTACCGTGCAGATCACCCTAACCTTCCAGTCTGGTACTGACGCGGATATCGCACAGGTACAGGTGCAGAACAAACTGCAGCTGGCCATGCCGTTGCTGCCTCAGGAAGTACAGCAACAAGGGGTTAGCGTTGAGAAGTCATCCAGCAGCTTCCTGATGGTTGTCGGTGTTATCAACACCAACGGCACCATGACGCAGGAGGATATTTCCGACTACGTTGGCGCCAACATGAAGGATGCCATCAGCCGTACTTCAGGTGTGGGTGATGTTCAGCTGTTCGGTTCTCAGTACGCGATGCGTATCTGGATGGATCCGAACAAACTGAACAACTTCCAGCTGACGCCGGTTGATGTAATCAGCGCCATCAAAGCGCAAAACGCCCAGGTTGCAGCCGGTCAGTTAGGTGGTACACCACCGGTGAAAGGCCAGCAGCTTAACGCGTCAATCATCGCGCAAACCCGTCTGACCTCCGCTGATGAGTTCAGCAAAATTCTGCTGAAAGTGAATCAGGATGGTTCCCAGGTTCGTCTGCGTGACGTGGCGAAAGTGGAACTGGGCGGTGAGAACTACGACATCATTGCGAAGTTCAACGGTAAACCGGCATCCGGTCTGGGTATCAAGCTGGCGACAGGTGCTAACGCCCTGGATACAGCAAACGCTATCCGCGATGAACTGAAGAAGATGGAACCGTTCTTCCCGTCAGGTCTGAAGATCGTTTACCCGTATGACACCACACCGTTCGTGAAAATATCTATTCACGAAGTAGTGAAAACGCTGGCGGAAGCAATCATCCTCGTGTTCCTGGTAATGTATCTGTTCCTGCAGAACTTCCGCGCGACGCTGATTCCGACTATCGCCGTGCCGGTGGTGCTCTTGGGTACGTTTGCCGTCCTTGCGATTTTCGGCTTCTCGATAAACACCCTGACGATGTTCGGGATGGTACTCGCCATCGGCCTGTTGGTGGATGACGCCATCGTTGTGGTCGAGAACGTTGAACGTGTAATGGCTGAGGAAGGACTACCGCCGAAGGAAGCAACGCGTAAATCAATGGGCCAGATTCAGGGCGCACTGGTGGGTATCGCGATGGTACTGTCAGCGGTATTTATCCCAATGGCGTTCTTCGGAGGTTCTACCGGTGCAATTTACCGTCAGTTCTCCATCACCATTGTTTCCGCGATGGCGTTGTCTGTGCTGGTGGCGTTGATTCTGACCCCTGCCCTGTGTGCGACCATGCTCAAACCGATTGCTAAAGGCGATCACGGAGAAGGCAAAAAAGGCTTCTTCGGCTGGTTTAACCGCATGTTCGATAAGAGTACACACCATTACACCGATAGCGTAGGCGGTATTCTGCGCAGCACCGGTCGTTATCTGGCGCTGTATCTGATCATCGTTGTGGGCATGGCCTATCTGTTCGTTCGTCTGCCAAGTTCGTTCCTGCCAGATGAAGATCAGGGGGTATTCCTGTCTATGGCTCAGCTGCCAGCGGGTGCAACGCAAGAGCGTACCCAGAAGGTGCTGGACGAAATGACGGATTACTATCTGACCAAAGAAAAAGCGAACGTTGAATCGGTGTTTGCCGTTAACGGCTTCGGTTTTGCAGGTCGTGGTCAGAACACCGGTATCGCATTCGTCTCTTTGAAAGACTGGAGTGAACGTCCAGGTAAAGAGAACAAAGTTGAAGCGATTACTCAACGTGCAATGGGCGCATTCTCGCAGATCAAAGACGCGATGGTCTTTGCCTTTAACCTGCCAGCGATTGTGGAGTTAGGGACCGCAACCGGTTTTGACTTCCAGTTGATTGACCAGGCAGGTCTGGGCCATGAGAAGCTGACTCAGGCGCGTAACCAACTGTTTGGTGAAGTCGCGAAGCATCCTGATCTGTTGGTCGGTGTTCGTCCTAACGGTCTGGAAGATACGCCGCAGTTCAAGATCGATATCGATCAGGAAAAAGCGCAGGCTCTGGGCGTTTCCATTAGTGATATTAATACAACGCTGGGTGCAGCATGGGGCGGAAGCTACGTGAATGACTTCATCGACCGTGGTCGTGTGAAGAAAGTTTACGTCATGTCTGAAGCGAAATACCGTATGTTGCCGGAAGATATTGGAAACTGGTATGTCCGCGGCAGCGATGGACAGATGGTACCGTTCTCCGCCTTCTCTACCTCACGTTGGGAATACGGTTCACCGCGTCTGGAACGCTATAACGGTTTGCCTTCCATGGAAATCTTAGGTCAGGCCGCTCCGGGTAAAAGTACCGGTGAAGCCATGGCCATGATGGAGCAACTGGCCAGCAAACTGCCATCCGGTATCGGTTATGACTGGACCGGTATGTCCTACCAGGAACGACTGTCCGGCAACCAGGCCCCTGCCCTGTATGCCATTTCACTGATTGTCGTGTTCTTGTGTCTGGCAGCGCTGTACGAGAGCTGGTCAATTCCGTTCTCCGTAATGCTGGTTGTACCGCTGGGTGTTATCGGTGCATTGCTGGCAGCAACGTTCCGCGGCCTGACCAACGACGTTTACTTCCAGGTAGGCCTGCTCACAACCATTGGGTTGTCGGCGAAGAACGCGATACTTATCGTCGAATTCGCCAAAGACTTGATGGATAAAGAGGGTAAAGGTCTGATAGAGGCGACGCTGGACGCAGTACGCATGCGTTTACGTCCAATCCTGATGACGTCACTGGCCTTTATTCTGGGCGTAATGCCGCTGGTCATCAGCTCCGGCGCAGGTTCCGGTGCACAGAACGCCGTTGGTACTGGCGTAATGGGCGGGATGGTGACGGCAACCGTGTTGGCTATCTTCTTTGTTCCGGTGTTCTTTGTGGTGGTACGCCGCCGCTTTAGCCGCAAAAATGAAGATATTGAGCATAGCCACTCAGTAGAGCATCATTGATACATCTCTAAAGATAAGGCCGCGCAAGCGGCCTTTTTTCTGGAAAAATCATAAAAATCACTTATTGCCATTCCGTTTATTTTCTATCGGATAAATAAGCGATATAATCCTTGCAGCCTTAAAGGCTATTCTTAAAAAAACAGCGAGAGTTCTTATTTACTTTAATAAATATTAAGATTAATCCTATCCACTGGTTCACATTGTCGGTTGTTGCCTTTCGTTGCTAAACCTAAACAAGATAACCCGATGATTGCCCGAAGAATAAAGAAATTGTCCCATTTCGAATAGCGGCATTTATCTGTTAAAATGTAAAAATGACGTAGCATCATAATTTTACATAATTGTAATTTTTCGTGATATGACGATGAAATCTTTTTTAGAGTAGATTATAGTTAAATCATCAGGAGTCGCGGGCAAGTTCCAGGTAGTTGTTGTATCCATCCCGAAAGGTGTTCGGTTAGTTTAAGCCACTAAGAAGGGGATGCGTTATGGATGAATACTCACCCAAAAGACATGATATCGCGCAGCTTAAATTTCTCTGCGAAACTCTGTATCATGACTGTCTTGCAAACCTTGAACAAAGTAACCATGGCTGGGTTAATGACCCTACCTCTGCAACCAGCTTGCAGCTCAATGAACTGATAGAGCATATTGCAACCTTCGCACTTAATTATAAAATTAAGTACAATGAGGACAATAAGCTGATCGCGCAGATAGATGAATACCTGGATGACACTTTTATGTTGTTCAGCAGTTATGGTATTAATACGCAGGATCTGCAGAAATGGCGGAAGTCAGGTAATCGACTGTTTCGCTGTTTTGTCAATGCCACCAGGGCTAATCCTGTTAGTTTGTCTTGTTAAAAATTATTACAATCATAGGTAAGAGTTATGTCCGATAAACCATTAACTAAAACAGATTATTTGATGCGCCTGCGACGTTGCCAGACAATTGATACGCTAGAGCGCGTTATTGAAAAAAATAAATATGAATTGTCCGACAACGAACTGGCTGTATTTTACTCAGCAGCAGATCATCGCCTTGCTGAATTGACCATGAATAAGCTTTACGACAAGATTCCAACTTCTGTTTGGAAATTCATTCGCTAATTGCACTCAAGGTTAAGTCAGGTATAGCGGTACCGTTGTCTGGCTGACCATTTTCGTATTTACAATGGTTATTTAATTCAAATCGCGTGACTATGATCACAGCAAAGGAGCGGGAACGTTCCCCTTGTTTGCATTACGTTTTACTGTGCTGAAATAACCTTCAGTACACAGGGAATTCGTAATGCGTAATGAAAAGCAAAAAATGATCGCCGGCGAATACTATCGCCCGGCAGATGAAATGCTGCGCAGTGACCGACTACGCGCTCGTCAGTTGATCCATCGCTACAATCTCACCGCTCCCGATGAAAAAAATGAGCGTCAGGCAATCCTGCACGATCTGTTAGGTCAGAGTGAGGGAGCCTATATTGAACCCTCTTTCCGTTGTGATTACGGTTATAACATCTATCTTGGTAAAGACTTTTACGCTAATTTCGACTGCGTTATGCTCGACGTTTGTCCAATTCATATTGGCGACAACTGCATGCTGGCACCAGGCGTTCATATCTATACCGCGACCCATCCGCTGGATGCTACCGAGCGCAACAGTGGCCTGGAGTTCGGAAAGCCCGTGACTATCGGCAATAATGTCTGGATAGGTGGCCGTGCAGTGATCAATCCCGGCGTCACGCTGGGCGATAACGTGGTTGTGGCATCAGGCGCAGTGGTCACTAAAAGCGTTCCGGCAAACACCGTGGTTGGGGGCAATCCCGCAAGGATCATCAAAACGCTGTGATCTTAAATGTAACTGTTATGCTAAATTGCGGTTAATCTGTTACTTTCTTCAAAGGGTATCCCCTTTTAAAATAGGGCGATCCCTCCTGAATTTTGCAGATATCACGAAGGCAAGAGATGACAGAAATACAGCGCCTGCTTACTGAAACAATCGACGATTTAAATATTCGAGAGAAGCGCGACAACAAACCGCGCTTTAGCATCAGCTTTATTCGCAAACACCCAGGGCTGTTTATCGGCATGTATGTTGCGTGGTTTGCCACGTTGGCGGTGATGCTACAGTCAGAAACGTTAGTCGATTCAGTATGGCTGCTGGTGGTGCTGTTCGTTGTACTCAACGGCTTTTTCTTTTTCGACGTTGCGCCACGATACCGCTTTGAAGATATCGACGTTCTGGATTTTAGAGTTTGCTATAACGGAGAATGGTACAACACGCGCTTTGTCCCCTCCTCTCTCATCGATACTATCCTGCACTCACCGTCCGTGGATAGCGAACATAAAGCACAGCTGCAAAAGATGATATCGCGCAAAGGCGAACTCTCGTTTTACGATGTCTTTACGCTTACCCGCGCCCAGACCAGCCAGTAACGGCATCTCAGCACAGATAAAAAAAGTGCGTTCCTGCGAAGGTAACGCACTTTAATCCCTGAAATGCTGGCAAAGAAACTAACGTCTTTTTTTACGCCCCTGTACTGCTTTAAAGCGCGGATTCGTTTTGCAGATAACGTACAAACGCCCTTTGCGTTTTACTATCTGGCAGTCAGGATGGCGCTGTTTTGCGCTGCGAAGTGAATTGAGTACCTGCATTTTAACCCCGCTTAACGCCAATAAAATGACCAAAACGTTTTTGGAAACGTGCTGCACTACCTTCATTATCAAAGGTTTTTTGTTTCCCGGTATAGTACGGATGTGATTTAGAAGAGATATCGAGGGTCACGTACGGGTACATTTTCCCCTCAAACTCAATTTCACGCTCAGTCTTGATGGTCGAACCGACCTTAAAGAATTCATTGGCACTGGTATCGTGAAACACTACGGTACGGTAAAAAGGATGAATATCCGGTTTCATGGCAACCTCAATTTGTTACGCTATAACATAACCATCAAAATACACCACTCTTGTACAAACCACAACCTGATTTACGCTACAGGGAGTCAAACGGGAGGATAAGTGGCCGTAAATATATGATGCCAATCGAATAGCTTTTTGGGGTTTCGGATATACTTTCCCTACGCTGTGTAAATAAGGATATCACTGTGACAACACGACATTTGATAAGCCTGGTGACTGGGGTACTGTTCCTTTCCATCCTCGCGCCTGTAGGTTTAAGCCTGTGGCTGGCACATCGTCAGGTCGAAACGAAATTTATCGATGAACTCGATATGTTCTCAACTCGAGTCGCATTACGTACGGAACGCGTAGGCGAGCAGGCGAAAAAAGCATTACGCAATATTGAAGCTTTTCAGGGAGTGCCTTGCAGTGACGAGCATTTGCTGGAAATGCGTCGTTTGTCCTATAGCTATCGCTATATTCAGGAAGTGCTGTACCTCAAAGATAACGTTCCACAATGTTCATCCCTGGAAAAAAGAAGTAAGGCCGCCGCGTTTCCATCAGCGATGAAAGTCACGCCTGATGGATATCGCGCATGGCTTACTACGCAAAACGATTTAGGTATCAAGCGTTTTATGGCGGCATTAGGGAGTGAAAATTATGTTGTGATGGTCGATCCGGGCTCTTTCATTGACGTCATCCCGTTTGGCTCATGGCCGATTGAAGTCACTATCATTGGAACCGTGCGCAACATAGTCGTTGCCAGTAGCGCCAACCTGCCATCGGACGTTTTACAGCATGTAAAACAAGAGAGCTCGATTACCCATTTTCAGAAGGATGGCAATATTTTTAACGCTCGCCCCTTCCCGGAACTGGGTATCACGATCGTAACCTGGGCATCTACCCTGCCGTTACAAAAAACCTGGCACCGACAGGCGCTGATCTGGCTTCCGGCAGGCATTCTTATCGGATTGCTCACCGCCGCCTTTGTTTTGCGCATTTTGCGCCGCTTACAGTCGCCCCATCACCAATTACAGGACGCTATCCAGCATCGGGATATCAAGGTCTACTACCAACCGATTATCTCGCTCAAAACGGGAAAAGTCGTCGGGGCTGAAGCACTGGCTCGCTGGCAACAGGCTGACGGAAGCTATCTGTCGCCAGAAATTTTCGTCGCGCTGGCGCAAGAGACCGGGCTGACAGAGCCTCTCACACGATTGATTATTGAAAGCGTATTTGAAGATTTAGGTAAATGGCTGCGTCAGCATCCGGAGCAGCATATATCCATCAATCTTGAGTCAGCCGATCTCGCCTCCGAAACGCTTCCTGCTCTGTTAAGCCAGAAAGTGAACCACTGGCAACTTAAGCCTACGCAAATCGCGCTGGAACTAACCGAACGCGAGTTTGCCGACCCGAAAAACAGCGCGCCGTTTATTGCTAAATACCGTCAGGCAGGCCACTCGATCTATATCGATGATTTTGGCACCGGCTATTCCAGCCTGAGCTATTTACAGGATCTGGATGTCGACATCCTGAAGATAGACAAATCGTTCGTTGATGCACTGGAGTACAACAACGTGACGCCGCATATCATCGAGATAGCAAAAACGTTGAAGCTGGAGATGGTGGCGGAAGGTATCGAAACCGAGAATCAGGAAGCCTGGCTACGCCAGCATGGCGTGCAGTACGGTCAGGGCTGGCTTTACAGCAAAGCGCTGCCGAAGGCGGAATTTATTCTGTGGGCAGAAAAACGGCTTTAACATTGCTGTTGATGTTGAGATGGCTGGCGGCACGCCGCACAGCCAGTCACATCACTCTTCCATAATGGGCGCAAATCCACCGTAGATCATTCGCTTGCCATCAAATGGCATAGATTCACCGAACTCCTTCATACGGGGATCGGACATCATCTTCTGATTCGCCGCATCGCGGACCTCTTTGGAAGGGTATTCAATCCAGCTGAATACCACTTCTTCATGCTCCTGTGCTTTCACAGCCATGCGAAAATCGGTCAGTTTGCCGTCGGGGACATCATCTGCCCAGCACTCCACTACGCGCAATGCACCGAACTCCTTGAAAAGCGGAGCTGCTTTTGCCGCCATCGCAATGTACGCCTCCTTGTTTTCAGCGGGTACGGCAACCACAAAGCCATCAACATACTTCATGAGAAAAACCTCCGAAGTGTACTGCGCGGCAAGCCGATTCCGGCCGCGTCAGTCGAGGTTAAGTTTAGTCGCCAGTAGGCGATCGCGCCCCAGGTGCATTCCTGATACGCGTACGTGACTGCGGCTGATGCCGAAACCACGGCAGGCAAAGCTGAATCAACGGTCCGATAGCCAAGGCATACAGCACCGTACCAACCCCCACGGTTCCCCCCAGCAGCCAACCGATAAGCAGCACCGACACTTCGATTGCGGTTCGAATTCGTCGTACTGGCCAGCCGGTACGCGCGTGGATACCGGTCATCAGACCATCACGCGGACCGGCGCCAAAACCTGCGCCAATGTACAGGCTGGTTGCTAACGCATTCAATATTACCGCTGACACCAGCAGCCCACTGCGCGCCAGCAGGGATTCAAATCCAGGAATCACCAGCAGCGCGGCATCTGCCGCCAGCCCGATCATAATCACGTTGCTCAGCGTGCCAAAGCCTGGACGCTGGCGTAACGGTATCCACGCCAGCAACACCAACACGCCAACGGCAATAATCACCACGCCGATATTCATCGACAATAAATTGGCTACACCCAGGTGAAACACGTTCCACGGATCGGCCCCTAAATCAGCACGGACAAACATGGCCGTCGATACACCGTACAGCGCCAGCCCGATATATAACTGAAGTAAAAGACGCAGCATGCATTTCCCTCCCACTCTCGGATAACTTTCATCTTCACCGCAATTGGCACTATGATTAATGTCCAGTTTTCAAAAAGTGGACTGCTATGTCATCTCGCCGTTATGGAAGTCAGTCTTTGCAACGCCTGCTCGGACACTGGCTGGAAAGCCCCTCGCGAACGCCCATCTGGCGACAGCTGGCAGAAGCGTTACGTCTGCTTATTCTCGATGGTCGACTGGCGCTGGATAGCCGCTTACCGGGTGAACGCGAGCTCGCCGTCGTCCTGCAAGTAAGTCGAACTACCGTCGCCAGCGCTATGGCGCAACTGCGTGAAGAAGGATATCTGGAAAGCCGTCATGGTAGCGGTTCACGGGTGATCCTGCCGGAACATATTCGCCATGTGCCAACCCGGACCAGTACCGGCACAGCACTTGATTTGTCCACGGCGGCTCTAAGTGCCGGTCCCGAAATTCATCAGGCTTACCAGCAGGCGCTGTTTGCTATGCCACAGCATTTGCTGAGCTCCGGGTATCTGCCGCAGGGGTTGTCGGTATTACGTGAATCCATCGCCCGGCATTATTGCGATCGCGGGCTCCCGACGCAGCCCGATGAAATCATGGTCGTGAATGGTGCAGTCAGCGGCCTGGCGCTGATCCTGCGTTTGCTCACCGGCCCCGGCGATCGCGTAGTGGTAGATCACCCCACTTATCCGCTGGCGATTGCCGCGATTCAAGGCGCATCCTGTCGCCCCGTCGGCGTGTCGCTACCCGAGCACGGTTGGGATACCGCGGGTCTGGTCGCCACCATCGCGCAAACCGCACCGAGAATGGCCTACCTGATGCCGGACTTTCACAATCCGACCGGGCGTTGCATGGACGCTGCAACTCGCCAGGTCGTGGCGGATCTTGCCGAACGAACCCGCACTACCCTGGTGGTCGATGAGACGATGGTGAACCTGTGGTATGACGCCCCGCCGCCGCCGCCGCTTGCCGCATTCAATCGCGACGCGCCGATCATTCTGTTGGGTTCGGCCGGGAAAAGCTTTTGGGGGGGATTACGTCTGGGCTGGATCCGGGCGTCGGCGCGAACCATTGCGGCGCTGGTACAAACCCGCGACACCTTCGATTTAGGCTCCCCGGTGCTTGAACAACTTGCCACCAGCTGGCTGCTGGATAACGCCGCCGACTTTCTTCCTGACAGAAGACGGCTACTCACATCGCAGCGCGATCTGTGCTCGAGCCTGATGAACGCACATTTCCCGGAGTGGCAGTTTACCCAGCCACAGGGAGGACTCTCTTTTTGGGTTGAACTGCCCGATACGCTGGCAACGCTATTCGCTACGCGCGCCGAAAGCGTAGGCATTCAATTAGGAACCGGTACTCGGTTTGGGCTTGATGGCGCATTCGATCGTTTTTTGCGTATGCCTTTCACGTTGCCGGATGACACAGCGCGTGCCGCCTTCAGGGTGTTACAACCCATTTGGGATAACCTGCGTTTGCAGGCCAGCAGCGGGAAAGTACGCAAAATAATCTAAGCGACGAGTCAAAGGACTCGCCCTTATAAGCCGGGATGGATGATAGAGTCCCGGTGATATTACCGCTGAGGGGGAACCGGAAAACCCTTCAGTGAAATCACGAAATTTTCACCGTCTTTCTTAATTTTTGCCCCAGCATCACACCAGTCGGAGGCAATACGGAAGAACTCGTCGCTGCCGACATTCCAGCTCAGGCGGACATGTTTCACATAACCGGAGCGTAGTAAATCACAAGCTTCGCCGTAATTACTGGCGGTTGAGAGCGGTTGTTGTTTCATTTTTTCTTCTTCAGTAGTCTGCGCAATGCTTTGATTTCTTTAGGAGTCAGTGCTTCAACTACGGACTCTTCCGTATGCTGGCTATCGATATCCTCAGCGGAGACTCCCGCCTCTTCAACGGCGGTAAACGCAATCAGCAGCAGTTTTTCCGTCGCAACACTTAAATTTTCGTTATGCACTTCAGCGTAATGGCGAAGCTTTTCTTTTAGCGCCTCATCAATTTTGACATTCAATACAGCGGTCGACATCGTAGAAAATCCTTGTGGTCAGCCAAAACACACCGGATGTAAGACCCTGTCGTTACAGCGCGATGGCGGCGGCAAAAGCAACAAATAACATCCCCGAAACACATTGACAGCATTTGATGACAATAAAATGACAATACGATGACAAAGAAAAGAAGATAAGAAGAAGGGAAATTGCCGGACGGCAGAATTGGGTGGGGGCCCTGCCAGCTACATCCCGGCACACACGTCATCTGCCTTGGCTGCTTCCTTCCGGACCTGACCTGGTAAACAGAGTAGTGTTGCGGGAGAACCAACAGAGCCCCCATTGAGAGCGTTGTTAACCAACGCGCAGGCGCATTATCACTGCTGCACCCTGTAATTGCAACCCATCCAGCATCGGATGCTGTTTTCTTGTGCAATGCGGCTTCACTCCCTCGCCATTCGGCATTATGCTGGAGGATTAGCGCAGGAATAAATAATGGATATACAAGACACTTTCCCCCAACGCGTCTGGCAAATCGTCGCGTCAATCCCCGAAGGTTTCGTCACCACGTATGGCGATGTTGCCAGGCTTGCCGGTTCGCCGCGCGCTGCGCGCCAGGTCGGCGGCGTGCTTAAGCGTCTCCCCGAAGGCAGCACTTTGCCCTGGCATCGGGTGGTTAATCGTCATGGTGCCATTTCGCTGACCGGCCCCGACTTACAACGGCAGCGTCAGGCGTTGCTGGCAGAGGGAATAGTGGTTTCAGGAAGCGGGCAGATAGATTTACAGCGCTATCGCTGGGTGTACTAACCCTCTCCAGGCGGAGAGGGTTACGACTGCCTTAGTACTGCGTGGGAGCAGGAACGGCAGAAGAAGGATTCACCTGGGTTGGTGACGTTGACGGCACCGTGGTGGCTGCCCCACCGCTTGCCTGAACCGGTACTGCTGTTTGCTGTACAGGGACCAGCGTCAGGTCAGCTTTCGTACCACCCTGATTAATGACCGTCTGAACGGTATCAGTAATAAAGACCAGTTTGTCATTAACCGTAATTGCCGCACTCAGCAGAATACGGGCGTTAGGCTGAATATCTGCCGGGTTAAATGGTAATACAAAGCTGAATGGCGCCTGCTTACCTTCAGTACGGACCGCTTTTTGCGACAGCACTTTTGACGGTGCATCGGCCAGCGACGCATCTGACAGCGTGACGGTCAGCACCGCATCGGGTGGCAAGGCCACTTTCTGGCGGATCCATACCGTACCAGAAACATTTGGCTGTTGAATTTTAGACTGTGTGTCAGCAATTGACGTATTAGGGTTTGGCGCAGGTGTCTGAATATCTGCACTTTTATCAGCACAGGCCGCCAGAGCGACCGCAACCGCTAAACCACTTACCATGTGCACGAGTTTCATTAAATTCTCCTTATCATCTATGCACCAGCGAGAACTATCCTCGCCAGAAGAGTGGTTAACAAAAACATAACGTGACTAAGTGTGGCACAAGACAGCTGTTTTTGCCTGTAATAGGCCTTTAATTCAGACAATTGCACCCATCGGACCACTTTCAAAATTGCGTTATACTCTGCCTACCTCGCTGCGAGATCGATATAATCTGGAGAGCACGTATGAGTCTGGCGCTGAAAAATTTGCTGACATTGTTAAATCTGGAAAAAATTGAAGAAGGACTCTTTCGGGGCCAAAGTGAAGACTTAGGGTTACGTCAGGTTTTTGGGGGACAGGTTGTCGGTCAGGCGCTGTATGCCGCCAAAGAAACCGTACCGGAAGAGCGTCTGGTGCACTCCTTCCACAGCTACTTTTTACGCCCCGGCGATAGCCAAAAGCCCATCATCTATGATGTTGAAGTCTTGCGTGATGGTAACAGCTTCAGCGCGCGCCGCGTTGCCGCAATTCAGAATGGTAAACCCATTTTTTACATGACCGCCTCTTTCCAGGCACCGGAAGACGGATTTGAACATCAGAAAACCATGCCGGATGCGCCGGGTCCCGATGAGCTGAAATCAGAAACAGAAATTGCCCGCTCAGTGGCGCATTTACTGCCGCCGCTGTTGAAAGAAAAATTTATCAACGATCGTCCGTTGGAAGTGCGCCCGGTTGAATTTCATAACCCCTTAAAAGGTCACGTCGCACCTCCGGCGCGCCAGGTATGGATCCGTGCAAACGGCGAGCTGCAGGACGATCTGCGCGTCCATCAATATCTGCTGGGTTATGCCTCAGACCTGAACTTCCTGCCTGTAGCGCTGCAGCCGTACGGGATTGGTTTTCTGGAAAAAGGGATTCAGATCGCCACCATTGACCATTCAATGTGGTTCCACCGTCCGTTCAATATTAATGAGTGGCTGTTGTATAACGTCGAGAGTACTTCGGCCTCCGGTGCCAGAGGTTTTGTACGCGGGGAGTTTTATACGCAGGACGGCGTGCTGGTCGCCTCTACCGTGCAGGAAGGGGTAATGCGTAATCGCAATTGAGAATTACCGGATGGTGGCGCAAAAGCGTTACCATCCGGCAGATTGAAACATCAAGCGTTGTAAGCGTTCTCGCCGTGACTGTTCACATCCAGACCTTCGCGTTCCTGCTCTTCCGGTACGCGCAGACCCACCGTCATATCCGCCAGCTTATAGCCAATGAAGGCCACCACGCCGGACCAGACGATGGTGATCGCCACGCTTTCCAGTTGCACCAGCAGCTGATGCCCCATGGTAACGCCCTCAGCAAATCCCACGCCGCCCAGAGAGCTGGCAGCGAAAACCCCGGTCAGGATACAGCCAACAATACCGCACACGCCGTGCACGCCAAACACGTCACACGGATCGTCCACGCGCAGAAAACGCTTCAGCATGGTTACACCCCACAGGCCAGCCAACCCCGCAACCACACCGATAATCAGCGCCCCGCCGACACCGATGTAGCCACATGCAGGTGTTACGCCCACCAGACCCGCAATAGCACCGGAACAGGCGCCCAGCAGAGACGGTTTGCCACGCAGCGCCCATTCACCGAAGATCCATCCGAGGATGGCGGCAGCGGTGGCGACCACGGTATTGACGAAGGCCAGTGCAGCAATTTCATTCGCCGTTCCCGCTGAACCGGCGTTAAAGCCAAACCAACCAATGTAGAGAATAGCGGTACCGGTGAAGACCATCGGCAGGTTATGCGGTTTAAAGGCTTCTTTGCCAAAACCGACGCGTTTGCCAATCAGATACGCGCCAACCAGACCGGCAATCGCTGCGTTGATGTGCACGACCGTCCCGCCCGCAAAATCCAGTGCGCCGTGAGAAGCCAGCAATCCGCCGCCCCAGACCATATGTGCAATGGGGATGTACGACAGCGTTAACCACACCACCACAAAAATCAGCACCGCAGAGAAACGAATACGCTCAGCCAGCGCCCCGACAATCAGCCCAACGGTGATGCAGGCAAAAGATCCCTGAAAAGCAACGTGAATGTACTGGTAGAAGCTCCCCGTGACCGCCGTCAGCGCGATGTTCTTCAGCAATACCCAGTTGAAGTTGCCGAAGAAATTATTCCCTTCGCCAAAGGCCAGTGAGTAGCCATAAACCACCCATAGAATACAAACCAGAGCGAATGTCACCGTCACCTGAGTCAGCATCGACAGTACGTTCTTACCGCGAATCAAACCGCCGTAGAACAACGCAATACCAGGGATAGTCATAAACAGCACCAGCGCGGTACAGATCATCATAAAAGCGTTATCTGCTTTATCCGCAACCGCCGGTGCCGCCATCGCCAGTCCCGGCAGTAGTGCCAGTGAAGCAATACCCGTTTTCATCGTTGCTATCTTCATTTTTTGGTTTCCTATCACTGTGTGCCAGAAGTTACAGTGCGGCTTCGTCGGCTTCGCCGGTACGAATACGAATCACACGTTGCAGCTCGGCGACGAAGATTTTGCCGTCGCCAATTTTTCCGGTGTATGCCGCCTTACTGATGACATCAATCACGCCATCCAGTTGGTCGTCGGCAATCGCCACATCAATCTTCACCTTTGGCAGAAAATTGACGCTATATTCAGCCCCACGGTACAGCTCAGCATGACCTTTCTGTCGGCCAAATCCCTTCACTTCGGTGACGGTCAGCCCCTGAATACCAATAGACGACAGTGCTTCACGGACGTCTTCCAGTTTGAACGGTTTGATTACCACGGTAACCAGCTTCATAGATCCCCTCCAGTCAGAATTCAGTAGTGGCTGCAGATACACGAGAGGAATATTGCAAGGGGTGTGCCAGGAATGAAAAACGCGGAATGATTCAGGTTCGCCGGGTACTATCGGGAGAGAAAAAGAAAAAACGCACTATAACGGTGCATAGTGCGTTACATTTTTGCACCAGATTGTTGATTGCCGGATGGCGGCGTAAACGCCTTACCCGGCCTACGATACCGCGTGGCCGGATAAGCACTGCGCCGTCAGGCGATAACAGAATCCTCTTGCGTGCTGGCGGCTAACTCTTCCCCCGCCAGTTGCAGCTGATACATCTGCCAGTAACGGCCTTGCGCCGCCAGTAATTGCTGGTGCGTACCACGCTCAACCGCCTGACCGCGATGCAGCACCAGAATGGTATCCGCATCGACAATCGTCGATAACCGATGCGCAATCACCACCAGCGTAGTGTGTTCACGGACCGCCGCCAGCGCGTGCTGAATGGCCTGTTCAGTACCGGAATCAATACTGGCCGTGGCTTCATCGAGAATCAGCACCTGCGGCGTTTCAACCAATACCCGCGCCAGCGCCAGCAGCTGTTTCTGCCCAACGGAGAGATTATTGCCCTGCTCGCCCAGCCGGGTATGAATCCCCTCGCTCAAACCCCGAGCCAGTTCTGCCAGTTGCACAGTCTCCAGCGCCTGCCAGACCCGCTCTTCTGAGATATCGCGACCCAGCGTGACGTTTGCCAGGAAGGTATCCGCCATCACCACCGGATCCTGCTGCACCATCGCGATGCCCTGACGTAACGCACCGTGGCTCAGAGAAGACAACGGACGTCCGTCAAGGCGGATTTCCCCCTGCGTCAGCGGGTAATATCCCATCAGCAGGCTGGCCAGCGTGCTTTTGCCGCTGCCTGTGTGTCCGACCAAAGCCACAAAGCTGCGCGAAGGCACGGACAGACTGATGTTTTGCAGCACCAGATTGTCGTCGCGATAGGCAAATGAAACGTTATCCACCTCAATGTCTCCGCTTTTGAGCGGGCGATCGTCTTCACCATAGCGCTGACGAGGCCCGTCCATCAGTTCGAACACTCGCTCACCAGCGACAACCGCCTGCTGCAGCATTGATTGCTGGGTGGTCAGCTCGATCAGCGGTTCGTTCAAACGGCCGAGGTAGCTGATGAACGCGTACAGCACGCCAACCTCGATGGAGGTGCCAGAGGTAAAACTGAACAGCATCAGCAAACCGCAGAGGATCAGCGCCGAGAACAGGCTCAGCAGCGGACGCAGCAAAAAACCATCCAGTCGCAGGGTTTGCATACGCGCCATATAGTGCGAGCGGCTGGCCTCGCCCATTCTCTCGCCAAACCTTGCCTGCTGGCGGAACTGCTGGATAACGCTCATGCCGTTGATGACTTCGTTAAAGCCATCGTTAATATCCGCCAGATAAGCGCGCACCCGACGCACAATCGGGGTGCTGTAGCGTTGGTAAATCACCATCACCACCAGCACGGCCGGGAAAATGGCCATTGCCACCAGCGCCATGCGCCATTCCAGGCTGAACATTGCCACTAACATCGCGCCGATTAAGGCCGCGCTGCGCAGGACCGTTGCGACCACCGTCACGTACAGGTCGCGAATAACTTCAGTATCATTGGTCACGCGGGAGATAAGCTGCCCGACGGGCTGAGTATCAAAAGCGCTGAGCGGCTGGCGCAGCGCAGCGTCCATTACGTCGGTGCGTAACTGTTGTACTACGCCAACCGCCGCCTGGTTAAACAGCAATGACTGCGCGTAATGCAGACCTGCCGCCAGCAGTTGCAGACCGACATAGGCCGCAACCAGCCCGGCAACCATCGCCAATGGCAGATTGTTCTTCGCCACCATGTTATCGATAAAATAGCTAATCAGCAGCGGACCGCTGACTTCCGCCGCAGCCGCCACCCACAGCATAACTACCGCAATCGCCAGCTGTTTTCGCCATGGGGAACCATACGCCAGCAGTCTTTTCAGAGTTGGCCATAATTGCCCGAAACTACGCATTAGCCGCCTCCTCGTTTATCTCTGGTGCATCAGACAGCGCCGCTTCAAGTTGCTGATAGCGGTACATGTCGCGATACCAACCGGGCTGTTGCACTAAAGATTCATGCTCACCGCGCTGAGCAATATGCCCATGCTGCATCACGATAATCTCGCTGGCTTCCGTCAGAGCCGATAAACGGTGTGCGCTGATAATCACGGTTCTGCCTTCGCCCCACTGGCGCAGGTTATGTAGGATCTGATGTTCGGTACGACCATCCACCGCCGACAGCGCATCATCCAGAATCAGAATTTCAGCGTTCAGCAGTAACGCTCGAGCGATAGAAATACGCTGTTTTTGCCCGCCAGACAGCATCACCCCGCGTTCGCCCACTTCGGTGTCGTAGCCCTGAGGAAGACGTAAAATATCCTCATGAACGCTGGCAAGGCGCGCCACATGCTCGATCTCTTCCTGCGTGGCCTGCGGGCGTCCTAAGGCGATGTTATTACCGACGGTATCGGAAAACAGGAATGGCGTCTGGCTGACAACCGCCAGTCGGCTGCGCCAGCTATCCAGCTGTAAGCGCGTTAATGGGATATCATGAAAGCGCACATCGCCCTGGGTGATATCAAAATGACGCTGGATCAGCGACAGTACCGTACTTTTTCCCGCGCCGGTCGGACCACAGATGCCCAGCATCTGTCCAGGTTTGAGCTGGAAATTCACATTTTCCAGCGCCGGGTGGGTGGTTTGCGGGTAACAAAATTCGCGAATCGCCACCGCCAGCTCGCCGCGTCCTTCCGGCACCGGTTCAGTACCGTCATCCACTACCGGCGCTTCTGCCAGCATGGCGCGAATTCGGCTATACGCGGCGCTGCCGCGTTCGACGATATTAAACATCCAGGCCAGCGCCAGCATCGGCCAAATCATCAGACCGAGATACATCATAAAGCTGGTGAGCTGCCCGAGCGTCAGCGAGCCGTGAACCACCATCCAGCTTCCCCCGGCAATCGCCAGCAGGTTAGCCATACCAATGGCGATATAAATCGTAGGATCAAAGCGGGCGTCAATGCGCGCCACACGCAGGTTTTTCTTACCGGTATCTTCAGCATCAGCGGCAAATAATGCCGACTGCCGATCCTCCAGCCCAAAGGCCTTGATCATACGAATACTGGTCAGGCTTTCCTGAGTACGATCGTTGAGACTGGAAAACGCCGCCTGCGCCAGCTTAAAACGGTTATGGAGTCGATCGCCGTAACGTTTGATCATCAACGCCATCACCGGCATCGGCAGCAGCGCAATGAGCGTCAGTTGCCAGCTTATCTGCGTTGACATTACGATCAGCACCGCACACCCCATTACCAGCGAATCCACCAGCGTCAGCACCCCTTCTCCAGCGGCAAATACGACGCGATCGACATCGTTGGTTGCCCGCGCCATCAGATCGCCCGTACGGTGCCGCAGATAAAATTCTGGATGCTGGCGACTCAACTGACGGTAATAATCTTCCCGCAGCTCAACCGCCAGTTGGTAGGATGCGCCAAACAGCAGCACGCGCCAGACATAACGCAGCAAATAAACCACCACGGCAATCAGGGCAATTGTCCCCACCCACATCAGCACCCGCTCGGTGGTGAAGCGTTGAGTCGTCACGCCATCCACAATGATCCCGACCACTTTCGGCGGAATAAGCTGAAGGATAGCGATGATGATAAGCAAGGCCACTGCCCCGAGGTAGCGACGCCACTCCCGGCGGAAGTACCAGCTTAATTGAGCAAATAATCGCACGCGTTATGTCCTGACAAGGTTTCCGGCAATAAGCGCCGGGAGAATTATTCAATAGGTAGAGCAGTTGTGTATTTAATCTGTTCCATGGCAAAGCTGGAGGTGACGTCAGACAGGCCCGGTACGCTGTTCACCAGGCGCTTATAGAATTCATCATAGCTTTTCATATCAGCAACCTGCACTCGCATCAGGTAGTCATACTCCCCTGCCATACGCCAAAACCCCAGAACCTCGGGCATTCCGGTCACTTCAGTGACAAAGCGGCAATACCATTCGCTGCTGTGATGCTGAGTTTTGATCAGCACAAACGCCGTTAAGCCCAGCCCCAGTTTTTCTGGATCCAACAGGGCGACTCTGCCCAGCAGGATACCGTCATCCTCGAGTCGTTTGAGACGTTTCCAGCAGGGGGTGGTAGTCAGATTAACGGCATCTGCTAATGCCTGCAAAGAAAGGGTGCAGTCCTGTTGCAGTAAGCCGAGTAGCTTGCGGTCAATTTTGTCTAACATATCCACTCCACAGAGAAGAATTTTCTCCTTACATTCTATTTTAAAGGCTAAATGGCAACAATTTTTTCCGTGCTTTTCGCTATTCTGGGCACAAAATGACAAATGGATATCTATTAATGATGAATAGCTCCTGGGTTAAAAACGCCATCAATGAAATCAACGCGGATTATCAGCGTTCTGCGGATACGCATCTCATTCGCCTGTCGCTACCGGCGTTCCCGGGCATTCAGCTCTATTTAAAAGATGAGAGCACGCATCCGACCGGGAGTCTGAAGCATCGTCTGGCGCGCTCACTGTTTCTGTACGGATTGTGCAATGGCTGGATCAAAGAAGGCACCACCATCATTGAATCATCGTCCGGTTCAACGGCGGTCTCTGAGGCTTATTTCGCTCGACTGTTAGGGTTGCCATTTATTGCCGTCATGCCTTCCTGTACGGCAAAACGTAAAGTTGAACAGATTGAATTTTACGGCGGTCGCTGTCATTTCGTGGAAAGCGCCTGCGAAATCTATGCGGCCTCTGAGCAACTGGCGCGTGAGCTGAACGGTCATTACATGGACCAGTTCACTTACGCTGAGCGCGCCACCGACTGGCGCGGCAATAATAATATCGCCGACAGCATCTTTCGTCAGATGCAGTGCGAGCCCAACCCCGTTCCCCGCCATATTGTGATGAGCGCCGGAACCGGTGGCACCTCAGCAACCATTGGCCGCTATATTCGCTGTCAGGGCTACGATACTCAACTGATGGTGGTAGACCCGGAAAACTCGGTCTTTCTGCCCTTCTGGCAGGATCGCGATGCCACGTTACGCAGTCCGGTAGGAAGTAAAATTGAAGGCATTGGCCGCCCGCGTGTCGAACCGTCTTTCATTCCTGACGTGGTCGATGAAATGCTGCGCGTGCCGGATGCCGCAAGCGTGGCCACCGCACACTGGCTGGAAACGCAGTTGGGCCGCAAGGTCGGCGCCTCTACCGGCACAAACATGTGGGGAACGCTACAACTTGCCGCCCGTATGCGCGATGCAGGCGTTACCGGTTCGCTGGTGACACTGTTGTGTGACAGCGGCGAACGCTATCTGGAAACCTACTACAACCCACAGTGGGTCGACGCGCACATCGGTGATTTAACGCCGTGGAAAGCGGAGCTTGCCCAACTACTGAACACCCATTAATGGGATAAAAAAAAGCCAGACGCGAAGTCTGGCTTGCTGGAAGGGATCTCTCATTCGGGGGAATAAGGTAGATGTGGATTGTCCAGCCAATGCGTCAAAAAGTGTGACACTGCCTGATTACGGCAATGCCCAATCACCGATAAATGAGGCAGTTCAGCAATCAGTTGCGGCATCGCGTTACCCATAATCAGGCCGCGCCCAACGCTGCCTAACATTTCGCGATCGTTCATGGCATCGCCAAACGCCATACACTCGGCCATTGAATAACCTAAATGGTCGCTCAATACCGCCAACGCGGATCCTTTATTACAGCCCAGCGGCAGCACCTCAAGGCAATCAAACGCGGAAAAACAGAGATTCGCCTGTTCACCCAGCGCTTCATTCAGTTGAATTCGCAATTGGATCAGAGAGTCATGATCGCCGCAGAAACAGACTTTCGTAACCTGATGCGCCGGAATACGTTTCACATCGACGATCTGATAGCGAAATCCGCTATACACATGCGCCTGCAGCAGTGAGGGTATCTCTTGTCCGGTGAACCAGCCATTGTCATTAAAGACATGCATGCTGGCGGTAGTGTCCCACTTCTGATGCAACACAATATCCGCGACATTCGGATCCAGATCCTGACGGTGTAACACATCGCCCTCAACAGAGTGAATGCGCGTGCCATTACCCGTGATCAAAAAGGCGTCCAGCGAGATCGAGCCTAAAATATGGCGCATCTCAAGCACATGGCGACCGGTGGCAAATGTCAGAGTAATATCGCGTTCACGCAGGCGCGACAGCGTTGAAAGCGTTTCGTCACCTAAATGGTGATTCGGCATCAAAAGGGTGCCATCCATATCAAATGCAGCCAGACGAGCCATTTCTTTCTCCACACTGTGACGCGGTTAACTTGTGATCCAGTATCACCTGAGATATACGGAAGTAATAGTGAATAGATAAAATGAATTGTTCCGGGTTTCTCTACGCATAACCGTTAACGAACATCCTGAAGGAAAAAGTATCAATGCGTCTGCTTAATCGCCTGAACCAGTACCAACGCCTGTGGCTACCCTCGAACGGCGAACCGCAGTCGGTGACCGTCGGGGAACTGGCCGAACGCTGTTTTTGTAGCGAACGCCATGTGCGTACCCTGCTAAAGCAAGCGCAGGATGCAGGCTGGCTGGAGTGGCATGCCCAGTCGGGGCGCGGGAAACGCGGGCAGCTGCGGTTTTTAGTGACGCCAGATTCACTGCGCAACACCATGATGGAACAGGCGCTGCAAAAGGGAGAGCAGCTTAGCGTACTGGAACTGGCTCAGCTGGCGCCGGGCGAATTAAGAACACTGCTACAACCGTTTATGGGCGGTCAGTGGCAAAACGACACGCCAACCCTACGTATTCCCTATTACCGCCAGCTCGACCCCTTGCACCCCGGATTTCTCCCCGGTCGCGCAGAGCAACACCTCGCTGGACAAGTTTTCTCTGGCCTGACCCGGTTTGACAGCACTACGCAACGTCCCTGTGGAGACTTAGCCCACCACTGGAATATCTCCGCTGACGGCCTGCGCTGGGATTTCTATATTCGTTCCACCCTGTACTGGCATAACGGCGATGCGGTCAGCAGCACACAGCTACATCAGCAGTTGCTGAAGCTGTTAGAACTCCCCGCGCTGAATAAGCTGTTTATCAGCGTAAAGCGCATTGAGGTGACGCATCCCCAGTGTCTGACCTTTATTCTGCATCGTCCCGACTACTGGCTGGCGCACCGTCTGGCAAGCTACAGCAGTCACCTGGCGCATCCTGAGCACCCGTTTGTGGGTACCGGCCCGTTCCGGTTGACGCTGTTTACTCCTGAGCTGGTGCGTATCGAGAGTCACGATCACTACCATCTGAGTCATCCGCTACTAAAAGCCATTGAATACTGGATAACCCCGCAGCTCTTCTCCCAGGATTTGGGCACCAGCTGTCGCCATCCGGTGCAAATTGCGATTGGTAAACCCGAAGAATTGCCTATGCTAAGCCAGGTAAGCAGCGGGATCAGTCTTGGTTTTTGCTATCTCACGCTCAGAAAAAGCGCGCGCCTGAATACGCAGCAAGCCCGTAGACTGATCAATATCATCCACCGTTCTTCCCTGCTACAAACGCTTGAAGTGGATGAAAATCTGATCACGCCAAGCAATGCACTGCTCCCAGGATGGACTATCCCGCAATGGGATGAACTCGACGAGGTGGCATTACCGGAAAAGCTGACGCTGGCTTATCACCTGCCGGTAGAACTTCACGCTATGGCTGAACAGCTTCGCCAGGCGTTGGCGCTGCTCGGCTGTGAATTAACGCTTATTTTTCATAATGCTAAAAACTGGGATGGCGATCATCCCTTAGCCCAGGCCGACCTGATGATGGGCGACAGGCTGATTGGTGAGGCACCTGAATATACTCTCGAACAGTGGTTGCGCTGCGATCAGCTCTGGTCACATGTATTGAATGCGCCAGCATACACACATTTGCAAACGACCCTGGATGCCCTTCAAATCCAGGCCGATGAGGACGATCGCCACGCGGCTTTACAACAAGTTTTCGCCACGCTAATGCATGACGCTACCCTGACGCCACTGTTCAATTATCACTATCGCATCAGTGCGCCACCGGGCGTGAACGGCGTACGCCTGAATCCTCGTGGCTGGTTCGAGTTTACCGAAGCCTGGCTGCCACCTCCTTCCGCGTGAAGAAGCTGGTCGACGGCACGCCCAGGCGCTACCATAAGGGCTTCGTTATTTTGTCAGGAAAAGCCATGAAACGTGCCGTTGTTGTATTCAGTGGAGGTCAGGACTCCACGACTTGTCTGGCGCAAGCGCTGCATCAGTATGATGAAGTGCACTGCGTGACCTTTGATTATGGTCAGCGCCATCGCGCTGAGATTGATGTCGCACGTGACCTGGCCTTAAAACTTGGCGCGCGCGCGCACAAAGTGCTTGATGTCACATTGCTCAGTGAACTGGCTGTCAGCAGCCTGACCCGCGATAACATTCCGGTACCCGATTACGAACCGGATGCGAACGGCATTCCCAATACCTTTGTGCCTGGACGCAATATTCTGTTCTTAACGCTGGCAGCAATTTACGCGTACCAGGTGCAGGCAGAGGCGGTCATTACCGGCGTTTGTGAGACCGACTTCTCCGGCTATCCGGACTGTCGCGATGAGTTCGTTAAAGCCCTGAACCATGCTGTAAGCCTGGGGATGGCGAAAGATATTCGCTTTGAAACCCCACTAATGTGGATCGATAAAGCCGAAACCTGGGCACTGGCCGATTATTGGGGCAAGCTGGACCTGGTACGCGAAGAAACGCTGACCTGCTATAACGGCATCAAAGGTGACGGTTGCGGTCACTGTGCGGCGTGTAATCTGCGTGCCAACGGCCTGAACCATTATCTGGCGGATAAACCAGCAGTGATGGCGGCAATGAAGCAGAAAACCGGGTTAAAGTGATTGTATTGCCGGATGGCGCTTTGCTTATCCGGCCCACATGCAGTTGCAGCAACTCTTGTAGGCCGGATAAGACGCTTGAGCGTCGCCTTCCGGCAGTCGCAGCCACTACTGCACCATCTGCTCCAGTTTTTCGCGCAACTCCCCTTCCAGCGGCAACGCTTTTTGCGTTTTCAAATCAATACAGACGAACGTAATCAGCGCGTCTGCCACCACCTGCCCTTCCGGCTCCAGGGTAATGGTCTGGTTTAACACGCCACTTTTGCCATTTAACTGTTGAACCTGACTGGTGATAGTCAGCAGGTCGCTCAGCACCGCAGGTCGTCGGTAGTTGATATTAATATTCACGACCACAAAAGCGATGTTGTGTGCTGTCATCCACTGAAAGCTGTCGCTGTTTTCCAGACCATCCCAGCGGGCTTCTTCCAGAAACTCCAGATAGCGGGCATTGTTAACGTGCTGATAGACATCAAGATGAAAACCACGAACTTTGATTTGTGTTTGCATAGCGCAGGAGCCTTACGTTGTTTTTATAGGAACAGATTTTTGGGTAAAGAGGTCATAACTGGTATGACCTCTACAGTCTGGCAAACTTTCAGCGCTCTGCAAGTTATTAAAGTGTTAAAACTGCCAGGTTACGCTCAACCAGTGAACTGCCCATGCCCGGCACCTGCTTTAAATCATCCACCGTTTTAAACGGCCCGTACTCCTCACGATAGCTCACAATCGCCTGCGCTTTCTTTAGACCCACGCCATTCATAACTCGCGCTAAATCCTCCGCAGAAGCGCTGTTGATGCTTACCCTGGTGCCCTCATCGTCGCTTGCTTTAGCGGGCAGTGTGGCTTTGCTTTGTGCCGCCCCTGGGTTTTCCGCTTTGGTTTGAGTCGCCTGGCTTTTGACGACAGGCTCAGCCGCCAATGCAGTTTGGGCCATACCAGTGCAGGTCAATGAAAGAGTGATAAGCAGAGCTTTGATTCCATGTTTCATACTGTTTTCTCCTTGTTTGTTAACAGTGGAATCACGATAGCGAGGTGCAGAACGGCAGACAAACGGCAAATATCAGAAATGGAAAAGGCCGCGAAAGCGGCCTTTGGTAGATACAACTTTTTGCAATTTTTTGCGAACTGCCTCGGTTATTGCTGCTGTTCCAGCGCATCACCGATTTTAATTTTTGCGGCTTTACGCAGGTTGCTCATCAGCGCTTCAAAGACAATCTGCGCGTTGTTCTGAGTGATCCCCTGAACCATCGCTTTCTTCTGCGCTTCAGGCATAGAACCAGCTTTCACCTCGTCCAACGCCAACAGAACAACGTTACCCTGCATGTCGTTCGCGACGCCGTAGCTCGGTTTGTCTTTCTCCGGCAGGCTCAGACCAAAGGCAGCCTGGCTCAGCGGATCCTGACCCGTACGGCTCAGCGTTTTCGCCTCGCCAAAGCTCAGACCCGCCGCTTTCACCGCTTCATCGCCTTTACCGGCTTTCAGATCCGCCAGCAGTTTATCGGCATCAAGCTTCGCCTGCTGCTCTGCTTTATTGTGCTTAACGAGCGCAGTTACCTGCTCTTTCACTTCAGCCAGTGGCTTCACGGCTTCAGCTTTGTGCTCTGCAATACGCAGCACGAACGCACGATCGCCGTCCACGGTGATGATATCGGAGTTACTGCCAAGCGTACCGTTCTCACCAACCAGCCCACCATTGAAAATGATGTCAGCGACTGGTTTGAAATTCAGTTCTTCCGGCAGGCTGTCACGGCTAAACCAGCCCGTTTCAACCGCTTTCATACCCGCAGCCTGCTCTGCACCCGCCAGAGATTCGTTATCATTGCTGGCCGCGTCGCTGACTTTCTGCTGCAGCGCATAGTACGCATCCAGCGCTTTTTCCTGCTTCACTTTTGCCGCAATCTCGTCACGGGCTTCGCTCAGCGGTTTAACTTGCGCAGGCTGTACGTCGTCAAGACGCGCAACGAGGAAACCAACGGAAGACTTAATTACGCCAGACAGTTGGCCTTTTTCTTTCAGACCAGCATTTTTCAGCTCATCCGGGGTGGTGGAATCTTCCAGCCATCCCATATCGCCGCCTTTACGGGCAGAGATGATATCGGCAGATTTTTCTTTCGCCAGCGCAGCAAAATCACCGCCTTTGTTCAGCTCGTCCAGTACCGCTTTGGCTTCATCTTCCGTTTTGGTCTGAATGATGCTGTAGCGGTTACGCTGCGGCTGAGTGAACTGATCCTGATGCTGGTCATAGTAAGACTGAATATCAGCATCGCTGGCCGTCTCCTGCATTGCAGCAGCGTCCAGCTTGATGTAGCTCACGCGGAACTGTTCCGGCGTCATAAAGTTGTTTTTATTCTGCTCGTAGTAGCTGGCAACTTCCTGCTCGGTAACAGACTGCTTCGCGGCCAGTGCGTTAACGTCAATCGTCGCCTCGCGCACGATACGCTGCTGTGCGACCAACGCCGCCAGTTCGTCCGTTTCACCTTTCAGCATGAAGTCCGTACCGGCAACACCGTTAATCAGCTGCTGTGTCGTAAGCTGATTACGTAATGCCTGAGCATACTGGTCTGCAGTCATTCCCATTTGATTGACAATCGCGTTATAGCGGTTGTTATCAAACTTGCCGTCCACCTGGAACGCAGGCGTGGCGAAAATGGCCTGTTTAACCTGATCGTCGCTGATGTTGAGCTTAAGCTCGCGGGAATACTGATCCAGCAGTGCTTCGTCAACAAGACGATTCAGCACCTGCTGACGCAGCGTTTTCATATAACCTTCGTTCGCGGCCAGCTCGGAGTATTGATCGCCCAGCTGTTGCTGCATGCGGTTACGTTCGCTGTTGAACGCATTCTCGAACTGCCCGCGGCTGATCTCCTGGCCATTCACTTTGGCGGCGAAGTTATTGCCTCCGCCAATCAGGTAACCACTCACGCCGGTCAAAATGAACGACACGATAATGATACCGAAAATAATCTTGAGCACGAGACTGTTAGCAGCCGTGCGTAAGCTGTCCATCATGGTGTAACCACACTCCGCTGTAGATGACTATACGCGTTATCCTCTCTGCTGCCCCCGCGTTGATGACAACAACGGCAACAAGGATTTTGAGTATATATGCTTCACGCAGCATAGCGTTTCCTGAACGCTGCGCACAAAGGTCTATTGTGACAAGAAACAGGGGCAATTGTCAGCCCACAACGCGTAGAAAGTACCGGAATTACAAATAAAAAAGGCACATCAGTCGATGCGCCCTTGTACTTCGTCACATCCCCAAAGGGGAAATCACTTAGTTTACCGCGTCTTTCAGTGCTTTACCTGCACGGAAGCCCGGTACTTTAGCCGCGGCGATGGTGATCTCTTTACCTGTTTGCGGGTTGCGACCAGTACGGGCAGCACGCTCTTTAACGGCAAAAGTACCAAAACCTACCAGCGCTACGTCATCACCTTCTTTCAGAGATTCGGTAACAGAAGCAATAATTGCATCTAACGCACGTCCAGCCGCAGCTTTAGAGATATCAGCCCCTGCAGCAATTTTGTCGATCAGTTGAGATTTATTCACTCTTCTCTTCCTCTTTATAATTTATATCGCACCTGAATCCTTCAAAGTGCGACCGCGCAGCAGTTATATCAGGCCTGCCATGCCCTTACAACACCCGTTAATGATGGCAAGCCTAATCCGTTATCTAAATTAGCTATACAAAAAAAGGCTGGCAAGCCCGAAATGGCCTGCCAGCCCTGTTTTTATTAATGCTCTTTGCGCGAGGTCACTATTTTGCCGTCAAAACCTGCATTCCAGAGGGGTCATTTTGCAATGCAAGAGTCAGAACTTCCTCAATACGTTTCACCGGGTGAATATTAAGATCGGCAATTACGTTGTCCGGAATCTCTTCCAGGTCACGTTTGTTCTCATCGGGAATTAAGACCGTCTTAATGCCGCCACGGTGTGCCGCCAGCAGTTTTTCTTTCAAACCACCGATAGGCAGAACCTGACCACGCAGGGTGATCTCACCCGTCATCGCCACGTCGGCGCGAACTGGGTTACCGGTAAGACAAGAAACCAGCGCAGTACACATAGCAATACCCGCACTTGGACCGTCTTTCGGCGTAGCCCCTTCAGGTACGTGAACGTGGATGTCGCGTTTTTCGTAAAAGTCCGGGTTAATACCCAGTTTTTCCGCACGCGCGCGCACCACGGTCAGCGCAGCCTGAATCGACTCCTGCATGACTTCACCCAGAGAACCGGTGTAGGTCAACTTACCTTTACCCGGTACGCAGGCGGTTTCGATAGTCAGCAGATCGCCGCCAACTTCCGTCCACGCCAGCCCCGTCACCTGACCAACGCGGTTTTCGTTGTCCGCGCGGCCATAGTCAAAGCGCTGTACACCCAGATAATCGTGCAGGTTGTCGCCATTGATCTCAATATGTTTCAGCGATTTATCCAGCAGCAGCTGTTTCACCGCTTTACGGCACAGTTTAGAGATTTCACGTTCCAGACTACGTACGCCTGCTTCACGGGTGTAGTAACGAATAATGCCCACAATGGCGCTATCGTCGACCGTCAGCTCACCTTTTTTCAGCGCATTACGCTCAATCTGTTTCGGCAACAGGTGACGTTTGGCAATGTTCAGCTTTTCGTCTTCGGTATAACCGGACAGACGGATCACTTCCATACGATCCAGCAACGGTGCCGGAATATTCATGGAGTTAGAGGTCGCAACAAACATTACGTCGCTGAGATCGTAGTCCACTTCCAGGTAGTGATCGCTGAACGCCACGTTCTGCTCTGGATCCAGCACCTCAAGCAGTGCGGAAGCCGGATCGCCACGCATGTCGGAAGACATTTTGTCGATCTCATCAAGCAGGAACAGCGGGTTTTTAACGCCCACTTTGGCCATTTTCTGGATCAGTTTACCCGGCATAGAACCGATATAGGTCCGGCGGTGACCACGAATTTCGGCTTCATCACGCACGCCGCCCAGCGCCATACGGATGTATTTACGCCCAGTTGCCTTCGCGATGGACTGCCCCAGTGAGGTTTTACCTACCCCCGGCGGTCCAACCAGACACAGGATCGGCCCCTTGATTTTATTTACACGGCTTTGAACCGCGAGGTACTCAAGGATACGGTCTTTGACGCGCTCCAGACCATAATGGTCGGTATCGAGGATTTCCTGCGCCTGACGTAGGTCTTTTTTGACCTTGCTACGCGCATTCCACGGCACCTGTACCATCCAGTCGATGTAGCCACGCACCACGGTCGCTTCCGCCGACATAGGAGACATCATTTTCAGCTTCTGCAGTTCTGCTTCCGCTTTCTCTTTTGCCTCTTTCGGCATTTTCGCCGCGTCGATTTTACGCTTCAACGCTTCGTTTTCGTCCGGTGCATCGTCCATCTCACCGAGTTCTTTCTGAATAGCTTTCATCTGCTCGTTCAGATAGTACTCACGCTGAGATTTTTCCATCTGCTTTTTCACACGGTTGCGAATGCGTTTCTCAACCTGCAGCAGATCGATTTCAGATTCCATCATCGCCATCAGATATTCCAGACGTTCGTTAACGTCGGACATCTCCAGCACGGACTGCTTGTCAGCCAGCTTCAGCGGCATGTGTGCAGCGATGGTATCCGCCAGACGTGCAGGATCGTCAATGCTGTTCAGCGACGTCAGCACTTCTGGTGGGATTTTCTTGTTCAGCTTGATATAGCCTTCGAACTGGCTGATAGCGGTACGCACCAGCACTTCCTGTTCGCGCTCATCAATAGCAGGCGAGTCAAGGTACTCTGCTTTCGCAGAGAAATGCTCGCCGTTGTCAGACAGCGCAGAAATACGCGCACGCTGTAACCCCTCGACCAGCACTTTTACGGTGCCGTCAGGCAGTTTCAGCATCTGCAAAATAGAGGCCACGGTCCCGACGGTGAAAAGATCGTTTACACCCGGCTCATCCGTTGACGCTTCTTTCTGTGCGACCAGCATGATTTTTTTATCATGGTCCATAGCCGCTTCCAGACAACGGATAGATTTTTCCCGCCCTACAAATAAGGGTATGACCATGTGCGGATAAACCACCACATCGCGCAACGGCAATACGGGGATTTCAATGCGTTCAGAACGCTCAGGATTCATAGAGCTCTCTCTTAGTTTAGTTTCCGCCAGGTAATCAGGTGGTACGACTGTGCTTCACACCACCTTTAACATGTATGTCAGTATATGGGGATGTTTCCCACACATTCAACGCCATGTTTACGGAAAAATAAAAGGGGAGATAAAATCCCCCCTTTTTAATTAAATGTCTGTATGAATTGATGAATTATTCGCCAGATGCCTGCTGCGCTTCCGGCTTACCGTAAATCAGCAATGGCTTGCTCTGACCGCCAATCACCGACTCATCGATCACCACTTTTTCGACGTCTTCCATAGAAGGCAGATCGTACATGGTGTCGAGCAGCGCGGCTTCGACGATAGAACGCAGACCACGAGCACCGGTTTTACGCGCCATCGCTTTCTTGGCGATCGCATCCAGCGCTTCCTCACGGAATTCCAGATCGACACCTTCAAGATTGAACAGCGCCTGGTACTGCTTGGTCAGGGCGTTTTTCGGCTCTTTGAGGATCTGGATCAATGCTTCTTCGCTCAGCTCGCTCAGCGTTGCCACCACCGGCAGACGACCGATGAACTCAGGGATCAGACCAAATTTGATCAGATCTTCCGGTTCAACCTGCGACAGCAGTTCACCTTCGCTGGCTTTATCAGACTGTGCTTTTACCGTTGCGCCAAAACCAATGCCGGAGCCGGTTTCAACACGGTTAGCAATCACTTTATCCAGACCGGCAAAGGCACCACCGCAGATAAACAGGATCTTGGAGGTATCAACCTGCAGGAATTCCTGCTGAGGATGTTTACGACCACCCTGTGGCGGAACGGCAGCAACCGTCCCTTCGATCAGTTTCAACAGCGCCTGCTGTACGCCTTCGCCGGAAACGTCACGGGTAATAGATGGGTTATCAGACTTACGAGAAATCTTGTCGATCTCATCGATATAGACGATCCCACGCTGTGCTTTCTGCACGTCGTAATCGCACTTCTGCAACAGTTTCTGAATAATATTTTCAACATCTTCACCCACATAACCGGCTTCGGTCAGCGTGGTGGCATCAGCCATGGTGAACGGAACGTCCAGCAGGCGCGCCAGCGTTTCAGCCAGCAGCGTTTTACCGGAACCCGTCGGGCCAATCAGCAGGATGTTACTTTTGCCCAACTCGACGCCATTGCTGGTGTCGCCATTGCGCAGACGTTTGTAATGGTTGTATACCGCGACCGCCAGCACTTTCTTCGCCTGCTCCTGACCGATAACGTAATCGTCCAGGTGGTTGCGAATTTCATGTGGCGTCGGCAGCGCACTGCGTTCACGGTGCGGTGCTACTTCCTTAATCTCTTCGCGAATGATGTCGTTGCATAAATCAACACATTCGTCGCAGATATACACGGATGGACCGGCAATCAGCTTACGCACTTCATGCTGGCTTTTGCCGCAAAAAGAGCAGTACAACAATTTGCCCGAGCCATCTTTGCGTTTATCTGTCATGGGTCAAAACCTCTTCTTTGTTCTTTGTGCCGCACACGACGACGCAAATGCCATTCTCAGGCGCAAGACGCTAGTCAGCGTTGTGCCGCTCCAGGTAATTATAGCGGCACACCTGCGCACTGGGCATTAATTACGATGGGTCAAAATCGAGTCGACCAGACCGTACTCTACCGCTTCAGAAGCGGAGAGGAAGCGATCGCGCTCGGTATCACGTTCAATCTGCTCAAGAGATTGACCCGTATGATGCGCCATAAGTTCGTTCATGCGCCCTTTTACCTTCAGGATTTCACGGGCATGAATTTCAATATCCGTTGCCTGGCCCTGGTAACCGCCCAGAGGCTGGTGGATCATGACGCGAGAGTTAGGCAGGCAAAAACGTTTGCCTTTCGCCCCGGCGGTCAGCAGGAACGCACCCATTGAGGCCGCCTGGCCCATACAAATGGTGCTGACGTCCGGCTTAATAAACTGCATGGTGTCATAGATAGACATCCCGGCAGTGATCACTCCACCAGGGGAGTTGATGTACAGGTAGATATCTTTTTCTGGGTTTTCTGCTTCCAGGAACAGCATCTGCGCCACGATCAGGTTAGCCATATGGTCTTCGACCTGGCCGGTCAGAAAAATGACGCGTTCCTTAAGTAGACGAGAATAGATATCAAAAGAGCGCTCACCACGTGAGGTCTGTTCAATGACCATCGGCACCAGCGCCATATGGGGTGCAAAGTTATCTCGTTCGCCGCTGTATGACATTTCCGTCTCCTGGATAAAATTTGAAAAAACCTGCTGTGCTGATTGTAACCTTATGGACGGATTATCAGCTAGTCCCTCAGTAATGGGTACGACATCGCCATAATTCAAGCATAACAATCTTTTGTTGTAACGCTAACACTGAAACGCTGTTTTCGCACTCTTCCCATGCAAAATGCGTGACAAAAAAAAACCCGCCACCAAAAGGTGACGGGCTTGCGTACGAAATTCGAGCTAAAAAAGCGACGAATTACGCCTGCTGGTTCATCAGTTCGTTGAAGGAAGTGGCTTTTTCAGTCACTTTCGCTTTCGCCAGAACGGCTTCAACAGCCTGCTCTTCCAGAGCGACGTTACGCATGTTGTCCATCAGCTCTTTGTTTTTGCTGTAGAACTCAACAACTTCTTTCGGATCTTCGTAAGCAGAAGCCATCTCTTCGATCAGGCCTTTAACGCGATCTTCGTCAGCTTTCAGTTCGTTGGTACGAATCACTTCGCCCAGCAGCAGACCAACAACTACGCGACGCTTAGCCTGTTCTTCGAACAGTTCACGCGGCAGTTCCAGAGCTTGTTTCTCGTTGCCGCCGAAACGCTGTGCAGCCTGACGACGCAGAACGTCGATTTCGCTGTCGATCAGAGCAGCCGGAACGTCGATGTCGTTAGCTTTTACCAGACCTTCGATCGCCTGAGACTTAACGCGGTTACGCACAGCGCCTTTCAGCTCGCGTTCCATGTTTTTACGGACTTCAGCGCGCAGACCTGCTACGGAACCATCTTCAACGCCGAAACGTTTGATGAATTCTTCAGTCAGTTCCGGCAGTTCGCGTTCTTCAACTTTCTTCAGGTTGATAACGAACTTCGCAGCTTTACCTTTCAGGTTTTCAGCGTGGTATTCTTCCGGGAAGGTCACGTCGATAGTGAACTCTTCGCCAGCTTTGTGGCCTTTAACGCCTTCTTCAAAGCCCGGGATCATACGACCCTGGCCCATCGCCAGTACGAAGTCAGACGCTTTGCCGCCTTCGAACTCTTCGCCGTCTACAGAACCGGTGAAGTCGATGGTTACACGGTCTTCTGCATCAGCAGCGCCGTCTTTGTCTTTCCAGGTAGCCTGCTGCTTGCGCAGGGTGTCCAGCATTACGTCAACGTCAGCGTCGGTAACTTCAACAACCGGTTTTTCAACTTCGATTGCTTCCAGGCCAGTCAGCTCAACTTCCGGGTAAACTTCAAACTCTACCGCGTAAGTAAAATCTTCACCCAGTTTGTATTCGCCCGGAACGTAGTTCGGTGCGCCAGCCGGATTGATTTTTTCTTTGATGATCGCGTCAACGAAGTTGCGGCTCATCAGGTCACCCAGAACGTCCTGGCGAACAGACGCGCCATAACGCTGAGCAACAACATTCATCGGTACTTTTCCTTTGCGGAAACCGTCAATACGCACTTTCTTCGCTACGTTGACCAGCTCGCTTTTCACAGCGGTCTCGATGCTGTCAGCAGCGATAGTAATCGTTACACGGCGGCCAAGGCCTTGAGTGGTTTCAACTGAAACTTGCATCTTGTTACCTCAAAAAATCACAGTGCTCGGTCAACTCTTCTCCGCAAGCACAGGTTGTTGGCTTCGCGGAACTGGGATGTTCTCATAAGCAATCACATTCCCTGTCGTCAGAATCATCCCGAAGACATTCCGAAAAATAAGACGCGCATTATAGCGGCATCACTTTTATGAGTCGAGAACGGTTATCGCGCGTTGCTGCGGCTTTTTTCACAATTCCCGGCTAATTTTTGTCTGAATACTGTACGACTGCCCCAGAATTCAGACAAAACAAAACGGCCCGCAGGCCGTTTTCACATAATCTGTAGCAACATACTGGAAAAGCGTCGGTTGTTGCAAATCCGTTTTTACGCGATGCTTCCCGCCCCACGACACGGAGGCGATGCAAAAATCGTATCCTGCAACGCTTCCCACTCCTTAATAGTGTAGGTATGCAGGGCAAGCGCATGAACGGTTGTGGAAAGCTCCGCCGTTAACGTGCTGTAAATCATCCGATGACGATTAAGAAAACGTTCACCTGTAAAGCGATCGCTAACCAGTACAACCTTAAAGTGGCTTTCAGAACCAGCCGGGACATTGTGACGATAGCTTTCATCCACAACTTCGAGGAACACGGGTTCGAACGCTGCCCTTAATTTTTCTTCTATTTGCTCACGAATCATCATGAAATTTTTCCTCCGACAACGCTGAGATGTCACCCATCCCTTTAAATACTAGCCGCTTTTACCGTTTTCATTACACCTTAGCAACAAAAAATTAGCGCTTGTCTGATTTTCTCATTCAAACGGATGAAGTTCACTGATTCCTCACTCCAATTTATTGCAAAAAGTCCGTTTATAGTCTCCACAAAGTCATAAAACGGACAACACAATGAATTTACATGCGTTACCCACTTCCCCTCATCGTTGGCGATGTTATGATGGCGGGAATTTTCTCTAACCATACAATTTAGATTCGCTGAGAGCCCTGGCATGTTTAAAAAAATCCTCGTCCCGTTTGTCGCGCTGTTTATGTTAGCTGGATGCGCAACACCGCCGACCACTATTGAAGTCTCCCCGAAAATTACCCTGCCGCAGCAGGACCCAAGCCTGATGGGTGTGACCGTTAGCATCAACGGAGCCGACCAGCGCCAGGATCAAGCGCTGGCAAAAGTCACCCGCGACAACCAGTTGGTGACCCTGACCGCGTCCCGCGACCTGCGTTTCCTGCTGCAAGAAGTACTGGAAAAACAGATGACCGCACGTGGTTATATGATTGGACCGAACGGTGCAGTCAACCTGCAAA
This sequence comes from Citrobacter sp. Cpo015, assembly GCF_030333035.1. Lineage (NCBI taxonomy): Bacteria > Pseudomonadati > Pseudomonadota > Gammaproteobacteria > Enterobacterales > Enterobacteriaceae > Citrobacter > Citrobacter sp. Cpo015. The sequence goes on along the minus strand of NZ_JAOWGS010000037.1, from coordinate 304,262 downwards.
TCATTGTTAGCCAGCTGTATGCTGACGTGTCTCAGGGTAGCGTGCGCTATAACATCGCCACCAAAGCAGACATCGCCATCATTGCGACCGCCGCCAACGGCAACAAGATGACCAAAAACTACCGCGCAAGCTATTCTGTTGAAGGTGCACTGCAAGCCTCTAACAAAAATATCGCTGATGCCGTTAACAGCGTGCTGACCGACACCATCGCTGATATGTCTCAGGACACCAGCGTTCACGATTTCATCAAGCAGAACGCTCGTTAATTTCTGCCCATATGGCCCGGCGTTCGTCGGGCCTATAGAAGCCCATGTCCAGTCAATACTTACGTATTTTTCAGCAACCACGTTCAGCTATCCTGCTCATTCTGGGGTTCGCCTCCGGTTTACCGCTCGCACTCACCTCCGGTACGCTTCAGGCGTGGATGACAGTCGAGAATATCGATCTTAAAACCATCGGTTTCTTTTCCCTGGTCGGTCAGGCCTACGTATTTAAATTTCTCTGGTCCCCGTTGATGGACCGCTATACGCCATCGTTTTTAGGTCGACGTCGCGGCTGGCTGCTGGCGACCCAGGTGCTGTTGTTAATTTCTATCGCCGCGATGGGCTTTCTGGAGCCTGGCACACAGTTACGCTGGATGGCCGCACTCGCAGTAGTGATCGCTTTTTGCTCGGCATCGCAGGATATCGTCTTTGATGCCTGGAAAACCGACGTATTGCCCGCAGAAGACCGCGGCACCGGCGCGGCTATCAGCGTGCTGGGCTATCGATTAGGGATGCTGGTTTCAGGCGGATTGGCCTTGTGGATGGCCGATCGCTGGCTGGGCTGGCAAGGGATGTACTGGCTGATGGCTGCGCTGTTGATTCCCTGTATCATCGCCACTCTGTTAGCACCTGAACCAACTGACACCATTCCGGTGCCTAAAACGCTGGAACAGGCAGTTGCGGCTCCGCTGCGAGACTTCTTTGGTCGTAACAACGCATGGCTGATCCTGCTGCTTATTGTGCTGTATAAGCTCGGGGATGCTTTCGCCATGAGCCTGACCACCACCTTTTTAATCCGCGGCGTTGGGTTTGATGCGGGTGAAGTTGGCGTGGTGAATAAGACGCTGGGGCTACTGGCGACCATTGTTGGCGCGCTGTACGGTGGGATCCTGATGCAGCGCCTCTCTCTGTTCCGCGCATTGCTTATTTTCGGCATCTTGCAAGGGGCGTCGAATGCGGGCTACTGGCTACTGTCCATCACTGACAAACACATGTTCAGCATGGCGGCGGCCGTCTTCTTTGAAAACCTGTGCGGCGGAATGGGCACGGCGGCATTTGTCGCTTTATTAATGACGCTGTGCAATAAGTCCTTCTCAGCGACCCAGTTCGCCCTGCTCTCCGCGCTTTCAGCCGTTGGTCGCGTTTACGTTGGCCCGGTAGCGGGTTGGTTTGTCGAAGCACACGGCTGGCCGACGTTTTATCTGTTCTCCGTATTTGCCGCGATCCCCGGCCTGATACTGCTGCTGGTATGTCGCCAGACCCTGGAACATAGCTGGCAAAATGAAAGCTTCATTCCGCGCACGGAATTTCGTGGAGCATACAGTCTGGCATTAATGACGCTAGTTGCGGGCTGCTGCCTGCTGCTGGTTTGGCTGCTGCTGTTAACCATGAACGCGCTGGATTACACCAACTTCTCCTTCCTGCCGGAACTGCTTGAAGTCTCAGTGGTAGTCGCGGTCTGCGGGGTCGTTTTTGGTGGATTGCTTGATTATCTGGCATTGCGCAAAACCCGTCTGGCATGATGTTGCATATTTATGCTCTAAATAATTCGAGTTACGGGACAAAAGGCGTGAGCGTTTTGAACAGCGCTTGCGCTGGCCCCGTAGGGGAGAGGCCGAGAGGCCGAATCACGCGGCGACGCAGCAAATCCCCAGGAGCTTACATAAGTAAGTGACTGGGGTGAGCGAGGAAAGCCAACACACCCGTAGCTTGAAGTATGACGAGCATATTTGGTCGTTGTAATCACCCTACGTAATTATAACGGCGAAATAAGCAACAACTGCTAAAAATAATATTTGTTATTTTGTGCGCCAAAGAATTTGGAAATTATTGACGCCTTTTATATATACTATTTTCCTTACTCGATTCAGCCAAGAAAGATTTATTTTTTGTTCCTCAATTGTCCGTTTATTGATAATCAATTGTTAAGCAATTGTTTTATTTTCGTATTGGTTATACCAATTGCCCTCAGTACGCCCCCCACCTGCCCGCTTTCGTTATAACGTGATGTTGCAACAGGTTCTTAAAGCCAAAGCGACATATATTGCAACATATGTGACATGCACGGCAGAACCCAGTAACACAGATCTAGAGATGTTTACAGTAATGTAACCTTCCCGTAAAATGCCCTCACACTTTAAACGCCACCCGGTCCCGTGGAATTGAGGTCGTTAAATGAGACTCAGGAAATACAATAAAAGTTTGGGATGGTTGTCATTAATTGCAGGCACTGCATTACTCAGTGGCTGTAATTCTGCGCTGCTTGACCCTAAAGGACAGATTGGACTGGAACAACGGTCATTGATACTGACGGCATTTGGCCTGATGTTGATTGTCGTTATTCCCGCCATCTTGATGGCTGTTGGTTTTGCCTGGAAGTATCGTGCAAGCAATAAAGATGCGAAGTACAGCCCGAACTGGTCACACTCCAATAAAGTGGAAGCTGTGGTCTGGACGGTGCCGATCTTAATCATCATTTTCCTTGCCGTTCTGACCTGGAAAACCACTCACGCTCTTGAGCCAAGCAAACCGCTGGCGCATGACGAGAAGCCCATTACCATCGAAGTGGTTTCCATGGACTGGAAATGGTTCTTCATCTATCCGGAACAGGGTATCGCTACCGTGAATGAAATCGCCTTCCCGGCGAATACTCCGGTTGAATTCAAAGTGACTTCCAACTCCGTGATGAACTCCTTCTTTATCCCGCGTCTGGGTAGCCAGATTTATGCCATGGCCGGTATGCAGACTCGACTGCATCTGATCGCCAACGAAGTCGGTACTTATGATGGTATCTCCGCAAGTTATAGCGGACCAGGCTTCTCCGGTATGAAGTTCAAGGCTATCGCAACAAAGGACCGCGCCGAATTCGACCAATGGGTTGCTAAAGCTAAACAGTCCACGAACACCATGAGCGACATGGCAGCGTTCGAGAAAGTGGCTGCGCCAAGCGAATACAACCAGGTGGAATACTTCTCCAACGTGAAACCGGATTTGTTTAAAGACGTTATTAACAAATTTATGGCTCACGGTAAGAGCATGGACATGACCCAACCCGAAGGTGAGCACAGCGCACACGAAGGAATGGAAGGCATGGACATGAGCCACGCGGAATCCGCTCACTAAGGGGCCGAGGAAGAATACGATGTTCGGAAAATTGACGCTGGATGCAGTTCCGTTCCATGAACCTATTGTCATGGTTACGATTGCTGCCATTATCATCGGTGGTGCGGCCTTACTGGGCCTTATCACTTACTTCGGTAAGTGGACCTACCTGTGGAAAGAGTGGCTAACCTCGGTTGACCACAAACGCCTTGGCATCATGTATGTCATCGTCGCAATCGTCATGTTGATTCGTGGCTTTGCCGACGCCATCATGATGCGTAGTCAGCAAGCGCTGGCTTCTGCAGGTGAAGCAGGCTTCCTGCCTCCTCACCACTACGACCAGATCTTCACGGCTCACGGCGTGATTATGATCTTCTTCGTGGCAATGCCATTTGTTATCGGTCTGATGAACCTGGTGGTTCCGCTGCAGATCGGCGCACGTGACGTTGCATTCCCGTTCCTGAACAACCTGAGCTTCTGGTTCACCGTTGTCGGCGTAATCCTGGTTAACCTTTCTCTGGGCGTGGGTGAATTCGCGCAGACCGGTTGGCTGGCGTATCCGCCACTTTCGGGAATAGAGTACAGTCCAAGCGTCGGGGTCGACTATTGGATATGGGCAGTCCAGTTGTCCGGTATTGGTACAACTCTGACCGGTATCAACTTCTTTGTGACCATCATTAAGATGCGTGCACCAGGAATGACCATGTTCAAGATGCCGGTGTTTAGCTGGGCATCTCTGTGTGCAAACATCCTGATTATCGCTTCTTTCCCAATCCTGACGGTTACCGTCGCGTTGCTGACCCTGGATCGCTATCTGGGCACCCATTTCTTTACCAACGATATGGGCGGCAACATGATGATGTACATCAACCTGATTTGGGCCTGGGGCCATCCGGAAGTGTACATTCTGGTTCTGCCAGTCTTCGGTGTGTTCTCCGAAATCGCGGCAACCTTCTCACGTAAACGTCTGTTTGGTTACACCTCGCTGGTGTGGGCAACCGTGTGTATCACCGTTCTGTCGTTCGTTGTTTGGCTGCACCACTTCTTCACCATGGGTGCAGGCGCTAACGTAAACGCCTTCTTCGGTATCACCACCATGATTATCGCCATCCCGACCGGGGTGAAGATCTTCAACTGGCTGTTCACCATGTATCAGGGCCGTATCGTATTCCACTCAGCAATGCTGTGGACGATTGGCTTTATCGTCACCTTCTCAGTCGGCGGCATGACCGGTGTACTGCTGGCGGTGCCGGGTGCGGACTTCGTTCTGCACAACAGTCTGTTCCTGATTGCGCACTTCCATAACGTTATCATCGGCGGTGTCGTATTTGGATGCTTCGCTGGTATGACCTACTGGTGGCCAAAAGCGTTTGGCTTCACGCTGAACGAAACCTGGGGTAAACGCGCATTCTGGTTCTGGATCATCGGCTTCTTCGTAGCATTTATGCCGCTGTACGTGCTGGGCTTCATGGGTATGACCCGTCGCCTCAGCCAGCAGATTGATCCACAGTTCCATCCGATGCTGGTCGTTGCCGCCTGCGGCGCCGCGCTGATTGCACTGGGTATCCTGTGCCAGCTGATTCAGATCTTCGTTTCTATTCGCGACCGCGAGCAGAACCGTGACCTGACCGGTGACCCATGGGGTGGTCGTACGCTGGAGTGGGCAACCTCTTCCCCGCCTCCGTTCTATAACTTTGCCGTTGTGCCGCACGTTCACGAGCGTGATGCCTTCTGGGAAATGAAAGAAAAAGGTGAAGCGTACAAGCAGCCTGCGCACTATGAAGAAATTCATATGCCGAAGAACAGCGGTGCCGGTATCGTCATTACCGCCTTCGCAACACTGTTTGGTTTCGCCATGATCTGGCATATCTGGTGGCTGGCGATTGCAAGCTTCGCAGGCATGATCATCAGCTGGATTGTGAAAAGCTTTGATGAAGACGTGGATTACTACGTGCCGGTCCCGGAAGTCGAAAAACTGGAAAACCAGCATTTCGATGAGATTACTAAGGCAGGGCTGAAAAATGGCAACTGATACTTTAACGCACGCGACTGCCCACGCGCACGAATACGGGCACCACGATGCAGGCCAGACCAAGATCTTCGGATTCTGGGTCTACCTGATGAGCGACTGCATTCTGTTCTCTATTCTGTTTGCAACCTATGCCGTTCTGGTGAACGGCACCGCAGGTGGCCCGACAGGTAAGGACATTTTTGAACTGCCGTTCGTTCTGGTTGAAACATTCCTGCTGTTATTCAGCTCCATTACTTACGGCATGGCAGCGATTGCCATGTACAAGAACAACAAGAGCCAGGTTATCTCCTGGCTGGCGTTGACCTTCTTGTTCGGTGCCGGATTCATCGGGATGGAACTCTATGAATTCCATCACCTGATTGTTAACGGTATGGGCCCGGATCGCAGCGGCTTCCTGTCTGCGTTCTTCGCGCTGGTCGGTACTCACGGTCTGCACGTCACCTCCGGTCTTATCTGGATGGCGGTGCTGATGGTGCAAGTTGCTCGTCGCGGCCTGACCAGTACTAACCGTACCCGCATCATGTGCCTGAGCCTGTTCTGGCACTTCCTGGATGTGGTGTGGATCTGTGTGTTCACTGTTGTTTATCTGATGGGGGCGATGTAATGAGTCATTCTAACGAGAGCGGCGGCGCATCCCATGGCAGCGTAAAAACCTACATGACAGGTTTTATCCTGTCGATCATCCTGACGGTCATTCCGTTTTGGATGGTGATGACAGGTTCTGCCTCACCGGCCGTCATTCTGGGAACTATTCTGGCAATGGCAGTGGTACAGATTCTGGTGCACCTGGTGTGCTTCCTGCACATGAATAGCAAATCTGATGAAGGTTGGAACATGACGGCCTTTGTCTTTACTGTGCTAATCATCGCCATCCTGGTTGTGGGCTCCATCTGGATTATGTGGAACCTTAACTACAACATGATGATGCACTAAGAGCGGCGATTATGATGTTTAAGCAATACCTGCAAGTAACGAAACCAGGCATCATCTTTGGCAACCTGATCTCGGTGATTGGGGGATTCCTGCTGGCCTCGAAAGGCAGCATTGATTATCCCCTGTTTATCTACACGCTGGTTGGGGTGTCACTGGTTGTGGCGTCGGGTTGTGTATTTAACAACTACATCGACAGGGATATCGACAGGAAGATGGAGAGGACCAAAAACCGCGTGCTGGTTAAAGGTCTGATTTCCCCTGCGGTCTCGCTGGTATACGCCACCCTGCTGGGTATTGCTGGCTTTATGCTGCTGTGGTTTGGCGCGAACCCTCTGGCCTGCTGGCTGGGGGTAATGGGCTTCGTGGTCTATGTGGGCGTTTATAGCCTGTACATGAAGCGCCATTCCGTTTATGGCACGCTGATTGGCTCACTCTCCGGCGCTGCGCCGCCGGTGATTGGCTACTGTGCCGTAACCGGTGAGTTCGATAGCGGTGCGCTGATTCTGCTGGCTATTTTCAGCCTGTGGCAGATGCCGCACTCTTACGCGATTGCGATTTTCCGCTTCAAGGATTATCAGGCTGCCAACATCCCGGTACTGCCGGTGGTGAAAGGTATTTCGGTCGCGAAGAACCATATCACGCTGTACATCGTGGCGTTTGCTATCGCCACGCTGATGCTAACCCTGGGCGGCTATGCAGGTTATAAATACCTGATTGTTGCAGCGGCGGTGAGCGTCTGGTGGTTGGGCATGGCGCTGCGTGGTTATAAAGTGGAAGATGACAGAGTCTGGGCGCGCAAGCTGTTCGGTTTCTCCATCATTGCCATTACCGCGCTCAGCGTAATGATGTCCGTCGACTTTATGGTGCCAAACTCGCAGAACCTGCTGACTTACGTCTGGTAAGTTAATCGTCATACCTTCTATGCCGGATGGCGGCTGACGTCTTATCCGGCCTACAAAAAAGCACATAGCTTGTAGGCCGGATAAGTTACGTTCAGATCGCTATCCGGCATTTTCGTCTCCAGCCGACGCCCCTCACAACCCCAACATTTGTTAATAAAGCGCATATTTACCCAGCCTGCTTAGCGCTTTACACTAGGCGCGAAATTAATACAGAGGTGGGAATGAACGATTACAAAATGACGCCCGGTGAGTTGCGCGCCACCTGGGGTTTAGGGACCGTATTCTCGTTGCGCATGCTTGGCATGTTTATGGTCCTGCCGGTTCTGACCACTTACGGTATGGCGCTACAGGGTGCCAGCGAAGCGCTGATAGGCCTTGCCATCGGCATATATGGTCTGGCGCAAGCCGTTTTCCAAATCCCCTTTGGCCTGCTCTCTGACCGCATTGGTCGTAAGCCACTTATCGTCGGCGGGCTGGCGGTATTCGTTCTCGGCAGCATAATTGCTGCTCTCTCCGATTCAATCTGGGGCATTATTCTTGGTCGGGCTTTACAAGGCTCTGGCGCGATTGCTGCTGCCGTAATGGCGCTGCTTTCCGACTTAACCCGTGAGCAAAACCGTACCAAAGCGATGGCGTTTATCGGCGTCAGCTTTGGTATCACCTTCGCCATTGCGATGGTGCTGGGACCAATCGTTACCCATGCGCTGGGGCTACACGCGCTGTTCTGGATGATTGCAGCCCTTGCTACCACGGGTATCGTGCTGACCATTTGGGTCGTTCCCAATAGCACTACCCACGTGCTGAACCGCGAGTCGGGCATGGTAAAAGGCAGCTTCAGCAAAGTGCTGGCAGAGCCCAAACTGCTGAAGCTCAACTTTGGCATCATGTGTCTGCACATATTGCTGATGTCCACCTTCGTCGCTTTACCAGGCCAACTGGCGAAAGCAGGCTTCCCTGCAGCAGAGCACTGGAAAATTTATCTGGTGACGATGCTGCTGTCCTTTGTTTCCGTGGTGCCGTTCATCATTTACGCCGAAGTGAAGCGCAAGATGAAACGCGTGTTCCTCGCCTGCGTGTTACTGATTCTTATTGCAGAGATTGTATTGTGGAGCGCTAACGTGCGTTTCTGGGGGTTGATTGCGGGCGTGCAGATATTCTTCCTCGCGTTCAACCTGATGGAAGCCCTCCTCCCCTCGCTTATCAGTAAAGAGTCTCCGGCTGGCTATAAAGGCACGGCGATGGGCGTTTACTCCACCAGCCAGTTTCTTGGCGTGGCGATTGGCGGTTCGCTCGGCGGTTGGGTGGTTGAAATGTTTGATGGTCAGGCCGTATTCCTGGCCGGTGCGCTTCTGGCGGCAGTGTGGTTATTGGTGGCGAGTACAATGAAAGAGCCGCCGTACGTCAGCAGCCTGCGGGTGGAAATCCCGCCTGAAATTGCTGCGGATGACACCCTGAAGCAGCGCCTGCTGGCAAAAGAAGGAATAAGCGAAGTGTTAATTGTGGCGAAAGAACATTCGGCCTACGTGAAAATCGACAGCAAAGTGACGAATCGATTTGAGGTTGAGCAGGCCATCAGCCAGGCGTGAAGATGAGATTTGTCAGATGGCGGCTTACGCCATCTGACATAACGACTTAATCGCGGAAGTTCTTAAACTGGAACGGTTGACCGAGGTCGCCGCCGCGAACCAGTGCCATGACGGATTGCAGGTCGTCACGCGCCTTGCCGGTTACACGGATTTCTTCGCCCTGAATCTGCGCCTGCACCTTCAGTTTGCTGTCTTTGATCAGCTTAACGATTTTCTTTTGCACTGCGCTTTCAATGCCTTGTTTCAGCTTAGCTTCAACAAACCAGGTTTTACCGCTGTGCACGAAGGTTTCTGGTACGTCCAGCGACGTGCCTTCAATACCGCGTTTGAGCAGCTTGGCACGCAGAATATCCAGCAACTGATTGACCTGAAAATCAGACTCGCTCAGCACCTTAATCGTCTTATTTGACTCATTCAGCTCAAAAGTCGCTTCAACGCCACGAAAATCAAAGCGTGACTCCACTTCGCGGCTGGCGTTATCTACCGCGTTACGGGCTTCCTGAAGATCAACTTCAGAGACAATATCGAAAGATGGCATCTTTTCCTCTCCCTTCATTTTTGATGCGAAGCATAATACCTGCAAAGTTACCCAACAGACAGCGCTATACTAGGCTGTATCCTTTAATTGTACGTGGTACTGATACCTGCGAACAATAATGGGGTACGGCCGATATGGATTAACACCTGGTGCTGTTGCAGGTGAGGAGGAAGAATGAAAATTACCGTACTGGGATGTGGAGCGCTAGGACAGCTTTGGCTTACCGCGCTATGCAAACATGGACATGAGGTGCAAGGGTGGCTACGCGTACCGCAACCCTATTGCAGCGTAAACCTGATCGACACGGATGGGTCAGTTTTTAATGAATCCCTGACGGCAAACGACCCCGACTTTTTGGCAAAAAGCGACCTGCTACTGGTCACCCTGAAAGCCTGGCAGGTTTCTGATGCGGTAAAAGGCCTGGCCGCAATTCTGCCTGAAACCACTCCCATTCTGCTGATTCACAACGGCATGGGGACAATTGAAGAGCTGCATAACATTAAGCAACCTCTGCTGATAGGTACCACCACCCACGCAGCACGCCGTGACGGCAACGTCATCATTCATGTCGCTCAGGGAACAACGCGCATTGGTCCTGCGCGTGAACAAGACGGTGATTTCAGTTATCTGGCTGAAGTCCTGCAAGAGGTGCTACCGGACGTCGCCTGGCACGACACTATTCGCGCCGAACTGTGGCGAAAGCTGGCCGTCAACTGCGTCATTAACCCGCTGACCGCATTATGGGATTGCCCAAACGGCGAGTTACGCCATCATCCTGAAAAAATAGCACTCATCTGCGAGGAAGTGGCCGCGGTCATTGAACGCGAAGGCCACCATACATCTGTGGATGATTTACGCTATTATGTCGAGCAGGTGATTGACAGTACGGCGGAAAATATCTCATCAATGCTGCAAGACATTCGTGCCCTGCGTCATACAGAGATCGACTACATTACCGGATATTTGTTAAAACGCGCCCGCGCGCACGGCATCGCCGTCCCGGAAAACGCCCAACTGTTTGAAATGGTAAAGAGAAAGGAAAGTGAGTATGAGCGCTCAAGCACTGGTATGTCTCGCCCCTGGTAGTGAAGAGACCGAAGCGGTCACCACTATCGATCTGCTGGTGCGCGGCGGAATTAAGGTCACAACTGCCAGCGTCGCCAGCGATGGCGACCTGACGATCGTCTGCTCACGCGGAGTGAAGCTGTTGGCGGATGCGCCATTAGTCGAAGTTGCTGACGGCGATTTCGACATTATCGTGCTGCCGGGCGGTATTAAAGGCGCCGAGTGTTTTCGCGACAGCCCGCTGCTTATCGAAACCGTGAAACAGTTTCATCGTTCCGGGCGCATTGTCGCGGCAATTTGCGCCGCGGCCGCCACCGTACTCGTCCCACACGATATTTTCCCCATCGGTAACATGACCGGTTTTCCGGCGCTGAAAGACCAAATTCCCGCTGACCAGTGGCAGGACAAGCGCGTCGTATGGGATCCGCGCGTCAATCTGTTAACCAGTCAGGGACCGGGAACCTCAATCGATTTCGGTTTAAAAATCATTGATCTGCTGGTGAGTCGCGAAAAAGCTCACGAGGTGGCGTCACAACTGGTGATGGCCGCGGGAATCTATAACTACTACGAGTAAATCTTCGAGCCACTCCCTTATAAGGAATCATAATGAAAGGATATCTGATTGGAGTGGCTTTACTGCTCCTTTCCGGTTATGCCACAGCGACGCAACTCGAAATAAAGAGTATTGAATATCGCTATCCCGGAAGCACTGAAATGCAGTATCGCGTGCCATGGTTTTCCTCGACGGATAACCCCAACGTTGCAAAACGCATTAACGATTATATTTTCGCAAGCTTTATCAATCAGCTACCGGGTAATACTCCACAGGCCACAGTAAATCAGTTTGCGAAATCAGCCATGAATCCCACCGCAAACCTTGACTACACGGTTGAGTATCGCGACGCAAAAATCCTGACGCTCAACATGTTTATCGAAGGTTGCGGGGCGTATTGCGAGTCGTACAATGTGCCGATTAGCTTCGATTTAGCCAGCGGTGCGGCAATTACCCTTAACGATCTCTTTTCCCGGGCTACAATCGCCGAATTAAACACCCGCATCAGAAAAGATATCCGCGGCCAAATCGATACCTTTGTTACGGCGCATAATTCGCAAACACCAGAACAAATAAAAGAAGATAAAGGTGAAGATTTTAACTATGCCGAATTCTACGCATCGTGCGCAACCTACACCGACGGTTTGTACTACATCGACAAATTCTCCCTGCAAAAAGACCACCTGGCTTTCCTGAACGGACGCTGTAGCAACCACGCCAGCCGTGCGCTCGACGAGTTGGGTGATTTCACAACGAAAATCCCAACCGCGGAACTGCAAAATCAGCTCACACCGTACGGCCAATATCTGACTACCGCAAAGAGTACAACACCAGTTTCGCCAGCGCCCGGCATTGACGGCAAAGTCATGTACGGCACGCTGGGAAAAAGCATGCGTATTGTGTTGAAGGTGGACTGCAAATACGGTGATTTTTTTGAAGGGGCTTACTTTTACCAAAAATTTGGCGCACCGATTGAATTGACCGGCAAATGCGACACAGCCGACAATCAACATTATGAACTGAAGACATCTGCGGCTGAACAAACGCAAGAGAAGATAACGCTAGAGTTAAAAGACGGTGTCTATCAGGGGGTCTGGGAGTCGAACGGGAAGACGCTTCCCGTTCGTTTTGAATAATATCGTTATATTGCCGGATGGCGGCGTAACCGCCTTATCCGGCCTACAACACGATGTTTACTCAATTACGGGCGATACACCTTCACATTTTCAAAGCCCTGCTCGCGCAGATAAAGCGCCTGCAGGCGACTCATCACCCCGCGTTCACACCACAGCAGCCAGGTTTTACTCTGGTCCAGATCGCCGAATTTAGTGCTCAGCTTGTAGAATGGCAGAGAAACGACGTCCACACCTTCAACCTTCAGCGGTTTATCATCCTGTTCATCCACAGAACGGATATCAAGGATTACGTCATTCGGGCCGAAACCGCTCACGGTTTCCACTTCTACCACGGTCTGTTGCGTCTGCTGGGCGATATCGCGAATATCGATATTGTTCGCTTCTTCAACCACTTTATCGAGGATAGAGAAATCGAAGTTTTCTTCTTCGGCCTCAATCTTCGCTTTGATCGCTTTCACCGTCGGGCTTTTTGAAATCACACCGCAGTATTCCGGCATGGTACGGGCAAAGTCCTCGGTACCAATTTCACGCGCCAGATTGATGATGTGCTCTTTATCATGGGAGATAAGCGGGCGCAGGATCAGGGTGTCAGAAACGTTATCGATCAGACGCAGGTTGGTCAGCGTCTGGCTGGACACCTGGCCCAGTGCTTCACCGGTTACCAGCGCCTGTACGCCGTAGCGCTCAGCGACTTTCGACGCCGCGCGAACCATCATACGTTTGAGAACCACGCCCATCTGGCCGTCATCAACTTTCTCCAGGATCTCACCGACCACCGGTTCAAAGTTGATAGCAACAAAACGCACGCGATGCGAACTACCGAAGCGATTCCACAGGTAATGCGCCACCTGGCGAACGCCGATTTCATGCGCTGCGCCGCCAAGGTTAAAGAAGCAATAGTGAACACGGCAGCCGCGACGCATCAGCATATAGCTGGATACACCAGAGTCGAAACCGCCGGAAATCAGCGACAGTACGTCTTCCTGCGTCCCAATCGGGAAACCACCAATACCTTCATAGCGGCCTTTAACCAGCAGCAGACGGTCGTTTTCGATTTCAAGATTAACGGTCACATCCGGCTTCGTCAGCTTCACGCGTGCAGATTCAATATGTTGGTTCAGTCCACCGCCAACATAACGTTCCACCTCAATGGAGCTAAACTCATGCTTCCCGCGACGCTTCACGCGAACACAGAAGGTTTTACCTTCCAGTTGATCGCGATACTGAACCAGTGCTTTCTCGAAAATATCGTGCATATCGGTAAACGGCACGTCTTCTACTTCGAGAATGTGGTGGATACCCGGAATACGGGTCAGCGCGTCGCGAATATCCAGGCGCTGGCTTTCATCTTTAGCGCGAACCTCAACGTGATCCCAGTGACGAACAACGGCAAGGTCTTCATCATAGTGCTTTAAAACGTTACGAATGTTCCCTGTCAGAATTTTTATAAAGCGCAAACGCACAGATTGGCTTTTGATGGTGATTTCTGGGAACAATTTAATGATAAACTTCATGGCGGCAATGGTTCTTAGGCAAGTCTGAATGACTTGTAATGGAAAAAAATACAGCAGCCCATACCCGCGACTGCATCCAGGCGCGCAAGTATACCACCATCACGCGGCTACTGTGCACATTGCGCGTTATTTGCTTATCAGTGCGAGTCCGTTACCATAGTCTTGTGCTGCCAATACAGAGAGTCAGACATTCATTATGCCGAAGAAAAATGAAGCGCCCGCCAGTTTTGAAACCGCGCTGAGCGAGCTGGAACAAATTGTTACCCGTCTGGAAGGCGGCGACCTGCCGTTAGAAGAAGCGTTGAACGAATTCGAACGTGGCGTACAGTTGGCGCGTCAGGGACAGGTCAAATTGCAACAGGCTGAACAGCGCGTACAAATCCTGCTGTCAGATACTGAAGACGCCGTCCTTACGCCTTTTACACCGGATAATGAGTAAATGGATTTTACGCAGCAGCTACAGGCTTGCGTTGAGCAAGCCAACCAGGCACTGAGCCGTTTTATCGCGCCACTGCCCTTTCAGAACACTCCCGTGGTAGAAACCATGCAATATGGCGCATTATTAGGCGGTAAACGCCTGCGCCCGTTCCTGGTGTATGCGACCGGTCAGATGTTTGGGGTCAGCCTGAGTACGCTTGATGCTCCCGCTGCCGCCGTCGAATGCATTCATGCCTATTCGCTGATGCACGATGATTTGCCCGCGATGGATGACGATGACCTGCGACGCGGTCTGCCGACTTGCCACGTAAAATTTGGCGAGGCAAATGCGATCCTGGCCGGAGATGCGCTACAAACGCTGGCATTCTCCATTATCAGCGACGCCCCAATGCCGGAAGTCACTGACCGTGACCGCATCGCGATGATCTCTGAACTGGCTCAGGCCAGCGGCATCGCCGGTATGTGCGGCGGTCAGGCGCTGGATCTGGAAGCTGAAGGTCATCAGGTTGAGCTGGATGCGCTGGAGCGGATTCATCGCCATAAAACCGGAGCATTGATTCGCGCCGCCGTGCGTTTGGGGGCGTTAAGTGCTGGCGATAAAGGGCGAGAATGCCTGCCAATACTCGACAAATACGCAGAAAGCATCGGTCTGGCTTTCCAGGTTCAGGATGACATCCTGGATGTGGTAGGCGATACTGCAACATTGGGTAAACGTCAGGGTGCTGACCAGCAACTTGGCAAAAGTACCTATCCTGCACTTCTGGGTCTTGAGCAAGCCCAGAATAAAGCCCGGGATTTAATCGAGGACGCCCACCAGTCGCTAAGTCTGCTGGCTGCACAGTCACTCGATACCTCGGCACTGGAAGCGCTAGCGGACTACATAATCCAGCGTGATAAATAAACCAACATATCCCATGAGCTTGCGATGAGTTTTGATATAGCCAAATACCCGACCCTGGCGCTGGTCGACTCCACCCAGGAGTTACGTCTGCTGCCAAAAGAGAGCCTGCCAAAGCTTTGCGACGAACTGCGCCGCTATTTGCTCGACAGCGTAAGCCGTTCCAGCGGGCACTTCGCCTCTGGTCTGGGCACGGTGGAACTCACCGTCGCGCTGCACTATGTCTACAACACCCCGTTTGACCAGTTAATCTGGGATGTGGGACATCAGGCTTATCCGCACAAAATTCTGACTGGTCGCCGCGATAAAATCGGCACCATTCGTCAGAAAGGCGGCCTGCATCCGTTCCCATGGCGCGGTGAAAGCGAGTATGACGTACTGAGCGTTGGGCACTCTTCTACCTCCATCAGCGCAGGTATCGGTATTGCCGTTGCCGCCGAGAAAGAAGGTAAAGAGCGCCGTACCGTGTGTGTGATTGGTGATGGTGCCATCACCGCTGGGATGGCGTTTGAAGCGATGAACCACGCGGGCGATATTAGGCCCGACATGCTGGTTATCCTCAACGACAACGAAATGTCGATTTCAGAGAACGTTGGCGCGCTGAACAATCATCTGGCACAGCTGCTCTCTGGCAAACTCTACTCCTCGCTGCGCGAAGGCGGGAAGAAAGTCTTCTCCGGCGTGCCGCCGATTAAAGAACTGCTCAAACGTACTGAAGAACATATTAAAGGTATGGTTGTGCCGGGGACTCTGTTTGAAGAACTGGGCTTTAACTATATCGGTCCGGTGGACGGTCACGACGTGCTGGGGCTTATTACTACGCTCAAAAACATGCGCGATCTGAAAGGCCCGCAGTTCCTGCACATCATGACCAAAAAGGGTCGTGGCTATGAGCCTGCGGAAAAAGATCCGATTACGTTCCACGCGGTACCAAAATTCGATCCGTCCAGCGGATGCCTGCCGAAAAGCAGCGGCGGTCTGCCGAGCTATTCAAAAATTTTCGGTGACTGGCTGTGCGAGACCGCAGCGAAAGACAATAAGCTGATGGCAATCACCCCGGCAATGCGCGAAGGTTCCGGAATGGTGGAGTTTTCACGTAAGTTCCCGGACCGCTATTTCGATGTGGCGATTGCCGAGCAGCACGCTGTGACGTTTGCTGCCGGTCTGGCGATTGGCGGCTACAAGCCGGTGGTAGCCATTTACTCGACCTTCCTGCAACGCGCCTACGATCAGGTGCTGCACGATGTAGCCATCCAGAAACTGCCGGTCCTGTTCGCCGTTGACCGGGCAGGGATTGTTGGCGCAGATGGACAAACCCACCAGGGGGCGTTCGATCTCTCCTTCCTGCGCTGCATCCCGGAAATGGTCATCATGACCCCGAGTGATGAAAACGAATGCCGCCAGATGCTGTTCACCGGCTATCACTACAACGATGGTCCAACGGTCGTGCGCTACCCACGCGGTAACGCGGTAGGCGTTGAGCTGACCCCGCTGGAACAACTGCCAATTGGTAAAGGCATCGTGAAACGTCACGGGGAAAAAGTGGCGATTCTCAACTTCGGCACCCTGATGCCGGAAGCCGCTCAGGTCGCAGAGTCGCTGAACGCCACGCTGGTCGATATGCGCTTTGTAAAACCACTGGATGAGACGTTGATCCTTGAAATAGCTGCCCAACACGAGGTGCTGGTTACCATTGAAGAGAACGCCATTATGGGTGGTGCTGGCAGCGGCGTAAACGAAGTGCTGATGGCCCATCGTAAGCCCGTCCCGGTGCTGAACATTGGCCTACCAGACTTCTTCATCCCGCAGGGAACTCAGGATGAAGCTCGTGCCGATCTGGGTTTGAATGCCGCCGGAATTGAGACCAAAATCAAGGCCTGGCTGGCATAATCCCCTCCCCGCTCCTGCTATGCTTAATTCATCACGAGCTAAGCAGGAGTGGATTGATGAAATACAACATCTTAGGAAAAACCGACCTACGGGTCTCCCGCCTTTGCCTGGGTTGCATGACATTTGGCGAACCCAATCGCGGCAATCACGCCTGGACGCTACCTGAAGAAAGCAGCCGCCCAATAATCAAACACGCCCTTGAGGGCGGCATTAACTTTTTCGATACCGCCAACAGCTACTCCGCTGGCAGCAGCGAAGAGATTGTCGGCCGCGCGCTGCGTGATTTCGCCCGCCGCGAAGATGTCGTGGTCGCTACCAAGGTTTTTCACCAGGTGGATGATTTAGCGGAAGGTTTATCCCGCGCACAAATCCTGCGCTCAATCGACGACAGCCTCAGACGCCTGGGTATGGACTATGTGGACATCCTGCAAATTCACCGCTGGGATTACAACACGCCAATCGAAGAAACGCTGGAGGCTCTAAACGACGTCGTGAAAGCCGGTAAAGCTCGCTATATTGGCGCCTCATCCATGCACGCTTCGCAGTTTGCCCAGGCTCTGGCCTTACAGAAGCAACACGGCTGGGCGCAGTTCGTCAGCATGCAGGATCACTACAACCTGATCTACCGCGAAGAAGAACGCGAAATGCTGCCGCTCTGCTATCAGGAAGGTGTCGCGGTGATCCCGTGGAGTCCGCTGGCGCGTGGTCGCCTGACGCGTCCTTGGGGAGAAACAACCGCACGTCTGGTTTCCGATGAAGTCGGTAAAAATTTGTACAACGAGAGCGATGAAAACGACGCGCAAATCGCCGCACGACTGACCGGTGTCAGTGAAGAGCTAGGTGTAACACGGGCACAGGTTGCGCTGGCCTGGCTGCTGAGCAAACCCGGCGTGGCAGCGCCAATTATTGGCTCTTCGCGTGAGGAACAGCTGGATGAGTTGCTCAACGCGGTGGATTTAACGTTGAAGCCGGAGCAGATTGCCGAGCTGGAAACGCCGTACAAACAGCATCCGGTGGTGGGATTTAAATAAGCGAGGTTGTAGATTGTAGGCCGGATAAGTATAGCGCATCCGGCACTGATCGCCCGATGTCGCGGCGCTTATCGGGCCTACAATAGCCGCTGAAAAGGGTTAAATGATACCTACCGGCCAGTGATGACCGATAAAATACAAAATTCCGGCAGAGAGTATCCCGGCCACAATATCGTCGATCATGATCCCCGTCCCGCCATGCACGTTGCGATCAAACCAACGAATCGGCCACGGCTTCCACATATCCAGAATACGGAAAATCACAAATCCGGCGGCAACCCACTGCCAGTCGTTGGTCGGCAGCGCCATCAGGGTAATCCACATCCCGACAAACTCGTCCCAGACAATACTACCGTGATCGTGCACGCCCATATCTTTCGCCGTTTGATGGCACAGATAAACGCCGATACAGATAGATAACATCACCACCAACGAATACAGCTGCCACGGCAGAAAAGTCATTAAATACCAAAAAGGGATCGCCGCCAGCGATCCCATCGTGCCTGGAACAATTGGGCTCAGCCCGCTGCCAAAACCGGTGGCTAACAGGTGCCACGGATTGCGCATACTCAGGCGGCTTTTGGCGACATCTTTTTTAAGGCGCGGCAAAATGGTCATATCCTTTCCAGTCAAACGTGACGGGTTTTCCATCGCGCGTAAAGTGAATGCCTTCCACGTCCGCGCTCATCTGCCCAATGCAGGTAAACGCTGCGCCGAGATTTCCCAGCGCCACTTCCAGCGCACCACGATTAATTTCCGGTACGGTAAAGCATAACTCATAATCTTCACCTCCCGAGAGCGCCCAGCGCAGGGCCTGTTCCGGCTCAACGTGCTGTGACAATGCCGTGGAGTATGGCAGCACATCAACGTTAACCCGTGCGCCACAGCCGCTGGCATTAACGATGTGTCCCAAATCGGAAATCAGGCCATCGGAGAGATCGATAGCCGCACTGGCCAGATCGCGCAGGGCTTGTCCCTGCAAAATACGCGGCGTGGGACGCAGATGACGTTGCAGCAGATAGTCCGCGTCTGTTGCATCTGCAACCTGCAATCGGTTCTGCAAAATCGCCAGCCCGGCCGCACTGTCGCCCGGTGTGCCGGTAACATAAATCCAGTCACCCGGTTTCGCGCCGGAACGTTTTAAGGCCCGCCCAACGGGGACGTAGCCATGGATACCCAGCGTCATCGACAGCGGCCCACGCGTGGTGTCACCACCAATCAGCTGCATATCATAGTAATTGAGGAGTTCAAACAGGCCATCGCTGAAGGCTTCCAGCCAGGCTTCATCGACGTCAGGTAACGTGAGCGCCAGCGTCAGCCACGCAGGATCCGCCCCCATCGCCGCCAGATCGCTCAAATTCACCGCCAGCGCTTTCCAGGCGAGATCGGTCGGATCAATGTCGGGGAGAAAGTGGTTGCCTGCCACCAGCGTATCGGTACTGATCGCCAGCGTTTGTTTCTCAGGGATGTTCAGAAGTGCGCAGTCGTCACCAATACCGGTTTCGACATCAAGACGAGAAGTTCTTACGCGGTCAAAATAACGGGCAATCAGGGAAAACTCGCCACATGCCATACGTTATGCCTCAGCAGAAAAAAAAGAAAAAGCCGGGGACAGCGGAAACAGGTTCCACCATCCAGCCGGCCTCGGGATTACTTTTTGTTGGGGCGAATCACAGGTGCTGCTTTATCCAGTACGCCGTTCACGAATTTGTGGCTATCTTCAGCGCCGAAGGTTTTTGCCAGTTCAATCGCTTCGTTGATGGCCACTTTGTACGGCACATCACTACGTTTAGACAATTCAAACAGCGCAATACGCAGTACGGCTTTTTCTACCTGACCCAGCTCTTCCAACAGACGAGACAGGTAAGGCTTCATTAATCCATCCAGGTACGCGCTGTTAGTCGCCACCCCGGACAGCAGTTCACGGAAATACAGAACGTCGACATCTTTAACGTCCTGTTCCGCCAGGAACTGGTATTCAACATCAGCGATGTCGTTCTGGGACAACTGCCAGGAGTAGAGCGCCTGGACGGCACACTCACGGGCGCGGCGACGAGCAGCAGGTTTCACGGATTTCCCCTTACAAAAATCAGGCCTTGATGGCTTTCAATACATTAATCATTTCAAGCGCAGTCAGTGCAGCTTCTGCGCCTTTGTTACCGGCTTTAGTGCCAGCACGTTCGATGGCTTGTTCAATACTTTCGGTGGTCAGAACACCGAAGGCTACCGGAATGCCACTGTCCTGAGCGACATGCGCCAGGCCATTGCTTGCACCGCCAGCCACATATTCGAAGTGCGCGGTACCGCCACGGATCACCGTACCGAGCGCAATCACCGCGTCGTATTTACCGGTTTTTGCCAGTGCGTCAGCGGCCAGTGGCAGCTCATATGCACCTGGAACCCAAACAACGGTAATGTTTTCATCTTTAACCTGGCCAATACGTTTCAGGGCGTCGATAGCACCTTCCAGCAGGCTGTCATTGATAAAGTTGTTGAAACGCGCAATGGTGATGGCGACGCGAGCGTCCGGGGTAGCAACGTTAGCTTCAATAATGTTCATATTCTTCCTTCGGGTTCGATTTATGGCCCCGTAAGGGGGGCGGATTTTATCATAATATTCTGTGCGCTGCTTCCTCTAAATCAGAAAGCCTCACGCAGTCGTTAAATGCAGGCAAACGTCCGGGCCCACCTGGCGTATCTCATTGAATTTGAAATGGGGTGCGTCAGCCAGTTTCTCAAGGCCTGGAAGCACACATAATCCTCTCGCATCGCTGCCTAACAGTTTAGGCGCAACATACACGATTAGCTCATCGACCAAACCGGCCTGTAATAATGCCCCGGCGAGCGTTGGGCCAGCTTCAACCCAAATGCTGTTAATTTGCTGTTTGCCCAGTTGCATCATTAGCACCACCAGATCCAGATGTCCGTTATGTTCCGGCACCTTCAGGCTGCGCACCGTCTCCGGCCAGCTACGAGGGTCGTCTTCAGTCCGGACAATCCAGGTTTCTCCAGGCTGTTGCACAATTCGGTGCGCCGGTGTGACCTGATTCTGGCTATCAAGAACAATGCGGATTGGCTGACGCAGCTCTTCCTGCGGGTAACTCGCCTGAGTTGACTCCCCAAGCTCCGACCAACGCACGGTAAGCTGAGGGTCGTCTGCCAGCACCGTCGCACTGCTGGTTAAAATGGCATGACTTTGCGCGCGCAAGCGTTGCACATCGCGGCGCGCCTGTGGCGAGGTAATCCACTGGCTTTCACCGCTGGCCATCGCTGTACGGCCATCAAGCGACGCGCCAAGCTTAAGCTGAAGATATGGGAATCCCGTACGCATGCGCTTGAGGAAGCCTTTATTCAATTGCTCAACTTCGCTCATCATCAGCCCGTGGCTGACGTCGATACCCGCCTGCTGCAAACGGTAGAGCCCACGTCCTGCGACCTGCGGATTGGGATCCTGCATCGCCGCAACCACACGCGACACCCCCGCCGCAATCAGCGCATCGCAACACGGCGGCGTGCGACCATGATGACTGCAGGGTTCGAGCGTCACGTAGGCAGTTGCCCCCTGCGCTTTTTCTCCAGCCATCCGCAGAGCATGAACTTCGGCATGCGGTTCGCCCGCGCGGTGATGATATCCTTCACCGACGATCTCCCCATCTTTCACAATCACGCAGCCCACGTTGGGGTTGGGGTGAGTGGTAAAACGTCCGCGCGCAGCAAGCTTTAGCGCGCGCGCCATGTACAATTCATCCTGCATGGCTTAGTCCTGTAGGCGAGCAATCTCTTCGCCAAATTCTTTGATATCTTCGAAACTCCGGTAGACAGAGGCAAAGCGGATATAGGCGACTTTATCGAGCTTTTTCAGCTGCTCCATCACCAGGTTGCCAATCATCTTGCTCGGCACCTCACGCTCACCCGTCGCACGCAGCTGTGATTTGATATGGTTTAACGCCATTTCGACGTCATCTGCGCTGACAGGCCGTTTCTCAAGCGCTCTGAGCATGCCGCTGCGCAGCTTTTCTTCATTAAAGGGTTCACGCACATCGTTGCTTTTCACAACGCGCGGCATGACAAGTTCAGCCACTTCAAAAGTGGTGAAACGTTCGTTACAGACCAGACACTGCCGACGGCGGCGTACCGAGGAGCCCTCGCCTACAAGACGAGAGTCAATTACCTTAGTGTCTACGGCGAAACAGAATGGGCAATGCATACGGCGTCCTGTACCTCAGTGGTTAACAGAATCTATTTTACCCTGAACTGCCGTGACAACAAAGGCGCTGCGCTTTTGAGACAAAGGATCGATGCCTTCGTGCTCAGTGCACACTACCATTATGCTATCGCGACAATGAAGGAAGTAATCACAATGACAAGACGTTACCTAAGAATTCTCCTGGTGGGAAGTCTCTTTAGTCTTAGTGCCTGCGCACAGCAAAGCGAAGTACGCCAGATGCATCAAAGCGTTAGCACGTTGAATAAAGAGATGACGCAGCTTAATCAGGAAACGGTAAAAATTACGCAACAAAATATGTTGAATGCAAAATCAACCAGCGGCGCCTATCTGCTGCCGGGCTCCAAAACCCCGGCACGACTGGACAGCCAGATTGGCACCTTACGCATGTCGCTGGTGAACATTGCGCCGAACGCCGATGGTACGCGCCTGACGCTACGAATTCAGGGTGAATCCAACACGCCTTTACCCGCCTTTAGCGCCACCGTCGAATACGGGCAAATTCAGGGCACCACGGACAACTATCAGGAAGTGAACGTTCATAACCAATTGGTCAACGCTCCGGCGAGTATTCTTGCTCCCAGCGACGTAGACATTCCGTTACAGATAAATGGCCTCACTCCAGATCAGTTAGGATTTGTGCGCATCCACGACGTCCAGCCTGTTAGCCAATAAACTTTTTTGCGGAACGTTTTGTGCGTTCCGCAACATCACTCTGCTTCTTTTTGTTACTCCCCTGACATAACCGATATTTCTGGTAAAACTTGGCAACATTCATGGGAGCCAGTACAATTCGCCGCCTAAAGTACGCAAACGTGAACGCAATCGATTACGTAAATGATAGAACTGTGAAACAAGACATATTTTTGTGAACAATGATTTTTATAATAGGCTCCGAAGAATTACGAAATATTTAGAAACGCAAATTGCGCATTTTTCACTCCCGAAAGGGATTTCAAACAGTGGCATACATATGAAAAAAACATTACTTGCAGCCGGTGCAGTGCTGGCGCTCTCCTCGTCTTTTACTGCCAACGCAGCAGAAAATGACAAACCGCAATATCTGTCCGACTGGTGGCACCAGAGTGTCAACGTGGTGGGTAGCTATCACACCCGTTTCTCCCCGAAACTGAACAACGACGTGTATCTGGAATACGAAGCGTTTGCCAAAAAAGACTGGTTTGACTTCTATGGCTACATCGATATTCCGAAAACCTTCGACTGGGGTAACGGCAACGATAAAGGTATTTGGTCTGACGGTTCCCCGCTGTTTATGGAAATCGAACCGCGTTTCTCCATCGACAAACTGACCGGTGCTGACCTGAGCTTTGGTCCGTTCAAAGAATGGTATTTCGCCAACAACTACATCTACGATATGGGTGATAACAAAGCCAGCCGCCAGAGCACCTGGTATATGGGTCTGGGTACCGATATCGATACCGGTCTGCCGATGGGTCTGTCCCTGAACGTGTATGCTAAATACCAGTGGCAGAACTATGGCGCATCCAACGAAAACGAGTGGGATGGCTACCGTTTCAAAGTTAAATACTTTGTGCCGATCACCCAGGTTTGGGGCGGCCAGTTGACCTACATCGGCTTCACCAACTTCGACTGGGGCTCAGATTTGGGTGATGATCCGAACCGCACCAGCAACTCTATCGCGTCCAGCCACGTCCTGGCGCTGAACTACGATCACTGGCACTACTCCGTCGTAGCGCGTTACTTCCATAACGGCGGCCAGTGGAAAGGTGGAGATACCCTGAACTGGGGCGAAGGCGACTTCAGCGCGAAATCTACCGGTTGGGGTGGTTACCTGGTCGTAGGTTACAACTTCTAATCCAGACAATGTCTCGCAGACAAGCCAGCTTAACCGCTGGCTTTTTTATGGCTGGTCTTCACAGCGTACTTTACGCAAAAAGTCACTTAGCGAGCGATCTGCCGATTCGCGAAAATGCCTGTCGAGTGGCGTAATCTTCAGACATCGATCAACGCGAAAGCAACGATAATCGTCACGCTTCTCGCACCAGCCAACCAGCAGCCAGTGCTCGCCCCAGAAAAATAATCCCAGCGGCTGAACGTCGCGCCAGGAGAGATTCCCGGACTCATCACGATAATGCAGCGCCAGCACCTGCTGGGCTGAAACCGCGCGATGTATGAGATCGAAGGCACTACGTGAATGCGGCTGATTACCAAAATCTGGCGCGAAAATCCGCGTTTGCTCGGCTCTGCGCCGACTCTCTGGCGGCAATATCGCCAACACTTTTTCCTGCGCGGATTCCAACGCCTGTGAGAGTGAATCCCCACCCCATGTTTTCAGCAATCGAATCGCTACCATCAATGCTTCTGATTCGTGATGCGTTAACATCAACGGCGGTAGATCAAACCCGGCCATTAAGCGGTATCCGCTGCCCACTTCGCCTTCAATAGGCACACCGGATAAAGAGAGATCGCGGATATCGCGATAAATCGTCCGTTCAGAAACCTCAAGACGCTCTGCCAGCAGCGCCGCCGTTGTCACTCGCCTGCCACGCAGGATTTGCACAATCTGAAACAAGCGGTCGGCGCGTCTGCTCATTTTAATCCTCAGTGCTGAAAATATTACGCGGGTTGATGTAAACCAACACGATTGCCTTCGCTGTCAGTAAATAGCGCAATCGTACCAATGTCCTGCCCCAGTTCGAGTGGGCCAAACACACACTGACCGCCAGCAGTGGCGACGCGTTCAAGCGTTGCAGCCAAATCGTCCGTATGCAGATAAATAATAGCGCCCTGCGTTGAAGGCGTAATACCGTCAAATTTAGCCAGCGCCCCGCCGGGAGCGGGATCCTGATGCGGAAATACGGCGAGCTCAGCGCAGTCCATGTTCTCCCGGCGCAAAGAAACCTGCATTACTGGCTCATAAAAAGCGATGGCGCGGTCCATTTGTGCCACGGGGATTTCAAACCAATTAATTACATTGCTCATACTTCCTCCTGTCTGTGTGGGTAATCTCAGGAGGACTATATGACAGGGCTACTGACAGCATACTGTCAGTAGTGTGGCGACAGGAAAAGATAATTACCTGTCGCTAATTCACAGGCAAAAAAAATCCCGACCTTGCGATCGGGATTCCAGTATCTTCACTCCTGGATGGGTTAAGGCAGAATCGACGGTTGATCCGCCCCTTCTTTCTCGACCTTCTGCTGCAGCATGTGCTCACGCTTCATACCCAGCTTCAGCGCCAGCGCCGATGCCACGTAGATAGAAGACGCAGTACCGATAGAAACACCGATCAGCATCGTCAGCGAGAATCCTTCCAGTACCGGACCACCGAACAGGAACAGCATCAGAATAACCATCAACGTTGTACCGGACGTAATCAACGTACGGTGCAGCGTTTGAGTCAGTGACACGTTAAATATTTCGTAAGGCGTACCGCGACGAATTTTGCGGAAGTTTTCACGAATACGGTCAGATACAACGATACTGTCATTCAGCGAGTAACCGATTACCGACATCAGTGATGCGACGATAGTCAGGTCAATCTCGATATGGAACAACGACAGGATCCCAAGTGTGATAATCACGTCGTGCGCCAGCGCGATAACTACCCCTGCCGCCAGTCGCCACTCAAAGCGGAAACCGACGTACACCAGGATGGAGATCAACGCCGCCATCAGCGCCATCGCACCGGTTTGCGCCAGGTCTGCACCCACGCTCGGACCCACGAATTCAATTCGCTTCACCGCGGCGTTTTGGTTGGTGGATTCGTTAATCACACTCAACACTTTGCTGCCCAGCACCTGACCGCCGTCAGCACCTTCAGTTGGCGGCATACGTACCATAATGTCGTGGCTGCTGCCGAAGTTCTGCAGAAGCGGATCAACGAAGCCCGCTTTCTCCAGCGCATCGCGCATCACGTCCATATCGGCCGGTTTTTCCAGCGTGATTTCAATAACCGTACCACCGGTGAAATCGAGACCCCAGTTAAACCCGCGTACGCCCATCACCACGATGGCCGCAATCAGCAGGAAACCTGAAATGCCGAAAGCCCAGTAGTCCCAGCGCATAAAGTCCCAGACTTTACGGCCGTGGTTCAATTGTTCAACAGTATATTCCTGTGCCACTTCGCACTCCTCAGATTGACAGCTTTTTGACGCGCTTGCCGCCATACAACAGGTTTACGATGGCACGTGTACCGACAATCGCGGTAAACATCGACGTCGCCACACCAATACCGGTAGTAATCGCGAACCCTTTAATTGCCCCGGTGCCAACTGCGTACAGGATGATGACCTTGATCAGCGTCGTAATGTTCGCATCAAAGATGGAGCTAAATGCGCCCGCATAACCTTCATTGATGGCCTGCTGCACCGAACGCCCGTTACTCAACTCTTCTTTGATACGTTCGTTGATCAGTACGTTCGCATCGACCGCGACGGCAAGGGTTAAGACGATCCCCGCAATCCCCGGCATACTCAGCGTAGCCCCCGGCAGCAACGACATAATACCGACGATCAGCACCAGGTTAGCAATCAGCGCACTGGTCGCAATCAGACCGAACTTCTTATAGAAGAAGATCATGAACAGGATAGACACCACCAGACCGGCCAGACATGCTTCCAGACCCTGTTTAATGTTCTGCATACCCAGGGTTGGGCCGATGGTACGTTCTTCAACAATCTGAATCGGCGCAATCAACGCACCGGCACGTAACAGCAGGGAAAGCTGGCGTGCTTCGTTCGGGTTGTTGATACCGGTGATACGGAAGCTGTTACCCAGGCGAGACTGGATATTGGCGATGTTAATCACCTCTTCCTGTTTCACCAGTACTGCACGACCGTTGGCATCTTTCTTACCGCTGTCTTTGTACTCCACGAACAGGGTCGCCATCGGCTTACCGATGTTGTCCTTGGTGAAGTTGGACATGATGTTACCACCTGCGCTATCCAGCGAGATGTTAACCTGCGGCTGATTGTATTCGTCCTGGCTGGAAGTGGAGTCGGTGATATGGTCACCGGTCAGGATCACACGCTTGTACAGCACAACTGGCTGACCTTCGCGAGATTGTTTCACTTCCGAGTCACCCGGTACACGCCCGGATGCCGCAGCAGACTGGTCAACGTTGGTATTTACCAGACGGAATTCCAGCGTCGCGGTTGCGCCCAGAATTTCTTTCGCACGCGCGGTATCCTGAATACCCGGCAGTTCGACCACAATGCGGTCAGCACCCTGACGTTGTACCACGGGCTCAGCAACACCCAGTTGGTTAACACGATTACGCAGAATGTTGATGTTCTGCTGTACTGCGTATTCACGGGCTTCGCTCAGGCGCGCATCGGTCATTACCGCACGCAGAGCATTGCTGCCCTGGCTGGAAATAACCAGATCCTGGTGACGTTTGCTCAGGTAAGAGATAGCTTCATCACGGGCGCTGCTATCACGGAAAGTGATGCTCAGACCGTAGTTATCTTCTTTGCGAACGGTAGTATAAGGAATGCCCTTTTCACGCAGATCGCTGCGCAGGCTATCGATATTTTGTTCCTGCAACTTACTCAGCGCGGTGTCCATATCCACTTCCATCAGGAAGTGAACGCCGCCACGCAGGTCAAGACCGAGTTTCATCGGTTCTGCGTGAATGGCAGCCAGCCAGCGCGGGGTTGCCGGAGCAAGGTTAAGCGCCACGACGTACTGATCGCCCAGTACGCCCATTAATACTTCACGTGCGCGCAGTTGGGTATCAGTGGAGTCGAAGCGCGCGAGAATAGCACCCTCTTCCAGAGCCACAGACTTAGGTGTGATTTTATCTTCTTGTAACGTTTTCTGGACCTGGATCAGCGTTTGCTCACTGGCGGCGGCACCGCGCACGCCAGTGATTTGAACAGCCGGATCCTCACCATACAGGTTGGGAAGCGCATAGAGCAGACCGACGACAATAACGACGATCAGCATGACATACTTCCACAAAGGATAACGGTTTAACACGGCAGTTCCCTTTGGGAAAACAATAAATTACAGCGCCTTCATGGTGCCTTTCGGCAGAACGGCAGCTACGAAATCACGTTTGATAACCACTTCAGTGGTGTCGTTCAGCGCGATAGCGATGTAGCCAGATTCTGCTACTTTAGTCACGCGACCCACCAGACCACCGTTAGTCAGTACTTCATCGCCTTTCGCAATGGAGTTCATCAGGTTCTTGTGTTCTTTGGTACGCTTTTGCTGTGGGCGCAGGATCATGAAATAGAAAATCAGACCAAACACCACCAGCATCAGAATCAGAGACATCGGGCTGCCCTGCGCCGGAGCACCTGTTGCCGCTACCGCATCAGAAATAAAAAAGCTCATTCAAATTCCCTCATTATTAAAATTAATCAACGTTCACAGGTGGAACTGGTCTACCCTGACGTTGGTAAAAATCGGTCACGAAGCTCTCTAATTTACCCTCTTCAATAGCCTTGCGTAAACCCGCCATCAAACGCTGGTAGTAGCGAAGGTTATGAATCGTGTTGAGTCGCGCGCCCAATATTTCGTTGCAACGGTCGAGATGATGCAAGTAAGCGCGCGAATAATTGCGACAGGTGTAACAATCACACTCAGCATCGAGCGGACTGGTGTCGCTTTTATGTTTCGCGTTACGAATTTTTACCACGCCGTCAGTCACAAACAAATGACCATTACGGGCATTTCGCGTTGGCATCACGCAGTCAAACATATCGATACCGCGACGCACGCCTTCAACCAGATCTTCTGGTTTGCCGACGCCCATCAGGTAACGCGGTTTATCTGCCGGAATCTGCGGGCAAACATGTTCCAGAATGCGGTGCATATCTTCCTTCGGCTCACCGACAGCCAAACCGCCGACAGCGTAGCCATCAAAGCCGATATCTACCAGACCTTTGACGGAGATATCACGTAAATCTTCGTAAACACTGCCCTGAATGATGCCAAAAAGCGCATTTTTGTTGCCGAGGCTATCAAAACGGTCACGGCTGCGCTTCGCCCAACGCAAAGACATCTCCATTGAGCGTTTAGCATAGTCCCAGTCGGCCGGATACGGTGTACATTCGTCGAAGATCATCACGATATCGGAACCGAGATCGTATTGAATCTCCATCGACTTCTCGGGATCGAGGAAAATCGGATCGCCGTTGATCGGGTTACGGAAATGCACGCCCTGCTCGGTTATCTTACGGATATCGCCCAGGCTGAACACCTGGAAGCCGCCGGAGTCGGTGAGGATCGGCCCTTTCCACTGCATGAAATCGTGCAGATCGCCGTGCAGTTTCATGATTTCCTGACCCGGGCGCAGCCACAGGTGGAAAGTATTGCCGAGGATAATCTGTGCGCCGGTCGCTTCAACTTCTTCCGGCGTCATGCCTTTTACTGTGCCGTAAGTACCGACCGGCATAAAAGCAGGCGTTTCTACTACGCCACGATCAAAAACCAGGCGGCCGCGGCGCGCGCGACCGTCTGTGGTATCCAGTTCAAATTTCATTTTTTCTCCTGCATCAGAGAGACAGTCTGATGATTAAACTTTCCCCACGGAATCACTCCACGGAGTAAAAATATATTAACCCACTGGCGAAGGCGCAATCGGCGCAGCCAGTTTGGGGGCGACCAGCGCACAGCCACCGGAGCGTACACGCAGTACGTGAGGATGGCGAGCACTGCCCGACATCAAAATGGCAAGTGAGATAGCCTTCTCACGGTCGCTCAGAAATAGCCTGCGGATTGTACGTGATAAACATGGCATCCCCGTAACTAAAAAAGCGATATTCCGCTTTTACCGCTTCATGATAGGCGTGCATGGTGTTTTTATAACCAGCAAATGCGGAAACCAGCATAATCAGCGTCGATTCCGGCAGGTGGAAGTTGGTGACCAGAGCATCAATCACCTGATATTTATAGCCTGGATAAATAAAGATTTGTGTATCGCCGAAGAACGGCTCGATGAGATCGTTTTTGGCCGCCTGCGCCGCACTTTCCAGTGAGCGAACGGACGTTGTTCCCACGGCTATCACGCGATTACCGCGCGCTTTCGCCGCCAGCACCGCGTCCACCACATCCTGCGGCACTTCCGCATATTCAGAATGCATAATGTGGTCTTCGATGGTGTCTACGCGTACCGGCTGGAAAGTACCCGCGCCAACGTGCAGGGTGACGAACGCCATTTCAATGCCTTTATCGCGCAGTTTAGCCAGCAGCGGATCGTCAAAATGCAGCCCCGCGGTCGGCGCAGCGACGGCACCCGGTTTTTCGCTGTACACGGTCTGGTACAGCTCGCGGTCGGCGTCTTCATCCGGACGGTCGATATACGGCGGCAACGGCATATGGCCGATGGCGTTGAGGATATCCAGCACGCTGCGTTCGTCGTTAAACTCAACTTCAAACAGCGCGTCATGGCGGGCGACCATCGTCGCCTTAATACTTTCGTCGTCGCCCAGCAGCAGCTCGGCACCCGGTTTCGGCGCTTTCGAGGCACGAATATGCGCCAGAATACGTTTGTCATCCAGCATACGCTCGACCAGCACTTCAATCTTACCGCCGCTGGCTTTACGACCAAACAGACGCGCAGGAATGACGCGGGTGTTGTTAAAGACCAGCAAGTCTCCAGGGTTGAGCTTATCGAGCAAATCGGTGAAAGTACCGTGCGTCAGCGCGCCCGTCGGCCCGTCCAAAGACAGCAAGCGGCAGCTACTGCGCTCAGCTTGCGGATAGTGGGCAATCAGGGATTCGGGTAGTTCAAAGGTGAAATCGGTAACGCGCATGACACTGACTCAGACTAAAATAAGAGGCGGGTAGTCTAGTGCCGGGGCGTTCTCCCTGCAACCTTTACCCCTCTGGATAAACGTTTAACTATGAATTTTCTTGCACATTTGCATCTCGCTCACCTTGCCGATAGCTCGCTTTCCGGCAATCTGCTGGCCGATTTTGTCCGGGGTAATCCGGAAACACACTACTCGCCTGATGTGGTAGCAGGCATCTTCATGCATCGTCGTATCGACGTGATGACCGATAACTTACCGCAGGTGCGTGAAGCCAAAGAGTGGTTTCGTAGCGAAACGCGCCGCGTCGCGCCGATTACGCTGGACGTTATGTGGGATCATTTTCTGTCGCGCCATTGGTCGGAAATCTCCCCTGACTTCCCGCTGACAGACTTTGTGCGCTATGCCCGTACCCAGGTAACCACTATTTTGCCGGAATCGCCGCCGCGCTTTATCAATCTGAACAACTATATATGGTCAGAGAAATGGCTTGAGCGCTACCGGGACATGGATTTTATCCAGAACGTCCTGAACGGCATGGCCAGCCGCCGTCCACGGCTCGATGCCCTACGCGACTCATGGTATGACCTCGATACGCATTACGATGCGTTAGAAGAACGATTCTGGCAGTTTTATCCGCAAATGATGGAACAGGCGCGGTGTAAAACCCTTTGATCGCAGCCCGCATTCCCCGCCGGATAAGCAGTAGCCGCCGTCCGGCAAAAGATTGATAGACAAAACCTGTCTCATTGATTGCCAGCGCCTCTTTGTCTTATTCCCGAACACTCTCTATACTGGCCCGCGTTGCGTTCCAAAAACCCCTTAACTTTGCAGGAGAATTATATGGTACTGGTAACTCGTCAGGCTCCGGATTTCACAGCAGCTGCGGTACTGGGTAGCGGTGAGATCGTTGAAAACTTCAACTTCAAACAGCATACCAACGGTAAAACCACCGTTCTGTTCTTCTGGCCGATGGACTTCACCTTCGTTTGCCCGTCTGAACTGATCGCATTCGACAAACGTTACGAAGAATTCCAGAAGCGCGGCGTTGAAGTTGTTGGCGTTTCCTTCGACTCTGAATTTGTCCACAACGCATGGCGTAACACCCCTGTCGACAAAGGCGGCATCGGTGCAGTGAAATACGCAATGGTTGCTGACATCAAACGCGAAATCCAGAAAGCCTACGGCATCGAGCACCCGGAAGCGGGCGTTGCGCTGCGCGGTTCTTTCCTGATCGACGCTAACGGCGTTGTTCGCCACCAGGTGGTTAACGATCTGCCGCTGGGTCGTAACATCGACGAAATGCTGCGCATGGTTGACGCGCTGCAGTTCCACGAAGAGCACGGCGACGTTTGCCCGGCACAGTGGGAAAAAGGTAAAGAAGGTATGAACGCGTCTCCGGACGGCGTGGCAAAATACCTGACCGAGAACGTTTCCAGCCTGTAATTGGCATGAATCGACAAAAGGCCCGCAAATGCGGGCCTTTTTTATTGTTAGCAGATCCGATAAGCGATTAAAACGCGAAGCAGGAGCAGCCAAGCGCGCCCCAGAAAGCCCGGTCATCTGACACCGGAATCCCCGATTTCCGCGCAATATCATGCTGGTGACCGTGTACGCCGCAGCTGCCGCAGCACTGGTGCATCTGCACCATTGCGCCAATTTTCGCCGCAGCAGGTGGTGCTGAGCGATAATGCCCTGGCACCTTCACCACTGGCGACCAGTCCGGCACAATCGGAATAGCAGGTGGTGCCAGCGGGGTGAAATGCCCTGCGGCGTAAACCACTTTGCCATCAACAACGGTCATCACCGACTCAATACCTTTGATCTCTTCTTCCGGCACGCTGAAGTAATCTTTAGACAGCACCACCAGGTCGGCCAGTTGATCTTTCTCGATGCGCCCTTTCTTATCCTGCTCACTGGAAAACCAGGCGCTCCCGGCCGTCCACAGTTCCAGGGCAACATCACGCGGCAGACGGTTGTTATCATCGTACATTGCCATCCCGCCAACGGTACGGCCCGAAACCAGCCAGTAGAGCGCGGTCCACGGGTTGTAGCTGGCCACGCGGGTGGCGTCAGTCCCCAGCCCAACCGGAACGTCAGCCGCCAGCATTTTCGCCACCGGCGGCGTATGTTTAACCGCGTCTTTGCCGTAGCGATCGACAAAATACTCTCCCTGGAACGCCATACGGTGTTGGACCGCAATCCCGCCGCCCAGTGCTTTTACACGCTCAATGTTCCGTTCAGTAATTGTTTCGGCGTGATCGAAGAACCAGTGCAGGCCATTGAACGGGATATCACGATTAACTTTCTCAAATACGTCCAACATTCGGCTGATAGATTCATCGTAGGTGGCGTGCAGGCGGAACGGCCAGCGATGCTCCACCAGGTGACGAACCACGCGCTCTAGCTCATCTTCCATCCCCTCCGGCAGATCCGGACGTGGCTGAAGGAAGTCTTCAAAATCCGCTGCAGAAAAGACCAGCATTTCCCCCGCCCCGTTGGCACGATAGAAGTCGGTTCCCTGCCCTGGCTTGAGCATATCGGTCCAGCGTTCAAAGTCTTCCAGTTCCTGCTTCGGACGCTGGGTAAACAGATTGTAGGCAATACGTACCGTCATCTGTTTGTTAGCGTGTAACTGCTCAATGATCTCGTAATCTTCCGGGTAGTTCTGGAAGCCGCCGCCCGCATCGATGGCGCTTGTCAGTCCCAGACGGTTCAGTTCACGCATAAACTGACGGGTCGAGTTAACCTGCATTTCCAGCGGCAGTTTTGGTCCTTTTGCCAGCGTAGAATAAAGGATCATGGCGTTCGGTTTAGCGATCAGCATTCCGGTCGGGTTGCCGTTGCTATCACGCACAATCTCACCGCCCGCCGGATCCGGCGTCGCTTTGGTATAGCCAACCGCTTTCAGCGCGGCGCGGTTGAGCAAAGCCCGGTCGTAGAGATGCAGAACAAAAACCGGAGTATCCGGAGCGGCTTCATTCAGTTCTTCGAGGGTTGGCATGCGACGTTCGGCAAACTGGAATTCACTCCAGCCGCCCACCACGCGTACCCATTGTGGCGACGGCGTTCTGTCAGCCTGGTCTTTGAGCATGCGTAGCGCGTCCGCCAGTGACGGCACGCCCTCCCAACGCAATTCCAGGTTGTAATTCAGTCCACCACGAATAAGGTGCAGGTGCGAATCGTTCAGGCCCGGGATCACCGTATGTCCTTGCAGATCGACAACCTGCGTCCCTTCGGCGGCAAAGCTCATTACCCGTTCGTGGCTACCGGTCGCCAGGATCTTTCCGTTGGCGATCGCCACCGCCTCGACCTGCGGACTTTGCCTGTCGAGAGTATGAATTTTTCCGTGAGTCAGAATCAGTGTGGCAGTTTGAGACATAACAATCTCCTGAGGTACCGGTCAGGCTTTTTTCAGCCATCCGGCAAACAGACGGGTTACGATGGGCATCCAGAACCAGACCACCAGCGCAACCACAAAGGCATCATTGATGAGATGCAGGAGTAACGAGCCCTTCATTGCAGGCAGCACAATGCCGGTCAACCACGGCACCAGATTGGTGCTGGGAAATATCACTAGCAGGGTTATCAGAAACTGTTTCCAGCGTTTGGGCTGGAGTACATGGGGCGCGGGCGGCGTAAACCAGAACGCTGCTTCGGTGCGAATTTCGGTTTTGTCACCTTCAGCCAGCAGTGGAGCAATCTCTTCGACCAACACGCGGCGCGTATCGGACTGGGTCCAGCTATACAGATGCTCAAGCGTGTCGAAGCGGATAATGATGTTCCACAGGTTGTTGCCATCTGCCGGGCGAATCACGTTCGCCCCGAGATGACCGGGAAATTCAGCCGCTACAGGCATGATTTTCCCCAGCCACTGCTCATACCGCTGCGCCTGCTCAGGTAGCAGAGTGTGAGTAATTACCAACGTCACATGTTTGTTCTGCGCCATGAAGGGTTCCTTGTTGACAGGAAACAGGCCGCTTAGGCCAGGAAAGCAATACACAAAATCATTCATGGTGCATCGAGGCGGCAAGGTTGTGGATCCCCGGGAGCTTACATAAGTAAGTGACCGGGGTACGCAAGCGAAGCCAACAAAGATGCAACATGAAGGATGACATGTATTTAAGCTTTACGTTCCGGCGCGCCATGCACCATGGTATAGGCATAATCCACGCCCATACCGTAGGCGCCGCTGTGCTCGCGTACCAGATCCATTACGGCGTCGTAGGTTTCTTTGCGGGACCAGTCGCGCTGGTACTCGAGAAGAACCT
Source organism: Citrobacter sp. Cpo015 (assembly GCF_030333035.1). Lineage (NCBI taxonomy): Bacteria > Pseudomonadati > Pseudomonadota > Gammaproteobacteria > Enterobacterales > Enterobacteriaceae > Citrobacter > Citrobacter sp. Cpo015. The sequence continues at coordinate 269,141 of NZ_JAOWGS010000037.1, read as the reverse complement.
GTTGCCAGGTTACGGGTACGGCACCTGCCTGTACCATGCGGTCGATAGAACGCTCATGAGCATCTACGGACGTGCCGCCGGAGGTATCCGTTACCACATAAACTTCATAGCCTGCCTCCAGTGCCATCAGCGCCGGAAAAGTCAGACATACTTCGGTCCACAGCGCGGAGATAATCAGTTTTTTACGCCCGGTCGCTTCCACCGCTTTCACAAACGCCGCATCTTCCCAGGAGTTCATTGAGGTGCGTTCAATGGGTTTGACATCAGGATGAACCGCTAACAATTCCGGCCAGATATATCCGCTAAAACTTTTGGTTTCTACAGAAGTATAAATCACCGGAACATTGAATATTTTCCCGGCTTTCGCTAATGCCACGGTATTATTTTTTAAAGTCTGGCGATCAATATTCGCCACACCGAATGACATTTGCGGCTGATGATCAATAAAAATAAGCGTAGAGTTTTGAGGGTCAATCAGTTCCCGAATAGACATAGCACACCTTCTTAATCAATAAGTTAAAAGGCAACGGTCTGTATCTGCCGTCAGCAGCAGGATCCTGAATCAGAAAGCTTGTTGAGTATAGCGGGAAATTTCTAACGAGTTATTAAAGAAAACTTACCATCCTGTGAAACTATTAATTTTGTGTTGCGATATATCCTAAACAACATCAAAAAAATGCGCATGACTCATCTAATTTATTCACTGGCATTGTTTTTCTTCATTCGGTACAACAGAAGGGTTTAATTTTCAGGATATTTTCTGCTTATGCGCATTAATCTGGATGTTTTGCTTATTCTCGACGCACTCGACAAACAGGGTTCATTTGCCGCAGCGGCCGAGTCGCTGTTTAAAACCCCTGCCGCACTCAGCTATATGATTCAGAAGCTGGAAAGCGATTTGAATATCGAGCTGCTTGACCGTTCCGGGCACCGGGCAAAATTTACCGATACCGGACAGATGATGCTGGAAAAAGGGCGTTTGCTGCTGAATGCGGCAAAAGATCTCGAAAAGCAGGCGGTACAGCTGAGTTCAGGCTGGGAAAAAGAGCTGGCAATTGCGCTGGACGACTCCTTCCCTTTCACCGCGCTGTTGCCCATTATCGATGAATTTCATGCGCTGAATAAACAAACTCGCCTCAGTTTTACCCACCATACGCTGGCGGGCTCCTGGGAGGAGCTGACCCATAATGGAGCCGATATTATTCTGGGGGCAATTAATGAACCGCCAACGTCTGCAGCCTGGTCCTATAAAATGCTCGGCACGTTGGACAATGTGTTTGTCGTTGCGCCTGAGCATCCGCTGGCCGCAGCAGCAGACGGCCTGACCAACGAACAGTTATGCCTGCATCGGGCGATTGTTATCAGCGACAGCGCCCGCTTCTGCCATCCGTTACAAACCAATCTGATGGAGGAACAGGCGCAAATCCGCGTCGATGACTTCCACAGTAAGGTGATGCTACTACGAGCCGGTATGGGCTGCGGATTTCTCCCCCGCCATATTGCCAGCCCGTGGCTTACCACGGGCGAGCTGGTGGAAAAAACGGTTATCTCATTTCGCCAAAAAGACGTGGCTTACATGGCATGGCGCAATAACCGCGATGGGCTGGCACAGCGCTGGTGGCGGGAAACGCTGCTGGCAAGCCCGGAGATTGCGCGCTTATATCAATGACCTATCCATACCGAGGCGGAAATCGCCGGCAACGTCAGGATATCGTCGGCAAGCATGCCGTTGCCCTCTTTGTGCTGCCATTGACTCACGCTCAGTAATGGCGAGGCTGGCAGGACCACTTCACAAGCGTGGCCACGGTTAATCGCCACCAGTACGCGCTGTCGGTTTAGCACGCGAACAAACACCACCACGTTATCCTCGGCGTAAATCACCTGGCAACCACCGTGGCGCAGCGCCTGATTCTGGTAGCGTAATTTTGCCAACCGCTGATACAACGCCAGCAGAGTAGCGTCCTGTTTTTCAGGCTGCCACGGGAACGGTTTGCGACAAAACGGATCGTTGTTCCCGTCCAGCCCCACTTCGTCACCGTAGTAAATACAGGGCACGCCAGGCCAGGTAAACAGCCATACCACCGCTAGCGGTAACCGTGCGACGTCTTTACCGAGCAGAGATTTAAAGCGGGCGGTATCGTGGCTGTCGAGCTGATTAAACATCCGCAGCTGTTGCTGATGCGACAACCCCGCGCGGTAGTTATCCATCCATGCCATACAGGTCTGGGCATCAATGGATTGCGGGTCGTATGAGATATCGGTATTGGCGAGAAATCCCCAGAGGGGGAAAGTAAAGCCGCGATAGTTCATGGCGGCATCTTCTGCATCAGCCTGCAACCACTGGCGCGCATCGCCAAAATGCTCACCCACCACATACGCCTCTGGCTGGGTTTCTTTTGCCGCCTGCGTAATTCCGGCCACATGTTGTAGGTTGTTACGTGCGCCTCCGGCCTCTCCCAGCATGTGCACCACATCAAGACGCCAGCCGTCCATACTCCACGGCGCTTTCAGCCAGTGGCGGACGATACTGTCTTCACCACGATAAATTTCATTCACCAGGCTTTCCGAGGAAAAGTCCAGCTTAGGTAAGCTGGAATATCCCAGCCAGTCGAGCGCAACGCCGTCGGCTGAGAAATGATACCAGTCGCGCCAGGGGGATTCTGGATTATGGCACGCCCCGTCTGTCCCCCGATTATGTCGGTCAAACCAGGCGTGCGAATCGCCGCTATGGTTAAAGACGCCGTCGAGAATCAGACGCATGCCCTGCCGTTGGGTGTTGTGCCGCAGACGCAGTAGCGCCCTGTCGCCGCCAAATTGCGGATCAACATGACGGTAATCTTCGGTATCGTATTTATGCACGCTCGGGGCGGTAAATACAGGATTCAGGTACAGCGCCGTGACCCCTAACGTTTTCAGGTACGGTAGCTTTTCGCTGATGCCGTCCAAATCGCCGCCATAAAACGTGGAGCCACCGGCCTGAGCCGTAAGCGGTTCGTCCCATTCGCGCCGCACGATGTCGTGTCCGGCGGCGTGGTGGTAATAGACGTTATCCTGGCCCGCTTCACGCGACTGGCTGCGGGCAAAACGGTCCGGGAAAATTTGATAGAAAATCTGATCGGCAACCCACTGCGGACCGTTATCCGGCACATCAACCGCAAACTGCTCCAGACGCGCAGGCGGAAAACGGCTGAATCCCTGTGGGGTGAACCACAGCTGACGATCGAGCCAAAGTAATTTAAAGCTATAGCGTCGACGAGGCTGCCCGCTGGAGAGATCGATCGCCGCTCGCCACGCGGTCACACCCGGCTGCGGCTGGCTGCGCTGCTTGTGCATAGCCAGCGAAATCTCTTCGTTATCGTTTTCTGCGCGTAGCGTCACCCGCTGGGGTGGATTTTCCCCCACCAGCCATAATGTAATCGTCAGTTGATCTTTGTTTTGCTTAACAAATGGGGCAACCGGAAGGTGCCAGGCGTTCAACATCACGTATCCCCTTTGATGATAATGACGTCACCTTGCCATAGCGAAGTGCAGGATCACTCATCATCTTAACGTTTATTGGGGGAGGAGTTCGGGGGAGGAGAAACTTGCCGGGTAACGCAAAGCTACCCGGCAAAAATATTACTGTGCTTCAGCCAGTTGGCGCTCGCGACGGCGCTTGAATCCCCATCCGACCAGCAGCAGGACAATCCACGCAAAGCCGACGTACAGCGAAATGCGGGTATCCGGATGATAGCCGATGAGCGCGATGATAAAGACCAGGAAAATCAGGCCAACAACGGTCGTCGTTACCCCACCCGGAACTTTAAATTTCAGCGCTTTGACCTCATCCGGCGGCAGACGACGACGGAAAGCAATCTGCGACAACAGGATCATAATCCACACCCATACCGTGGCGAAGGTCGCCAAAGAGGCGATCACCAGGAAGACGTTTTCCGGCATGATGTAGTTAAGATACACCGCAAACAGCAGCGCGATAGTCATCACCATTACCGTCACCCACGGCACGCCACGACGCGACGTCTTGGCGAACATTTTCGGGGCACTGCCCTGCTCCGCCATGCCGTGTAGCATACGCCCCACACCGAAGACGTCAGAGTTAATAGCCGACAGCGACGCAGTCAGAACCACAAAGTTGAGGATCCCGGCAGCAAAAGTAATGCCCATATGCTGGAACGTCATAACGAACGGGCTACCGTCGGTACCCACCTGGTTCCACGGGTAGATAGACATAATGACGAACAGCGTCCCCACATAAAACACCAGGATACGCATTGGTACGGAGTTGATGGCGCGCGGAATAGATTTTTCCGGGTCTTTGGCTTCGCCTGCGGTAATCCCGATAATCTCAATCCCGCCATAGGCAAACATCACCATTTGCAGCGACATCACCATGCCGAGCCAGCCGTTGCTGAAGAAGCCACCGTTGCTCCATAAGTTATGGATACCGGTTGGTTGCCCGCCGTTGCCAATCCCCCAAATGATGATACCGAAACCGGCGACAATCATGATGATAATGGTGGCGACTTTGAAGAACGAGAACCAGAACTCCAGCTCACCAAACACCTTCACGCTCATCAGGTTGATGGCGCAGATAATCAGCACCACGCTGAGTACCCAAATCCAGTGCGGTACCGCCGGGAACCAGACGCCCATGTATATGCCGAAGGCTGTCACGTCGGCAATGGCGACAATCAGGATTTCAAAACAGTAGGTCCAGCCGGTAATGTAGCCTGCCAGCGGTCCGAGGTTTTCCTGCGCGTAGCGCGAGAAGGAGCTGGCTGCCGGGTTATGAACAGACATTTCGCCCAGCGCACGCATAATAATGTACGCCGCGACACCGCCGATAATATAGGCCAGCAATACGCTTGGCCCCGCCATTTTGATAGCGTCGGCCGAGCCGTAAAACAGCCCGGTACCAATTGCTGAACCTAATGCCATAAAGCGGATGTGCCGGGTGCTCAGCCCACGCTTTAGCTTGTTATTACTTTCCATCGATTCCTAACCTGTTAACACAATAAAAAAACCACGGGGCCATGTTAATAGCCCCGTGGTTAAAACTTATTGTCAGTGATATTAGTGTGCGCTGGAGGTCACTTGTCGACCCGCGGCGCGATCCCAGATAACTGCCAGGACCACCATCACGACTGTTGGCATCAACCACGCCAGCCCCTGCTCCGCCAGCGGTAAACGCTGGGTCCAGGCCGGTAACACGTCGCCAATTGCAGAAGCTTTAATGCCATCAAGGATACCAAAAATCAGGCTGATAAACATCGCAGGAGCAATGACGCGGGAAGAATTATGCCACCATGAGCGGGTAAAGCTTAATACAACCAGTGCGATACATGGCGGATAGATAGCCGTCAGCACCGGAATAGAGATCTGAATCAGATGGCTCAGACCCAGGTTAGAAACCACCATCGAGAAGCCGCCGAGGATAAATACCAGCGTGCGATAAGACAGTGGAACGTACTGGGCAAAGAACTCTGCGCACGCACAGGTCAGGCCAACCGCGGTGACCAGACAGGCGATGAAAATCAGCGCCGCCAGCAGGAAGCTTCCTGCACCGCCAAAGGTGTGCTGAACATACGCATGCAGAATCGCCGCGCCGTTAGCAGACTGATCGACCAGAATCGCGCTGTCTGAACCCAGACGGAACAGCGCGAGATACAGCAGCGTTAAGCCCACACCCGCCATTAAACCCGCCCAAACGGTATAACGGGTCAGCAGACGCGCTTCAGTAACACCACGCGAGCGAGCGGCGTTAACGATAACAATACCAAACACCATCGCGCCCAGCGTATCCATGGTCAGATACCCGTTCACGAAGCCATTAGAAAACGCCGCAGTTTGATAGGCTTCCATCGCATTACTGATCGGGCCTGCTGGCCAGACGATTGCAGCGACAGACAGGACCACCAGCGCCAGAATTTTCAGCGGTGCCAGGAAATTACCCACCGTATCCAGCAGTTTGCCCGGATAAAGCGAAACCAGAATGACAATCGCGAAATAGATAACGCTATAGATAAACAGCGGCAGCGCAGAGTCACCAGTCAGCGGTGCAATCCCGACTTCGAAAGAGACCGTCGCGGTACGCGGGGTAGCGAATAACGGCCCAACGGCCAGATAGCAAACGGTCGCCAGCAGCAGACCGGCAACTTTACCGATAGGCGTGCTCAGTCGGTCCACACCACCGCCGACTTTCGCCAGCGCGACAACGGTAAGAACCGGCAGGCCAACGGCCGTAATCAAAAAGCCAAAAGCCGCAGTCCAGACGTGTTCACCTGCCTGCAAACCAACCATTGGGGGGAAGATGATGTTACCTGCACCAACGAACAGTGCAAATGTCATAAATCCCAAAGCGATAATATCGCGCGATTTTAACTGATGGGTCATAAAGTCTTACTGCCTGTGGATGTGGTGTTGAAAATAGTAAATTTTTGCCTTTCCCTGGGGGACAATACAGCGGCATTTTTGCTCAATTCCAGCGGGAAACACTCCCGACCTGGCGCGGCGAAGAATAGTTTTTCGATTTACCGCGTAAATGCAGTCGGTATGACAGCACCTGGAGCGCAATTTAAACGCTTATAACGTTTTAAAGCAAGGTGGGATCCAAAAACCAGAACAATATAGCGATATGAAAAATAGGGTTAGCACAAAACACCATTTCATGGAAAAAGGTATGGGTAATAATTCGAACAAAAAACAATCAAACGTCGTAAAATTCAGGAGGCATCTATTGACCACATAAAAAAAACCAGCTTGCGCTGGCTTTTGGAAAGATTATCTTACGAATACGTCTTAGCCGTTACTTTTGGCAATGAAACGTTCCGGGATCATGAAACTAAATCGCGTCTCTTTGCCTGGTTCGCTTTCGATGTTCAAACGGCTGTCGTGGTGATGCAGCGCATGTTTCACGATAGCCAGCCCCAGCCCGCTACCACCCGTTTGTCGCGATCTCGCCTTATCCACACGATAAAAACGTTCAGTCAAACGTGGAATATGCTCGGGGGCAATGCCCGGACCGTTGTCTTCCACGCAAAACTCCGCCCCCGACGCCACATGCTGCCAGCGTACGGTAATGTGCGTTCCCGCTGGTGTGTGGTTAACCGCGTTGTACACGAGATTCGAGATAGCGCTACGCAACTGCTCCTCGTTGCCTCGCACGTTCAGGCTGTTATCGACATCAAAGGTAAAGGTATGTTTATGCTGGCTCAGGGTTTGCGCTTCGTGCTCGATCACGCGCAGCATCATGGGCACATCGACTTTCTCATTCAGCTGCAACGTCGGCGCAGCTTCAATTTTTGACAGCGTCAGCAACTGCTTCACCAGGCCTTCCATACGGTACGTTTGCTCACGCATGGTATGCAGTGCTTTTTCGCGCGTTGTCCCTTCCAGCGGGTGCTCCTGCATCATTTCCAGGTAGCCTTGCAGCACCGTCAGCGGTGTGCGCAACTCATGGCTGGCGTTGGCGAAAAAGTTACGCCGTGAACCTTCCAGTTGGTGCATCTGGGTAACGTCGCGCGCCACCATCAACAATTGCTTATCGGTATAGGGCATCACGCGAATTTCCAGATGCCGTCCGGTATTGAGCACCAGATTGATTGGCCGGCTAAAATCGCGCGTTTTCAGATATTGTGTGAATTCCGGGTAGCGCAGCAGGTTAAGAATATTTTGCCCGCTATCGTCCGGCCAACGCAGTCCCAGAACCTGCTGAGCCAGTCCGTTACACCAGAAGATACCGCCTTCTTCGGTGGTCAACACCACCGCGTCGGGTAGGGATTCCGCCCCGCTGCGAAAACGTTTAATCAGGTTACCCAGTTCTCGACGGCGCTTTTTGTTGCGAAGCTGCATTTGATGCAGCCCATATAACAACGGCTCCCAACTGCCTCGCCCCGGCGGCGGCGTCATACTTCTGTCGACCCATAACCACCAGGATAAACGTAATAAATTCCAGAAATGCCAGATAAGCAGGCCCGTTACCGACGCCAGTAAAAACCAGGGCAGGTAACCGAAAAAAGCGCTAAGGATAAATGCCGGTATGCAGCACAGGATCAGCTCCAGTACCAACCTTTTCCATGACAATCGTTCTAGCAAACGTCTTACTCCATAAACGGCCTAATCCATCAGGCCCTGATTCTTGTCAGTCAAAAGCGGGTCGAAAAACGATATCCCGTCCCGCGAACTGTTTGCACCATACGATCGTGTCCGCTGTGCTCCAGCGCTTTACGCAAGCGGCGGATATGCACATCCACTGTCCGGTCTTCTACGTAGACATTGGTTCCCCAGACATGATTGAGGAGTTGTTCACGACTGTATACGCGTTCGGGGTGAGTCATAAAGAAGTGCAACAGTTTGAATTCGGTCGGCCCCATATCCAGCGGTTCTTCGCCGGTCATTACGCGATGCGAAGTGGGATCAAGACTCAGCCCCTGCATCTCAATAACCTCTTCCACCGCCATGGGGGAAATTCGACGCAGCACAGCTTTAATACGCGCCACCAGCTCCTTGGGAGAAAACGGCTTGGTAATATAGTCATCCGCACCGGTTTCCAGACCCCGGACGCGATCTTCCTCTTCTCCCCTCGCCGTCAGCATCATCACGGGGATCTCCCTCGTCATGGCTTCGCGCTTGAGATGCTTAATAAACTGTAGACCCGAGCCGCCGGGAAGCATCCAGTCAAGCAGGACGAGATCCGGCCAGGGTTCATTGAGTTGGTTCACAGCACTGTCATAGTCTTCGGCTTCTACGGGTTGAAAACCGTTTTGCTCGAGCACGAAGCAGACCATTTCACGAATTGGAGCTTCATCTTCTACGACCAGAATACGTCTCGCCATGATTTGCCCTGTTTATAATTAAATCGTTTGCCATCAATACGGTGCCATTATGCGTCAGTTTTATGACAGATTTATGAAAAGATAGTCCAGGTTTAACGCAGCCAGACGAATTATGACAGCCCGGAGACAAGATATTACCGTCTCTGAAAGGTTATAATCCCCGCCACTGTTTTATCGTCATGGAACTCTTATGCGCATCCTTCACACGTCTGACTGGCATCTGGGCCAAAATTTCTACAGCAAGAGCCGCGCCGCTGAACATCAGGCCTTTCTCGACTGGCTGCTGGAAACGGCACAATCCCAGCAGGTGGATGCCATTATTGTGGCGGGCGATATTTTCGATACCGGCTCACCGCCAAGCTACGCCCGTGAGCTGTATAACCGTTTTGTCGTCAATCTGCAGCAAACTGGCTGTCATCTGGTCGTGCTGGCAGGCAACCACGACTCCGTCGCCACGCTCAATGAGTCCCGCGATATTCTGGCGTTTCTCAACACCACGGTCGTTGCCAGCGCCGGCCATGCGCCGCAGGTGTTGCCGCAACGTGATGGCACGCCGGGAGCGATCCTGTGTCCGGTTCCTTTCTTACGACCACGTGACATCATTACCAGCCAGGCCGGGCTAACCGGACAAGAAAAACAGCAGCATCTGCTGGGGGCGATCACCGACTATTACCAGCAGCAGTATCAGGACGCCTGCACGCTGCGTGGCGATCGAAACCTGCCCATCATTGCGACCGGCCATTTGACCACCGTTGGCGCCAGTAAAAGTGACGCCGTACGTGACATTTATATCGGTACGTTGGACGCCTTTCCGGCGCAAAACTTTCCACCCGCGGACTACATCGCACTGGGGCATATTCACCGGGCGCAGGTTATCGGCGGGACGGACCATATTCGCTACTGCGGTTCACCGATTGCCCTTAGTTTTGACGAGTGCGGCAAAAACAAATGTGTACATCTGGTGAGCTTTGAAGCGGGGAAACTCAGCGCCGTTGAAAATCTCACCGTACCGGTCACCCAGCCGCTTGCGGTACTGAAAGGCGATTTAGCCGCCATTACCACCCAGCTTGAACAGTGGCGTAACGTGCCACAAGAGCCGCCGATATGGCTGGATATTGAAATCACCACCGACGACTATCTGCATGACATGCAACGTAAGATCCAGGCCTTAACCGAAGATTTACCGGTCGAGGTGTTATTGGTGCGCCGCAGTCGGGAACAACGTGAACGTATTATGGCCAATGAACGACGCGAAACGTTAAGCGAGCTAAGCGTAACGGAAGTTTTTGACCGCCGCCTGGCGCTGGAAGAGCTCGAGGAGCCTCAGCGTGAGCGGTTGAATCAGCTGTTTAGCGCAACCTTACACACGCTTGCCGGGGAGAGTGAAGCATGAAAATTCTCAGCCTGCGCCTGAAGAACCTCAACTCCCTGAAGGGAGAATGGAAAGTCGATTTCACGGCAGAACCTTTTGCCAGTAACGGGTTATTCGCCATCACCGGGCCAACGGGCGCGGGGAAAACCACCCTGCTGGACGCGATTTGCCTCGCCCTGTACCACGAAACGCCGCGCCTGAATACAGTGTCACAGTCGCAAAACGACCTGATGACCCGCGACACCGCGGAGTGTCTGGCCGAAGTTGAGTTTGAGGTGCGCGGCGAAGCCTACCGCGCATTCTGGAGCCAGAACCGGGCGCGCAATCAGCCCGAGGGCAACCTGCAGGTCCCGCGCGTAGAGCTAGCCCGCTGCGCTGACGGTAAAATCCTCGCCGATAAAGTCAAAGACAAGCTGGAGATGACAGCCGAGCTTACCGGGCTGGATTACGGGCGTTTTACCCGTTCGATGCTACTGTCTCAGGGCCAGTTTGCCGCCTTTCTTAATGCCAAACCGAAAGAGCGCGCCGAGCTTCTGGAAGAGTTAACTGGTACTGAGATCTACGGCCAAATCTCCGCCATGGTGTTTGAAAAGCACAAGTCAGCGCGTACGGAGCTGGAAAAACTGCAGGCCCAGGCCAGCGGCGTGGCGCTGTTAGCACCAGAGCAGGTGCAGTCCCTGACGGAAAGTTTGCAGGTACTTACTGACGAAGAAAAACAATACCTTACCAGCCAACAAACTCAGCAACAGCACCTCAACTGGCTTATTCGGCAAAATGAGCTTCAGACGGACATAAACCGCCATCAGCAGGCATTACAGGCAGCACTTCAGGCGCAAGAAGACGCGCAGCCGCAGCTGGCAGCGCTGAGCCTGGCGCAGCCGGCCAGAGCATTGCGCCCTCACTGGGAGCGAATCCAGGAACAAACGGCTACTATCGAGCGTACGCGCCAGAAGATTCAGGAAGTGAATACTCGCTTACAAAGCAGCTTAGCGCTGCGCGGGTGTATCCGTCAGCAAGCGCACACGCAATCGACCGCGATACTCGCCGAACAACAGACGTTAACCGACTGGCTGAACGAACATGACCGCTTCCGCTTATGGAGTAGCGAACTGGCAGGATGGAAAGCGCTGCTGGCGCAACAGTCCGACGCCAGCGCCCAGCTACGCCAGTGGCAACAGCTGCGGGAGAACGACACACGTAAGCTCGATGCACTGGCGCTTCCCACGTTGACCCTTTCGCCGCAGGAAGTGACAGAAGCGCTGGCTCAACATGTGCAGCTTCGTCCACTACGCCAGCGCCTCAGTAATCTGCACGGGCAAATCGTCCCGAAGCAAAAGCAGCTGGCACAGCTACGCGCTTCACTGCTGCAGCGCCAGCAAGAGCTGACCCAGCGCAACGCGGTACTTGCCGAGAAACGTCAGCGCTATAAAGATAAAAATCAGCAACTTGCCGATGTGAGACTCATTTGCGAGCAGGAAGCCCGCATCAAAGATCTGGAAAGCCATCGGGCATTACTGGAATCCGGCAAACCTTGTCCGCTTTGTGGCTCTACTACACATCCGGCTATCGAGCGTTACCAGACGCTTGAGCTGAGCGTAAATCAGGCACGACGTGAAGTGCTGGAAAAAGAGGTCAAAACGCTGGCCGATGAGGGTTCAACCCTGCGCGGGCAGCTTGAGGCGATAACGCAGCAACTTCAGCGCGATGAACATGAAGCACAGAGGCTTTCTCAGGAGGAGCAAGCACTTACTCAAGAGTGGTTGACCGTTACCGCCAGCCTCAACGTATCGCTACAACTGCAGGATGACATTGCCCCGTGGCTGGCCGCTCAGGAAGAGTACGAACAACAGCTTCACCAGTTAAGCTTGCGTCATACCCTGCAGGCGCAAATCGCCGCGCATACCGAACAGATTACTCAACTCCAACAGCATATTGACCAGCGCCAGGCAACGTTAACCTCAGAGCTGGACCGTCATGGTCTGGCCCTTCCGCCCGAGGATGAAGTCTCCTCATGGCTAAGAGAACGGGCGAACGAAGCGCAAATGTGGCAACAGCGCCAGAATGAACTGACTGAGCTACAGGCCCGGATTGCCCAGCTTGCGCCGCTGCTGGAAACGCTGCCAGAATCTGAGGCGCTTTCTGAAATCATTGAGGATCTGTCGCTGGAAAACTGGCGGCAGGTGCACGACGATTGCCTCTCTTTACAGGGACAGTGGCAAACCTTGCAGCAGCAGGAAGCACAGGACGTTCAGCGCGCCGCAGACATTCAGGCGCAGTTTGATGCCGCATTGCAGGCCAGCATCTTTGACAACCGTGACGCCTTTATTGCCGCCCTGCTGGATGAAGAGACCTTCAACCGTCTTGAGCTGTTGAAACAATCGCTGGAAAACCAGCAACAACAGGCACAAACGCTGCTTAATCAGGCCCAGCAGGCGCTGGTGACTCATCAACAGCAGCAACCAGCCGGGGTGGATCTCACTCTCACGGCACAACATCTTCGCGACACGCTGGCGCAGCTCACCCAACTGCTGCGGGATAACACCACTCGTCAGGGAGAAATTCGCCAGCAGCTCAGGCAGGATACTGAAAACCGCCAGCAGCAGCAGGCGCTGATGCAGGAGATTGAAAAAGTCGCGCAGCAGGTCGAAGACTGGGGCTATCTGAATGCGCTGATCGGCTCGAAAGAGGGAGATAAGTTCCGCAAATTTGCCCAGGGACTGACGCTGGATAACCTGGTCTGGCTTGCCAACAACCAGTTAACCCGTCTGCACGGTCGCTATTTGTTGCAGCGCAAGGCTAGCGAAGCGCTGGAGCTGGAAGTGGTCGATACCTGGCAAGCCGATGCGGTGCGTGACACGCGTACGCTCTCCGGAGGTGAGAGCTTCCTGGTGAGTCTGGCGCTGGCGCTGGCATTGTCCGATCTGGTCAGCCACAAAACGCGAATTGACTCCCTGTTCCTCGACGAAGGCTTCGGCACGCTGGACAGCGAAACGCTGGATACCGCTCTGGACGCACTGGATGCACTCAACGCTACCGGTAAAACCATTGGCGTGATCAGCCACGTCGAAGCAATGAAAGAACGCATTCCGGTGCAAATCAAAGTGAAAAAAATCAACGGGCTGGGTTACAGCAAACTCGACAACACTTTCAGAGTGGAATGACGCTGATTTTTCGACGTATTGATATTGCCGACAAGATCGGCAATATCATTCCCTGCATATTATTCTTACGCTTAAAAAATAACCGCTAGCGGTAAATCATATCAAAGGTCGCCGTGGCGTTGATTTCGCCGGCCCGCAAGTTCTCATTTAAACGTATGACGTGAGCTTTAAACGGCAGAGCGACGCTCCCTTCTGCACCATTTTTTATCGTGGACAGGAGCTCGCCAAAATTCACTAACCGATCGTTATATAAAATTTGCACACCGACACCTTGCGCAGACGTCGGAGAATCAAGATCATTTAATGTCAGAATAGTGCTATCGCCTGCTGCCGTTGTACCAGAAAATAATACATTGACATTGGTATCCTGATCGCACGTCAAATCAATTTTAAAATCAACCGCATCACCAGTATCACCCGGGTTATTCAGACTGACAGTTTTAAAGTAACGACCCAAATTAACAGAAATATTCTTACTATTAAGCACACAACTGGCACTGTTAACTACCACATCTGCATCGGTAAAGTTAATATGAAGTTGAGCGGCGGATTCATATATTCGGGAAGCACTAAATCGTGATAATTGCAAGGGAGTATCTGTAATAGGTTGCCCGGTTGAGATTAATCGCACCTCAAACATTGCCGATACATTTGTGTATTCACAGCCATTGCATGTTTTTGAACCTTCAGCCTTCGCCGGAGAATAAAAAATACGGGCATCACTTGGTGAGTAGCTTTTGCCACTATCAACAGACAACCACCAAATTTTAATCCCAATACCTGGGTTATTCGTCTGATAAACATATTCTTCAACACCATTTACCAGCGTCAATGATGAGTCATCATATCCACGATAGATTGGGTGCACCCCATTACAAAATATATCCGATTGATTTGGAGCACTAAGATAACCGCTATCCCATAGGACAGTTCCTGCAGGGACATCGCGCTGAGCGTTAATAGTCGGAACGGTGACCGTATAGGTTGCAGCTGTCGTATCATTTTTATAATAACATGAAGCATAACTTACCACTGACCAGTTTAGTACAAAAAATACAATCACATACCTAATGAAGGATATCATTATCACTTTCACCTTTATTTACACTCTGCCGCTAATATAGCAACGGTTTTGTTGGTAAGTTCATCGGCAGGAATAGCAATCTGCGCGGTACACTGCTGTGTTGCTTTCTCACCCCACTTCACCATAACGCGATCGCCTGCCGATACACCGGTTAAATAAACCTGTCCATTATCACCCACGATACTGGCATAATTTTTTTCGTTTTCCCCTGCCAATGCCGCAAGCGCGCCGAAAGGAACGTTATTTCCATTATGTTGTAGCGTTAACAAAACACGTATACCGGTGCGTGCAGAAAATGTTGCCAGTGTGACCGCACCACGCGAAGGAATCACCTGTTTGACGGGCTCCTCAATATCAACCTGCGGGTTACTTGCCGTATTCAATATAATGTTATTCGTTCGATAGGGTGAGGCATATGGAATAACAGCGTAGCCATAGGAATCAGTATATACGCCGGTACTGTTTTCTACTTTAATATCAGGCCCATCGTCGGCATCGACTAAGGTCACCGTTTCAGGTAGCGACTGTGCTAAAGTAAACCCGCCAGCATGGCCGATAATCCCACCTTGTAACTTATAATTCACTTGCCTGCTGTTGTTGTCATAATTGTACCCACCAGAAACAGAGCCAAATGAGCCTTGCCAGGTGGCATTCATACTTCCATTCTCCCCCATTCCATTATTCCCCCAGGACTGCTGGAGATTATAATTGAGGTTATCATCCTGCAATGCAGTACCACTGATCCCAATCAGATGTTGCTGACTACGATGACGGTTATCTGTATAAGTATAATTCGCCCAGGCACTGGGTAACCATTTATCTAAGGGAATACTGACAGTAAATGAAACCTGCTCATCTCGATGTGAGGTTGGCGTTTGCGTCAACGAATAGTTGAGCATAAATCGGATCCGTTCCCAGTTCTGGTTATAACCGACAGATACCGTGCGCTCATATCCCGCCAGTCCCCAGTAATCTTGCTGATAACCGGAGATATAGAAAGAACCTAGCTCATTCAGGCTCTGGCTGATATTTACCTGAAAGCGGCTACGACGGTTATTGGTATTGCGATAAGCATAAAAACTGTCGTCATCAATATCGTTAGTTCGGTTATTTAACGTTTCCGTAAACGTATAAAAATTACGGGTAGAGTAACGATAACTCGCAAGCGTAAGATTGGTGTTGGTCGTATCGATATTCTTCGCATACTGGGCACGATAAGACATCCCCTGCCAGACGTTATCAGCCACTTCGCTTCTGGCCGTTGTGGCATCAAACGAAAACGCGCCAAAATCATGAAGATCAATACCAAAACCTAATGCCGCGGAACGATAAAAATCACTGCCCAACACGCCGCTATACACGGTAAAACCATAAGGCAACCCATAGATAAGTTGCGCTTCGACCAGATTAGGATCCTCTGATGTATCATTATTTTGGTAATGCCCGGCGGCAACGCTATATTGCAATGCCCCCTGTCGCTGCATGATAGGTAAAGAAGACGACGTCTGAACGAAGCTACGCTCACTCCCATCAGCCTCCGTGATTGTTATATCGAAATCACTGCCGGAAGATACCTGCGGTACATCCGTAATTTCAAACGCCCCTGCGCTGACATAGGTTTGATAGAGAGTGTAGCCATTTTGCTTAATGGTCACCTTAGCATCGCTTTTCGCAATCCCCCGGATCACCGGCGCAAACCCTTGTTGGCTATAGGGCAGCATAGCGGTATCTGTTTGCAGACGAATACCACGAATCGGAAGGCTGTCAAAAATATCTCCCGCAGTAGAGCTATCACCGAGCGTTAGTTGGCTACGCAGGCGCTTTATATCCCGCTGAATATACGTCGAAATGTTTTCCCAACCATCTCCGCTTTGGTAATTTCCATTGTTTCGTATGCGCCACGGCCCTACATTCAGTCCACTGTTTAAACTCAGGTAATTTTGTGTCGACGAGCCCTGAGAGCTGTAGTGTGTTTTAGAGCCGCTATAGTAATAACCCAACAGTGCAGCAGGTATCCCATCATCCCAATTATCAGGGTCGATATACCCCTGCACTTCCTGATTAACAGCAACTTGCGGAACACGAATATCCAGCCGTTGTTGCTGAGTGGAGAAAGTCCAGGAAGCCTCTTCAATGTAACGTCCGATATCATCAACCGTGGCGTCATCAGACATCGTTTTCATCAATGGCATTTTGCTGACATTGACGCCATAGGCGGCCAGTTCTGATTTTTTTAACACGGGAATGAGTGCGGTATGGGCTTCATTAAGCACATACGTCACATTCTTTTTTTCAACAAAATGATTATTAAAATAAACAGAACTGAGGTAGACGCCTGGTGCAAGTGCATTATCGTCTAAAAAAGTACGGATCGCCTCTGCGCTGTCTATTGGGGAATCAAAACGTAGCGCATCAATATTAAACTCATCATCAGCAACTTGAGATTCAGCGATACAAAACGGACTACACAACATCAACGCGGTGGCAATAGCTGATAATTTCAATGAGAGAATTTCATGATTATTATTGATAGGCCGCATATTGTGGATATCCTTATCCGCCAAATTTAAAGTGACTTTTCCTGTTCGGAAGTGGCATTGCCGTAGTCGTCGATTGCACTCCATCGAACAGACTTAGCGTTCCCACCAGGAAGGGAATAGATCATTTTTGAATAGGGTGAAATCATCATAGACACAGCAGAAAGCGTATCTTTCGGCGGCTTTACCTCTTTGCCGTCAACGGTCATATTATGCAAAGAAATATAGTATGCAGTCGGGTTATCCACAGCCAAACGTCCACCTGAAACAGAAAATATCAGACTTTTGTATGCTTCTTGCGCGTCGTTTTTATTTAATCCTTTTGGTCGCCATATCAGCTTAATACGGCTGCGGGTAGCCAATTGTAGCTTACTTTGTTGTACTAACACTTTAGGCGTCGCTTCGATAGACTTGATATTAGCCCAAAAAATTTGTTCACGATCTTTTTTCAGGATGTCATTTTTATCGACTGAGATAAAATGTAGGATATTCGTCTGTCCGCCAATAAGTTTAAATAACGGAGGAGTAATAATAAGAGGAGGCTTACTTTTATCATTCTTATCGAAGTTATCAACCCATGCCTGAACAAGCTGATTTCCATTACCCGTATTTTTTACCGTTGCCTGAACTTCATCCACATCTCCAGGATAAATAATACGCGTATTACTAATTTGCACCCCCGCCGAAGCAGTGTTTTGAAAAAGAATGAATATTGCTGAAAACAGCAAACCAGAAATGTTGAGATTCATCATTCATCCCTTATGGCTAAATCTCGAAAAGAATTACAGGACATACCCTGATTATCCTATGGCATATCCTGTCTGAACTTACGTCACACCCACTCTACGTCCCTTATGGATAGTAAATGGTATAGGTTGTGGTTGCGGCAAACTCGCCGCCTTTGATACTCGCCGGATCAACGGTTGCCACAACTTTTGATGTGAAGTTAAACGTCAGGTCATTTTCTTCGCTTGCCCCGGTCGTTTGAGCAAAAGCAGAGTTCGCTTCGTCGTTAAAAACGACTTTATCATTGCTGGCATCAGCGCCATAAACCACAATACCAACACCGGTATCAACGCCGCCAGTAAGCGCTTTCAGCTGCGTATTTTCCGTTGCGGTATCACCTGCAAAGGTCAGGTTTACCACAGTATTTGCCGGGCACTTAGTCAATTTAATTGCAAATGGCTGAACCTGAGACGCTTCTTCGCCAATACCAGCAAAGGCGTTCGTCCCCAGCGGGGTAAAGGGTACCTGAACATCTTCGCTGTCTGTATCAACCTGGCAAGGTGGGTTAATAATAGTACCGGTAAAAGTGACGGTGCCCTGGTCATCAGTTAAGTCTGCCGCATGCGCAACATTGATAGCCGCAACAAGCAACAAAGAGGCAGAAAGGAGTACTTTCTTTTTCATGTGAAATTTCCCTATAATAAATTTTATTATCTTTCGAATGCTGCCTCTGAAATTTCCGCCAAAGACTTTTGCATATAAAAATCCCAAACAGTCCTCAGAAGAGGTCCGAAAGATAGAATCTTATGCGTTCTAACCCAATGGATATTGTGGTCGACATATATAATATAATATGATTTTTATTTCATCAATAGCGCAAAGACAAAAAACAATACCATTATAAAACAGCAAGTTAAATAAATTAATCACACAAAGAAAAACAATATTTAAATAATTTATAGCTATGCATTTTATATATAAAAAATAAATCACTATCGATTCATATTCGTTATGAATACAACAATCCATTCCCAACCAGAAACCGCCCATCAATAAAACATTATTTTAGTGTATTTTATATATTGAAAAGACTACAATTCCGAGTCCGTATGTTATCGGCATCTAACATGCAAATAATTGCTTTCAAGAATAATTGCAATCGTTCGTTCAGACTTCACAAATATGATAGCATTAGCCCTACTTAGCTGTTGTTGCTGCGTATGACAGGTGGTATGAAAAAAGTCATTTTCTCTTTAGCCCTGGGGACGTTTGGGCTGGGCATGGCCGAGTTTGGCATCATGGGTGTACTCACCGAATTGGCGCGGGACGTGGGAATTTCCATTCCTGCCGCTGGCCATATGATTTCGTTTTACGCCTTTGGCGTGGTGCTTGGCGCGCCCATTATTGCACTCTTTTCCAGCCGCTTTTCGCTCAAGCATATTCTGCTGTTTCTGGTCACGCTGTGTGTGATTGGCAACGCCATTTTCACCCTCTCCTCCTCGTATTTTATGCTGGCGGTGGGCAGGCTGGTTTCAGGCTTCCCGCACGGCGCATTTTTTGGCGTTGGCGCAATTATCCTGTCGAAGCTCGCCCGCCCGGGAAAAGTCACCGCCGCCGTCGCGGGCATGATTTCGGGTATGACCGTTGCCAATCTGGTTGGCATTCCCGTCGGCACCTGGCTGAGTCAGGAATTTAGCTGGCGCTATACGTTCCTGCTGATTGCCGTCTTTAATATCGCCGTGATGGTCTCGGTCGCTTTTTGGGTGCCCAACATCAGCGATGAAGCAAAAGGAAACCTGCGCGAACAATTTCACTTTTTGAAAAGCCCCGCCCCGTGGCTCATTTTCTCCGCCACCATGTTTGGTAACGCTGGGGTTTTCGCCTGGTTCAGCTATGTCAAACCATACATGATGTTCATCTCCGGTTTTTCCGAAGCGCTGATGACCTTCATCATGATGCTGGTAGGATTAGGAATGGTGTTGGGAAATCTGCTGAGCGGTCGGCTGTCTGGTCGCTATACGCCGCTGCGCATTGCGGTGATAACCGACTTCGTGATTGTGCTGGCTCTGCTGTTGCTCTTTGCCTTTGGCGGGATCAAAGCCGCGTCGCTGACCTTCGCCTTTATTTGCTGCGCGGGCCTGTTTGCCCTGTCGGCACCGCTGCAAATTTTATTGCTGCAAAATGCTAAAGGAGGGGAGCTGCTGGGTGCGGCTGGCGGGCAAATTGCCTTTAACCTCGGCAGCGCGATTGGCGCCTACAGCGGTGGCATGATGCTGACGCTGGGCTTTGCCTACAACTACGTGACGCTGCCGGCGGCACTGCTGTCGTTTTCTGCGATGTCGTCACTGTTGCTGTACGGTCGCCTGAAGCGCGCAGTACCCCAGATGACACACGCTGCCGGATAGCATCTGCGCTACCCGGCTACGCGAACCTTACTCCTGCGGCCACAGCCAGGCCGCACCGCGTACACCGCTGGAATCCCCGTGTAGCGCCTTGCGTAGAGGCGTTTCGCATTCGCCGCCAAAGACAAACTGCTTAATCAACGTCGGAACGTTTTGATACAGTCGGTCGACATTGCTCATTCCGCCCCCCAGCACAATGACGTCCGGATCGAGAATATTCACCACATGTGCCAGTGATTTCGCCAGACGACGCTCATAGCGGCTCAACGCCTGCTCCGCAAGAGAATCCTGCGCAGTAACAAGACTGATAATTTCATTGCCTTTGAGCTGCTTACCGCTCAGACGCTGGTAGTCGGTGGCAAAGCCGGTCCCGGAAATGAAGGTTTCAATGCAGCCTTGTTTACCGCAATAACAGGGGACTTCCTGTCGGAAACGCAGCTCATCTTCGTCCATCCATGGCAGCGGATTATGCCCCCACTCGCCCGCGGTACCGTTACCGCCCGTGTGCGCCCGACCATTCAGTGCCACGCCTGCGCCACATCCGGTGCCGATAATCACCGCAAACACGGTTTGCGCCCCGGCCGCCGCACCATCCACCGCTTCTGAAACCGCCAGACAGTTGGCATCATTTGCCAACCGCACTTCACGATTCAGACGCGAACTCAGGTCTTTGTCAAAAGGTTGTCCGTTAAGCCAGGTCGAGTTGGCATTCTTTACTACCCCGGTGTAGGGCGAGATTGAACCTGGAATGCCCATTCCCACGGTTCCCGTCTGCCCGGTGGCGTTTTCCGCCATCTCCACCAGCGTGGCGATGGTTTCTATCGTTTGCCGATAATCATCACGCGGCGTGGGCAGGCGATGGCGAAAAAGCTGCTCGCCCGCATCGCCAAGCGCAATAACTTCCGTTTTCGTACCGCCCAAATCGATACCTATACGCACTGTTTGCTCCTCTTCCCGATTAACAATGCAAGCATAGCGACAATTCGCTATCATGCCCGCTGGATTTAACGACAAGGCCGTGGAAATTATCATGCTGTGGTTCAAAAATTTAATGGTTTACCGTCTTAGCCGCGATGTTTCTTTGCGAGCCGAAGAGATGGAAAAACAGCTGGCATCAATGACGTTCACCCCTTGCGGTAGCCAGGATATGGCAAAAATGGGCTGGGTTCCGCCGATGGGATCGCACAGCGATGCATTAACGCATACCGCCAATGGCCAAATTATTATCTGCGCCCGCAAAGAAGAAAAAATTCTGCCGTCGCCGGTTATCAAACAGGCGCTGGAAGCCAAAATATTCAAACTGGAAGCTGAGCAAGGTCGCAAACTTAAGAAGACCGAAAAAGACTCGCTGAAAGATGAAGTTCTGCACTCATTGCTGCCGCGCGCCTTTAGCCGCTTCAGCCAGACAATGATGTGGATCGATACCGTCAACGATCTGATCATGGTTGATTGTGCGAGCGCGAAAAAAGCCGAAGATACGCTGGCGCTGCTGCGTAAGAGTCTCGGTTCGCTGCCGGTCGTTCCGCTGACGATGGAAAACCCTATTGAGCTGACGCTAACCGAATGGGTTCGCTCCGGCACCACGGCGCAGGGCTTCCAACTGCTGGATGAAGCTGAACTGAAAGCAATCCTTGAAGACGGCGGTGTGATCCGCGCGAAAAAGCAGGATCTGGTCTGCGACGAAATCGCCGTGCATATCGAAGCGGGCAAACTGGTTACTAAGCTGGCCCTCGACTGGCAGCAGCGCATTCAGTTCGTTATGTGTGACGACGGTTCCATTAAGCGTCTGAAGTTTAGCGACGAGCTGCGCGATCAGAACGAAGATATCGACCGCGAAGATTATGCTCAGCGTTTTGATGCCGATTTCATCCTGATGACAGGTGAACTGGCGGCGCTGATTAAAAGTCTGGTGGAAGGATTAGGCGGCGAAGCGCAACGTTAAGCCGTGTTTAGCGAATGGCGACTCAATATCGCCATTCGTCATTTTTACGCTTACAGGTAACGGCAAAGATACGATGTTGGCTCTGCTACCTGCAGATGAAACTCGCTGTTGCCCGGTACGTTAAACACGTCTCCTGCGGCATACACTTTCCACTCGGTTTCCCCTGGCAGCAGCACGTTCAGTGCGCCACTTACTACCGTCATCTCTTCAGGCGCCGCAGTACCAAAGGTATATTCACCTTCAGCCATCACGCCTACACTGGCGCGGCCAGTACTGCTGCTGGTAAAACCGATCGATTTTACTTTGCCGGAAAAGTATTCATTACTTTGAAGCATACAACTGGCCCTATCTCGTGATTAAGTTAGGAACCAATATAGGGGGCTGATGTTCCACCTGTCACGCAAAATTACGCCAGCAATTCCGAAGCCAGTCGAGCAATCAACACATTGGACAGCAAAACCGGGACATCCAGCGACTTTTGCAGTAAATCACGATGACGCTGATGAAACCCCAGGCAGTCCAGCATAAGAACATCAGCACCTTGCTCAAGGAGATATTTCCCGGCATCAATCAGCTGTTGTTCAGAACCTTCTACTGGATTCGCCACGGCGTACACTGGCGGAGTTTGTAACACCTGCCACTTTTGTGTCTGGGCTTTGAGCAATTCAGCAACAGGTACAATGACCCCAACCTGATGCCCTTCGACAATTGAAGCCACTAACGGGGGAATAATGCGTATGGGTTCCAACAAGATACTATTGCGGGCGGTCAGACGGGTGATTGAGGCGGTACTCATCAGCAGGATCACATCAAATCCCTGATTATCGAGAACCTCCACAATGCTTTGCAGCGAGCGTTCCACTTTCTGGCGTGAGACATGAGCAAGTTGGTGGTCGCTAAGCAGCGTTAATAACAGCTCGTCACCGGGTGAAGCCCCGTACTCGGCCATCACATCTTCTCGCTGCATCTGCCCCAGCAGACTGTGGTGAGTAATGTGCTGTTCATCAATATATTCCGTCAGGAGCGGTAACATCTCACACATCGGCACAACGCCAATCGTGAGGATAGCCAACGACGTACTCATTTGTTGCTCCACCGTCTTCTTACTTTGCTGTGAAATCCCGGATAAGTGCCGGGCGCTGACCTGTGCTACAAATGCTCAAAAGCGTAGCAGTAGATCGGCGGTGTATTGTGTAAAGATTCCAGATCATTCCAGTACTGGATTGTTATTGTTTAATTTTCAATTTTTACTGTATACGGCGAAATTTAAAATAATGTGATGCACGCCCGGACTGGCACTTTTAAGACTCGTGCCAGAGCGGTCTTCATATCAGGTTTTATCGGGGTCTTCGTAGCGTTTTTTAGCATCCATCGCTTCCTGAGCTGAAGGATGCTCACTGATCAACGAATTCGGTTTAGGGTGATCGGCACGAAGTTGATACCAGGTTACCGTCTGACCTGGCGTCCCTTTTTCAACCGTAACAATGGTCGCTTGACGTGGATAAGGTGGTTGTGTCGGCATAGTTCTTCCTTTTCACTGGATGAACATTAAGTATAGACACCGCCCTGCAACCGTGGCGCTGCCTGCGCCAGTATCCCAAGAATGTCTTCCACTACCTGCGAAGGCGGATTGGTGGCATCAACGATATAGTGCGCAGCCTCACGATACAAAACATCGCGCTGGGCGAGCACTTCCTGAACCTCTTCGGTCAACGGTTTGCCGGTTAGAGTCGGTCGCAATCCTTCTTCAGGCGTGGCCTCCAGACGATCAACCAGTACCGATACCGGTGCGCTTAGATAGATAACCACGCCGTGGCTGCGCATGTAATGACGATTAAATTCGGTAAGAATGATACCGCCGCCGGTCGCAACAACCGTGGCAGGAGCTGTAACAGCCTGCAGAGCGGTCGTTTCCTGGGCACGAAACCCTTCCCATCCTTCTCTTTCGACGATTTCCGCCACGGTCATTTGCACGTGCGATTGCAACCAGCGATCGGTATCAACGAACTGGAAATCAATAGCCTTTGCCAGCGCCATACCGGTTGTCGTCTTACCACACCCCCGGGGGCCAACAAGAAAAAGAGGTTGCGTCATCACAGAATTTCCCCAGAGAGCCGCCAACAAGCGGGATCTGATGCGGTTAAAAATATAATCATATCATCAAACTAGTACATCGCCAAAACCGTAAAGAAAAAATTACAGAAAGAATGGCAAGATGAGTTAACCCCTACTATAACAAGAATTCATAATGAATAAAGTGTAAATAATAAATTACACACTCTATTTTCTACGCTGAACTTCCAGCCACCACTTATCCAGTTCAGCCGCAAAATGCTGTCTGTCGCGGGGCGAAAGGCTGTCCGGCCCCCCGGTCTGGATACCGCTGGCTCGCAGTGTATCCATAAAATCACGCATCATCAGACGCTCGCGGATCGTGGCTTCGGTATAGCGTTCGCCGCGCGGGTTAAGCGCCGCCGCACCTTTTTCAATCACTTCAGCCGCCAGCGGAATATCTGCCGTTATCACTAAATCACCGGCGCTGCACTGACGCACAATCTCGTTATCAGCCACGTCAAAGCCCGCAGGCACACGTAATGTGCTGATGAAACGCGAAGGCGGGACGCGCAGGCTTTGGTTGGCCACCAAAACAAGCGGCATTTGCATGCGCTCAGCGGCGCGGTACAAAATGTCTTTAATCACATTCGGACACGCATCGGCATCCACCCATATTGTCATAACTTCTCCCCACTGGTGTGCTGTCGCACATTGTCGCGTGCTTTTACTTTCAGGCAAAGTGCTGTTTCTCCTTCTGAACATATTCATTCCGCGCTAAGCTTAGCTTTCCCAGATTTACCCTAAATAATTCGGGTTGCAGGCAGGCGGCAAGAGAGTGAGTCCCGATGAGCTTACTCTGGTAAGTAATTCGGGTGAGCGAACGCAGCCAACGCACATGCAACTTGAAGTATGACGGGTATAAAACAATGAATATCATCCATAGGGAGTGACAAGATGGACAAGAAAATTGGTTTTATCGGCTGCGGTAATATGGGCAAAGCCATTCTTGGCGGCATGATCGCCAGCGGTCAGGTTCTCCCCGGACAAATCTGGGTCTACACCCCTTCCCCCGATAAGGTCGCCGCGCTACACGACCAGTACGGCATTAATGCGGCGCAGTCTGCACAAGAAGTCGCGCAGATCGCTGATATTGTTTTTGGGGCCGTAAAACCAGGCATCATGATTAAGGTGCTGAGTGAAATTACCTCCAGCCTGAACAAAGATTCCCTTGTCGTCTCGATTGCCGCGGGCGTCACCCTCGATCAACTCGCTCGCGCGCTGGGCCATGACCGTAAAATCATTCGCGCGATGCCAAACACGCCATCGCTGGTGAATGCCGGAATGACCTCCGTCACGCCGAACGCCTTAGTTACACCGGAAGAAACAGCCGACGTGCTCAATATCTTCCGCTGCTTTGGTGAAGCTGAAGTCATTGCGGAGGGGATGATTCACCCGGTTGTTGGCGTCAGCGGTTCAGCACCGGCCTATGTATTTATGTTTATCGAAGCGATGGCAGATGCCGCCGTTCAGGGGGGGATGCCCCGCGCGCAGGCTTATAAATTTGCAGCACAAGCGGTAATGGGTTCGGCGAAGATGGTTCTGGAAACGGGTAAACATCCTGGCGAATTGAAGGATATGGTGTGCTCGCCAGGTGGAACCACCATTGAGGCGGTACGCGTCCTGGAAGAACGCGGTTTCCGTTCATCGGTGATTGAAGCGATGATTAAGTGCATGGAGCAGTCGGAAAAACTCAGCCGCTCCTGAGTTAACACCGCCGGACGTCAGGCCGCCGCTTCAGTGCGGTTACGTCCGGAATTCTTTGCTTTGTAGAGAGCCATATCTGCTGATTTTAACCATTCTCGATAGTGTTCAGTTTCAGACGTCAGCGGCGCAACGCCCACGCTAATTCGCAGGTCAACCTGCGGCGCGCAAGATAAACGCAGTTGGGTAAGCCGTTCGTGAACACGAGACATCGCTGCAATCGCGCTGCTCGCTGACGTGCCACACATGATTACCGCAAACTCATCACCGCCAAAGCGACCAATCACATCGCTACCGCGTAAGGTCATCTGTAACTGGCGGGTCAGTGCAACAATGGCCTGATCCCCGACGTCATGGCCCCAGGTATCATTGATACTCTTAAAATGGTCGATATCGATGATAAGGAGCGTGGCATCACGCTGATGGCGGCGGCAATTATCAAATTCATTCCGCAGCAACAGTTCCCAATGACGTCGGTTATAAACCCCGGTCATCCCATCTCGCGTACTCATAACCTGTAAGCGACGTTTATGTTCTGCCAGCCTGATGAGCGTCTGGTAACTCACCCAGGCAAATAGCAACGGGTAAACCACTAACACCGGCAGCGACAGCAGCACACTCAGTTGCGTACTGCTAAAAGCCACGGGAATATCCGTTAACTGTAACGTCACCAGGCAGGAAACCACCATCAACACGGCGCCTGCGATGAAGACACGCATACCCCCTGCGCCCATCAGGTTGATACAGATAATCATCAACAGCGCCGTGGATGGCAGCAAGTTTATCCCCATAATCCCCATCCACATCCCGGCGAGGATGGCATCGGCTTTTAAGTTGGTATATTCGCTATGCAGTGGATCGATAGCTTTACTTGCCAATTGCCATGCCAGATGCGGCCAGACAAACGCCCATCCCACCAGCAAAAGCCACCAGCCTCCGGTTATTGGCTGAGAAACTAATACCGACGCGATAGGGAAAAACATTCCCCCCAGTCCCACCGCTCGCGGCAGCCTGATTCGTCGGGCAAATCGCAGACCGGAACGTTGGTGGTCATTTTGATGAAGCAATATAAATGCTTCATTCGGGACGACCTTCTTTTGATAAAAGTTTTCATCATTCATCGTATTTGGGAATATTCTGAAACAAATTTCCCAAATTATAGGAAGGGGTCTGGTAGCGGAAGTATGATATTTCGGGTGAGCGATTTTACCTGCTCACCCGGAAGTGCTAAGCAGATTTTTTCAGGCAAGCGCTCATAAACTTATTACGATCATCGCCTTTCAGAGACTGTTCCGTCGCCTTGACGTTGCATTCACGCATTTTCTGTTGCTGTGGCGTCAGGCTCTTTTCCTCAGGTGCAGATTTACTGTTTTTCAGGCAATCACTCATATAGGTCTTACGCGCATCCCCTTTTAAGGTCTGCGCCGTGGCCTGCTGATTGCAGGTGGTCATACGCTGTTGTTGCGGGGTTAACGTCTTCTCGGCAGCACCGACGGTAGTTAAAAAAATCAGACCAAAAAGTAACGTCATTAATAATGTAATTTTCATAGCACCATCCTTTTCTGAACGACGACACACAGGTAAGTTTGGCTGCTAACGATAAAAATACCACCCGACGGCAAAAGTATTGCCGCCGGGTATCAGCTTATTTCAGTCCTAACGCCGCTTTCATGGTGTAAAACAGATCGGTTTGATCGGTCAGGCCAACCACATTCGCCGCATGAGGGCCATAGGCTGCAATACGCAGTTGGCTGCCGGTGTGCTCCTGGGACTCTTCTTCAGAGTTGCCATAGCTAATGACCATCACCGCGCCATCTTTAGTGTTCAGCGCCTGCGTCAAACCTGGCGCTTTGGTATCCGGTGCGACGATCTGGCTGGCATGCGCGTGGTCAGCGGTTACCACAACCAGGGTGTTGCCATCTTTCTTCGCAAAGGCAAGTGCACGCTGCACTGCTTCATCCAGATCGACCGTTTCACCAATTTGTCCACACGGGTTAGCGGCATGATCTTGTTTGTCGATTGACGCGCCTTCTACTTGCAGGAAGAAACCTTTCTCATTTTTGCTTAACAGCTCAATCGCTTTATCCGTCATCTGCGCCAGCGTTGGCACGCTGTCGTTACGTTTTGGATTTGGCGTACAGGTCACTACCGGCTTATCCAGGTTGCCGTGATAAGACGCTTTCGGCCCTTCCCAACGCACTGGCATATTACCGTCTGAGAACAGACCCAACAGCGGTTTATCCTGATTCGCTTCGCTAACAGCCGCCAGCGTCGCGGCATCACTCACCATCTGGTAACCACGGGCCTGGGCTTGTTCTCGCAGCGTTTTACCCTGCCACTCACCTGCCGTAGCGGTTTCAGTAAAAGTCTTTGCCCCGCCGCCTAACGTAACATCCGCACGAGCATTCAATAATTGTTCGGTAATTGACCCTTTACCGCCTTTTTCCAGCGCGTTCGTCGGGCATTTTTCAGCCGTCACGCTCGGGCCATAGCATTTACGCGAAGTGACATGGGCAACCAGTGAGGCCGGCGTGGCATCCTGTAATTCAGCCGTGGAAACGTTGCCTGTCGCCAGACCTGCCGCTTTGGCCATTTCCAGAATCGTGGTGTGATCTTTTTCATGAATATCCACACCCAGTGCCCCATTATAGGTCTTCACGCCGGTTGTCCATGCTGTCGCAGATGCTGCTGAATCTGTCACATAATCGGGCTTGCCCGTTTTCTTATCCAACGCATAATGTGTGTATTGTCCGGTCAACGGTAAAGCATCAATACCTTTAAAAAAGCCGCCCGCGCCTTCAGCATAATTTCGCGCTGCCGTTATTTCGGAGTCGCCCATCCCATCGCCAATCAGTAAAATTATATTTTTGGCCGGTTTATCGTTCAGGGATTCGCGCAGAGCTGCCGTTTGATCGGCAGACAATCGGCGAGCGCCACCCGGCGTGGTGATATCTCCCTGAGCAGCACGATTATCCATAACCGCTACAGTAGATGTTTCTGCATTAATAACCGGGGTAAACAGCAAAGGTAACAGGGCAATAGCCAGAGCGCTTTGTTTCACTTTATATTCTCCATGTATAAATACGGTAAAATTAAAACAAAGCGACTATAAGTATTTGATGTGACACTTTTATGATAATTTGCGGTTACCCCACCACAGATGGATCACAACGCTTTTGGTACGCACTCGCCAGCATTATGTATGTTCGTCAGAAACGCGGGCATGCGGTTTCCGCCAGCCAGCGCCCCCTCAATTTGACGAATAAATATTTGCCGATCGTTCCACGCCATATTGCTCAGCATTTCGATGATTACCCGCTCTAACGTTTCGACCTGTGCCGCCAGATCTTGCGATTCTTCTTCTTTTTGCGCGAGCTTAAGTAACAACTCAGTGACGAGGTTTTTCATTTGCCTATTCCCTTAACAAAATATGGGTCACGTTATCATTAAGGCTCACGACTGCCTAGAGGATGAAAGTTGTATTTTTATAAGAAATAAAACGATTTGCGAAAACAATCACAACACAAAATAAGGGAAAATGAGTCCTGAAGCAGAATGATTCAATATAAAAAGGTAAGAAAATTAATAATCACACAAATATATAAAACACAATTATGGATTAACAACGCTGACAAGCAGCGTTGTTAATCAGGACCTCAACGAGCCGCGCGCCGACGTCGCAACGCGATAGCCAGTTGCCAGATATTGATAAGCACAATGCTTGCTGTAGCAATGAACACCCAACGGAACCCCGCCATTGCCGAAACCGTTGCCCCCATCAATGGCCCTGCGACGTTGCCAAGGTACATAAATGACTGGTTATAGCCAAAGATGCGTCCGGTTATCTGGTCGCTGGAGTATTTCACCAACAGCGTCTGCACCGCCGGCAACATCGCACCATCAGCAAAGCCGAGCAGAAAACGTAGAATTCCCAACTGCAACGGCGTGGTAACCCACGACATGGCAAAAAACAGCACCACCGCGAAGATTAACGTCGCCATTAAAATCCGCTCAGTACCAATACGGTCGCCTAATTTACCAAGTCGGGGCGCGGAAATCAGAGCAGAAATGCCCGGTACTGAGGCTATCAGCCCACTGAGAAAAGCAATATTCGAACTGTCCGGGACCATCGATTTAATAAACAGCGCCAGAATAGGCCCAATTGAGCCGTTACACAGTTGAATCACCATAGTGGTAAAAAATAAGCTGATCACCAACGCCGGATGCGAAAGCGAGGCAAACACGGCCTTCCCACTCAGACGTTCGCTTTTTTTAATCGTCGGGCGAACGCCCTCTTTGATCAAGAACAGTGTGACCAGAAAACTCACCACCAGCAAGGCGGCGGTAATACAGAATACCGCCCGTAAGCCAACATGATCGGCGATAAAGCCTCCCATCAGCGGTCCGCCAATGACGCCGCTAATTTGCGCCGTAGAGAGCGTACTCAGCGCCCAGCCGCTGCGCTCGCGTGGAACCTGGGACGCAACCAGCGCCATCGCATTAGGAATATAGCCGGAGGTTAACCCCATCACCCCGCGCAGCAGAAAAAGCTGCCAGACGTTAGTGGCAAATGCCTGTAGCAAAATCGCAATGGCCATCCCCAGTGAGGCCCGCAGCAGCATCAGCTTGCGTCCTTTGCGGTCGGCCAGACTGCCCCACATCGGAGAAACAATGGCTGAAATCAGGAAGGTGACGCTGAACGTTAATCCGGACCACATTGATAGCGCTTCATGCGAGGTCACGCCCAGTTGGGAGATATAGAGTGGTAAAAAAGGCAAGATTTGGCTAATCGCCAGTCCGGTAAAAAAGCACCCGAACCAAACGGAAATAAGGTTAACTCTCCAGGATTCCATAAGGACTCATAACGATAATTAGCTGAAAACTGCGAGCAGCTTAACAAATTACTTAGCCGAATAAGGGTCTACAGGTGCGATAAATCACAGTTTAGGATTTTATCTTCCCGCTCATCATATTTGTGATATAGCTCACATCAAACCCATAATATAAACAGGGGATTGTGCTTCCCGCGCGATCTGCGTGTATGTCCCCTTCTAATCCCCTGTCATTCGCCAAAACAATCTGCCAGAAGCCGAGGAAACCTGCGTTTTGTCGTGGTAATGTATGTGCTTTGCATTCATGGAATGGGTTTTTAAGATGGCAAAGTTGCGGGTAGGAATCGTATTTGGTGGTAAATCAGCGGAACATGAAGTGTCATTGCAATCGGCAAAAAATATTGTCGATGCCATCGACAAGACTCGCTTTGACGTTGTGCTGTTAGGTATTGATAAACAAGGGCAATGGCACGTCAGCGATGCCAGTAACTATCTGCTCAATTCAGACGATCCGGCGCATATTGCGTTGCGACCTTCTGAGACCAGCCTGGCGCAGGTACCGGGTAAACAAGAGCACCAGTTGATCGATGCACAAAACGGTCAACCGCTGCCGACGGTCGATGTTATTTTCCCGATCGTACACGGTACTTTGGGTGAAGATGGCTCTCTGCAGGGCATGCTGCGCGTGGCGAACCTGCCGTTTGTCGGTTCTGATGTGCTGGGTTCTGCTGCCTGTATGGATAAAGACGTGACCAAACGTCTGCTGCGTGATGCCGGGTTAAATATCGCGCCATTTATTACGCTCACTCGCGCGAATCGCAACAGCATCAGCTTTAGTGAAGTGGAATCCCGCCTGGGTCTGCCGCTGTTTGTAAAACCGGCCAACCAGGGATCGTCCGTTGGCGTCAGTAAAGTAACCAGCGAAGCCCAATACGATCAGGCCGTCGCGCTGGCATTTGAATTCGATCATAAAGTCGTTGTGGAGCAAGGGATCAAAGGCCGCGAGATCGAATGTGCGGTACTGGGCAACGATCATCCGCAGGCCAGTACCTGTGGCGAGATCGTGCTGAACAGCGATTTTTACGCTTACGACACTAAATACATTGACGATAACGGTGCCAAAGTTGTCGTTCCGGCAGCAATTGCGCCAGAGATTAACGATAAGATCCGCGAAATCGCCATTCAGGCCTACCAGACTCTGGGCTGTGCCGGCATGGCGCGCGTGGACGTCTTCTTAACTGCTGAAAACGACGTTGTGATCAATGAGATCAACACGCTGCCTGGCTTTACCAACATCAGTATGTATCCGAAACTGTGGCAGGCGAGCGGTTTAGGCTATACCGATTTGATCACTCGCCTGATCGAACTGGCGCTGGAACGCCATGCTGCGGATAGCGCGCTGAAAACCACTATGTAAACCCGTCAGGATGCCTGATAGAGCTATTGGGCATCCTTTGCTTCATCATCTTCAACGCGGCGGCGGATGATTAATCCGGCCAGCCAAAAGCTAATCACCCAGGTCACCAGCCCCACCGCATAGGTTTGCCATCCCTGCGCTTCAAAACCTAATAACCCCACCACGCCATTCAGAATAAAGATAAGCCCAATAGCGAAGGCATAGTAGTGCCAGTCTCGGCGGATTTTTACAGGCAGGTTCATAACAGCTCCGGTGGAAATACAACACAGTAAGGCATCCTCGCACATTTCCCCGAGGGCGTCTGTGGCCTGTGCGGAATTTCTTAAATGTAACTCAGTTTAACTTAAGGTTACATAATTGTGACCGCCAACAAAAAACCGAAATCCAGGAATAATCTCTACCCGAAATTACCATCATTCTGATATTGACATTGCCGATCACCTGTCAGACTCACTCTCAGTTCCAGGCATTACGTCAAAAAAAGCAGGTTATTTCCGGAGGTCTTTATGGCTGATTTTACGCTCTCAAAATCCCTGTTTAAGGGCAAGCATCGGGATCCCTCCTCCCTGCCCGGCAACATTGCGTATGCCGTATTTGTGCTGTTTTGCTTCTGGGCGGGTGCACAGATTTTAAATCTGTTGGCCCACGCGCCCGGCATCTATGAAGAACTGATGCAGCTGCAAATGCAGGAGACAGGACGCCCGCGGGTTGAAATCGGTTTAGGCGTCGGTACCCTCTTTGGACTGATCCCCTTCCTGGCCGGAAGCCTGATTCTTGGCGTCATAGCGGCGGTCATGCGCTGGCGTCACCGTCATCATAAAGATGACTGATTCATACACTTCGCCCGACGATCGTCCACCCGTTTAGCAAACCACGCAGTAGTCAGATTACGCGTGATCTTCGGGCTTTCCAGTTGAATGCCCGGCAGCATTTCACGGGGTAACGTTTTCCCGGTCTTCGCTTCCGCCAGCTTATAAACCTTTTCGTACAATGCGGTTTTTTCAAAGGCCAGGCTGTCACCTTTTTGCAGTTGCAGGCGGATCTCACTCTCGCTCATCCCTAGCTTCCCGGCTAGTTTACGTACCGCCAGCTCCGTTTTGCCCGGCTCACTGCTGCCATAGAGAATCAAATCCCCGTCCATCGCCAGCTTCACTCCACTGGCTTTACTGACCGCATTCTGGAAAGCTGCATTGCGGCTCGCATACCATCCGGCATTAAAATCGGCGAAGCGGAAGATTGGCGCACTGTAATTCGCCGGGTAGTTGAGCAGATGATACGTACCGAACCACAACCCACCACGGCGGCTAAACACTTCCTGACGTACCGTCCCCGCCATTTTCCACGGATACCCGCTGGTGTGCTGCTCAGCAAACGCGATACTGACCTGCATTGGACCACCGGTATGTACCGGATTAAGCGATCCGAACAATGTCTGCCCCATCGGCACCATGTTGATGAAATCATCAAAGATGGCGCTAAGCTGTTTTTCCGTCTTCACCGTATCCAGACGCTCGCTGTAGCTTTTCCCCGTTGGCGAGTTAATCTTTAGCGCGGTATGCACGACAAACAGCGGGATATGCATGCGTTCTGCGCGACGGTCAATCTCTTCCCAGGCGATTTTGCTTAAACCAGGAACAGCCGGATCGGCCTGGAAGTTTGACTCCTGCTGCGCTACCGCCAGCACCGAACAGATGTTTTCAACCGTCGGTGCCAGCTTCTGGCTTTCAAAGGTCTTTGCCAAATCCTGCGCCCACGCGTCCCGGTCTTTCACGCTGGCGGGCATTTTCTGGCGCACCACGCTCGCCACATCGACGGCTTTCTCCCCCTTTTTTAGCGGCTGCGCAGGTTGGCTACTACATCCCACCAGCACCAGTGCTGCCAGACCGGACAAGGGGTAAAGACGGGAAACCGTCGACATAACATCTCCTTATTATTAACTCAGCGTATGGGTAACTTCCTGAATATCCTGACCATCAAGCTCTCGTTCAAAGCTGCGCAGACGCTTATAAATAGACATCAGTTCTACTAACGTTGTCCAGGAGTTAATCAGATACTGGAACGAGCCGCGCACCTGGCCAAACACGTTAGTGATTTGCGTCATCAGGCCGAGCGTAATCGTACCGGCAACAATCGACGGAAACAGCAGGAACAAGCCGAAAACGTTATCAACCTGCAGGTAAAGAATACGGGCAATATTGAAGTACATATAGTGAAAATAGAGACGGAAGTAGTTTTGCCGTACCGCATGGAACAGTTCACGCACCGTCGGTGGCGTCGCACGGTTGCCATCATCTTCGCCATAGACCAATTCTTTACGATAGGCCGCTTCCACGCGCTGGTTTTTAAACTCCAACCCAGGAAGTTTTATCCCGACCACGGCCAGCAAACCGGTTCCCATCAGCGACCAGACAATCGCGGCAATCACCAGGCCATAAGGCACATGTCCAACAATCGGCAGGTCAGGAACATGGGCAGAGAGCGTAACCAGTACAGGCAGGAAGGCAATCAGCGTCATAATTGCGTTGATAAAGCTGACGCCCATATCTTCCAGCGTAGAAGCAAAACGCATGGTGTCTTCCTGCACACGCTGCGCTGCGCCTTCGATGTGACGCAAATGCTGCCAGTGCGCCATATAGTGTTCGTTCATCGCGGTACGCCAGCGGAACACATAGTGGCTGACGAAGAAGTTGTTCATCACGCCAATGACTACGGCTATCAGCGCAATACCGAGAAAAATGCCCACTTCATGATAGAACTGCTCAATCTTCACCTTGTGTGGTGCGCTGAGCGCAGTTTGAATCAGGTCATAAAATGGCGCATACCAGGCGTTGACGGCGACGCCGACTTCAACCAGAAACCAGGTCACAAAAATAATCAGCGATGTGCCCAGAATAGACCAGTACTGCCAGCGGTGTGGACTGTAGAGAAACCAGAACAGCGCGAACACCCCGACACAAAGAATGTAGTACGCATAAAAAATCAGGTAATCCAACGACCAAAAACGCGCTGCGCTAATAGGTACGTCTCCCGACGCGCCGGTAATATGTGCAACCCAGGCTCCCCCACCTGCTTGCCAGAATACAACGGCGACCAGTGCCCAAATAAATGCCGAAATAAAGAACGGCCCCGGCTTTGGGAAAAAAGACTTAAACATAGTGCTCTCCTGCTAACTTCTTATCGTTATGACGACTGCTGTGCATTTGCCACCGTAGAGTGCGGAGGCCAGACGGCTTACGCCCAAAAACACAAGCTGAAACCGACAATTGTGACCAAAACCGAGGCACTTAGTTCGCACCTCGGTTATGAAGAATTGTTTCTGTGGTTTTCACACTCGACAACGTTCCAGTATGTGCAGATTATCACAGCGTGAGATCACAAAAGCGAACATCCGCAATCCAGGAAACTCCTGTGTTTACTCATCGTTACGTTTTTCCCACTATCATTGGTTGATAAGCGCTTTGCAATACGCCGATGAGTAGTATAAATACGCATACGCACGACATCCTTTTTCACTTTCTCTAACTCATGGACACCACCGTTGAAACGTAGTCTGCTTTTTTCTGCCGCGCTGTGTGCGGCGTCATTGACATCTGTCCAGGCGGCACAGCCTATAACCGATCCGGTCTTCGCCTCTGATATCGTTGATCGTTATGCCGACCATATATTTTACGGCAGTGGTGCTACGGGGATGGCGCTCGTGGTGATTGATGGTAATCAGCGTGTATTTCGCAGTTTTGGTGAAACACGCCCCGGCAATAATGTTCACCCGCAACTGGATTCCGTAATCCGCATTGCCTCAATTACCAAATTAATGACCAGCGAAATGCTGGTGAAATTACTCGATCAGGGCACGGTCAAACTCAACGATCCATTGAGTAAATATGCACCTCCTGGCGCACGCGTACCCACTTATCAAGGAACACCAATTACGCTGGTGAATCTGGCGACGCATACCAGCGCATTGCCGCGCGAACAGCCAGGCGGCGCGGCCAAGCGCCCGGTATTTGTCTGGCCAACCCGCGAGCAGCGCTGGAGCTATCTCTCAACGGCTACGCTTAAAGCCGCACCAGGATCGCAGGCTTCTTATTCCAACCTGGCGTTTGATCTGCTGGCCGATGCGCTGGGTACCGCGTCCGGTAAGCCTTATCCGCAGCTGTTTGAAGAAAAAATCACCCGTCCGCTGGGGATGAAAGACACCACCTTTACGCCATCTCCCGATCAGTGCCGACGCCTGATGGTCGCGGAAAAAGGTGCCAGTCCTTGTAACAATACGCTGGCAGCGATGGGCAGCGGCGGCGTCTATTCAACGCCTGGCGATATGATGCGCTGGATGCAGCAGTATCTTTCTTCTGACTTTTATCATCGTAGCCAGCAGGCCGACCGGATGCAGACGCTGATTTACCAGCGTACGCAGTTAACTAAAGTGGTGGGAATGGACGTTCCAGGCAGAGCCGATGCGCTTGGTTTGGGCTGGGTCTACATGGCGCCGAAGAATGGCAGACCGGGAATTATTCAAAAAACCGGTGGCGGCGGTGGCTTCATTACCTATATGGCGATGATCCCACAGCAAAACGTTGGGGCATTTGTCGTAGTGACGCGCTCTCCGCTGACCCGTTTTACCAATATGAGCGACGGTATCAACGAACTGGTTGCAGAGTTGAGCGGGTACAAGCCACAGGTCATTCCTGCATCCTGATTCAATACTCAAAAGGCAAACGGTTAATGCACACCAGTTTGCCTTTATTCATTTCAATGTAACCGCCTTTACGCAATGCTGCGAGAACCTCAGCGACAACCGAGCGTGAAATTCGTGTGCGTTGGTGAATATAGTTCATAACGCCGATGCGTGAACGAAGGGCTTCATCCCATTTCGTCATAGAGATCAATGTCGCGCGGATCTGATCGTAGGAGTTGTTGCCGATCAACTGCAGATCGCGTAATTCAAGCATGGAGTTTTGCCATGCCAACCAACAAAAAGCTTCACGCCAAAGCTGGCACTCTTCAATTATATTAATTGTTTGCGAGGCGGGTAGATGGTATCCCGTACAATCGCTTTCCGTGATTAATCTGTATTGTATATCTGTTTTTATCACACCATCTGAAAGCCCCATAATAAACGGTGCCTGCGCAATACCGACCAGCACATTCTCCCCTCGCCTCAGGGAAATTACACCATTTAAAATGATAAAGGTATCGTCACTGTTTATATCACTGGAATAAATTATTTCTTTATCGTTATCACACTCAAAGTGTTTGCCATATTTTGACAAACATTTATCAAGCTTACCAAATTCCACAAGCGGTTTATTTGCAGACAACATTTGGGCATCCCTTGCAATAAATGCCCGTCAAATCCGTGACGGGCATTTTTCTGAGTTAGATTATCTTTTCTTTAACAACAAGAGATGTCTTACCAGGTATATTTAACACCAACATTTGCAGACCAGTCTTGATCAACATCGCCACCACCGAGGTAGTTAGCATCGGTGTATGCGCTGAAGTTTTTGGTAAAGCTGAACTGAGTACCCAGTCCAACACGTACCGCAGAACCTTCTACACCGTTGTCGATAGAGTCGCCGTTTACGTCAGAATCGTTGTTAGAGTCGTCGTAAACGTAGGCCAGTTTGAAGTACGGGGTCAGCGCCTGGTCGTCGCTATAAGCGAAGGTATAACCTGCATCGACACCGAGTTCATAACGCATGCTGTCATAAGACTGACCGTCAACTTTCATGTCGTTGCTCAGCTTATAGTCATCACCAGACTGGAACAGACCGGATACGCTGCCGTATGGCGTTACGTAACCTGCGTCACCCAGTTTCAGGTCATAACCCAGTTTCAAGCCAAAGCCCCAGGCATCAGAAGAGGTGCTTCCATCAACATACTGACCGTTGCTCATGTTAGCAGTCAAATCGTTGTTGAAGTGAGAGTAGCTTAAGTTACCGTCAACAAAGATGTTGTTGGCAAAGTGAGCAGAAGAGTAGATGTAGGCAGTCTGGCTATCCTGATCCACCTGACCGGTACGGTCGCTCATATCACCTTTCGCGAAGCCTGCTGCAGCACCGACAATCCACTTAGCGTTGTTACCATCAATTTTGGAATCAACACCGACCATGATGCCGTTAACATCCTGATCGTAGTTAATGGTGCCATTATCTGCATCGAAGCTACCACCGAAGTAGCTAACCCATGCACCACCGTTATCAACCAGACCATGACGCGCGTTAGTCAGACGAGTACCAACGGTATCTTGTTCCAGGTTCCAGATATTGGTGTTAGCAGACGGAATGCTCAGCGCCATGTTCGCGTAGTCTGTCAGTTCCATCTGCTGCAGAACAACGGTGTTACCCTGCTGCTGTGCCTGATAGGTGTAAGCACCCAGGTCAGCTTTGTTAGCTGCAGAGAAGGTCGCAGTGCTGTTCGCGTCGTTAACGTAGACCAGCTCATTACCCTTGTAATCCGCAACAGAACCTGCGCCAGTCGCGTTGTCGATACGGACTTTATAGTTACCGGTTGCCGCCGCTACATGGTCACCATAGTTATCAACTTCAGACTGATCGCCTGAGGTGTCGGAATCGCCGTTACCGTTGATAGTCAGATGACCATCAGAGTTCATCGCGATCACGCCATAACCGTAGTTAGACTGAGATTTATCGTTAGTGCGATCGTTGGTCAGATCAGCATTCAGCACATAGTCAGTGCTGTTGATGTCGAAAACACCCGCGTTAACATGGTTATAAGCGTCGGTGTAGCTAGTCAGGTTCAGGGTATCAACCTGCAGTGCATTACCGGTACTGTTACCCACATCCAGAACGCCGTTGTTAGTGACGTTAATGGTGTTTGCATACAGCGCAGCTTCAAGCACATTCCAGCCAGCAGAAACATCATCGGCGATTGTGACAGTACTGTTGTCGATAGACAGCGTATCCGTCGC
Source organism: Citrobacter sp. Cpo015 (assembly GCF_030333035.1). Classification (NCBI taxonomy): domain Bacteria; kingdom Pseudomonadati; phylum Pseudomonadota; class Gammaproteobacteria; order Enterobacterales; family Enterobacteriaceae; genus Citrobacter; species Citrobacter sp. Cpo015. The sequence continues at coordinate 230,087 of NZ_JAOWGS010000037.1, read as the reverse complement.
AACGTGACCATCTTCGTTGATGTTCAGTGCAGAAGCACCGGTCAGAGAGATAGAGTCAGCAACCAGCTCAGAATCACCCACGTTGACGACAGAACCGCTGTTGATGCTCAGGGTATCAATCAGGGAAGTTTTGGTAGTATCCCACTGTGAAGCACCGTTCAGCGTGACGTTGAACAGGCCGCTCTGGTAGACAGCGTTGCCAACTACATGACCATTTTCGTCATAAGAAGTTGTGTCGCTATCAATACCGTAGGTTGAATCCGGCCACAGGCTGTTAGCGGTGATGTCGATCAGCGTAGCGGTGGCTTCAGTGCCTGCAGCGTAGCTGTCATAAACGCCGTCACCATCGGTGTCAACCTGGTGCACGGACATTGCCGCGCCGACCCACTTACTGCCGTTGTTCAGTGTCAGATCCAGACGGTCAGTACCGTCCCAACCATTGGTATCCAGGTCAGCATCGGTATCACGATAAGTGTCAGCACCGTTCGGGAAGAAGTTCTCATCGAAGTTGCTGGAGAACAGCACGTCACCCATCAGTGTGGAATTGTTAAACGTTGCGGTGGTCTGCATCGCGTTATCCGCATTTGGATTAGCAATAACCGCTAATGCAATATCGTCTGCAGTATAAGAGCCGCTGTAGTCGCTTGCATTGCTGGTGTTACCAAACCAACCGGTGGTGCCTTCGTCAGTCCATGAACCAGAGGTCAGGGTAGAATCGCTGACAGCGATAGTGTTGTTAAATACTTCACTGCTGTTTACGCCAGTGCTGACGGTATTATCGTCAATGTCTGCCCACTCGTAACCCTGAGTCAGGGTTATGCCAGCGACATGAGAGTTGGCGGAGATAGACAGATCAACTTCTTGATCCAGAGTGATAGCCGTACCCAGGTTATAAACGTCGACAACGTGTGTGTCAGCTGCGTCATTATACGTACCGTTGTAGGTATAATGTTCGTAGTTGTCATCGATAGTTGAATTGATGACGTTCATCGCCAGGCGATCGTAGTAATAGTCAGTACCCGAACGGTTAGTACAATCCGTGGTCATACATTCGGATGTCACCATACCGTGAATGGTGCTGTTTTTAATCGTCAGGCTATTGTTATTGGTGTTAGTAGACAGCCCATCATCCAGATAATAAGTAGAAATAACGCCGTTGACAGTGGCGTTATTGATTACCGGATAAATATCACCGTTATAAATACTATCGGTGTCGTAATTGTTCCAACCAACATATCCATCATAATAGACGCCATCCGCATAGGATGCGTCATTATAATGAGCAAACGTTGTGTAGGTGGTCCCAGAGATATCAGTTGAAGCATTCGCCTGAGAAGTGATTGCCAAAGTGCAGGCTAATGCTAATTGTGAGACTACAAGTTTCTTTTTCCAAGTGTGCATTTGTCATCCCTCCTCAGGGACGTAATATAGTTGATCCATCAATTATCAATGCAAAGAAAACATTTTATGTTTCGCGGGGAAGATTATGCGGTTTCACAAAGGAAAGGTTCAATTATTCTTTGGTTTAAGTCCGATTACGGACAATAGACATGCAAATTATTCGAAACAGCAAATAAACGTAAAAATCATTTTTATTTTAGACAGTTACATGTAAAACCATTGGCAAAACAATATATTAAACTTATGATTAACTTAAAAATTAAACGTCAGTAAATAAATACCGTTAAATCTCGCCACTTAATTAAAAATTAAATTAAACTAAATTCACCATAAAACTAATCACTATTTAAAATAGTCATAATTGCAAAAATAGAGATAACACATAATACCAAGCATTGATAACATCAACATAACCTCGGCATAACGCCAACTTTCGTAAACCCCTCGCCCTCAGGTTCGGGTATACTACGGCCTTCGATTCCACAAACATCAGGCATACCATGACAGACCTAATCCAACGCCCTCGTCGCCTGCGCAAATCCCCTGCGCTGCGCGCTATGTTTGAAGAGACAACACTCAGCTTAAATGACCTGGTGTTGCCGATCTTTGTTGAAGAAGAACTCGACGATTACAAAGCTATCGACGCCATGCCCGGCGTGATGCGCATACCAGAGAAACACCTGGCGCGCGAAATCGAACGTATTGCTAATGCAGGCATCCGCTCGGTCATGACCTTCGGGATTTCTCATCACACCGATGAGACCGGCAGCGATGCCTGGAAAGAAGACGGTCTGGTGGCGCGCATGTCGCGTATCTGTAAGCAGACCGTACCGGAAATGATCGTCATGTCCGATACCTGTTTCTGTGAATACACCTCGCACGGTCACTGCGGTGTATTATGCGAACACGGCGTTGATAACGACTTAACCCTTGCTAACCTCGGCAAACAGGCAGTTGTTGCCGCAGCAGCGGGCGCAGATTTCATCGCCCCTTCCGCCGCAATGGACGGCCAGGTACAGGCGATTCGCCAGGCGCTGGACGCCGCGGGCTTCACCGATACTGCGATCATGTCCTACTCCACCAAGTTTGCCTCTTCTTTCTACGGCCCGTTCCGTGAAGCCGCAGGCACGGCGCTGAAAGGCGATCGTAAAACATATCAAATGAACCCGATGAATCGCCGTGAAGCGATTCGTGAATCGCTGCTGGATGAAGCCCAGGGCGCAGACTGCCTGATGGTGAAACCGGCTGGCGCGTATCTCGATATTCTGCGTGATATCCGCGAGCGCACCGAGCTGCCGATTGGCGCTTATCAGGTCAGCGGTGAATACGCGATGATCAAATTCGCGGCGATGGCAGGTGCAATAGATGAAGAGAAAGTGGTTCTGGAAAGCTTAGGCTCGATCAAACGCGCTGGCGCGGATCTGATCTTCAGCTACTTCGCACTGGATCTGGCCGAGAAAAAAATCCTGCGCTAGCCACTTTGTTGCCGAATGGCGACTTCGCCTTATCGGGCCGACAGTTCCAGGCCCGATAAGTAAAACCCCACCAACAATCACCCTGCCCGATAAAAAGGCTGATCCCCGAGGATCGTCGCCCGGTGCATAATACGCCGCTGCGGCAGATAATCCGCATTGGCATAATGTTGCGTGACGCGATTATCCCAAATCGCCACATCGTTGGGCTGCCAGCGCCAGCGCACCTGAAACTCCGGTTTGGTGATATGGGCGAATAAAAAGCTTAGTAACGCCTCGCTCTCTTTTTCCGTCACATCGACAATTCGCGTAGTAAATCCCTCATTCACAAACAGTGCCTGTTTACCGCTTACCGGATGGGTCCGCACCACCGGATGTAGCAACGGTGGATGTTTAGCGACCGCCTCCAGCCAGCGCTGATGCTCTTCTGGTGTCTTGCGGTATTTATATTCCTGGAACGATTTACGGAAATCATGCTCTGCCCGCAGGCCACTCAACAGCTGACGAAACGGCTCAGACAATGCGTCATAAGCGGCAATTCCGCTGGTCCATAGAGTGTCTCCCCCGGCCGATGGCAGCTCTTTTGCTGCCAGAATCGCCCCGGCAGGCGGCGTGTCGATAAAGGTGACATCGGTGTGCCAGTTGTCGTTATCCGGCGGATTATCGTTATGGGTATCCAGCACGATAATTTCCTCTACCCCTTCGGCATGTGGATAGACAGGGTGAATATGCAGATCGCCGAAACGCAGCGCCAGTGCCCGCTGCTGTTGTGGCGTAATCACCTGCTGCCGCAGAAACACCACCTGGTGGCGCAGTACCGCATGATAAAGCTGTTCAAACTGATTATCGCTCAGCGGACGCGTCAAATCCGCACCAGTGATTTGTGCGCCAATGTACGGCCCCAGCGGGGTAATGCTCAGACGTTCACTCATTGTACTTCTCCATGCCAGGGCGTCAGGCGACGCTGAAGCGCGCGCAGACCCAGTTCTAAAATAAATGCGATAACGGCAATGACCGCAATCCCTGCCAGCACCACATCCGTTGCCAGAAACTCACCGGCTGACTGCACCATAAATCCTAACCCTCGCGTGGCAGCGATCAGTTCAGCTGCCACCAGCGTCGACCAACCCACGCCAAGCCCGATGCGTAACCCGGTGAGGATCTCCGGTAATGCCCCCGGCAAAATAACAAACCACAGCACCTGCGCACGGCTGGCCCCCAGCGACTGCGCGGCGCGCACTCTCACCTGCTGCGCACTTTTCACCCCCGCCAACGCCGACATCGCCACAGGGGCGAAAATCGCCAGATAGATCAGCAGGATCTTGGAGGTTTCACCGATGCCAAACCAAATGACCATCAGCGGTAAATAGGCCAGGGGAGGAACCGGACGATACAGTTCAATGATCGGATCGAGAATGCCGCGCATCGTCGGACTCAGCCCCATCGCGATCCCAACCGGAACGCCCAGCAGCACTGCCGCCAGCAGCGCGATAACAATACGTGTCAGACTCGCCGCCAGATGCTGCCACAGCGTGGCATCCATAAACCCTTGCGGCCCGGCAATGACGATCAGCTTTTGTAAAACCTGTCCCGGCGGCGGTAAAAACAGCGGACTGATTAACTGCAGCGCCGCCACCGTCCACCACACCGCCAGAATGACGGCCAACGTACCAAGGCTTAAGGTAATCTGCCGCGAGAACGGCCAGCGCCAGTTCAGCACCCGCTGGCGACGGGGTTTATCATTAATCACCACGCTCATGAGAATGCCTCCCGTTGTTCAAAGACACGACCTAACACGTACTCGCGCATGGCGATAAACTGCGGATCGGACTTAATGCTGCGGCTCGACTCTCCGGCCACAAAGCGACGGGCGAAATTGAGCGGCAGACGTTCCAGTACCCGGCCTGGTCCTGGGGACAGCAATACCAGTTCTGTCGCCATAAACACCGCTTCTTCAATATCGTGGGTAATCAGCAGCACCTGTTTGCCAGTCTCATGCCACAGCTTCAGCAGCAGGGTTTGCATCTGCTCGCGGGTAAAGGCGTCGAGCGCACCAAAGGGTTCATCCAGCAGCAACAGCTGCGGGTTGGCCGCCAGCGCCCGCGCAATGCCGACGCGCTGACGTTGTCCACCGGAAAGTTGCCAGATAAAGCGTTTTCCCGCGCCCTCCAGCCCGACTTTCTGCAACATCTCCAGAGCAATACGCTGACGCTGCGGCTTGTCCACGCCCGCCAGCTGCAGCCCAAAAGCCACGTTGTCCTGCACGTTGCGCCAGGGCAGCAGTCCTTCGTTCTGGAACACGACCCCGCGATCTGCCCCCGGACCGTCAACCCTGTTACCCGCCAGCGTGATGCTGCCATGCTGATACGGCACAAACCCGGCAATCAGATTTAACAACGTGGTTTTCCCGCAACCGGAAGGCCCGAGTACCACCAGCAGTTCACCGCTATCGAGCGTCAGGTTGATATCCTCCAGCGCCGGTTTTCCACCGTAGCTGGCGGCAAGATGAGAGATTTGCAGCATCATCGCCTCCTTATTTATTGCACGAAGCGATCGGTAACGTACTGGCTGTAATCTGTCGCGACAGCAGGGACTTTGCCCTGCTCTTTAAGGAACTGCGCGGTGTCGATAATCGCTTTGTTCACCGGGCCGGTTAGCTCAGCGGTTTGCTGTTGCGGTGTCAGATAAGTGTTACCTTTCACCAGCCCCGGAACATCCGCCTCCGGTACGCCGCTCAAACGCGACAGTTTGCTGATATTCTCCGGCTGCTTCAGCCATTCATCAGGATTAGCGATATAAGGCTGCTGGGCATCGATAGCGCTTTTGGCAAAGGCTTTCACCACCTCAGGATGCTTCTCGGCAAAATCTTTGCGCACCACCCACACGTCCAGCGTCGGTGCCCCCCACTCGCCAACCTGCGAGGAGTCGGTTAACACCTTTCCGTCTTTTTCCAACGCGTTGACCGCAGGTGCCCAGACATATGCACCATCAATATCTCCGCGCTGCCATGCGGCAATAATCGCTGGTGGTTGCAGGTTCACAATCTCCACCTGGCCGGGTTTAATCCCCCAATGTTTCAACGCCGCCAGCAGGCTGTAATGGGTGGTGGATATAAACGGCACGGCAATGCGTTTGCCAATCAAATCTTCCGGTTTACTGATGTTTTTCTTCACCACCAGCGCTTCAGAATTGCCGAGCTTTGATGCCAGCAGGAAAACCTCAATAGGCACCTGCTGACTGGCAGCGACCGCCAGCGGGCTGGAGCCAAGATTACCGATCTGCACATCACCGGATGCCAGCGCACGAACGATGCTCGCCCCGCTGTCGAATTTGCGCCAGTCAACGGTCGCCCCGCTCTCTTTGGCAAACGTGTTGTCCGCCTGCGCCACTTTGGCAGGTTCGGCGGAGGTCTGATAAGCAACGGTGACGTTCACCGCCTGCGCCTGAAATGCGATGAATGCCAGTGCGGCAAGAAGTGCGTTACGCGATGAAATAGCCATGATTGTCTGCTCCCCTGTCTTGTTATGGAGGCAGTATTTCGTTGCGGCACATTTTGATAAAGGAATTAAAAATTCTGGCTAAGAACAAAGCGTTTTTAGAAAAAAAGCGGCAATAGTTAGCTATTTCGCTCATTACAGAACGTAGGCCGGATAAGGCGCTTGCGCCGCCATCCGGCAATCAATGCCTGATGCGCTGCGCTTATCAGGCCTACACTCGCTACAACACCCGGCAAATTATTGCGATTTTGTTACATTCGTTACATATCCGCGCCACGATGATTGCCAGCGCGGCGCTGGCAGGCATCATAGAGGCCATTGTCAGCAAGAGAGCAATATCATGATTCATGTTGTGCTGGTGGATGACCATGTGGTGGTGCGTTCCGGCTTTGCGCAATTACTCAGTCTCGAAGACGATCTGAACGTTACCGGTCAGTACAGCAGCGCGGCGGAGGCCTGGCCTGCACTTCTGCATGATGATGTCAGCGTCGCGGTAATGGATATCGCCATGCCGGATGAAAATGGCCTGAGCCTGTTAAAACGACTGCGGGCGCAGAAGCCCGGTTTTCGCGCCATTATTCTCAGCATTTATGACTCGCCCACGTTTGTGCAAAGCGCGCTGGACGCTGGCGCCAGTGGTTACCTGACCAAACGCTGCGGCCCGGAAGAACTGGTGCAGGCGGTACGCTCGGTGGGCTTGGGCGGACATTACCTGTGTGCCGATGCGCTGCGTGCGCTACGCGGCGGCGAGCAGCCCGCGCAGGTTCTGGAAGTTCTGACCCCGCGCGAGCGTGAAGTGTTTGATCTGTTGGTCAAAGGCGACAGCGTAAAAGAGATCGCCTTTAAGCTCGACCTCAGCCACAAGACGGTGCACGTTCATCGGGCGAACGTGCTGGGCAAACTGCAATGCCACAGCACCATCGATCTGGTGCATTTTGCCCTCGACCACCAGCTATTGACGGGGCATTAATGTCGCGTAGCCTTCGGCATTGGGTTATTTCTCTGTTTATTCTGCTGTCCTGGGGATCGGGCTGGCTGATGCTGTGGACGCTGGGGTTTTACCTGACCCACAACGGCCAGCAGGCGGCGCTATTTCTGCCGCACGGCGTCTATCTCGCGCTGTTAATTCTGCTTTCTCGCCGTTACTGGCCCGCGCTGATACTGCCGCCGGTGTTGATGTTGTTCTGGCTGCACAGCGAGCAATTACTGAATGGCTATATCCTGCTGGCTGCGCCGTTAATTAGCCTGATTCCGGCGAGCATCGGCCAGTCATACTGGCACCGCTTTCCCCTTTACTGGCAACGCTTAACGCTGCTGCTGGCCGCCGTAACGCTCACCTCATTGCTCAATACCGCCCTGCTTTCACCGTTTATCCAGAGCCCGGCAACGCTGATTGGCCTGGCGTCGTTTACCGGCGGCGTGTTGCTGACGCCGTTTGTTTATCTGATCTATGAATTTCTGCGCCAGCAGCACCGCTATCATCTGCTCGGGCTGGATACCACCAATCCCCCGCTGCGCACCTCGCTTATCATCTGGTGTAGCCTGTTTTTTATTATTGGCATCGGTACTCAGATGGTGCTGTCGCCGGAGATCGAGCGCCTGTTGCTAATCGTGGTGTTTTTACCAAACGTGGTGATGGCGTGGAAATTTGGCTGGCAGGGCGGCGTGTTGTCAGGATTGCTCGGCAGTATGATGATCACTATCGCCCGGCAAATCGGCGTCGGGTTCAGTAACTTACTGGAGCTGGAGATTTTCCTCGCCACCCAGGCTCTGCTGGGTATAGGGCTGGGGATCGCCATCAGCCGCCAGCAGCATCTGGCGCAAAACCTGCACCATTATCGCCAGCGTCTGGAAACCGAACTGGCGGCGCGTCGCGCGCTGACCGAACAGCTGATCCGCACCGAAGAAAACACGCGCAAAAGCCTGGCGCGGGAACTGCACGACGAAATTGGTCAGAACATCACCGCCATTCAAATTCAGTCGCAACTGGTCAAACGTGCACCGGGTCGTGAGCAAACGCTTGAGGCTGCGAATCAAATCAACGACCTGGCCCGGCGTATTCACCACTCCACCCGTCAGCTGCTGCGCCAGCTGCGCCCCCCCGCGCTCGATGAACTGTCTTTTAAAGATGCACTACATCATCTGGTGAATGAATTTGCTTTTGCTGAACGGGGTATTCGCTGCCGCTTTGATTATCAGCTAGAAAATACGCCAGAAAACGAAACGGTGCGCTTCACGCTGTATCGCCTGTTGCAGGAGTTACTCAATAACGTCTGCAAACATGCCGATGCCAGCGATGTGTCGATTACGCTGCGCCAGCGGGAACATTGCTTGTTTCTGGACGTCGCTGACAACGGCGTTGGTATTCTGCCAGAAAAAATTCCCGGTTTCGGTATCCAGGGGATGCGTGAGCGGGTGAGCGCCCTTGGCGGTGAACTGACGCTCGAATCAAACAACGGCACGCGAGTAATTGTTAACCTGCCCACAAATTTGCAACAAACCAGCCGCTAACCAGGAAAAAGTCTTAGTCACTGCGGACTTTCTCTCATCCCCTTTTGCTTTCACTTTCCTATAGTCAGCACAAACGGAGACTGCCATGCATACACGCTCAGCCAGCGAAACAGACCAACAATACCGGGCGCTACGCCCCCGGCTGCTGATGTGTATGGTAATTGGTTACGCCGCGTTTTATCTGACGCGCAAAAGCGTTAACTATGTCCTCCCGGCGCTGCAAACGGATCTGGGTCTGGATAAAGGCGATATCGGCCTGCTTGGGTCACTGTTTTATCTGACCTATGGTCTGTCGAAATTCACCGCCGGGCTGTGGCACGACAGCCACGGACAACGTGCGTTTATGGGTATTGGTCTGTTTGCTACCGGCGTTTTAAACGTGCTGTTCGCCTTTGGTGAATCGCTGACGCTGCTGCTGGTGGTCTGGACGCTGAACGGATTTTTTCAGGGCTGGGGCTGGCCGCCCTGTGCCCGACTACTAACCCATTGGTACTCGCGCAATGAACGTGGCTTCTGGTGGGGCTGCTGGAATATGTCGATCAACATCGGTGGCGCCATTATCCCACTAATTAGCGCTTTTGCCGCCCACTGGTGGGGCTGGCAGGCGGCCATGCTGGCACCGGGGATAATCAGTATGGCACTGGGAATCTGGCTCACCCTGCAATTGAAAGGCACGCCCCAGGAAGAAGGGTTACCCACGGTTGGGGAATGGCGGCATGACCCGCTGGAGCTACGTCAGGAGCAGCAAAGCCCGCCGATGGGGCTGTGGCAAATGTTGCGCACTACCATGCTGAAAAACCCGATGATCTGGCTGCTCGGCGTGTCGTATGTATTGGTCTATTTGATCCGCATTGCGCTGAACGACTGGGGCAACATCTGGCTGACGGAAAGCCACGGTGTGAATCTGCTCAGCGCTAATGCCACGGTGATGCTATTCGAAGTTGGCGGTTTGCTGGGGGCGCTGTTTGCCGGATGGGGATCGGATCTGCTGTTCAGCGGTCAGCGTGCGCCGATGATTTTGCTGTTCACGCTGGGGCTGATGGTTTCCGTCGCCGCACTGTGGCTGGCACCAGTGCACCACTACGCGTTACTGGCAGTGTGTTTCTTTACCGTGGGCTTTTTTGTGTTTGGCCCACAGATGCTAATTGGCCTCGCAGCCGTTGAATGCGGACACAAAGCGGCGGCAGGTTCAATTACCGGTTTTCTCGGGCTGTTCGCCTATCTGGGGGCCGCGCTGGCGGGTTGGCCGCTGTCGTTGGTCATAGAACATTACGGCTGGTCGGGAATGTTCAGTTTGCTCTCGGTTGCCGCTGTCTTTATGGGTTTATTGCTGATGCCGTTGCTCATTGCGGGCATTACCCCTTCTCTCAGTCAAAGGATAAAACAATGAAACTGACGCTTACCTCTACCCTGATCGCTTCCGCTCTGACGCTGGCAGCCTTCAGCAACGCAGCCCAGGCGCAGGGCCGTCTGGTGGTGTATTGCAGCGCCACCAACGAGATGTGCGAAACCGAAACCAAAGCCTTCGGTGAAAAATATGATGTGAAAACCTCATTCATTCGCAACGGCTCTGGCAGTACGCTGGCGAAAGTGGATGCAGAGAAGAAAAACCCGCAGGCGGATGTGTGGTACGGCGGTACGCTGGATCCGCAATCCCAGGCCGGTGAAATGGGTCTGCTGCAGCCGTATAAATCACCAAACCTCGAACAGATCATGGAGAAATTCCGCGATCCCGCGAAGGTCAAAGGTAATCTCTCTTCGGCGGTTTACGTCGGTATTCTGGGCTTTGGCGTTAATACCCAGCGCCTGAAAGAGAAAAACCTGCCGGTGCCAAAATGCTGGAAGGATCTGACCAAACCGGAATACAAGGGCGAAATCCAGATTGCTGACCCGCAAAGCTCCGGTACCGCCTACACCGCGCTGGCGACCTTTGCTCAACTGTGGGGTGAAGATCAGGCCTTTGATTACCTGAAACAGCTAAACGCCAACGTCTCTCAATACACCAAATCCGGCATTGCCCCGGCGCGTAACGCCGCCCGCGGCGAAACGGCTATCGGCATTGGCTTCCTGCACGACTATTCGCTGGAAAAAGAACAGGGCGCACCGCTGGAGCTGATTTCTCCATGCGAAGGCACCGGTTATGAAATCGGCGGCGTCAGCATCCTGAAAGGTGCGCGCAACATCGACAACGCCAAACTGTTCGTTGACTGGGTGCTGTCGAAAGACGCGCAAGAGCTGGCGTGGAAGAAAGGGAAATCCTATCAGATCCTGACCAACACCACCGCCGAGACCTCCCCTAACTCGCTGAAGCTCGACGACCTGAAGCTTATCAATTACGACATGGATAAGTACGGCTCGACTGACGTACGTAAGGCGTTGATCAATAAGTGGGTTAGCGAAGTTAAGATGGGTAAATAAGCCCACGTTGCGTTCATTTGCCGGGTACGGCGTAAACGCCTTACCCGGCCTACATTACCGGAAACGCTATGTCACACACACTTGCACTCCATCCCGTGAAAAAACGGGATGCGATATTTCTTTGGGTTTTGCTCGGCTGGCTGGCGTTTGCCCTGCTGCCTAGCTGGAGCCTGGACTACGGTCTGCTGGAGTCAACGCGGGAAGAAATACTCGCCGCCTACGGCTGGTCGCAGTTCAATATCAGTTGGCTGTGGTATCTGCTGCCAAGCCTGCTGCTGGTGCGCCCATTCCATGAAGCCAGGCGCGAACAGCGCAGCCGCCATTATCTTGACGCGGGTTGGGCATTTTTCTGTATGGCCTTTATTGTCGCCAGCGCCACCCTTGAGGGGCGCGGCTTAGGCTATGCCACCATCGTGCTGTTTGTGGCGCTTGGCGCAATCATGACCCTGGCGCTCACCCGCCTCGAATGGCTGGGCGGTGACCGTTTCGTCATCGGCTCGCTTACCGCGATTGTCGCGCTGATCGGTATTTTTATCGTCTGGCCGAGTATCGCCATTTTCATTCCGATGTTCACCAACGACGCCGGGGAATTTGCCCCGTTGGCGTTTATGAATGTGCTGTCGCAGGCACATATTATTCAGGTGATCCTCAACTCAATTATGCTGTCGATTGCCGTCGGCGTCGGCTGTACCTTCTTTGGTCTGGTACTGGCTATCTACACCACCCGTATCGCCAGACGTAGCGCCATAATCGGACGTATCTTCTCGATTTTGCCGATCGTCACTCCGCCGTTTGTCGTCGGTTTAGGCGTCACGCTGATGATGGGACGCTCCGGTTACATCACCGAGTTTATGGTCGAATGGTTTGGTTTAACCAACACCAACTGGCTGTATGGCTTTACCGGCATCTGGCTGGCGCAGGTTCTGGCCTTTACGCCGATGGCGTTTATGATCCTCGACGGAGCAATCAAAACCATTCATCCGTCGCTGGAAGAAGCGTCATACACCCTGCGTGCCAGCCGCTGGCAGACCTTTAACGGCGTGTTTGTCCCGCTGCTGAAACCCGCACTGGCTAACGCCTTTTTGATTGTGGTCGTGCAGTCGCTGGCTGACTTTAGTAACCCGCTGGTGCTCGGCGGTAACTTCGACGTGCTGGCAACGCAAATCTACTTCTACATCACCGGTTCGCAGCTTGACTACCAGGCCGCCAGTACGCTGGGTGCCTTCCTGCTGCTGTTTTCGCTGCTGGTGTTCTGCGTGCAGTATATGTGGATTGGTAAACGCTCATACGTCACCGTTTCCGGCAAATCCTACCGGGGCGACGTACAGCCGTTGCCGGTAACGCTGGTATGGAGTGTGGTCGCGCTGCTGGCAGTGTGGATTGCCTTTAACGCCCTGCTCTACGGCAGCATTTTCTACGGCAGTTTCACCGTCAACTGGGGCGTGGACTACACCCTGACGCTGGCGAACTTTACCAAACTGTTCGGTCAGGGGATGAGCGACGGCGCGTGGCCTTCACTGCTCGACACCCTGCTCTACGCCGGGATTGCCGCGCCGATCACCGCGATCTTCGGCCTGCTGATCGCATGGATCGTGGTGCGCCAGCAGTTTAAAGGCAAGAAGACCATCGAGTTCACCACCATGCTGTGCTTTGCCGTTCCGGGCACCGTCGCGGGCGTATCGTACATTCTGGCATTTAACAGCGCCCCGGTGTATCTCACCGGCACCGCCGCCATCGTGATTATCTCGATGGTGATGCGTAACGTCCCGGTCGGTATCCGCGCAGGCATCGCGGGCTTGGGCCAAATCGATAAATCACTGGATGAAGCCTCACTCAGCCTGCGCGCCGGTTCTCTGCGTACTATTACGCACATCCTGCTGCCGCTGCTGCGCCCGGCGATCCTCTCGGCGCTGATTTACAGCTTTGTGCGCGCCATTACCACCGTCAGCGCCATCGTGTTCCTCGTCACGCCGGATACCCGCGTAGCGACGGCCTACATCCTGAACCGCGTGGAAGATGGCGAATACGGTGTAGCGATTGCCTACGGTTCCATTCTGATCGTGGTGATGCTGGCGATTATTTTCATCTTTGACTGGCTGATCGGTGAATCACGTACCTCCCGTTCAAAAGCCAAAAACCAGGCGTAATGGAGCGCACTATGACTCAGAAAAATTTCGTTGAACTGCGCAACGTCACTAAACGATTTGGCAGTAATACGGTAATCGACAATATCAACCTCACCATCCCGCAGGGGCAAATGGTGACGCTGCTCGGACCATCCGGCTGCGGCAAAACCACTATTTTGCGCCTGGTTGCCGGGCTGGAAAAACCGAGCGAAGGGCAAATTTTCATTGATGGCGAAGACGTCACCCATCGCTCTATTCAGCAGCGCGATATCTGCATGGTGTTTCAGTCCTATGCCCTGTTCCCGCATATGTCGCTGGGAGAGAATGTCGGTTATGGCCTGAAAATGCTCGGTGTACCGCGCGCAGAGCTGAAAGCCCGCGTCAAAGAGGCGCTGGCGATGGTGGATCTGGAAGGATTCGAAGACCGCTTTGTCGACCAGATCTCCGGCGGTCAGCAGCAGCGCGTGGCGCTGGCCCGCGCGCTGATCCTCAAGCCGAAAGTGCTGCTGTTTGATGAGCCGTTGAGTAACCTCGACGCCAACCTGCGTCGCAGCATGCGCGACAAGATCCGCGAGCTGCAAAAGCAGTTTGATATCACCTCGCTGTACGTCACCCACGATCAGAGCGAAGCCTTTGCGGTTTCCGATACCGTGCTGGTGATGAACAAGGGACACATCATGCAGATCGGCTCACCGCAGGATCTTTACCGCCAGCCCGCCTCCCGCTTTATGGCGAGCTTTATGGGCGATGCCAACCTGTTCCCGGCAACCTTCAGCGACGGATACGTTGATATCTACGGCTATCATCTGCCGCGCCCGCTGCACTTTGCTACACAGGGTGAAGGGATGGTCGGTGTGCGCCCGGAAGCGATCACGCTCAGCGATCGCGGCGAGGAGAGCCAGCGCTGCGTGATCCGCCATGTCGCCTATATGGGGCCGCAGTATGAAGTGACGGTGGAATGGCACGGGCAGGAGATTTTATTGCAGGTCAACGCTACGCGTCTGCAACCGGACGTCGGCGAGCAGTATTATCTTGAAATCCATCCGTACGGCATGTTTGTTCTGGCGGATGCGGCATAACGTTTTGTGGCTTTGTAGGCCGGATAAGGCGCTTGTGCCGCCATCCGGCAATGCCTGATGCGCTGCGCTTATCAGGCCTACAATGAACGATGTAGGCCGGATAAGGCGCTTGCGCCGCCATCCGGCAATGCCTGATGCGCTGCGCTTATCAAGCCTACAATGAACGATGTAGGCCGGATAAGGCGCTTGCGCCGCCATCCGGCAATGCCTGATGCGCTGCGCTTATCAGGCCTACAATGAACGATGTAGACCCGATAAAACCCTCAGCTTCGCGCTTTTAGCGCGGCAATATCCGCAGGCGTGGTGCGACAGCACCCGCCAATTAACCGTGCGCCAGCGGCCTGCCACTGCGGCAGATAATCCGCCAGCTGCGCGCAATGTTCACCGTGATGATGCCAGGTTTTGCTCACGGCATCGTAATGCTCGCCCGAGTTCGGATACACCACCAGCGGCAGCACCGTTAAACCGTGTAAATGCTGCAACGCAGCGGTGGTGTTTTCCAGCGCAATACAGTTAATGCCTAGCGCCACCACCTGCGGATAACCCGCCAGCAACGCAACCACGTCACGCAGCGGCGTACCGTCGCTCAGGTGCTCGCTGTCGCGCAGGGTAAATGAGAACCACGCCCGCGCACGCGGATATGCGGTCAACAGCTCAGCCAACGCCTCAATCTCGGCGAAATTCGGCAGGGTTTCGCAGGCCAGCAGATCGGCCCCGGCATCCAGCAAGGCTTCCACGCGCGGGCGATGAAACGCCTGAAATGCCTCAACGCTACAATGATAATCGCCACGGTATTCAGAGCCATCCGCCAGATACGCGCCGTAAGGCCCGACGGATCCCGCCACCAGCAGCGTTCCCGCCTGCGGGTTCTCTGCCAGATACGCTTCACGGGCTTTACGCGCCAGCTCCACGCTTTTGCCAATCAGCGCTTTCGACTGCGCTTCATCCAGACCTCGCGCGGCGAAGCCCGCCGGCGTCGCCTGATAGCTGGCAGTGATCGCGCATTGCGCCCCCGCCCGATAGTAATCAAGATGCACTTCGCGGATAAGCTCCGGGTTTTCTACCAGCACTTTGGCTGACCACAGGCTGTCGGCTAAGTTACACCCTCGCGCTTCCAGCTCCGTCGCCATCGCGCCATCCAGCAGCAGGATATCCTGTTTATCGAGGAGAGCGCGTAACGGATTATTCTGCGACATGTTCTGGCTCCTGTTTTGCGTTTCGGGGTTGAGTAAGGAAATAAGCACCATAGCACAACGCAACAAACGGTAACCCGCACCACAACGCAATTCTCTGCGCTGGATCGAATGCCAGCCCTACACAGGCCACCAGGCACAGCACAAAACCTAATACTGGCACCAGCGGATACCACGGCGCGCGATAATGTAATTCACTCAATGCCTTACCTTGTTGCAGATGACGGCGACGAAAAACAAAATGCGAGGCGCAGATACTCAGCCACACCGCTACCACCGCAAACCCGGAGATTGCCGACAGCGCAACAAATACCGTGTCCGGGGCCACCACGCTGGAAAACAGCGCCAGCACACCACCGAGCATACTGACCGACAGCGCCGTCAGTGGCACGCCGTTTTTCGTTACTCGCGCAAAACAGGCCGGTAGCGTACGTTCATTCGACAGCGACCACAGCATGCGCCCGGAGGCATATAACCCGGAGTTCGCTGCAGAAAGAATAGCCGTCAGGATCACGAAGTTAAAAATATCAGCGGCGTACGGGATCCCTACTTTCTCAAACACCAGCACAAACGGGCTTTTCTCCACGCCCGCCTGCTGCATCGGGATCAGCGCTGCCAGCACAAACACGGTGCCGATAAAGAAAATAATCAGTCGCGCGATGGTAGTACGAATCGCTACCGGGATAACTTTGCGCGGGTTTTCCGTTTCACCGGCGGCAATGCCGATAAGCTCGGTACCCGAAAAAGCAAAGTTCACTGCAACCATAGTCATCAGAATCGGTAAGCCACCGTGCGGGAACCAGCCTTCCGCCGTGATATTACTCAGCCCCGGCGCGGGCGAGCCATCCTGCATCGGAATAAAGCCGAAAATCGCCGCCCCACCGAGGATGATAAAGGCGATGATAGTGACCACCTTGACCAGGGAGAACCAGAACTCCCCTTCGGCAAAAAAGCGCGTGGAGATAACATTCAGACCAAAAATAATCGCGCAGAACACCACGCACCAGACCCATACCGGCACCTGTGGAAACCAGTACTGCATACAGAATCCGGCGGCGGTAAAGCTCGAACCCAGCGCCACAGTCCAGGTCAGCCAGTAGAGCCAGGCCACGGTATACCCGGTAGCCGGACCAAGATAGCGCGCGGCATAAACGTGAAACGCCCCGGTCTCCGGCATCGCGACCGACAGCTCGCCCAGACACTGCATAACCAGCCAGACCACCAGCGCGCCAATCAGATAGGCCAGCAGCGTTCCCGCCGCTCCAGTGGTGGAGATGATGTACCCGGTATTGAAGAATAATCCTGTGCCAATCACGCCGCCCAAGGAAAGCATAATCAGGTGACGCGTTTTCATTGTGCGCTTCAGTGGCGCATTTTGTTGTGTTGTTTGCATATAACCTTCTAAACGTATGGACATCTAAACATCCAAAGAAGGTTTGTTATACCGCGTTTGTTAACAGAATGCAAAGTCAACCCTGCACCAGACGCAGATGACCGCGTCGGGCGCTTAATAGCGGGTGGGGATTAATAATCAGATACAAAAAGGGCCGCCAGCTCATAACGCCTCCGTTGCCATGTTTTATCTAAACTTTGGCAACACAGTTGACTGACGGCGTTCACCCGGAAGTAGGAACCAAATCTCCCCACTCACACAACCGGATGAATGCTTAAGCACCGCTGGCCGGGAGCGGCATCTGCGATTTGCGGCTCATCAGAATAAATACCGCCAGGCCTGCCAGCAAAATGCCCGGCGCAGAAGCCGCCATCACCCCTACCGTTCCGGTACCGAGCGCTAACATTTTCCCTGCCAGCAGCGGGCCGCTCATCGCCCCCAGACGCCCGACTGCGACGGCGGTGCCCACACCTGTGGCGCGGATCTGCGTGCTGTAAAACAGCGGCGCCAGCGCATACAACACGCTTTGCCCGCCGGTGGCGAACATCCCGGCCACAAATCCCGCCATTAGCATGCCGCTCAATGACGACACCGTACCCAGCGCCAGCAGCGAAGCCAACATCCCAGTGTAGATCAGCAGCGACATCACCACCGGGCGCAGTTTATCCATTAACGCCCCGAGAATTAACGTGCCGCTGGCCGCGCCAATTTGCAGAGCAAACATTACGCCTGCCGCCTGCGATGGTCGAAAGCCCTGCTCCACCAGCAGCATCGGCAGCCAGTTGATCAGCATATACACCACCAGCAGGGTGAAGAAATAGCACAACCACAGCAGCAGCGTGGCACTCGCCGTCGCTGGCGCAAACAGGGCACGCAGCGGTGCGGCGGCCACTTGCGTTTGTTGGGTATAAACCTGTGATTCCGGCAGCCAGCGCATCAACAGCGGCACCAGCAACAGCGGGATCACCCCGCCTACCCAGAACACCGTTTGCCAGGCGGAGGCCAGACCGCTAAACCCAAGCGCCGCCGCCAGCGCCGCGCCAATCGGCACGCCGCAGTACATCAGGCTCACCGCCGTACCGCGAAAACGCGGGCCCGCCGCCTCGGAGGTCAGCGCGATCAGATTCGGCAACGCCGCGCCCAGCCCGACACCGGTCATCAGACGGGCAAAAACCAGCGATGAGAAATCCCAGGAAATCGCCGTCGCCAGCGAGAACAGGCCGAACAGCGCCACAGAGGCAATGAGAATACGCTTGCGGCCGTAGCGGTCAGCCAGCATGCCACCCACCAGCGCACCGGGCAGCAGCCCGAGAATGCCCGCACTGAAGATCCAGCCCATCTGCATTTTATCCAGCGCAAACGCGTGGGCGATACCGACGGCAGCGATACCGGCGGCCTGTAAATCCAGCCCTTCCATCAGGGCAACTAAAAAGCAAAGCCCAACGGTCAACGTCAGGCGGTAAGATGCGGGGGTACGGGTCGTCATAAGATGTCCCTCTGAGGTCACGATGCAGGTGAATCGCGGCTGATACGTTGCCAGCCGCGTTATCATTTTTTATTTGCGGTTGCGCAGGTCCAGCGCTACGTCGACGATCATATCTTCCTGTCCGCCCACCATCCGACGTTTGCCCAGTTCCACCAGAATATCTACTGCGCTCAGGTCATAACGTGCTGCCGCCACTTCGCAATGACGCAGGAAGCTGGAGTACACCCCGGCATAGCCCAGCGCCAGCGTTTCACGATCCACCCGCACCGGGCGGTCTTGTAGTGGACGCACTAAATCGTCGGCGGCATCCATCAGTGCATAGAGATCGGTGCCGTGCTGCCAACCAAGCTTATCCGCAGCGGCGATAAATACCTCCAATGGCGCGTTGCCCGCGCCTGCGCCCATCCCGGCCAGGCTGGCGTCGATACGGTCACACCCCTCTTCTACCGCGGCAATGGAGTTCGCCACCCCAAGACTCAGGTTGTGATGCGCATGCATTCCGGTTTCTGTTTCCGGCTTCAGCACCGCTTTCAGTGCGCGGAAGCGGGCGCGAATATCGCTCATGTTCATTGCGCCGCCGGAATCGACCACATAAATACAGGTCGCTCCGTAGTTTTCCATCAGCTTCGCCTGCTGCGCCAGGTTCTCCGGTGTGGTCATATGGCTCATCATCAGAAAGCCGACGGTATCCATGCCAAGCTCACGCGCATACTGAATATGCTGGGCCGACACGTCTGCTTCAGTGCAGTGGGTCGCCACGCGCACTACCCGTGCGCCGGCCTGATATGCATTTTTTAGGTCATGAATAGTGCCGATACCCGGCAGCAACAGCGTGGCAATTTTGGCATGCTTCACCACGTCCGCCGCCGCTTCAATCCACTCCAGGTCGCTGTGCGCACCAAAGCCGTAGTTAAAGCTGGAACCTTGTAAACCGTCGCCGTGGGCCACTTCAATAGAATCAACCCGTGCGTCGTCCAGCGCTTTGGCTATCTGGCGCACATTCTCCAGCGAATATTGATGACGAATGGCGTGCATACCGTCGCGCAGGGTCACGTCAGAGATATAGAGTTTTTTACCGTTCATGCTGCTTCTCCTGCCTGACGAGCGAGGGACTGCGCCATCTTCTCAGCGGTCGCCAGCGCGCTGGAGGTCATAATGTCGAGGTTGCCCGCGTAGGCTGGTAAATAGTGCGCCGCGCCTTCCACTTCCAGATACACCGCGGTTTTCAGCCCAGAGAACTGGCCGATACCCGGCAGATTCACCGGTTTATCTTCCGGGATGACTTCAAACTGGACACGCTGTTTAAGGCGATAGCCCGGCACGTAGGCCTGCACCGCCGCCGCCATCTCATTAATCGACGCTTCAACTTCAACCTCAGAGGCCGCTTCGCTCAGCACATACACCGTGTCACGCATCATCAGCGGCGGCTCGGCCGGGTTAAGGACAATAATGGCTTTGCCTTTTGCCGCGCCGCCGACCACTTCAATCGCCTTCGAGGTAGTTTCGGTAAACTCGTCGATATTGGCGCGGGTACCCGGCCCCGCCGATTTACTGGCGATCGAGGCGATAATCTCGGCGTAATGGACTTTTGCCACGCGAGAAACTGCCGCCACCATTGGGATGGTTGCCTGTCCGCCGCAGGTCACCATATTGACGTTCTGCTGATCAACGTTGGCTGCCAGATTCACCACCGGCACGCAGTAAGGACCGATTGCCGCGGGCGTCAGGTCGATCAGGCGGATGCCTGGTTTAACGGCACGTAGCGCGGCGTCGTTCTTCACATGCGCGCCTGCGCTGGTGGCGTCAAACACAATGTCGATATCAGCGAATTCCGGCATGTCGATAAGCCCTGTCACCCCTTCATGGGTGGTGGCAACGCCCATGCGTCGGGCACGCGCCAGGCCATCAGATTCTGGATCGATACCGACCATCACCGCCATTTCCAGATGCACGCCGTGACGCAGAATTTTTATCATCAAATCGGTACCGATGTTGCCGGAGCCGATAATGGCGACTTTACGCTTACTCATGACTGACTTCCTTTTGTAACCGCCGCTGAAAAGGTGGCGGCGACTGAACCAATACCGTCGATATGGGCTTCAAAACAATCGCCCGCATTCACCGCCACCATCGGACCTAACGCTCCGGTGAGAATAATGTCTCCGGCACGCAGCGGCTCGCCGAGGCTGGCCATTTTGCGCGCCAGCCAGACGGCGGCGTTGATCGGATGTCCCAGGCATTCGCTGCCGCGCCCGCTGGAGACCTCTTCGTTGTTGCGCGTCATTTTCATCGCGCAGTTTTTCAGATCTAATCCTGCCGGACGCTGTGCCGGACCGCCGACCACATACACGCCACAGGAGGCGTTATCCGCCACGGTATCAACAAATTTGATCGACCAGTCGCGGATACGGCTGCCGACCACTTCCAGCGCGGGAAGTACCCACTCTATGGCGTTGTAAAGCTCGTCAAAAGTGGTGTCGGTATTGGACAGATCGCGGTTCAGCACCAGCGCAATTTCGGCTTCAATACGCGGTTGCAGCACACGGGAAAACGGGATGGTTTCGTTATCGCCATAACACATATCAGCAAACAGCGTACCGAAGTCCGGTTGATCGACACCCAGCTGTTGCTGCACTTTCGGGTGCGTCAGCCCCACTTTGCGCCCGACCACGCGACGCCCGCGCGCCACGTCGTACTGCACGTTGATGCGCTGAATGGCGTAGGCCGCTTCGGCGTTATCCACACCAATTAATTCACGCAGCGGGGCGATGGCTTCCCCTTTTTCTTCAGCCTGACGTAAATCGGCGGCTAGCTGCTCAAGATTACGATTCGTCATGTCCGTTCCTTAAGGGCGTGTGAGGAAATTCAGCACCAGTTGGTTAAAGGCATCCGCATGTTCCCACTGCGCCCAGTGCCCGCAGTCGCGGTAGATGTGCAGTTCAGAACCGGCAATCCCGGAAAGCAGGCGCAGACCGGCATCCATCGGCACAAAGCGGTCATTGCGTCCCCAGACAATCAGGGTCTGGGCTTTGATTTCACCCAGACGCGGGCTGAAATCCGGGAACTGTTTCGGGTTGGCCTCCAGACTCTGGACAAAGTTTTCCAGGTGATCGCGACGCGACAGCATGTTATTCAGGCGCGCCTCAAACAACGCCTCGGTCAGGTCGCTGGTGTCGAAGACAAAGATCTCCATCATCAGCTTCAGGTTCTCGATGGTCGGCTCACGATACAGCTGATTCAGGCGCTTGATACCTTCGGTCGGCATCGGGGTAAACAGGCTCATGCCGCCCGTTCCGCCGCCCATTAATACCAGTTTGCCCACGCGCTCCGGCCAGCTCAGGGTAAACGCCACAGCACTGTGACCGCCCATCGAGTTACCCAGCAGGTGGACTGTTTGAATATCCAACTGATCGACCACGCTTTTCAGGATGCGGGCGTTGAGATCGGATCGCGAACCGCGGTTAACGATCCCATCGCTTTTGCCCCAGCCAGGACAATCCAACAGGATCACCCGGTATCCGGCCTGTACCAACGGATCGATATTACGGCTGAAGTTTGCCCAGCCCGTCGCGCCAGGACCAGAGCCATGCAACAGCACGACGGTCTCATCGCCCTGCCCACAGTCATTGAAATGCACGCGTAGGGTTTCGCCTGCTTCCTGCACCTCCAGAAAACGACTGGTAGCGGCTTCGGTTTGCGGTTGGTAAGTCATGATGTTCTCCTGCATATTCAGTTCTGTTTTAGTTCTGTGTAGTGGCGCTCAGGGAGCCGAATCCGGCGATCCACTCCGGGATCGGGCGGTAATAACGGCCTTCGCTGCGCCAGTTGCCAAAAGCAGAAATGGCGGCAAAGGCGGCAACCCAGGTTTTAACTTCGTGCGTTGATTTGCCCGCCATCGCGGACAGCTCTTCGTTACTGACCGCGTCCAGCTCCTGCAAACGCCCCTGCTCAAGCAGGGTCATAAAACGGTTATCCCAGACAGGGTTAAGCGGGTGTAGCGTGTTTTGATCGACCACAAACTTCTCGGCGGCGCTGATCACCCGCTGCTGGCGCAGCTCGCGCTCGTTTTCAGGTAACAGTTTGCCGCTGCCGAGCAGGCGGTCACGCATATGAGCATCAGCCTTCGCCAGCTCCGGTACCGGCGGCTGATGCGACAGACCACCGGAGCCTAAAAACAGCACGCGCTTATTCAGCGAGCTGGCGAAACGGCCAATCGCTTCACCGAGCATGCGGGTACGCTGAAAGCCCGGCAGCGGCGTGGCGACGCCGTTAATAAACACTGGCAGCACCGGCACCTTATCCAGGCCGCCGAGCAAAAACTCCAGCGGCTGCGCGAAGCCATGATCGACCTGCATGTTGTAGGACACGGCGAGATCGATACCGCTTTTCATTACCGCGTGGGCGCAGGCTTCAGCCAGATCTGTCGGCACCGGCAGTTCCCCCGCCGCGCTACCAAAATCGCCGATCGCCGTAGCTCCAACGCCTAAACAGAACGGCGGCATCACGTCGTAGAAAAATCCGTTGTAGTGATCGGGGGCAAACAGCACGACCAGTTCAGGTTCGAACGCCGCAATACGTGCCCGAGCGCTGGCGATCACGCCGTTAACCTCGTCGAGCACAGCCTGTGCCGGGTCGACATAGCCCACCAGCGGCGAGTGGGAAAGACAGTGAAGATAAGCGTGCATATCAGGCAACCTTTTCAACAGGAATGTCGGCAGTAGCGCGAGTGAGCGTCATCACCGACGCCAGTTTATTCAGGGTGCTGCCCAGGGTTTGCGGAATGGCGATGGCGGCCACGAAGCGGTCCGGGCGCATTACTACCAGCGCGGCGTTGTGCTGGGCAAACCACGCGCGCAGGCGGTTTTGCGTATCGCCAATGCGGGTAACGCCGTCGTGGTTATCCTGATCGGTATGTATCTGCGTATCCGGCACGACCTGGATAAAACGCGTCCCCAGCGCCTGCCACTGTTGGATCTGCGCCTCGCTCATGCCCCATAGTGGGTTACAGCCCCAGCCAATCACCGCGAAATTCGGTCCGATGACGTTGTCGAGCAACGTCACTTCGCCCGATTCCAGCGTCACCTTCGGCTGGATAAACATCTTGCCGACCGGTGAAGTTTTCGCGTCGCCTTCACGCACCAGCGCCCCGGCGTGGTACTGCGGCATCGGCTTAAACCGCATTTCAAGGAAGTAGCGTTTGACCGGCGGAATATAGTTCAACAGCCAGGAAACCCCATCGCGTACCGCGCCGTGCCAGCGTTTGGGCGGCGCAAGTACGTTGCCAGCGGTCACGGAGAGGTCGATCATCGCTTTGGCGTGGTCGCGGCGTTCCTGCTGGTAGGTATCCAACAGCGCATCGTCGGCTTTACCGTTAATCACCAGCGCCAGTTTCCATGCCAGGTTGAAAGCATCGCGCATGCCGCTGTTGTATCCCTGACCCTGCCAGACCGGCATAATGTGCGCCGCATCGCCCGCCAGCAGCACGCGGTCAATACGAAAACGTTCGGCCAGACGAGCATTATGGGTATACACGCGCTGGCGGATCAGCTCGACGTTGTCCGGGTTCGGCAGCACTTTGCTCAGCAACTGGCGCATATTCTGCGGCTCGCTAAGCTGCGCTTCGGTTTCCCCCGGCATAACCATAAACTCAAAACGGCGCACCGCGTGCGGCAGCGCGGCGGAGACATACGGGCGCACCGGATCGCAGCACAAATACACATGCGGCGTGCTGAGCGGATCGTTGGCAATATCCACCACAATCCACTGATTCGGCGCGGTTTTACCTTCAAACGGCACGTTCAGAGAACGTCTGACGTTGCTGCCGCCGCCGTCGCAGGCCACCAGCCACTGGGCCTTCACCGTTTCACGTTGACCGTCTGGCGCTTTCAGATTTAGCGTCACTTCGCCGTTTTGCTGGCTGAAGGCCTCCAGTTCGCGGGAGAACAGGCAGCGCACGTTGGGAAAACGCGACAACCCTTCCAACATCACCGCGTCCACCTGCGGCTGAATAAAAGCATTGCGGCGCGACCAGCCAAATTCGTCAGTCATCGGTTGGATATCAGCAAAGCAGCGGCCTTTCGGGGTGAGAAAGCGCATTGCGTGCCACGGCGTGGTGTGCGGCAAAACGTTCTCGACCAGCCCTACAGACTGCATAGTGCGCAGCGCTTCATCGTCAATGCCGATGGCGCGAGGATAGTCGATCAGCGTGTCGAGCTTCTCCACTACCAACACCTCAATGCCCATCTGACCAAGATAGTTGGCCATCATCAGCCCTACCGGACCAGCACCGGCAATCGCCACCTGCGCGGTATGCTGCACAGCGGGTTGGATATCCGGGTTTTTTGTTGTCATTTCAGAACCTCACGACTCGGACAAAACACAATTGCGGACCCTGGTGAGGCGCAATTTGTTTTGTTAAAAATATGTGAATAATTTTTTGTTGTGCGGTCAGTATAGAAGCGAGTTTTTGCGCTACAATCAAAACATGCCAGGATGTGCACTAAGTGCACAACGTTGTTTTATCTGTAGATTTGTCAATGAATATGAAAAATGACGAGAGCACTGAGTACAAAACCGTACGCGGATTAACGCGCGGATTAATGTTATTAAATATGTTAAACCGGCTCGATGGTGGGGCCAGTGTTGGCTTGCTTGCTGAGTTAAGCGGCCTGCATCGCACCACGGTCAGACGGCTGCTGGAAACCCTGCAGGATGAGGGTTACGTCCGGCGCAGCCTGTCTGATGACAGCTTTCGCTTAACCATTAAAGTCCGCCAGCTCAGCGAGGGGTTTCGTGACGAGCAGTGGATTTCTGCACTCGCCGCCCCGCTGCTGGGAGATTTGCTGCGCGAGGTCATCTGGCCGACCGACGTTTCCACGCTGGATGTGGACGCGATGGTGGTACGTGAAACCACCCACCGTTTCAGCCGTCTGTCGTTTCACCGGGCGATGGTAGGGCGTCGTTTGCCACTGCTGAAAACCGCATCCGGCCTGACCTGGCTGGCATTTTGCCCGGAGAATGAACGGCAGGAACTGATTGAAATGCTTGCCTCCCGATCGGGAGAAGAGTTCCAGCTTGCGCGCGAGCCGCTGAAGCTCAATGCCATTTTGACCCGCGCGCGAAAAGACGGTTTTGGGCAGAACTTTCGCGGTTGGGATCAGGAGGAGAAAATCGCTTCTATCGCCGTCCCCATCCGCAGCGAACAGCGGGTGATCGGCTGCCTGAATTTGGTGTATATGGCCAGCGCCATGACCATCGAACAGGCCGCGGAAAAGCATCTTCCGGCCTTACAAAAGGTGGCGAAACAGATAGAGGACGGCGTCGAATCGCAGGAGATTTTGGTTGCCGGGAGGTGAGATGGATCACAGTTATGCGGATCATCTGATTGATAGCTGGCATAACTCACTATCCGGCCGATAAAACTCTGTGACCTCTTGCCCAAAAAATATCTTCATTACATAGTGTGCATTCGTTTTCTGCCAGGAGGCTGCATGTTAAAGGTCATTGCTGAGGATTTCATCAAACCTGAGTATATTGAAACTGTTCTCCCGTTGTATCGTGAGCTAATAGCGGCAACGAAGAAAGAACCGCACTGCATTGCTTACGACCTCTATATTGATGAAAAAGATCCGGGGCATTTTATTTTTATCGAAGAATGGCCAAACCACGCGGCTCTCGATGAACATTGTGCCAGCGAGCATTTCCAGCGACTTGTACCATTAATCGATCAATACACGCGCCAGGAAGCACGTTACATACTGATGGATGACGTGGTAAATCCGGCAGTCTCGTGATAATGAAGAAAGTAGTTGGAATACTGTTAATTATGTTTTTGGCAGAATGCTCAACACCAGGAAAGACAGTCTTTTACTTCCCTGGTCGCTGAGGGCTTAAAGCCTCTTCAAAAGAGGCTTTAAGCTTTGCAACAATGCATCCCACGGATTACAAAACGGAATCATCACTGTTCCAGATATTAAGCGCATTTTTACGAGGCCATTTTCATCGCGGCACCAATAACTGCCATACACATACTGCTCGCAAGTAAAACAATAAACCAATATATATAATTATTAAACTTTGTAAATAACCAGATAAATCTAAGCAATGACAATGCAGCAATAGAAATAGAAGACACAAACATTGTAAATATATAAATACCAGAAATTATCCATCCTGCTTCTTCGTAAATACTCTTCATTGTAAAAATAAGGATAGATAAGTAAAATGCTGATAAAGCAAGCCCGCTCAGAAAATCATAATAATCGATGTATGTGATGTTTTTATCTTTCTGCGGAAGAGCTATAAACTTTTCAAGTTTCTCATTGTCTACTCGTGACAAAAACCGATTAATTAGCGGAGTAAACATCACTAAAATCATCACCAAATGAATGAATAGTAAAGAAAGTTTAATTCTGTCATCAACCGATTCATTCTGTGGCCAGATAGATATTATTTCATAATCCATTTTTGCAAGGAGAAAAAAGCAAATGGCCGATGGTATATATTCAGAAGATATAGCTTTCCATATTTTTTTAAAAATCACTTATATTACCCCATTAGTTATACCGGTGAATCACTATTAGTTAACCGCGCTACTAATCTGCAAATAGTTGGCGATCATATTTATTTAATACGGATAATATATACCTATTCAGAAACGGATTGCTACCTACTAATTTTATCACTACATACCTGAATCACGTAAATTACACATATCAAAAAAAAACCGAAACCCGCTCCTGAAAAGCGCGGCGTTCCGGTTTTTATTCAGTCCGAAGGGTTTCAGACTTTAAGCAGTTTCACCGTCGCGTCAATGTCGATTTCATCTTCCGAGAAGATCAGCGTCGTGCCCTGGAAGGTGGTGATAGCCAGCTTTTTCAGCGTGCGCATTTCACCAGGCTTCACGTCTGATTTCGGTCGGATGCTGTTCATCAGCACGCCGACAGACAGCACAGCATTTTCTTTGTCGATACGGGTCTCTACAGGGACTTCTTCGCTGTAGACCAGGAATGACTTGATCGAGGTGAGCTTCAGACGCTCGCCTGCAATATAGATGTACTTGCTGTCTGGTATGACTTTTACCGCGTAGGCAGACAAGCCTTTGTTGTTGGTGGTGGGCTCAAAAGTCACCGCCGCGTCTTTCTTGATCAGCTCAGGATTAGCAACCTTAATCACATGAAAATAGCGGTTGTCGCCGTTTTCATCTTTGATAAATCCAAAGCCTTTATCTTTAAACCACGTTGTGATTGTTCCGTTCATTGCTGTTTCCGCCTGATTAAACCTATTACTTGTAGAGTATACCTACTCAATTTGCGCGCAGTGTAAAACACAGGCCATGTCTTTGGCTACTCGTTACCCCAACGATTGAGGAACTCCGCAATATCATCGATACGCTGAGCGTCGACACCTGCCACGGTAGCCATCTCCTGCTGCGCTTCTTCGCTGATCTCTTCGTTGTTCATCAAACGAGTGATCAGCTGCTGGAAGTAGTGCGCCAGCGCGTCACGTTCTGTGTCGCTCACCGGCTTTGCGGCCTCGGTCGCGTACTCGTCGGCGATATCATAATATTTTAGTGGAATGTCGTTGTTCATCAGTTGCTCCGGGGTAAATGCGTGTGCCAGCAGTTGCCTGCCGCGTCTGGTGTGAATGATAGCATTCTTATTTCATGGTTCGCGATCTGTTTTATTGGTCACTATGCATTACATATATCAATAATGTTTTCCGGCACAACTTCGCATTTAATAAACCTTTCCGTATTTAAATAACAGCATTCTTATTCAGTTCGATATAATAGCTACTTATTAAATAACGAGCCACCAAGGAAATATTAAATTACTTTAATTCTAATTACATTATCGACATCTGTAATCCGCAGTTGGCCCAATCCCATCGCTAGTCGCCCATTTGCCCACATTCATCTTCTGGACAACACTCTACGATGACACCACTGACCCAACACGTGGAGCAAACACCATGAACATCACGCAAATCCGTAACGCTACGCAGCACATCACTTTTGGTGGCAAAACCTTTCTGATCGACCCTATGCTGGCGGCAAAAGGTACTTATCCGGGCTTTGCCGGTACGGCTCGCGCCGAGATCCGCAACCCGACCGTTGATCTGCCTGTCGATATCGACACCCTGCTCAACGTTGATGCGCTGATCGTGACCCATCTGCATGAAGACCACTGGGATGAATCCGCGGCTCGTGTCGTACCGAAAGACAAACCGATTTATGTGCAAAACGATCGCGATGCGCAGGTACTGCGGGAACAAGGTTTCACGCAACTGACCGTACTGACGCAAAACACTGCGCTTGGTGATATCACCCTGCGTAAAACCGGCGGCCAGCACGGTTCGGATCGCGCTTACGCCATCCCGCAAATGGCTGAGCGTCTGGGTGATGCCTGCGGAGTTATCTTCCAGCATCCGGCGGAAAAAACGCTGTATCTGGTCGGGGACACCATCTGGCGCGACGAGGTGGAAACCAACATGCGGACTTTCCAGCCAGGCGTGGTCATTCTGAACGCAGGCTTTGCTCACGTTATCGGGTTTGGCCCAATTATCATGGGCGCGGAAGATGTGCTAAAAACCCACTTCACGCTGCCCGAAGCACAAATTGTGGCGACCCACATGGAGGCGATTAACCACTGTCTGCTGACCCGCGCAGCCTTGAAAGAGTACGCCTGCGACAACCAGATTGCGCAATTCGTTAACGTGCCGGAAGATGGCGAAACCCTGACGTTTTAAACTCCACAGAGGACTCGTATGCAACCGCTTAACGTCGCCATTGTTGCCGTGGAAGATTTCAGCCCGTTTCACTTCTCGGTGCCGTGCATTATTTTCAGTGACAAAGTGGCGACGAAAAAGCGTTTTGAGGTGCAACTGTGTGCAGAACAGCCGGGCATCGTTTCCTCGCAGGATGGCTTCTCCATTAACGCAGCCTGCGGCTATGAAGCGGTGGAGGCCGCCGACATTGTGGTGATCCCCTGGTGGGGTACCACGGCACATCGGCCACCACAAAGCCTGCTTGATGCGCTCAATCGTGCGCGACAAAACGGCGCGCAGATTGTTGGGTTATGCCTGGGTGCGTTTGTGCTCGGCTACGCCGGTCTGCTGGATGGCAAACGGGCGGCTACGCACTGGGAGTTCGAGCAGGATTTTCAGGCCCGCTTTCCGGCAGCTCATCTGGATATCAACGCGCTGTACGTGGATGACGACGGTATTATTACCTCGGCAGGCACCGCCGCTGCGCTGGATTGCTGCCTGTACGTCATCCGCCAGCGTTTTGGCAGCACGGTGGCGAATCAGATTGCCAGACGGATGATTGTGCCGCCACATCGCGAGGGCGGCCAGGCACAGTTTATCGAGCAACCGGTGGCGAAAAATACCAAAGATCAGCGCATCAACGCCCTGCTCGACTATTTGCGCCAGCATCTCCATGAACCGCATAATCTTGACGAGCTGGCGCAACGGGTGATGATGAGCCGTCGCACCCTCACCCGTCATTTTATGAAGGCCACAGGGTCAAGCGTGGCCGAATGGTTGATTGCCGAGCGCCTGCGCCGTAGCCAGACGTTGCTGGAGTCCAGCCAGTTACCCGTTGAACGCATCGCAGAACAGGTTGGTTTTCAGTCGCCCGTCACCTGGCGCCAGCATTTTAAATCCCACTTTGGCGTTAGCCCGGCTGAATGGCGTAAAACCTTTCGCGGTGATTAGCCTCTTTTTTGCGCCAGCCAGATGGTGTGCCCGGTGCAGTGCGGATCTTCCATCACCATCTCGACCACCGCAAAACCGTGTGCTGACAGCAGTGCGCGGTATTCATCCGGCGCGAGGCTGGCGTGAAACAGCGGCTCACCTTCAAATTGCCCCATCGCGATGCCGTTGTCCGTACCGCTGGTAAACATCAGCGCGCTACCGGGATGGCTGAGGCGGTCAAAAATCGGGAACATCTTTTGCTGGTCCTGCTGAGTTAAATGGAAAAAGCTGTCCCAGGCGATCAGTCCATCGAAAGTCTCATTGAGTGCCAACTCGCGCATATCCTGTTCCAGCCAGCGCTGTGCAGGATAAGTGTTTCGGGCCCGCGCCAGCATCGCCGGGGAACCATCAACGCCGGTAAGATGAAAACCTTGCTGGATAAAATAACCGGCGATCGGCTGACCGTTGCCGCAGCCAATATCCACAATGCTGCCCTGCCCGCCCATCACGGAAATAAATTTATCGAGCCAGCTTTTCTCGAACAAGGTGCGCGAGCGCTGGCTGGCAAAAGCATCCGCATGGCGTCGGTAGATGGACAGAATATTTTTTGCCGCAGAATCGCTCACAATGTCCTCACTTTTTTCTTCTGTTAGGTATAACGCCGATAAATCCTTCAGCACGCTATCCTCAAACCCTGGAATGCGCCTCGCAGAACCCATGCGCAAATACCCCAAAACCGTCCCGCTGTGGCATCATAGCGCACAGATAACGTCATTACAGGGGTGATAAACGTGAAACCGGTAACGCTATACGATGTGGCAGACCATGCAGGTGTCTCTTACCAGACCGTCTCTCGCGTCGTGAACCAGGCCAGCCACGTTTCCGCAAAAACCCGACAGAAAGTTGAGGCCGCGATGGCGGAACTCAATTACATTCCTAACCGCGTTGCACAGCAGCTGGCTGGCAAACAGACGCCACTGATTGGCGTTGTGACGGCAAACCTTGCCCTGCATGCCCCCTCACAAATCGTTGCTGCCATAAAATCCCGCGCCGACCAGTCCGGTGCCAGCGTGGTGATCGCCATGGTCGAGCGCAGCGGCGTTGAGTCCTGTAAAGCCGCGGTCCACAATCTGCTTTCTCAACGCGTAACCGGGCTTATCATCAACTATCCGCTGGATGAAGAAGATGCCATTGCCGTGGCAGCTGCCTGCGGTACAGTGCCGGTGCTGTTTCTCGATGTCTCTGACTTGACGCCAATTAACAGCGTGATTTTCTCTCATGACGACGGCGCGCGCCTTGGCGTTGAACATCTGGTGCAGCACGGACATCAACAGATCGCCCTGCTGAGCGGGCCGCACACTTCCGTTTCGGCAAGGCTTCGGCATGCGGGCTGGCACAAGTATCTGGCACATTACCAGCTACAACCCGTTGTGGAGCTGGAAGGCGACTGGAGCGCGATGTCTGGTTTTCAGCAAACGATGCACATGCTGAATAACGGTAACCTCCCTACCGCCATGCTGGTCGCTAACGATCAAATGGCGCTGGGCGCGATGCGGGCAATCAGCGAGTTCGGTCTGCGGGTTGCGGTGGATATATCGGTAATTGGCTACGATGACACCGAAGACAGCGCCTGTTACATCCCACCGCTGACCACCATCAGGCAGGATTTTCCGTTGCTGGGTGAAACCAGCGTCGACAGGCTATTGCAACTCCCCCGTGGCGGCTCCAGCGTGGGTAACCAACTGCTTCCCGTCACCCTGGTCAAGCGCAAAACGGTTCTGCCTCCCGATACGCAAACCACCACTCCCCAGGCGCTGGCTGATTCACTGATCCAGCTGGCGCGGCAAGTTTCTCAGCTCACACCCAAATTGTGAACGCATAACAATTGTGTGAGTCAGTTCACTTATTGAACGCCCCATCCTTTACAGCAAGGAGCGCTTGTTCGTATTTTGATTGAAATTGTGAGCGAGTAACAAATTCAAACAGGATACCGTTATGAACCTGAACACAGATTCACTCTCCGCTGTTCTGGCCCGCCGCGACTGGGAGAATCCCGGCGTCACGCAGCTCAACCGGCTGGAAGCAAATCCGCCATTCTGTAGCTGGCGCTCAGCGGATGATGCACGTACCAATCAGCGTTCGAGTCAGTTACGCTCGCTGAATGGCCAGTGGAAATTTGCCTGGTTTGCCGCGCCGGAGGCTGTCCCAGAAAGCTGGCTGACAAGCGATCTGCCACAGGCAGACATCATCAACGTCCCCTCTAACTGGCAGATGGCCGGTTATGATGCGCCAATTTATACCAACGTCACCTACCCAATCCCGGTGAATCCTCCGTACGTTCCGGCACAGAACCCGACAGGATGTTACTCGCTCACATTTAATGTTGAAGAGGCGTGGTTAGAGGAAGGTCAGACGCGCATTATTTTTGACGGCGTGAACTCCGCGTTTCATCTGTGGTGCAACGGTCGCTGGGTCGGCTACGGTCAGGATAGCCGTCTGCCGTCTGAGTTTGATCTTAGCGATTATCTGCTGCGCGGCGAAAACCGTCTGGCTGTGATGGTGCTGCGCTGGAGCGACGGCAGCTATCTGGAAGACCAGGACATGTGGCGCATGAGCGGCATTTTTCGCGATGTCTCCCTGCTGCATAAGCCCACTACGCAAATCCGCGACCTGCGCATTAATACCCGTTTTAATGACGACTTCAGCCGCGCCACGCTGGAAGCGGAAGTCAGAGTGGGTGGCAACGAGAACGAAGATTTACGCGTCACCCTGCAATTGTGGGAAAGTGAAACGCTCACCCACGAAACGACCTCACCGCTCGGCAGCGAGATCATTGATGAACGCGGCGCTTATCATGACCGGGTGACTCTGCGTCTGAACGTCGAAAAACCGGCGCTATGGAGTGCCGAAACGCCCAATCTGTATCGCGCCGTTGTGCAGTTACACACCGCAGGCGGAGTACTGATTGAAGCGGAAGCCTGTGACGTTGGTTTTCGTCAGATTTGTATCGAAAACGGCCTGTTGCTGTTAAACGGCAAGCCGCTGTTGATTCGCGGTACCAACCGCCATGAGCACCATCCGGTCAACGGCCAGGTGATGGATGAGGCGACGATGGTGCAGGACATCATCCTGATGAAGCAGAATAACTTCAACGCCGTGCGCTGTTCCCATTACCCGAACCATCCGCTGTGGTACACCCTGTGCGATCGTTACGGCCTGTATGTGGTCGACGAAGCCAACATTGAAACCCACGGCATGGTGCCGATGAATCGCCTCACCGACGATCCCGCATGGTTGCCTGCCATGAGCCAGCGCGTCACGCGCATGGTGCAGCGCGATCGCAACCACCCGAGCATTATTATCTGGTCACTGGGCAATGAATCCGGCCATGGCGTCAATCACGACGCGCTCTACCGCTGGATAAAATCAGAAGACCCGTCACGTCCGGTGCAGTACGAGGGCGGTGGAGCTGATACTGCCGCCACCGACATTATTTGCCCGATGTACGCCCGCGTCGATCAGGATCAGCCCTTCCCCGCAGTACCCAAATGGTCGATTAAAAAGTGGCTGTCGATGCCCGGCGAACAGCGTCCGCTGATCCTTTGTGAATACGCCCACGCTATGGGCAACAGCTTTGGCGGCTTCGCCAAATACTGGCAAGCGTTCCGTCAGTATCCGCGCCTGCAGGGCGGATTTGTCTGGGACTGGGTGGATCAGTCGCTGACCAAATATGATGAGAACGGCAAAGCATGGTCAGCCTACGGTGGCGATTTTGGCGACACGCCTAACGATCGTCAGTTTTGCATGAACGGGCTGGTGTTCGCCGATCGCACTCCGCATCCGGCGTTATATGAGGCCAAGCATGAACAGCAGTTTTTCCAGTTCACGTTACTGCCGGGCGCTGAACGCCAGATTGAAGTGACCAGCGAATATCTGTTCCGCCGCAGCGATAACGAAGTTCTGCACTGGTCGATTGCCCTTGACGGCAACCCGCTGGCCGCCGGAGAAATCATTCTGGATATCGCCCCACAGGGTCGCCAGGTGATTACCCTGCCGAACGTTCCGATGCCGGACACCGCAGGCGAACTGTGGTTGACGGTGCGCGTAGAGCAGCCTCAGGCGACCGCATGGTCAGAAGCCGGGCATATCAGCGCCTGGCAACAGTGGAAGCTGGAAGAGAAGCTCAGCCTGGTACGTCCATCACGCGTCAGCAGCGCACCACAGCTGGATGTTAGTGAGAGCAATTTTACCGTGGTGGCCAACAACACACGCTGGCAATTCGATCGTCATTCCGGCCTGCTAACACAATACTGGATTAGCGATGAAGCCCAGTTGGTAGGCCCGCTTACTGACCAGTTCACCCGCGCGCCGCTGGACAACGACATCGGTGTGAGCGAGTCAACCCGCATCGACCCTAACGCCTGGGTTGAACGCTGGAAGGCCGCCGGTCACTATCAGGCTGAAGCAACGTTACTGCACTGTGCTGCCGATACGCTGAGCAATGCGGTACTGATCACCACCGAACATGCGTGGCAGTATCAGGGCGAAACGCTGTTCGTCAGCCGAAAAAGCTACCGTATTGACGGCAATGGTGAAATGCAGGTAACGGTGGATGTCGACGTTGCCAGCAGTACGCCACATCCGGCCCGCATCGGCCTGAGATGCCAGCTGGCGCAGGTTGCGGAGCGAGTGAACTGGTTAGGTCTCGGCCCGCATGAGAACTACCCGGACCGTCTGGGCGCCGCCTGTTTCGATCGCTGGGATCTGTCGCTTGATGAGATGTACACCCCGTATGTTTTCCCGAGCGAAAACGGTCTGCGCTGCGGTACGCGCGAACTGTACTACGGTGCGCACCAGTGGCGCGGAGACTTCCTGTTCAACATCAGCCGCTTTAGCCAGCAGCAACTGATGGAAACCAGCCACCGCCATCTGCTGCAACCTGAGGCGGGCACCTGGCTCAATATTGATGGCTTCCATATGGGCGTCGGCGGCGATGATTCGTGGAGTCCTTCCGTATCGCCGGAATTCCAGCTGAGCGCCGGACGCTACCACTTCCAGTTCGTCTGGGGCCAAAAAAAATAATATAAGCAGGGCAGGTTGATACCTGCCCGCATTTATAGGAAGTCTGTTATGTATTATTTAAAAAACACTAACTTTTGGATGTTTGGCTTTTTCTTCTTCTTTTACTTTTTTATTATGGGTGCGTATTTCCCCTTCTTCCCTATCTGGTTACACGATGTAAACCATATCAGCAAAGGCGATACCGGCATCATCTTCGCCTGCATCTCACTGTTTTCTTTGTTATTCCAGCCAATTTTCGGACTACTGTCCGATAAGCTTGGCCTGCGTAAACATCTGCTATGGGTAATTACCGGCATGCTGGTAATGTTTGCCCCGTTCTTTATTTACGTATTTGGCCCATTATTGCAGGTTAATATTTTACTGGGTTCAATTGTCGGCGGGATTTACCTTGGCTTTATTTACAATGCCGGTGCCCCAGCGATTGAAGCCTATATTGAAAAAGCCAGCCGCAGAAGCAACTTTGAATTTGGTCGCGCGCGCATGTTTGGCTGCGTGGGCTGGGCGCTGTGCGCCTCGATTGCCGGAATTATGTTCACCATCAATAACCAATTCGTCTTCTGGTTAGGCTCTGGCTGTGCGGTCATTCTGGCATTGCTGCTGTTATTTTCAAAAACAGATGCCCCCTCTTCTGCAAAAGTTGCGGATGCGGTAGGCGCCAATAACTCGGCATTCAGCCTGAAGCTGGCGCTGGAGTTATTTAAACAACCAAAACTTTGGTTCCTCTCCCTGTATGTGGTCGGCGTTTCCTGTACTTACGATGTGTTTGACCAGCAGTTCGCCAACTTCTTTACCTCATTCTTTGCCACCGGCGAACAGGGTACCCGCGTGTTTGGCTACGTCACGACGATGGGAGAATTACTCAACGCCTCGATCATGTTCTTTGCACCGCTGATTGTGAACCGAATTGGCGGAAATAACGCCCTGCTGCTGGCCGGTACGATTATGTCGGTAAGGATTATTGGCTCGTCATTCGCCACCACTGCACTGGAGGTCGTTATTCTCAAAACGCTGCATATGTTTGAGATACCGTTCCTGATCGTCGGCTGCTTCAAGTACATCACCAGCCAGTTCGAAGTACGTTTCTCGGCCACGATTTATCTGGTGTGTTTCTGTTTCTTCAAACAGTTAGCCATGATTTTCATGTCAGTTCTGGCCGGGAAAATGTATGAGAGTATTGGTTTCCAGGGAGCTTATCTGGTGCTGGGGATTATTGCGCTGAGCTTCACGCTGATTTCCGTATTTACCCTTAGCGGTCCGGGGCCCTTTTCCCTGCGGCGTCGTCGCGAAAGCGTCGCGCTGTAAAAGCCTCTTTGCCGGATGCACCACTCGCGTGGTTTATCCGGCCTACGATACTAAAAGGCCCGGTAAGCATTGCGCCACCGGGCATCACACGATGTTACTCTTCGATCGCCTGACGGATTTGCTGCAACGACGCGGGATCGTCAATGGTCGTTAGATCGCCAGGATCGCGGCCTTCACAGATCGCCTGGATCGTCCGTCTGAGCATTTTGCCAGAGCGGGTTTTCGGCAATTGCGACACAAACCAGACGTGCGCCGGGCGGCCAAAATTACCAATCTGACTGTCCACCAGCGCCATAATCGCCTTCTCTTCCGAATGTGCGATGTCGCGATCTTCAAGGCTGTCGCTCTGTTTAGGAATGACAAACGCGACCGCGACCTGCCCCTTCAGCGCGTCCTTCACGCCGACCACAGCCACTTCGGCAACGTTCGGATAGCTGGAAATACTCTCCTCTATCTCACGCGTCCCCAACCGATGCCCGGCCACGTTGATGACATCATCCGTACGACCAAGGATGAAGTAATAGCCGTCCGCATCGCGAATCCCCCAGTCAAAGGTGGCGTACACCTGACGAGAAAACAGCGACCAGTAGGTATTCACAAACCGCGCGTCATCACCCCAGATAGTCTGGATACAGCCCGGCGGCAGCGGCCCTTCAATCACCAGCATGCCCTTTTCATTCGCTTCGCAGGGCTCACCGGTCACCTCATTGAGCAACTGCACGTTATATCCGTACATCGGCACGCCTGGGCTGCCCAGCCGCGACGGGCGGTCGTCCAGCCCGCGAGCGATCGCCATAATCGGCCAACCGGATTCAGTCTGCCAGTAGTTGTCGATAACCGGGACGCCCAGCGTTTCCGTTACCCAACTGGCGGTCGGTTCATCCAGCGGCTCACCCGCCAGATACAGCACCTCCAGCGAGGAAAGATCGTGATTGCGGATTTGCGCGGTCGGGAATTTCTTCAGCACGCGGATGGCGGTTGGGGCGGAGAACATCCGGCTGACCTGATACTTCTCAACAATTTTCCACCATACGCCACAGTCTGGATACGTTGGCAACCCTTCGTAAACCACTGTCGCCATCCCCGCCAGCAGCGGGGCATACACGATATACGAATGCCCAACTACCCAGCCGATATCCGACGCGCAGAAGAACACACCGCCCGCTTTACCGCCGAAAATGGTGTCCATCGAGGTCGCCAGCGCGACCGCGTAGCCGCCAACGTCGCGCTGGACGCCTTTCGGTTTACCGGTTGTCCCGGAGGTGTAGAGAATGCAGGACGTTTCGTTCGACTCCAGCCAGGCAACCGGTACCCGCGCGCCGAGATGCTGCTGGCGCAGCGTGGCAAAGTCGAGGTCTCGCCCCTCTACCCGCGCCATTTTCGCCAGACCGCGATCGACTAATACCACATGACGCGGCTGATGCTGCGCCTGATCGATCGCATCATCGAGCAGCTTTTTATACGGCAGGACTTTACCGCCGCGCGCCCCGGCATCCGCCGACACGATAACCACCGGTCGGGCGTCGTCGATACGCGCCGCTACGCTGTGCGAGGCGAAACCACCGAACACCACCGAATGGATCGCCCCTATACGTGCGCAGGCCAGCAGCGTAATGTGCGCCTCGGCGATCATCGGCATATAAACCAGTACCCGATCGCCACGCTGTACGCCCAGCGACAACAACATCGCCGCCGCGACGTTCACTTCGTCATACAGCTGACGAAAGGTAAACGTGCGTTCTTCTTCAGTTTCTGAAGAAACGGCAATCAGCGCCAGCGCGTCAGGCTGTTTCTCCAGCCAGCGGTCAATGGCGTTGTGGCACAGATTGGTCGTACCGCCGCAAAACCAGCGGGCAAACGGCGGATTACTGTGGTCCAGCACCTGCGTATACGGCTGCTGCCAGTCAATACGCTGGGCCTGTTCGGCCCAGAACGACTCCGGCTGTGTAATAGAACGTTGATAAAACTCGCTATAAGACATAATGCTCTCCTGTTGAACTTACGCCTGATGAGTCGGGTTTTAGATAACGAACAAATCCAGATACTCATTGACCGGCATCTGCTCCAGGCGAGTTCTGTCCAGGGAGACATCCAGGATGCGCTGCTGCTGACGGGTCGGGAACTGACGCGCCAGGTTAATTTTGAACTTCTCGACCAGCTTCGGCATACCGTCGTTACGACGGCGCGCGTGGCCGATTGGGTATTCCACTACCACTTCTTCAAAGCGTGAGCCGTCGGTGAACTCAAGCGTGATGGCATTCGCGATGGCGCGTTTTTCAGGGTCGTGGTAATCCGCAGTGAAGGTCGGATCTTCGAAGCAGTTAATCTTTTCACGCAGCGCATCAATGCGTTTATCCTGCGCCACGCCGTCTTCGTAATCTGCCGCCGTTAAGCGTCCGAACAGCAGCGGGATAGCCACCATGTACTGGATGCAGTGGTCACGATCCGCCGGGTTATTCAACGGGCCTTTTTTATCGATGATGCGGATACAGGCTTCGTGCGTACGAATGGTCACTTTTTCGATATCGGCAGCGGTCTTACCTGCAGCCTGTAACTGCTCGTACAGCGTCATCGCCGCTTCTACCGCGGTCTGCGAGTGGAACTCTGCCGGGAAGGAAATTTTAAACAACACGTTTTCCATCACGTACGAACCGTACGGGCGCTGGAAGCGGAAAGATTCGCCTTTGAAAGAGACATCATAGAAGCCCCAGGTTTTCGCCGTCAGTGCAGATGGGTATCCCATTTCACCGGTTTTCGCCATCAGCGCCAGACGCACAGCACGTGAGGTGGCATCGCCAGCCGCCCAGGATTTACGCGTGCCGGTATTCGGCGCATGACGATAGGTACGCAGCGACTGACCGTCGACCCACGCCAGCGAGACGGCGTTGAGAATTTCATCCCGGTTCAGGCCAAGCATCTCGGCAACCACCGCCGTGGAAGCGACTTTTACCAGCAGGACGTGATCCAGACCGACGCGGTTGAAGGAGTTTTCCAGCGCGATACAGCCCTGAATTTCATGGGCTTTAATCATTCCGGTTAACACTTTTTTCATGGTTAACGGCGCTTTACCCACCGCCACCGCATTGCGCGACAGCCAGTCAGCCGTCGCCAGAATACCGCCGAGGTTATCGGAAGGATGACCCCATTCTGCGGCCAGCCACGTGTCGTTAAAGTCCAGCCAGCGGATCATCGCACCGATGTTAAACGCCGCCTGCACCGGATCGAGCTGGAACTGG
The DNA here is from genome assembly GCF_030333035.1 of Citrobacter sp. Cpo015. NCBI lineage: Bacteria > Pseudomonadati > Pseudomonadota > Gammaproteobacteria > Enterobacterales > Enterobacteriaceae > Citrobacter > Citrobacter sp. Cpo015. The sequence goes on along the minus strand of NZ_JAOWGS010000037.1, from coordinate 190,194 downwards.
GTACCCGGTACGCGCACACCGTTCGGGACGACGGTACCCGGTACAACCGGCCCCAGCAGTTTTTTACAGGCCGGATATTCCAGCGCTTCCAGGCCACAGCCAAGGGTATCAAGCAGGCAATAATGCGCGGTGTCATACGCCACCTTCGAGGTGATCTCGTAGTTCATGACATAATCAACGATATCAACGATTTCACGGTCAAATTCAGGGCGGACGTTCGAAATATGTGCAGACATAGGGTACATTTCCTGTTTTTTATCTTTAGAGGTTTTGCATTAGCAACGTTTTTCAATCGAGACAAATACGCGATCTTCCGGGCCGGTATAGTTGGCGGAAGGACGGATAATTTTGTTGTCCTGACGCTGTTCGATGATGTGCGCCGCCCAGCCAGTGACGCGGGCGATAACGAACAGTGGTGTGAACATTTCAGTGGGGACGCCCATCATGTTGTAAGAGACTGCCGAGAACCAGTCGAGGTTGGGGAACATCTTTTTCGTTTCCCACATCACCTCTTCCAGACGGTCGGCGATGTTGTACATTTTCAGCGAACCGCCTTCCTGAGAAAGCTGTTTCGCCACGCTCTTGATCACCTGGTGGCGCGGGTCGGCGATGGTGTAAACCGGGTGACCAAAGCCAATCACCACTTCTTTATTTTCAACGCGTTTACGGATATCTGCTTCGGCTTCATCCGGCGTTTCATAGCGTTGCTGGATCTCCAGCGATACTTCATTCGCTCCGCCGTGTTTCGGCCCACGCAGTGCGCCAATCGCACCGATAATCGCGGAGTACATATCAGAGCCAGTTCCCGCAATCACACGCCCCGTGAAGGTAGAAGCGTTAAACTCGTGCTCGGCGTACAGCACCAGCGAAATGTGCATCGCCTTTTCCCAGCTTTGTGATGGCTTTTCACCATGCAGCAAATGCAGGAAGTGACCGCCAATAGAATCATCGTCGGTTTCCGGCTGAATGCGCTCGCCGTTATGGCTGTAGTGATACCAGTACAGGAGGATAGAACTGAGCGATGCCAGCAGTTTGTCGGCAATATCGCGTGCGCCGGAGACGGTATGTCCTTCTTTTTCCGGCAGCGTACAACCCAGCGCGGAAACACCAGTGCGCATCACGTCCATCGGATGCGAGGCGGCAGGCAGCGCTTCCAGTACGGTACGCACGTTAGCGGGCAATCCGCGCAGCGCTTTCAGTTTGCTTTTATAGGCGGTGAGCTCATCGCGGGTGGGTAATTTCCCGTGAATCAGCAGATGCGCAACTTCTTCAAATTCGCACTGTTGTGCCAGATCAAGAATATCGTAGCCACGATAGTGCAGATCGTTACCGCTTTTACCCACGGTACATAAGGCAGTATTTCCGGCAGCGACGCCTGACAGCGCAACCGATTTTTTGGGTTTAATGACATGGGTACTATTTTGCAGGATCGTTGTGTCGCTCATGTTGTCCTCGTCATTATTGTAATATGTAGGGTACTAATTTATTGCCGGATGGCGGCTACGCCTTATCCGGCCTACGACGGTTACTTTTTTGTGTACAACGCGTCGAGTTTCTCTTCGAACTGGTAGTAATTGATGCTTTCATACAGCTCGTTGCGCGTCTGCATAATGTCGATAACGTTCTTTTGCGTACCTTCCTGACGCAGCACGTTGTAAACCTTCTCCGCCGCGCGGTTCATGGCGCGGAAAGCTGACAGCGGGTATAGCGCCATCGCAACGTTCGCGCTGCGCAGTTCATCGGTGGTAAACAGCGGTGTGGCGCCAAATTCAGTAATGTTGGCGAGAATTGGTATCTGTACCGCATCGGCAAACTGGCGGTACATCGCAAGTTCGGTAATGGCTTCCGGGAACAGCATGTCAGCGCCCGCTTCGACATACGCCTGGGCACGATCGATGGCAGCCTCTAATCCTTCTACCGCCAGCGCATCGGTCCGCGCCATAATCACAAAGTTGGGATCAGTGCGCGCATCAACGGCGGCGCGGATCCTGTCGACCATCTCTTCTTTCGAGACGATCGCCTTGTTCGGACGATGACCGCAGCGCTTAGCGCCAATCTGATCTTCAATATGCAGCGCAGCAGCACCCGCTTTGGAAATCGACTTGACGGTACGCGCCACGTTGAATGCAGACGATCCAAAACCGATATCCGCATCCACCAGCAATGGCAGCGGGCAAACATCCGTAATGCGACGAATATCAGTCAGCACATCATCAAGGGTAGAAATGCCGAGATCCGGCAGCCCCAGCGACCCCGCAGCGACACCGCCGCCGGAGAGATAAATCGCTTGATACCCGGCACGTTGAGCCAGCAGAGCGTGGTTGGCGTTGATGGTGCCAACGATTTGTAATGGGTTTTCTTTAGTGAGCGCAGCGCGAAACGCCAGCCCTGGGGAGTGTAGAGACATATCCCGTCCTCTTGTTATCAACTTGTTATCGTTCGTTGATATTTCTAAAGCAAGGGGTATGCCAGGGAGCTTATTTTCTCTTCAATTTAATTTTTATCTTTTAAAACAACAGATTAAATACAATTTTTCTATTTTTGTTGCACAAAAGCGTGTCAGCTATCGTTTCATGAAACGTTCCTTCACGTTTCATTGCAACATTTATGAAACACAACTAAACCCTACTACTCGGTTCCTTAATTTTTGGGGTTAGTTATGGCAGATACGCATCTACCGCCGCGTGTGAACGACGACAAACCGGTTATCTGGACAGTCTCGGTCACCCGCCTGTTTGAACTGTTTCGCGACATCAGTCTGGAGTTCGACCATCTGGCGACCATCACCCCCATTCAGCTTGGTTTCGAAAAAGCGGTGGCCTATATCCGTAAGAAGCTGGCCACCGAGCGTTGCGATGCCATCATTGCGGCAGGCTCCAACGGCGCATATCTGAAAAGCCGTTTGTCTATTCCGGTGATCCTGATTAAACCCAGCGGATTCGACGTGCTACAGGCACTGGCAAAAGCGGGAAAACTCACCTCGTCAATTGGCATCATTACCTATCAGGAACCCCTCCCGGCGCTTCTCGCGTTTCAAAAAACTTTCAATTTGCAGCTTGAACAGCGTAGCTATATCACCGAGGAAGATGCTCGTGGGCAAATCAACGAGCTGAAAGCTGGCGGTACACAAGCGGTAGTTGGTGCGGGGTTGATTACCGATCTGGCAGAAGAAGCAGGCATGACCGGCATCTTTATCTATTCGGCGGCCACCGTGCGCCAGGCCTTTGTCGATGCGTTGGATATGACCCGCCTGACATTACGCAGAAACGGTCAGTACGCCTCTGGCGATACGTTGCGCACTCGCTACGCGCTCGGAGATATGCGCGGTCACTCTGCGCAGATGGAACAGGTACGGCACACCATTATGCTGTACGCCCGTTCGCGTGCGCCGGTCCTCATTCAGGGCGAAACAGGAACGGGTAAAGAGCTGGCCGCACAGGCCATTCACCGTGAGTTTTTCACCCGTCAGGAGAATCGGCGCGGTAAACCCTCACCGCCGTTTGTTGCCGTCAACTGCGGGGCAATCACCGAGTCATTGCTGGAAGCGGAGCTGTTCGGCTATGAGGATGGCGCCTTTACCGGCTCTCGCCGAGGGGGACGCGCGGGCCTGTTTGAAATCGCTCACGGCGGAACCCTGTTTCTTGACGAGATAGGCGAGATGCCGCTGCCGTTACAAACCCGACTGCTGCGTGTGCTGGAAGAAAAAGAGGTTACCCGGGTCGGTGGACATCAGCCGATTCCGGTCGATGTCCGGGTGATTAGCGCCACGCACTGTAATCTGGAACAGGAGATGAAGCAGGGGGAATTTCGTACCGATCTGTTTTATCGGTTGAGCATTTTACGCCTCAAGCTGCCGCCGCTGCGCGAACGGTTGCCCGATATCCTGCCACTGGCGGAAGGCTTTTTAAAACAGTCGCTGGCGGAACTGGACGTGCCGTTTTCTGAGCCTGTTCGCAAGGGGCTGGGGTTAAGTCAGCCGACGTTGCTGAATTATGGCTGGCCGGGGAATATCCGCGAACTGCGTAATATGATGGAGCGCCTGGCACTGTTTTTAAGCGTCGAGCCGCAGCCAGAGCTGAATGTGGATTTTTTACAACAGCTGTTACCGGAACTGGCCATTGTTGCAGACTCACCGCAAGCATCGTCATTGCTGACGCCGCAACAGGTGTTGGCACAATTTGATGGTGACAAAACTGCCGCCGCGCGGTATCTCGGAATTAGCAGAACCACGTTCTGGCGCAGGCTAAAAGAAAAACCGCCGGTACAATGACCGGCGGGTATCGTGTCTTTTACAGTAGCGCGTTATTTTTTCTTGTAAATATTCGCTGTGCCATGGATTTTGTTATCCGTTTGGCCGGAGGTTAATACCACCACGTCAGCACCTTTCTCTTCAGCTTTCTTCAGAAGGTCTTCTTTAGCATCCGAAGTAGAGACTTCATTACTCGTTGAAATATCACCGATTTTTGTATACTGAGACTCAACCTTTTCAAACTCAACCTTCGTCATAAATTCCGCGGCGTACGCGTTGGTCACAACAAAAGCTAACGCACCAATAAGTACTTTAATTCCAGTTTTCATATAAAAGCTCCAGATTTTGTTATATATGCCATCATCGACCCCTGAACATTCGACATGCGAGTCAAGGATGATTAATAAGTAGTTCAGCCTGGCAAAAAGATCCAGAGCAGGCGGAAATATAAAGAGATTTTGCGAATCGTTGATAACAGAAAACCTGTGCCGTCGCGTTATCTGACGCGCCAGGCTTGCACAAAATAGTCTATGAAGTCATTTGCAAATCTCAGCGCGTTTCACTGCGCAGTGTGAGTGAATACGCAGAATGATGAACACACTAAAATTATAGTGTTAGCTGTCACTTAAGCGCTTACTAATGGAAACGTTGTCTATGGAACCTTTGCACGCCGTTGTACTCACCGTCAGCCTGTTTGTTTTAACCTTTTTTAACCCCGGCGCAAACCTGTTCGTGGTAGTACAAACTAGCCTGGCATCCGGACGACGCGCAGGTGTGATGACCGGTCTGGGTGTTGCCTTGGGTGATGCGTTTTACTCCGGCCTTGGGCTTTTTGGTATGGCAACGCTAATCACCCAGTGTGAAGAGATATTTTCATTGATTAAGATTGTCGGCGGCGCCTATCTGCTGTGGTTTGCCTGGAACAGCATCCGCCATCAGGCCACGCCGCAAATGCCCACTCTACAGCAACCGCTTTCCGCTCCCTGGTATGTGTTTTTCCGCCGTGGATTACTAACGGATTTATCAAATCCGCAAACCGTACTGTTTTTTATTAGTATCTTCTCGGTCACCTTAAGCGCAGACACGCCTACGTGGGCCAGACTGATGGCCTGGGCAGGCATTGTGTTGTCTTCCGTTATCTGGCGTATTTTTCTCAGCCAGGCATTTTCTTTGCCTGCCGTGCGACGGGCGTATGGTCGCATCCAACGCGTTGCCAGCCGGGTGATTGGCGCAATAATAGGTGTTTTCGCGCTAAGACTTATTTATGAAGGTATTAGCCATCGATAAGAGAGTTTAACTTGACCATTGTGAGGTAATTGTCCGTAATACCGCCTGAATTTTTAATCGCAGGTTGAGTGGCAGTGAGATGGAACAGGTTGAACCGGTAAACGACACATTACTCCTTACAGAATGGCAGGCGCTGATACGACAAACATCGCCTGACGTTCACACGCTCCTCACATCGTTAAGCGATGAAGAGATCCGCCATTTAGTGACCGTTTTTTATGACTATATGCTCTCCCATGCCCAGAGCGCATTGTTCCTCAATACAGAACAGGTCAGTACCCGCCTCAGCGGCAGTATGTTTGACTGGTTACGCAGCGTGCTTGGCAGCGCGCACGAAGATCTACCGCAGCTGCTGGCCAAACAGCGAGAAATTGGCGTGGTGCATGCCCGTATCGGCCTGCCCATCGATCTGGTAAACCGCGGCGCGCGTAAGCTCAAGGATGAGCTGTATCGGGTATTGAAAACCAAAGCTGACGACTCGTCTTCCCTGCTGAGCAATGCTATCTGTTTCAGCAGCCTGGCAATGGATACTGCGCTGGAGGCCATGACCGTCTCCTATTCCCCAAGCCACCAAAACTCTCTGCATACGCAGGAGCAGTATCGCCTGCAGACCATTTACGATGACGTTAACGTCGAACGCGAACGACAAATTCGCTCATTTACCGACTGGGAAAATCAGTTTATCTATAACATCGCCATCGGTATGCCTTTCGGTGAGATGGTATTTCTGGCAAATTCTGATTTTGGTATGTGGTTCTCGCATAAAGGAAAACACATTCTCGGCAACAGCAATCTGTTGAAAGAAATGGAATCGCTGATAGCAGAGATCGACAACCGCATGACGACCACCTTTTCGCATCAGCATCAGCCAACAGAACCTGAGAGGATGAGCCTGTTGCAGGATGTCCGCCAGCTATCGGCAAAAATCCATTTCCTGCTCGCCTCAATGTTTGACGCACTGGTTAAACAGGAAAATGGTAAAGACTCGCTGACCCAGTTACTTAACCGCCGCTTTATTCCAACCATCATGCGGCGTGAGATTTCGTTAGCGTTACATGCGCGGAAGCCCTTCACCCTGGCGATGCTGGATATCGACTACTTTAAGCAAATTAACGACAACTATGGGCATAATACTGGTGATATGACGCTCAAAAACGTCGCAGCGGTCATTTATGATCATATCCGTAGCAGCGATTACGTGTTTCGCTATGGTGGTGAAGAATTTATGATCCTGCTCGTCGAGTCAGACAAGTCGCAGGCCAGTATTATCCTCGAAACGCTGCGTATGAAGATTGCCGAGATGTGCATGGCGGCATCGGCGGCAGAATCATTTTCTATTACCGTCAGCATTGGCATCGCCGAATATGACTATCATCCCGACTATAAACAGTTGGTTGATAAAGCCGATCGCGCGCTTTATCTGGCGAAAAGTAATGGCCGCGATCGCATAGAGGTATATCAGGAATAACCTTCTCCGCCATAGAGAAATAAATACCCCATTCAGGGTATTTATCTGATCGGCGATAAATACCGAGCTGTTATTTTTATTCAGGCATATTGGCATGATGAAAATAACAGCCACGTAATAAGATGCAAATCAAATACACCAAATCTGAATAGCGCTAGCATATCCCGGTGATGACGCCTTCTGAATGCAGAAGGGGAAATATGAGGGATAGTATAAAACCATGAACGGGAAGAAGAGAACACGCTGGCAGCGCCGTCCAGGCACGATCGGAGGCAAACTGCCGTGGAATGACTGGCGCAACGCCAGCAGCTGGCGAAAAGCCACCCAGTTTCTCCTGATGGCTATTAATATTTATATTGGCGTAACGTTCTATTACTGGGTCCGCTATTTCGAAACCGCCGGCACCAGCGTCTATATTCCAAGGCCAGGTGGTATTGAGGGATGGCTACCAATCGCGGGTTTGATGAATATCCGCTATACGCTGGAGACTGGTTTTCTTCCGCCTATCCATGCCGCCTCCATGCTGCTGTTAGTTGCGTTTATCCTGATTAGTCTGTTGTTAAAAAAAGCCTTCTGTTCGTGGTTATGCCCGGTGGGCACGCTGTCCGAACTGCTCGGCAATCTGGGGAAAAAAGTATTTGGTCGCAACTTCACGCTGCCGCGCTGGCTGGATATCCCGCTGCTCAGTCTGAAGTATTTGCTGCTGAGTTTCTTTTTGTATATCGCCCTGTCGATGCCTGCACAGGGGATTCAGTATTTTCTAATGTCGGCCTATGGCATGATTATCGACGTGAAGATGCTCGATTTCTTTCGCCATATTGGCTCCGCTACGCTCATCTTTGTTGTCGTTATCAGTGTCCTGAGCCTGTTTATTCGCAATGCCTGGTGCCGCTATCTGTGCCCTTATGGTGCGCTGCTCGGTTTGTTCTCGCTGCTCTCACCGTTTAAAATCCGCCGTAACGCAGACAGCTGCATCGACTGCGGAAAATGCGCGAAAAACTGCCCGTCGAATATCCCGGTCGACAGACTGATTCAGGTGCGTACCGTGGAATGCACTGGCTGCATGACCTGCGTTGAATCCTGCCCGGTGGCCTCAACGCTGAGCTTCTCACTGCAAACACCACCGGGGGCGCAAGACAACGGTAAACCGTTATGGCGACAGAGGACGCTATCAGGTGTTGCCATGACGCTACTGGTGCTTGGCATTCTGTTTGTCACCATTGGTTATGCCGTTTATGCCAATGTCTGGGATACGCCAGTGCCCGATCATATGTATTTCCAGCTGATCCCGAAGGCAAAGATGATCGGCCATTAATTTTTTTATCAGTATGTTCAAAACCCTGCCAATTCTGGCAGGGTTTCCCGCCTGTCCTGCCATTTTAAGACAATTGAACTTGTGCCATCGCGCTCTCGTTTATACAACCTTAAATATCATCTGTAATAATTTTTCTATTTTGTTATGGGCGACTGGGATCAAAATAATGAACGGGATAACATCATGACTAAAATAAAACTGGCACTGCTATTACCTCTGTTTATGGCAGGTTGTACGATGAATGACGGGGAATTAAGAAACGCTTACGCTCAGCATTATCAGCAACCTACCGCTTATGTAGATGCTTATAAACAGAAAATAGCCAGTATGGATATTCATGCGCTGGCCCAATATGCCGCCGCAGAAGATAAGAAAAAAATGCGCGGGCAGCCAAGACTGAAAATCGACGAATTTATTACCATTGAGAACGTGCAGGCGAAAGGAAATCGGGTGGTCTACGATTACTCACTGTCCGAAAGCTGGCTGGCGCTGTCCGCAGATAAACAGCGCGAAAAGCAGACCAATATGAATAAAGACCTGATCTACCGTACCTGCTCGCTGGAAACGGTACGTCTGGCGCAGGCAAAAGGGCTGGAAGAAGAGCATAACTATTACAGCCAGTACCCAGACAAAGTCGCCTTTACGCTGAGAACCAGCGCGCAGATTTGTCTGCAGAACGGTTTTACACAATAGCCGCAATCACAAAGCCTGATGCGCTGCGCTTATCAGGCCTACGATTTGCACGCTGCCGTAGGCCGGATAAGGCGCCAGCGCGCAGATTTGTCTGTAAAACGGTTTACACAATAACCGCAATCCACTATGCCTGATGCGCTGCGCTTATCAGGCCTACGATTTGCACGCTGCCGTAGGCCGGATAAGGCGCCAGCGCGCAGATTTGTCTGCAGAACGGTTTTACACAATAACCGCAATCCACTATGCCTGTTGCGCTGCGCTTATCAGGCCTACGATTTGCACGCTGCTGTAGGCCGGATAAGGCGCCAGCGCCGCATCCGGCTAAAACATCAGAATTTCCAGGACACACTGCCGACAATGCTGCGCTCGGCGCCGAAGTAGCAGTATGAGAGCGAGTTACAGGCTGCAACGTAGCGCTTGTCGGTCAGGTTGTTAACGTTCAACTGCGCGCTCAACCCTTTAATGCCGATATTCGTTAAGTCGTAACCAATCACCATATCCACCAGTGTGTAGGACGGCAGGGTGTGAGTATTCAGGCGATCGCTGGTAATACCGTTAACGTAGCGCACGCCTGAACCCAACGTCAGGCCGTCCAGCGGACCGCTTTTCACATCGTAGCTCAGCCAGGTACTGGCCTGGTTACGCGGGGCGTACACTGCGCGCTTGCCCTGTTCTTCCGGGCTGCTTTTCTTATAGCGAATGTCGGTATAGGTATACGCCGCCTGCAAACGGAAGCTATCCGTCAGTTGGCTAATTGCCTCCAGCTCCACCCCTTCAGATTCAATTTCCCCAATCGAGCGGTACGGATCGGTCGGCTCTTCTTTGGTGGCTATATTCGTCTGATTGATACGGAATACCGATGCGCTGAACTGGCTGTTGAGTCCTTCCGGCTCATATTTCAGCCCGGCTTCCCACTGCTTGCCTTTCATCGGATCCAGCAGATTGCCGTTCTCATCGGCAAAGCTGGTTGGCGTAAAGGCAGTGGAATAACTCACGTACGGCGCAAAGCCGTTATCGAATAAATAGAGCAGCGCGGCACGGGTACTGAAGTTGTTTTTATCCAGATCGCTGCGAGTATCCTTGATCTTATCAATGTTAGAAACGCTGACCTGATCGTAGCGACCACCGAGCGTAATACGCCAGCGATCCCATGACATCTGATCCTGCAAATAGTAACCCGTCTGGCGCAGCTTGTGTTTCTCACGCGCATACATGTCGATGTAATCAGGCTTCGCGCCGTACACTGGGTTAAAAGCGTCAATCGGCGGGAAAGCGCCGTAGTAACCGGTAGTATTGTTGCTGCGATCCTGATAGTCGATCCCCACCAGCAGACGGTGGTTTACCTGCCAGGTATCAAAGCTGCCGTCGAGCTGGTTATCCAGCGTAATCGCCGACATTTTTTCATCGGAGCCGGAGTAACCGCGATTAAGCTCGGTTTCATTCAGCCAGCCCGCCGCATACACCTGATTCAGCTCAACGTCGGTATGCAGATAGCGCAGCTTTTGCCGCACCGACCAACCGCTATCAAACATATGCTCAATGTTGTAGCCCACCATGTTTTCACGGCGATCGTATTTGTCGTAATCATCCTCGCCTTCGTAAAAGGTGTTGGAGATCTTTTGCCCGTAATGCGGAACCACGGTGCCGTCATACGGCAGACCGGAGTGGCTACCGCCTTCCGGGTCGCGGTGCAGATAGGCCATCAGATCCAGACGCGTCTGGTCGGTGATACGCCAGGTCAGGCTGGGCATCAGCGCGTAACGCTCTTCCTTCAATGGACCAAACTGCGAGTCCGCGTAACGCGTCATCCCGCTCAGTCGCGCCGCCACGCGATCGTTATCATCCAGTGCCCCGGTGACGTCAAACGCCGCGCCGCGCTGGTTATTGTTGCCGGCAAACAGCTTCACCTCACCGCCCGCATCAAACGACGGCTTACGCGAGGTCAGAGCCACAATGCCACCCGGGGAGGAACGGCCATACAGTACGGAAGCCGGGCCACGTACGACTTCGATATCTTCGAGGAACCACGGATCGACCACCAGCGAGCTGTGTGAGTTGGTGTCGCCCATCATCTTCAGACCATCAAGATAGACGTTATCCAGGCTACCGTCAGAAAAGCCACGCAGCACGATGTAGTCAAAGCGGTTGGAGGCGCCAATCTGATTGCTGTACACACCCGGCGTATAGCTGACGGCCTGGCGCACGCTGGTTGCGCCCTGCTCTTCAAACTGTTCACGGGTAACGATCGATACCGACTGCGGCGTTTCAATATCCGGCGTGGCAAGCTTCGTGGCCCCGCTCTGCATCTGCGAGGTGACAACCACCGTATCGTTTTTTGTTGTTTCCTGCGCCAGCAGAGGAAAAGCCACGCTGCCGGTAACCCATCCCACCAGCAGCGCCAAGCGAGTCTTCGCGAACATGAATATCTCCAAAGGCATGTCTAATTGTAAGTGAGAATTATTACCTTTTTGCTGGCGGAGATAGCTATGCCGGATGCCAGGTTGCCTATGCGCAGTGCCAAATTGTCAGGAAATCACGTGCGTAAAACGCAAATATGGATTAGCAAAGTTTGAGCAAATCACCGGGTGAAAAGCCGTAACGGCGGCGAAAAGCGGTAGAAAAGTTGGTGGCGTGCTGATAACCCGACATCCAGGCCGCCTGCTGTACGCTATATCCTTCCAGTAGATAGCCGCGTGCACGTTCCAGACGGCAATCGCGCAGGTAGTCGAACACCGAACAGCCATAGGCTGCGCGAAACTTACTGCGCAGGCTGCTGGGACTCATCGCTGCGCGTTGGGCCAGTTCATTAAGGGTGTAATCATTTTCGGGACTCTGCTCCAGCAATCGGCGAACGACCTCCAGCCGCTGCTGCTCACCGCTCGCCGCAAGACGTTTACCGCTCTCGACCTGACACACGCTGAGGCCATGACCAAACAGTTGTAATATCAGCCCTTCCAACATCAGCTGACGAGAAACATGGCTAATTGTGCTCTGCTGCGCGTACTGCAGTCCGCTGAGTAAAAACCCCGGCACCTGCCAGATAAGCGTCGGCGTCTGGCATCTTTCCCACTCACGCATCAACGATTCGAGCAACCCCGTGCGACACGCGCCGTCGGGATACAAACCGAGCGATAATGTCCGCAGTTTACAATCAGCATGATGACGGGCACGCATCGTCTGGTGCTCACTCAGGCGTGAGCTAAACGCCATGCCGGAGCGCACCACGTGCTCCTGTCCGTTAAGCGTCAGGATCACGCAGCCTTCCAGTACCACCAGCATATACAAAGGGCTGTCGTGACGAGAGGTGGTTTCGTAGGGTTGCAATACCTGTACGTCGGAGTGCGTCACGCACATCCCACATGGGAGAGTCATCTCCTCAATTTCACCTTGCAGAACAGGGCTGCCAGACGGTAAATCCGGCCTTTGTGCCAACTGGGGAAAGCGGTAATCGATCCCGTAGCGCTCACCAAAATCCATAAACTCGCTGACGGAGAAAGTGCGAGCGACGCGTCCGGAGGCATTCAGGGCGGTGGTATTGTTCATGCTGTCTTCTGCGCAGAAAATGGGATTAACGGTTTATAACTGAAGCAACATTACCATTACCTGCGCAATACGACAATAATAATGAGAACCATTATCAATATGGGTGATTAGCAGAATAAACAGCTTAATCCAGCCAGTTTAGATCTGCCGAGGAGACACACGGCGCAGCCTCTTTTAACCAGCGATACAGCAGCTCAATATTTCTAAGCCGTGTTGAAGTCTTTGGCCAGACAAGGTAATAGCCCTCGCCAGTTGCTACCGCATCTTTAAACGGTAACGCCAACATCCCTGCCTGAATGGCCGCCAGGCTTAACAGCAGGTCGGCAACGGACACGCCATGACCGCTCATCGCGGCAAGACTGCCCTGCTCCAGGGTGTCGAACACTTTGCCTCGCGCAAGATTCAACGCCGGAAACTTCCCGGTGCGTTGCAGCCACCGACGCCAGTCACGGCGATCCGCTGAGGGATGAATCAGTTCACAGGCAGAAAGATCGCGCTGCGCCTGCACCAGCAGTGCGGGTGAGCACACCGGGATAAGCCACTCCTGAAACAGCAACCGGCTGTCGGTATCGTCACCAAAATGGCCATTCCCTAACAGGATCGCACAGTCATACGGTTCACGACCGAAGGATACCGAATCGGTATCCATCCAGACGCTGGAAATTTCGACAACCGGGGTCGGATGCGCTTCACGGAAATGACGCAGCACGTCCAGAAGCCAGCGCATCGTCAACGTAGACGGCGCTTTCAGCCGTAGCTCATGACTGCTGCTGCGAAAGGCATGACACGCGTGTTCCAGACTCTGAAACCCAGCCGTCAACTGCTGCGCCAGCCCTTGGCCAGAAGGCGTTATCTCGATACGCGGGCCGCTACGGACAAATAGCTCACAACCAAACCATGCCTCCAGCGTGCGAATATGACGGCTTACCGCGCCCGGCGTCACGTTAAGTTGAATAGCGGCTTTACTGAACGATCCCAGACGGGCTGCGGCTTCAAAAGCCCTCAGGGCATACAACGGAGGTAGCGTCATTCTCAGCTTCTATGTTGAGTTTTACTCACAGTAGAGCGCAGTTTTATTCGTTTTTCAATGCGCCACGCAGGCGGAATACTGATGGAAAATATCATCAGGATAATCAGGTATGAATTTCACTTTACTGGCTGCCTATAGCCTCAGCGTAGTAACCCTGCTGTTAACTCCGGGTCCTGTCGTGGCGCTGATTACCACCACCGCGTCGCAGCACGGCTATCGCCGGGCCTTTCTCACGCTGATTGGCACTAACGGCGCTTCTTTAGTATTGATTGCTCTGGCTGCACTGATGCTAGCTGGCGTGGTATCAATCTCTGCGATATGGCTTGGCGTACTGGGTCTTGTGGGATCGCTGTATATCGGTGTGATGGCGATTAGCGGCCTGCGGGCCAGGGACTCACACCTCGGACTGAGTGCGCCAAAACGCGATAACAGCGGGCTTATCCATGGATTTCTGACAGGGGTCGCTAACCCAAAGGACATTTTGTTTTTCGTAGCGTTTTTTCCCCAGTTCATTGCCATTACGCAAGATTTCACCACCAGCATTCTGACGCTAACGCTGGTGTGGGTTATTTTTGATGTTACGGTGCTGTCTTTTTACATCATGGTTTTCAAACGCTGGATGCCAGAGCGGTTTGCCAGACGCAGCGTTTTTATCTCCTCCCTGTTTCTGCTCGCGGTGGCGGTGTTTGGCATTATTTATAATGTACACGCGCTACAAATGCTCTCACCCGCGATGTGATCCCCAACGAATTGTTCAGCCAGACATCTCATCTTGCACCGGGAGGAATAAAATAAGAACAAATCGACATTAACATTATTAATGGATTTATAAACCAGGATTCAGAAAATATAGACGATAACATTTTCCTGGCGTTCAACTGGCACCCTTACCCATGACAACGCATCAACGGCGACAGGTGCCATTTCATTTTCTAAGCGAAGTAAAGGAGTGTTGCCATCTGGTACAACCGTGCTTTCACCGATCTCAAGAACGCCCCGAAAAGAAATGGACACATTGTCTGGCGTATCCGACAACCTTATCCATTCAGTTGTAATCACTAACTTTCGAGTAAACATTCGCTGTCCTTTGCGCGTGGTATAAATCCGATAATTTCACAGGTAGATCAATACACTCTTTGAACAAACAGAAATTTGTCCCCCATATCAGTTAAGCATTACTTAACTGAAAGAAAATTGAAGTAATAAAACTCATTCGAAATATGTTTCACAAATTCAACCGGCAGGTTATGTTTGATGAACGTTAACTTTGCAAACTCAATATCGCCGTACACTCGAATACAGAAAGGTTTGACTATCTCGCCCTGCACGCCAAAGCACTCCTGAAGCCGGGTGTCATCCATAAAAATAAAGTCACCTTTTCTGACCTTAATACTTTCATGAAGGCCTTGCCACTTCTCCGGAGTGAGCAGAAAGCTCTCCCATCCATTATTTCTCAACACTTCAATCGTGTGAGTAAATTTAAAATAGTCGTTTTGCATTGTCACATCACCACTCGATGTGGCGTACAAATATTCTATTTTAAATTTAAGTTGTGCATTGAGGCTTTTTTTCTTCCCCTCATCAATTAACCACTGAAGCTCACTGACAATGCTCTTCGAAAATATTTTTCTTTTTTTGGCAATAGCCAGCCAATGCATAATGAATAGATGCTCTGACATTTTAGAGTAGATTTTATGATCCTTTATTGCAATACCAATTGCGACTAACGCACTCCAGGTAAAGGCTTCCAGATCATCCTGATAATGATGTCGTAACGTACTAACTCTTCCAGAATCCCTTACCACTTAAACCTGCCCAAATAAATCATCATTGTTATTCCACGTCATTCTTGTATTACTCTATTAAAAAATTACTACAACTAAAATCGCCAAAATATGATCCAGATTAACTTATCTCTATGTAATAAACGTGCAAATATAATACATCATACTTATTAATCATTAATCCGGGGTGGCTCAACAATGACTAATAAGAATAATGCGATAAAGATAAAGGTTAATAATAATCACCAGTAATCAATATCACCTTTTGTGATGAGACCTGTAAACAGAAAAAGCAAACTACCGGGCATTCAGCAACCCGGAAGTTTGCTTATTACAGACGAAGTTAATAGAAAATACCGATGATCAGGGTATGCGTTACAAAGCCCACGATCAACGGTACGGCGGTACGTTTAACCACATCAAATGGCGTTATTTTCGCCCCACTGGAAACGGCAATCACCACGCCGGAAACCGGTGAAATTGCCCGCCCCATATGTGATGCCTGTTGCATCGGCAGGATCATGGCAACAGCGTTAGCGCCCATACTTGCCGCGATTTGCGGGATCAGCTCAACGAAAGCAAGGAATGGCGCATTACCCGATCCCATAATAATTGCTGCCGCCAGCGTCACCAGCGCAAACACCACCGCCATAGCAAATGGAGGTAATCCCACGTGCTCCGCCATCAGGATTAATTGATCAATGGCACCAATAACTTTAATCCCGTGAGCAAAAACACCTGCCGCAACCAGTAGCCCAACCACCCCGGTAAAGGCGGTGCCCATGCCTTTAAGGAAATGGCTGAATCCTTCGCATACTGACTTTAAATCACGCACCCGCAGCCACTCAATCAACATGCAGACAGCCATTGAAATGAGCACAATGGTGATAATATTCAGGTTAATACCACTGACGAACATTTCCGATGATCCCACCGCCATCAGTATCGGAAGCATCGGGAGAAGCGCATAAAAAGCCGGGGCTTTTCCTGAATCAGTCACCTCAGCGCTACCGATTTCCCGTGGAAGCGTCCCCGCTTTACGGTCGCAATGCCGCTGCCAGAAGAAATGGCAGACACCCACGACCAGCACGGTTGCCAGCGCTGCGGGTCCCTGGTGGTAAACAACGTATTCCACCACATCCATATTGACCGCTTTAGATCCCCTGATAGCATCGATGGCCGTCGGGGTATACGCCACACCAAGCGAGGTGGCAATAACCCCAGCAGCCGAGGCCGCAGAAAGCCCTAACCCCAGCATAATGGGGAACATCGTCCCCATCAGCAACACGGCAAGCCCGGTAGCGGATGGGATGGCCAACTGCAGGAGGCTGGCGAGCAGATAGGAGAAAAATAGAAGCACATAGGGCGAACGCAGCGCGCGCAAAGGTTTCGTCACGACCCGCACAACCGCTTCATTTGCCCCGATATGATCCATGTAATGCGCAAATCCCATCAGTGCCATAATCATCAGGCCGAGATCGGCAGCACGCGTACTAAAGAGATCGCGCATCACCTCGAAAGGATCGAGAAATGAAATCCCCGTACTGGCAACGCCCTTCGGTAATACAGAACCCCATCCGGTTAACGCCGTACAAATCATCAACACCAGGCCCGCAATGAACAGCACCGGTTCAGCGCGATAACCTTTCAGTATCAGACGCGCGACCACCACGATAACCAGTAGGGCAATTAACACCTGAATCATGGCTGAGCTCTCCTCTGCGCGAACTCAGCAAAGGTTTCCTCAATGACCGCTACCACCACATCGCTGGCGGCTCGCAGTGAACGCACCGGTAGATATTCATAAATTGAATGAAAGTTATGAGCACCGGTAAAAATATTCGGGCAAGGCAGTCCTTTCTGCGATAGCACTGCGCCATCATACCCACCACGCATGGCGACAGGTTGCGGGGTAATGCCACACTTCTGATACGCGCGTAACGCAATATCAATCGGGTAGTGTGCATCGCCCTGCAAGCTATTGAACACATTGGCATAGCGATCGGTTAAATGACAGACCACGCTGTTTTCTCCCCACAGCGCGCAGGTGCTGACGGCAAGCTGGCGGATATATGCCATACGCGCCTTATACCCTTCTTCGGTAAAATCCCGGATATCCAGCTTAAGCACCGTACGGGCGCTGTTACCCTGAAGCTGTTTTACCCAGTAATACCCTTCGCGTCCTTCCGTATACTCAGGCGCCTCTCCACCGGGCAGCATCGCAATAAACTTATGCGCCATCAGCAGAGAGTTCTTCAGCTTACCTTTGGCCGACATAGGGTGCGCGGACTGGCCGGTAAAGATGATTTCCGCATCACCCGCGTTCCAGTTCTCATAGACAAACTCTCCAATGCCGCAGCAGTCCAGGGTATAGCCAAAATCAGCGCCAAACGCCGCAACATCAAACGCTTTTGCTCCCCGTAATCCCTGCTCTTCATCAGGAACAAAACCGACCTTCACCGGCCCATGCTTAATCTCCGGATGCGCTACAAGGTACTCCAGGGCATTCATAATCGCGGCGATGGCGGCTTTATCATCAGCCCCTAGCAGACTGGTACCATCCGTCACCAGCAGGTCATCACCGATATAATTTTTCAGTTCCGGGAATTCACTTTCACGCAGATAAATATTCAGCTCCTGGTTCAGACACAAATCCCCACCGCTGTAGTGAAGACGTTGCGCATTTGTGTCCGCGGTCTGTTCTGCGCTGGTATCCAGATGACCAAAAAAGGAAACGACAGGGATGGTGTCATCGGTATTTCCAGGTAAGGTCGCGGTCACAATAGCGGTATCCCTGACCTCAATGTTTTCCATTCCTAATGCTTCAAGTTCTACTGCAAGTAGTTTTGCCAGTTCCATTTGACCAGGTGAAGAAGGCATTATCCCATTAGCACCATTTTCCCTTGAGGTCGTGGTATTGATTTTCGTGTAGTTAATAAAGCGTTCAACAATATCCATTCCAGGAGATCCTTTAATGTATCATTTACGAGGTACTGCAAGAGAAGACCTGCATACAGCGTGGGTTGAATAATCTGAGAACAAAATAAAATCAGCGCTCATCCCAGAACGCTGATTTTATGGGTATTACGACAACGATTTATATAAAGGAAGATAAAAAAAGGCCAGTAATTATACCTGTGATTAAAAACTCCTTTTGATTGATAAAATCATATTCCCTGTCTGTTTTTACTACATTTTCCATGGTGTTAAGCTAACAGAAGTCATAAACGGCATTCGTATGTCTAAGGGATAATAAAAATCATTTAGATTCTTGCCCCCGATACCGACACAAGACATACCATCGCTATATTTTTTTAATGAACAAATGCTGTAACAGCAACATGCAACCGTTTGCACCTCTCTACAAATAGCCACTTAACGCACTAAAATCCGTGAAAAAAATCACAATTACTTCAAAAGCGAAAATTAACATAACGCTTAAAAACAGATAGTTATAAGAAAAACTATATAATACCCCTATAAATAAAGATGAAATCACACTATTCACCATGAAATAGATTCATAGCGATACTATTTCAACATTACCGTATGGTTCACAGAACAAAACCTGTCGTCATCACTAATGCAAAACAACAAGAACAATAATATTAAATTATCTATATATGACGATTATCAAAATTATACACAGGCAAAAAAAACCTCTCCCCTGAGAAGAGATTCAGGGCAGAGGTAATACGGGTGTTAAGGACATTTTTATAGTTTTGATGATAACAGAAGAGCTTCTTGCTGGATTGAGTATACACACTTCACGACGTTAAGAAAATTCCTAAAAAGAATTAAAAGAAAACACCATTAAAAATCCTTTTTATAATAAAGACATGTTTATCAAATAAAACAAAATTAGGATAGGGAAAAATTAAATATCACTAATCTATAGTATGACGCAAGTGGGACTCACAACGCATCATTACGGCCAATACCGCTACTGACGATGTCTGAATATTCAATAAATTTAATATATCCATACACTGCTCAGCTAACGAGAGTTAAAAAATTATAAAATAAGCTAAACGCAATTTTTCGTCATAGATCACATTTTCCCGACAGAACGATTCCCCTACTCGCCCAGGCTGGTATGATTCAGCAGGTAAATACCTTTCAACTCAACCCGAGGCTTTGATGCTGGAGAATGTAATCATCAGATAATCAGCTTACCGACCTTTTCAGGCCGGACTGGTTATCAATGCGCCGAAATCGAATGCGGACACCGCTGTGTGTTTGCACGTTTTGCACATGATGATTAAACAGGTTTTCCAGTATGAATTTATCCCGTCAGGAACAACGTACCTTACACGTTCTCGCCAAAGGTGGCCGTATTGCTCACGTCCGCGATGCATCTGGTCGCGTCATTTCCGTCGAATGCTATAGCCGCGAAGGGTTACTGCTCTGCGACTGCACGCTCGACGTATTCAAAAAACTCAGAACGAAAAAGCTGATCAAATCCGTTAATGGTCAGCCCTACCGCATCAATACCACCGGGCTGAACAACGTTCGCGCCCAACTGGATAATCGCTAAGGAGAGAGAGATGGATATCCCGAAGATTTTTACGATCAGCGAAAGCGCACATCGCATTCATAATCCGTTCACCGCGCAAAAATATGCGACGTTAGGTCAGGTTTTACGGATGCCCCCAGGAACCCGCATCCTGGATCTCGGCAGCGGCTCGGGCGAGATGTTGTGCACCTGGGCACGCGATCATGGAATTTCCGGCGTTGGTATCGATATGAGCCAGTTATTCAGTGAGCAAGCCACCCTGCGGGCAAGTGAATTGGGCGTCACTGAGCACGTGCGTTTTATTCATGCCGATGCAACAGGTTATATCGCCGAAGAAAAATTCGATATTGCCGCCTGCGTTGGTGCAACCTGGATTGCCGGCGGCGTTGCCGGAACGATCAAACAGCTGGAACAAAGTCTCAAACCAGGCGGGATCCTGCTCATCGGCGAACCGTACTGGCGTCAGATGCCCGCAACGGAGGAGATCGCTATGGCTTGCGGCGCGGCTTCAGTAGCCGATTTTCTTTCTCTGCCAGAACTCGTTTCGTCTTTCGACCTGCTCGGTTATGACGTGGTGGAAATGGTACTGGCTGACCAGGAAGGTTGGGACAGATACGAGGCGGCAAAATGGTTGACGATGCGCCGGTGGCTGGAGGCAAATCCGGACGATGAGTTTGCCGCCGAAGTCAGAGAACAACTGAGAAGTTCACCAGTCCGCCACGTTGCATTCACCCGGGAATATATCGGGTGGGGCGTGTTCGCACTCATGCAGAGGTAATAAATGCAGTCGGTATAGCCTGGCAGGTTATACCGACTTTTTCATCGCATCATCGCTTACTTCATTAATACTTCAACAAATTTAGCTAACCATTGCGGATGCGCGGGCCATGCTGGTGCCGTCACCAGATTGCCATCAACGTAGGCCTGATCAATGCCAATATCGGCATAATGTCCACCGCTCAGACGAACCTCGGGCGCACAGGCCGGATAAGCGCTACAGGTCCGGTTTTCTAACACCCCCGCCGCCGCTAACAGTTGGGGCCCATGACAAACTGCGGCGATAGGCTTACCGGCAGTGTTGAAATCTTGCACCAGCTTAATGACATCTGGATTCAGTCGAAGATATTCCGGAGCACGCCCGCCGGGGATCAACAGTGCGTCGTAATCGGCGGCCCGCGCCTCGGCAAAATTCGCATTTAACGTAAAACGATGCCCCGGCTTTTCACTGTATGTCTGTGCCCCATCAAAATCGTGAATGGCGGTTTGAACGTAGTCACCCTGACTTTTATCCGGACAGACGGCCTCCACACGATGCCCAAGCATTTGCAAAGCCTGAAAAGGCACCATCGTTTCATAATCTTCGACATAATCTCCGACCAGCATCAGTATCTTCTTCATTCACATCCCCCACTCACGGTTATTAATGATGAGAAATAACGGCCATCTTTACTATAGTCCACACGGTTCATGGCATTAATAAATACAACAGAACAATCGGCCAGATCACAATCCACGGCAAGGCCCGTCAGACGGGGCTCAGAGCTAACGGCGTGCCATATGTTCATGCTGATAAATATAAATTATATATAAATATATAGTTGATAAATATTAATAGTCGCCAGTCTCACTCATTATATAAAACTAAGAGATTGCAACGCATATCTCTTGTGCTATATTTCGTGTGAAATTTACCCGCGATCACTTTATTTATTATTCAATATTTAAAATACGCAGAATATTTATTATCTATTATTATTTTATTCACCTGATATCAGGTAAAAATACGCAAAGGTTAATCCTATGATGACAAGACGTTCATTCGTCAGGCAAGGCCTGGTGACTTCAACGAGTATGCTACTCGCCGGTATGACGGGCTTCAGCTTTAGCCAATTTGCCCGCGCAACAGAGAACCGCCGCTGGCAAATGCCTGATGAAGGCGCACCACATACGGCAACCTGGATGGCGTTTGGTGCCAGTGCGGAGATCTGGGAACCTCATCTGCTACCGGTGGTGCAGGAAAACCTGGCGTTAGTTGCCAAAACCATCGCCGCATTTGAACCCGTTAATATGTTAGTACGCGAAGAAGACAGCGAGCTCGCCGCGCGTCTGTGCGGGCCGTCAGTCAATCTTCTGGTTCACCCAATAGACGATCTGTGGATCCGCGACACCGGGCCGGTGTTTGTGAAAAGCGCCAGCGGCGCGCTCGGCGGTGTGGGATTTAATTTCAACGGCTGGGGCAATAAGCAAGAGCACGAACGAGATGCCGATGTGGCTGAATTTGTTACTGATTACGTTCATGCCGAGTTTATCCCCTCGGTACTGACTCTGGAAGGTGGCGGTATTGAGGTGGACGGCGAAGGCACGGCGATTATTACCGAGAGCTGCGTGCTTAACTCCAACCGTAATCCTGGCGTCAGCAAAGCCGAATGCGAAGAAGAACTAAAGCGACTACTAGGTCTGGAGAAAATCATCTGGTTGCCGGGTATTGCCGGCAAGGATATTACCGACGGCCATACAGATTTTTACGCCCGATTCACGCATCCGGGTACGGTGGTGGCGGGTCTTGAGCAGGATCCGTCATCCTTTGATTACGCGATCACCCGACGTCATCTGGACATATTACGGGCCGCCACGGATGCCAAAGGCCGACGGTTGGAGGTAGTCACGCTGGAAGGACCTTCTACCATCCGCCAGACTTATGCGAGCGATGATTTCGCCGCGGGGTATATCAATTTTTATCTGTGTAATGATGCCGTCATTGCACCGCAATTTGGCGATAAGCGCACCGATCGTAATACCCATACTATTTTGCAGGAGCTGTTTGCCGATCGTGAAATTATTCAGTTGAATATCGACGGTATCGCTGCCGGTGGCGGCGGTATTCACTGCGCGACACAGCAGCAGCCTCGTTAATGATTAACAATTGAGTGTGTTGTGGGAAGGTGGGGAAACTCACTTTCCTGGCAATAAAAGAATGATTTTCATATCAAGGTGTAGCCATTAGTTAATATTAAAAAAGAGTAGCCTAACTAACATTCACGAAACAAATAACATTAAATAATAACAATTCAATAGCTTTCATCGATCTTTCATGGTATTTATGTTCTGCCAAACCTATCGATGAAAACTATCAAAAAATTTATATTGATCGTTTTTATCGATCGACTATTCTGTCTGAAATAATGACTTCTGACGCAACTTTTATTATCAGTACAGCCACAAAGATTGTTCTCCCCTGCGTTGTGAAACACAGTGAAATTATCGAGGGTCACATTCAAAAAATCCATATAACATACTTTAGAATAGTTTTCAATTAGCGAAAAGATCCAAAAATACACATTTCAAACCTCTAGTCTAACCTGTTTTAAGTAGATGACTTAAATCGAGAACGGTGATAACTCACTGAGAATTGCGAATGATGATATTGCTAAGAAAAACGGAAAGTATAAATTTCATTAATACATTTAGAGACTATTTTTGTGTCGGCATCGCGTTTTTTGCATTACAGCTGGTCGCAGGTCATCTCAGTAAGCAAGAGGATGTTACGGGTATAACACTGCATTTTTACGATCTCACTTTACCTCTCATTTCTGCACTGCTGGTTTTATACCGGCAAAAGGCGCTGCCAATTTTGGCTGCCTTTTTCTTGTATGCGCTTTACTCTTACTCTTTATCTTCGGTATTCACACTAACGGCTCAGCTACTGGCTGCTCTCATTAGCCAGACACTCTACTTTTTCTCGACAGGCAAACGAGGCGCGGTTAGCTTTGGTCGTAGCCAGCTTACAACCCTGCGTATTGTCTGGCTCGTGTGTTGCAACGCCTTACTATTCATCTCAATTGATCACTGGTTCCAGTCGAACACAGCCTCTGCACCGATCGCAAACCTTTTTACACTACAAACATTAATTAACTTACAGTGGCTGATGAACTCTTGCCTGACTGGCATCCCTTTTTGTTATCTGTTGCTTAGAAGCGTTCAAAATCCTGCATGGTGCATTCTATACATTAGACAAGTAAAGGCGCTGATAAAATCCGGCCCTCCTATTCTGTATCAAGTATTATGGCTGGTGTTGTTACTCTGCATTATGTCCGCTTTGATCGTCATCAGAGAGGATATTCTTATATTTACAGACTATTCATTACTGTGGTTACTTCCAGTAATGCTATGGGGAGTGATCTGTATTGGCCATGCTTTGATATCCCCTGTATGGGTAACAATGCTTATCCTGTTGGGATATTATATAAACAGTTATATTCCACCTGCTAACTATAATAATTATTTACATAGCCTCGTGATTTCCTCCACGATAGTGTTTGTCTTTTCTATTACGATTGTTGTTACCGGTGTACTTGTGGTTCATAACCGAAAATATCTCCGCCGCCTCAAACAACTTTTTAGATCAGAGCCTAACACCGGACTGCCTAACTTTCAGGCCCTGCAAATGGACATCCGTAAACACGCAACAGAGTGCTTGTGTTACATCCGTTGTACAGAGTTGAATACGCTGGAGCAAACTCACGGCATAGAATTCCGTTTTGAATTTGTAAAAGCGCTAAGTGCATATGTACGTAAATTGATTAAGGGTACAGGTGACATTTATTACGCACCAGGTCATGGAATAATTCTTCGCCTTAATGCTGTCCCTGATATTCCTGATCTCTACAAGGACCTAAACTCTTTTCGTTTTATCTGGAAGGACTACCAATTAGGGCTATCTTGTGGTGTGGCGTATACCACCGAGAAAAACCTGATTAAAAATTTATCTCAAGCAATTAAGCATCTTAATACCCAAAGCTACATCTCGTTAATGCAGGGGCAACCGTTGTTACTCAGCCCGCAAGTGCCAGGTGATAAAATTGTCAGCCAGGCTGTCATTCGTCATATGTTGCAAAAGGCAATTGACAGAAAGTCGTTTGAGCTTATGGCTCAACCCATCGTATCAACGATGCTGGTTGTTCAGCCGATCGTTTCAACCACGGGACTGACACGTTATCACGAGATACTTATTCGGATAAAAATGGTTGATGGTAAGTTAATCTTTCCAGACACCATCCTACCAGTTGCTCGCGAGGCAGGATTACTTCCTGCGCTGGATATCACTGTTATAGAGCAAACATTTCGTTTTATACAGTCACGGCAGAAATCTGACCCAAACAGTCACTTCTCCATTAATCTGACGCCTGACTCGCTTAATAAAATTGATTTTCTTGATAATGTTTTTACATTGTTTAGAAAATACTCAATAGCACCTGAACGTATAATATTTGAAGTTATTGAATCAGATATTATTGACAACGCTAATGTCACTGATGTTCTGAGAGCGCTACGTAAAGCCGGTTCTAAAATTGCTATTGATGATTTTGGCACAGGAGCATCAAGCTATTCACGACTACGAACGTTAGACGCAGACATTCTGAAAATTGATGGTTCCTTCATCCGTAATATATTGACCGATGAATTTAGTCGATGCGCCGTCAGATCCTTCTGCGAAGTAGCAAAACTCAAGAACATGGAAGTAGTCGCTGAGTTTGTTGAAAATGAGGAAATTGAAAAGATGCTAATTACGATGGGTATTGGTTGGTTACAGGGATACCATATAGGGAAACCCGTTCCTATTGAGTTGGCTGAATTATAATTCAGTAATTATAATAATAATTATATTCCTACATTGATTCACTTACCGGCTCCCGTGCCGGTTTTTTTATTCCCTAAAGCAAGCGGGACTTTAATTAAAGCAGGTATGCCGCGGCCGTTTGCCGCGACATACCGTGTTTCATTTTTAACTCAACTCAGCCGAATGCTACGGCCAATTCAGCTTCCATCACTCCCAGGCGCGCTCAGATTTCGCGGCGTCAAACTGCGGCGGCGGTTTGCGAAAACGTCCGGTCAGCCAGGCAAGATACACCAGCCCAACGCCGGCCCATACCAGTCCCAACGTCAGCGATGTCACCTCAAGATTCACCCACAGTACGGCAACCGTGGCGGCACCGACCATTGGCAATACCAGATAGTGCAGCTTCTCCTGCCAGGTATGCTTGCGTCCTTCACGACGCCAGAAGTGGTTAAACACGGAGAGATTAACGAACGTAAAGGCCACCAGCGCACCAAAGTTAATCAACGCCGTGGCAGTCACCAGGTCAAAAAACAGGGCCGACAGCGCCACAATCCCGACCATGATGACGTTCAACGCGGGAGTACGCCATTTGGGATGGACATAACCAAAGTACTTCTCCGGGAAGACGTTATCGCGGCCCATCACGTACAGCAGACGCGAAACGCTGGCATGCGACGCCAGACCTGAAGCCAGCGTATTCACAAAGGTGGTACACAGGAAAATAGACTGGAACAGCTTGCCGCCGACGTACAGCGCAATCTCCGGTAGCGCCGCATCCGGGTCTTTGAATCGGCTAATGTCCGGGAAGAACAGTTGCATAAAGAACGAGGCGGCAATGAAGATCAGCCCACCGTACAGCGCGGTAAGAAAAATAGCTTTCGGGATGGTGCGCGCAGCATCCGGCGTCTCTTCAGATAGAGTCGTCACCGCGTCAAAGCCGAGAAACGAGAAGCAGACAATGGTCGCCCCGGTGATAATCGGGATCAAATGCGCATTCTGGCTGATAAACGGTTGCAGCGACCAGACGGTCCCAACCCCTTCCCCTTTGTGCAGCCCCTGCACCACGAGGAAAATGAACACCACGATGATCGCCACCTGCACCAGTACAAACAGCGCATTGAAGTTCGCTACCAGATTAACGCTTTTCAGATTGGCCGCGGTGAGGATCGCGACGAACATCACCACCCAAATCCATGGCGCAACCCCCGGGAACAGCGCGGAAAGGTAAATTTTCGCCAATAGTACGTTAATCATCGGCAGGAAAAGGTAGTCAAGCAGTGACGACCAGCCGACCATAAACCCGACATGCGGGTTGATCGCTTTTTGCGCATAGGTATAGGCCGAACCGGCCTGTGGAAACTGGCGCACCAGCTTTCCATAACTGATGGCGGTAAACAGTACTCCCGCCAGGGCCAGCAGGTAGGAGGCCGGAACATGGCCATTGCTGATACCCGAAACAATGCCAAAGGTGTCAAACACCGTCATCGGCGTGAGATAGGCAAGCCCCATCACCACCACCTGCCACAGCTTGAGGGATTTACGCAGCTGTGCTTTGCCCGGCTGGGCAGAATGATCCGCAGAAGAGTTAGTCGACATAGTTTTCCTCCCCGCTACGAGTCCAGATCTGCGTTCGAAACGTGGGTACAGCAGACCTGGGTCGTGTCGGGGAGGAATGGCATAAAAAAGGCGTCAATGGGGTACGGCACAGATGCGGTCCGTATTTACTGCGGGAGCCATGAATACTCACGCGGGGCGGGTTTTTAAACATTGGCATCATCACATTTCCTCGTCACAAACTCTGTCGGTTATCTGAAGACCCGTTGTCGCCCGCGCTCCATTACGCGACATCCGGGAAATGGCAGGTATTCCTGCAATTTTTACGGGCTGGCTCCGCTCAGCCCGCATGATGCGACTTCTTTTTCAATGACCTGTACAACGGTCAGGCGTTTTTCAGCATCCACTCAATTTCAGTGTCGGTAATCAGACGTTCAAACTGGATAAGCTCATCGTTTTTACAGGCGTGATACACATGGCTAAACCGCTCACCCAATAGTTCACGCAGACTGTCATTTTGCATAAACTCCCACAGTGCATCGCTCTGGCGAATCGGGAACGGCAGCCCTTCCTGCTCCAGACCGTTACCCTCAACTTCTTCTTGTAACGGCAGTTCGTTATCCAGACCGTGAAGGATCCCCGCCAGAATGGTCGACATCACCAGATACGGGTTGGCATCAGCCCCCGCTACGCGATATTCAACCCGATGGTTATCACGGTCGCCGCAGGGAATCCGCAGCGCTACCGTACGATTGTTGTGCCCCCAGGACGCCTGGGTCGGAACATACATCCCCGGCTGGAAGCGGCGATAGGAGTTCACATTCGGCGCCAGAAGCGCCATTGATGCGGGCATCAGATCAATCATCCCAGCGAGCGCACGCTTTAATAACGCGGAATCATCGCCATTCGCATCAGCCAGCACGTTCTCACCTTTGTTATTCATGACGCTGATGTGGATATGCATCCCGCTACCGGCATGCTCCTCATAAGGTTTTGCCATAAACGTGGCATGCATCTTATGTTTCTCCGCCACCAGCCGTACCAGACGTTTCAGCGCCAGCGCGTCATCGCAGGCGTCGAGCACGTTGTCGGTATGGTAGAGGTTGATTTCAAACTGCCCTGGGGAGGCTTCAGCCACCGCGCCGTCGGCCGGGATCAGCTGCAAACGGGCCAGTTCATCGATATCGTTCAGCACATCAGCAAAGTGGTTCAGGTTATCAACCGAATAAACCTGACTTTGGGTATTACGATCGTCCGTTCCCGGCGCGCATGGCGGCTGCAGATAACCTTCGGGGTCACGCTTACGATCGAGTAAATAGAACTCCAGCTCTACCGCTACGACGGGGAACAGACCGCGCTGGCGAAGTTTCTGCCAGAGTCGGTTTAGTACGTTCCGCGGCTCAACGTCAAAGGGAGCGCCATCTTCATCCAGCATCGTCAGCATCATCTGCGCAATAAATTCCGGATCGGCAGCCGAAGGGGTTAACGTACCTGCCACGGGTACACAGGTCCGATCGGGTTCGCCAAGCTCCTGGCCTAATCCCGCCTCTTCGACCACATTGCCCAGAATATCCATCGCGAAAACGGATGCCGGGAAATAGCAGCCTTTCTCTAACTTATGCAATCCCGCAACGGGAAGGCGCTTACCGCGAAAACAGCCATTAAGGTCGGTTAACAACACATCCACATACTGCGTATTAGGATAGCGTTCCAGATACTGCTTAACTTCGCGCGCAAACGCGCTACTTCGTCTCTCTTCAGAATGCTGAACAAAATTCTCAACTTCTACGATATTGGTTTCCATGATTCACCGCCGTTGGCCTGGTAAGCTGTTCTGTGATTTAACTGTTAAATATAATGTCCACCCTTCGACTCTGGATGCAAACAAATTGTTTGTCAAATGTTAAATTAAGTTTGCTAGAAGGTTACTCCACTGCTAGATTGAGAAAATAATGAACGGAATGGCACAACAAGGAACCGTTTGGCAATAATTTATTCCAAAACGTGAGGTCGATCATGGGCAATATATTTGACAAGCCAGTTATTGGTGTAGTGATGTGTAGGAACAGGCTTAAGGGTCACCAGACCCAGACTCTGCAAGAAAAGTACCTGAATGCGGTATTAAATGCCGGTGGATTACCGATAGCGCTTCCCCATGCGCTTGCGGAACCCGAATTGTTGAACGCGCTGTTACCGAAACTGGACGGTATCTTCCTGCCAGGAAGCCCAAGCAATGTGCAGCCGCACCTCTATGGTGAAAATGGCGATGAGTCTGACGCCGATCCCGGGCGTGATCTTCTGAGCATGGCGCTAATTACCGCCGGGCTCGAAAGGCGCATTCCCATTTTCGCCATCTGCCGGGGCTTGCAGGAATTAGTTGTCGCCACTGGCGGGACTCTGTATCGTCGCCTGTGCGATCATCCACAGTTCCTGGAACATCGTGAAGATGCGGAACTCCCGGTGGAGCAGCAATATGCACCATCTCATGAAGTCCAGGTTCAACAGGGAGGATTGCTATCTCAGTTAATACCAGGTTGCAGCACGTTTTGGGTTAACTCCTTGCATGGTCAGGGCGCAAAAACCCTTGGCCCGCAACTGCGCGTGGAAGCACGCTCGCAGGATGGATTAGTGGAAGCTGCCAGCGTCCATGACCATCCTTTCGCGCTCGGCGTGCAGTGGCACCCGGAATGGAACAGTAGCGAATACGCCCTGTCGCGTTTGTTACTTGAAGGTTTTATCACCGCTTGTCAGAACCACCTCGCTGAAAAACAGCGACTCTGACCACTACAGTTAAGGAAATGCAATTATGAGCGATGACGGCCTGGCGCCGGGTAAACGTTTGTCAGAGATCCGCCAGCAATTGGGTCTTTCGCAGCGTCGTGCCGCCGAACTGTCTGGGTTAACGCATAGCGCCATCAGCACCATAGAGCAGGATAAAGTCAGTCCTGCCATCAGTACGCTGCAAAAGCTATTGAAAGTATATGGGCTGTCGCTCTCCGAGTTCTTCGCGGAACCGGAAAAGCCTGACGAACCGCAGGTGGTTATCAATCAGGATGATTTGATTGAGATCGGGAGTCAGGGAGTATCCATGAAGCTGGTACACAACGGAAATCCGAATCGTACGCTGGCAATGATGTTTGAAACCTATCAGCCAGGCACGACAACCGGGGAGAGAATTAAACATCAGGGTGAAGAGATTGGCACAATACTGGAAGGTGAAGTGATACTGACCATCAACGGTCAAACGTATCCTCTTGTTGCAGGACAAAGCTATGCCATTAACACCGGCATACCACACAGTTTCAGCAACACCTCGGCAGGGATCTGCCGCATCATCAGTGCCCACACTCCCACCACTTTCTAATAAGTAGCGGCCTGAGTTTCTCAGGCCTTCTTAAATAACGCGCATTAACAGGGTACATCCCTGGGGCATCGTGCAGCCTGATTTTGCCTGAAAAAGATCAGCAACGAACTTTATCTTATTGATATAAAAGGAGTAGCTATGAACTTTCAGAATCTTAAATATTGGCGTGAGAAAGCCAGCCATTATTCACCAGAGACCCGTTTATTTATTAACGGCGAATATTGTGCCGCCGCTGATAACGAAACCTTTATTACGCTGGATCCGGCAGGACAACGTCCTCTGGCTAAAGTCGCCCGCGGTAAAAAAGCGGATGTGGACCGCGCGGTAACCGCAGCCCGTACCGTGTTTGAACGCGGAGACTGGTCGCAAGCATCACCCGCAGAGCGCAAAGCGGTACTGCACAAACTCGCCGATTTAATGGAGCAGCATCACGAGGAGCTGGCGCTACTGGAAACGCTCGATACCGGTAAACCGATTCGCCATAGCCTGCGTGATGATATTCCCGGCGCGGCACGCGCCATCCGCTGGTATGCCGAAGCTATAGATAAAGTCTATGGCGAAGTTGCCACCACCTCGGTGAACGATCTGGCACTGATTGTGCGCGAACCGGTAGGCGTGATTGCCGCCATTGTACCGTGGAACTTTCCTCTGCTGCTGGCCTGCTGGAAACTCGGCCCGGCACTGGCTGCGGGTAACAGCGTGATCCTCAAGCCTTCCGAAAAATCACCGCTGACCGCCATTCGCCTGGCTGCGCTGGCTAAAAAAGCAGGTTTGCCCGATGGCGTTCTCAGCGTTGTTAGCGGGTATGGTCACGAAGCGGGTCAGGCGTTGTCACAACATCCGGATGTTGATGTGATCACCTTTACCGGCTCGACCCGTACCGGCAAGCAACTGCTCAAAGATGCTGGCGACAGCAACATGAAACGCGTCTGGCTGGAGGCCGGAGGTAAAAGCGCCAATATCGTGTTTGCCGACTGCCCGGATCTACCGAAAGCCGCCGCTAATGCAGCGGCAGGCATTTTCTACAACCAGGGTCAGGTCTGTATCGCCGGTACGCGCCTGCTGCTGGAAGAGAGTATTGCCGACGAATTTATCGCGCTGCTGAAAGAGCAGGCGAAAAACTGGCAGCCTGGCAACCCGTTGGATCCGGAAACCACGATGGGCACGCTTATCGACAATGCGCATGCCGACACCGTAGACACGTTTATTCGCGACGGTGAAGCGCAAGGCACGCTGGCGCTGGATGGCCGCAGCCACGTACATCCCGCCGCTATCGGCCCGACGATTTTTGTCGATACCGCACCGCAGGCCCACGTCAGCCGCGATGAAATCTTCGGCCCGGTACTGGTCATCACCCGTTTTAGCAGCGAAGCCGAAGCTCTGGCGCTGGCTAACGACAGTGACTACGGCCTCGGCGCCGCGGTCTGGACCCGCGATTTGTCGCGCGCCCACCGTATGAGCCGTCGCCTGAAAGCCGGCTCAGTCTTCGTGAATAACTACAACGACGGTGATATGACCGTGCCGTTCGGCGGTTATAAGCAAAGCGGTAACGGACGCGATAAATCCCTGCATGCGCTGGAAAAATTTAGCGAACTGAAAACCATCTGGATCTCCCTGGAGTCTTAATCATGACTGAACATACCAGCAGTTATTACGCCGCAAGCGCCAATCAGTACGAACCGTTTCCGACCCTTAGCGAATCGGTTAGCTGTGATGTTTGCGTCGTGGGCGGTGGATATACCGGACTCTCCTCCGCCCTGCATTTAGCGGAAATGGGTTATGACGTGGTGCTACTGGAATCCGCGCGTATTGGTTTCGGGGCCAG
Organism: Citrobacter sp. Cpo015; assembly: GCF_030333035.1. Taxonomy (NCBI): domain Bacteria; kingdom Pseudomonadati; phylum Pseudomonadota; class Gammaproteobacteria; order Enterobacterales; family Enterobacteriaceae; genus Citrobacter; species Citrobacter sp. Cpo015. The sequence goes on along the minus strand of NZ_JAOWGS010000037.1, from coordinate 157,949 downwards.
CGGACGTAACGGCGGTCAGTTGGTGAACTCCTACAGTCGCGATATCGACGTCATCGAACGTACCTATGGCCCGGACGCCGCTAAAATGCTCGGTGGAATGATGTTTGAAGGCGGCAATATCATCCGCGAACGCATCAAGCGTTATCAGATCGAATGCGACTATCGTCCCGGCGGGCTGTTTGTAGCGCTGAACCACAAACAGATGGAAACGCTGGAAGAGCAGAAGTCGAACTGGGAACGCTACGGCAACACGCAGCTTGAACTGTTAGACAGCAGTGAAATTCGTCGCGAAGTCAGCAGCGATCGTTATGTCGGCGCGCTGCTCGACCACAGCGGTGGTCATATTCACCCGCTGAACCTGGCGATTGGCGAAGCTAACGCCATTCGTCTGAACGGCGGACGCGTCTACGAACAGTCGCCAGTCACCCGTATTCAGCACACCAGCCCGGCGGTGGTAAGCACTGAAAAAGGCCAGGTGACGGCCCGCTTTGTGATCGTCGCGGGCAACGCCTACCTCGGAGACAAACTGGAACCTGCGCTGGCAAAAAGCAGCATGCCGTGTGGCACGCAGGTATTAACCACCGAACCGCTGTCGGCGGAGATGGCGCGTTCGCTGATCCCGAAAAACTACTGTGTGGAAGATTGTAACTACCTGCTCGATTACTACCGTCTGACCGGCGATAACCGCCTGCTGTACGGCGGTGGCGTAGTCTACGGCGCTCGCGATCCGGACGATATTGAGCGTCTGGTGATGCCGAAACTGCTGAAGACCTTCCCGCAATTGCAGGGGGTAAAAATTGATTACCGCTGGACCGGTAATTTCCTGTTAACGCTGTCTCGTATGCCGCAGTTCGGCCGTCTTGATACCAACATTTACTATATGCAGGGCTACAGCGGCCACGGCGTGACCTGTACTCACCTGGCAGGACGGCTGATTTCGGAACTGCTGCGCGGGGACGCCGAGCGCTTTGACGCGTTCGCCAAACTGCCGCACTACCCGTTCCCGGGAGGCCGCAGCCTGCGCATTCCGTTTACCGCCATGGGGGCGGCATATTACAGCTTACGCGATCGCCTTGGGGTTTAAGTTCTTCCGCGATAAACCCGACGCACAGGGCGATCCCCCCTGTGCGTTTTTTTATTCCTGGAAAGCGAAAAACAGATAACAGGTACGAAAATATCGCAATAGGACATAACCACACTCTTTGCATTGTTTCTCCCTTCCGATCGGATACGCTTTTTTAGATATCGCTGGCGGCATGCGCCAGAACTCAACGGGGGAAGAAACGCGTGTTATGAATACGAATAACGAGGAGACCTTTTATCAGGCGATGCGTCGCAAAGGCGTAAGCAGACGCAGTTTTCTCAAATATTGTAGCCTCGCGGCTACATCGCTTGGGTTGGGAGCCGGAATGACGCCCAGAATTGCCTGGGCGCTGGAGAACAAACCCCGGATCCCGGTAGTCTGGATCCACGGGCTGGAATGCACCTGCTGCACCGAATCATTTATCCGCTCCTCTCACCCACTTGCCAAAGACGTCATCCTCTCCCTGATTTCCCTCGATTACGACGACACGCTGATGGCCGCCGCCGGAACGCAGGCCGAAGAGGTATTTGAAGACATTCTGAGCCGCTACCACGGCCGATACATTCTGGCAGTCGAAGGCAACCCTCCGCTGGGCGAGCAAGGGATGTTTTGCATCAGCAGCGGGCGTCCTTTTATTGAAAAGCTAAAAAGAGCCGCAGCAGGAGCCAGCGCGATTATCGCCTGGGGAACCTGCGCCTCCTGGGGCTGCGTGCAGGCTGCCCGGCCTAACCCTACCCAGGCTACGCCGATCGATAAGGTGATCACCGATAAGCCAATCGTGAAAGTGCCCGGCTGCCCGCCGATTCCGGATGTCATGAGCGCCATCATTACCTACATGGTGACATTTGATCGTTTGCCTGAACTCGATCGTCTGGGTCGTCCGCTGATGTTCTATGGTCAGCGTATTCACGATAAATGCTACCGCCGCGCCCACTTTGACGCCGGGGAGTTCGTTGAGAGTTGGGACGATGACGCCGCCCGCAAAGGCTATTGCCTGTACAAAATGGGCTGCAAAGGGCCAACCACCTATAACGCCTGTTCCACCACTCGCTGGAATGGTGGCGTTTCCTTCCCCATCCAGTCCGGCCACGGTTGTCTGGGATGTTCGGAAAACGGCTTCTGGGATCGCGGTTCGTTCTACAGCCGCGTGGTTGATATTCCACAAATGGGGACGCATTCAACCGCCGATACCGTGGGCCTCACCGCGCTAGGCGTCGTGGCGGCCGGTGTCGGTATTCACGCAGTCGCCAGCGCCGTCAATCAACACCACCGCCACAAACAGCAACTAGCCGACGCCGGACAACAATCTCCAGACAATAAGGATAAACAGGCATGAGCAATTCGTATCAAACCCAGGGATATACGGTCAATAATGCCGGTCGCCGCCTGGTTGTCGACCCCATCACGCGCATTGAAGGCCATATGCGTTGTGAAGTGAACATTAATGAGCAGAACATCATCACCAACGCGGTTTCCTGCGGCACCATGTTCCGCGGGCTGGAGATCATTCTACAGGGGCGCGACCCGCGCGATGCCTGGGCATTTGTCGAACGAATTTGCGGAGTGTGCACCGGCGTACATGCGCTCGCCTCGGTCTATGCCATTGAGGACGCTATTGGCATAAAGGTGCCCGACAACGCCAACATCATTCGCAATATTATGCTGGCGACGCTGTGGTGCCACGACCATCTGGTGCACTTTTACCAGTTAGCCGGAATGGACTGGATTGACGTGCTGAATGCACTGAAAGCAGACCCGCGCGCCACATCGCAGTTGGCACAAAGCCTTTCAGCCTGGCCGATGTCTTCTCCAGGCTACTTCTTTGACGTTCAAAATCGCCTGAAGAAATTTGTCGAAGGCGGTCAGTTGGGGATTTTCCGCAACGGTTATTGGGGACATCGGCAGTACAAGCTGTCGCCAGAGGCCAACCTGATGGGCTTTGCCCACTATCTGGAAGCGCTCGATTTTCAGCGTGAGATCATCAAAATCCATACGGTGTTTGGCGGTAAGAATCCGCATCCGAACTGGATTGTCGGCGGGATGCCGTGCGCTATCAATATCGATCAGAGCGGCGCGGTAGGCGCAGTCGATATGGAACGCCTTAACCTGGTGCAGTCGATCATCACCCGCACCGCCGACTTCATCAACAACGTCATGGTGCCTGACGCGCTGGCTATCGGCCAGTTCAATAAACCCTGGAGCCAGATTGGCACCGGGCTTTCTGATAAGTGCGTCTTAAGCTACGGCGCGTTCCCGGATATCGCCAATGACTTCAGCGCGAAGAGCCTGTTGATGCCTGGCGGCGCGGTGATTAACGGTGATTTTAACAACGTCATGCCGGTGGACCTGGACGATCAGCAGCAAATTCAGGAGTTTGTCGATCATGCCTGGTATCGTTATCCGGACGATCAATTAGGCCGTCACCCGTTCGAAGGGATTACTGAACCTTGGTATAACCCGGGCGATGTCAAAGGCAGTGATACCGATATCAAGCAGCTCAACGAACAGGAACGCTATTCGTGGATTAAAGCCCCGCGCTGGCGGGGACACGCTATGGAAGTTGGGCCGTTGGCGCGTACGCTGATTGCCTATCACAAAGGGGATGCCGCCACGATTGAATCCGTGGATCGCATGATGTCCGCCCTCAAGCTGCCACTATCGGGTATGCAATCAACGCTGGGACGTATTCTGTGCCGCGCGCACGAAGCGCAGTGGGCCGTGAGCAAGCTGCAATATTTCTTCGACAAGCTGATGACCAACCTGAAAAACGGCAATCTGGCTACCGCAAATACCGAAAAGTGGGAGCCTGAAAGCTGGCCGCAGCACTGTCGCGGGATCGGTTTTACCGAAGCGCCGCGCGGAGCATTAGGCCACTGGGCATCGATTCGCGACCAGAAGATCGACCTGTATCAATGCGTGGTGCCGACCACCTGGAATGCCAGCCCGCGCGATCCAAAGGGACAAATTGGCGCTTACGAGGCGGCGCTGATGGGCACCCAAATGGCGATACCGGATCAACCGTTGGAGATCCTGCGCACCTTGCACAGCTTCGACCCCTGCCTGGCATGTTCAACCCACGTACTCGGCGACGACGGCAGCGAACTTATCGCCGTCCAGGTTCGCTAAGCGTTAAGGAACGGAACGATGACTGGAAAAACATCCCCACGCGTCGGGGAGGCGCGTGATACCGCCACCAGCCACTATGTGTTTGAAGCGCCAGTACGCTTGTGGCACTGGCTGACGGTGGGCTGCATGTTGGTGTTGATGGTGACCGGATACTTCATTGGCCGACCGCTGCCGTCGGTCAGCGGTGAGGCCACTTATCTGTTCTATATGGGCGACATTCGGCTGGTGCATTTCGCCGCCGCCATGGTGTTCACGGTGATACTGCTGATGCGCATTTACTGGGCCTTCGTCGGTAACCGTTATTCACGCGAACTGTTTATCGTGCCGGTCTGGCGGCGCAGCTGGTGGCAGGGTGCGTATTCTGTGGTGCGTTGGTATCTGTTTCTGGAAAAAAAACCGGGAGATGATATCGGTCATAACCCCATCGCACAGGCGGCGATGTGCGGTTATTTCCTGCTTTCCGTTTTTATGATCCTCACCGGTTTTGCCTTATACAGCGAACATAGCCAGTACGCCATTTTTACCCCTTTCCGCTATGTGACGGAGTTTTTCTACTGGACCGGCGGGAACTCTCTCGATATCCACAGCTGGCATCGGTTAGGGATGTGGTTCATCGCCGCCTTCATCGTAGGCCATGTGTATATGGCGATTCGTGAGGACATCATGTCTGACGAGACCGTCATCTCAACCATGATTAACGGCTTTCGTAGCCATAAGTTTCCCAAGGGTCAGCACGATAAGGAGGCGTCATGAGCGAACCTAACGTCATCGTGATGGGCTTAGGCAACCTGCTGTGGGCAGATGAAGGGTTTGGTATTCGCCTCGCTGAGCGCCTGTACGCTCATTATCACTGGCCTGAATCGGTAGAGATTGTTGACGGAGGCACGCAGGGACTGAATCTGCTGGGCTACGTTGAGCAGGCCAGCCATTTGCTGCTGCTTGACGCCATCGACTACGGGCTTGAGCCGGGAACCCTGCAAACTTACGCCGGAGACAAAGTCCCGAGTTACCTCAGCGCTAAAAAAATGAGTCTGCATCAGAACAGCTTCTCTGAAGTGCTGGCTCTGGCGGATATTCGCGGCCATCTCCCCGCGCACATCGCTCTGGTGGGACTACAGCCGGTACAGCTGGACGACTATGGCGGCAGCCTGACCGACATCGCGCGCGCTCAGCTCCCGGCGGCAGAACAGGCCGCGCTTACGCAACTGGCCGCGTGGGGCATTGCGCCACAGATAAGCGATGAAACGCGTTGCCTGAACTATGACTGCCTGTCGATGGAAAACTATGAAGGCGTGCGTATTCGCCAGTATCGCGTAACGCTGGAGAGATAATTAACATGTTGAATGACCAACCGTTTTCTGCGCTATGGCAGCGAATGCTGGCTAAGGGCTGGCAACCGCTGAGCGCATCTGAACTGGATGACTGGATAACCCGCGTGCGTAATGGCGTGGTCCTGCTCAGTAGCGATCCCCGCCGTACACCGGAAGTCAGCGATAACCCGGTCATGATTGCCGAGTTGCTCCGCGAGTTTCCCCAGTTTGACTGGCACATCGCCATGGCGGATCTTGAACACAGCGAGGCGATCGGCGATCGCTTTGGCGTGTTCCGTTTTCCGGCTACCCTGGTGTTTACCCAAGGTGAGCTGCGCGGCATTCTCAGCGGTATCCACCCGTGGGCCGACTTGCTCAACCTGATGCGTCCCCTCGTTGAAGAACGTATACCGCCGGAGTCTGCATGATGAGCGATTCCTTTTTTCATCTGCTGGGGCCAGGAACGCAGCCGGGTGATGACAGCTTCAGCATGAACCCCTTGCCCCTCACCTGCCAGGTCAACAGCGACCCCAGCATGGCAACACTGGAAAACTGTCCGCACAGCCCGGCGGTGATGGCATTGTTAGCCGATGTGCGCCACCAGCTCACCCAGAGAATTCCCGCCAAACAGGATGTGCTGGGATGGGATTTATCCTCGCTCAATGCAGACGATCTCACCTTTCTGAATACGCTACTCGGCGAAGGCGAAGTTTCCGTGCGCATTCAGCATGCTGACGGCAGGGCGAGCGAGATTCAGGAGTCGATTTTCTGCGGTATCTGGCGGGTGCGTTGTCAGAATGACAAGGGGCAATGGCAGGAACATCTGGAAGCAGGTAGCGCGCCACGGGCGCTGTGGCAGGCGGCAACAATCAATACGCTGCCGGACGATAGCCTGCTGCCTCCGCCTATAGATGGGTTGATGAATGGCCTGACGCTGGCCCAGGAACTGCTGGCGCACGTGCGCGATCCGGCAGCGCAACCCCATAGCATTAACCTCACCCAACTGCCGATTAGCGACGCGGATCGCCTGTTCCTCGCCCGCCTGTGCGGCGAAGGGCACATTCAAATCCGCACCATCGGCTACGGCGAGAGCCAAATCGACGCCACGGCGCTGCGCCATGTCTGGCATGTTCGCTGTCTGGATACCCTGAAAGGGCTTCTGCTTGAGAGTTATGAGATCTGTCCGTTGCCGGAACTGGTGTTGGCCGCACCGGAAGATCTGCTCGACTCGCTCGAGCGGCTGGATGAAGTCTGCGGCTGGCTGGCATCCGGCCCGCCTGCCTGATCCCCTCTTTAGACCCGCGTACTTGTCTACTGCGGGTCTGACGTTTTTTTCTTACCTATTCACTCTCTAATGCCTGATGGAGTTCGCATGTGGGACGTCATTGACCTATCGCGCTGGCAGTTTGCGCTGACCGCGCTGTACCATTTTCTGTTTGTTCCCCTGACGCTGGGGCTGATTTTTTTGCTAGCCATCATGGAAACCCTGTTCGTGGTGACCGGCAAAACAGTCTACCGCGACATGACGCGTTTCTGGGGAAAGCTATTCGGTATTAACTTTGCGCTCGGCGTGGCAACCGGCCTGACCATGGAGTTTCAGTTCGGTACTAACTGGTCGCTCTATTCCAACTATGTGGGTGATATTTTCGGTGCCCCGCTGGCGATGGAAGCCTTGATGGCCTTCTTTCTTGAATCCACCTTCGTGGGGCTGTTCTTCTTTGGCTGGCAGCGCTTAAACAAGTATCAGCATTTACTGGTGACCTGGCTGGTTGCGTTTGGCTCTAACATTTCGGCCCTGTGGATCCTCAACGCCAACGGCTGGATGCAATATCCAACTGGCGCTCACTTTAATATTGATACTCTGCGCATGGAGATGAGCAGCTTTAGCGAGCTGGTCTTTAACCCCGTCAGCCAGGTGAAATTTGTGCATACCGTGATGTCTGGTTATGTCACCGGCGCCATGTTTGTGATGTCCATCAGCGCCTGGTATTTGCTGCGTGGTCGCAATCGCGAGTTCGCCCGGCGCTCCTTCGCGGTGGGTTCCGTCTTTGGCACGCTGGCTATCCTCGGCACGCTACAACTGGGTGATAGCTCAGCCTATGAGGTCGCCCAGATCCAGCCGGTAAAACTGGCGGCAATGGAGGGCGAATGGCAAACCGAACCGGCCCCCGCGCCCTTTCATGTCATCGCCTGGCCGCAGCAGGAGCAAGAGCGTAACGCCTTTGCCGTGAAAATACCGGCCCTGCTGGGTATTCTGGCGACCCACTCTTTGGATACGCCGGTTCCGGGGCTGAAAAACCTGATGGCGGACGCGCTCCCACGCCTGCAGCGAGGCCGGGAGGCATGGTTACTGATGCAGGAAATTGCCAAAGGTAACCGCACGCCTCAGGTACTGAACGCTTTTCACGCTGTGGAGAAAGATCTGGGTTACGGCATCCTGCTGGCGAACTACGCGCCTGACATGAACCACGTTACGCCAGCGCAATATCAGGCCGCGCAACGCGGCGCCATTCCGCAAGTGGCCCCCGTGTTCTGGAGCTTTCGCATCATGATTGCTTGCGGTTCGCTGCTGCTACTGGTGATGGCGATTGCGTTGATACAGACCTTACGCTGGCGTATCGACCAGCATCGCTGGGTACTGCGCATGACGCTGTGGAGCCTGCCGCTCCCGTGGATTGCCATCGAAGCTGGCTGGTTTATGACGGAGTTTGGCCGCCAGCCGTGGGCGATTCAGGATATTTTGCCGACATGGTACGCCCACTCCGCGCTGAGCGCAGGCCAACTGGCCTTCTCGATGGGGCTAATTCTCACGCTTTACACCCTGTTTTTAATTGCTGAGGTCTACCTGATGCAGAAATACGCGCGCCTTGGTCCAGATGCAATGCATAACCAGCAACCAACGCAACAACAGGGATAAAGGAGACAATCATGTTGGATTATGAAACGTTGCGGCTCATTTGGTGGCTGCTGATTGGCATCATTCTGGTGGCCTTTATGGTCACTGACGGGTTTGATATGGGGGTCGGCTGCCTGTTACCGCTGATCGCGCGAAACGATGATGAGCGTCGGGTGTTGATTAATAGCGTCGGGGCGCACTGGGAAGGTAACCAGGTGTGGCTCATTCTGGCGGGCGGTGCATTATTCGCGGCCTGGCCACGGGTCTATGCCGCCGCATTTTCGGGGTTTTATGTAGCGATGATCCTGGTGCTGTGTGCTCTTTTCTTTCGCCCGTTGGCCTTTGATTATCGCGGCAAAATAGCCAATGCGCACTGGCTTGCTATGTGGGACACCGGGTTGGTTATCGGGAGCCTGGTCCCTCCTGTTATCTTCGGCGTCGCGTTCGGCAACCTGTTCCTGGGCGTGCCTTTTATCTTCACACCACAGCTTCATGTGCAATACCTGGGCACTTTCTGGCAGTTACTCTCACCCTTTGCGCTGCTGTGCGGCGCATTAAGCCTGATGCTGGTTATTCTGCAAGGGGGCGTGTGGCTCCAGTTGAAGACCGACGGCATTCTTCACCAACGCGCGCTCTCTGCTACCCGTCGTAGCGCAATGCTGGTCGTGCTCTGCTTTCTGTTAGCCGGTTACTGGCTATGGACGGGGATCGACGGCTATGTGCTACTTAGCCAGGATCCGAATGGTCCTTCCAACCCGCTATTAAAAATGGTAACGACCTCACCGGGCGCGTGGATGGCGCACTTTTATCAGTCACCACTGCTGTTAATTATTCCGCTGCTTGGCATGATTTTCCCGATGCTCGCGATCTATGCCTGCGGGCAACGTCGGGCCGTATGGGGATTTCTGTGCGCTTCACTGACCCAGGCCTGCGTGATCTTCACCGCCGGAATCACCCTGTTTCCGTTTGTGATGCCTTCAAGCGCGTATCCGCTCTCTAGCCTGACGGTGTGGGACAGTACCTCCAGCCAGATGACGCTCAGTATCATGCTGGTTATTGTGCTGATTTTTCTACCGATCGTTCTGCTTTATACCGTGTGGAGTTATTACAAAATGCTGGGACGAATCAATGTAGAAACGATCCGCCGCCACAATCACGAACTTTACTAGGGAGGACCGTACGATGTGGTATCTGTTTTGGTTTGTCGGCATTCTGCTGATGTGCGCACTCTCCACGCTGGCGCTGGTCTGGCTGGAGTCGCGGCAGAAATAATACTGCGCGTGCGCTACGCTTTCTGGCTCCCCGGTTTATTCGGGGAGCTTTTTTATCCCCTTTCCATCAGTTCGCCAAGGCGCCGAATCTGCCGTCCCTGGCTATCGAAATTACCCTCATCGAGCCACAGATCGTAGGCAGGTCGAAGTGTCGGGTACTCGCCGTCGATGATTGAGTACCATGCGGTATCACGATTTCGTCCACGGGTAACAATAGCCTGCCGAAATATACCTTCAAAACTGAAGCCAAAGCGCTCTGCCGCCCTACGGGAAGGAGCATTGAAGGCATCACATTTCCATTCAAAGCGGCGATAGCCCAGATCCTCAAAAACGTACTTTAAAAGCAATGAGATGACTTCCGTTGAAATTCGCGTGCGTTTCATGCGTACGGAGTAAGAAACATGCCCTACCTCAATCACACCATTTGCGGGATCAATCCGCATAAGAGCAAACGTCCCAACAGGTTTCATACTGGTTAAATCGATCACGGCAAAATGCATCGGATCTGTCTGTTCTTCCATGTTTTTTAAATAAACCAGGAAGGCATCAAAAGTTTCAAAAGGCCCGACCGCCAGATATGTCCAGTCACGACAATCGCTTGCTTCGCAGTACGCTTCATACAACTCTTTTGCATGGCGTTCGGTGTTAATGCGTTCAAGCTTACAATAGCGACCTGTAATTTGCTGAGCCTGTGGAAAGGGTGCGCCTTTCCAGTCAGACAAAGTCATACCTACTGGTTGTTGGAATTGATTAAAGACGCCCGGCATATCTGTACCTCTTACAAAACAGAACTAAACCAGCGCAGGGTATGATCAAACTGAGCGGCCCAAAAGAACCACAATGCGTGTTTTTAACGGATCCACACTCTTTAATTGTACAAAAAACAGGCACTATATTTTTGCCCGTAGCGAAAGAAACGTATTTACTGCATTAATGCTAAGAGCTGAATAAATTATAATTTAAATAACCTGAGCCAAACGGCGAATCCCATCAACAATTGCCTCTACCGGATGATTTGCAAAACCAATCAAAATCCCCTGTCGTGAGACATCGCTCTGGTAATAACGACTTAGTGATAATATTCCCATCCCTAGTAATCTGGCTTGCTCCTCAACTTCATTTCCGGTTAATCCGTTTTGTAGCCAGCACACAATATGGACGCCAGAGTCAGAAGGTTGCACAATCATTTTATCAGCCAGGTATTCTTGAATAGCATTGACCAGCGCAGTTCTTCTTTCATAGCATGCCTTACGAATTCGGCGCACATGACTGGCATAGTGACCATCCTCAATAAAATTCGCCATCACAGCCTGTTCAAGATAACTGGTGCCAAGATCGGAAAAATATTTCGTCACCATAATCTGTTCTTGTAAACCCGGCGGGACAACTAAAAAACCTAAACGGAATTCCGGGTACATCATTTTAGAAAATGTTCCGGCGTAGATTACGCGTTGATTCTGATCTAATCCTTGCAGAGCTTGTAAAGAACGGTCGGCATAACGGAACTCGCTATTATAGTCATCTTCAAATATCCATGCCTGATTCGACTTCGCCCATTCCAGCAACTCAAAACGTCGGGATAAACTCAACGTTCCACTTAATGGATATTGATCCGACGGGACGACATAGGCCAGCTTAGCGTCAGGAAAATGATCAATACCATAGCGGACGTTCATTCCCTCGCTATCTACCGGTACCGGCCTCACCATCGCGCCAACTGACATGAAGGCTCCGCGAGCGCCTTTGTAACCCGGGTCGTCCAGCCAAACATCACTTCCTGCCGACAGCAATGCTCGTGCAGTAATGTTCAATGCCTGTTGAATACCATTTACGATGATTATCTGTTCTTCGTTACAGTTCACTCCACGCGTTGTTTTAATGTAGCGGCAAACCGCTTTTCTCAAAGGAAGGTACCCGCAAGGATGAGTGTGAGCGCCCAGTTGATGCCGGGATTGTCTCCAGACACGTTGCAGTAGCTTTCCCCATAACGCATGCGGGAAGAGATCCGTACACCCGACACCAACCGCAAATAGGCGGTTCATGCCGCGCCCTTCATACTCATTTGACCACAAATCGCGAACAGGATTATTTCGGCTGTGAACCTGTTCATCAGGCGAGACAACGTCCCCCGACGCCATCTTTGGATAGCTATTGCTGATACTCCGATCCGGAATATTATGTGAGACATATGTTCCAGACCCTTTACGGGTCAGGATATACCCTTCATCTAATAGCCTGTCATAACCGGCGATCGCTGAGTTTCGTGAAATTGACATCATCTCGGACAATGCCCTGGTTGACGGCATTTTTGTTCCTGGCGGCAATCGCCCTTCGAGGATGTGATCGCGGAGGATGTGGTAAACCTGCTCCTTAACCGCGCCTTTTCCTAAAACAAATCCTTGAAATAAAGGCGCATTGTTTTTCTTCATTGTATTAACCTTTATACTAAAAGTGGATCCTATCAATATATCGAAAGTGTCTCTTTACGAGAAATTATAAAGTTCTTAGTATCATCATACTAACACATTACTCGTATAAAATATCAGGATATATATGACTAACATGAATACCGTTACTATTGAAAGTGCAGAACAAAAAGACTACGCCAGTTGGCTTCCTTTATGGATAAACTATCAAACATTTTATCGCACTAAAATTTCAGATGAAGTAACAAAATTAACGTGGGAGCGTTTCCTTACCCCGAGCGAACCTGTTTATTGTGCTGTTGCCAAATATGATGGAAAAATAGTGGGACTGGTGCATTATCTCTTTCATCGTTCAACATGGGCAGAATCCAACTATTGCTATCTCGAAGATTTATTTGTTAGTGAAGAGGTACGTGGCCAACATATCGGTAAACAGCTTATCGAGTATGTCCAACAACAAGCCAAAAAACACCACGCGTTAAGATTATACTGGCATACGCATGAAACCAATCTCCGTGGACAACGTCTGTATGACTGGGTGGCCCAAAAGAGCGGGATGATCGAATATCGTATGTAAGGATAATAATACTCAGGATAGTATTTAATTATTCAGTACTAAAAATAAGCCTCTGAGTAGATATACTCAGAGGATGTCTCGGTGACAAATCCCCCCAACCTGAATAAGATAAGGAAAAGACCCAGCGATAAGCAAATTCTTAAGAATTAAAAAGGTAAAGAGCCAGCATGGCAACGATAAAGGATGTTGCAGAGTTAGCGGGAGTGTCCACCGCAACAGTTTCACGTGTTATTAATCAAACCGCATGGGTTGAACCCGTGACGCGTGAGCGTGTTGAAAAAGCCATGCGCGAACTGAACTATCATCGCAATGCCGCCGCTATTGCATTAGCGAAACGCAGCGGTGACATGCTCGGGTTATTGACCGGCAACCTTGCCGATCCCTTTTTTGCCAGGCTTGCCCGAGGCGTGGAAGAAGTATCACGCCAGCAGCAATTTCGGCTGATGGTATGCAGCGGTGGCCACGATGAAGGAATGGAAAAATCAGGACTCGATTTCCTGATAAACCAGGGCTGTGAAGCTATTGTGGTCCATGCCAGTAGGCTGTCGGAAAAGGAACTGTTGCGATATGCCGCTCATTTTCCTGCCATGGTGGTCGTGAACCGCTATATTGCCGGGATGGCCAATCGCTGCGTGTGGCTGGAAAATAGTCAAGCAGCTAAAACAGCCACGCTACATCTCCTGGAACAGGGGCACCGTTGTATTGCCTGCGTGACAAGTGACTTACCGATTATCGATCGCCGTGAGCGACTGGAAGGCTATCGCCAGGCGCTGGCTGAATATGGCATTACGCCAGATAAAAACTGGGTGATTAGCGTGCCCTTTAATGAAGAAGGTGGCGAACGCGCTGCACACCAGCTGCTTAATTGCGGCATTCCTTTCACCGCAGCGGTGACGTTTAATGATGTAATGGCCGCCGGGATTATGCGCATCCTCCATCAGCAGGGAATTACACTTCCGCAGCAGCTTTCGATCGTTGGATTTGATGATGTGGTGATGGCCCGCTATCTCTACCCCGCACTCACAACTATGCATTATCCCGTTGAGCGCATGGCTCGCTGCGCTTCGCAGCTGGCGATACAGCTTTTTAAGGGCGCAACTCAGCGTCCCAGCGTGAATAGTTTCACTGCGGATTTAGTGATCCGCGATTCTGTTCTTCCCCCCTCTCTCTGAAATCAATGCGTAAATCGTCAAGCCCCTGAATTGTGATCGACTTCAAGTTTAACGTCTTCATGTAATCGCTTACATGAGGGCCAATGAGCGATCACAGTCAGGCAAAAGGGTGTTCTCTACTCTTGAGCGACCTTACAGACTGGAGATTCATGAATGAATGCCTCTCAAAATCAGAAAAAAACACTCTCATTTGGACTGGCAGTGATCCCTATTTTAGCCATGCTACTGCTGCTAATTATTGGCTACGGCATCATGGGGCTACGTATTGAGCCCTTGTTGCTATGTTCTGCTGCAGTCGCCGCGGGCATGGCCTGGTGGCAAGGGTATTGCTGGGAAGACATCATTAATTCGGTGGTTGATAAACTCGCCAAAGCAATGCCGGTTATCATGATTCTTATCTGTGTTGGCGGCCTGATTGGTACATGGATGTTCAGCGGCACCATCCCTTACATGGTGTACTGGGGACTTAAACTCATCAGCCCCGAATACATTCTCATCGCCGCCTTCTTTTTGACCAGCGTCGTATCGGTGTGTACCGGAACCTCCTGGGGTTCCGCCGGAACGGTTGGCGTAGCATTGATGGGCGTTGCCGCCGGACTGGATGTTTCGATGGCAGCAGCGGCAGGTGCCGTTGTTTCTGGCGCTTACTTCGGTGACAAGATATCGCCGCTGTCAGACTCCACCAACTTTGCGGCCATTGTTGCAGATACCACCCTTTTCGAGCATATCCAGCACTTATTGTGGACCACTCTTCCCAGCTTTCTGCTTGCCGCCGTGGTTTATCTTATTGCCGGCCACAGCAATATGCTCGGCGAGGTCGCCACGCCGCAACGGGTTACCGATATTGTCAACGCTCTGGAGTCGCTATACCACTTCAATATCATTCTGATTTTGCCGCCAGTTATTGTGTTGTGGGGCGCGATTCGTAAAAAGCCGGTCATTCCTTTAATGCTGAGTGCATGCGTATTAGCCCTGATTCTGGGCGTTGTCATGCAAGGACTCAGCATCAAGCAGGGACTGGATGCCTTTATAGATGGATTTAACATTACTATGTTCCCGCAAGGGAGTGAGGGCATTATTGTTGATGTTCCGCGCCTGCTGAACCGCGGCGGAATGTTCTCAATGATGAGCACTATCCTTCTGGTATTTTGCGCATTCTCTTTTGCCGGTGCCTTAACGTTAACCGGCGCGCTCAACATTATCATTAACCGCTTACTGACGGTCATTCACAGTGTCGGTCAGTTAATTGCGGCAACCATTGGTACCACCCTTCTGGTGACCGGAGCGACAAGCGACGGCAAGCTGGCTCTTCTGGTTCCAGCTGAACTATTTAAAGACGCATATCGTCGTATGGGACTGGATACCAAAAATCTGTCCCGCACTATTGAAGACGCTGGCACCGTTATTGAGCCGTTGTTGCCGTGGACCGCTGCCGGAGTTTATATGGCCACGACATTAGGAGTGAGCACGCTGGATTTATTGCCATGGGCGATTCAGTGCTATGCCGCAATCTTCTTCGCCTTGATTTACGGTTTCACGGGAATCGGTATTGCGAAGGCGCCATCAGTGGCAGAAACAGAAAAAAATATTACGGCAACAGAATAGGGAGAGCATGTAATGGATTTTAATAAGATTATCGATCGTCACGATACCGCCTCGCTGAAATGGGACTTTATGGCGCGATATTTCGGCGAGGATACACATCAACTGTTGCCAATGTGGGTGTCTGATTTTGACTTTACTTGCCCGCCCGCTGTTCAGGAAGCTTTAACTCATCGCGTCGGGCACGGTATTTTTGGTTACAGCGAACGACCACAAAGCTACTTTGATTCATTAATCTCATGGTTCTCAACCCGGCATCAGCTGGAAATCAAGCAAGAGTGGATCTGCAGTATTGAAGGTGTTGTTCCGGGATTATCGCTACTCGTACAAATGCTGAGTCAACCCGGTGAAGGCGTGGTCGTTCAGGGACCTTATTATGGCTCATTCGCTAAAATTATCTCTCTGAACGGCAGACAGCTGCTGGAAAATCCGTTGTATGAGGACCCGGCTACCGGTTATCAAATGGATTTTGCTCACCTGGAAATGTTATTCCGGACTGAACGTCCGCCGTTGATGATTTTATGTAATCCGCATAATCCAACCGGTCGTTGTTGGTCTGCACAGGAGCTGGAACAGCTACTTACGCTATGCGAGACCTATGATGTAACGTTGCTGTCTGATGAGATATGGGCAGATTTATTGCTTCCAGGAGAACAATTTACTTCAGTTCTGCATCTGGGAGAACGCTGGCATTCGCGTGTAATTTCAGCTACTTCAGCCAGTAAAACGTTTGGTTTGTCGACATTGCGTATTGCTAATTTTCTGATACCGGCACCGGCATTGCGTGAACACTTTTTACGCCGTCTGGATGCGCATGGACTGGATGTATTCAATGCGCTATCCGTCGAGGCGAGTACGGCTGCATGGCAACATGGTGCACCATGGTTAGACGATTTACTTGGCTATCTGGCTGAAAATCGACGCTGGTTTATTCAACAAATTGATGAATATCTCCCATGGGCTCGGGTTGTTCCTTCCCAGGCAACGTATCTACTGTGGATAGATTGCAAAGCGCTTGGACTGGATGATGAGCAGCTCAAATGGGTAATGCTTGATGTTGCCGGTATTGCGCCTTCAATGGGAAATGGCTTTGGTCCTGCTGGAAATGGTTTTATCCGCCTGAACATGGGATGTCCACGCGCCTACCTCGAAAAAGCGGTAGAGGGGTTGAAGCGTATTGCATTTACATCCTGTTGAATCTGCTCAGTAAACGAATCGGCCCTGGCGCAGGGCCGCTCGATATTATCAGCCATTTCGACGAGGCCTGATTAACGGCCTCTTAACTACCAACCAAGAATGGCGATACGGAGAACGTGGTGCAGGTTACCCGAAAAATAAGATGTGCGCTGAAAACCGCAGTAAACGGGCTTTTAGTTGATTTCGGTAGACCTGGGAAGATTTTGAAATGGTGCCGATAATAGGAGTCGAACCTACGACCTTCGCATTACGAATGCGCTGCTCTACCAACTGAGCTATATCGGCCCTGATAAGGACATGCCCACGAATGTGAACACGGGGTAGAAGGTTAAAACTAACCGGGCGATGCGTCAATGGCCTTGCGAATCAAACGCCTATTTTTGCATCATCCGGTTTCAATAACGCACGAATCGTGTCGTCACAGGTGTCCTGGTACGCGGCAAGGGAATTCTATAACCAGCGGCGAACACGCTGCTCATAGCGTATCCATTCCGGCCCGAAATGTTTTCGCAGTTGTTCCTCTTCAAAATCAATATGTAATCTGGCAACCACCAGTATAAACAGCGGTGCAGCCAATATTCCAATCAGGCTACCAACGTAGAGAGAAAAAGCTAACTGGAGTCCACTCATTCCAAGATAGATTGGATTGCGGCTCCAGGCATAACATCCGCCAGTAACAAGTGTGGTCGATTTCTCTGCATGCAGTGGGTTTAGCGTCGTACGTTTCTTCCGCATCTGCCACGCGGTATGCAGTATCATCGCCAGACTGACGCTAGCCAACAATGCACTTATTACGATAGTCACCGCGCCAAATGTGAAACGCGGGATCGCCGTCAACGCATCCGCGATGAGGAATAATAACAGGATGAGTGGTGGTGGAAGCCAGACTCTTAATTTTTGCAGGAAATGACGCATGGCTACGGGCAAACCTCAGTACCTGTTTGATTAACGCTGATATCACTATAAATACCCCGTTTAAGATACATAAACAAACGGTGCATACTTCACTGTAGGACTTTTTACTTAACCAGACAGAAAGGCAGCGATGCAAAGACGCCAATACCAGAGGCGTCTGCCCCTGGTGTTCAGGAAAAAATCATGCTGCAGGCCATGTCAGCTCAGAGCACATACTCGTTTAAAGGTTTTACCCTTCATATGTAAAAACCGTGTCAAAAATGAATTACGTAGATAAAGGTGAATCCGACGCTGATTCAAACAAATCTACAGACTGCTGGTAATACCGGATAAAATCATTAAATGTCACTGGCGGTAGAAACTGATACCCCTGCAGATAGTCAACATTATTTTTTCCCAGCCATTGTTGCTGATAGTCATTTTCAACGCCCTCGGCCACCGTACGTAACCCCAGAAGTCCTGAAAGGTGAGTAATTGACTCGAGCATAGGGATATATTGATCAACCTCTTTAATTTCCTTAATGAAGCTTTTATCAATTTTGATTACATCCAGGTCTAACTCATTGAGATAGCAGAGATTAGCGTATCCAGTACCAAAATCATCCAAAGCGAACAAAACACCTTTATTTCGTAACGAACGAATAAGTTCTTTGATTGCAGGAGTGATCGTGAACGTCTGGTTCTCTGTTATCTCTATCATCAATTTTATCGGCAGACCTTGCGTTATCTCCATAAAATTAAGGCATTCCCAATAGAATACAGGATTATTTAAACCTGACGGACTGACATTAAAAGAAACGAACAGTGTTTTATTAATGCTTGCGCCTCCAGAGACCAGATTGCGCGCAACAGCGGTCATTAAATAGCTAGTTAACTCATTGATTAAGCCAATTTTTTCAGCCAATGGAATAAACTCTCGCTGAGAAATAGCATAGTTATGTCCCTGTGGCCAACGAGCCAATACCTCAACGCCACAAACATCGCCCCTGATATTCACGATGGGTTGAAAATAAGGAATGATCTCCTCATTCCTTATTGCCATACTCAGTCTACTAGTATCCGAAACATCATATGAGTCAGTGTAAACTGTATCCCCACTCACATTATTATTGATTATAGAACCTTCATTTAATAAATTATTTCGAGTTAAAAAGATAACAGTTTCATTAAAATTGGAAAAGCCGAGGCGAGCAGTAATTTTATCCCGATATCGATACACTGACTTAATTGTTAGCGAATTAGCAATACAGAAATCATGCAGTTTTTCTTTTGTGAATGATGAATACAGCATTTCTTCTTCAAATTCAGTCAAGTTAAAAGTAAACATCGGTGAATCTTTATTGACTTCCACAACTTTGTTAGGTGCCAATAGACTCTCTTTTAATTGAGCGATCAACTGCTCCGACAATTCCCCCCCATTGATAAAGGAATATTCTTCATATCCCCGATTAACAGGCAGGGTTTCGCACATCCGCAGAACAATACAGTGTATGTTGATGAACTGTGTACTGTTTCTCTGAAGCCATTTTTTGACCAATAATAATGGCAACCGGTTATCGATCACCAGCAAGCAGGACGGATATTGCGACATAACTGACTGCGTGCCAGAAATAAATGTCCGTGCATCGATCAATACCAGATTTGGTAACCATGCTTTTATTCCTGAAAAAAGGAAAGTATCATAACTGAGCAGAAAAATTTTTTTCGTATTCATAGTTATCACCAACTTAAATTTATGGCATAGCAGGTCCCTCGCTCTATTCACGAGAGAATATACAACACCTTCGACCTCCAATAATCATAAGGCGATTCGTGATATAACTTTATCCATAAGCCATATCACGTAAATTCAGAATTTATAATCACAGTTATCCATATGAGTATTCTCATCACACCGTAAGTTCCATTTAAAAATTGAAAAAGAAAAAACTCCATTTCTTAATCAGTACAAATCCCTTTACTCACTTTCACTTCATTACAAAACAAAAAGCTATAAATACAAAATTTACAAAACATATAACTACAATGACCAACAGAATAACATATTACCGTAGTTTATGCTGACCGACAAACTAAGAGAGGATGTCGTAGATCTTGTATTCATAAACATTTCCGACAATATGCACGACATATTGTTTCATCGACTCTAAATTTATTGCTACATTTTCTATAGCGAGTGACAGTATAGGTTCAATATATAATCAGGGCATATTGGTTCAGACCCAACCCCCTTAATGATTAATTTTTGAGCAACTCTGACCCACGGGTAGGTATTTCTGCAACGCTACGATAAATTTCCGGTTTTTTGTTTTCAACTCACTACTATGCCAGGTTTTCCCTGGTAACACATAACGCATGGTGGCTTCATCATCAGTTGAGTGACACCCCTGGTGTACGATAATTTTGAAAAAAGTATTCCCTGTGTTTTTCAACGTCCCGTTTATCTCATCAATGGTGTAGGCCAGGTTCATTTTCCTCGGACGAACGACCAATATGGTATCCATAGCGATCACCGGGAGAGCCTGTCCGCCTTTCCCTTGATTACGCTCGGTAAACAGCGTTATCGGCATTTCACGAAACAGTATTCGGTAATAGCGTTCTTTATCATCCTGCGGGCCACGATAGAAAATCTTAAAAAACTCACTTGCCTGCGATGCCAGTGAAAAACGGAGCGGAGTAAACAAAAGTTCGCCTTCGGCAATAGCACTTCTGTTTTCACCTCCCGGTCCCGGTTTATCTATTTTAACTGCGCTAATACTGTACACGTTCTGTTTCTGGCTATCGTTATAGATTCGTTTACTGATAAATGATTTATCCGATGGCATCTCATAAATAGTCGACTCCAGATAGACTGCCTGTGCGGAGAACACCGCCAGCCCGGAAAGCAAGGCCAATATCCATCTTAGCGCCAAACGACAGTGGCTCATGGCGTCACTCCCACCCAATTCGCCGTCACTTTTATCTCTCCGCTGGCACTGACAACACCTTCCCAATCCGCACCGGAAACGGTCAACATCGAACGCGAATCATTCATTGGGAAAAGCAATTTTAAATCAGTCGCAAAGTAGCTTCCATCATCTGTATTATTTGCGTCCCAGGGCGTCTGTTGCCATTGCGCATCTCTCATGCTGATCGCCGCTTCACTACAGCTATTTCGTTTCTGTACCACGCCACCCGACTGACTGTTGTACTGAAGAAAGGCGGGAATTGGGACAGATAACCCACCTTGCGTAGAAGTGAACAGGCAATAAGGCACATTGTTTATCGTCGTACTTTCCCCAATAACTTGTGCGGTAATGCTATCAGCCTGACGAGGCCCCGAGACCGTCACGGTGTAATCCATCTCAATCGGAGCGGTCTCGCCAATTGTGCCGCTGCCGCTTGCCGAGGTGCTGTTATCCGATGAGATAATACTGATCCCATATTCCTTTGGAACAATATTGAGCTGTAGCGAAGGAGTAAACTGGTAATACCCCGACTCTGGCGTCACGCTATTTGTAAAAGCAAATGTAAATGGTTGGCTGTTGGTGATACTGACGCCACGATCCACCATATTTTTCAGGAATGTTTTCGACAGAAAAACATAGACATACTCACCACTATTACTAAAAATATTATAATAAACCGACGTCGAGCTAAAGTTAGTCCAGGTTTGACCATCACCAGAATATTTTATTGTGGCAGCCGCAGGCGTAAAACCGAGCAAACCGCTATCCGCGTACATACGAATACGTAGTGAAGCCGTCAGATTGCTGGTTTGATTTAAATTGTATGAAATCATCTTACAGATAACGCCATCTTCACGACTGACCACACCCAGCTCACAATAACCACTGTCTTTAGTGATGCTCGGCGTACCATCACTGGCAACCCATAACTCCTGAAATGCATTGGTAGAAACCAAAGATAAATGACCTATTTTATTTAATGTATAAGGTCTGATATACCAATTACCGCTGCTCTGGTCTTTACAACGTTGCCCAGCCGCATAATCATAGTCAATCGTGGTTCGACAAAAATTAAGGTTATATGTCTCTGCGCTTCCGACCGATATATTGCGGAAGTATTCATACGCCGAGTCTGTCAGCGATGCAAAACCATAGTATCCACCGGCGATTCCGGATCCGGTTGCTTTGGTGTGATAAAAACCAAATTGATCGGTTAGCTCGGCAGCAATATAGCCAGATGCAGGGCAATTAGCACCAGTAGTGCAACGAATACCCCGGAATGGTTCACTGATTGGCGAATTATTAATCCACATATCCTTGTAATATGTGGTATTGGCCACCCAGCCAACAATACCTATGTATCCCAGGCTATCCTGGTCGTTTCCATATTTTACCCAGGTGTTCGACCCACTAATGCGAGGATCGAGGGAGGACGGGGTAATAAAGTATTCGTTATCAACATTGTTTTCTATAAACAAATAATTGTTATTGACTGCTGCCTGAGTGGATGCCGAGAGCGCCCAGGCAGATGGGGATAACACGGCAAAGGCACACCCAAAAATAAGAGATAGAGATTTATTCATTATTAATACCTTATCGTTGTGCCATCGTGGTTTGCGTTGCACATTTCACATCGCCAACCCACGCCGCACCGCGTGCTTTTTCCAGATCCAGATCGGCTTCACATACCCTGCCATTGGCAGAAATTAACGTAATAACCGGATACTTTTTATCAATATCGATAGCAAACTCACCTTTTGCATCCGTACGTGTTTTACCGATGTGGTTATGAATATCGGTATTTGCAGCCAACTGTCCATCGGGATAACGAATGCGACCGAATACGGTGACCATGCTTTTCACTTCAGGGTTGATAACGCCAACGTTGCCCGGATAAAGCGTCAGTTCCTGTTTTCGCCCTGAAACAATATCGAAGCTGTCTTCAGAATTTTTATCATTAAGGATCTCCAGCTTGTACTGAGCATAAGGCGGCAACGCAATAAAATTTGATTTACCGCTGAGAAGATAATTGCGGTTATTAATCTTCGCAGCCAGTTTCCCCTCGCCGGTCAAATCTGTTTTTACGATAACGCCAGAACGCTGTCTCTCTTTACTCAGACCGAAGTCTTTACCTGCCCATGCCAGAGAACCTTGGGAAGAGAAGTTCATATTGGTGGAGTTGTCAGCAGAACGTGTTACCGATACGGTGCCAGCGTTATATTTCGTGTCATAACTTAGATTGCCGTTTACCGAATAATTATTGTCGTAATGCTGTTCACCACTCAGACGCGTTGATGCCGATAATCCGACCGATTTAATCGGCCCTTCAGCATACTGTTTTCGTGCACTGAGATTACCCTGGGTGCTGCCATAGCGATCTCGGGAGACGCCCATGCTCAACCAGGTCGCCAACGGCAACGATAAGTCCAGGCTGACATAACGTTCCTGTCGCCCATCGTCATTTCGGTTGTTGTAGTAATAACGCTGAATTCCTGCACGTAACCCAATCGTGGCATACCTTCCAGAATAAAGAGTCGTGTTGTAATCCAGATTACGGTATTTATTGCCTGAGTAACGATTCTCCGTCTGACTAACAGTGAGTGAACCACCATGAGGAATAAACTTTCCGAGGTTAAGAGTTCCGCCAATGGAATAGTTATCACGCTCCTGCATAGGCAAGCGATCGCCAATTTTACTGTCTTCACGAGATGCCCAAAGGGAACCATATCCCTCAGGGACATTGAGATTAATGTTACTGATGTTTCGCCATGATGAATCGTTCGCTACCAACATCTGATTGCCAATACTGACGTATTCATTCACATTCAGCGTGACATCCGTTTCATTAACCGCATTGTTGTCAAAACCGTAGATCGTTGATTTCAGGCCCAGCCCCGACAATATCGCCAGCGTCACCGATGCGGCCCCCCCGGCAATCCAGGTCTGCTCACTACCCAAATCCTGATAGTGGTTACGCTTATAGCTCACCCGATCATAATCCAGCGAACCACCAAAAAACTGCCATGAGAGCTGATGAACTCCGGCAGCTTGTTGGCGAGCAAAGATCTTATTAACCCGGCTGACACGACTATTAATTGTCCGCCCATTGACCACGATATCTACCGTGACGTCGTAAACACCATACGGAAAGCGACTGGTATCAATTTCATAGCTGCCCATATTAAAGTTCTGCACGCTGAGCAAACGTCCATCGCGGAAGACATGAACCTCACCAGCGGCTGGCAAAAATACGGTAATCGGCGTGAGTGAAAGCGCGGTATTCTCAACAACCGTACTTCCTTTGTTCCCGTAGCTCACACCGTAAATTTTCCCACCATTCAGCGCATTCAGGCTGGCAATAGACTGGACATTCCATGTATCAAGCATCCCCAGCGCCAGTCGATACCCTTCATAATCGCGCTCATACATCGCACGATAAAGTTTACTGGTACCATTGCTGTCACCGATGCCGTAAAACGAACCGTTAACATTAATGTGGTGCTCCCGCAGCGATGTTGTATTGTCCATCGTCAGATAGCTGCGGGTACTGCTGCCATTTCGGTAATTGTTATAGTAGGTACCAAAGTTGTAGTTCAGGACGTTAGACAGAGTTTCAACGCTGGAAGGTCCAAGCAAGCTACTGCGCGCGACAATCGCTTCAGTTAACGCATCTTTGCTGACAATCATCTCCAGGTGAAATGATGAGACATTAAGTTGCAGTCGAGCATCATCTGACAGTTCAATATTCGTATTATCGTGAAACTTTACATCACGGATTTTTTCCACTAACGCGCGGGTTTTCTCGGATAACACAGCATTATTGGGCAATTCAGCAAGAGTCAGTGCTTTAACTGTAATATTGCCATCAACAAGCGAAATCACCGCATCGGCAATTTTTTGCTGACTTTTCTCATCAGTCTCGTTGTAACGGATATAAACCGGCACCGTCATTCCCTGCTCCAGTGAACGAGCGAAAGCGCTGGGAATAACGTAATTACCCACTTTTACTGGGGCTGCATGTGAAGTTCCTGGTGTCAGCGCAAGAAAAAGACAAATGCTACCGCCAACAATATATGTTGTTGTCATATGCATCCTTACAATCCGGTATTTTTATTTTTCCCGTACAGATGGCTGCTATTGACCATCACTTCACTGTAATAAACTGCTTACCGTGCCAGATCCCAATGCGTGAGCGGCTATTACTAATGTCGGTGAACTGCAGTTTTATTTTTGTACCTGGCATAATGTAATAACGTTCACGACAGCCCCGACCCTGATCGCGAGCATTATCTTTGCAAGCCCCATAGGCGATTACTCGAAATGAAACATTGCCAGTATTGCTAATAACATCACCATTACGATTATATTCAAAACGCTCTTTTCGCGGCGCAACCACCAGAATAGTGCCAATTTCAGCCGACGCTGTTGCAACCGCCATTTTATTCGCCCGGGTTTCCGCGCTCTCGGTGACCGGCTCATCTATCCATTGCAGACGATAATAACGTTCGAGATCATCTGCAGGCCCTTTATAAAAGAAGCGAAAAACATCCTTTGCCTGACCAGGCAGAATTAGATTGGCAGGCGTAGAGAGTAATTCCCCGGAATTAACGGGTTTTATTTCGACTCCGCCCGCTAAGGGTGATGACAGTTGTTTTACCGATACGCTGACATAACGAGCCGAATCTGTCGTATTAGTAATTTCTTTCGATAATGAACTCTCAGTAGAAGTCATTATCGACGTGATATCACCAACGTTAATTGCCCAGCTGGAAAAAGAGATTACCAACCCTACCAACATTGCTGCCGGTAAATATTTATTCATGACACCATTCCTGATAAATTCGGGAGAATTTCTCCTCCCGAAATTTTATTTCTTAGGTGGACGGAGTCGTCCAGGTTGCATTGAACTGTACTTTTACATCACCAGCCCAATAGCCGTCTGGCAGTGCAGAGTAATCCGTTACCGGCGTGCTACCATCAGAAGTCGCAGACGCAATGGTGAATTTGAAGTTGGATTGATCGCTGACGCGGTCAGCACCGTTGTAAGCGCCATCAGCCATCAGGCTTTCAAGACCAGAAGTCGAGCTGGAATTTACCAGGACAGTATCTGATGAATTAGTCAACGCGGTGCCATTCCATGCCACCCCTACGTTCAGGGTAGACGCATCGCCACTGGCGTTGGTCAGAGTATTGCTAATAATCTGAGCGGTCAGTTCAAAATCAGTTGCCGTTTCCTGGCCCTGAATAGTCACATCAAACGCGCCATCCTGGGAGTTGAAGCCATTCAGACCTTCCGCATACTGGAAAGTCAAAGAGTTCAGCGGAGTGACGACCAACATGCTGGTGGTATCTTTTGTTGCCGTCGCGTCCCACGAGGCCGTTGCAGAAGCAGTGACATCTGCCATTGCATTTGCCGCAACAAATACAGACGCCAGAGAGGTCACTAATAATAATTTTTTCATTTTTATCTTCTCCTAAGAACAAACTCACCACCGAGTCTTATTATTAAGTCACTCCAGCGGTTCCATTAATTGCGAGCCAGAATTGCCGCGCCCAAAAATTATCATTTGAATTAAGTAACATCTCAACAAACCCTGAAACGCAAAAATTACAAAAAGACTAAGAATTTTCCCACTAAAACGATAATCTAAGAAGTTTCCTAAGTTTAATTTACTTAAATAACACCATGAACCAGAACTATCACCCAAATAAATAAGACAAATCAAACAATTCATCTTTTTTATGTTTTTGATAAATATCAAAAAGATCATACAAATACCACGAGAGCAAAACCCTTACAAAACATAAAGATAATTAACACCTCCATAGTTTCTCTATAATGCTTATTATTTGTTGCAATTATGCTAAATTTTTAACGCCGCAAGAAAATTCTCATGATATATCCATTTGCGAGGGAATATTCTTATAAAAAAACATTCACCTACAGAAACTACATTCTAATTGATAATTATTTGACAACATTAAAACCAGGAATTTTCCATATAAAATGAATATTCCTGGCTTATCAGGAGAGATAATGATTATCGTTAAATAGAAAATTAGATAAAACGTTTTAAACCAAGATAACTATTAATAGTTACGGTACGTACCCTATGTAAGGTAATCAAATTCTGCTGTTCAAGTGATTTTAATGAGCGGCTAACGGTTTCAATTTTAAGATCGAGATAACTGGCAATTTCCTCCCGAGAAAATGGCAAGCGAAGCGTCGTTTCTGGCCTGCCGATGCGCAAATGCATCTCGTAAAATTCCACCAGGAAAGCCGCGATCCTGGCCTCAGCATGTTTATTCGCATAGCGCCGCAGTTTTTCAACAATGAATCCATTATCCCTGCAGAGAAACTTGATGACTGCGGCAGCAACCGAAGGCTCCTTCTCTGCTACCTTGAACAACCGCGCAATATCAATGTGGCAAACCTCTGCAGCCGTTGCCGCCTGGATAGTTGTCAGATACTTCCCTCCTTCGACAGCATCCAGCGCCATGATATCTCCCGGAACATAAAAGCGGCTGATATAAACGTTATCGCCACATTCCACGCTGGACTTGCAGTACCCCTCATGGATAACAAAAAGCATCTCCGCGGTTTCATCCTGCCGAGCGAGTATCTCCCCAGCTTTAAACCGCCTTCTTTTGTCTATTAATTTGTATTGATTATCACGGTCAATCGCCGCTCCCTTTGGGCACAGCGAACAATGACGGGGAGGAAACGGGTTGCCAAGCGGCACAACAGGAATACTAAGTTTGTGAATATCCGATTTCACGCAACAACTCCTCATAAAAATGAGATTGATTCTAATAGATCGGGCCATGGGAACAATACGTGAAACGAAGACCAGGAAAATTCATGCAGGCAGGGAAAATTCTGTGATACGCCGCCTTTCTGGCGCCAGAGAATGCATAGGTCAGAACCAGACGGGTGCGGATGATGTTAAAAACGCAGGATAAAAAATGCGGCAACGGGGTGAAGGTTAGAATTAACTGGGTGATGCCTTAATAGCCTTTTAAATCAGATGGCTATTATTGCATCACCCAGTTTTAATTACGCACGAATCGTGTCGTCACCGAAGCCAACCCACTTATATGTGGTCAGTGCTTCCAGTCCCATTGGGCCACGTGCGTGCAGTTTTTGCGTGCTCACCGCCACTTCCGCACCCAGTCCGAACTGGCCGCCATCGGTAAAACGAGTAGAGGCGTTTACATACACGGCGGAAGAGTCCACTTCATTCACGAAACGGTTGGCGTTGCTGAGCGTGCGCGTCAGTATGGCGTCCGAGTGCTGGGTACCGTGTTCGCGAATATGGGCGATAGCACCATCCATATTTTCGACCACCACAACGTTCAGATCCAGAGACAGAAACTCGTTATCCAGCTCTTCCGGTTTTAGTGGCACCAGTTTGGCAGGGCCATGCAGAACTTGCATCACGATTTCATCACCGTGCAACGTAACACCGCTATCCGCCATCTTTTGGCTTAACGCAGGCAGGAAACGCTCAGCAATATCCTGATGCACCAGCAGAGTTTCTACAGTGTTACAGGTGCTTGGACGCTGGGTTTTGGCGTTAACGATAATCTTCAGGGCCGGGGCGATCTCCGCGGTATCATCAACATAAATATGGCATACGCCAATACCGCCGGTGATGACCGGGATGGTCGACTGCTCACGGCACAGCTTATGCAGACCCGCGCCACCACGAGGGATCAGCATATCGATGTACTTATCCATCCGCAGCATTTCAGCGACCAACGCGCGGTCCGGGTTATCAATTGACTGTACGGCAGCCGCGGGTAAACCGCAGGCTTTCAGCGCCTTTTGGATAACAGCCACGGTGGCGGCGTTGGTCCGGTAGGTCTCTTTCCCACCGCGCAGAATCACCGCATTGCCGGTTTTCAGGCACAGGGAGGCAACGTCAACGGTGACGTTTGGACGCGCTTCATAAATCACGCCAATCACGCCCAGCGGGACGCGACGACGCTCCAGACGCAGACCGCTATCCAGCAGGCCGCCGTCAATCACCTGCCCTACCGGGTCGGCAAGATTACAGACCTGGCGCACATCGTCAGCAATCGCTTTCAGACGCGCCGGCGTCAGCGCCAGGCGGTCGAGCATCGCTTCGCTCAGGCCGTTGGCTCGCGCCTGCTCAACATCTTGTATGTTCGCGCTGAGGATGCTTTCCGTTTGCGCTTCCAGCTCATCAGCAATGGTTTCCAGTACGCGATTTTTTTCGCGACTGGAGAGCAGCGCCAGCTTGTATGACGCGGCTTTGGCAGCAATGCCCATTTGTTCCAGCATATGCCTGTTCCTTAACGGGTGATCATGTCGTCGCGATGGACAGCAACCGGACCGTATTCATAGCCCAGGATGGTGTCGATCTGTTGTGAGTGATGTCCGGCAATACGGCGCAGCGCGTCGCTGTTATAGCGGGTGACGCCATGGGCAATATCGCGCCCTTCGAGATTGCAGATGCGGATCACTTCACCACGAGAAAAGTTACCTGTCACGCTTTTAATGCCTTTTGGCAGTAATGAGCTGCCGCGTTCCAGAATTGCTGCGGTCGCGCCCTCATCGACGGTAATCTCCCCGGCAGGCGGCGCGCCAAAGATCCAGCGTTTACGGTTCTCCAGTGGAGAGGCTTGAGCATGAAAACGCGTCCCAACGGAAACGCCTTCCATCACGTCGCCAATCACGCCCGGCTTGCTGCCTGCGGCAATAATGGTGTCGATCCCGGCGCGGCACGCGACATCGGCTGCCTGCAGTTTTGTTCCCATGCCGCCGGTTCCCAGACCCGAGACGCTATCCCCGGCAATGGCGCGCAACGCATCATCAATGCCGTGCACGTCTTTAATCAGCTCAGCCTGCGGGTTGGTGCGTGGATCGGCGGTGAACAGCCCCTGCTGATCGGTCAACAGCAGCAGCTTATCGGCACCGGCCAGAATTGCCGCCAGCGCGGAGAGATTGTCGTTATCGCCGACTTTAATCTCAGCGGTCGCTACGGCGTCATTCTCATTAATGACAGGAACAATGTTGTTATCCAGCAGCGCGCGGAGTGTATCGCGGGCATTGAGGAAGCGCTCTCTGTCTTCCATATCTGCACGCGTCAGCAGCATCTGCCCGATATGAATACCGTAAATCGAGAATAGCTGTTCCCACAGTTGAATCAGTCGGCTCTGCCCGACCGCCGCCAACAGCTGTTTCGAAGCTATCGTTGCCGGGAGCTCCGGGTAACCAAGATGCTCACGTCCGGCGGCAATCGCACCAGAGGTAACGATAACAATACGATGCCCTGCGGCATGGAGCTGCGCGCACTGGCGAACCAGTTCTACGATGTGGGCGCGGTTCAGGCGGCGGGATCCGCCCGTTAACACACTGGTGCCAAGTTTTACCACCAGCGTCTGGCTGTCACTCATGATTCTCTGCCATTCAAAATTGGGGAAAATGATATCAAACGAACGTTTTAGCAGGACTGGCCCCGGTTGCCAACAACCAGCGCACAAAGCATGAAATTTTATTGCGCAGGATCAGCAAGCGTAGCGGCAGATTTTGACGCATTTATTACAGAAACAAAAAAACATCCTTTTTTAAAAATATTCTTACTTTGTCATAAAACGTTCATTGCCAGACGTTAAAAACCCTCCTGTCTTTTAACGGGGATCACACCCAGTGAATATTAGCGCGTACTTTTAATCAGGAATGAAAATGAAAAAGAGCACTCTGGCATTAGTGGTGATGGGAATTGTTGCGTCGGCATCCGTACAGGCAGCGGAAGTGTATAACAAGAACGGTAATAAGCTGGATTTGTACGGCAAAGTAAAAGCCATGCATTACATGACGGATTATGACAGCAAAGATGGTGACCAAAGCTATATCCGTTTAGGTTTTAAAGGTGAAACGCAAATTAACGATCAACTAACCGGTTATGGTCGTTGGGAAGCAGAGTTTGCCGGCAATAAAGCTGAAAGCGACTCTAACCAACAAAAAACACGTCTGGCCTTCGCCGGTGTGAAATTAAAAGATTTTGGCTCGTTTGATTATGGTCGTAACCTGGGTGCGCTGTATGACGTGGAAGCCTGGACCGATATGTTCCCGGAATTTGGTGGCGACTCCTCCGCACAGACCGATAACTTTATGACCAAACGCGCCAGCGGTCTGGCAACTTACCGTAACACCGACTTTTTTGGCGTCGTGGATGGCCTGGATCTGACCCTGCAATACCAGGGTAAAAACCAGGATCGCGATGTGAAAAAACAGAACGGCGACGGTTTTGGTACTTCTGTTACCTATGACTTTGGCGGCAGCGATTTCGCGGTGAGCGGCGCTTATACCAACTCCGATCGAACCAACCAGCAGAATCTGCAAACTCGCGGTACGGGTGATAAAGCTGAAGCCTGGGCAACCGGCTTAAAATATGATGCTAACGATATTTATATTGCGACGTTCTATTCTGAAACACGCAATATGACGCCAATTTCCGGCGGCTTCGCCAATAAAACACAGAACTTCGAAGCGGTTGTTCAGTACCAGTTTGACTTTGGTCTGCGTCCGTCACTGGGTTATGTGCTTTCTAAAGGGAAAGATATTGAAGGCGTCGGCAATGAAGACCTGGTGAATTATATCGACGTGGGCGCAACGTATTATTTCAACAAAAATATGTCCGCGTTCGTTGATTATAAAATCAACCAGTTGGATAGCGATAATAAACTGGGCATCAACGATGATGACATCGTTGCTGTCGGTATGGTCTACCAGTTCTGATATAGCATAAAAAATGCCGGATGGGGTTGCGCCGCCATCCGGCATTTTACTGTTCATTATGCCGTTAACTTAACCGGTTCATCCTTAAAGTCGTCAGCAGGTTCCAGCGCCAGATTCAGCGTCGTTAACAAGCCACGTAATTTTTCATGGAATTCACGTAAGGTGTATTCCAGTCGCTCTACCACTTCAGTCTCTTTCACCGGCACCGCCGTCCAGTTACCGTCTTTATCAAACAAACCAAACTGATAGCTGTACGTGAAACGTTTTTCCTGCGCCTCCAGTTCCATCCACCAGCCCCAGAACTCGCGTTTCTCAGGGGCGGGTTTCACGTTGACGCAAACAGCCAGACAATCGAAAAAAAATCGATTATCTTCGCACTGCCCTTCCCGGATATACGGGCCAAGCGCGGTGAATTTCTTGATCAATCTACTTTTCGGATGCCCACTCGGTAACGTCATTACGATCTCCTTAGGTGAAGCACCTGTTTTACCAAATCGCTAAAATTTAGCAAACTTTTAACACAATCTCTGATTGATCCAACCGGTTATTTCCTGCAACCCTTTGTCAAAATTGCGATACACCGGGTTGAAGGGGATCTCCAGTAGCTTACCGTCTGAAGATGAAGATGTGATTAAACGTGACTCTTCTTCCGGGCTAAACGGATCGTTCTTCCAGAATCCCGAGAGCATTGGCGTCGGGCAGCGTCGCCCCAGCAGGCCCTGCACTTTTAATGAATAGCGATTAAGCTCAACGCGCAGCGCTTCATCGGAGGCGTCATGCATCCCCAGGCGGCTGGCCAGTACATCAAGGTACATTTCCGGGACGCTCGCCTGACGCTGCGGGTCACTAAGCAGCGCATGAACCACTGGCCCCAGACAGGCCACCGCCTTCAGACGCGATGATTCCAGATACGCCAGACGTACCGCTACGTTAGCGCCAAAGCGGAAACCGAAGGCCGCCACGCGGGTGTGATCCACCCAGGGAACATTAGGCAGCGCTTTTAATACATGCTGATGCAGCAGGCTGGAATCCTGAGTCAGTTTCCATTTTGACGAGAACCCAACCGACGGCATATCCAGCGTCAGCATGGCTATACCCCGTGGGGCAAAATAGCGCTCATACAGGGTGTAGTAATCCGTTTGCATGGAATCGAGACCACCACACATCAGCACCGTCGGGAACGGACCGTCACCTTTTGGCATATGTAAGAAGCCGGTGATCGGCGCACCGCCAGCGACGGGAAACTCCATCTCACGCAGCGTGCCCGGCAATCGCTGTGCGGCCTCTTCATAGGCGCGATTCGCCAAAGCCTGTGCCTGCTCTGCCAGCTCATCGCCTTTCAGGTGTGGGTAAGCGGCAATGTTGTACAACGTAGACGCATGCAGCCAGTGGCGTCCGCTCACCTGCGGATCCTCTTCCATAGACGCTTTCTGTTGCCAGTCCATCGCCTGCTTCGCCCACTCATAGATCCAGTTCCCACCGCGATAGCCGATAACCGTATCGTAGAGTTCTTTATCTGTACGCTCGGCTTCGCTCATCACGATACGTGCCTGCACCTCAAGGATTTCGCGCGGGTCGACGCCGCGCCAGATCCACATCAGGCGATTCACCATGCGATACCAGTGCGGAATGGTTTTGCCATCCAGGGCAGATTGTACGGACGGCTGCGCGCCGTGATTAAAACGACGAACCAGTGTTGACGTTTCAGGGTGTTTGAAGCGGGGTTTAAACAGGACTTCGCTGAGGTTAGCCTGTGACATGATTGCAGCCTCCATGAGTACTCACTAAGGCATAGTGTAACCTGACACAGCACAAAAAGAACAACGCCCGGCAGTTGCCAGGCGTTGAAAACTTTTTAGATTAGCGACCAGAGATCGGCGGGACGAACACTACGCCCATATCCCACGGCTGCTCAATCCAGGTATCCTGAGGGATATCAACAACATAATCATTCACCAGCGGGCGACCAGCCGGCTTAGCGAAGATAGTGACGAAATGCGCTTTAGGATACATTTCGCGGATCGCAACGGCGGTACCACCGGTGTCAACCAGGTCATCAATTACGATGAAACCTTCACCGTCGCCTTCGGCACGCTTCAGCACTTTCAGTTCGCGCTGGTTGTCGTGATCGTAGCTGGAGATGCATACGGTATCGACATGACGAATACCCAATTCACGCGCCAGCAATGCGCCCGGCACCAGACCACCACGGCTAACGGCAATAATGCCTTTCCATTGTTCAGAAGGCATCAGGCGGCTTGCCAGTTTACGTGCATGGATCTGCAACATGTCCCAGGTGACGACGTATTTTTCGCTCATGTGAAGTGTCCCAGCCTGTTTATCTACGGCTTAAAAAGTGTTCGAGGGGGAAATAGGTTGCGCGAGATTATAGAGATCTGACGCACTAAAAACCAGTGTTTCGCGGAATCCGCGCCTCTTTTTGCATGCTTTATGCTAGCCGTCAGCGGAGAAAGTGGTATTCTCAATCGCATCGCGCAAGCCTGACTTGTGGTGTTTTTAATTCTGCTAACCCCGTGGCCTGCAAGCAAGTTTTGTAGGACATCGCCAAGGAGACTCAACGTGTCTGAACTGTCTCAATTATCCCCGCAACCGCTATGGGATATTTTTGCCAAAATCTGTTCTATTCCTCATCCGTCCTATCATGAAGAGCAGCTCGCTGAACACATTCTGAGCTGGGCCCAAGAGAAAGGTTTCCACGTCGAGCGCGATCAAGTCGGTAATATCCTGATTCGCAAACCCGCTACCGCAGGCATGGAAAACCGCAAGCCGGTCGTTCTGCAGGCGCACCTGGATATGGTCCCGCAGAAAAACAACGACACCGTGCATGACTTCACTAAAGATCCTATCCAGCCTTATATTGACGGCGAATGGGTGAAAGCCCGTGGCACTACGCTGGGTGCGGATAACGGCATCGGTATGGCGTCTGCGCTGGCCGTTCTGGCTGATGACAGCGTAGTACACGGTCCGCTGGAAGTGCTGCTGACCATGACCGAAGAAGCGGGTATGGATGGCGCGTTTGGTCTGCAGGCTAACTGGCTGCAGGCAGATATCCTGATCAACACCGACTCAGAAGAAGAAGGTGAGATCTACATGGGTTGCGCAGGCGGTATCGACTTTACCTCTAACCTGCCGCTGTCCCGTGAAGCAATCCCGGCTGGATTCCAGAGCTTTAAGCTGACGTTAAAAGGCCTGAAAGGCGGTCACTCCGGCGGCGAAATCCACGTGGGTCTCGGTAACGCGAACAAACTGCTGGTACGCTTCCTGGCGGGCCACGCTGAAGAGCTGGATCTGCGTCTGGTTGATTTCAACGGCGGTACGCTGCGTAACGCGATTCCGCGTGAAGCCTTTGCCACCCTCGCCGTGGCTGCAGATAAAGTTGATGCGTTAAAAGCGCTGGTCAACACCTATCAGGAAATCCTGAAAAACGAACTGGAAGCCAAAGAGAAGAACCTGGCTCTGCTGCTGGATGCCGTAACTCAAGACAAAGCCGCGCTGACCGCTCAGTCTCGCGACAGCTTTGTGCGTCTGCTGAACGCCACCCCGAACGGCGTAATCCGCAACTCTGACGTCGCCAAAGGCGTGGTAGAGACCTCTCTGAACGTCGGCGTTGTCACCATGACTGACGACAACGTTGAAATTCACTGCCTGATCCGTTCCCTGATCGACAGCGGTAAAGACTACGTGGTGAGCATGCTGGATTCACTGGGTAAACTGGCTGGCGCGAAAACCCAGGCAAAAGGCGGATACCCAGGCTGGCAGCCGGATGCTAACTCTCCGGTTATGCACCTGGTTCGTGAAACCTATCAGCGTCTGTTCAACAAAACGCCGAATATCCAGATCATCCACGCTGGTCTGGAATGTGGTCTGTTCAAGAAACCGTATCCAGATATGGACATGGTTTCCATCGGGCCAACTATCACCGGTCCACACTCCCCGGATGAGCAGGTTCATATCGAAAGCGTCGGCCATTACTGGACGCTGCTGACTGAACTGCTGAAGTCTATTCCGGCGAAGTAAGATTCTGCGCTAAATGCCGGATGACGCTACGTTTATCTGGCCTACATGCTGATTTGTAGGCCGGATAAAGTTGTTACGTAGCCATCTGGCCTGCACGCTGATTTGAAGGCTGGATAAAGTTTTTACGCTGCCATCCGGCATGCTCGCTGGTTTGTAGGCCGGATAAGGCGTTTACGCCGACATCCGGCAATTGTTCTGAATCACAGCCCCAATAGCAGTTGTCTTTCCATTTGTGGATCCAGCAGCGTGACGTGTAATCCCACCAGCCTGACGCCTCGCCCTCCCCTACGCTCGTCCCAGGTCTTGCGCGCTGTCGTAATTAAGTCATCTTTATTTAAGCGCGGCCAGACGTGCTCCTGCGTAGTCTGCTGAAAATCATTAAACTTGAGTTTTATCCCCTGGCGAGCGATCAGCAGATCCGGCTTTACCTTTGCCAGACGCCGTTCCAGTTCAGGATAGAGCCGTTCAATTATCGCCTCACACTCCGACCACTCGTGAATATCTTCCGCCAGCGTACGCTCCACGCCGACGGATTTACGCAGCCTGTCGTTGTTGACGTCCCGTTCGTCAATCCCCTGACTGCGCTCCCACAGCACGCGACCAAACTTGCCGAAGCGTTTGAGCAGCATTGCCAGGTCGTATTTTTGAACATCTTCGCAGGTACGTAATCCCATTGATTCCAGCTTAGCGGCGGAGACTTTGCCAACGCCGGGAATTTTGCCTAACGGTAATGTTCTGAGAAATTCAGGAACATCGGCAGGGGTAATCACATATTGCCCATTGGGTTTGTTGAGATCGGAAGCTATTTTTGCCAGAAATTTTACCGGCGCAATTCCGGCAGAGGCGGTTAACTGTAACTCGTTAAAAATTGTCTGGCGGATTTCCTGAGCGATCAGCGTAGCTGAGCCGTGGCAGTGGGTGCTGTCGGTCACATCCAGATAGGCTTCATCCAGCGAAAGAGATTCTATCAGCGAGGTATAACGAGAGAAAATAGCCTGAATCTGGCGGGAGGCTTCTTTATAGGCCTCGTAACGACCAGGTAATAAAGTGAGATGCGGACACAGCTTTAATGCCATTCCCGTTGGCATTGCGCTACGCACGCCAAATTTGCGCGCCGGGTAATTGGCCGTGCTGATGACCCCCCGACGTTCACGACTGCCGCCAATAGCAATGGGAATGTCGCGCAGGGCTGGATTATCACGCATTTCCACTGCCGCGAAAAAGCAGTCCATATCGACATGTATGATTTTACGCATCGTTTGTCTCCCACATCACTGTTTAAGTATACAGTATTTTTATGTTGTGAGAAGTCTGGTTGTACCTAATGCTGGGCCGTTCCTGACCCATTATCCATCCAGCACGATTAAGACCCAATGAAGCGCAGTAACCAGCAAAATACGCCAGTGTCTGACTGCCTTTAAGCGCAATTTTCCGTATAAAGAAAAACTAAAGTGTAAACGCCGCACGAGAGACTTGCGAAAAACTCTCTTGGTGCTAATGTGAGCGCTCCAGATCCAGATTTATCCGATTTGGGGATTCTTTTTGCCGTCCTGGCGTGTGTGATCGTTTTATCAAGGAATAAGCAGTATGCGTAAAATCGCATTTTTTCTTGCGATGCTTTTATTGCCGTGCGTTTCATTTGCCGGTTTGCTGAGCAGCAGCAGCCCGACTACGCCTGTCAGCAAAGAATATAAGCAGCAATTAATGGGCTCCCCCGTTTATATCCAGATCTTCAAAGAAGAGCGAACCTTGGATCTGTACGTCAAGATGGGCGAACAGTATCAATTGCTCGACAGCTATAAGATCTGCAATTATTCCGGCGGCTTAGGGCCGAAACAGCGTCAGGGTGATTTCAAAAGTCCGGAAGGATTTTACAGCGTACAGCGTGGACAGCTGAAACCGGATAGCCGCTTCTATAAAGCGATTAACATTGGTTTCCCTAACGCCTACGACCGCGCACACGGTTATGAAGGTAAGTACCTGATGATCCACGGTGCCTGTGTTTCCGTCGGCTGCTACGCAATGACCGACAACGGCATTGATGAGATTTTCCAGTTTGTGACCGGTGCTCTGGTGTTCGGGCAGTCCAGCGTACAGGTTAGCATTTACCCGTTCCGCATGACCGATGCCAACATGCAGCGCCATAAGTTCTCGTATTACAAAGATTTCTGGGCCCAGTTAAAGCCGGGATACGATTACTTTGAACAAACACGTAAACCACCGACCGTCTCCGTCGTCGATGGTCGTTACGTCGTCAGCAAGCCGTTGAGTCACGAAGTGGTTCAGCCGCAACTGGCATCAAACTACACGCTCCCCGAGACAAAATAATGCCCACTCGCCTGGCATAATCTTTTGCCAGGTTTCATTGCCGGTTAACGGTTGAGTGGCAATCACGGTGACCACATCATTGGGTGTGGTCTCTGAACTAAAATCGATTTCCACATCCTGATCCAGCAATGTCGCCACGCCAAACGGCGCACGACGCGTGATCCAAAACAGGTTGGTCGAACAGAAGGCCATCACATAGCGTCCGTCAGACAACAACATGTTGAAGACGCCCTTCTCCCGCAGCTCTCCTGCCAGCATTGCGATATATTTAAACACCGCCGTCATATTGCCAGGCGTGCGCGGATAACGCTCCGTCAGCTTGTGGAGCAGCCAGCAGAAAGCTTTTTCGCTGTCGGTTTCCCCGACCGGGCGGAAATTTCCGGTTTCCAGCGATTTATAGCCACTGAGCTGTCCATTATGAGCATAGGTCCAGTTGCGTCCCCACAGTTCGCGGGTAAAGGGATGGGTATTTTCCAACGCCACTTCGCCACGGTTCGCCTGACGAATATGGGCAATCACGGAACAGGATTTGATGGGGTAGTCTTGTACCAGTTTGGCGATAGGCGAATTAAAGCTGGGTTGCGGATCTTTAAACGTACGGCAGCCCTTACCTTCATAAAACGTAATACCCCAGCCGTCTTTGTGCGGCCCGGTCCCTCCGCCGCGCTGAACCAGCCCGGTGAAGCTAAAGCAGATATCGGTTGGCACATTGGCGCTCATCCCGAGCAGTTCGCACATACATCACCTACCTTAAAACCGTGAACTGCCTGATGGCGCTGCGCTTATCAGGCCTACGTGGCGCTCATGTAGGCCGGATGAGGCTTCAGCCACCATCCGGCAATCGTCTTCTTATGGTTTAACCATCTCTTTTTCGATCAGCTGGATCAGAATATGGATCACTTTGATATGAATTTCCTGAATACGGTCAGCGTAGCCAAAGTGCGGCACACGAATTTCGATATCCGCGCTGCCCGCCATTTTTCCGCCATCTTTACCGGTCAGGGTGATCACTTTCATCCCTTTCTCACGCGCTGCGGCAATCGCTTTAATTACGTTACCGGAATTACCCGAAGTCGAAATGCCTAACAGGACATCACCTTCACGACCCACGGCTTCTACGTAGCGAGAGAACACATAATCGTAACCAAAATCGTTGCTGACGCAGGAGATATGGCTAACGTCAGAGATAGCGATAGCAGGGTAACCGGGACGGTTTTCACGATAGCGTCCGGTCAGCTCTTCGGCAAAGTGCATCGCGTCGCAATGGGAACCGCCGTTACCGCAAGAAAGCACCTTACCGCCCGCTTTAAAGCTGTCTGCCAACAGGACCGCCGCGCGCTGAATGGCGTGAATATTGGCGTCATCTTTAAGAAAATTAGCCAGCGTTTCCGCCGCTTCGCTCAGTTCGTTACGAATAAGATCCTGGTACATGAGGATATCCT
The DNA here is from genome assembly GCF_030333035.1 of Citrobacter sp. Cpo015. Classification (NCBI taxonomy): domain Bacteria; kingdom Pseudomonadati; phylum Pseudomonadota; class Gammaproteobacteria; order Enterobacterales; family Enterobacteriaceae; genus Citrobacter; species Citrobacter sp. Cpo015. Next base: position 118,849 of record NZ_JAOWGS010000037.1, on the reverse strand, counting down.
TCAGCATGAATGTAAATGACAAGATGCAGTGTACCGGATAGCGCTACCAGCGAGAAGTCTAAGCCACAGGAATGGTCATAATGACTGCAAGTGAATCATGCAAGGAGAATATTTTATCTTTGAACAGGGTTACGTTCACCTTATGTTCATCGCTACTCTGATATCGCTATTTATGTGAACGTGCAAGGGTGGCTCACCGCCACCACCCTTGCAACCCGGGCTCCCGGCGGGAAAATCGTCGCTATGCGATTCATTCGTCTTATTCCGTCTGCCTTTCGGGTCGGGGCCGAGCCTGCATCCCTGCAGGCCATCCCCTCCGTCCGCATCCCTGCGGACGACCCCGGTCAGCCGTCAACGCCTCATCAATTTTCAGCCGGACCGAGGGTATCGCTTCAACTCTCTTAATTTCAGGTGTTTCTGTTTCGCTGTTTGAAAAAACGGCGGCGATGATCAGGTGTGGGCTGGTCCGGCTGAAAATTGCCGACGTGTTTCCGTAAGGCCGGGAGAGCCAGCATGGATGCTGGCTCAGGGCGCGTTTTGCAGGGACGCTACCTCGCGCCCGGCCCGGTAGCCTGAAGGAATAAGCGGAGGGTATTGCGCAGCAACAATTTTCCCGCCAGGAGCCGGGATTGTTAAGGGTGCAGCGATAGCACCCTTAACACGTTCACAAATATTGGTGCTGCAGAGTGGCGATAAACGCAAAGTGAACGGAACAATTTCTCAGAGTTAACACGTTCATTACCTTGCCAACGCATGTTGATATTTCCTACTACAGAAAATTATCCAGACAGGAATGGCTACGGCTTTTGATTTTTTGTGCCGGTTAAAACAGCAACAATGTGAGCTTTGTTGTAATTATTTTGTAAACACATTGCTAAAAGAATTTACATCCACTACAAACATATCATCACAAGTGGTCAGACCTCCTACAAGCAAGGGAGCTTTTCGTTATGATGATTTTGAGTATTATCGCTACGGTTGTTCTGCTCAGCGTTCTGTTTTATCACCGCGTGAGCTTATTCCTCAGCAGTTTAATTTTGCTCGCCTGGACGGCTGCGCTTGGCGTGGCTGGCCTGTGGTCAGTCTGGCTGCTGGTTCCTCTGGCCATTATCCTCGTGCCGTTTAACTTTACGCCGATGCGCAAATCCATGATCTCTGCGCCGGTGTTCCGCGGCTTCCGTAAAGTCATGCCACCGATGTCGCGTACTGAGAAAGAAGCGATTGATGCCGGTACAACCTGGTGGGAAGGTGACCTGTTCCAGGGCAAGCCTGACTGGAAAAAACTGCATAACTATCCTCAACCGCATCTGACCGCTGAAGAACAGGCGTTTATTGATGGTCCAGTGGAAGAAGCGTGCCGCATGGCGAACGACTTTCAGATCACTCACGAACTCGCGGATCTGCCGCCGGAACTGTGGGCATATCTGAAAGAACACCGCTTCTTCGCGATGATCATTAAGAAAGAGTACGGCGGGCTGGAATTCTCAGCATATGCTCAGGCTCGCGTTCTGCAGAAACTCTCCGGCGTTTCCGGGATCCTGGCGATCACCGTTGGCGTACCTAACTCATTAGGCCCAGGCGAACTGCTGCAACATTACGGCACCGAAGAGCAGAAAAATCATTACCTGCCGCGTCTGGCTCGCGGTCAGGAGATCCCATGCTTTGCTCTGACCAGCCCGGAAGCAGGCTCCGACGCAGGGGCGATCCCTGATACCGGCGTGGTTTGTATGGGTGACTGGCAGGGCCAACAGGTGCTGGGTATGCGCCTGACCTGGAACAAACGTTATATTACGCTGGCGCCTATCGCCACGGTACTGGGTCTGGCATTTAAACTCTCTGACCCGGAAAAACTGCTGGGTGGTGAAGAAGATCTCGGTATTACCTGTGCGCTGATCCCAACCTCAACGCCGGGTGTACAAATTGGGCGTCGTCACTTCCCGCTGAACGTGCCGTTCCAGAACGGTCCGACCCTCGGTAAAGATGTGTTTGTACCGATTGATTACATCATCGGTGGTCCGAAAATGGCCGGTCAGGGCTGGCGCATGCTGGTGGAATGTCTGTCTGTAGGACGTGGTATTACCCTGCCGTCTAACTCGACGGGCGGCGTGAAATCGGTCGCAATGGCCACCGGCGCGTATGCGCACATTCGTCGCCAGTTCAAAATCTCCATCGGCAAGATGGAAGGTATTGAAGAGCCGTTGGCACGTATTGCCGGTAACGCCTACGTGATGGACGCTGCGGCATCACTGATTACCTACGGCATTATGCTGGGTGAAAAACCGGCGGTGCTGTCGGCTATCGTGAAATATCACTGTACCCACCGTGGGCAGCAGTCAATCATCGATGCGATGGATATCACTGGCGGTAAAGGCATTATGCTTGGCGAAAGCAACTTCCTCGCCCGCGCTTATCAAGGTGCGCCAATCGCCATTACCGTTGAAGGTGCCAACATTCTGACCCGTAGCATGATGATCTTCGGTCAGGGTGCGATTCGCTGCCATCCGTATGTTCTGGAAGAGATGGCTGCGGCACAGAGTAACGATGTGAATGCGTTCGACAAGCTGCTGTTCAAACACATCGGTCACGTTGGCAGTAACAAAGTGCGCAGCTTCTGGCTTGGCCTGACACGTGGCTTAACCAGCAGCACGCCAACCGGCGATGCGACCAAACGTTACTACCAGCACCTGAACCGTTTGAGCGCCAACCTGGCCCTGCTTTCAGATGTATCCATGGCCGTACTGGGCGGTAGTCTGAAGCGCCGTGAACGTATCTCCGCGCGTCTGGGCGATGTGTTAAGCCAGCTGTATCTGGCCTCTGCGGTACTGAAACGTTATGACGATGAAGGCCGTAATGAAGCGGACCTGCCGTTGGTTCACTGGGGCGTTCAGGATGCGTTGTACAAAGCGGAACAGGCGATGGACGATCTGCTGAAAAACTTCCCGAACCGTCTGGTCGCGGGCTTGCTGAACGTGGTTATCTTCCCGACCGGTCGCCACTACGACGCGCCGTCTGACAAGCTGGACCATAAAGTCGCGAAGATTTTGCAGGTTCCGAGTGCTACTCGTTCTCGTATTGGTCGCGGTCAATATCTGACGCCAAGCGAGCATAACCCGGTTGGTTTGCTGGAAGAGGCGCTGCTGGATGTCATTGCAGCCGACCCTATCCACCAGCGGATCTGTAAAGAGTTGGGTAAAAACCTGCCATTTACCCGTCTCGACGAACTGGCGCACAATGCGCTGGCGAAAGGGCTGATTGATAAAGATGAAGCCGCGATTCTGGTGAAAGCCGAAGCGAGCCGCCTGCGCAGTATCAACGTGGATGACTTTGAACCCGAGGAGCTGGCGACTCAGCCGGTAAAGCTGCCAGAGAAAGTGCGTAAAGTCGAAGCCGCATAACGATATACGCACAACGTTTAGCCCCGCTTAATGCGGGGCTTTTTATTGCCACATTTTCATTAATGCTCATGCTACAGTGTCAAAATGTTGTTCAACGAGGAGCCTCGATCGTGCCTGGTTTGAAAATTACTCTGCTGCAACAACCCTTGATCTGGATGGATGGCCCGGCCAACCTGCGCCATTTTGACCGACAACTGGAAACCGTCGCCGGACGTGATGTCATCGTGTTGCCCGAGATGTTTACCAGCGGATTTGCCATGGAAGCGGCAAATAAATCGTTGCCGCAAGAAGAAGTCGTAAGCTGGATGCGCGCCAAGGCGCAACAGACCAACGCCCTGATCGCGGGCAGCGCTGCTATCCAGTCTGAACGCGGCCCGGTAAACCGCTTTTTTCTGGTTGAGCCCGAAGGTAATGTGCATTTCTACGACAAGCGCCATCTGTTCCGCATGGCGGACGAGCATCAGCATTACCATGCAGGTGACGCGCGCGTTATTGTTGAATGGCGCGGCTGGCGCATTCTGCCGTTGGTCTGTTATGACCTGCGTTTTCCGGTATGGTCGCGTAATCGCAACGATTACGACCTGGCGTTGTATGTTGCCAATTGGCCTGCGCCGCGTTCGCTGCACTGGCAGCTTCTGCTTGCCGCACGGGCGATTGAGAACCAGGCTTATGTAGCAGGATGTAACCGCGTGGGCACAGACGGTAACGGGCATCATTATCGCGGTGACAGCCGGGTGATTAATCCGCAGGGTGAGATTATTGCCACCGCCGAGCCGCATCAGGCCACACGCATTGACGCCGAGCTGTCACTCTCAGCGCTGCGCGAGTATCGCGAGAAGTTTCCCGCCTGGCAGGACGCCGACCCGTTCACGCTATAACTATCGCCTTCACTCCCGCTGCACTACGTTTCTTGTGGCGGGATTGTTTCACTCCGTAACCAACCGCAAAACAAATTCGCGTGGCGACATGCGGTGAGCATCGTATTCTGCAAAGGATAATCACTCGTAACCAGCGAGTGGCAGACAATGTCGATAATTTCCTTATCAGGATTTCAATAATGAAGAACTTCTTACGCATGACTTTGCTGGCGGCTACCTTAGCGGGCGCTTCTTTTAGTACGCTTGCAGCAAACGTATCCAATGTTCCTGCTCCAGCTCAGGACCCGGTCGTTCAGCATCTTAAGCTGACCAACGACCAGGTGGCGCAGATTAAAAAACTGCACCAGCAGCTTGAAACCAACGTAAGCCAGATTTCGGTGAAAGATGTTAAAGACGGCGCGTTGATTGACGTCATCAAGTCCGGGAAATGGGATGAAGCTGCCGTTCAGAAACAGCTTTCTGCGTTCAGCAACATCGAACAGCAGGCGCGTTATTATCGCGTAAAATACTATTTTGACCTGAACAAAGTGCTGACCCCAGAACAGCGCCAGCAGGTGCAAAAAGATATCGCACAGACGCTGAGCGAGTAATTGTCAGAGCCTGAGTCAGCAATGATTCAGGCTTTTCGGTAAAATTTCCTGCTCAAACAGAAAGCCCTGTACAGCATCTGCGCCGCTCATACGGCAAATGGCATAATCCTGTGGCGTTTCTACTCCCTCAATGACAACCCGCTCACCCAGCCCACGAAATTGATTGACCAGAACCCTCAACTGCCACTCCGATGTTCTGAACTGATGAAACATTCCACTTTCAATTTTGATGGCATCGAAACGGATGCCCGACAGCCGCCAGACAAAAAATAGCTCAGGCGAAACATCATCCAGCCACACGCGAAACCCGTGACGCACCAGCGTTTTTACGGCAATGCATACGGCCTGCTGCTCTGCCTTATCCAGGCGCATCATGGAGCCCGGATCCTGAATTTCAATAACAATCCTCCCCTGATGCACCTGCTTTGTGAGACGTGTGATCCATGACAGACTGGTCAGCATCCTGACGGATAAATTCAGCGAATAGCTTCCAGAGAGGGCCAGCACCCGCTGCATTTGCCATAGAAAAAGCTGCTGTTTTGCCGTGATGGAAAGGTGCTTGAAAAACAAATCCAGTGGGAGCGGTGTGCGTACCTGACTTAACACCTCACAGACATCCAGCGATGCGTCATCAAAAAAATGAATGCGCTGCAAACGGATCCCGGTGATCCGCAGCAGCTCGGCGTTGCGGGGAAGTTCTGGCACATAACGGGCCTGTTCGCTGAAACTGTTCATATCATTCCATTATTTTATTAAAAGGACGTCGTGCATCCTGCAGCCACGGGATACGGCGATCGTTTGGGTATATCAGGCAAAAGTGCGTCGCCAGACGATGCGCCTCGACCAGGTCGCGCTGTTGCAACGCCAGTAAGATTTGCGTGAAGGAGACATTAGGGTCTGGGTGAACGCGCACATAGTCAGGCGCCCAGCGGCGAACCGCTTCCAGCCAACGTGCGTCCCGGGTACGCTGATACCGTTGCAGATACCCCATCTGGACATCAAACCGATAGCGACTGGTAAGAAGCCAGCCTCCTACAGGGAGCTGTTCGGCAAGATGCCACTGCGTTGACTGCCTCTCCGCCAGCGTCAATTGCTGTTGCGTGTGCAGCGTGAGAAGCAGCAATGGCGCGACGGTCAGTAACGAGATAAACCCTGCCGCGCGAATCAGCGACGTCGACGTAAGCGCCAGGCGTATTCCCGTTCGCGCGCTGTCTGCACATCGAAGCAACAGGATCAACAGCAGCCAGTGTGGCGTTGACTGCCTAACGGGGTATTCCGTCAACATATGAATAACCACCGGCAGTGCCGCCACCAGGCAGGCGCGACGCCAGCAATTACCGTGCAGCCAGAGCCATAAACCACCCGCTATAAAACAGAGTGCCCCCGCAAGCCCAACCAGACCGCCCTCCACCAACCACAGCACCAGTTCGTTGTGCGGATGCGAAATGCTGCCCAGCCCCAATGGCCCCGCGCGTTCGAGAAACACGGCAGCAAAACTGCCCACGCCCCACCCCATCCACGGACGTTCGGCAAATAATGCCAGCGACGTTTTCAACACCGTCCAGCGCACTTGAGAAGTCGTCAGATGATCGACCGTGACCACAGACAAAAAATGGCGGGCCGTAGCCCCTATCGCTACGCCTAACGCCAGCGGCAGTAGAAGCAGCAGCAGCGTGCGCCGTTGCGCCGGGAAAACCGCCAGCAGCAGCACTTCACCTATTACCAGAGACAGGTAGCCGGTTTGCGACTGAGATTCATGCAGCACAAATCCCATCATTACCAGGCCTATCCCAATGGCAATTCGATACCCGCGGTGCAGACGTAAAAAGAGCGGCGCTGACAGCAGCACACCGCATGCCGTGAAGCTGGCTATCAGGTTGACCTGCTGAAATATCCCGTAGGGTCGCGTACCGCGCCGCCAGGCAAACTCCCAGTAATCAACGCCCGGCAAATGCCAGTACTGATAGACAAACGCCAGACATTCAATGACGCACGCTCCCCATAACAGAGCCAGCAGTGCCGTTAAGGTGTTTGCCGTGAGCGGAATTTGTAATGTGACCAGATAGACGCTCACCCCGCCCAGTAACGCCCCCGCCACCAGCAGTGCCTCGGCCTGCCAGACATCAGGCGTTAGCAGGCAAAGCAACGTCAGGATGAACGCCCCGACTGTAAAACCCGCAGCGGGCACAGTGATGCGCCAGCGTTGACGAGGCACCAGCATCAATACGCTTGCAGCCAGTACAACAGCGTAGATCCAGCTCGTAATATTAAGCGGCAACGACAGACCGCTGCCGCCGTTGTTCGGCCAGTAGAGATGCATGGCCCCACACCAGAAAAACAGACTAATACCGAGCAATAATTTCTGCGCAGGCAGCGGCGCAATGCGATTCAGTACGTTCATCATGCTACTGGTAGTTCAACGTCCAGGTCCCGCTGGCGCTGAACGGACCGTATTCGAGAGACTGATTTTTTATCGCCGATGGCTCCGCTGCGACCCACGCCAAGAAATTCAGCGTCATCGAGCCTTCTGTTATCTCTTTGACTGACGTGCTCTCATCAAGGCGGATTGCCGTGCCGTCCTCTTCGCTCATCCCAATCCCGATCCCTGACGCACCGCCTTGTTCACTGCTATCCAGCGCCAGATGATCGGTCAGCTCCGCATCCTCACGACCGCTGAAGGTAACCGAGATCCCACGGAAAACCTCAGGGTTGCAGTCGCGTAACTGGATGCTGAATTTTTCCGGCTTACTGCGCCCCGAGAGATAGAGATCCTGTGTCGCGATTTGCTTGAAATCGACCTCGATTTTGTCGCCTCCCGGTGCAAGGCTGCAGGCCAGGGCTCTGATGGTGCCGTGAAAATACATATCGCCGCCGACCAGTTTGGTGTCGGCCTGCGCCATGCCACCTAGCAGTAACATACTGGTCGCGAATAACGCCGAGAATCTCATGACATCCCCCTACTGAAACTGCGCGACAACGGTGGCAGAGGCTTCAAATTCACCTTCTTTCACGCTTCCCACGCCCGGCTTTGCCACCGGCGCGGCGGTGAGATTCCAGTCGCCCTGATTCTGGTAAAATCCCTTCACGTTGTAGAATTGATTGGGCACGACGGTGCCACCACTCTCGTCTTTAAGCATAATGCCGAGATCGTCGCGCTTTTGTCCGCCGCTCAGCGTGCCAAGGAGATTACCGTTAAACCCCGCCGTGCCTGACGCCGTGGTCGTTTGTATACCAAGATTAATGTTCAGCGCGCCCTGATCGAAACTCCCGCCTTCACAGACCACATGTATAGGGACTGACTTGCTGTAGTTAGTGCCGTTGAGCCGGGCAGCGGATCCAGGCAGATCGCCAAACTCAATGCTGATTTTGTCTCCCCGGTTGAAGGTGCATTTGTCCGGGACGGTAATTAGCCCGGATTTAATCACCACGCGAGAAATCGCCGTGGTTGGCGTAGGTCCCGCGCTTCCCATGCGCCCGGCCACCTCCACCAGCGACTGGGAAGTGATATTGATGCCATTGATAATGGGTTTAGTGACAATAAACGTCACTTTCCCTTTTGAACCACTTTCAACGTTAGTCGCTCGCGTGTAGCCCTTACGCTTTTTACAGCTGTTGTTGCTGTTGCGGTTTGAAACATTGGTAAAAGGCGCCTGCACATATTTTTTATAGCCCCCGGCAACCCACACCTGAACTTCCACATCCAGATACTCGTTTAGCCGAAAACGGTTCGCCCCCTGATTTGAAGGCGGCATCGTGGTTGTGGTGGTGTAGTAAATTGGTGCTCGGGAGATGTCAGCCTGTTCGCAATAGAAATTCACCACATACCAGCCGCCCAGATTCCATGGGAACGGCTCCGTTCTGCCACCCACGTGGTTTTTACTGACATCCAGCGAGCTCAGTTCAATATCGTACTGATGCGGCGACCCACCTTCCGGCTCACCTTCTCCCTGTGTAAATGCCTGCCCGGCCAACGGACAACCTGCCAGCACCAACCACAACAGCGTTTTACGTAATACGCTCATAGATACTCCAGCTTAAGTCTGACCAGACCGTTAAATTCTCCGGCGGTCACCTCTCGCCCAAAAGATTCCAGCGCGGCAAGAAAATGAATGGCGTTATCGCCCGGTTTGAGGATCCACATGCGTTGCGGTTGGTTCAGGTGGATTAACTGATTACGTTCAGTCAGTAGTCGGATGCCCGCGCCGCGAACATCGCCACGAATACGCCCCAAATCGCTGTTTTCCGGTGCGCCTTCAGCCATTAGCGTCATCGAAACACCACGCTCCACCGTGCTGTGCGCCAGCTCAGGCATCTCACTGGTCTGCCCAGGGAAATCCCTTAAGGTATGACCGGAGCCCTTTAAACAGCCATTCAGATACAGCGTGACCAATACCGGATCGCTGCGATCGCCGCCCTGGCGAAATCGGCTGGCGGAAATATCACCAAGATCGATAGTCTGATCGCGGGAGGTCATATCCAGCACGCACGGCGAAACGAACACCCGACCATGAAAGCGGACGTTGCCATACTCGCCGGACACATTGCTCATATCCTGGCGACCGCTTGTGGCCTGAACCGAGCAGGCCATGCCCGCCATCAGCAGAGCGCAAAGCATCTTTTTCATTTACGAATCCTGTTACCGGGGCTGTTGCTCCATCGGCAATGCTTTACACACATTGCCTGTGCAGCTGAATTTCAATTCGGGATGACCGCCAAAATCGTTCACATACATCATGCTGAACTGGCTAACGCTGCCGTCGGCCACGCTGAAATCGAGAGAGGACTTTGGTGAAACCATAATCCCAGGGAAGTCAGTCAACCTGTCGCCGCCCTGCGCTTCAGGCTTGCGGCTTAAGCCGATTAAGGTAACGAAGTACGGCGTTGGGTTATCCACACTCCAGCGCTGCCCCTGCTTATGAAAGACCAGTTGGTTTTGCCACACGGCGCCCGGTGTTTCCGGCACGATGGCGGTCGGACGGTAGAACAGTTTGATGCGCGACTGCATCGCCAGTTGCAGCACGTTCGGCTTATCCGGCTTGGGCGGAATTTCACGCACGTTCAGGTAGAACAGACTTTCGCGATCCTGCGGCAAAGCGTTAATACCGCTGGTTTTTGTCACACGCGCAATGCCCTTTTGCCCGCCGTTAATCCGTTGTAGCGGCGGTAAAACCATCAACGGCGAGGTAATTTTTGTTCCATTGGCGTCTTCCACCCACGACTGAGCCAGAAACGGAATGCTCGGACTGGTGTTGGTTAAGTTCGCACTGACAGATCGCGCATCACCGGTGATAATCAGACGGGTACGGTCAAGTGCAATGCCCGCCCATGAGGCGTTGATCTCTGCAATAAAAAGCAGACCGCAGACCACGGGTTTGAGCCAACGCTGCACGGAGTAAAATGCTTGATTTTTCATGACAAAATTCATTCAGGTTATTGATATTATTCACAAGGCAACAGCACGTTACCTTCCGGGTTGATTTGTTGCGGCACCTGTAAGTGACACTGCGCGCGACCGCCCCAGGCAACAGAAAGACGCTCGGCTGGATTCACACCCGCAATCCAGGCCATGCCGTTTTCCATCACCATGGCGACGCTGACACCGTTGGCGTTAAACACTTCGGCACCAAACGGCGGTACCGAACCATCTTTCAGGCGCAGCAGCGCCATCATTTTTTGCCCCTGCGCCACGGCGAAGCGCTGATAACCAATCGCGCCTTCCGTCAGGGTGTTGGTGACGATGGCTTTGGTCGCGGAAATGTCCTCGTCCATTGCGTCCACATCGATACGGGTATCAAAGCTGTGATAGCTGACGACGTCCGGTACGACGGCAATACCGAAGCGGTTTGAGTGCGCCTGTTCGCCGTTCAGCGGTACATTCGCCACACCGTCGGTATCAACCATCACCCTGGCGGTATTCATCGACGCCTGGCTGTTGTGTAGTGCCGCACCATGACGCGTTGCGGTAAAGCCGCCGCGCATCGTGCCGCCAACGGAGAAATAACGTGATTGCTGCCAGCTGACGTTAGATTCCAGTTCCGCCATCATGCTGCGATGCTTGTAGTAGCCATCAAACGCGGTGTGCCCTTCACCGGAAACCCCTGCGCGCAGTCGCCATGGATTGTTACGGTCGCGGTTATCGGAATACGAAACCATCTGACTGGTCTGGCTGCCGCTGTTTTGCACTTCATAATCCATTGAGCGGCCATCGCTCCATGGCACCGAAATGGACAGCGAAAGGCTGTCGTCCCGTTTGCCCTGATACTCAGAGCGGTAAGCGGCAAGGTTAGCGCTGATCCCCTGAATGCCTGCGAACGAAAAGCTGTGCCCCATCGACATCCCGTAACGATCCTGAGAGCCACGATCCCAGTAATTCTGGTGGGTATAGGTCAGGTACAGCGTGGTCGCTAATTGCGGGTCGTCAGCAAAAAAGGTCTTGTTACCGGTGATGGTGTACATCTCTTTTTCGTTGCCGGCGCTGTTGTTATTTTCATACTGCTCGTCGAGGAACTGCGAGAAGGTGCGGAAGTTACGCTGTGAAAAACGGTAACCGGCAAAGGTGATGGCGCTGTTGTATTCATCAAAGGTTTTGGCATAGCTGAGCTTAAAGGACATCCCTTTTTGTTCAGCCTGATGCTTCACTCGGCTCACGGATTGCGTCGCATCAGCCGACAGCGCGCCCAGCCAGCTCAAATCCCGCCCAATCCCCATCGACCAGGCGTTATAGCGATCGCCAGTGAGCAACGCGCCACCGTACAGTGACCACGCATTGCTGACCCCCCATGAAAAATCACCGCTATAAAATGCAGGTCCCTGGACGTCGTGGTTATAACGCGATGGCTTACCGACAGCGGCGTTGTAACGAACATAGCCCGGGCGCGTCAGGTAAGGGATATCTGCCGTATTGACCTGAAAGGTTTGTACGCTGCCATCCTGCTCTTCGACGCGAACATCCAGCGTGCCGCGTACCGAGCCGTGTAGATCCTGAATATTAAATGGCCCCGCAGGAACGGTGGTTTGATAGATAACACGCCCCTGCTGACTGACGGTGACCTTCGCATTACTGCGGGCGATGCCGTGCACTTCAGGCGCGTAGCCCTGCAAATTCGGTGGTAGCATGCGCTCGTCGCTGGCGAGGTTAGCCCCGGTAAATCGCACTGAATCAAACACCTGGGAATTCAGATATATTTCACCGACCGTCAGTTTTGCAGCCTGCATCGGTAACGGGCGATAGGCATAGATCTGATCCCAGTCGATACGCCCACGATTTTCATCTGAAGCATAATTGGCCTGATACTGGCCACGAAAGCGCCACGCGCCGAGGTTAAAGCCCGTCTGTCCGTAACCAGACAGTGAGCGGTAATGATCGCCACCTTGTTCGTAATGTGTGGCCTGGCCCGAAACGCTGTAGTCGAAAATCAGTCCCGCGACGCCGTTATCCCAGCGCTCCGGCGGCGTCCAGTCTGGATCGGTATATTTCATCCATGCCTGAGGCACGGTAATGTCCAGTACGCCTGCGCTATTATTCAGCACCACACCCGGCAGGCGGGAAATGTCATAGCAGGTCGCGCTAATCGGATGAATATAGGTCAGCGCCTCTTCTTTGAGCGCCAGTAATTCGAGCTGTTGCGGCGTCAGGCACGCCATGGATTTATGCGAGTTGGCAGGATCAACGATATAACGGATCGACTGCTGAGGAATCTCCTGGCTGTTAATACGAACATCCAGCAGATATTCTCCGGGAGTCACAAAGTTGCCTTCGGAAAAACGCTGTAAATCGACATTTTGTCTGTCACTGGCATCCAGGACGTCAGTATTAAATTCAATAGACTCATCCGCTTCAGCCCATGAAGAGGCACAGACCAGAGCAATTAAAAGCGCCAGACGTTTTTTATCTGTTTTCAGCGTGATCATTTTCGTTCGCAAACCTTCAGATACCCGAATTGCTGTGCAGCTCAGAGATAATTCACAACAAAATGCGTGACTGCAGTAAATTCACCAGACGTCATTCTTCCGTCGCGGGAGATCAAATAAGCCGTAAAATTGAGCGTGTTTTTCCCTGGGTTAAGCGCATAATCCGGTGATGGCTCACCCAAATGAATTTGCTTGCCTTTGCCGTCATATATTTCTATCGCTAAATTTTCAGTTTCCGATTGCACGCTCAGATAATCAGGATTGTCACTATCCGGTGCGCCGGAAAAGGTAATATTGGCGCGTTGGAACAGATTCCCGGGGTGTTGAGAATCCCCTAATGAACATCCCAGCAAATGAATGCTGAAATCATGCGCAGATACTTTTTCAGGTTTTCCGGAAATATCTCTGGCTGAGAGGTCATCAAATTCAACCAGCAGCGACCGGTCGCGTGGATCGACATAACAGGCAGCCTCAATAATATTTCCCCGCATGCGCATTTTGCCGGGCGTACTGACAAGACGATGGGTGTCAGCCAAAACCCATGCAGGCGATATGAAGATAAAAAGCAGTAAAATACGCCATCCAGGCATCACCGCATTTCCTTTCAGTTATTCGCAGGAAGGGTTAAGCAGGCGCATAATTGCGCCCGCAGCAGATCGTTACTGATAATCGATCTGGAAATTAACGGTAGATTCGAAGTCACCCGGGGTTACGGCTGCGGATGCGTTGTTGGCCTGCAGGTAAGCAACGAAATCAATGTCGGTTTCGCCATCGGTAATGTTGACCTGAGATGCGGCTTCGCCCCATTTCACGTCCTGGTTACCACTGTCAATCATACCGATGCCCGCGCCCTTTGCTGTACCCGAGGTAAATGCAGCCAGCGCATTGTTGTCGGTATCAATCGTTGCCGGGGTGTAGGTTACTGTGGCGGTTTTCGCAACAGTTGTATCGCAGCCCTGCAGAACGATTTTGGCATGCTTAACACCAGCACGTTGGTTGTCTTTTAACTGAGAAGTTGGGATCTCACCAAAATTAACCTGCACCGGGCTGGATTCTGGGGCCAGACCGCATGCGGAATTAACCAGAGAACCAGTGAAGTGAATTTTACCGTTAGTCGGTTCAACATTTTTTGCAGCGAAAGCAGAAGATGCAGTAAAAGTCATTCCCGCCATCAGCGCACAAGCCACAGCCACATTTTTCATTTTCATATTACTACTTAACCTTATATCTGTTTTTTGGTTATTCCGACGATCTATTTCCACAGACAATTTATGCAAGGGAAACCCTGATCTGCAGGTGGCGGAAGTGCATTTCCTTGCAAACAATCCATCTCAAGCCACCCTGTATTTTGAACTTCATTGGTATTCCATCCGAAATACCGCCCACAGTTGTTTACGCTGTTTCGGGGCTTATATTAAGTCGACGAAAAAATGACACAATGCAAAAATCCGGTATTAATCAAACTCAGGGAATCGTGTTGTAACACTGTCTGTAGAGCGATCGTTTACCTAAAAAATAGCCAAAAAACACGCCGACAGCAGTGTTAATGTCTATTATTTATAATTTTTATAGAGTTTTTATCTATCAACTATTTTTTTATTTAGCCAGAAGAACAGGCAAAATGTATTTATGAATGTTTTGTAAAAATGAAATTGGGCATCAAAAGCGAGTAATGACAATAAGATAGTGAAAGAGAGGAAGGAGATTGGAGGATTCTATTAGATATATTAAGAGATTGTTATATAAATATTAATAAAGCGATCTATGGCACAATCATTTTTTATAAATGAATTATGTTATGCTATTGCTTCCCCCACTCGAATGCGAGATATCCTGCTTTAAAGGAGACATCAGTGATTTCTCATATACCAATAAACAAAATTAAATCCGTAATTATTGGTGAAGGCTTAGTTTTCAGACCACATAAAAATACCCTAAAAGACCTGGCATCTGGTGAAATGGCCACATTGAATAATGTGGCAACACAATTACTGCTCTATCTGTTGCAAAATGGTAAAGAGATATCCTCGCGCGATGAAATTCTGCGGAATGTTTTCCAGCATAATGGCGCCAGAGCGACGGATGCTAATCTCAATCAGCACATTTCATTTCTGCGCAAAGCAATAACGTCTACGGGCCATCCTGCAGAACTGATCGTCACAATTCCGCGAATAGGATTTCGGATGAGCGACGCCAGTATCAATATTCAGCAACTGGAGGAATCGCAAGCGCCCACCAGAATAGTCAATGTTGCATTGACGCCCAGGAAAAAGAAACGAAACCTGTGGCCTGTCACGATAACAACGTTAATTACCGGCATCGCCGTGCTGGCGACAGCGTGGTTAACATGGATACCCAATGAAATCGCGATGACGGACGCGGCGATCCTGCGGACTATCGACTACGAGCAATGCCGTGTGCATATATTAGGAAACGCCCTCACCGACACCATAACCGAAAAAAAAGCGCTGGATATTTTCAAGTCCGTGGGTATTAACCCCAACTGTTCGTACCCAAAAGATCTGTATCTCAATACCTGGGCGAGCAACCATAATCTGGTTGAGTGGTCGTTTGCCGCTGAATGCGGGCTAAACCTCGGTTATTACCATTGCATCAGCCAGTATCGCCATCATGAGGAATGATATGAAGCAGGAAAGCGATCACTCTCCTTTACTATGGTCAGTCGTGATTGCCATTTTTGGGCTAGCGGCTATCGCTTTTTTTATTATCGCCGGGAATGCGAAAAAACAAGAAATCAGTTTTTCCTGCTCCTCGGAATTCACGTCGATACTCGACATCCAGAATACAAAAAAGGAACTCCACGGAATAATGCTGATAACCAGCTACAACTCCGGACACCTTTCATTGTCAGTCCAGGGGAAACTCAAAAGTGACGACGGCGAGTTCGCTGTTAACCGAAAACTGTTCTTTCGCTATGCCCGTCCACTCGGCCATACCGCAGGCGTTTTTATGCTCACTCCCGATGGTCGGGAAAAATCCCCCGATGATGACGCAACGGACGCTGTCGACTATCTCTTCTTCGACGCTTACGAACGTGCCAACAAGCTGTATATGCTAAAGCACCTGAATGAGGAAACGGTTCTTATTGGCGATAACTTCTCACCCCGCTTCGCCTGCGTGATGAACCACTTCGCGAGTTAATCGCCTTCTGGATATGCGTCGGGTTAAGGATGACCTGATGTGTTACCCACCCGAAAGCTCGGGCGCGGTCGATAAAGTATGGTAATGAGATTATTATTTTTGGCGGGCTAAAACGACGAAAGCCTGAATCATTTCTGATTCAGGCTTTCTGAATAGTGGCGGAATGGACGGGACTCGAACCCGCGACCCCCTGCGTGACAGGCAGGTATTCTAACCAACTGAACTACCACTCCGCGTTGTGTTCCGCTTGGGAACGAAGCGAATATTACGGATTGCCTCGCGCCTCGTCAACGCTTTTTCTCACGTTTTTAATCGTTTGCTGCAAAAATCACCCGAATGGCCATTTTCATACGGTAAACGTACAAACTATGCCCGCCAGAGGCAACTTCCGCCTTTCTTCTGCACCAGGTCAAGGCGTGACTCATGGGCCGCTAACTCTTCATCAGTAGCGAAAACAACGCGTAGTTTGCTGGACTGTCGCACAATACGCTGGATCCCCGTGTCATTCTGCTGCTGGCTGTCGCCTTCCATTGAGAACGCCATCGTGGTCTGCCCGCCGGTCATCATCAGATAAACGTCGGCCAGAATCTGGGCATCGAGCAATGCGCCGTGCAGGGTTCGTTTACTGTTGTCTATCTCATAGCGCGAGCATAACGCATCAAGGCTGTTTCGCTTGCCAGGAAACATTTTCCTCGCCAGCGCCAGGCTATCGGTTATTTTGCAAAATTCATTCGTCTTCGGAATATCACGCTTGAGCTTCGCGAATTCGTAATCCATAAAGCCGATATCGAACGATGCGTTATGAATGACCAGCTCCGCGCCGCGAATGTAGTCGAGAAACTCGTCGGCTACATCGGCAAACGTAGGTTTATCGAGCAGGAATTCGTCTGCGATTCCGTGTACGCCGAACGCTTCCGGGTCCACCAGCCGATCCGGCTTCAGGTAAACGTGGAAGTTATTGCCGGTCAGGCGGCGGTTCACCACTTCAACCGCACCGATCTCAATGATCTTGTGGCCTTCATAGTGGGCGCCAATCTGGTTCATACCGGTGGTTTCGGTATCGAGGACGATCTGTCGTGTAATTCCAGTGCTCATAACGGTCATTTATGTCAGACTTATCGTTTGATTTCGATTTGCTAAAACAGGAAGTCTACCAGAGATGCTTAAACAGGTAGAAATTTTCACCGATGGTTCTTGCCTGGGAAATCCAGGGCCTGGTGGTTATGGGGCGATTTTACGCTATCGCGGGCGCGAAAAAACCTTTAGCGAGGGCTACAACCTCACCACTAATAATCGCATGGAGCTGATGGCGGCAATCGTTGCGCTGGAAGCCCTGAAAGAACAGTGTGAAGTGATACTCAGCACGGACAGCCAGTATGTGCGCCAGGGCATTACGCAGTGGATCCACAACTGGAAGAAGCGCGGCTGGAAAACAGCAGATAAAAAACCGGTGAAGAACGTCGATCTGTGGAAACGTCTCGATGCCGCACTGGGGCCGCATCAAATCAAATGGGAATGGGTTAAAGGCCATGCGGGCCATCCGGAAAACGAACGCTGCGATGAGCTTGCGCGCACCGCGGCCATGAGCCCGACTCAGGATGATATTGGGTATCAGACTGAGGCTTAAGCGTCCGGTTTACGGTATTGCCGGGTCGCGCCAACGGCATGACGGATAGGCGTTTTGCTTTTATTTTGTTTCATCGGGTTGAGCGTAAGCGGAATGGTTCGCTTGCGCGCAACCACCAGTTGTAAACAGCCCAGCGCGGGGATATGGGCGCTTAACATTTTCCCGCCCTTCTTGTTCCAGGGCAGAACATGAAAACGACTATAGTGCAGCACTTCAAAATTCAGTAATGATAGCCAGTCCAGTTGACGCATGAGGGTAAACATCCGACTGTTATAGGGCGATGTCTTGCGCAATACGGGCACCAGTTTACGCAATCCCATCAAGCTTACCGGGTTAAAGCCGCTCAGAATCAACCAGCCGTCATCAATCAACACGCGATCGGCTTCACGCAGTAGGCGATGCGGATCAGAGCACCACGGCAACGTATGGGCCAATAAACAGACATCCACGGACTTATCGGCAAAGGGAAGATGCAAAGGATCGGCCGTCACCTGCATGGGAGATCCCTGCAAAGAAACATTTACCTGATGAGAAACCGCGCACGCTTCAGAATCGATTTCTGCGCTTAAATTACCAACCTTAAGCAGATGAAAACCGTACATTTTTGCAAACCACGGGTTAAGCTGATGCTCCAGCGCCTCACGATAGTGTTCGCCCCAGGGCAAATCATCCCAGCTAACGGGCGCTACGACAGTTTGAGGGATCCTTGCCGGTTTCATCACAACCTTCCGTTACGCATTGAGAGGTAATATATGAATCTTAACAGTATTCCTGCATTTCAGGACAATTACATCTGGGTCCTGTCAAATAATGACCAGCATTGTCTGATTGTGGACCCGGGTGAAGCGGCTCCTGTTTTGAAAGCCATTGCAGAGCATAACTGGGTGCCGGAAGCCATTCTGCTAACCCACCATCATCAGGATCACGTTGGTGGAGTGAAAGAACTCCTGCAACATTTCCCACAAATAGTGGTATACGGACCGGCTGAAACGCAAGATAAGGGAACGACACACGTAGTCGAAGATGGCGATATTGCACTCGTTTTGGGGCATGAATTTAGGGTAATTGCTACTCCTGGTCACACTTTAGGACATATCTGTTACTTTAGCCATCCTTACTTATTTTGTGGTGACACGCTCTTTTCTGGCGGTTGCGGTCGACTTTTCGAAGGTACAGCAACTCAAATGTATCAATCACTTAAAATAATAAAAGAACTTCCTGACGATACATTAATTTGTTGCGCCCATGAGTACACATTAGCAAACATGAAGTTTGCCTTAAGCATTCTCCCGCATGATTCGTTCATAAATGAATATTATCGTAAAGTTAATGAGTTACGCGTAAAAAAACAAATGACACTACCCGTAATTCTGAAAAATGAGCGGCGAAATAATCTTTTTTTGAGAACGGAAGATATTGATTTAATTAATGAAATCAACAAAGAAACAATATTGCAACAACCTGAAGAGCGTTTTGCCTGGTTAAGGTCAAAGAAAGATACGTTCTGACAATTCCGGGTTGCCTTTTGAAAACTTCGCCGTTATGATCGGTCGTCTTTTAAGCAACTATTGACACACACATGAAGGCAAAAGCGATATTACTCGCCTCTGTCCTGCTTGTTGGGTGCCAGAATACTGGTAACGTCCAACAACACGCACAGAGCCTTTCTGCAGCTGGTCAAGGGGAAGCAGGAAAGTTTACAAGTCAGGCGCGATGGATGGACGACGGAACATCTATCGCTGCTGATCAAGATTTGTGGGCTTTCATTGGTGACGAGCTAAAGATGGGAATTCCGGAAAACAGCCGGATTCGCGAACAGAAACAGAAGTATTTACGCAATAAGAGCTATCTCCACGATGTAACTTTACGGGCAGAGCCGTATATGTACTGGATAGCCGGGCAGGTTAAGAAACGTAACATGCCTATGGAACTGGTACTACTACCCATAGTGGAGAGCGCTTTTGATCCTCACGCAACGTCTGGCGCCAATGCCGCAGGTATTTGGCAGATCATTCCGAGCACGGGGCGCAATTATGGTTTAAAACAGACCCGCAGTTATGATGCACGTCGCGACGTTGTGGCTTCCACCACCGCCGCGCTGGACATGATGCAGCGTCTGAACAAGATGTTTGATGGCGACTGGCTGCTGACCGTTGCTGCTTATAATAGCGGTGAAGGTCGTGTCATGAAGGCAATCAAAACGAACAAAGCTCGTGGTAAACCCACTGACTTCTGGTCGTTGCCATTGCCTCAGGAAACGAAGCTATACGTGCCTAAAATGCTGGCATTGAGCGATATACTCAAAAACAGCAAACGCTATGGCGTACGTCTGCCAACAACAGACGAAAGCCGCGCGTTGGCACGTGTTCGCCTGAGTAGCCCGGTTGAGATGGCTCAGGTTGCTGATATGGCGGGTATTTCCGTCAGCAAGCTGAAGACCTTCAATGCAGGCGTGAAAGGCTCCACATTGGGTGCCAGCGGCCCGCAATATGTGATGGTGCCAAAGAAGCATGCAGAGAAGCTGCGTGAGTCTCTGGCTTCAGGCGAAATTGCAGCCGTGCAGTCAACGTTGGTCGCGGATAACACGCCGCTGAACAGTCGTAGCTACAAAGTTCGCTCTGGCGATACGCTTTCTGGCGTCGCGTCACGCCTTGGCGTGAGCACCAATGACCTTAAGCAGTGGAATAATCTGCGCGGGTCATCCCTGAAAGTGGGTCAAAACCTGACGGTGGGTGCGGGTACCAGCGCACAGCGTCTGGCGAACAACAGCGATAGCATCACCTATCGTGTGCGTAAAGGCGACTCGCTGTCGAGCATTGCCAAACGTCACGGGGTTAACATCAAAGATGTCATGCGCTGGAACAACGATACGGACAATCTACAGCCAGGCGATCAGCTCACGTTGTTTGTGAAAAACAACGGTATGCCGGACTCCTGATAGCATTGTAGAAATGAAGGCACTGGATTCCCCCCAGTGCCTTTTTTATTTATCCCGCTTTATGTGCCTCAACCATTATCGTGTCGCTGGTAAACGAGCCATCTTCCTGTAACGCAAAGTAGGCTTTCACGTCTGCAGAAGCACTTTGTTGGTATGCACGAATCGCGTCGCTCAACGCCGCGGACGTGCGCATCCTCGCGACCCACGAACTGAACTCCAGTGGCAGGCGATCGGTTAACAAAGTATCGGCAATCAAATTGGCATCGTTGATTAACGACAGCCACTCTCCACTGGAATAGTTACGAACGTGCGAGGTATCGCGTAACGCCTCCACGGTTTGCAACCAGATATCACGTACTGGGTGGCCTGGCGACATCACATCCATCACAATCAATACACCACCGGGCTTCAGAACGCGGTTCACTTCCCGCAGCGCACGTCCGACATCATGCCAGTGATGCGCAGAATAGCGGCTAATTACCACGTCAAATTCGCTATCTTCAAATGGCAGACTTTCGGCATAACCCTGGCGTGTGGCGACATTCTCCAGGCCCCTGTCATTTGCCGCCTCAGCGACCACCTCAAGCATCTGCGACGATAAATCATAAGCCACAACCTGCTTTACGTGTTGCGCGGCTACAAAGCTGGCATGCCCCGCTCCACATCCCATATCCAACACACGGGCCTGCGGAGATGCCGACAACCTTTCCCCCAGACGCAGCAAGTCACGGCCAGAGGCGTGCACCGCACTGGTTAAATAGGCATTAGCCTGAGAGCCAAACTGTTTTTCGACGTTGTCATGGTGAGAGCGTGTTGTCATTGTGTTGTCCTTCGGTTGTTGTGAAATAGGAAGGGCAACCATCACAGGCCTGCCCTACGGCAGACCTGACACACCGTTATTGTTCAGGTTTGCCGGGACTGAATTCAACGAGTAGCGGGTTGTGATCGGATGCACGGGTGACCAGCACAGAGGCTTCACTCACGTTCAGACCACGATAGAACACAAAATCGAGAGGGCGACCAAACGCGCGTCGGCGCTGATCGTCGGTAAAACGTACCTGGCGCAGCGACATTTCTCGCGCAAAGCGGTACAGCGCATTCATCCGTCGACGGCTCCAGGCATTGAAATCGCCGGCCATAATAACCGGACCGCTGTGATGAGCAATCTGATCGCCAATGGGAAGTAACTGCTTACTATAAACATCGACGCCGAGGCTAAAGTTAACCGCGTGGATATTCACCACCATTAATAATCGAGAGTCAGGCAGCGGATACACCGTTACCAGAGCCGATTTCGCCAGCCGTAAAATAGGCTCACGCTCGCGCAATGGACAACAGTAAACAGGATGAGCAGCAGAGAGCGTCATGACGCCAGAGGGATGCTGAGGCAGCACAAAGGCAGGAACCTGATCGGCAGCAAGGTAGTTAGCGGTCGCAAACTGCACCAGTTCTGGCGTGGTTTGCGCTTCCTGTAATAATACCAGATGCGCATCTTTGCCAAAATTCTTCAGCACCGACTGCCATTCTGCGCGCTGCTGTTTAAAAATATTCCATACCAGCACGCGAATGCGGTCTTCACTGCTTAACGGAACGCCTGCGGGTAATGCCTGGCCAATATGCGCAAACGACCCCGGCGGTAAAATCCGCTCGGCGGGTTGTCCGGCAACATAACGCATGGCATAGGTGTTTTTTCGCACTTTAGACTTTCAAACCTCTGTAACGTCAACCAGTCCGCAGCCGGACTGGTTCTTCTGTTATAGGGATTTTAGCACTCACTTTCAACGAACAATTGCAGTTTGTTTTGTAAGTGGGCGCTTACATCAATGATTTACCCCAGAGCAACACGCACGGGTTTATCAAGACGACCGCTGACACCCATCAGCAGGAAAGCTACCAGAACAATGAGGGCGCCAATCCACGGCGTCTGCGCTAAACCATAATGCTCGACCGTTTGCCCGCCAATCACTGACCCCAGCGCAATCCCAATGTTAAACGCCGCAATGTTTAACCCTGACGCCACATCTACAGCATTAGGCGTAAATTGCTCAGCTTTCTGTACCACGTAGACCTGCAATCCCGGTACGTTACCAAAGGCAAAGATCCCCATCACCAGAATGGTAGCCAGCGCGGCGTATTGCGTAGAGGCCGTCAGTTGGAAGACCATCAGCAGAACAAACAGCGCGGCGAAAATGAATTTCAGCGCAGGAACCGCACCATGTTTATCCGCCAGCTTACCGCCCCAGATATTACCGATAGCCACTGAAACACCGTAACCCAATAAGATCCAGCTTACTGCTGCCGGGGAGAACCCCGCCAGATCCTGCATCATCGGTGCAAGGAAGGTGAATGCCGTGAATACACCGCCGTAGCCCAGTGCCGTAACGGCGTAAATCAGCAATAGACGGGGATGAGTCAGCACCTTCACCTGGTCGCGAATGCTGGCGGCAGCACGACCGGGAATGTTGGCAGGGATCAGTAACTGGCTACTGATCAGTGCAATCACGCCTAACATTGATACCGCGAGGAAAGTCTCACGCCAGCCAAAGTGCTGACCGATAAATGTTCCCAGCGGCACGCCGGTGACCAGCGCCACCGTTAAGCCACCAAACATAATGGCAATGGCGGAAGCCGCTTTCTCTTTTGGCACCAGACTTGTCGCGATGGTAGAACCAATCGAGAAGAATACGCCGTGTGCCAGCCCAGTCAGCAGACGAGCGACAATGAGTGTCATATACCCGGGTGCCTGCCATGCCAGCAAATTCCCCGCCGTAAACAGAACCATCAGCGCAACCAGTAACTGTTTACGTGGCAGGCGTCCGGTCAGAGCGGTCAGTACCGGTGCGCCAATTGCCACACCCAGCGCATAGATTGAAACCAGCATCCCGGCGGAAGGTAACGAGATCGCCAGCTGTTGAGCGATGGTCGGCACCAGACCAACAATCACAAACTCAGTAGTGCCTATAGCGAAGGCACTTATTGTTAGTGCAAATAAAGCGAGAGGCATAAATAACTCCGTAACATCAGTAATCAGATGACACGCAGTATGCCTGGATGTTTTAATGACAAAAATATTCAAAATCTCAATATAATTTTGCGTCAGGTGCAAAAATGAAAGCAACCTCCGAAGAACTTGCAATTTTTGTGGCGGTAGTGGAAAGCGGCAGCTTTAGCCGGGCGGCAGAACAGCTTGGACAAGCCAATTCTGCGGTCAGCCGGGCAGTAAAAAAGCTGGAGATGAAACTGGGCGTCAGTTTGCTTAATCGCACGACCCGACAGCTAAGCCTGACCGAAGAAGGAGAGCGCTACTTCAGGCGGGTGCAGCAGATACTGCAAGAGATGGCTGCAGCAGAAACTGAAATCATGGAGTCGCGTAATACTCCGCGCGGCCTGCTGCGCATCGACGCAGCAACACCGGTGATGTTGCATTTCCTGATGCCACTAATCAAGCCGTTCCGGGAACGGTATCCCGAGATGACGTTGTCTCTCGTCTCCTCAGAAACGTTCATCAATCTTATTGAACGAAAAGTGGATGTTGCTATACGAGCGGGTACACTGACTGACTCGAGTCTACGTGCGCGTCCGTTATTTACCAGCTATCGTAAGATTATTGCCTCACCGGACTACATTGCCCGTTTTGGCAAGCCAGAGAGCGTCGAGGAGTTAAACCAGCATCTGTGTCTGGGGTTTTCCGAACCAGTTTCACTCAATACCTGGCCGATTGCCTGTAGCGACGGACAGCTGCATGAGGTCGAGTGCGGAATTTCTTCCAACAGTGGAGAAACGCTAAAACAGCTTTGCCTGAATGGCAACGGCATCGCATGTCTTTCAGGTTATATGATAGATAAAGAGATCGCGCGGGGTGAACTGGTGGAGTTATTGGCAGATAAACGTCTGCCGGTAGAGATGCCTTTTAGCGCAGTTTATTACAGCGATCGTGCCGTCAGTACGCGCATCCGGGCATTTATCGACTTTTTAAGTGAATATATAAGAACAGCTCCCGAAGGAGCTGTGAAAGAGGGTTAATGGGTACAGAGGGTCAGGCAATTAATCCCAATCAGGGGCCAGGCCTTCCGGGCTGACCAGACGATCGTTGCAGTCCAGTGCCGCGATCGCTTTTTTATCTTCGGCATCCAGATGCAGTTCCAGCGCCAGCAGGTTGCTTGCCAGGTTTTCACGTTTGGTAGAAGAAGGAATTACGGAGTAACCTTCCCCCATTGCCCATGCCAGAATAACCTGCGCCGGGGTCGCGTTATGTTTAGCGGCAATGTGCGCAATCACTTCATCTTTCAGCGCTTTACCATAAGCCAGCGTCATGTAAGAGGTGATGTGGATACCGTGTGCTTTCGCCCAGTCAACCACCTTACGGCTCTGCAAATACGGAGACAGCTCAATCTGATTGGTCGCAATGTTCTCTGCGCCTACTGCGGCAATGGCTTTTTCCATCAGCGGAATGGTGAAGTTTGAGATACCAATTTCGCGAGTCAGCCCCTGCTGTTTTGCTTCGAGCAGCGCCTGCATGAATTCCTCAACAGATACCGCATCACCTGGAGATGGCCAGTGGATCAGCGTCAGATCGACATAATCTGTACGCAGCTTCTTCAGGCTTTCTTTCAGACTTGGGATCAGTTTTTCTTTGCTGAGATTTTCAATCCAAATCTTGGTGGTGATATACAGCTCGTTACGCGGTACGCCGCTTTCGGCAATCGCCTGACCAACAGCCGCTTCATTATCATAGATTTGCGCAGTGTCGACAGCACGGTAGCCTAGCTCAAGCGCCGTTTTAACAGAAGCGATAACCACGTCGTCTTTCAGGCGGAAAGTACCTAAACCGAATGCAGGGATAGTCATAGAATTCCTCTTTTTAATCACTATGTTCGTTAACTGAGAGGATTATGAGCTTAAGCTCTTTATAGAAAAAGAGTGAAAAATGCAGAGGATTTTTGCGGATTCAGCAATAATTAAATTGCAGACAAAGAAAAAGCCCTGAGCGTTAGCTCAGGGCTCTTAATAAGTGGCGGAACGGACGGGACTCGAACCCGCGACCCCCTGCGTGACAGGCAGGTATTCTAACCAACTGAACTACCGCTCCACCGAATTTCTTTGTCACCACCCGGATTTTCATCCCGGTTTACTGCAATTTGATGCCTGGCAGTTTATGAATCACTTTGTGATTCACCCTTCGGGCCGTTGCTTCGCAACGTTCAAAAGCTTTCGCTTTTGTCCTACTCTCTATCGAGTAGTGAACTGCCTCGAAAGTCAGTGCCATACTTCTAATTTGATGCCTGGCAGTTCCCTACTCTCGCATGGGGAGACCCCACACTACCATCGGCGCTACGGCGTTTCACTTCTGAG